>NZ_VLKH01000023.1 GCF_007830175.1 Sedimentibacter saalensis | reverse complement strand
CCATGCATCCTAGTCTTTTTTGAAATCTTTTTTCATTGTAAAACTCAATATACTTAACTATTTTCTCCTTTAATTCTTCAAGTGTTTTGAACTTTTTCCCATAAAACATCTCAGTTTTTAATATGCCAAAAAATCCTTCCATAGGTCCATTATCTATGCATTTTCCAACTCTAGACATACTTTGAATCATTCCAGCTTCTTCAATCTTTCTTTTGAAGGTATTCCCTGTATATTGGAACCCTCTATCGCTGTGAAATATGGGTTTTACACAAGGGTTTTTTTGTGTCGCTTTATCAAACATTTTAAATACAAGAAGATTATTGTTCTTAAAGGATAAATTATATTCTATTATACAATTATCATAGAGATCCATTATTGGGCTTAAATAAAGCTTTTTATCATCCCCAGGAATAGAGAATTCAGTTACATCAGTAAGCCATTTTTCATTAGGAGCCTTAGCTGTAAAATCTCTTGATAGAATATTTTCTTTTGTATACTCTGGTTTTACTCTTTTACGATTAACTTTCTTTCGTCTAATTCTAGCTGTAACTCCTGAAATATTCATTAATCTATGTATATATCCTTCAGAGAATGATTTGTGATTTAGTTTGTTAATGAAAATAGTCATTCTTCTATACCCTAAAATTCCATCAAATGTTGAATGATATTCATTAATTAGTGAACATAACAATTCATCTTGCTTTTCTTTTTCAGGTTTGACTCTATTTTTATGTTTGTAGTATCCACTTCTTGAAACTTTTAGTACTTCACATATCTGGGTTACTGGATAGCCTTTATCCTTAAGAAAATCTATTGTTTTATAGGCTGTTTGGAGTCTTACTTTCGAAAGCGAAGTTCCTTTTCGAATACCTCTTTTTTTTTAAGAACTTCAAGTTCAAATTCTCTTCTTTTTCTTAATGCTTTTTCTTTTTCAAGTTCAAGTTTTAATCTATCAATTTCAGTTAAATTACTTTCATCAATTTCAGATTTTTTCTTTGGCCCACGTTTTTCATATTTTAGTGCTTCTGGTCCTTTGTCTATGTATGCTCTTGTCCATTTATATACAAGTGCATACGTAATTGTATACTTATCAGCTGCATTTTTGTAGCACATATCATTTTCAATAGCGTATTTTACTATTTCTAATCGTTCTTCAAATGTAGTTTTTCTAGATTTCATGGTATAGACATCTCCCTTAGGATCATAATCATTGTTTTCTATACCATTATACCACTTATTAATCCAGGTTCTCACAACAGAATAATCAATATTATATTTAGCTGCTAAGTCAGGTATTGAAATATTACCTATTACATATTCTTCAACTACTGACAATTTAAATTCTTTGCTATATGAACTATTTCTATTTGATGTTTCAAATGCACTAGGTCCATGTTC
>NZ_VLKH01000022.1 GCF_007830175.1 Sedimentibacter saalensis | reverse complement strand
AAGGTGTCTTTTTCAGTAATAGACGAAGATACCATAGTAAGCAAAGAATATACTTCATATTTTCGCAGTGTTATAGCCTTTGGAAAAGCAAGAATTGCAGAAGGTGATGAACGTATTGAAGCTTTTAAAGCTTTAGTTGAAAAATATTCAGGGGATCAACCTGAAGAGGCCAAACTTAAGGAAATAATGGGATGCATGCAATCTTATATTTTTGCAATTGATGTGGAGCACATAACCGGTAAAGAGGCAATTGAATACGTCAGAGCAAAAGGTAAATAAGAGCTATAGTGTTCGGTTATCTGTGGCACACACAACTCGAAGAGGAGCATTGCTTTAAAATATGTTCTTTTGACTTACAATTCAATAAGTATGAAATATTTGGGCAAATCTTTAGTGTTAATTTAAGTTAATAGATTTGTCCATTAAATTATTTAGAATCATATACTACATCAAAGGTTATAAGTAAGTTGCCCGATTAGTTGTAGGCAAGGTTAAGTTGAGAATTAAATAAATATAGCAAGTGAAAGGGAACAGTCGATTTTGATTGCTCCCTTTGTTACTCATTTTATGTTTTGTCCTATAAAATAAAAACCATTAGATATGTGTCCATTCATGGTAGTGAATGTCAAGTGTTCATATTGCAATGTGTTAAAATCAACTAAAAGCTCATTGACCCACTCTTCAGAGTGATGGCGGCAGACAGCACCTTCTGGTAATTCAAATACACCATAATTGCCATATTTCTCTTGAAATTTTTGATAACGAGCTGCATTGCGTTCATCTGTATTCAAGAGAAAGTCATTCATATATAAAATACCATCCTTCTTTAAGACACGCCTGATTTCGGTAATCAGAGCTTTTTGTTCCTCATTATTATGAATGCAAGTCAGCACAGCAAAAAGGATAACTGCATCAATGCTGTTATCTGGCAGATCAATGGAAGCCTCTTTTTTTACACGTAAATCGAGGTGTGGAAACTGTCTTGCTCCACGCTGAATCATGCCCTCGGAGAAATCAATTCCAATCAAATTACGATAGCCCATCTGATATAGTTCATCTAAAGTTCGACCATAGCCACAGCCAACATCAAGCACCGTATATTCCATAGTGATGTATTTTCGGAATTCACTTGATTGAAAAGGTGTTGTAAACTGCTTTGTCTCTGAAACATCATCCCAATAATTTTTCTGTATCATTTCAAATCACCTCTTTTTGTAATGATTATATCTTAAATATTTGCTATAATGGTATGAGATTTCTCATACTGCTCTTAAGGAGAAAATAGTATTATGAAACATATAAAGGATAAAAACCAGATTGAGGAATACTACAATCAGTTTCCTCTTTCCGATTATTTTGGATTTGATATCCGGCCATACATCACAGTTGTACAGTTTGAACCAGGAGATTTAATCCTAAAGGAAGGCGACGAACCTGAGTTTCTGTATTACCTAGTTGATGGTCGAGCCAAGCTGTTCTTGTCACATGACAATGGAAGAATCTCATTGATTAATTTTTTAAGTGCACCGTGCTTTATTGGTGAGATGGAATTAATTGAAGCGCAGGTGACATCAAACGGTGTAAAGGCAATTACAGCATGCACCTGCTTTGCTGTTCGAATCACAAGCTGTAAAGAAAAGCTTCTCAATGATACAACATTTTTGAGATATCTTTGTGTGTTACTTGGCAAAAAAGCTATAGGTAATTCCTATAATTATTCAAGAAACCAGTCCTATGCCTTGGATGTTCGCCTTGCGACCTTTATCTTGCTTACAGCTACAAACGGTTACTATCGGGAGAGGCATACGGAAGTGGCAGAATTTTTAGGAGTTACTTATAGGCACCTGCTTTATGTATTGGCATGTTTTGTTAAAACAGGGATATTGGAAAAAACTCCACAAGGCTATCATATTGTAGATGTTAAAAAATTGAAAAGAATTGCAGATGAAAATAAGTAATATGGAAAAGGTAAGCTGGTCATCAAATAGAACTTTCTGTTTTCTGTAAAGGCCATGAGATCATACTATGCTGATTTTAAGGAGGAAATTAATATCAGCAGATTAATATTCGCGCTAAGAAAATAATTGGCGATGGATTTATTAGGAAACATTTGGTACAATATATTTAAAACAACGCTTCATTATACTGATCCTTACGGAGGATATGGCAGCTATGCAGAAGTTAAATGTCCTAAATGTGGCGGCGTAGGATGGGTTCCATGTTCATTCTGTTTTGGTGACGG
>NZ_VLKH01000021.1 GCF_007830175.1 Sedimentibacter saalensis | reverse complement strand
CAGCACTTGGCCGGAATGGAAGAATCTGATTACATCATAGCAATCAACAAGGATGCATCAGCTCCTATATTTGATGTGGCTGATGTTGGAATAGTAGGAGATATTTTCAAAATAGTTCCTCTTCTTATTGAACAGCTGAAACAAGAAAAGAGCAAAGAAGATAAATAACAAAATGGTGAACAGAAATCCTGTTCACCATTTTTTCTTTTTAAGCTATATATCAATCCCATATTTCTTTAATTTGTTATACAGGCTGCTGCGGTCAATGCCTAACAACTTTGCAGCATTAGATTTATTGCCCTTTGCTTCAATAAGCGTCTTAATGATTTTTTCTTTTTCAATTTCAGCAGTGACATCATTGAGAGAGCTGGTGTTTAATAATTGCCTGGTTTCTTCGTTTTTTTTATACATTCTTGACAATAAGAAATCAAAGTGTTCTAATTGCAATGAACCTTTTCCTGCAGCTATGCAGGCACGCTCAATGACATGCTTTAATTCTCTCACGTTTCCTGTCCATGAATACTGATAAAACAGAGCATAAACATCATTTTTAATATATGTTATTTCTAGTCCGTGTGATTTATTAAATTCTTCAATAAAATATTTGCACAGAAGAGGAATGTCTTCAGGGCGTTCTCTAAGGGGCGGAATATTGATTTCTACAACATTTATTCTGTAAAATAAGTCCCTTCTGAACAATCCTTTTTCCACTTGTTCTTCAATGTTTTGATTTGTGCAGCAAATGACACGCACATCAATTTTTATTGTTTTTAAACCGCCTACTCTCTCCAGTTCACCTTCCTGCAGAACTCTCAGAAGTTTAGACTGAAGGCTTAAAGGCATTTCACCGATTTCATCAAGAAGTATAGTTCCTTGATTTGCAAGTTCAAACTTTCCTATTTTGCCTTCCTTGGAAGCGCCTGAAAATGATCCGGGCTCATAACCAAAAAGTTCCGATTCCAACAAGTCTTTTGGAATGGCAGCACAGTTTATTTTTACAAAATTATTGTTTCGCCTGTTGCTCAACTCATGAACGGCATTGGAAAAAACCTCTTTTCCGGTTCCTGTTTCTCCTGTAATTAAAAATGTCAAATCTGATTTTGCAAATCTTTCAATTGTATCTTTAATTATCATGATTGATTTGGAGTCGCTTACTATATTGTTTATGGGTTTTTGAGATCTACCCGACAATTCTGATATTTTTTTCTTATACTCCAGATTTTCTTTTTGCAGTTCTTTAATTTGTTGGTTTAATATTGAAACTTCATTTAAGTTATAGAATGTAGCTGTACTTATTACGCCATAAAGTATGTCGTTTTCGATAATTGGAATTCTGTTGCACACAACAGTCTGGCCGTTTTTAAGTGTAAATAAGTGCCCTATGTCTTCCTTTCTAGTCATGATGATTCGAGGAATTTCAGAATTAGGTATAATATCTTGAATAGGTTTACCTAGGAAGTCTTCTTCTTTAATATTAAGCAATTCCTGATAATTTTTACTTATGAAAACTACAATTCCCGCTTCATCGGTAATGATAGCATAATACATACATCTAAGAGCTTTATTCAATATACTTTGAAGTTTTTCATCTTTATTTTTTTGCATCATTATCCTCCTGAACAGCATAATAATTATAGCATATCTTTTTATACGGTTCCATATAAAAAAGATATTCCAAAAATTAATAGAAGTTTGGCAATATCTTTTTGTAATTATTTTAAACTGCTATTTATTTATGTGGAAGAACAAGTGCTTCACCTGTTGTAACAACAGTACCGTCCTGGTTTGTGCAATAAGTTTTCAGAGCAACCCTATTTTTATCAGGAAATATTTCAGTTATTTCTACAGTTGCAGTGATTGTGTCGCCAAATCGAACGGGAGCTAAAAATTTCAGCGTCTGTGAAGAATATATAGTACCCGGTCCCGGAAGCTGTACACCTATGACTGCAGATATTAAAGAAGCAGACAACATTCCGTGTGCAATTCTTCCTTTGAAAAATGTGTCTTTTGCATAGCTTTCATTTAAATGCGCAGGATTTATGTCTCCGCTGATTCCGGCAAATAAATAAACATCAGTTTCTGTAATTGTTTTTGTGAAGGATGCTTTTTGTCCAACCGCCAACTGGTTAATCTTTAAACCTAACATTTAAAATACCTTTCTTGTAAGTCCATAAATCTGACGAGCTTCATCAGGAGTAGCAGCTTGTAAATCAGCTTCCTCAAGCAGTCTCTTTGCTCTTGCCACAAACTGTGCATTAGATTCAGCAGGTACTCCTTTTTTATACATTACGTTGTCTTCCATTCCTACTCTAAGATGTCCTCCCATGGCAATTGTTGCCATCATTATAGGCATGTGACCGCTTCCAATACCGCATCCTGACCATGTTGAACCTTCAGGGATTAAGCTTTTTAAGAAAACAAGATTTTCGATTGTATTAGGCAGACCACCAGGAGCTCCAAGCACAAACTGGAAGTGAAGAGGTGCCTTCAGAATGCCTTTTTTCAAATAATATAAAGCATTATGAACCATTCCTCCATCAAATATTTCAATTTCAGGTTTGATATTTGATTCTTGCAGTGCCAGTCCTAACTTTTCCAAAAATCTGGGATGATTTTCGAAAATAGTTCTATGCTGCCAGTTTAATGTACCTGCATCGTAAGAAGCCATTTCAGGCAGAAGCTGCTGCAGAGGGTATATTCTCTCTTCATCACCAAAGCCTACACTTCCTGAACTTGTAATGTTGATGCAGATGTCGCAATCTTTTTTGGCACGTATTAAGTCAATTGTTTCCTTGTATTTTGCATAATCTGTAGATGGTGAACCATCATCATTTCTCACATGTATATGTGCTATAGCAGCACCGGCCTTCCATGATTCATATACATCATCCGCAATTTCCTGCGGTGTTATTGATAGGTTAGGATTATCTTCCCTTGTAGGCCATGATCCTGTTATAGCTACTGAAATTACTCTTTTCTTTTTTAAATCACTCATTATATCCTCCATGATAATGTTTTTTTTGTTAAAACTGTAATTAATATAGCAATCTTTATGCCAACATGTTTTTTGACTAAATTACTCGGAAATCTGAAAAGTAAAATGAAAATGTGTAGAAAATCAAATCAAAAAAATGTTAAAAGTGTAGATTTTCTAAACAATATTAATGCTTCTTTTTTTGAAAATGAGCAAAATGCACGAGTTTAGTTGTTGGCATGATTATTGCTCTACATACGGTGGCTAAGAAATTAAGCCTAAAATTTATAGGAGGATAGTATAATGAGAATAGCAATTTTTGGTTCAGGAGCAATGGGAACTGTATTAGGAGCCTTTTTAAACAAGAATGGGCTTGAAGTTGTGTTGATTGACAGCTATGCAGAGCATGTAAAGGCTCTAAACGAAAAAGGAGCACACATAATCGGATGTGTTGATATGACAGTGCCGGTTAAAGCAATTTTACCGGAACAAATGGAAGGAAAATATGATATAGTGTTTGTGTTTACTAAACAAACATCAAATGCAGAAGCTCTTCCGAAACTTAAAAATTTCCTTAATGAAGACAGTATTGTATGCACATTGCAAAACGGTGTTCCAGAATACAGCGTATCAGAGTATATAGGAGGCAACAGAACAGTAGGTGGTACTGTGCTTTGGGGTGCAACATTTATAAGCCCAGGGGTTTCTGAAGTAACTCAGGATGTTACATGTGGAGACAATTTGTTTGACATAGGTGAAATTGACGGTAAAATAACAGATAGAATTCAAAAAGTAGCAGCAGTTCTTGAACATATGGGTCCTGTATGTATAGTAGAAAATTTAATGGGAGCTCGTTGGTCTAAATTGATATTGAACAGCTGTATGAGCGGCATGTCTGCAGTTACAGGCTCTGTATTCGGAGATGTTCTCAACAATTTAAAGGCAAGTGCATGTTTAGGATTAATTGCAAGCGAAATTATAGAAGTTTGTACAGCAGCAGGAGTGAAATTTGAAGATGTTATGGGAATGGATATGAAAGACTGGGGATGGACAGCAACTTATGATGACTATGAACTGTCTCAGAGATGTTTCAGAAAGTTCTATGCTGATAAGAGAACAGCAAAAGCCAGCATGCTTCAGGATTTGGAAAAGGGTAAAAAGACAGAAGTAGATATGATCAATGGATTTGTGGTTGAGCAAGGAAAGAAATATGGAATTCCTACTCCATTTAATGATATTGCTGTTAAGGTTATTAAAGGAATAGAAAACAAAGAACTTCCATTGAGCATGGATAACCTTAAATTTTTCGACATACCTGATTTTAAAGCATAATTAAATAATAAATGAAATTTACTTTAAGTTACTATAAAATTTGAAAAGAGGTCTAATATGATTGGAATAATTGGTTTATTAGTAGCAATTGGTATTCTTGCTTTTCTGGCATACAAGGGTGTGGGTGCATTGCCGCTTACTATTGCAGCAGGATTAGTGGTAATAGTGTCAAACGGAATGAATTTATGGGAATCTTTTTCTGAATTTTACATGAATGGATATATTGGATTTTTCAAATCATACTTTTTGATATTTGCTTCCTCAGCATTATATGCAAAATTAATGGAAGACACAGGTTCAGCAATATCAATTGGTTATAAGTTCATAGATTGGTTTGGAAAAGGAAGAGCAATGCTTGTTGTTCTTCTTGCAACATCTGCATTGACATATGGGGGTATCAGCTTATTTGTTGTTGTATTTGCAGTGAGCCCAATAATAATGGTATTGTTTAAAGAAGCTGACATACCAAGGCGTCTTGCTATGGGACCATTGCTTGCAGGTTCAGCTGCATATACAATGACTGTACTGCCTGGTTCACCTCAATTAACAAATGTTGTTCCCACAACTTATTTAGGTACAACACTTACAGCAGCTCCGGTATTCAGTATAATTGTTGGACTATTAATGTTTGTTGTGGAGTATGCATATTTAAAATGGGAAGAAAAAAGACTCAGAGCAGCTGGGGAACATTTTACGTACATTGAAGGTACTGATCATACAATGTATCAAATTGATAGAAGCCAGCTTCCATCAGCAACTAAATCTTTTATACCATTGATAGTTGTTGTAGCTATGATTGTAGGACTCAGAAAAGTTATGCCATCAGCAGCATCAATAGTATTAGCCATGACTGTTGCTTCAGCAATTGCCATGATATTTAACTGGGATAGAATCAAGGATAAAAAAGAATTATTAAACAAAGGCCTGGGTGGAGCAATAGGAGCCATTGCGGGACCATGTGCAGTAGTTGCATTTGGAGGACTTGTTCAAAATTCCCCTGCATTCCAAAATGTTGTTGCATGGATTAACGGATTCAACATGAACCCTTATATAACAGGTGTAACAGCAACTGCAATTATTTCAGGTATCACAGGTTCTTCATCAGGCGGTGTGAGAATCACTATGGAAACATTCGCTCAGCAATTCATTGCAAGCGGTGCAAACATGGATTATATGCACAGACTGACTTCCATAGCTGCAGGCAGCCTGGACACTCTTCCTCATTCAAGCGGGCTGTTCTTAATGTTCAGCTGGCTGGGACTGAATCATAAACAAGGTTATAGATTTGTATTTGTTACTACAGTATTAGTACCTTTTATTTTTACAATAGTATGTACCGCAGCAGTTATTGCATTAGGCTTGTAATAATTAATTGACAGAAAACAGATTTAATAATTTTATTTGATTCATGTCAAGGGTTATCTCCGGCATTATTCAGGAGATAACTCCTTCTTTTAAAATAGGGCATAATAAGGGAAAAATTTAACAGGCATGTGCAATTATATAAAAAATTTTACTATAATACCGCATATAAAATAGGAGTGAAATATGAAATTTCAATTAAGCAAGGAACACGAAATGGCAAGACAGCTTTTCAGAAGTTTTGCTGTCAACGAAGTGGAGCCATTGGCACAAGAAATTGACGAACAAGAAAGATTTCCACTTGAAACTGTTGAAAAAATGCAGAAATATGGTTTCATGGGAATTCCATTTCCAAAACAATACGGCGGACAGGGATGCGACTATTTAACTTATGCAATGGCAGTTGAAGAATTGTCAAAAGTATGCGCTACTACAGGCGTTATCGTATCTGCACACACATCATTATGTGGTTCACCACTGTTGGAATTTGGAACAGAAGAACAAAAACAAAAATATTTGACTAAAATTGCATCAGGTGAATGGATAGGCGCATTCGGTCTTACAGAACCTGGAGCAGGAACTGATGCTGCAGGACAGCAGACAAAAGCAGTTCTTGACGGAGACAACTACATTTTAAACGGAAGCAAAATATTTATAACTAATGCATCTTATGCAGATGTTTATATAGTTATGGCAATGACTGACAAATCACAAGGAACAAAAGGCATTTCAGCATTCATAGTTGAAAGCACATTCTCTGGATTTTCA
>NZ_VLKH01000020.1 GCF_007830175.1 Sedimentibacter saalensis | reverse complement strand
TCTACAACGACCTCTCCCGCTACCATGTTTGTCAGAGCAGATACGTCATGGTAGCCGTAAGCATTCTTTTTAATGATCCATGTATTCTCAACAAGGGCACCCAGACTGTTGTACAGGTATGCACTGCTTTCTCCCAGCTCATTTACCCCAAGCACCATTTTGTTTGTCTCGTCGTAGGTATACTCTCCGGTGACAGAAATCTTACTGTTCTTGGTGTAGGTTTCCTGAATGAGGTTACCGCGCCTGTCGTATGTGAAATCACTCTGTGTATTCCATCTGTCCTCAGACTTTTTGGTAATCTGGTTCAGATTATTAAATTTGTAGTCTATGGACTTGTTTCCAAGCTCGGTTTCATAAGTCAGGTTACCCAAAGAATCATACTGATATGTTCGTGTCTTGTTTCCGTAGTTCTCGTGTGCTGATGTTACGCGGTGCAATGCGTCATAGGTGTAGGTATTTTCAACTGTTGCCTCTCCTATACCATTTCCACGCATGTATTCATATGTCATATTGCCGCAGTCGTCGTAGGTATAAGCATGCTTCTGCTGCTTCATGTCATTGTTTGACGGGTCTGTGTCTGTTACATTCAAAAGATGGCCTACGGAGTCATATTGATAATCTTCAACCCAGCCGTGAGGATATTCCATCTTAGAAATACGGTTCATGCCATCATAGGTATAGCGGGTTGTACGTCCGTCGGTTTCTGTTACTGACGTCAGGTTGCCCAAAAGGTCATAGATATTTTTTCGAGCGAATTTAGCGAGTGTTCCGCTTCGCCTTTTTCAGTCAAAACCACTGCCTTTTGAAAATATGATTTTGGTGCAAGATAAAGGCACGTGGTCGCCTTGCGCCTGCGCCATAGCACAATCGCCGGCAACAGCCGACGATTGAAAGATGCTTATGACGTGGTCGAAATGACCCTTTGAGTGTTATGTAGGTAGTCTACAGTACTTTATAACCGCCATTTCAAGCAATTTCACCAGCTATACATAGGAGGATCATAACAACACTATTTCACTAGATTACAGAATTCAATTTTTCTGTTAAGAAAGCACCAAAACTTTGCGCTACAACTTTATACATCTGGTTTGGGTAACTAACCCCAGGTGAATATGCCACTATTTTAGGCTCAGTTGCATCAATATTGTTATAGTCTTGGCAATATAAGTCTCCATCACCTGTTTCATAAATTACTACGAGATTATTTGGTAGATTTGATGATTGTCTCTCGTTCAAAGTGTACCAAATTTCATCTGGAACACAGGAATCTTCAAAGTCTTCATCAATTAAATCTAAAAACTCAACCGACCCATAGCTTCCTGCTCCAAATTCACTGAGAAATTTTCGATACATAGGTGAAAACTTCAGTGATAAAGCTTCTTCTGCTTTTGATAATAATTCCTCACTTTTAGAACCTGAAAAAAATGCTTTCCCAGATTTATCATTTTTCAACAATTCTAATGCTTCTTCAAAATTTCTTATCATTTATGCCCTCCTAGCTATTTGAAATCATTTGCTCTATTAATCCAATAAGCTTTTCTCCATGCATCAAATTCATACCTGTTAATTCCTGACGGCACAGTGTTAGGGTTTATGTGGATAACTTTGCTGTTAGTATGATGGAATGTTGCAGTTACTTCTGCAATTGCACTATCATTTGTTTGAATCATATGATGTAGATTAATTGATTTTCCATCTGGACTAAGTGGGGCAAGCCCTTGTTCCATCCTCTGCAAATTAGTTCTACCCATTTTATCGATAGCAGTAGGATCTATTAAATCTGTTCTTTGGTAGACTTTGGTTCCGTTAAATTCAGTTGCTGTTTTTACAACGTCCAAAAATGCGTCGGCTAATTCCGGGTTGTCTGCTACCTTGCCAACATCAAACACAAGCTCTATAAAGATATCGTCTCCCATATCTGCTACAATCTTTACTTGCTCTTTACCCCCAAACGGATTTATTATAGCTGCTACAGCAAATGCTCTTTCATTTTGGAGGTTATTATGTCATATCCCGTTATTGCTTCCTGAAAATCCTTGTAAGTGCCTGTTGGTGGAAATACTCCAAGTACTGTTGACCAAAATTGTTTGTACTGATTTAAATCTATAAATTTATCTCCAAGTAATTCATATATTTTCCCTTTGGGAACAAATATTTCATTGCCACGCTCTTCATTACAATGACTCATATCATTATAATATTTGTTCTTGGGGTAAACATAAAAGGTTTTTCGGTTTTTTCAGTTTTTTCATTTTTATCCATTACTGCTACAGCTTTATAAATGGTATTTCCGAATACGTCCTTTTCATTGCAAGCTCCCGGCACCGGCAACCTCAGATTTTAGCGTTAACGATTTTACTCGTCCGCAAGGGCGCGACAGCTTATTTACCACAAAACTCACAGTTTCAAACAGGTTATTTGCTTTGGTGTGTGATGTTAACTCTGTCTGAAAAGGATTGCAAGTCATTTCTGCGCTTGTATCAAAACTGTCAACTGCAGAAAAGAAAAAGAGGGGGAACAGAAATATAAGCTTTACCCCCCTTATACCCCCTCTGGCGCAAATTTTACCATAAAACAGATTTTATGTAAATCCATGGTTCACTATGAACCATGGGGTACAAGCCGATTTATATGTTCGTTCGTTACCGACAGTCTACAGAATCTGTGCGTTACATTTTCATAAATATACTCGTTATCCGGTACTCAAATGTTTAACGCCGTGAGCCATCGTGTACCCCTGTATCGCGCTTTAGTTATCGCCATAAGGTGTTTGGCCCTTCGGCAAAAATGAAACCGGATTTGACGGCTTTCTGTGAAAGAGTATTTTCC
The DNA here is from genome assembly GCF_007830175.1 of Sedimentibacter saalensis. Classification (GTDB taxonomy): domain Bacteria; phylum Bacillota; class Clostridia; order Tissierellales; family Sedimentibacteraceae; genus Sedimentibacter; species Sedimentibacter saalensis. The sequence continues at coordinate 4,543 of NZ_VLKH01000020.1, read as the reverse complement.
TTCAAAATGCAGCCCCAAAATATGCCTTCATCCCTTAAATCACTGGTGAACCATTGGGTCGAAAAACATGCAGGTTAAAGTGCCGGGGTCGCAGAGCTTCTCCTACACGGCTTACATCAGCCCGCAATGCGGGCTGTGGAGTTTAAAATCCAAAATATTTATTAGCGTTTGCCTGTATTTTTATATCTCCTTCATTTGTATCATCTATCGGTGTAGTTTTTAGCTGTAAGAAATATCCTTTACTTAACTTTTCAACTTTGTATATGGGACATTTTTCTATTCTTGTAACACTAAGCTGTTTTGTGACACTTTCACCAAAGTAATTTATCCAGTGGGTAGACGTTGGCAATGTATCACCCCAATAACCGTCATATCGCCTTGCGTTGACCCCATTACCGAGACACCCCCAGAATGGGTCAAAAATATCTACACATTTTTTAAATAAGTTAATTAACCGCTCGCCAATTGTCGTGTCTGTATAAATCGGACATGTTTGAGGTAAATGGATAATAAAAGTGTCTATAAATTTAGGGTTGCTCGTTCCAACATGAAATTTGATTCCAGCAGAATCCTGTTCAACAAGTGAGGAAAAAAAGCTAACCGAATAACCTAAATCAGCAAATACAGTTTTTCCCTCTTTATTAACGCCTTTGCGGATAAGTTCTTCCAGCGTTTCATAAGTGTAATCAAATGGTTTAGCATCCTTTTTACGTTTGGCTGTTAAGTAGTTTGGGCTTAATTCAGTCCCAAATTCTTTTAAAGCCATAATTAAAGCATAAGCACGATCTACAGATGTCTTGAATTCGTCATTTTTAGCGTTTGCCCACAAAATTATTGAATGTACTTGTAGCATATATTCCCTCCATCAGTTTTACTTTATTGGCTGGTAAATGAAGTTAATTCCTTTTATGCGGTTTTCAGAAAATAAGCTTTTCGTAGCATTCATAGATGCTGTATCCGAGAAATACCAGTTTATAGCTGCACCTTCCGACGCCTATAACTGCCTATTAGCTTGATCTATTAAACCTTGCTGGCCCGTGAACCAATCTTTAAATGTTCCAGTGTTTTTGTCTACGAAGTTGGCATAACTACCTTTAACTTCAACAAGTGTCCCGTTACTCATACCGTCATATTTAACGCCATTCTGTAGCCATACCTCATCAGTTCCTGTTATTTGTCTTTGATAAGCTCTTGAAGCATCGCTCATACTTTCATTTACTGTAGTCCATTTACCGGAAAGTTTACCCGCACCCTCAGCTAGTTCATCCGCATAAGCACCATATTTCTTCAGTATATCTACAAGCTCATCATAATCTGCATTGCTGCCGTATTTTTTTACAACATCCAAAAATGCGTCGGCTAATTCCGGGTTGTCTGCTACCTTGCCAACATCAAACACAAGCTCTATAAAGATATCGTCTCCCATATCTGCTACAATCTTTACTTGCTCTTTACCCCCAAACGGATTTATTATAGCTGCTACAGCAAATGCTCTTTCAAATCCGCTAAGGTTTTTGCCTGTTATAATATCTTGTCCTGTTAATGCTTCCTGTGCATCCTTATAGGTGCCTGTCAATGGATTCACTCCCAGTAAAATGGATATAACCTGCCTGTACTGATTCGTATCTATGAAAGCATCTCCAAGCAATGCATTTATCTCACCTACAGGAACCTTCATTTTACTACCGTACATTTCATTACAATGACTTTTGCCTTTGTAATATTTTTTATTTGGGTAAACATAGAATGTTTCTTTTTTTTCTCCCAATACTGCTACGGCTTTATAAATGGTGTCTCCGAATTCGTCCTTTTCATTTCTATATGTAACTGTTCCGCCAAATTTTTCTATTATAGACAGCGGAAGTAATTGTTTATACCCCAACGGGTCAATGTAATTCACCGGATTATTCCCTACATATGCATACCAGTTGTATCCGTTCTTTATTGGGTCTATCTGGGTGAAGCGCCTGTTTGCAGGGTTGTACATCCTGTTCTTTGCATAGTACTGCCCTATTACCTGGTCATACTCGTGTCCCGTGTAGTTTTTCACAAGGTCGAGCTCTCTCTGACCGCATTTCAGTACTGCATTGTGGGTTATTTCTAATACAGGGATCATTTCTAACCTTTGTAGTATTTGATTTTATTCCTTCTAAATTTGTGCTTTCATTCAAATAGTCTATACAACCGCTGTACCTGTTAGTTCTACATTCATACTATTTTTTTCAGTATCCAGAAGGACATAAACCTTAATCGAACCTTATTATTCTATGAAGTTTATTTCTCCTATTTTTAAATAGGAGTTATTATGTAGAATTATCTTATTCTTATCTCCGTCTATTTCAATCCTATCTGCAAAAGTATTTCCAATCAAATTTTTAATTTCATATTTTTTTATTAATTTTTCTAAATTTTCATCAAACAACCATATTTCATTTTTTCCTTCATATAAATTTTTTTCGCTTACTAAAACTCCTATATTATTTCCATTCTTCACTACTCCAAAAAAATTATGACTTGGTGGAATTTTCACTCCTTTTTTATGAATAAGTTCATATTTATCATCATCCTTTTTATGATATAAATATATTTGATCCTTTTTACTATCCTGCAACTTAAAAACTATATCTTCGTTTGGTAATTCTACGAACATGATATCAAAAGGATAAACATCCTTCACTACATCGTTGCTCAATACTGCTTCATTCTTATCTATAATTTCAACAATAACATCAACCGCATCCCTATTTGCTATAAGTTTAATTACATCTTCATTTTTTACTTTTATTATTACGTCATTTCCGTTTTTCATCTCATAAGATTCATAAATTACATATTCAGATTTCTCCTTCTTAAGACCAAAGTTTTCCTTATCTATTTCATGCATAGTTTTAGTCATATTTTCGTTTCTGCGAAAGAAGTGTTCCGAATTACATTCAGCATATATCTTATCTCCAACTTCATAAAAATTATTAATATCACACTCAACCCTTACAGCCTGCTCTATCTCCATATCTGCATTAAATCTAACAAGATAACTGCTCGGCATCTCCTTTTGATCTTTATTAGGGAATTCTCCGTATGCTCCCATATATGTTTTTTTATCTTTGTCAGAATAATATAAGGCAGTCACAAATTTATACTTCTCTGAGACTTCTTTTAATAAATTTATTTTATAATTATCTATATTTGCTCTATATATTAAGAATTTAATATCTGGATTATCATATTCTCTCTCAAAATATAAAAAATCATTTTCATTAAGTTGTACCGGGTTTAAAATGTCCAAAGCAATTATTCCATTAATTTGCTCAACCTCATTTACTATATCAATTTGTATTTCATCTCTCTCATCGTATAAACTTACTGCCGTTAAAGATGTCAATAAAACTATAGTTAAGCTAATCAGTGATTTTTTTCCCATAATATTTTCCTTTCAATAAAAGCCTTAATGGATTAATGAAAGTCAGCACAACATTCAATTTTTATTATAATATAAAGCCAACTTTCATTAACTCCATCTTGATAAATTTTGTTTACTTGATTCTTGGTTCAACAAATTCTTTCATTAAACTTGTCAGATTATTAATTCTTTGTTCATAGTTTCTAAGATAATTATCAAATTCGTTTCTTAATATCTTTCTTCTTCATTATATTCATACCTCCCATAGCAATATAAAATCGAGTAATATTTATCTACATAATACTTTATAGTCTTTTCCTTATTTTTAGAATTTAAAATCAATATATCCATATCTAAAAATGTAGGTGAAGCTAAGTTTTTATAAATACCTGCACCGGGTTTTATATTCCACATACGTCCAAATACATATTTTTCTATTTTGTTTGTGAATACATAGCTCCTATCCATTATATACTCGACTTCTTCTACACTTGACCTTATCAAATTTATACCTGATAAGTTCAACAATTTGAAAACTTCCTTATCCATCATTGGTATTCTTATGTTTTCATCAAACGTCATGATTGTGTCATAAACAGTATATAATCCGCTTATATCTTGTCCAAATTTTTTAGCAATTACCTCAAACCCTTCATCTATAAGCATGTCCTCATATAAACCAGCCATTAAAACACTAAAATCAACATCATGCATTGAATTACCGCCTACATATGTATTATCTGCATACCACTTCAACAGAAGATCACCCGCTCCAAACGGAGCAGACTGTATCAAGGTTTTAATTAACGCACTTCCATCAGTTTCTGGGACTGCACTATATCCTTCCACTGTAACTCCAGCACCCCAAGGTTTTCCAGGAATTTCATTTGCTTTTAAATACATCTGTATATAGTACTCTCCATGTGGATCTATATAAACAACTGGGTTATTCCTTACATATAGGTACTGCACAAGCTGTACAGGGTTTTTAGCATAGTCTGTAATGTCATATTTACTTCCGTCTAAAATTGGATCAATTGAATCAAATCTTCTGTTTTGCGCATCATAGAACCTTGCTTTGGCATAGTACATACTAAGCACGCTGTCATAGTCATGGGTTGCGTAGCGCTTCACCAAATCAAG
>NZ_VLKH01000019.1 GCF_007830175.1 Sedimentibacter saalensis | reverse complement strand
CTTCTTACACTGATGGATGTACCGGGATTTTTGCCGGGAACACATCAGGAATACGGAGGAATAATAAGACATGGAGCAAAAATGCTCTATGCGTATTCAGAAGCAACAGTACCAAAGGTAACAGTAATAACAAGAAAAGCATACGGCGGGTCATACATAGCAATGTGCAACAAGGAACTTGGAGCCGACATGGTGCTTGCATGGCCAACAGCAGAAATAGCAGTAATGGGACCGGACGGAGCAGCAAACATAATATTTAAAAATGAAATAGCTGAGGCTGAAGACCAGAACGCAAAACGTAAGGAAAAAATAGAGGAATACAGAAATACAGTGGCAAATCCGTACACGGCAGCAGCAAGAGGCTACGTGGACCAGGTAATAGAGCCATCAGAAACAAGAAAAAGAATAATAAGCGCATTTGACATGTTGTCAGGCAAAAGAGAATTAAGACCTGTAAAAAAACATGGCAATATTCCTCTGTAAGGGGGCATGTATGAATTTTATAAACAGTTTTTTCAAACATAAAAAAGATACAGAAGTAAAAAAATTTAATGAAGAAATTATTGAAGATGACGAAGATGAAATTGCAGCAGTTATAGCTTCGGTGCTTGCATCAATGGATGAAGAGGAAGAAACAGTGGCAGCAATAACAGCTGCCATAGCAGTTATTCTTGAATCTTCAACGGATAAGTTCATAGTAAGAAATATAAAAAGAACACCTGAAATGGATCCAATATGGGCAGTGGCAGGAAGAATGAAGTTAATGAGATAATACGGAGGAATAGAATGAAAAAATTTAATGTGACAGTAAACGGCAAATCATATGCTGTAGAAGTAGAAGAAGTAGGAGCAGGACAGGGTGGATTCACATATGCTCCTGTACAACAATCACCGGCAGTACAGGCAACACCAGCACCAGCATCATCTGCACCGGCTCCAAAGTCTTTGGAACCAAAGACGGCACCAGCTCCCAAGGCACCTGAATCACCTGTTCCAGGAGAGCTTTTGACAGCTCCTATGCCTGGTACAATTCTTGATATAAAGGTTACAGAAGGTCAGGCTGTAAAGGCAGGAGAACTTATTCTGATACTTGAAGCGATGAAAATGGAAAATGAAATTGTGTCTCCAAAGGATGGAGTTGTTAATAAAATCCATACTTCCAAGTCTTCAACAGTGAGCACGGGAGAACCTTTAGTAACAATTGGATAAATAATTAAATTTTCTTAACTCTTCTTCCATAAAGAAGAGTTTTTTTTTGTTGAATATTGTGTTAAAATGTAAAAACATATATAATGGTAACTTACTGGGAGAAGAAACATGCCTTCCGATTTAAACTAATCACAAGGGGATCAAAGATGATAAGCAACGAAGATATAGTAAGGCTGCAGCTCGTTAATGGTTTAGGCAGAAAGACTATAAGCAAAATCCTGAAATTCATGGAAGCAAAGAAAGTTAATTTGACAAACTTTTCTGAAGTTGAAAAATTTATAAAAGACATGGGAATAAAAAAAATCAATATTGATTTGGAAAAAGTGGAAAGTGATGCTTCTGCTATATTTGAATGCTGCAAAAAAGCAAATATAAAAATCATTAGCATTTATGACAAGGAATATCCCAGAAAACTTCATCTGATTGAAGATAAACCATTGATTCTTTATGTGGACGGAAATGTTGAATTGCTCAATCATGACTACAATATAGCAATAGTAGGAACAAGGACTCCTTCTCAGGAAGGGTATGAAATAAGCTCCATATTTGCTGAAAAACTTGCAGAAGAAAAATGCTGCGTTGTAAGCGGATTTGCTTCAGGATGTGATGAAGCAGCACACAACGGCTGCCTTGCAGCAAAGGGCAGGACTATAGCTGTTATTCCTGCAGGTCATTTATATATTTTGAAAAATAACAAATCAATGTACAATATGATATTGATGAATGGCGGTACTATTGTGTCAGAACTTCCTCCAAATGCAAAAGCAGAGAAAAATGCATTCATAGACAGAAACAGAGTCATTGCTGCATTGTCTGAAGGAATAATAGTAATAGAAGGAGGACTGAAGGGAGGAACATCCCATACAGTGAAGTTCGCAAATGCATTCAACAAGCCAGTAGCATACACCACAAGCGTGTGCTCATGCATAGGACAAACCTCAATTTTCAACAATAACATCGAAGTAATAGACAGTTTTGAAAAGCTTGTAAAATTTAAAAATAAATCTTGTAAAATAATGCTTGACAAAGCATGCTCACAGTAGTATAATCAATTTTGTTGTTGAGCAAACAACTGGTTGCGCGGATGTGGCGGAACTGGCAGACGCACTAGACTTAGGATCTAGCGCCTCACGGCGTGGGGGTTCGAACCCTCTCATCCGCACCAATTATGCGGTTCACCGCAATAAAAAAACCTCGTTTGAAACGAGGTTTTTTTATTGCCTGACAAGGGGACTGTTTTGTTGTTATCTATGTGACATTAAAACATTCATATGATACAGAACTGCTATGTCAAAATTGGAAATATTTTGTTGACAATTATTATCCCAAGTGATATGATGAGCTTAATTAAATAGGCAAAATTTTCTAAAGAAAATGGCGCAAAGCTATAGGGTCTAACCCATGAAAATGGTATGACAGCCAGTTGCTGTACTCAGGTACATTACTTAGTCTATTGCTTCGCATCGTTGCGAAGTTTTTTTATTTGCGGGGGACAAGCATATGAAAAATTTAAAAAATATTAAATGCACAAAAAGAACTGTATTTACCTTGTTAATAATGCTGTTGTTGACTTCTTCAGCTCTTTGCTTCGGTGCAGACGGCATTTATAAAAGCACAAAATCAGAAATAGATGCTTCAGCTGCTCAAGAAGGTTATATTAAAGTTAAATATTTAAATCCTACGACTAAAAAGCTGAAGGTAATAATAGAAAAGGGTAAAGGCAAGTACACATACGACTTAAACGGAGAAGGAAACTACGACACATATCCTCTTCAAATGGGAGATGGTACATACAGTGTGAAGGTTTTTGAAAATATAAGCGGAACGAAGTATGCTGCAAAACAGACCGTTTCAATTGAAGTAAAACTCAAGGACAAAAATTTGCCGTTTCTTGTGCCAAACCAGCTTGTGAACTTCACAAGAGAATCAGCAGCTGCAAAGAAGGCTGATGAGCTTACAAAGGACTTAACAACAGATTTTGAAAAGCTGGATGTAATTTATGATTATGTTATTACAAACATAGCATATGACAATGAAAAGGCTAAGACAGTTAAAAGCGGATATCTTCCAAATGTAGATGATATACTAACAAGCAACAAGGGAATATGTTTTGATTATGCTTCACTTATGGCGTCGATGCTTCGCTCTGAAGGAATACCTGCAAAACTGGTTACAGGATATTCTTCAAACTTAAGCGCATTCCATGCATGGAATGAAGTTTACACTGAAGAAACCGGATGGATAGTATTGAATGAAATGTATTTTGACGGGGAACAATGGAAGCTCATGGACAGCACAATAGCATCATCAGCAAAACAATCCAACAGCCCGAGAGTGATGGAATATACAAATAAGCTCATAGACAGCAAGTATTATACAAAACAATTTGAATATTAAAAACCCCATTTAGGGTCAGAATAATGACAAACTTTTTTTCTCCAAATAATAAGGGCGGATCTTGTGTCCGCCCTTATTATTAAATAAGAAATTTATAATTAATAAAACCCCGAAAGGGGTTTTATTTTGCAGTTTTATTGCTTGTTGAGAAGCTTCAGCATAAGGTCAGGGTCTATGGAATGAAGCACAGCATTTTCCTTTGAAATTATGCCATTTTTGTATAACTCATAAATGCTTGTGTCCATGGATTTCATGCCCTTTCCTTCCGAGGAATAAATGACGCTGTTAAGCTGGTGGACCTTTGATTCTCTTATGAGATTTGATACTGCATTTGTTGAAAGCATAACTTCAAAGGCAGCAGCTCTTCCACGTACAGGAGACGGAATCAAGTGCTGTGATATAACTGCCTGAAGCTGCATTGAAAGCTGAATTCTTACTTGCTGCTGCTGATTTGAAGGAAATACATCTATTATTCTGTCTATGGTGTTAGCGGCTCCCGTAGTGTGAAGGGTGGATAGAACCAGGTGACCTGTTTCGGCAGCTGTTAGGGCTATTTCTATGGTTTCTAAATCTCTCATTTCTCCAATGAGCATTACATCCGGAGCCTGTCTCAATGAAGAGCGAAGTGAAGAAATATAGCTTTTGGAATCTGTTGATATTTCCCTCTGGCTCACAATTGATCTTTTGTGCTTGTGAATATATTCTATAGGATCTTCAAATGTCATGATGTGGCAGTTGCGTTCAGTGTTTATTTTGTCTATGAGGCAAGCAAGAGTTGTAGATTTTCCGCTTCCTGCAGGGCCTGTTATTAAAATAAGGCCTTTTGTCTTGGAGTGAAGATTCATAACTACATCAGGAATTCCAAGCTTGACGGGATCCGGCAGCTCAAACAGCACAACCCTTATGACTGCAGCAAATGAGTTTCTTTGCTTGTATGCACTCACTCTGAAACGCCCAAGCTTTGGAAGAGAAAAAGAAAAGTCCACATCTCCTTCTGTTGACAGCTCGTCAAGACTTTCCTGATTAGCAACCTTAAATATGTCATATATTATCCCATAAGTGTCATCGGCCGAAAGCTGAATGTCGTCATAAGACACAATGTCACCCATTATTTTAAAAGACAAGGGCCTTCCGGCAATGATGAAAATATCGGATGCCTTTTTTTCTATAGCTAATTGAAATATATCAATGGTTTTCATTTAATTTCTATTCCTTCCCATAAGTCATAATTTTCTTCTTCATAAACAGGCAGTTCTATGTTTGCAAGATTCCATGATGTGATTTTGTAATAAGGATCATTGTTTTTTTCGTCATAAAAAACTTCTAGACCAACGCTTATCTTTTGGTTCATTTCTCCTGATGATTCATAATAAACAGTGAATTTTCCTTCTTCATAAACATAATCAACATCTTCAAATTCAGAAAGTTTTTTTGAAAGTGCGGCATAGTATAGTGTGTCTTCGTCTGCTGCAGAATCTTCACTTATGTTTTCTTTTGCTTCCATCATTGCACTGTAAACATCTGATAGAATTCTTTCTGCCTTGCTGCTTGTTTTATAATAATCTGATGATATTTTCTCGGTTTTAACTGCAAGTTTCAAATCAGAATGAGCAGTTGTAAATGAAAGAGTGGCAAAAATAGTGAGGCTTAAAACTACAAATATGGTGATGATTAATGTTCCGCCCATTCCAACAGAAACATTGGACAATCTTTTATTTTGGGTTTCCATCACTGCCTCCCTGATTCAAGAGTTTGAAAAAACTTGCCGGTTTCAATAGAATAAACGGGACTTGTCAATTTGCCCTTGTCTATAAAGGGGTAGGGCTTTGATTTCTCTGCGGTTATTTTTATATCCATAAATTCACCATATTCCTTTTCATCAAGTGAGATAACAGTATTCAAGGTGTATTCCTGTTCTTCTTCGCTGCAAGGTTTCCAGTCCTTATCGTAATAATTGGTGTATATATCTGAACTTCCATCTTTAGCTTTTTTTTCATATTTTTTTGCCAGGAATAAAACTGCCTGGTCTAAAGTATCAGCAGATCTAATCATTTCAGCGTCCGACTGAACAAGCCATGAAGCAGCAACCTTGTCGTTGGCTTTTTCCTGCGTGTATTTTGCATAGGCAAAACAGTTGAGCATTATTACTCCAGCAACAGCAAAAATCAAGACTGACAAAATGATTTCTACAAGAGAAACTTCGAGATTGATGGACAATTTATTTTTCAATTGATCACCACCTAATTGTTTGAGTATAAGTTCAAAACCAGTTCTGAACTTTCAGCGCTGCTGCTTACAGCGAACTTATACAGATTATCTTTTATTTTAGTTATTTCAAGACTGTCACAATCAACAATCTTCATGCCTTCTTCAGGCAGAAATGTAGCGTTTTCGTCTGTGAACATCTCATATATTGCATTGTCATAAAAATAAATCCACGTTTCATAATTTTCATCATCATAAGTTTCGTTTATTACAACAGCGTTATTGTTTTCATAATTTCTTATTTCAACAGTTCCTTGTTTGTCTGACTGACGAATTTTATTAGCTATGTAAGAAAGGGAGACCCTTAATTCATAATTGCTGTCTCTGTCCTCGTTGATGTTTACATATATGTTTTTGCCTAAAACAATAATCATCACTGATAATATTACAATGATGAGAAAAAGTAGCATAATAAATACAAATTGAAAAGAAAACTGCTTTGAAAAGTTTTTTGAGTTCATAACAATCCTTCCACGATGATTATTTGTTGAAAACTTCTATTTCAGGCATGATGTTTGAAGCAAACACATTGTAACTTATTACGTATTTGTCGTGGTTCACAACTAACCCGTAATTTTCCTCCAGATATTCAATGTCGGGAGGATAGAAGCCTTCAATGGCATAGCATTGCACTGCACTTCTTGCAATGGCATCAGTGAGTATTTCATACATTTCATTATCACTGCCTTTTTGAGCGTTGTCTACAGACATGTATAAAAAAGCTGCAAAAATGATTACAACGGCAACAGATAGTATTTTAAGCACTAATTTTCTCAAAGTATCATTCCTTTCTGCTATCCTATTGATGACATTATGTTCATCAAAGGGAGCATTACAGATATGAGGATAAAACCAATTACAACGCACAAAATTCCAACAAGCACCGGTTCAATCAGTGCAACTGAATTGCTTATTGCCTGATCTGCCTCATTTTCATAAATATTTGTCAGTTTCTTCATCACAATGTCCATTTCGCCGGTGCGCTGACCCATGTTGAGCATCTGTATGTGCATGCTTGAAAACATAGAAAGATCTGACAATGAATCAAGAAAGTTTTCTCCTGAATTCATGGAAGTTTTGCATTCTTCAATTTTGCTTTTAAGTTCAGGCTCTTCAGTTACATCAAGCAGAATATCCATTGATGAATCTATGTTCATGCCGCTTGAAAGAAGAAGAGACATGCTGGAAGCAAATCTGTACGCAGTGACTTTCTTCATTATAGATTTTGTAGGACCAAAAGAACTTAAAAATTTATTGAAGGACTTTTTGCCATTTTTAGTCTTTGTAAGAACAAATATTGCTGCAATGAGCATTAGCACTGCAATTGTCGCTGCCATTGTAAACTTACCTGCCATTATACCTGTAGAAAAGGATATTAAAGCTGATGACTCTCCTGGCAGCTCTCCTCCAAGCTCCTTAATCATTCCTTCAAAAATAGGGAAGATTTTAGTTACAAGCAATATTATAACAAAAGACATCATAACAAAAAGCATGGACGGATAAAATACAGAGTTCCTGATTTTAGCCTTTATGAAATCTTCTCTGTCATAATATTCAGACAATGAAGTCATTACATCTTCTAGCCTTCCAGTTACACTTCCTATTTGGCTCATGCTTATTATATATGTAGGAAAGTATTCTGAGTTTTCCATTGCTTTGTATAAAGGTACCTTGTTTGAAAGTTCATCAAGAACAACACCAAGCGCATTTTTAACGTTGCTTTCCTCTATATCGTTGTACATCCATTCAATACCATCAGAAATAAGCATGCCTGATTTCAATACCATTGCTACCTGCATGCAGAAAAACGACAGCTCAGATGAAGTCAATTGCTTTTTCTCTTTATTTTTCAAAACAGCACCCCCTGCTTGTAAACGGTTCTTTTGGATAATTATATTATATATGTATTCAAAATTCAACAAAATAATACATTTATTTACATATTAATCTAAATTATATATTGTTTATCTTCCTATAATTAAAGCATAATAGCTAACGTAAAGCAATTTTAAAAAATGAGACTAAAAATTGAAATAGGGGATTGACAAAGAGGCATAAGTAAGCTAGAATATAAAAGCACTTCGGGTTCGGTAGAAAACAATCAATAAAAAAACCGAAAAAGAAGTGAAAAACCAGTTGACTTTATCACTGGGGTGTGGTAAACTAACAAAGCTGTTGAACACCGCAGCAAAATTTAATAAAAGATAGTTTTGAAGAGAAGAAAAAACTTCTTGACAAAGAAAAGCTGATGTGGTAAACTATCAAAGCTGTCTTCGCAGGAAGCGGCGAGTCAAGAAAAAAGAAATAAAAAAGTTATTGACAAGTTAAAGCAAAAGTGATAAACTATTAAAGCTGTCTCAACTGACAGCGACGAACTTAGACAATAAAACAGCATAAGAAACCTTTGAGAGTTCTAAAAAAGAACAAACAAAACAAAAAGTAAAAAAAGACAGATAATGCTATGCGTTATCTTGAGCAAGAATATTAAACGAGAGTTTGATCCTGGCTCAGGACGAACGCTGGCGGCGTGCCTAACACATGCAAGTCGAACGAAGTATATTTTCGGATATGCTTAGTGGCGGACGGGTGAGTAACGCGTGAACAATCTGCCCTGTACACAGGAATAGCCTCGGGAAACTGGGATTAAAACC
>NZ_VLKH01000018.1 GCF_007830175.1 Sedimentibacter saalensis | reverse complement strand
GTTCAGGAAACAGAATACACAGGAGCAGGCAAGCACATTCAGCCGCAGCTGTCATTTGCAAGATCAAACGGCATAGAAATAAAATTTGGAAATCCAAAAGATGAAGTGCCGGGAACAAACATAATACTGCCTGAACATCCATCAATGATAAAAGCTGAAGATGCAGATTTAACACACATGAGAAAGTCACTTATTAAAAATGCAGTAGAAAATTATAAAGTAACACCAACTGAAGCTGACATAGCATTCCTTGCAGAAGAGACAAACACAAATGTTGAATTTGTAAAAGAAGTATTAGCTTCATTATAAAAAATTAAAATAAATAAGGCGTATGAAATGCATACGCCTATTTGCAGATTAAAAACTTTTAAAAATGCAGGAGGAGCAAAAATATGAAAAGAGCCGACGATTTCGAACAAAGAAGAGTTCATTTGGCAAATCTTTCAGACGAAGAATTATATGATAGATTTTGGAATTTGGCAGAACAAATAGTAGACCCTCTACTTGAATTGGGAAAAAAGAATACAACTCCATCAGTTGAAAGAAGTGTCCTTTTAAGAATGGGATTTTCAAGCCTTGAAGTTAAACCTATTGTTGAAGGCGTTATGAACAAGGGTTTAATGGGAAAAGGTGCTGGAAATGTTGTGTGGAGATTATCTAAGAAACTAGGTATTTCAGTGCGTGAAGCCGGTCTTGAACTTGCTAATGGAAGACACTGGGATGACGTAGATTCATTATTTTAAGGAGGGCATATAGATGAAACTTGATCCTAACAAAAAGTTAGATATAAAAGAATTATTAAAAGACTTGGACAAATATGAACCAAAGAGACGCGGCTGGCACTGGAGAGAAGGAAGAAATGAAAACAGGACTATCGGCGACTTCGAATACCATGAAACTTCAGAAAGCCTTACAAATTCAGTTCCGCTTCCTGGAAGCCGTGGATTTGGATATATCGATCCTCAGCCGGACTGCGTAATCACTACTGAAATTGCTTCAGGAAGATTTGAAGATGACATTAGAAGAATGCGTATGGCTGCTTGGCACGGTGCTGACCACCTGATGGTTATAAGAACTGCAGGACAGTCACACATTGATTCACTTCTTGAAGGAACAAATCAGGGTATCGGCGGTATCATGGTTACAAGAAAGCAAGTTAGAGCAAGCCGTAAAGCTTGTGATTTAATAGAAGAAGAAGTTGGCCGTCCAATTAACTTCCACTCATACATTTCAGGCGTTGCAGGTCCTGACATTGCTGTTATGTTCGCTGAAGAAGGCGTTAACGGTGCTCACCAGGATCCTCAGTACAATGTGCTTTACAGAAACGTAAACATGGTAAGAAGCTTTGTTGATGCATGTGAAGCAAAGAAAATAATGTCATGGGCTAACATTCTTCAAATAGACGGAGCACACAATGCTAATGCAACAGCTATGAAAGCATGGAAAGTTATGCCTGAACTTATGGTTCAGCATGCAATTAACTCAGCTTTCTCAAGAAAAGTTGGTATTAAACCTGAAAATATTGCATTGTCAACAGTTCCTCCTACAGCTCCACCTGCACCATGTATGAGACTTGACTTACCGTATGCAGTTGCTCTTCGTGACCTGTTCAGAGAATATAAGATGAGAGCTCAGCAAAACACAAAGTACATGGAATCAGATACTCGTGAAGCTGCAGTAACTCACACTATGAACATGATGATTTCAAGACTTACAAGTGCTGATATTCAGTCAACAATCACTCCTGATGAAGGAAGAAACGTGCCATGGCATTATAACAACATCGCCGGAATAATGACTGCTAAACAATCTCTTACAGGTATGGATGGCTTAAGAGAAATGGTTAAGCTCGACAGAGACGGAGTTTTAGGCAAAGATGTAAGAGAACTCAAGGAAAGAGCAATATTGTTCATGGAAGAAGTTCTTGAGGTTGGAGGATTCTTTAAAGCTGTTGAACAAGGATTCTTTGTTGACAGCGGTAAATATCCTGAAAGAAACGGAGACGGTATAGCTCGTCAAATAGAAGGCGGTATCGGATACGGTTTCATTTATGAAAGAGATGAAGATTACTTTGCTCCTGTTTCTGTTCACTACGGATACAACAATATTCCTAAGGAGTTTGCTAAAGCAAGCGACGCCATAGGAGGAGATACTTTTGAAGACCGTTCAAAAATTATCTACATTGATGAATTAGATGAACATGACAATGTCAACAAGAGACTTGAAGAAGCTGAAAAATATTATGATACAAATCTTGTAAAACCAGAAGTTGAATGGAGAGCCGACGGTACTGTTCTTCTTTCCATATTCCTTCCTCTTGATGAAAGAACTGCTGAATTTGCAGCCATAAAATGCGGAGAAAAAATGGGTCTTGAAGATGTTACTGTTGTTCACAAACAGTGCCTTCACCCATCAGAAGGAACTTACTGTGAAATCAAAGGAAGAGTTAACTTTGACATTGATGTTAATGAACTGGTAATCCCAGAAAAAGTTGAAGTGCTTTCTGTTGAAGAAATAAGAGCTGATATACAGGAAAAACCAATGTTTGTTGTTGCTGCTACTGTAGGCGAAGACGAACATTCAGTTGGACTTAAGGAAACGCTGGACATTAAACACGGCGGTATTGAAGGATTTGGTATTAAGTATGAATATCTTGGAACTTCATGCCCTGTTGAAAAATTAGTTGATGCTGCCATCGAAACAAATGCTGATGCAATATTGGTAAGCACAATTATAACTCATGATGATGTACACATTAAGAACATGAGAAAAATACATGAACTTTGTATAGAAAAAGGTATAAGAGACAGAGTTATGATAGTTTGCGGCGGAACTCAGGTTAACAATGAAATTGCCGTTGAAGCTGGAATGGATGCCGGATTCGGAAGAGGATCCCACGGTATTGATGTTGCAAGCTTCCTGGTAAAAAGAAGAAGGGAAATGAACGCATAGTGAAAGTAAATGTATTGGTAGCCGAAATAGGCAGCACCACTACAGTAGTTAATGCATTCAATGGAATAGGCACTTCCTGCCCGACATTTGTCGGGCAAGGTCAGGCGCCTACGTCTGTTCTTCAGGGGGATGTTACGGTTGGTCTCAAGGGTGCTATTAACGACTTGAAGAAGAATCTCAATGCAGACGAAATAACATGGGATGACATGCTGGCTACAAGCAGTGCTGCTGGTGGTTTAAAAATGACTGTCCATGGTCTTGTTTATGATATGACTGTTCGAGCAGCTAAAGAAGCAGCTCTTGGCGCCGGAGGAATCATCAAGATGATTACTTCAGGCAGGATGAGAAAGACTGATTTAAAGAAAATACAGGAAATAAGCCCCAATATTATTCTTGTTGCAGGCGGTGTGGATTACGGTGAAAGGGAAACAGCTCTTTACAACCTGGAAATGATACTTTCCATGGGACTTAAAACACCCATCATATATGCAGGCAACATTGAAAACCAGGAAGAAGTGCGCCTCATGTGCGAGGAGGCGGGCAATCAGGTATATATTGTGGAAAATGTATATCCGAAAATCGATACATTGGTTGTGGAACCCACAAGAAAAATAATACAAGATGCATTCGAGGAACACATCATCCATGCTCCCGGCATGAGCAAGGTGAGGGAGCTGGTAAAGGGCCCAATAATTCCTACGCCAGGAGCTGTTATGGAAGCAGCAAAAGTATTGAAGGAAGAGTTGGGGGATCTGGTAATCTTTGATGTTGGGGGAGCAACAACAGATGTGCATTCTGTAACAGAAGGGTCAATTGAAATTAATTCAATTTTAATTAGTCCGGAACCGGTTGCCAAACGTACTGTTGAAGGTGACCTGGGAGTATATGTAAATGCAAATCACGTTGTGGAAAAAATAGGAATGGATAATTTGAAAAAAGAATTTCCGGACGCGGAAGCAATTTTGGCAGATTACAAACCTATACCACAAACAGCAAGAGAAATGCAGTTTGTTGAAAGACTCACAAAAGAAGCAGTCCTCACATCACTTGAAAGACATGCGGGGCATCTTCGATATTTCTATACAGCTTCAGGCAAGAAGACTGTTGCTGAAGGAAAAGACCTTACTGCAATAAAATATATAATAGGCACCGGCGGGGCTTTAACAAGGCTTCCGGGCAAAAAAGATATACTGGAACTCATAAAGCATCATGGCAAGGAGCAGGAACTGTATCCTACAGAATTAGCACAGATACTTATAGATGAAGATTATATTTTATCATCTCTTGGAGTGCTTTCTAAAAGTTATCATGACGATGCTCTTGCTTTAATGAAAAAAAGCTTATTTATAGGAGATTGATATGTATCCTAGATTGGTAGTAGATTTAAAAAAAGTAAAAAATAATCTCGACAAAATCACGGAAATGGTGAAGGGCTCAGGATGTTCCTTGATGATTGTAACAAAAGGATACTGCGCAGACATGGAGATTTACAAGCTGTTGGAAAATTCGGAAATTGATTATCTGGCTGATTCCAGAATTCAAAATTTGAAAAAGTACCATGGAACAAAAAAAGAAAGAGTTCTTTTAAGGCTTCCCATGATTTCTGAAGCAGAAGATGTAGTTCTTCACTCTGACATTTCACTAAACTCTGAAATAGAAACAATTAAGCAGTTAAACAATAATGCAGCTAAACACAACAAAACACATAAAATACTTCTCATGATAGATCTTGGTGATTTAAGAGAAGGAATATTTTATAAAAATGAAGATGAAATTTATGAGACTATCGATGAAATATTGAAGCTTGAAAACATAGAGCTTTACGGTCTGGGCGTAAACCTCACTTGTTATGGAGCTGTAATACCAAAGAATGAAAATCTTTCGATTTTAGTTGAAACAGCGTCAAAAATAGAAAATAAATTCAACATAAAACTTAAAATGATATCCGGCGGAAATTCAAGCTCTGTCTACCTTATAGGCAAAAATGAACTTCCAAGGGGTATAAACAATTTAAGAGTAGGTGAAGCATTTCTGTTAGGTGATGAAACTGCTTACAGTCAAATGCTTGATGGATTTTATGATGATGCATTTATTCTTGAAGCTGAAATAATTGAATTAAAGGAAAAACAATCTGTGCCCGTGGGAGAAACCGGAGTTGATGCTTTTGGAAACAGACCGGTTTATGAAGACAGAGGCATAATAAAAAGGGCCATAATAGCAGTAGGAAGACAAGACGTAGATCCTGACAACCTACATCCTATAGACTCTAAAATCGACGTATTAGGAGCAAGTTCTGACCACTTGATACTTGATGTTACCAAATCCGACACCCCTTACAGTGTTGGAGATAAAGTAAGCTTTAAAGTGAGCTATTCAAGTTTATTAAGAGCCACAACTAGTGCCTATGTTGAAAAAACATACAAATAAGTTGCTCCGCAACTCCGCTAGGGGGACCTATGTCCCCCTTCGGCGTAAAAACGCATACGCGTTTTTACTGAGCACCCCCCTTAACGGCAAGGACGTCCCGTCCTTTGCAATCCTCGTTTATATACGAGGAAAGAGGACTTTCCTCGTATATAAAAAATGCAGGGAAGAAACAGTGTTTCTTCCCTTGTTTTATGCAGAGATTGTATATAAAATAACAAAATGATGTCGAAACGCAAATATACATTCAATATTTGTAATAAAATGCAAAATAATTTGCTCTAGTGCAAAATATTTTGCATTTATTTTATTGGATTTTAATCATAAAAATTCAATAAAAATCGAAAATAAAATCATACATGATTTTAGTATTAATTTTCATTGAAAATTCAATAAGTTTAAAAATATTAAAAAAATATTTTTCACATAAAAAGTTGGCACGAGAATTGCTTAGTATATATGCAGATATAAAATTTAGGAGGAAACAAATGCAAAACGTAAAAGTAGTAATATGGGGACTGGGAGCAATGGGCTCGGGAATGGCGAGAATGCTTTTAAATAAAAAAGGCGTTGACATAGTAGGAGCAATTGATATTGGCAATAAGCTTGGAAAAAGCATGTACGAAGTTATAGGAGTAGAAAGAAGAGGAAGGGCTGAAGTTATTGTTAAAACTCCGGAAGAAACAATCACTGAAAAATGTGCTGATGTTTGCTTATGTGTAACAGATTCATTTACAAGCAAAGCTTTTGATAAATTCAAATTTGTAATGGAAAATAAAATAAATGTAGTTTCAAGCGCTGAAGAGATGGCATATCCTATGGCTCAGGAGCCAGAACTTTCAAAGAAGCTTGATGAAATAGCAAAGGAAAACGGAGTATCTATTCTTGGCACAGGAATTAATCCTGGGCTTATTATGGACCTTCTTGTGGTAATTATGACGGGATGCTGCGAATCAGTAGATGAAATCACAGCTAGAAGAGTAAACAGTCTGTCACCTTTCGGACCTACAGTTATGGAAGAACAGGGAATTGGCATATCTCTTGATGAATTTAACAGAAAAGTTGAAACTAACAGCATGTCTGGACATGTTGGATTCCCGGAATCTATCAGTATGATTGCTGATGCCATAGGCTGGAAGGTTGATAAAGTAGAGCAGACTATGGAGCCAATACTTACAGATGTGGACAGAAAATCACCATACGGCTTTGCAAAAGCAGGCAACGTAGCCGGAGTTGCAATGAAGGGATTCGGTTATGTAGATGGAAAAATGAAAATTGAAATGGACCATCCTCAGCAAATAGAACCTGAGCAGGTTGGGGTAAAGACCGGCGACTATGTAATAATTAAAGGAACACCAAACATCAACATGGTAAATTCACCGGAAGTACCGGGAGGCATTGGAACAATAGCAATGTGCGTAAATATGATACCGCAGGTCATAAATTCAAAACCAGGACTGCAAACAATGATATCATTGCCGGTTCCAAGAGCAATAATGGGAGACATGAGAGAGCTTATAGATCCTGAACGAAAAGTTGTAAAATAACATATAATAAACAGGATATTACTTCCGCTTAGGTTGATGACGGTTCAATATGTAGGGGAGGACTACTGTCCTCCCGAAGATATAAAATTATTGGCTTTTCAATACGGGCGGATACAAAATCCGCCCACACAACTTGATAATATTTATTTTCACTGTGAATTCGATATTCAGTTTTGTAGGGGAGGACCTCGTGTCCTCCCGGATATACCAAAATTATTGAATTATCAAAACGGGCAGATACAAGATCTGCCCCTACGATTGTGGAAAATTAGTTTATCAATAGCCAAAGAGGAGATTATCTCCTCTTTGAATTTTTTGCTTTTCTTATTCTTATTTTTTCAACACTTACGGTATCAGGATTTGTATAAAAGAGAAGATTTCTTATGACAATCCTTTCTTTTGCTGCTTCTTCCCTGCTTCTTAAATCCTTCAGATTTTCAAAGTTGTAGAGTTTTGCACGCTGCAGCACTTCCTTTAGTTTATTGTCTTTTATAATGTATTTTGCTGCCTTCATTCTGTCGTTTAGCTTGGCGCTGTTGTTTAAATATATTTCGTTTCCCACAGCACAGGCAGCCATTGCAATATATCTTGAATCAAGCCTGTTTCTCATATATTCGTTTAATTCGGCATCTTCTAAAATTTCTTCAAGCTTGTTGTGAACTTTAACCAGGTCCTGCCACATTTTTTCATTGTATGTATGCAGTGAAGAACTTTTGTTTTTCATGTAATGATAGTACACTCCGTGGTCAATGCATGCCTTGTCGCAGTAAATAAGAGCCTGGACGTTGAAAATCAAGTCTTCCATAATTGTTATACCCGGCGTAAACCTGAGTTTGAACTTTTCTATGAAGTCTCTTTTGTACAAGCATCTCCAAACACAGCCCATTACATTGTAATACTTAGGCAGTATGTCTTCAATTCCTATCATGTTAGCTATGAGTTCATTTATTATATCCAGTTTTCCAAGAAAATCCTTGTTGAATTTAAGCGTCTTTATTGTGCTTCCAAGCTTTGAATCCTTTGAGTAATTACAAAAAGCAATGCTGCAGTTGAATTTTTCAATTGTGCTGTACATATTTTCATACATGTTTTTTTCTATCCAATCATCAGGATCCACAAAACCTATGTACTTGCCGGAAGCATAGTCAATACCGGTGTTTCGGGCAACAGAAACCCCTTCATTCTTTTTGTCAATAATAATAATCCGACTGTCCTTTTTTTGATAATACTTGCATATTTCAAGGCTGTTATCAGTTGAACCGTCATTGACAACAATAATTTCAATTTCCTTTAAGCTTTGAGATAAAATGCTTTCAAGGCATCTGCTTAAATATTTTTCCACATTGTACACAGGAATTACTATGCTTATTATATTCATTTTTATCACCCTATATATTGTTGTAATTAAATTATATCATCCCTATAAAAATTTTCAACACGAGATAAGAAAATGTTTAAGTTTACAGTTTGGTTCAATTGTGCAATAATATTAGTGTAAAATTTAAGCTGCGGGGAGTCATATGAATAACAAAATGTCGAGAGAACTCATATCCTACTTAGTTGCAGGAATAATGACAACACTGGTTAATTTTTTGATATATTATGTTTTGATTTTTTTTGGAATTGAATACAAAGCAGCAAATACTACAGCATTCTTAATATCTGTTATTTTTGCATTTTTTATTAATAAAAAGTATGTTTTTTTAAGCAACAAAGAATCTACTAAAGAATTTATGAAATTTTTCACCGGAAGAATTTTTACATATGTACTGGATATAGGAACCATGATGGTTCTTGTTGAACTTCTAGGTGTCAGTTTATATTCGGCAAAAATATGGGCAAATGCAGTTGTAATGGTATCAAATTACCTGTTAAGCAAGTTCTGGATATTTAAATAAAAATCCTCTTGTGAACAGACACTTGTCAAGTAGACAGGTAATTTAATTAAAATGTTATGCACATATGGATGTATGGTTTCGATATTCTAAAGGAGCCATGCATCCTAGTCTTTTTTGAAATCTTTTTTCATTGTAAAACTCAATATACTTAACTATTTTCTCCTTTAATTCTTCAAGTGTTTTGAACTTTTTCCCATAAAACATCTCAGTTTTTAATATGCCAAAAAATCCTTCCATAGGTCCATTATCTATGCATTTTCCAACTCTAGACATACTTTGAATCATTCCAGCTTCTTCAATCTTTCTTTTGAAGGTATTCCCTGTATATTGGAACCCTCTATCGCTGTGAAATATGG
>NZ_VLKH01000017.1 GCF_007830175.1 Sedimentibacter saalensis | reverse complement strand
CTTGAAGAAGGCGTAGAAATGTGTATGCCTGGAGATAACTCAAGATTTATAGTTGAACTTATTCACCCAATAGCAATCGAAGAAGGTTTGAGATTTGCTATTCGTGAAGGCGGAAGAACAGTTGGATCCGGAGTTGTTACTTCAATAATAAAATAAAGAAGCCCTAACCCTGTTTTTCAGAACGATTTTCTCTGAAAAACAGCGGTAGGTCTTTCGCAACGAATTCCCAATGTATGCGACCAACGGAAGCAAATACATTGGTGAATGAGACTGCGGAATTAAATGATAAAACAGCTTTCTGACGAAAATTTTTAAGTTGATGACATATTTTATTCAATATGTAGGGGAGGGTTACTGTCCTCCCGCGGGCGGATACAAGATCCGCCCCTACAATTTGCAAAATAGGGTTTGTCAATATCCAAACAGTTTTCTTACAGAAGCTGTTTTTTGTTTATATCGAAAATTACAAGAAAATTCTTAAAGATATTTTCATGATTTTATAAACTTTTCTATTGACAAATGTGCCGACATCATTTATCATAATAAAAAACAGCAAAGGCGCTGCAGGATTACCTGCGGCGCCTGTTTTTTTCCTTTTTAAAGTTGGAAGATGCCGGGAAATCGAGGGGGATATTATTCCCGGCCAATGCACAAAGACGTGTATATACCTAAAAGTATATGCACGTTTTTTATTTAGGGTCACATTGCAGATTCAATTAAATTATTTGTATCAAGGAGGAGATTATTATGTATTCATCAGTAGATACCATTTGGGTATTATTAGGAGCAGCATTGGTATTTTTCATGCAGGCAGGTTTTGCTATGGTAGAAACAGGATTTACAAGAGCAAAGAATGCAGGAAACATTATAATGAAAAATACGCTGGATTTTACTATCGGTTCAATTGCATTCTGGATTCTTGGGTTTGGATTGATGTTTGGAGCAACAAATTTTGGTTTAGTGGGAACACCGGATTTTTTTGTAAGAGGTGATTATTCTTCAACAGTTCCTACAATGGCATTTTTCATATTTCAAACTGTTTTTTCTGCAACTGCTGCAACAATAGTTTCAGGAGCTATGGCAGAAAGAACAAAGTTTGTTTCTTACTGCATATACAGTCTTATGATAAGTGCCTTAGTATATCCTGTGTCAGGTCACTGGATATGGGGAGGCGGATGGCTTTCTAATCTTGGTTTTCACGATTTTGCAGGCTCAACTGCAGTGCATATGGTTGGAGGGATTGCGGCCTTCCTTGGAGCAAAAGCCCTAGGACCCCGAATAGGCAAGTATGAGAAAGATGGAAAACCAAATGCAATTCTTGGGCACAACCTTACCATAGGAGCGCTTGGAGTTTTTATTCTTTGGTTTTGCTGGTTTGGATTTAACGGAACTTCTACAGTTTCAATGACAGGTGATGAAGCAATTGTTTCTGCTTCCACAATTTTTGTAACTACTAACATGGCAGCAGCTGTGGCAACTACATCGGCTATGATAATTACCTGGATAAGATATAAAAAACCTGATGTGTCTATGACACTCAATGCTTCACTTGGAGGGCTTGTTGCCATAACAGCAGGCTGTGACGTTGTATCTGTTGCAGGTGCAGCAGCAATAGGACTTATTTCATCACTTATAATTATATTCGGCATTGAATTTTTGGACAAGAAATTAAAAATTGATGATCCTGTAGGAGCAGTTGCTGTTCATGGAATGTGCGGTGCTGCAGGAACAGTGATGGTTGGCATATTTGCCCTGGACGGAGGATTACTTTACGGAGGAGGAACCGGAATGCTGCTTGTTCAAACAGCAGGAGTTTTAGCTGTTGGTCTCTGGGTTTTAGCAACAATGACAACAGTGTTCAAAGCAATAGATGTAACCGTGGGACTTCGTGTTTCTGAAGAAGAAGAAATAACAGGGCTTGACATAATGGAACACGGACTTATCAGTGCATATGCTGATTTCATGCCCGCACTTTCCGCTGTGAGTTCATATACAGGCTACGCTCAGACTCCTATTCATATAGTAAGAAACGAAGAACCTGTATTATTTGAGGAACCAACAAAATCTAAAGCATCAAAATCAGCGAAGCTTACTAAAATTGTAATCATAATCAATCAGAACAAATTCCAGGCTCTGAAGGAAGCCATGAACAAAATTGAAATAACAGGAATGACGGTGACAAATGTGCTTGGCTGCGGTGTTCAAAAGGGTTATCACGAATACTACAGAGGTGTAAGGGTTGATATGAACCTTCTTCCTAAAATTCAAGTTGAAATAGTTGTGAGCAAGGTACCTGCAAGACTTGTAATTGAAAAAGCAAAGGAAGTTTTACATACAGGTGGAATAGGTGACGGTAAAATATTTGTATATGACGTTGAAAATGCAGTGAAAATAAGAACAGGCGAAGAAGGTTATGACGCTTTGCAGGACGAAGACATAAACCCGGAAGAAAATAAAATAAATTTTGAAGAAAAAGTATTGACAGATGTTGTTTAATAATTTATAATTAATTGTTGTTAATAAAAGAAGCTTTTGCTTTAGCAGGGGCTTTTTTTAATGGATTATTATTAATTTAATTTTGATGTGCCAAAAAAATGTTGACAGTTAAAATTAATTATGATATCTTAATTAGGATAATGGGTCTTATGAACAAATAAGTTCTTGGAGGTGTAAAATGAGAGTAGCAGTTAAGTTAGCTTGTACAGAATGTAAACAAAGAAATTACGATACAGAAAAAAACAAGAGAGAAAATCCTGAAAGAATAGAATTAAACAAATATTGCAAATTCTGTAAAAAGCATACTCTTCACAAGGAAACAAAATAACCGTATTGAGGTGTTGGTAAATGTCTAATAGAGAAAATGAAAATCCAAAATTTACAGCTCGTGTAAGTAATTATTTCAAGGGTGTTAAATCAGAATTAAAAAAAGTTAATTGGCCTACAAAAAAGGAATTAACAAATTATACTGTTGTGGTACTTGCTACTACATTTGCTATGACACTTGTAATTTGGGGATTGGATCTCATATTCCAGAATTTGGTTGCATTGATTGTTTAAGAAGGAGTAATGCGAGTATGAAGCAAGAGTCACAAGGATCAAGATGGTATGTCGTTCATACATATTCGGGACATGAGAACAAAGTAAAAGCTAATATCGAAAAGCTTGTTGAAAACAGAGAGATGCAAGATATAATTTTCGAGGTTAGAGTGCCGGTTGAAGAAGTACCTGAAGTAAAAAACGGCAAGAAGAAGATTAAAGAAAGAAAAATGTTCCCCAGCTATGTTATCATTAAAATGATAATGACTGATGAGTCTTGGTATCTTGTTAGAAACACAAGAGGAGTTACCGGCTTCGTGGGTCCGGGATCAAAACCTGTTCCTTTGACAGATGAAGAGGTAAAAGCACTGGGTGTTGTTGAAAGACTTCCTGCGATCGAACTTGTACCGGGAGATACCATCAAAGTTAAAGAAGGACCATTTGAGGATTTCATTGGTGCTGTTGAAAGCATCAGTCAAGAAAAAAGAAAAATTAAAGCTTTTGTATCAATGTTTGGAAGAGAAACTCTTATCGAACTTGATTATGACCAGATTGAAAGAGTCTAAGACTTTTCAATAGATACATGCGTTTACGTATGAAGGAGGTGCAATGATATGGCTAAAAAAGTAACGGCTTTAGTTAAGCTGCAGATACCAGCAGGAAAAGCGACTCCAGCTCCACCAGTTGGTACAGCGTTAGGACCTCATGGTGTGAATATAATGGGATTTTGTAAAGAATTTAATGCTAGAACAGCTGATCAAGCAGGTATGATAATACCAATAGTATTGACTGTTTATCAAGATAGATCATTTACATTTATCACAAAAACTCCACCTGTGGCAGTTTTAATTAAAAAAGCAGTAGGTATTGAAAGCGGTTCAGGCGAACCAAACAAAAAGAAAGTAGCAACACTTTCTAAAGCAAAATGCGAAGAAATCGCAAAGTTGAAAATGCCAGATTTAAATGCTAATACTATTGAAGCAGCTATGAGCCTTGTGGCTGGAACTGCAAGAAGTATGGGTGTTGTGGTAGAAAAATAACAACTAGGCACTGTGGGAGGCCGTGAGGCTGCATGACCACAAAGGAGGTTAACAACATGCCAAAAAGAGGAAAGAAATATCAAGACAGTATGAAATCAATTGATAAATTGAAATTATACGATTTAGAAGAAGCTGTAGAAGTAATGCTTGGTACAGCAAAAGCTAATTTTGACGAGACTATTGAAGCTCACGTTAAATTAGGCGTAGATTCAAGACACGCAGATCAACAAGTTAGAGGAGCTGTAGTTCTACCGCACGGAACTGGTAAAGTTGTACGTGTATTGGTATTTGCAAAAGGCGACAAGGCTAAAGAAGCTGAAGAAGCTGGTGCAGATTACGTAGGTGAAGCTGAATTGGCTGACAGAATTCAGAGAGAAAACTGGTTTGATTTTGACGTTGTTATCGCAACTCCAGATATGATGGGTGTTGTTGGTAGACTGGGTAGAGTATTGGGACCTAAAGGTTTAATGCCAAACCCTAAATCAGGTACAGTAACTTTTGATGTAGCTAAAGCTATTCAGGAGATTAAAGCAGGTAAAGTTGAATACAGACTTGATAAAACAAACATTATTCACGTTCCTGTTGGAAAGAAATCTTTCGGTACTCAGAAATTAGTTGACAACTTAAAGGTTGTTATGGAAGCCATCGTTAAGGCAAAACCAGCAGCTGCAAAAGGTAAATACTTGAAGAGTGTTGCCATAGCAAGCACAATGGGACCTGGCGTTAAGCTGAACACAACTAAATTAATGGACTAGTACTGACTTAAGAACTATTTGATTAATATAAACTCAAAATTGAATAAAATACCGCAGACAGCTGGTACTCACAGAGTTTAATATCCAGCCGAGGTTGAAATTATAGATTAAATAATTTCTCTTCGTCTGCGGAGGGATTTTTTTATTACTGCGTAACAGTTGAAGGAGGTGTAACCGGACATGAATCAAACAGTGTTGGAACAGAAAAAACAAGTCGTTAGCGACATTACTGAAAAGCTTAGAAGTGCCAAATCAGTTGTATTGGTAGAATACAAAGGATTGACAGTTGAAAAAGCTACTGAGTTAAGAAACAAATGCAGAGAAGCAGGCGTTGAATACAAAGTATACAAAAACACTTTAATGCGTTTTGCATTTGAAGAGTTGGGATATAAAGACATCACTCCAAGCTTGGAAGGACCAAATGCCATAGCTATATCATTTAATGATGAAATATCCGCAGCTAAGGTTACAAATGACTTTGCAAAAACAAGCAATGAAACAGTTGTAATCAAAGCTGGTATTGCTGAAGGCAAAGTAATGAATGCTGATGAAGTAAAAGCATTGGCAAGCGTACCACCAAGAGAAATTCTTCTTGGTCAGTTGGCTGGTGTATTGCAAGGAAACATCAGAAATCTTGCTTATATGCTTGATCAGATTTCAAAGAAAAACGAAGAAGTTGCATAAGATGCCCTAACCCCGTTTTTCAGAGTGTTTTTTCTGAAAAATGGTTGGTAGGTCATTCGCAACGAAATCCCAATTTATGCGACGTAAGGAGCAAATAAATTGGTGATTGAGACTGCGCAAGGTCTCAACAGAATATTAAAAATTAAAATTAAATTACATGAATCCATAGGAGGTATATTAAAATGGCAAGTGAAAAAATCACAAACTTTGTTGAAGAAATAAAGAAGTTATCAGTATTAGAGTTAAATGAATTAGTAAAAGCAATCGAAGAAGAATTTGGTGTATCAGCAGCTGCTCCAGTAGCAGTAGCAGGTGCAGCAGCAGGTGCAGCAGCTCCTGCTGAAGAAGAAAAAACTGAATTTGACGTTGTTCTTACAAATGCAGGCGCAGGAAAAATCAAAGTTATAAAAGTAGTAAGAGAATTAACAGGTCTTGGCTTGAAAGAAGCTAAAGATGCAGTTGATGGAGCACCTACTACATTGAAGACTGGTGTTTCTAAAGAAGATGCTGACAAAATGAAAGCTGCTTTGGAAGCTGAAGGCGCATCTGTAGAAATTAAATAGTTTATTGACAATTTAAAAAAAGACTTTACTAATTGTAAAGTCTTTTTTGCTCATTAAGAAAAAATCAGAATATTTTTTTCTTATATGCAAATAATACCAAATGTGTGCTAAAAAAATAAAAAAAATCACAAAAACCATTGACATAAAAAATATTTGGTGATATTATTATATATTGCCATGAGCATATAATGTTGGCATAGAATTTGTATGCTGACAAAAAATTATTAAACTAAGGGGTGAAAAAATGCCGCATCCTGTGAAAATAGGTAATAGAGTGAGAATGTCTTACTCTAAGATTGATGAAGTTTTAGAATTGCCGGATTTGATCGAAGTACAGAAAAAATCCTATGAATGGTTCTTAAACGAAGGTTTGAAGGAAGTATTTGACGATATTTCACCAATTGAGGATTACACTGGCAATTTGATTCTGGAGTTTGTTGATCATTCTTTATATGGTGAACCAAAGTTCAGTCAGGTAGAATGTAAAGAAAGAGATTCAACATTTTCAGTACCGTTAAAACTAAAAGTAAGGCTGATCAACAAGGAAACGGGAGAAATTAAAGAGCAAGAAGCATTTATGGGTGAGTTTCCGCTCATGACTGAAAAGGGTACGTTTATAATCAATGGAGCAGAACGTGTTATAGTTAGTCAGTTGGTTAGATCGCCTGGAGTGTATTACAACATGAACAGGGATAAAGTCGGTAAAGAATTGTATGAAGCCACTCTGATTCCAAATAGAGGTGCTTGGCTTGAATATGAAACTGACTCTAATGATATTATATATGTAAGAGTCGACCGTACAAGAAAACTGCCAGCCACAGTGCTTGTAAGAGCCATGGGGCTTTCTTCTAATTCACAGATTATTGAAACATTAGGAGAAACTGAGCAGCTTTTAAAAACTCTTGAAAAGGACAACACTGCAAATACAGAAGAAGCTTTAATTGAAATTTATAAAAGATTGAGACCAGGAGAACCTCCTACACTTGACAGCGCTTCGTCTTTGATTAATTCATTGTTTTTTGACCCAAAAAGATATGACTTAGCAAAAGTCGGAAGATACAAATTTAATAAAAAGCTCAGCTTGGAAAACAGAATTATTGGCAAAAAAGCAGCCGAAAATATCATTGACAAGGAAACTGGAGAAATTCTTGTAAACAAGGATGAAGTAATCAGCGCCGAAGCAATAGATAAATTGGAAGCAGCCGGAATTTTTGCTGTTGAAATTTATAACTCTGAAGATAAAGTAACTAAGGTATTAAGCAACAAGTTTGTTAATCCAAGAGTATTTGGATTGGATATAGATTTTGATAAATTGGGTCTTAAGGAACGAATTTTCTATCCTGCAATGAAAAAAATACTGGAAGAAAACAGTTCAACAGAAGACATTGAAAGAGCAATAATAGATAATATGAAGGAACTTTCTCCAAGACATATTATCGTTGATGATATGATTTCCTCTGCAAACTATCAATATGGATTGTTTAAAGGAATAGGCAGCACTGATGACATAGACCATCTTGGAAACAGAAGAATAAGAAGCGTTGGCGAACTTCTTCAGAACCAGGTTAGAGTCGGTTTGTCAAGAATGGAAAGAGTAGTAAGAGAAAGAATGACAATTCAGGACGTTGATGTTGTAACACCTCAGGTTCTTATAAACATCAGACCGGTTTCGGCTGCCATAAAAGAATTCTTTGGTTCAAGCCAGTTGTCACAGTTCATGGACCAGACAAACCCATTGGCTGAACTTACTCACAAAAGAAGAATGTCAGCTCTTGGACCGGGCGGTCTCTCAAGAGACAGAGCAAGCTTTGAAGTCCGTGACGTTCACCATTCTCATTACGGCAGAATGTGTCCTATAGAAACCCCTGAAGGTCCAAACATAGGTTTGATAACTTCATTGGCTACTTATGCAAGAATAAATGACTATGGCTTCCTTGAATCTCCTTACAGAAGAATAAACAAGGAAACAGGCCAGGTTACAGACATAATAGATTATATAACTGCTGACATAGAAGACACAAAAATAATAGCTCAGTCAAATGAACCTTTGAATGAAGACGGCACATTTGCAAACCAGCGTGTTGTTGTAAGAGGTATTGACGGCGTCAATGAAATCGTGTCAAGAGACATGGTTGATTACATGGAAGTTTCTCCTAAGCAGGTAATTTCCATAGGAACAGGAATGATTCCGTTCCTTGAAAACGACGATGCTAACCGTGCCCTCATGGGTTCAAACATGCAAAGACAGGCAGTGCCTTTGTTGATTACTGAAGCTCCTGTTATAGGAACAGGTCTTGAGTACAAGGCAGCAAAAGACTCAGGTGCAGTTATTGTTGCTGAACATGACGGTGTAGCATTATCTGTTGCTGCTTCTGAAATTCTCATTAAAAGAAATGACAATGGAATGATAGACAAGTATCCGCTTCTCAAGTTCAAAAGATCAAACAGCGGTACTTGCGTAAATCAAAGACCTATTATATATAAAGGCGACGATGTTAAACGAGGACAGATCATTGCAGACGGTCCTTCAACTGAAAACGGAGACATGGCAATCGGAAAGAATCTTCTCATAGGCTTCATGACCTGGGAAGGATACAACTACGAGGATGCTATGCTCTTGAATGAAAAACTTGTTATGGAAGATGTGCTCACTTCTGTTCATATTGAAGAATATGAATCTGAAGCAAGAGACACAAAGCTTGGTCCTGAAGAAATCACAAGAGACATTCCTAATGTAGGCGATGATTCTCTCAAGGATCTGGACGAAAGAGGAATTATCCGAATCGGAGCCGAAGTTAAGGCAGGAGATATTCTGGTTGGAAAAGTTACTCCAAAGGGAGAAACTGAACTTACAGCAGAAGAAAGACTGTTAAGAGCAATATTCGGAGAAAAGGCAAGAGAAGTAAGAGATACTTCACTTAAGGTTCCTCACGGAGAAACAGGTATAATTGTAGATGTAAAAGTGTTTACAAGAGAAAATGGCGATGAATTAAGTCCTGGAGTAAGCAAGCTTGTACGTGTATACATTGCAACAAAACGTAAAATAAACGTAGGGGATAAGATGTGCGGTAGACACGGTAACAAAGGGGTTATTTCACGTATTATGCCTGAAGAAGATATGCCATACTTGCCGGACGGCACTCCTTTACAGGTAGTGTTAAATCCGCTGGGCGTTCCTTCACGTATGAACATTGGTCAGGTGCTTGAAGTGCATTTGGGAATGGCAGCTAAAAAACTGGGTTGGCATGTGGCAACTCCTGTATTTGACGGCGCTGCTGAAGACGACATTTGGAATGCTCTTGAAATGGCAGGTTATCCAAGAAGTGGTAAAATTGAACTTAGAGACGGACGAAGCGGTGATTATTTTGACGGACCTGTAACTGTTGGTTACATGTATATGCTTAAACTTCACCACCTTGTTGACGACAAGATACATGCTCGTTCAACAGGACCTTACTCACTGGTTACACAGCAGCCACTTGGAGGTAAGGCGCAGTTCGGAGGACAAAGATTCGGAGAAATGGAAGTTTGGGCTCTGGAAGCATATGGAGCAGCTCATACGCTGCAGGAAATACTTACTGTTAAATCAGACGATGTTAACGGAAGAGTTAAAACATATGAAGCCATTGTCAAAGGTGAAAATATTCCTGAACCAGGAATCCCTGAATCATTCAAGGTACTTGTAAAAGAATTACAGAGTTTGGCTCTTGATATTAAGATAATTACCAGTGAGCAGGACGAAGTTGAAATAGTTGACACTATGGATAATGAAGATGAAGTACTGGTAGAAGCTGAAAACCTCGGCGACATGAAATATGTTGAAGCAGAAGGAATGATTGAAGTAGACATAGATGGTGCTGAGATTGATGAAGATATCGACGATATTGCGATTGACGATGATGAAGAAGTTGACGGGTTAAATGAAATTGAAGATATCGACGATATTGATATCTTTGACGATGCTGACATAGATATGGATGATGATTATGACAGCGAAGATGATTTTTAAATACAAGGACCAATTGATAATTAAATTATAATGAAGGGAGCGAACTCCTTGGTAGATTACAATAATTTCGAATCAATAAGAATAGCTTTGGCTTCTCCTGATAAAATCAGACAATGGTCAAGAGGGGAAGTTAAAAAGCCCGAGACAATAAATTACCGAACATTAAAACCAGAAAAAGACGGTCTTTTCTGTGAAAAAATATTTGGACCAACAAAGGACTGGGAGTGTCACTGCGGAAAATACAAAAGGGTCAGATACAAGGGAGTTGTATGTGACCGCTGCGGAGTTGAAGTTACAAAAGCAAAAGTAAGAAGAGAAAGAATGGGTCATATTGAGCTTGCTGCTCCTGTATCCCATATCTGGTATTTCAAAGGTATACCATCCAGACTTGGTCTTATTCTTGACATGTCTCCAAGAGCACTTGAAAAAGTTTTATATTTTGCACAATATGTTGTTACTGAAGCAGGTGACACATCATTGTCAGAAAAACAGCTCTTGAGTGAAATGGAATACAGAGAGTACAAAGATCACTACAAAAATGCTTTCAAAGCTGAAATGGGCGCTGAAGCTATTAAAAAACTGCTTGAAAAAATAGATCTTGAAAAAGAAGCAGCAGAACTTAAAAGCCAGCTTAAAGACAGCAAGGGACAGAAAAAAATCAGAATAACAAGAAGACTCGAAGTAATTGAAGCCTTCAGAATATCAGGAAACAGACCAGAGTGGATGATTCTTGACGTTATTCCTGTAATTCCTCCTGAACTCAGACCTATGGTTCAGCTGGACGGAGGCCGTTTTGCAACATCAGACTTAAACGACCTTTACAGAAGAGTAATAAACAGAAACAACCGTCTGAAAAGACTTCTTGATCTTGGAGCACCTGACATAATTGTTAGAAATGAAAAAAGAATGCTTCAGGAAGCAGTTGATGCATTAATAGACAACGGCAGACGCGGAAGACCTGTAACAGGTCCTGGAAACAGACCGCTTAAATCATTGTCTGACATGCTTAAGGGTAAACAAGGACGTTTCAGACAAAACCTCCTTGGAAAGCGTGTTGACTACTCCGGACGTTCAGTTATAGTCGTAGGTCCGGAACTTAAATTCCACCAGTGCGGTCTTCCTAAGAAAATGGCTCTTGAACTTTTCAAACCATTTGTTATGAAGAAGCTTGTTGAAAACGGCACTGCACACAACATTAAAAGTGCGAAGAAAAAAGTTGAAAAAGTTGACAATGCAGTATGGGATGTATTGGATGAAATAATAAAAGACCACACTGTAATGCTTAACCGTGCACCTACGCTGCACAGACTTGGTATTCAGTCTTTCGAACCTGTATTGGTTGAAGGAAAAGCAATAAAGCTGCACCCGCTTGTATGTACTGCTTATAACGCAGACTTTGACGGTGACCAGATGGCTGTTCACGTTCCACTGTCAGTTGAGGCACAGGCAGAATCAAGATTCCTGATGATGTCAGTAAACAACATACTGGCTCCTAAGGACGGAAGACCAATAACAACTCCAACACAGGACATGGTTCTTGGAAGTTACTACATGACCCTTGAAATTGAAAATTCAAAGGGAAGCGGAATGGTTTTCAAGGATTACGAAGAAATGATGGTTGCATACTTCAACAAGGTTGTTGATTTACATGCAAGAGTCAAAGTAAGAACGACTGTTGACGGAGAAACAAGATTAGTTGAATCAACAGTGGGAAGATTCATATTCAATGAAAATATTCCACAGAATTTGGGATTTGTAAACAGAGAAAAGGATAAATTTTCTCTTGAAATAGATAAGACTGTAACAAAGAAGCACTTAGAAGAAATAATCTACAGATGTTTCAGACGTTACGGCAATTCAGACACAGCAGATGTACTTGACGGAATCAAGTCAAAAGGCTACAGATATTCAACCGTAGGAGCAATAACAGTTTCAGTAAGCGACATCACAGTTCCAGAAGAAAAGAAAATGCTTATTGAAAAAGCTGAAAAGCAAGTTATCGACTATGAAAAGAAATATCGAAGAGGTCTGATGACTGATGAAGAAAGATACGAAAATGTTATAAAAATTTGGAACCAGACAACTGAAGATGTTACAGAAGCGCTTATGAGCAGCCTCGATCCGTTAAACAGCATTTACATCATGTCCGTATCAGGAGCCCGTGGTGGTCGTAACCAGATTAAACAGCTTGCCGGTATGCGTGGTCTTATGGCCAGTGCAACAGGTAAGACAGTTGAGGTTCCGGTTAAATCAAACTTCCGTGAAGGTCTTTCAGTGCTTGAGTTCTTCCTTTCAGCTACTGGAGCTCGTAAAGGTTTAACAGACACAGCTCTTAGAACAGCAGACTCAGGATACCTGACAAGAAGACTTGTTGACGTAAGCCAGGATGTTATCATTAGAGAAGTTGACTGCGGAACTACAGATGGCATAGAAGTGGAGTCATTTATAGACGGAAAAGAAGTTATAGAAGAAATGAGTGAAAGATGCGCCGACAGATTTGCATCAGGAGACATTGTTCATCCTGAAACTGGCGAAATAATGGTTAAAGCCGGTGAATTCATATCTGAAGATGCAGCTAAGAAAATACAGGATTCAGGAATTAAAAAAGTTAAGGTAAGATCAGTGCTCACTTGCAAAACTCCTCACGGCGTTTGTGCAAAATGCTACGGAACTAACCTTGCAACAGGAAAGCTTGTTCACGTGGGAGCGGCAGTTGGTATCATAGCAGCCCAGTCAATAGGTGAACCTGGTACACAGCTGACAATGCGTACGTTCCATACAGGCGGTATCGCAGCTGCAGCAGACATCACACAAGGTTTGCCTCGTATCGAAGAGCTTTTCGAGGCGAGAAAGCCAAAAGGTCAGGCAATCATAACAGAAATACCGGGCCGTGTGACAGTAACTGAAAAGATTCACAAAAGAGAAGTAACAATTACGAACAATGACAACATGGAAAGCAAGACTTACCTGATACCATATGGTTCAAAGATTCTTGTTACTGAAGGCGATTATCTTGAAGCCGGAGATAAAATTACAGACGGTTCAATCAATCCGCATGATATCTTGAACATTAAGGGGATGAAGGCTCTTGAAGCTTACATACTCATGGAAGTTCAAAGAGTTTATAGAATGCAGGGTGTTGATATTTCCGACAAGCACGTTGAAGTAATAATCAGACAGATGGTTAACAAGGTTCGTATTGAAGAAGCTGGAGATACAACACTTCTTCCGGGAAGTCTCGTATCAAAAGTTGATTTCAATACTCAAAATGATGCTGTTCTTGCTGAAGGCAAAGAACCTGCAACAGGTGAGGTTGCACTTTTGGGTATCACAAAATCTTCTCTTGCTACAGATTCATTCCTTGCTTCAGCATCGTTCCAGGAAACAACAAGAGTGTTGACTGATGCTGCTACAAAGGGAAAAGTTGATAATCTTCTGGGACTTAAAGAGAATGTAATCATCGGTAAGCTTATACCTGCCGGTACAGGAATGAAAAAGTACAGAAACATAGGAATAACTACCGATGATGTTGAAGTTGAGGAAGAAGAAGCTTTAGAAGAATAAATGTAAAAATAAAAAAATATTTGACATCTTAAAACTAAGATGATAGAATACTTTAGTGTTTTAATCCTTAAATGAATTAATAAGCTTGGTTCATGGGGATTCCCATGAACCAAGAATTTGTTAATAAATAGGTGATTATATGAATACAGAGAAAAGAATAGTAATAGGAAAGAAGCAGACTTTGAGGGCTTTGACGAGAGACGAAGCTGAAAAGATTTATATATCAAAGGATGCTGATTTGCATGTTACTAAACCCATCGAAGATGTTTGTAAGGAAAAAGATATTGAAATAATATATTTTGACAACATGAAGGACCTTGGGACATCTGTGGGTATCAATGTAAACGCAGCGGCGGCTGCCGTTTTAAAATAAACAATAGACAATATTGTAAGGAGGTGCACGAATGCCATCAATAAACCAGTTAGTGAGAAAAGGAAGACAAGAAGTAACATACAAATCCAATTCTCCAGCATTGAATGTAAGCTATAACACACTTCAAAAGAAGATGAATGAAACAAATTCACCTCAAAAAAGAGGAGTATGCACATCAGTTAAGACTGTAACACCTAAGAAACCAAACTCAGCATTAAGAAAAATTGCCAGAGTTAAGTTAACAACAGGTGTTGAAGTTACTGCATACATCCCAGGAGTTGGCCACAACTTACAGGAACACAGCGTTGTTCTTATAAGAGGCGGTAGAGTTAAAGACTTACCAGGGGTTAGATACCACATAATAAGAGGTACCCTTGACACAGCTGGTGTTGCAAAAAGAAAACAATCTAGATCCAAGTATGGAGCTAAGAGAGAAAAAGTTAAAAAATAACTAGACGATATCCGGCACACAATGCAGGGTTATGATGCTGCAATCGCGCCATAATATATATAATGCATTTTGTGCACTACGGCATGAATTATTGTCGAGTACCTGTGAATTAAATTTTATTATTAAGGAGGGAAGTAAAGTGCCAAGAAAAGGTCACATACCTAAAAGAGAAGTGATGGAAGATCCAATCTATAAAGATAAGGTCGTTTCCAAATTGATTAACCAACTTATGTATGATGGAAAAAAGGGCGTTGCTCAAACAATCGTATATGATGCATTTGACATTATAAAAGAGAAGACAGGTGAAGAACCAATAGAGGTGTTCACTAAAGCAATGAACAACATCATGCCAGTTCTTGAAGTTAAAGCAAGAAGAGTCGGCGGTGCCACTTATCAGGTGCCAATAGAAGTTAGACCAGAGAGAAGACAAACTTTGGGATTAAGATGGCTTGTAGGCTATGCTCGTAAAAGAGGAGAAAAGACTATGCGTGAAAAGCTTGCAAAAGAATTAATGGATGCAGCTAACAACGTAGGAGCCAGCGTTAAGAAAAGAGAAGATACACATAAAATGGCAGAAGCTAACAAAGCATTTGCACATTTCAGATGGTAATATGCTTAATTTAAGTAAAGAACTTAACTTAGCAGCGTGAAGGAGGTTAAAATGAGTAGAGAATATTCTTTGGAAAATACCAGAAATATTGGTATCATGGCGCATATTGATGCGGGAAAAACTACAACTACTGAAAGAATCCTGTTCTATACCGGGAAGATTCATAAAATTGGAGAAACTCATGAAGGTGCATCACAGATGGACTGGATGGAGCAAGAGCAGGAAAGAGGAATTACAATAACTTCAGCTGCTACTACTTGTCATTGGAAAGATGTAAGAATAAACATTATAGATACACCAGGCCACGTAGACTTTACAGTTGAAGTTGAAAGATCATTGAGAGTACTTGATGGTGCTGTAACAGTATTTGATGCTAAAATGGGGGTTGAACCTCAGTCAGAAACTGTTTGGAGACAGGCAGATAAATATGGTGTACCAAGAATTTGTTTAATAAACAAAATGGATAAAATGGGTGCTGATTTCTTCTATTCAGTCGGAACAATCATTGACAGATTAAAAGCTAATGCTGTTCCAATTCAGTTGCCTATCGGTGTTGAAGAAAACTTCAGAGCTATTATAGATTTAGTTGAAATGAAGACTATAAACTATGGCAACGATGAAGGAACAGATATCACCATTACAGAAATACCAGAAGAATATGTTGATCAAGCAAATGAATACAGAGAAAAATTAGTTGAAGCTGTAGCCGATACTGATGAAGCATTGATGGAAAAATACTTAAACGGCGAAGAAATCACTGTTGAAGAATTGAAAAAAGCAATAAGAATTGCTACAACCAATGTTCAGATAATTCCTGTACTTTGCGGCACAGCATATAAACATAAAGGTGTTAGACTGATGTTGGATGCAGTAATAGATTACTTGCCAAGTCCAGTTGACGTACCACAAATGAAAGGTTTTGATCCTGACACTAAAGAAGAAGTTGAAGTGCATATTGCAGATGATGCTCCTTTAGCAGCGTTGGCATTTAAGATCATGACTGACCCATTCGTTGGAAAATTGACTTTCTTTAGAATTTATGGCGGAACATTAGAATCAGGAAGTTACGTTCTGAATTCCACTAAGAATAAAAAAGAGAGAATTGGCCGTATACTTCAGATGCATGCTAACAAGAGAGAAGAAATTAAAACATCTTATTCGGGAGACATAGAAGCAGCGGTAGGTTTAAAGTTCACTACAACAGGAGATACGTTGTGTGATCCTGACCATCCGGTAGTATTGGAATCTATGGAATTCCCTGACCCAGTTATAGAAGTAGCAATTGAACCTAAGACTAAGGCAGGACAGGAAAAAATGGGTATCGGCCTTCAGAAGCTTGCTGAAGAAGACCCGACATTCAAGACATATACAAATCCTGACACTGGTCAGACAATTATAGCAGGAATGGGCGAGCTTCATTTGGAAATCATCGTTGACAGACTCTTAAGAGAATTCAAGGTTGAAGCAAATGTTGGTAAGCCACAAGTTTCTTACAAAGAAACAATTACAGGAACATCTGATGTTGATATGAAGTATGCAAGACAGTCCGGTGGTAAAGGACAATACGGTCATGTTAAAATCACTATGGAACCTGTTGAAGCAGGCAAAGGTATTGAATTTGTCAATGCAATTGTCGGTGGAGCGATTCCTAAGGAATATATTCCAGCAGTTGAAGCCGGTATAAGAGGCGCAGCTGAAAACGGTGTTCTTGCAGGATATCCGGTACTTGATTTCAAAGTAACATTGTATGATGGATCATACCATGAAGTCGACTCTTCAGAAATGGCATTTAAGATTGCCGGTTCTATGGCTTTCAAAGAAGCTATGAGAAAGGCTTCACCAGTATTGATGGAACCATATATGAAAGTTGAAGTAACAACTCCAGAAGATTACTTAGGAGATGTTATGGGAGACATTAGTTCTAGAAGAGGAAGAGTTGAAGGATTCTCTGACAGAAGTGGAGTTAAGATTGTAGATGCATTTGTTCCATTATCAGAAATGTTTGGATATGCAACTGTTCTTCGTTCCATGAGCCAGGGTAGAGCAGCTTATTCGATGGAATTCCACCACTTTGAAAGAGTTCCAAACAGCGTAGCTGAAAAAATAACACAACAACAACAATAACAATAATAAATAAATTATGGAGGAAACAAAATGGCAAAGCAAAAATTTGAAAGAAATAAACCCCATGTTAACATTGGTACAATTGGCCACGTTGACCATGGTAAGACTACTTTAACAGCAGCAATTACAAAGACATTGCATGAAAGATATGGTACTGGAGAAGCTGTAGCATTTGAAAACATAGACAAAGCTCCAGAAGAAAGAGAAAGAGGAATCACAATTTCAACAGCACACGTTGAATATGAAACTCCTAACAGACACTACGCACACGTTGACTGCCCAGGCCATGCTGACTATGTTAAGAACATGATCACTGGAGCAGCTCAGATGGACGGCGGTATCATAGTTGTATCAGCAGCTGATGGTCCTATGCCACAGACAAGAGAGCACATCCTTCTTTCAAGACAGGTTGGCGTTCCTAAGTTAGTTGTTTTCTTGAACAAAGAAGACATGGTAGACGATCCGGAATTAATCGAATTGGTTGAAATGGAAGTAAGAGAACTTCTTTCAGAATATGAATTCGACGGAGACAACACTCCAATAGTAAAAGGTTCAGCATTAAAAGCTCTTGAAGATCCAATGGGACCTTGGGGAGATAAAATACTTGAATTGATGGCAGCAGTTGACGAATGGGTACCAACACCAGAAAGAGACATTGACAAACCATTCTTGATGCCTGTAGAAGATGTATTCTCTATTACAGGAAGAGGAACAGTTGCAACAGGAAGAGTTGAAAGAGGAGTATTGAAGGTTCAGGATAAGATTCAGATCGTTGGATTGCATGATGAACCAACTGAAACTACTTGTACAGGTGTTGAAATGTTCAAGAAGTTGCTTGATCAGGCACAGGCTGGAGACAACATCGGAGCTCTTTTAAGAGGAGTTCAGAGAAATGAAATCCAAAGAGGCCAGGTTCTTGCAAAACCAGGTTCAATCACACCACACACAAAATTCAATGCAGAAGTATACGTATTGACTAAAGAAGAAGGTGGAAGACACACTCCTTTCTTTAACGGATACAGACCACAGTTCTACTTCAGAACAACAGACATCACAGGACAAATCGACCTTGAAGAAGGCGTAGAAATGTGTATGCCTGGAGATAACTCAAGATTTATAGTTGAACTTAT
>NZ_VLKH01000016.1 GCF_007830175.1 Sedimentibacter saalensis | reverse complement strand
TCAAATACTTGTGCGAAATAGCAGGATATGGCTCAGCAGGAGTTGATCCGAAAATAATGGGTATAGGACCTGTTCCTGCAACTAAAAAAGCTCTTGCTAAAGCAGGCTGGACAATTGAAGACATTGAACTTGCAGAAGCAAATGAAGCATTTGCATCACAGGCATGTGCAGTTGTAAGAGATTTGGGTTTAAGTGAAGACATTACAAACGTAAACGGCGGAGCAATAGCACTTGGACATCCAATCGGAGCTTCAGGAGCAAGAATTCTTGTTTCATTGATTTACGAAATGCAAAAAAGAGATGCTAAAAAAGGTCTCGCAACATTGTGCATAGGCGGCGGAATGGGAACTGCCATGCTGGTACAAAGATAAACAGGGCATATTAAATTCTAAGAGGCATTTAATATTTGAGAGGCTGCTAATGCAGCCACAGGTTTCTGACAAAGTATTCTTTGGACGTTGTCATTCTGAGAGCTTGCTCGAAGAATCTAATGTTTTCAACAAAGATGAGATCCTTCACTATCGTTCAGGATGACAGCGTCGTGGTTTGTCAATAGTCTGAGGCTGCTAATGCAGCCTCTTTTTTATATACTAGGAAAGAGGATTTTCCTAGTATATAAAAAACGGGGATTGCAAAGGGCGGGACGCCCTTGCTGTCAAGGGGGGTGCTCAGCAAAAAATACGTTAGTATTTTTTGCGCCGAAGGGGGACATAGGTCCCCCTAGCGGAGTTGCGGAGCAACTTTTTTAACAAAATTACATTAATAAATGTATGGACAAATCGAGAAAAACATAATAAAATAAAAAGCATAACGTTTACAATAGAACAAATAAATATACATACAAATAATCAAGTCGAATTGTTGCAATTTCTGCAGAAACATCCACATTATCTTTATAACACAGAAAATAATTAAGAAAGGGAAATGAATTTATAAGCTGAATTTATTTTACAAGGACGATATATGAAACAACTGATTATATTATTGTTTACAGCATTGGTTCTTACATCATGCAGCAGCTCTGAAACAAAGACGGAAGAAACTAATACTTCTCAAGTTGAAATCAAAAATGACATGACAATTAACGTAACAGACTCTGCTCTTAAAAAAATGGAGTATGAGCTTAAAAATTCCAATATTGTTGGTGCAATTTACAGAATTGACTTTGTATATTCATCAGCAGGATGAGGCACTCCTGTTTATAATCTTGTTCTGGATGAACATGCAAATGACGAGAATTGGAAATTTTACGAAGTTAATAATATGGTAATAGCTGTTCCTGTCAGTTTGAAAGAATATTTGAGCGGATTTAATATAGATTATGATAATAAAAGTATAATAAATGAATTTTTAATTGAACCAGTGTATTGACAATCACTTGTATTACTTGTTAATATATTAACCAAAGTTAAGGCTATAATTTTGCTGCGACTTTGAAACATTTCAAGGAAGGAAAGTATAACTTATTATACACGGTATGTATA
Source organism: Sedimentibacter saalensis (assembly GCF_007830175.1). GTDB lineage: Bacteria > Bacillota > Clostridia > Tissierellales > Sedimentibacteraceae > Sedimentibacter > Sedimentibacter saalensis. The sequence goes on along the minus strand of NZ_VLKH01000016.1, from coordinate 27,675 downwards.
TGAAAGAGGCTTTTAAAAGTTTAGATCATTTAATGATGCTGGAAGCGATTATAGAAACTTCTTATGATGGTATATATATAACAGATGGACAAGCAAATACCATATTAATAAATAATAGCTATGAACGAATTACAGGACTAAAAAGAGAAAACCTCTTAGGTCACAACATGGAGGAACTAGTAAGAAAGGGCATCATATCCCAGTCAGTTACCTTGAAAGTTTTAAAGGACAATGCATCATACACACTGCATCAGCAATTTAACACCGGTAAGTGCGCGCTGGTCACAGGAACACCATTTTATGATTCAGATGGAAAAATTCAGCTCGTAGTGACCAACGTCAGAGATATTACAGATTTAGAAGCTTTAAAAGAAAAGGTAATTAAAAGTAAAAAAGAAAATTTAAAATATCAAAACTTAATTGAGGAACTGAACAAACAAATTGCAGGGACTGAATATATAGTGGCAGAAGATGAAGAAATGTTAAATCTTTTGCTGTTGGCTAAACGTGTTGCCCGTGTTGATACAAACATATTGATTAATGGAGAAACAGGTTCAGGCAAGGAAGTGCTTGCAAAATATATTCATGACAACAGCCTCAGAAGAGATAAGCCTTTTATAAAAATAAACTGCGGAGCAATACCGGAGAGCTTAATGGAATCGGAATTTTTTGGTTACGTGGAAGGTTCTTTTACGGGAGCTTCAAAGGGTGGGAAGTTTGGAATATTTGAAGCGGCAAATAACGGTACATTGCTGTTGGATGAAGTTGGAGAGCTGCCACTGGCAATGCAGGTTAAACTATTAAGGGTTTTGCAGGATGGTGAAATAGAAAAAATAGGAAGCAATAAAATTATTAAGGTTGATGTGAGAATAATTGCTTCAACAAACAGAGACTTGCAGAAAATGGTTGAAGATGGCCTTTTCCGTGAGGATTTGTACTATCGTCTAAATGTTGTTCCCCTAAAGGTGGTACCATTGAGAAACAGAACCAGCAGCATTATTCCAATTGTAGAATACTATCTGAAGGAATTTAACAAAAAGTATGGTTTAAATAAGAAAATATCACAAGAAGCACTGAAATATTTGTATGAATACAGCTGGCCCGGAAATGTGAGAGAATTAAGAAATCTGGTTGAAAGAATAACAGTGACAACAGTAGAAGACGTAATTACTAAAGGAGATTTACCTCCTCATATTACTGAAGCTTCTCATGCTGAAAAAAAATCTTACGACAAAATAGTGAAACTTTCTGATGCATTGGAAGTTGTTGAAAGAGAACTTCTCCTAAAGGCATATGAAAGAAACGGCAATGTAAGAGACGCTGCAAAGGAACTTGGTATTGATCCGTCTACTTTCGTCAGAAAGAGAAAAAAGTACATTTAGACCGATGCAATAATGCAACCAGTTGCATTATTGCATCGGTATTTTTTTGCTCTTTTTCTTGAATCTTTAGGTTTTTGATGCAAATTTACATCAATCAAAAAATTGATATGAAAAATGTTTGAAGAGCAAATATTTTGTATATTAGAATTTGTTGAAATATCAATATTAAAAATTTTTATTAGATTTTTAGTTGATTGTTAAATTATTGGCATGAAATATGCTATTTATATATGCGTAAATTAAAAATTCTTGGAGGTATATATAATGGCATTAATGACTGGTGAACAATTTATCGAAAGCATTAGAAAGATGAACATGCAAATTTATATGTTTGGAGAAAAGGTTGAAAACCCTGTTGACAACCCAATACTCAGACCATCTCTGAACTCAGTGAGAGCAACTTATGATTTGGCACAAATGCCTGAATATGAAGATTTAATGACAGTAAAATCTTCTATTACTGGAGAAAAAATCAACCGCTTCTGCCACATCCATCAAAGTACGGAAGATTTGATTAAAAAGGTAAAAATGCAGCGTTTATTGGGACAAAAAACTGCTTCCTGTTTCCAGAGATGCGTTGGAATGGATGCTTTTAATGCAGAATTTAGTACAACTTATGAAATTGATAAAGCACATGGAACTAAGTATCATGAAAATTTCGTTAATTACATGAGATTTGTTCAGGAAAATGACATGACTGTTGATGGAGCCATGACTGACCCTAAGGGAGACAGAGCACTTTCTCCAAGCAAGCAGGCAGATCCTGATTTATATTTGAGAGTTGTAGAAAGAAGGCCTGACGGCGTAGTAGTCAGAGGAGCAAAAGCTCACCAAACAGGTATATGTAACTCACAGGAAGTAATAGTAATGCCTACAATCGCATTGTCTCCTGAAGATAAAGATTATGCAATATCATTTGCAGTTCCTGTTGATGCTGAAGGTATATTGATGATAATAGGCAGACAGTCATGCGATACAAGAAAATTGGAAGGCTCACAGTTAGATGTTGGAAACAGTCAGTATGGCGGTGTTGAAGCTTTGGTAGTATTTAACGATGTGTTTGTTCCTAATGACAGAATATTCTTAAATGGAGAAACTGAATTTGCCGGAATGCTTGTTGAAAGATTTGCAGGATACCACAGACAAAGCTACGGCGGATGCAAGGTTGGAGTTGGTGACGTTCTTATAGGTGCAGCAGCTTTGGCAGCTGATTATAACGGAGCACAAAAGGCATCTCACGTAAAAGATAAATTAATTGAAATGACACATTTAAATGAAACATTGTACAGCAGCGGTATTGCATGTTCAGCAGAAGGTTCTAAGACAGAATCAGGAAATTATATTATAGATTTACTTTTGGCAAATGTATGTAAGCAAAATGTAACAAGATTCCCATATGAAATTGCAAGACTGGCTGAAGATATTGCCGGCGGTTTAATGGTTACAGCTCCATCTGAAAAAGATCTAAAAGATCCTGTAGTTGGACCTTATGTTGAAAAATATCTGAAGGGTGTAAATGCAGTTTCTGTTGAAAACAGATTAAGAATTTTAAGATTAATTGAAAACCTGACATTAGGAACAGCTGCAGTTGGTTATAGAACAGAATCTATGCACGGCGCAGGCTCACCACAGGCTCAAAGAATCATGATAGCTAGACAGGGAAATATTAACGGAAAGAAAGAATTAGCTAAAGCAATAGCACAAATTACAGAATAATTTTCGAGCCCGGAACTCTCAGGGGTTCCGGGTACACACAAAAACACACAAACACAATGGAGCTTAACATGATTGAAAAGATAGAACATGTGCTTGATGAATATGTAAGGCCTAAATTATCGGAACACTATGGAAATGTAAAAGTACTGGATTATAAAGATGGTGTTCTTGATATTAAGCTGGAAGGTCAATGCAGCAACTGCCCATCAGCAAGATTTACAGTTGAAGATGTTATTGAAATAGAAGTTAAAAAACATGTTCCGGAAGTTGAAAAAATTGTATTGATTGAAGGTGTCAGTGACGAATTATTAGCCTTTGCCAGTAAAATACTGAATAAGAAATTATAATAGGGTTATTTATGAAGATTGGAATAAAGTATTGCGGCGGATGCAATCCCGGCTATGACAGAAAAAAACTAGTTGAGAAGCTTATAAGTGAGCACAACGAAATCTCATATGAAAATGCAAAGGATAACATTTTCTATGATATTGTGGCAGTAATAAACGGATGCAGCAGAGCGTGCTCTGAACACGAACCATTTAAAGGTACAAAGAAATTATTTATAAACTCTGAAAATGATTACTCGAAGTTTAAAGGAATAATACCATCAACTAAAATTATGGCAAGGAGGAAAAGTTTATTGAGTTGGAAAGAAATATACAATGAAAGACTTTTGACAGCTGAAGAAGCTGTTAAAAAAATAAAATCTAATGACAGGGTTGTAATTGGTCATGCAGTTGGTGAGCCATCATATGTTGTAGGAAAAATGGTCGAGAACAAGGACCAATATGAAAATGTAGAAATTGTGCACATGGTTGCCATGGGAAAAGGTGAATATGCTCAACCTGGCATGGAAAAGCACTTCAGACACAATTCCATTTTTGTTGGAGCATGTACTCGTGATGCAGTAAGCTGCGGAAGAGGTGACTTTACACCAAGTTTCTTCTACGAGGTTCCAAGACTGTTCAGAACATCAATGCCTGTAGACGTTGCACTTATTCAGGTAACACCTCCTGATGAACATGGCTACTGCAGTCTTGGGGTGTCTGTTGATTATACAAAGACAGCAGCACAAGAAGCTAAAACAGTAATAGCTCAAGTTAACGATCAAATGCCTAGAACAATGGGAGACACATTTTTACATGTTTCAGAAATAGATTGCTTTGTTGAACATTCAGCTCCAATAATTGAACTTAGTGCTCCTAAAATTGGTGAAATTGAAAAGGCAATTGGAGAAAACTGTGCTTCACTGGTTTCAGATGGAGATACATTACAATTGGGTATTGGAGCTATACCGGATGCGGTATTGTTATTCCTGAAAGATAAAAAGGATTTAGGAATACATTCTGAAATGTTTTCTGACGGAGTAGTTGAATTGTTTGAAGCAGGAGTTGTTACAAATAAGAAGAAGACACTACATCCTGGAAAAATGATAGTTGCGTTTTTAATGGGAAGCAAAAAACTTTATGATTTTGTCAACAACAATCCAATGGTTGAAATGTACCCTGTTGATTATGTGAACAATCCGACAGTTATTATGAAAAATGATAACATGGTTTCAATCAATTCATGCGTGCAGGTTGATTTAATGGGTCAGGTATGTTCTGAAAGCATTGGATTAAAGCAAATAAGTGGTGTTGGCGGTCAAGTAGATTTTGTTCGAGGTGTAACAATGGCTAAGAACGGTAAATCAATAATGGCAATGCCGTCTACAGCAGCCAAGGGAACAGTTTCAAAAATAGTTCCACTGTTGGATGAAGGAGCTGCAGTAACAACTTCCCGTAATGATGTAGATTATGTTGTAACAGAATATGGGGTTGCGCATCTAAAGGGCAAGACATTAAGAGACAGAGCAAGAGCACTTATAAATATTGCTCACCCAGATTTTAGAGATGAACTAGTTAAAGAATTCGAAAAAAGATTTTCCACAAAATTCTAAAATAATACTAAGGGAGAAAAGTCTATGTCAGCAGTAAGAGAATACGGTAAAGAACAACCTTATATACCAGCGGGTATATTCAAGATCAGATTGCCTTTTATTCACTACAAGTGGGAATGGTCTGAGTTTTTTCAAGCAATACTTATGTGTGCCACATGTCTTGGAGCTATTCCGGTTTTAACTGAAGTTCTGGGAGTTTCAAATGACATTGCTTGGAGCATGGTTATTATCAACAGCATGGGTTATGTACTGCACTCCTTGCTGGGAGATCCGGTTGTTCCAGGCTGGATAACACCATCTATTCCGTTAACAATAGCATTTTTGTCTAACTACATCATAGGACCAGAAAGAACTCAAGCTCTTATAGCTCTGCAGTTTGAGGTAGGTATTATATTTGTTGTATTTGGTATAACAGGAATAGCAAATAAAGTAATACACATTGTACCAACATCAATAAAAGCAGGAATTCTTCTTGGTGCAGGTGTTGCGGCTATTTACGGAGAATTTAAGACAGGCGGACGTTTTGGAACATATCCTATAGCGGTAACAATTGGAGTATTGGTTGCATTTTATTTATTGTTCTCACAAAAGTTTAGAAATTTGAGAAAGACAAGTAAGTTTGCAAATGCTCTGGGCAAGTATGGTATGCTTCCGGCAGTGGCCATTGCAATTATTGTAGGTCCTTTAGCAGGTGAACTTCCATTTCCTAATATTCAAATGGGTTCATTTATAAAAATACCTGATTTGGCAGGAATTATGGGAACACTTAGTCCTTTCAGCATAGGATTCCCAAGTGCAGCTGTATTTCTTCAGGCAATACCAATGGCAGTAATGGCTTATATAATTGCATTTGGTGATTTTGTAACAAGTGAGACACTCATTCGTGAAGCAGATGAAGCAAGACCTGATGAAAAAGTTGACTTCAATGCAAACAGATCCAACTTAATAAGCGGTATAAGAAATATAATTCAATCTTTAATATCTCCTTATACTCAATTGAGCGGTCCATTATGGGCAGCGGTTACAGCATCTGTTTCTCAAAGATATAAAGACGGCAGAGATGCTATGGATTCTCTGGTAGGCGGTATGGGAACATTCAGATGGACCAGTCTTCTCATGGTTGCCATTGTTCCGATAGTTTCATTAGTACAGCCTGTATTGCCTGTGGCATTGTCATTGACATTGCTGGTTCAGGGATATATATGCACAAGACTGGCAATGGATATGTGTGAAACAGAAATGGATAAGGGAATTGCAGGTGTAATGGGTACAGTTATTGTAGCTAAAAGCGCAGCCTGGGGACTTGCAGTTGGAATAATTCTGCATTTGCTTCTGTCTTCAAAGAAAACTGCTGAAGTTGAGGAAATTGAAGAACTAGAAGAACTTGCAAGTTAGTAACATATAATAAGAGATTTAGAACAAAGGGAAAAAATTAAGAGGCATAAAGGCTCTCTGCGCACGCAGGGAGCCTTTGTTTTTAAAAAACAAAAAATTAAAAAAGGTGGAATTTAACAATTTAATTATATATAATTAAGCAATACAACATGCGGAGGGCAAAATGGAAATCAAATTAAAAAAAGATAAAGATTATGTTTATGCCAAAATTGATGACACACACACTACAGAAATTTTGATGCCAAACACAGTGGACAACAATGATTCTGAAGAATCTATAATTATAGAAGCTTTAAAAAATCCTATCAATTCTGAACCCTTGGATAAAATCGCAAAAAAAGGAGAAAAGATTGTCATAATCACAAGCGATATTACAAGGCCAATGAAGAGTAAATTAGTTTTGCCGTACATTGTTCAGGAGCTTAAAAAGGCAAATGTAGATCAAAGTGACATAACAATTGTGTTGGCTCTTGGAAGCCACAGGAAACACACTGTAGAAGAAAAAATGCAATTGGTTGGAGAAGAAGTTTATAAAACAATAAAAATCGTTGACAGCAGCATGGATGACTGCAAAAATTTTGGAACATGCAAAAATGGAACTCCTGTAGACATTTTCACGCCTGTAGCACAAGCAGACAGGATTATTTGTCTTGGTAATGTGGAATATCATTATTTTGCAGGATACTCAGGGGGAGCAAAAGCTATAATGCCCGGTGTTTCCAGCTATGCAGCAATTCAAGCCAACCATTCAAATATGGTTAAGGACGGTTCATATGCAGGAAACCTTGACACTAACCCTGTAAGGCAGGACATAGACGAAGTTGGTAAACACATAAAAATTGATTTTATTTTAAATGTTTTGCAATCTTCCGACAAGAAAATTGTTGGAGCTTTTGCTGGACACTACATAGATGCTCACAGGGCTGCCTGCCGTGCATTAGATTTGATGTACAAAGTTAACATTAAAGAAAAAGCAGATGTTGTCATTGTTTCGCCGGGAGGATATCCAAAGGACATAAATATATACCAGGCTCAGAAAGCTCTGGACAATGCAAGACATGCCGTAAAAGACGGGGGAACAATAATTCTCTGTGCCTCATGCAAGGAAGGTTTTGAAAATGATATTTTCGAAAAATGGATGATGACAAAGACAAAGGAACAGATGGTAAAAGAAATAAGGGAAAATTTCGTCCTTGGAGGTCATAAGGCAGCTGCTATTGCAATGACACTTATGAAATCTGAAATATACATGGTCACAGATTATGACAAATCAACAATTGAACACATTGGATTCAAGTATTTCGATAATCTGCAGGATGCTGTTGACAGTGCACTTTATAAATCCGGCCGTAAATCAAGAGTTATAATAATGCCTGCAGGTGGCAGCACCCTTCCTAACTATGTGGGATAATTGCGTACATTGCGTACAACTGTACATTCAAGGCGTAAAATAAATTTATAAATTATCTTTTAATATATTGAAAAAAATTAAAGAATATGATTGACAATCAATAATTATAGAGCTATAATACAAAAAAGATTTCAGCAAAGGCGCTGTAGGTTATACCTACGGCGCTTTTTTTTTAGCTAAATCAGTGAGAAATTAAAAATACGGAGGATAAAAAATGATAAGAAGGAAATTAGCAATACTATTGGCAGTAGCAATAATCATGCTTCCTGTTATGACATCCTGCTCTAGTTCACAGACCAGCGCTCCTGCAGAAAGTAAAACAGAAACAGAAAAACCTCAAGCTTCTGAACCAGTATCAACAGACAAAATTTTAAAGATAGCGTCATCCGACAACCCAGCCACATTGGATCCTCAAAAGACATCCGAATATTACAGAGAACCGTTGAATATTTATGACAGGCTGGTTGAAGCTGTAACAGTTGACGGTAAACCTGAACTGGTGCCAGGATTGGCAGAAAGCTGGGATGTGTCAGAAGATGGTCTTGTATACACATTCCATCTTGCAAAGGATGTAACATTCCATAATGGAGAAGTATTTACAGCAGATGATGTCATGTTCACAATAGACAGAATGATGAATCCCAATACGGCAGCAATGAACACTGATTTCTTCGATATGATAAAAGGTGCAACAGAAGTATTTGAAGGAAAAGCTGATCATGTTGAAGGCGTTAAAGTTATTGATGACAATACAGTTGAAATAACCCTGGAAGAACCATTTGCTCCATTCATTGCAAATATTGCAACTCCGGGATGTTCAATATTGAACAGAGAAGCAACGGAAGCAGCCGGAGACCAGTTTGGAATCGATACTTCTGTTACAGTAGGAACAGGGCCTTTCAAGGTAGACAGCTGGTCAGTTAATGAAGAGGTTGTACTGGTTGCAAACAAGGATTATTTTAAGGGTGCGCCACAGATTGACGGTTACACTGTGAAAATCATTCCGGATGCAGAAACGCAGAGGATGATGTTTGAAAGCGGCGAACTTGATGTGTTTGACACTTCTGAAGCAAGAACTCAGGTGCCATATTTCAAATCAAGTCCTGATTATAAGGATAATATTGTAAGCGCTCCTGAAGCCGGATTATATTTCTACGCATTCAATAACAGCATGGAACCATACAGCAACCTGAAAGTAAGACAAGCGCTTCAAATGGCCGTAGACAGGCAGACTATACTCGATACCATGTATGACGGAGAAGGAATGGTATTGAACACATTTTTACCTGAATCCGTACTGGGACATAATTCAGACGCAAAAGGAATTGAATACAATACTTCAAAAGCAAAGGAACTGCTTGCAGAGGCAGGATATCCAAATGGGTTTGAAATGGAAATCATTCAGGTTTCTGACAGTGCAACTACATTGGAAATGAATGAGGTTGTACAGTCCATGATGTCTCAGATAGGAGTAAATGTTAAAATAACTCAAGTTGATGAGGCTACATACTATGCAATGAGAAAAGCCGGTGAAATTCCTGTTTACAGAAGCTCATGGTGGGCTGACTACAATGATCCTGATAACTTCTACTACACATTCTTTTCAGAAAAGAATGCAGTTGTAAGATCTACATGCTACAGCAATTCTGAAGTTTTCTCAGGTCTCGATGAAGCAAGGACCATGGTTGATCCTGATGCAAGACTTAAGTATTATCAGGAGATGGATAATATTATTATAAATGAAGATGCAGCTATACTTCCTATGTTCCAGATGAACAAAATATTTGTTGTAAGCGACAGAGTTAAGGAGTTCCATATTGCATGGAATGGCTGGTCAGACATGTCATTCTATGATGTGGTGATTGAAAACTAATTAATCATGAGAGTTTATCTTAATTGATAAACTCTCTCATTACAAATGGAGGTATTATGGCTAAATATTTTTTTAAGAGGATTTTAATAGCTGTGCCTGTGCTCATAGGAGTAGCGTTCATTACTTTCATGATGCTTAATGTAGTTCCTGGTGATCCGATTACAGTCATGATGAGAGAACACGTAAAGCCCGACGTCATAGAAAATTTAAGGAAGACAATGCATTTGGATGATCCTGCTATTATAAGATTTTTCAGATTTCTAGGAGAGGCACTTAAAGGAAACTTCGGCACTTCATATAAATTGAGCAGGCCGGTATCAGATTTAATTGTGCAGGCTTTTCCCATAACAATCAAGTTGGCTACCACAGCGGCAATAATTTCCTGGATTATAGGCATACCCATAGGAATAATATCGGCTATAAAACAAAGTACCATAATAGATCAGCTTTTCATGGGATTTGCCTTGTTTGGAGTATCAATGCCGGTTTTTTTAATAGGGCTTTTGGGACAATATACATTTTCTTACAAGCTTGGGTGGCTTCCCGTTTCAGGCTTTGGAAGCTGGAAGCAGCTCATTATGCCTTCACTTGTTCTTGGGTGGAATTCAGCGGGTACAATTGCAAGACTTACAAGATCAAATCTTATGGAGGCAATGAAAAATGATTATATCAGGACTGCAAGGGCAAAGGGTTTGAAAGAGACAGGCGTTGTTGTGGGCCATGCACTCAAAAATTCCCTGCTCCCTGTAATTACAATAATGGCAATTCAAATTGCAAGCCTCCTTTCAGGATCAGTAATAACTGAATCAATATTTGGAATACCGGGCATAGGAAGACTATCAGTGGATGCAATTCAAGGAAGGGACATGCCGCTTCTGCAGGGTTCAGTTGTATTTGCTACTGCATTGATAATATTTGGAAACATTTGCGCAGACATGCTTTATTCATTGGTTGATCCAAGAATAAGAGTAGAATGATGAGGTGATGACATGAGTGACTGCACAGAAACTGTAACAGTAATTGAAGAATACGACATAGAATCTGAAATTGCTGAGAACGACAACATTTTTTATAAAATTAAAAATATGATCAGAACCAACAAGGTTGCTGCCATCAGCGGTTTATTAATTATACTAATAATAATAGTGGCAGTATTTGCTCCGGTTTTTGCCCCCCATGATCCTTATGCAATTGATTTGCTGTCAAGGCTCAAGGGACCTTCTGCAGAACATTTGCTTGGTACTGATGAGCTGGGAAGAGATGTGCTCAGCAGAATAATTTACGGCAGCAGGGTATCCTTGTTTGTGGGTCTTGTTCCAACATTGCTGTCTATGATTATTGGAACAGTATTGGGACTCATATCAGGTTATTTCGGGGGAAAAATAGATTTTGTCATTATGAGGCTGGCAGATGTAGTGCTTGCTTTTCCTTCGTTGCTTCTTGCCATGGTAATAATGTATACGCTGGGGGCAAGCACATTTAATCTTTTTATTGCACTGACCATCATCAACTGGGCAGGAACTGCACGTGTTGTAAGAGCACAGGCAATGTCACTTAAAGAAAAAGAATTCATTGAAGCAGCCAAATCCATAGGAGTTAAAGACAGTGTAATAATGTTCAAACATCTGCTGCCCAACTGTCTGCCCTCATTGATTGTGTTGTTTACAACAAACATACCCGGTGCAATATTATCAGAAGCAAATTTAAGCTTCCTTGGTGTTGGAGCACATCCTCCTGAAGCCAGCTGGGGTCTGATGGTCAATAACGGCAAGAAGTTTTTGTTTACAAATCCCATTGTTGCATTGGCACCGGGCATAGCAATTTTAATAATAGTTCTTACATTCAATTTTCTTGGAGACGGACTAAGGGATGCAATAGATCCATATATGAAGGAATAACTGAGGTGTAATATGAGTGAAATGAGCAATGAACAATCCTTACTTAAAATAAACAACATTAAGACGCACTTTTTTACAAAAAGAGGAATTGTGCCTGCAGTTGACGGAGTCACCATAGAAATACCTTCCGGTAAAATTATTGGAATAGTTGGTGAATCAGGCTGCGGGAAAAGCGTCACATCCCTTTCTGTATTGGGGCTGCTTCAAAGACCTGGAAAAACCGTAGAAGGTTCAATTGAATTCAATGGAAGAAACCTTCTCCAATTAAACAAAACACAAATGAGGAAGTTAAGAGGAAACGAAATCTCCATGATATTCCAGGAGCCCATGACTTCACTGAACCCTGTGTACACAGTTGGAAAGCAGGTGAGTGAAGCAATAACCATCCATGAAAATATAAGCAAAGAAGAAGCCAAGTCAAAGGTAATAGAAATATTTAAAAACGTAGGAATTCCTGAAGCAGAAAAAAGATTCAATGCATATCCCCATCAGCTGTCTGGAGGGTTAAGGCAGAGGGTTATGATTGGAATGGCCATGTCATGCTCACCGAAGCTTTTGATAGCAGATGAACCAACAACGGCTCTTGATGTTACAATTGAAGCTCAGATACTTCATCTTATGAGAGAACTTCGGGATAAAAACCACACCTCCATAATGATGATAACCCACAATCTTGGAGTAGTGGCGGAAATTTGTGATTATGTATATGTAATGTATGCAGGCAAGGTTATGGAACAGGCAGACATAAATGAACTTTTTGAAAAACCATGCCATCCGTACACAGAAGGGCTAATGCGTTCAATACCAAGAATACATTCCAAAAACACAAGATTGTACAGCATAAAAGGTGTTGTTCCTAACCTTCTTAAACTTCCAAAAGGCTGTCGGTTCAGTTCCAGATGTGATAAGGCAACAAAAAAGTGTTTCACACAGGAGCCTGAATTGTACAAGATTGACAAAAATCACAGCGTCAGATGTTTTTTATATGAAAACGGGGTGAGACAATGAGTAAAGATGTGCTTGTAAAGGTAAATAACCTTGTAAAAAATTTTAGTGTTACAAATTCCCACGGCAGTAAAAAAAGTGTTGTGCAGGCTGTTTCAGATGTAAACTTTGAAATATTTAGGGGAGAAACATTGTCTCTTGTGGGGGAATCAGGGTGCGGCAAAAGCACGCTTGGAAGACTTCTGATAAATTTAATTGAGCCTACATCAGGAAGCGTAATGTTTGAAGGAACTGATCTGGTAGGGCTAAAAAGCAATGAAATGAGGGAACTAAGAAAGAAAATGCAGATTATTTTCCAGGATCCCTATGCCTCTCTTAACCCAAGGATGAACGTATGCCAGATAATTTCAGAGCCTCTAAAGACACATAAAATATATAAAACAAAAAAGGAAAATGAAAACAGGGTAAAGGAATTGATGGATAAGGTGGGAATCCGTAAGGAATTTATAAATCGCTATCCCCATCAGTTCAGCGGGGGACAGAGACAGCGCATAGGCATTGCAAGAGCTCTTGCACTAAATCCTGAATTGATTGTCTGTGATGAACCAGTTTCGGCGCTGGATGTATCAATTCAGTCGCAGATATTAAACCTTATTCATGATCTGCAGGAAGAGTTCAACCTTACTTATTTGTTTATATCACATGATTTGAGTGTAGTAAGATACATTTCAGACAGGGTGTGTGTGATGTTTCTTGGAAAAATTTGCGAGATAGGAAACACAGAGGATATTTATGAAAGACCTCTTCATCCGTATACAAAATTTTTAATAGAGGCAGTTCCAAAACCGGATCCAAAACTTAGAAAAGAGGACAAGAAAATTCTCACAGGTGAAATTCCTAGCCCGGTTAATCCTCCTTCAGGCTGCAGATTCCGAACAAGATGTCCATATGCAAAGGATATTTGTTCCGAGTCCGAACCGGAAATGAAAAACTATAAGGGCAGGTTTGCAGCATGCCACTTTATATTGGAAAGTTAGTAAACAAAAGCTCTCTGTACAGCAGAGAGCTTTTGTTTTAAATTTGTCCAATAGACATGTTTACAGGAACTGAATTTCTTCTTTCAAAGAATTCTTTTGCAACAGGCGGAAACAGTGCATACGATAAAACATCCTGTTCTGATTGTGCCAAATCGCCGATTTCTGATTTGATCTGTTCAAAACCGTCACTCAACAGGTCTGCAGGTCGTACTGTAATAACTTCTTCATCTCCGATAATGAGTTTCTTGATTTCTTCGGAAATAGGGGAAGCAGATTTTCCATACAATCCTTTAACATAATTTTTGATTTCTGTAGGAATTATTTTATATCTTGTGCCGGATATAACATTGAAAACTGCCTGGGCTCCCACCATCTGGCTCATTGGAGTTACTAAAGGAGGGAAACCTAAGTCTTCTCTTACTCTTGGCACTTCTGCCAGAACTTCTTCAAATTTATCGCTGGCGTTAAGTGTCTTCATCTGATAAATCATGTTTGAGAGCATTCCACCAGGAACCTGGTACTGCAATGTCTTAGGCTCAGTCATGAGTACTTTCACATTGTATGTGCCGTTTTCCTGATATTTTTTCATAACTTCCTTGAAATAATCAGCAGTGTTGTTAAGTTTATTAAAGTCCAGTCTTGGATCCCACTCTGTGCCCACAAGAGACAAAGCTAAAGATTCTGTGGCAGGCTGCGATGTGCCTGATGAAAGAGGAGAAATGGCTGTGTCAATTATATCAACTCCTGCTTCAATTGCCTTAAGCATTGTCATCTGTGCAACTCCGCTGGTGCAGTGTGTGTGGAATTCCAAAGGAAGTTTTGTAACTTCTTTTATTGCTTTAACCAGGTCATACGCTTCATATGGAAGCAAAATTCCTGACATATCCTTGATGCAAATTGAATCTGCTCCGGCATTCTCAAAGTCTTTGATAAGGTTCAGGTAATATTCTCTTGTGTGCACCGGGCTTGTAGTGTAAGAAATGGCACACTGGCAGTGAGCTCCTTCTTCCTTTATAACCTCTATTGATTTTCTTAAGTTTCTGAAATCATTCAGTGCATCGAATATTCTAACAATATCAATTCCTTCATATATTGCATTTTTTAAGAATTTTTCCACTATGTCATCAGGATAATTCTTGTATCCCAATAAATTCTGTCCTCTTGAAAGCATTTGTAACTTTGTATTTTTAACATTAGCTCTTATTTTTCTCAGTCTTTCCCAAGGATCTTCGTTCAAAAATCTCAGGGATGTGTCGAAAGTTGCTCCGCCCCAAACTTCCATGGAATAAAATCCGGCATTGTCCATTTCATTCAGTATAGGCAAAATTTCATCGGTTGTTAATCTTGTAGCAATCAAAGATTGATGTCCATCTCTAAGTGATGTCTCAGTTATTTTTAGTTTAGGCATAAATCCTCCTCTAATTGATATTATAATCATTAATAATGCAAATATCCTTTAAAATAAATGCAAATTTGTAAGATACAGCATACTATATTAAGCTTTTCCTTGTAATGAATTATGTATGTATGATATAATAACATAAAAAAAATGTTTTGTATATAATAATTTGAAAATAAAATAGTTTGATAATGAAACAATTCTCATTCATATTATTCATGGTAAATTAAACTTACAACAGCAGAAATGTTTTGAAATACATTTTCAAATTTATACAAAAGCATCATGACAAATATTAATATAATAAGGCGGGTATAAAATGGATCAGACGGATTTGAAAATTATAAGCATTTTACAGCAGGACGGAAGAATATCAATGAAGGAACTGGGTAAGGTTGTATCCCTGAGCCCTCCTGCAGTTGCAGAAAGAGTAAAAAGATTAGAAGATGTTGGAATAATAGAAAGATACAAGGCTGTTGTTAACAATGAAAAAGTAGGAAAACCAATTTGTGTTCTTATAAATGCATCAATAAAGCCTGAAAAGCAGGAAATATTCCTGGATTTTGCAAAAAAATCAGAAGAAATTGTGGAATGTCACCATGTAACAGGGCCTCACAGCATGATTATGAAGGCTTATTTGAGAGAAATGTCACATCTTGAAGAGCTTGTAGGAAAAATTCAGTTTTACGGAAACACTGAAACTTATATTATAATGTCAAGCCCCATATACGGAAAAGAAATTTAAATAATATAATCCCCGAAAAACCGAACATGTATCTGTAAAGATATTTTCGGTTTTCTTTGAGACCCAAAAAATAGTTTTTTGTAATATAAATATGCAAGCTAGGCTTGTAAAATTTCTGAAAAATGCTTTTTCCATAAGAGGTATATAAAACTTGACTATTATTTGCATGGATACGTGAAAGCTAAAAAGCATTAGGCTAAAGTTCTTGAAATTATTTTTATGAAATATTTAATATGCTCAAAAATGTGAAGATTATGTTTCAAAAATTTACATAGAATATTTGAGAAAATATGTTATTATGGTAAAGTTAAAATTGAACTTAGTTAAAGAAAGCAATTAAGAGGTGCAGAAATGATCAGAATACAGCAAGTTAAGCTTCCAATAGAGCACAATGAAGAAGATTTATATATAAAAGCAGCTGAATCGTTGAAAATTAAGAGAGAGGACATAAGTACACTCTCAGTTTTCAGAAAATCAATAGATGCCAGAAAAAAAGATGAAATAATGTTCATTTACGCTCTGGACGTGGAACTAAACATCGATTATAAAATTTCAAAAAGAAACAACAATGTAGCATTGGTAGACCCATTCATTTATGAAGCTGAAGCAACAGGGGAAAAAGTTTTAAAAAACAGGCCTGTAATCGTAGGAAGCGGACCGGCCGGACTTTTTTGTGCTTTGCTTTTGGCTGAAAAAGGATATAATCCCATAATCCTTGAAAGAGGAAAAAAAGTAAAGGACAGAGTAAAGGATATTGAAAAGTTCTGGAAAGACGGAACCTTAAACTTAGATTCCAACATTCAGTTTGGTGAAGGCGGAGCAGGAACATTTTCTGATGGTAAACTGAACACGCTGATTAAGGATCGCTCAAAAAGAGGCAAGAAGGTTCTTGAAGAATTTGTGGCAGCAGGAGCTCCTGCTGAAATAACTTATGTTAACAAGCCTCACATAGGAACTGACCTTTTAAGAAACGTGCTTGTTTCCATAAGAAAAAAAATTATCAGTCTTGGCGGAACATTCAGATTTGAAGAATGTGTAACCGACATAAAAATAAAAGACAACAGTGTTTACAGGATTGTAACTGAAAGCGACATAATAGAAACAGATGTGCTGGTTCTTGCCATAGGACACAGCGCAAGAGACACATTTGCAATGCTTCATGGAAAACTTGAACTTACAGCTAAGCCATTTTCCATAGGAGTAAGAATTGAGCACCCTCAAAAAATGATAAGTGAGGCTCAATACGGAGAAATGGCAGGACATCCGAATCTTGGACCGGCTGACTACAAATTTGTTCACAAATGTAAAAATGGAAGAAGCGTGTACACATTTTGTATGTGCCCCGGAGGTGTTGTGACTGCTTCTGCTTCTGAAACCGGAGGAGTGGTTACAAATGGCATGAGCTTCCACGACAGGGATTTGGAAAATGCAAATTCTGCTATTGTTGTTTCTATAAATCCAGAGGATTTCGGCGGTGAAAATGACCCTATGGCAGGAATTGAATTCCAGAGACAGTGGGAAAGAAAGGCTTTTGAAATCGGTGGAGGAAACTACAAGGCTCCTGTCCAGCTTTTTAAGGATTTCAAGGAAAAGAAAGTGTCCACTTCATTTGGAGAAATTTATCCCACATACAGACCTGGGTCCACATTTGCGAACCTGTGGGACTGTCTTCCGTCATATGTGTGCGAAAGCCTGGTAGAAGGAATATCAGCATTTGGAAACTGGCTCACTGATTACGACAGGACTGATGCAGTTCTAACAGGAGTTGAAACAAGGACGTCATCACCACTTAGAATTACGAGAGATGATGACTTACAAAGCAACATAAGAGGAATTTATCCATGCGGGGAAGGGTCAGGCTATGCCGGAGGAATCATGTCTGCATCAATTGACGGGCTTAAGGTTGCAGAACAAATTATAAAGACATACAAACCACTTAATATAAAGGAATGATATAATGAAAATAGCTGTTATCGGCGGAGGCGCAGCCGGACTTGTGGCTGCAATTGCCGCGGCCAGGAACGGAGCCGAAGTTTCAGTTTATGAGAAAATGAATAAAGTAGGAAAAAAGATACTGGCTACAGGAAACGGCAGGTGCAATTATACAAACATGTACATGTCCATGGATCGATATCACAGCAAAAATATCACTATGGCAGAAAGAGCCATGGATTTTTTCGACCGCGACAAAACAATTTCTTTTTTTGAAAATTTAGGAATTTATCCATATATAGATCAAAGTGGAAAAGTGTACCCTAATTCCCTTCAGGCATCAAGTGTGCTGGATGTGTTGAGATATGAAACTTTAAGGCTTAATGTTCAGGAAATAACTGACTTTGAAGTGAGAGAGTTAAGGAAAAGTAAAGATAAATTCAGTATTATAGGGATGGAGAATGCCTTCACGGCTGACAAGGTTATTTTGTGTAGCGGAGGAAAGGCAAGTCCTCAGCTTGGTTCAGACGGAAGCGGATATGAAATTGCCAAATCCTTCGGTCATAAAATCATCGAGCCTTTTCCTGCCCTGGTGCAGCTTAAGCTTGCCGGAAAATACTTCAAAAGAATAACTGGAATCAGGTTTGACGGTATTGTAAGAAGCTTCACCGAAAGTAAAACAATCAGGGAAGAAGAAGGAGAACTGTTATTTACGGACTACGGAATATCAGGCCCTCCTGTTTTGCAGATAAGCAGGAAGGTTATTGAAGCAATTAACAGGAATGAACGGGTGTTTATTGCTGTTGACATGTTCCCTAATTTGACAAAAGCCATGCTTTATGACATATTAAAAGACAGGTTTTTCCATATTGGCTACAAGTCTATGGAAGATGCATTGATAGGCTTTATAAATAAAAAGCTCATCTCAGTGGCTCTCTCTGAGGCAGGGTTTGAAAACATACAAAAAGAGTGCGGAAAACTAAGCAAGAAGGAAATATTTAAAATTATTGATATATTAAAGGAATGGAAATTTGAAGTTACCGGACACAACACATGGCAGCAGGCACAGACCACTGCCGGAGGAATAGCATTGACGGATATAAATCCAAATACAATGGAATCAACAAAAGTGAAGGGATTGTACTTTGCAGGAGAAGTGCTTGATGTTGACGGAGACTGCGGGGGATTTAATCTGCAGTGGGCGTGGAGCTCCGGATATACAGCAGGACACTCTAGTTCAATATAGCATTGGAGAAAGGATAAATTATGAAAAATTTTTTGGAAAAGATATTTGGTTCATACAGTGAAAAAGAAGTAAAAAGATTATTTCCCTCAGTCGATAAAATAATGTCTTTGGAAAAGACCATGGAAGCATTGACTGATAATGAGCTTAAGGCAAAGACAGCTGAGTTTAAACAGCGCCTTGCAAATGGAGAAACAAAGGATGATATTTTGCCGGAGGCATTTGCTGTAGTGAGAGAAGCAGCATGGAGAGTATTAGGGCAAAAGCATTACAGGGTTCAGCTCATAGGCGGTATGGTTCTTCATCAGGGACGTATTGCAGAAATGAAGACAGGCGAAGGAAAAACTCTTGTTTCAACTCTGCCTGTATATTTGAATGCTCTTGACGGAAACGGCGTCCATGTAATCACTGTGAATGATTACCTGGCAAAGCGTGACTGCGACTGGATGGGAAAGGTGCACAATTTCCTTGGACTTTCTGTAGGCTGCATTGTTCACGGCATCACAAAGGAAGAAAGAAAAAGAGCATATCAGTGTGACATCACATACGGAACAAACAACGAGTTTGGATTTGACTACTTAAGAGACAACATGGTCATACGCAAGGAAGAAATGGTGCAAAGAGATTTAAGCTACTGCATCATAGACGAAGTTGACTCAATTTTAATAGATGAGGCAAGAACACCTCTTATAATTTCCGGTGAAGGAGATGAATCAACATCCCTTTACGAAGCAGCAAACAGCTTTGTTATTCCGTTGAAGGGAAAAATTCAGCTTCCTGAAGAAAAGAAAAGCAAAATGGACTACATGATGGGTGACGTTGATGAAGACGACACTGTTGATTATATAGTTGATGAAAAGGGAAAAAATGTTACATTGACTGCAAGAGGTATTACAAAGGCTGAAAGATTCTTCAACATTTCAAACCTTGCAGATCAGGAAAACATGGAAATATCCCACCACATCAACCAGGCACTCAAAGCCCACAACACAATGAAAAGAGACATTGATTACATTGTTAAGGATGGAGAGGTGCTCATAGTAGATGAATTTACCGGACGTATAATGTATGGAAGAAGATATTCAAACGGTCTTCACCAGGCAATAGAAGCAAAGGAAAGAATTGAAGTAAGAAAAGAGTCAAAGACTCTGGCTACAATTACATTCCAGAACTATTTCAGAATGTACAAAAAACTTTCAGGTATGACAGGTACTGCCAAGACTGAAGAAGGCGAATTCAGAGAAATATACAACGTTGATGTTATCGAAATTCCTACAAACAAGGACGTAATCCGTAACGACATGCAGGATGTTGTCTACAAGGGTGAAGCAGGTAAGTTCAACGCTGTAATAAATGAAATAATAGAAAAGAACAAGACAGGCCAGCCAATTCTGGTTGGTACAATTTCAATAGAAAAATCCGAACTTTTAAGCAAGATGCTTAAAAAACAAGGTGTTAAACATGAAGTATTAAATGCAAAACAGCATGACAAGGAAGCTGAAATAGTTGCTCAGGCAGGAAGACTTGGCTCTGTAACTATTGCAACAAACATGGCCGGCAGAGGTACCGACATAGTTCTTGGAGGAAACCCGGAATTTATTGCTAAGCACAAAATGAAAATGAAGGGCTATTCAGAAGAACTTATTTCTCATGCAGACGGCTTCAATGATACTGATGATGTTGAAATAATTGAAGCAAGAGAAACATACAAGAAACTTCTCGAAGAATCTAAAAATGAGCTGAAGGATGAGCAGCAAAGGGTAAGAGATGCGGGAGGACTTCACATAATAGGAACCGAACGCCACGAGTCAAGACGTATTGACAATCAGTTAAGAGGCCGTGCAGGAAGACAGGGAGACCCTGGCTCAACAAGGTTCTATATTTCATTGGAAGACGACCTCATGAGACTTTTTGCCGGGGACAAAGTTAAGGGAATAATAGAAACGTTGAAAATGCCTGAAGATGAGCCTCTGGAAGCAGGAATGCTCACAAGAACAATTGAAACTGCTCAGGGCAGAGTTGAAGGAAGAAACTTTGAAATAAGAAAACATGTCCTTCAATACGACAATGTAATGAACAAGCAAAGAGAAGTCATTTATTCTGAAAGAAAAAGAGTTCTTCTTGGTGAAGACCTGAAGGATTATGTTTCTAAAATGGTTGACAGCCTCATTGACAAGGGTATACAGATGTATACTACTGACGAAAGATATTCAGACAACTGGGATATAAAAGCATATGAAAAATATATTGCTGAAACATTCTACATGCTCATAAGCTTCGACGGTGAAGAAAATATCACGAAGGAAATCCTTAAAGAAAAGGCAAGAAATGCTGTTGACAGACATTATGAAAGACAGGAAGCTGAGTTTGGAGCAGAAATTTTCAGAGAAGTGGAAAGAATAATACTTCTTAGAAATGTAGATACAAAATGGATCGACCACATTGATGCAATGGATCAGTTAAGACAGGGTATAGGCCTCCGTGCCATAGGAAACGAAGATCCTGTGAGAGCTTACCAGGTAGAAGGCTTTGACATGTTTGAAGAAATGACTGCATCAATCCAGGAAGACACTGTAAAAATGCTTATGCGCGTAAAACCGCAGGAAAAAGTTCAGCGCAAGGAAGTTGCTAAAATCACAGGCACAAGCGGCGGAGATTTAGGTGGAACAGGAAAACCACAGCCGGTTGTTAAAAAAGATAAAAAAGTCGGCAGAAATGATCCATGCCCGTGCGGAAGCGGAAAGAAATACAAAAAATGCTGCGGAGCAAACGAAGAAGAATAAAGGGAGCTGATACATTGATAGATTTGTATGAAATAACAGAAAACCTTAAAAGGTTCAATGCAATATTAAACGAAGTAGGTGGTTCCCTTTGACTTGGAAAAGTTAAAGGAAGAAAACATACTGCTGGAATCTGAAATGCAGGAGCCTGAGTTTTGGAACAACCAGGAAAGAGCTCAAAAAGTTTCACAAAAATTAAAACACAACACAGACAGAATAAGCGAATATATAAATTTAAAACAGCAGGTGGAGGAAGTTGAGTTGTTTCTTGAAATGATCAGGGAAGAAGACGACGAAAGCCATCTGTCTGATCTTAAAAAAAGTATGGATGAAGTTGAAAAACAGCTTGAAGATGCAAGAATTGTCGCTCTTTTAAGCGGAGAATACGATGAGAACAACGCAATATTGTCCATCCACGCCGGTGCCGGCGGCACTGAAGCCCAGGACTGGGCGGACATGCTTTACCGCATGTACTCCAGATGGATTGATTCTCACGGATTTAAGTCCACTGTCCTTGACATACTTCCTGACACTGAAGCCGGTATTAAAAGTGTTACTCTTCTTGTAGAAGGGGACAATGCATACGGATATTTGAAATCAGAAAAAGGCGTTCACCGACTTGTGAGAATTTCACCATTCGATTCTTCAAACAGAAGACACACATCTTTTGCATCAGTTGACATCACACCGGAAATGACAGATGATGAAGAAGTTGAAATCAATGAAACTGACATCAGGGTGGATACTTTTCGTTCAAGCGGAGCAGGGGGTCAGTATGTAAACACTACAGACTCTGCCATCCGTATAACACACATTCCAACAGGAATAGTGGTGTCTTGTCAAAACCAAAGGTCCCAGCACGCCAATAAGGATTTTGCAATGAAAATGCTTAAATCAAAGCTGCTGGAAATCAAGAAGATGGAAAACAAGGAAAAAATTGAGGATATTCAGGGAAAATACAATCAAATTGCATGGGGAAGCCAAATAAGGTCTTATGTATTCCATCCTTACAGCATGGTAAAGGACCACCGCACAAATGCAGAAACTGCCAATGTGCAGTCTGTAATGGACGGCAATCTTGATATGTTCATGAATGAATATTTGAAAATGAAATCACTTAAAAGCAATTAAGAATTAAGAGTTAAGAATTAATAATGAATGAAGGAATGTGCTGTGCACATTCCAACCATAATTCTTAATTCTTCATTATTAATTCTTAATTATAATAGTAAGGGGAGAGAAAATGTTAGATATAAACAAATTATTATGCCAAGAGTTCAATATTAAAGCATTTCAGGTTGAAAATACAATCAAGCTTATTGATGAGGGAAACACAATTCCTTTTATAGCACGTTACCGTAAGGAACAGACAGGTTCCCTTGATGACGTTGTTCTTAGAGACTTGTACGAAAGACTCATGTATTTGAGAAATCTAGAAGCAAGAAAAGAAGAAGTTGTGAGACTCATTGAAGAACAAGGAAAACTTACAGAAGAACTTAAGAGTGAAATCTTAAGTGCCGATGTTCTTCAGCGTGTTGAAGACCTGTACAGACCTTTCAAACAGAAAAAGTCTACACGTGCTTCAAAAGCAAAGGAAAAGGGACTTGAAGGCCTTGCAAATATTATTCTTGCTCAGGATGTTTTACAAGGTAATCTTGAAGAACTTGCTGCACCATACATAGATGAAGAAAAGGGAGTTAAAAACTCCAAGGAAGCATTTGACGGAGCATGCGACATAATTGCAGAAATCATTTCTGACAATGCGGATTACAGAAAACATATACGTGAATTATTTGCAGCAGATGGTATATTAGTTTCAGAAGCAGTTGATGAAAATGAAAAAACAGTTTATGACATGTATTACAAATATGAAGAAGCCGTAAAAACAATCGCCAACCACAGAATTTTAGCAGTGAACAGAGGCGAAAATGAAAAGAAGCTTAAGGTAAAACTAAACACACCAGATGAAAGAGCAATAAATTATCTTAAGTCAAATGAGATTAAAAATGAAGCTGCCATAACTAATGAATATTACATAGCAGCAATAATGGACAGCTACAAGAGACTCATATCTCCTTCCATAGAAAGGGAAGTGAGAAACATTTTGACTGAAAGAGCGGAAGAAGAAGCAATAAAGGTATTTGGAAAAAATACTAAAAACCTGCTGATGGTTCCTCCTGTAAAGGATGTTAGAATTCTTGCAATCGACCCAAGTTTCAGAACAGGATGTAAGCTTGCAGTACTTGATGAAACAGGAAAATTCCTGGAACAGGGAGTAATTTATCCTAACGAACCTAAAAATGAGGTTGAAAAGTCTCAGAAAATAATGACTGAAATCATTAAGAAATATGATATAGATGTTATTACAATAGGAAACGGCACTGCATCAAGAGAAACAGAGCAGGTTGTTGCAGACATGCTCTCAAGAATTGACAAGAAGATAACTTACACAATAGTATCAGAAGCAGGGGCGTCTGTTTACTCTGCATCAAAGCTTGCTCAGGAAGAATATCCGGATCTTGATGTTACCATAAGAGGAGCCATTTCCATAGGAAGAAGACTCCAGGACCCATTAGCTGAACTTGTAAAAATTGACCCTAAAAGCATTGGGGTAGGTCAATACCAGCACGATGTTAACCAGCCAAAGCTTGGTCAGGAGCTTGATGGTGTTGTTGAAGACTGCGTTAACAGCGTAGGAGTTGATTTAAACACTGCTTCTCCTGCACTATTGCAGTATGTATCAGGAGTTTCCAAGACAATTGCTAAAAACCTCGTAAAATACAGAGAAGAAAACGGAAAATTTGTTAACAGGAAAGAACTTCTTAAGGTTAAACAGCTTGGAGACAAGGCATTTGAACAATGCGCAGGATTCATGAGAATATCTGACGGGGACAATCCTCTGGACAGGACTGCAGTCCATCCTGAATCATATGAAATTGCTGAAAATCTTTTGAAAAAACTTGGATACACAATTGAAGACGTGAGAACAGGAAATTTGAAAGACATTAACGAACGCATAATGAATGTCAAGGTTAAGGAAGAAGACAGTAAATTAAAAATGACATCCAAAAACAACAGACTCCATGGACTTGAAGCTCTGGCTCAGGTAAACTTCAAGCAGGAAAAAAAGCTGCCAAAAGAAAATTACCAGGCAAAAGTGAAGGTTCTTGCTGATGAACTGAGTATTGGAGTTCCAACACTCACTGATATAATTGAAGAACTTAAAAAACCGGGAAGAGACCCTAGAGACGAAATGCCGAAAGTAATATTCAGAAGCGACGTTGTTAAGTTTGAAGACATGGAAGTTGGAATGAAACTCACAGGAACAGTAAGAAATGTTGTGGATTTTGGTGCTTTTGTAGACATAGGGGTTAAGCAGGACGGTCTTGTTCACCTTTCTGAAATGAGCGACAAATACATTAAAAATCCTATGGAGGTAGTCCAGGTTGGAGACAATGTCAATGTGACAATCATCAGCATTGACAAGGAAAGACAAAGAATCGGCCTCAGCATGAAAACAAAGAAAAATTAGGAGATTTAAATGATTGATACAATAATTTTTGATTTTGACGGCACTTTGGCAAATACCAATCAAATGATCATAAATTCCTTCAGACACATATACAGTTCTTTCCTGGAAGAAGAATGCAGCGAAGAATACATCATGAGCACATTTGGTGAACCTTTGGAGCTTACCCTCAGAAGAGACTTCGGGAAGTTTCCGTTCGAAGATGTAATCGACGCTTACAGAAACTACCAGCGAGACCGTTTCAACCAAGAGGTAACTCTTTATGAAACTGTTGAAGAAACATTGAAATATCTGAAAAGCAAAAACATAAAGCTTGGAATTGCCACATCAAGGCTGAGGCATTCCACGGTGTCAGCACTTGAAAATTTCAACATAAACTGTTACTTCGATTCTGTTGTATCAGCCGATGATGTGCAAAAGCACAAACCAGACAAGGAACCTCTCATGAAAGTAATCAATGAACTCAATACTACAGCTGACAGGACATTGTATGTGGGAGATTCAAAATTTGATATGGAATGTGCCATAAACGCTTCTACAACTCCTGTGCTTGTGGGGTGGCAGTCAAATTCCAGGGAACTGGCTGAGAAATATAATATAAAGCATGTCCTTGACAAAATGTGGGACATAACTAAATTAATTTAAAAATTCGCCGGCTGGCTAGATGGCGTGCTGTCCAGGAAAATATTAACAGTTTTTACTGGACAGTCAGCCACAATGCGGCTGACTTGTTTTCCTTAAAATCCAAAGGCAAATGGATAAGAGGCAATATAAAAATGTAAAGGAAGGGTGGATTATGGAACTAAAAAATTTAATGGTTGGAAAAAATGAGGGCATTTGCACAATTACAATAAACAACCCTCAGACATTGAACGCTTTGAATGCAGAAGTGCTTAATGAACTTGAATTTGTATTTGACGGGCTCAAATGTGATGATGAAGTGTCAGTGGTTGTTCTCACAGGTGAGGGAAAAGCTTTTGTTGCAGGAGCTGACATTGCGTACATGAATACTCTGGACCCGGCAGGAGCTAAAAAATTCGGCCAGGACGGCGCAAGATTATTCAGAAAAATTGAAACATTGGACAAGACTGTAATTGCAGCAGTAAATGGTTTTGCCCTTGGAGGAGGCTGTGAGCTTGCAATGGCATGCGACATAAGAATTGCATCTGTTAAAGCAAAGTTCGGTCAGCCTGAAGTAGGTCTTGGAATAATTCCGGGTTTTTCAGGAACACAAAGACTCCCAAGACTTGTAGGAATGGGAAGAGCAAAAGAACTCATATTCGCAGGCGGCCATATCGATGCTGAAGAAGCATACAGAATTGGTCTTGTGAACAAAGTTACAGAAAAAGAAACTCTCATGGAAGAAACATACAAAATGGCTGAAAAAATAAAAGCAAATTCAAGAACAGCCGTAAAATATGCCAAGGAAGCAATTAACAAGGGATTAGAAACAGACATAGAAACAGGAATTTCATATGAGTCAAACTTGTTTGCTCTGTGCTTTTCATGTGAAGACCAAAAAGAAGGCATGACAGCTTTTGCAGAAAAAAGAAAGCCTCAGTTCAAATAATAAATTATAAATTAATGTATAAAGAAAAGTATACGTTTGCACGGCCGTGATTGTGATAGTATTGGCAATTGTAGGTTGATTTAAAGTCAATGAAGACCGCGAATTTTTTTGCGGTCTTCATTTTTTAAAAAAATATGTAGTAAAATTGAACAAAATATCAAATAAGGGTTGAATTTTATTTTCTTTTTTAGTATAATCATAATGTTTGGTAATTGTCAAACAAAAGGGTTAAATTAACAGGTGAAAACTTGTTAAAGGGCGAAAATAAGGGTCAATAAAAAATTTAAGGGAGTGAAATGATGAATTTTCAATTAAGCAAGGAACACGAAATGGCAAGACAGCTTTTCAGAAGTTTTGCTGTCAACGAAGTGGAGCCATTGGCACAAGAAATTGACGAACAAGAAAGATTTCCACTTGAAACTGTTGAAAAAATGCAGAAATATGGTTTCATGGGAATTCCATTTCCAAAACAATACGGCGGACAGGGATGCGACTATTTAACTTATGCAATGGCAGTTGAAGAATTGTCAAAAGTATGCGCTACTACAGGCGTTATCGTATCTGCACACACATCATTATGTGGTTCACCACTGTTGGAATTTGGAACAGAAGAACAAAAACAAAAATATTTGACTAAAATTGCATCAGGTGAATGGATAGGCGCATTCGGTCTTACAGAACCTGGAGCAGGAACTGATGCTGCAGGACAGCAGACAAAAGCAGTTCTTGACGGAGACAACTACATTTTAAACGGAAGCAAAATATTTATAACTAATGCATCTTATGCAGATGTTTATATAGTTATGGCAATGACTGACAAATCACAAGGAACAAAAGGCATTTCAGCATTCATAGTTGAAAGCACATTCTCTGGATTTTCA
>NZ_VLKH01000015.1 GCF_007830175.1 Sedimentibacter saalensis | reverse complement strand
CTTCTTACACTGATGGATGTACCGGGATTTTTGCCGGGAACACATCAGGAATACGGAGGAATAATAAGACATGGAGCAAAAATGCTCTATGCGTATTCAGAAGCAACAGTACCAAAGGTAACAGTAATAACAAGAAAAGCATACGGCGGGTCATACATAGCAATGTGCAACAAGGAACTTGGAGCCGACATGGTGCTTGCATGGCCAACAGCAGAAATAGCAGTAATGGGACCGGACGGAGCAGCAAACATAATATTTAAAAATGAAATAGCTGAGGCTGAAGACCAGAACGCAAAACGTAAGGAAAAAATAGAGGAATACAGAAATACAGTGGCAAATCCGTACACGGCAGCAGCAAGAGGCTACGTGGACCAGGTAATAGAGCCATCAGAAACAAGAAAAAGAATAATAAGCGCATTTGACATGTTGTCAGGCAAAAGAGAATTAAGACCTGTAAAAAAACATGGCAATATTCCTCTGTAAGGGGGCATGTATGAGTTTTTTAAGCAGTTTTTTCAAAAAAAAGAATGATGAAGAGCCAGAAAAGGTCCTTGAGAATCATGCAACAACAGAGGATGAAGATGAAATTGCCGCTGTTATAGCTTCTGTGCTTGCGTCAATGGATGAAGAAGAAGAAACAGTGGCAGCAATAACAGCTGCTATAGCAATGATGCTTGGAACTTCAGCCAATGATTTCATAGTGAGAAACATAAAAAGAACACCTGAAATGGACCCAATATGGGCAGTGGCAGGAAGAATGAAGTTAATGAGATAAAATACGGAGGAATAGAATGAAAAAATTTAATGTGACAGTAAACGGCAAATCATATGCTGTAGAAGTAGAAGAAGTAGGAGCAGGACAGGGTGGATTCACATATGCTCCTGTACAACAATCACCAGCAGTACAGGCGCCGGCAACGGCTCCTCAGATTTCCCCGGCAGTGGCTACCCCGGCACCAAAAGCAGCTCCTGCTCCTTCAGGACCGGTTTCAGGAGAGCTTTTGACAGCACCAATGCCTGGAACAATTCTTGATATAAAAGTTACTGAAGGCCAGACTGTAAAGGCCGGAGACATTGTATTGATTCTTGAAGCAATGAAAATGGAAAACGAAATTGTGTCTCCTAAGGATGGAGTTGTTAATAAAATCCATGCTTCCAAGTCTTCAACAGTAAGCACAGGAGATCCGCTGGTAACAATAGGCTAGTTTTTACAATTAAGAATTAAGAGTTAAGAATTAAGAATTGAATTCTTGAAACAAAAAAACTTAGGCAAAGCCTAAGTAAGACTATTGACAAACCCTGATTCTACAAACCGTAGGGGCGGATTTTGTATCCGCCCGTGTAATTAATTCAATAATTTTGTTATCTTCGGGAGGACAGTAGTCCTCCCCTACATTGTTGAATATTAACTTTGTCATCAACCTGAATTAGGCAATCCTAAGTTTTTTTATATCTTAAATTATTAATTCTTCATTATTTATTGTACTAAAGGAGGTTGTATATACCCAAGGTTTTAAGATGATCGAATTTTTTGGCCATTATGCTTTCAAAATCAAGATCTAGGGCTTCACACATGGACGCAATATAAAATAATAGTTCACCCATTTCTTCTTCTATTTTATCTCTGCATTTAGGACATAGAGTTCCTTCTATATGAGTATCCAAGTCCAGCTGATTTTCCTCCAGTGTTTTAGACGGTGAATATAGCTGTTTAGTTGCATGTATTTCAATGCAGCCGCAGTGTGTTGCAGATTTAAATACAGCTCTGTTGAGCATTGAAGTTTGTTCATCCAGCTTAGTGACAATATCCAGTATGCTTTTATTCAAAAGCTGCAAATTAGCTGTTAAATTCTGAAATTCATTACAATCGCAAGACATATTTTCAACTCCTTTCTTATATAAAATTATACTTAAAGACAAGCTTAGATGTCAAATACTTTATTATCACATTTTGTAAACAAACTGTGGCTATTTTAGCATAAATCATAAACATCAGAATAAAATATAAAGAAATATATATATAGGGGGATGTTTATGAAAAAAATAGTTACTGCAGTTGCGATTGTTGTTTTTATAGCTGCTATTTTGTTTTTTTTCAGATACTTCAGAGGAAAGGGTGCACAGGATGTGAACTTTGAAAGCATTGAACCGGAAAATATTCCAAGGCAAATCAGCGAAGTTCTTCCTAACTACAGAATGAAGGAAAAGGCCCTGGTATGCAGAATCAACGATGAAATTTATGTTGTTGTAACAAGAGGCGAAAAGAGCACAGCCGGATATGACGTTGAAATCGACAAACTCACTTTAAGCGATGAAGAAGGGGAAAAAGTGCTGACCGTGTATGCAAAATACACTGATCCGAAGCCCGGTGATGTGACAGCACAGATTCTTACATATCCTTTCACGGTAGTCAAGACAGATATGACAGAACTTCCTCAAAAGGTTGTTTTAGAAAAAGAATACAAAAATTAATTAAGAGTTAAGAATTAAGAATTATAAGATTAATTGAAGGTAAGTTCTTAAGTCAACGAAAAGTTGTTGTGCTGATAGCATTATGCAATTTGTGTCGTTGATTTTAAGAACTTATCTTTTTTTATGCATACTTACAGGTTTCGTTTTTATATGTCAAATTTTTTTGGTATATCCAAAAATAAACATTTCATTTTATGCAAAAATAAAGTAAAATAGAATAATAATAGTTGTAATTTTGTCAAAATGTGTTATATAATAGTAAGTGGTAAGAGGTGGAACAGTGATAGAATTTAATAACGTTTCAAAAACATATAAAAAAGAATTTACAGCAGTTAAGAATATTAACTTAAAAATAGATAAAGGCGAATTTATATTCATAGTAGGAAAAAGCGGCGCAGGAAAAAGTACTCTCATAAAATTGTTGCTACGAGAAATTTCTCCAAGTGAAGGAATCATTAATTACAACGGACTTGACATAAACAAAATAAGAAAAAGAAGTGTTGCTGAGTACAGGCGCAAAATTGGCTTTGTTTTTCAGGACTATCGTCTTCTTCCTAAAATGACGGTTTATGAGAATGTGGCATTTGCAATGGAGATGATATGCTGCAGTGCAAAAAGCATTAGGCGTGAAGTTCCGTTGGTGCTTAGCATGGTTGGATTAAGCGACAAGGCAAAATATTATCCGGACGAGCTGTCAGGCGGTGAGCAGCAAAGAGTTGCCATAGCCAGGGCAGTTATTAACAAGCCTGAGACCATAATTGCAGACGAGCCTACGGGAAATCTTGACCCGGAGACATCAAAGGAAATCATGAAAATCCTCACAGAAATTAATAAAAGAGGGACAACAGTTATAATGGCAACTCATGACAGGGAAATAGTTACACGCTACCAGAAAAGAGTCATTGAGCTTAAACACGGAGTCATTATCAGAGATATCAAAGCAGGGGGATATACAGATGAACCCAAAGAAAATTAAATATATATTCAAACAGGCATTAAAAAGCATGTGGAGAAACAGAATGATGGGACTTGCTTCCGTTGGATCTGTTACAGCAGTATTGATAATACTTGGTTTTGTGCTTATAGTGGTTTTAAATGTTAACAATGTTGCATTGG
Source organism: Sedimentibacter saalensis (assembly GCF_007830175.1). GTDB lineage: Bacteria > Bacillota > Clostridia > Tissierellales > Sedimentibacteraceae > Sedimentibacter > Sedimentibacter saalensis. The sequence goes on along the minus strand of NZ_VLKH01000015.1, from coordinate 53,817 downwards.
TAACAAAGGAAACATTTGATGAAATAGCTGTCTACCTGGATGATGATATCAGTGAAGATCAGATTAAGGAAATGGGCGATTCGTTCAAGGAAATAGATGGTGTGCTGGGAGTTGCTTTCCAGACCAAGGACTATGCCCTGGACAAGCTTAAGGAAGATTGGGGAAAGGATGCGTTTCTCCTGGAAGGTTTGAGGGTGAACCCTCTGCCAAACACTTATATTGTGCAGCTCAAAGATGTTTCCATGTCTGAGCAGGTCATTTCAAAGCTTGAGACATTTGAAGGCGTCGAGGATGTGCAATATTACAAGGATGCTGTAAACAGCCTCATAAAAATTGCTGACTTTGTAAAGAGGTTGGGAGCAGGACTTATAATAATGCTTTTGTTGATAAGTATCTTCATTATTTCCAACACAATTAAAATTACAGTGCTTAACAGACATAAGGAAATAGAGCTGATGCAGTATATTGGAGCAACAAACGGATATGTTAGAGGACCTTTTATGATAGAAGGCATTTTGCTTGGTCTTATTGGTTCACTGGTGGCAATTTTAATAATTTCACTTGGATACAACTACATTATCAACTATCTTGCAGGCCGTTATGTGGCGCTTTTATCTGGAATTTCCGGATACATGGTTGGAGTTGAGATGATTCTCAACGATTTGATAATAATATTTTTAACCATAGGAATAGGCATTGGAATATTAGGAAGCCTTGTTTCATTGAAAAAATTCTTGAGTGTATAGGGGTGTGTCATGTTTAGAAAAAGTATAGCTTTTACATTGCTCATGGTAACTGTGTTAAGTTTATTTCCGGCTGCGGCAGGGGGAAGTATTGCAGATTTACAGTACAAGCAGCAGCAAATCGAAAAACAGATTGCTAATATAAGAAAACAGGCTGATGCTCTTAAGGGCGAAAAGAAAAGCGTACAGCAGGAAATAGATGTCTTGGATGGTGAAATCAGAGCTTTAACATTGGAAACTGATAGCTATGAGCTGGAAAAGCAGGAAATTACAATGAAAATTGCTGAGTCCGAACAGAAAATCGCTGAACTCAACAATGAAATCGACAAAAACAATAAAATTTTAGAAGATAGATTAAGAGTTATGTACAAACAGGGAACATCAGGTTATATGGAAGTAATATTGAATTCTGAAGATTTGGTTGATGCTCTCACAAGGCTTGACATGATTCAGCTCATAGTTCAAAGCGATATTGATTTGTTAAAAAGCATAAGCGAACAAAAAACAGAAGTTGAAGAACTAAAAATTTCTCAGGAAACAGAAAGGCTTGAACTTACTCAAGTCATAAACCAACTGGCTGCAAAGCAAAATGAAGTTGAAATTGCTTCGCGTTCAAAAGAAACATATATGTCAAAACTTCAAAGCAACTTAGCAGAAATTCAAAGACAGGAAGCTGCAATGGAAGCACAGTCTGCTCAAATTGAAAAAGACATTATAGCTGCTCAGCGAGCAGTTGAGTACGCAGGCGGTGAAATGGCATGGCCTGTTCCCGGACAATACAGAGTAACATCAAACTTCGGAGGAAGAGCTGACCCAATAACAGGTGTTTGGTCTAGCCACGGAGGAACAGATATAGCAGCTCCTTACGGAACAGCAATAGTATCGGCAAATGACGGAGTGGTAATTTTTGCAGGATGGCATTATTCATACGGAAATTACATAATAGTTGACCATGGCGGCGGAATTGCAACATTGTACGGTCACTGCTCTAAATTATATGCAAGCAAGGGACAAGCAGTTTCAAGAGGCGAAACAATTGCGGCTGTAGGTTCAACAGGATATTCTACCGGAAATCACCTTCACTTTGAAGTCAGAATAAATGGTGTAAGAACTCAACCAATGGACTACCTTAAGTAAGCATATGTATTTACCACAAATAGTAGGGGCGGATCTTGTATCCGCCCGTTTTATTAATTCAATAATTTTATTATTTGCGGGAGGACACGAGGTCCTCCCCTACATTTTATTCTTCAAACCAGCGCTTTTTTCTTCTTTGTGTCTTCCATGAGTTCGTCAAGCTGGTCTGCATTCATTATTTCATTTTTAATGAGGTATTCTGCCACCTTTTCAACAACCTGCTTGTTTTCTCTTATGGTGTGTAGCGCCCGTTCATATGTTTCCTTTATCATGTCTGCAACTTCATCTTTTATGCTGTCAAGATAATATTTGAAGACTCTTTCATCAATACATGTGTTCTGTGTGTTTTTACCCATGCCGTAGCTGCAGATTATTTCATACACAATGTTTGTGGATTCTTTTATGTCATTGGAAGCTCCCGTAGATACTTCACCTAAGAACACTTCTTCGGAAGCTCTTCCGGCTAAAAGTACTGCAACCTTATCGCACAGTTCCTTTTTAGTATATAAGTATTTGTCTTCTGTGGGGAACTTCAAAACATACCCCAAAGCCTTGTCTCTTGGTATTATGGATATTTTCTGTACCTTGTCGATGTTTAGAATTTTAGCTGCAACTGCATGACCTGCTTCATGGTAGGCAACTATCCTTTTTTCTTTTTCTGAAACAGTTGAATGCCTGATTTCAAGTCCGGCAGCAACTTTTTCAATTGCAAATTCAAAGTTTTCACTGTTTATTTTTTTGCTTTTGTCTTTTATTGCTTTAAGAGCGGCTTCGTTTGCAATATTTGCAAGCTGTGCGCCTGAAAAACCATGAGTCTTTGTGGCAATGTCCTTAAGAAGTACTTTTTTGTCAAGAGGTTTGTTCTTTGTGTGCACTTCCAGGATTTTCAGCCTTGAATAGTAATTGGGGTTACCCACATAAATTTTGCGGTCAAAACGTCCCGGCCTCAGCAGTGCTTCGTCAAGCAAATCCATGCGGTTGGTTGCAGCAACAACAATAACATTGCTCGTGTTGTTGAAACCATCAAGTTCTATTAACAGCTGGTTTAATGTCTGGTCTTTTTCGTTGTTGCTTTCGGAGTTCCTTTTGGCACCAAGAGCGTCAATTTCATCTATGAATATGATGCTGGGAGCTTCTTTTCTTGCTCTTTCAAATATCATCCTTACTCTTTTTGCTCCAACACCAACATATTTTTCAACGAATTCAGAACCGCTTGAATATATGAATGTTGCTTTTGCTTCTCCTGCAATGGCCTTAGCAATTAAAGTCTTACCTGTTCCCGGAGGACCGTACAAGAGTATTCCTCTTGGAACTTTTGCATCCATGGATTTGTATTTGTCTTCATTGTTTAAAAAATCAATGACATCCATTAAATCATCCTTGATTTCCTCAAGACCTGCAACATCATCAAATCCAATTTGTATTTTTGGCTCTTCGGTTTTCTTTTTTTCAAAATAAGTTGTTGAAGACACAGTTTCATTTGACTCTTCAGGGAACATGTTTGAGCTGTTGTCGTTTTTTTTGCCTGATCTTTTCATGGATTTTATCATAAAAGCAGCATATAAAAGCATGGGCAGAAAAAATATTAATGGTATGGAATATTTATCTGATACTATTAAAATAATAATATTATATACAACAAAAGAAATTGTTAAAAATAAATATTTATTTTTTTTCATTTTACCTCCTCATGATGTTATGTTATAATGATGATGAAATTATCATTTCCATAACCAAAAAACTTATAACATTTTATAATAAATAATTGTTGACAATTATTGTAATGTTGTATATACTAATTAAGGAATCAAGAAGAAGTGACCGCTTCTCACCTTACGGCGTTATTATTACTGCCAGTATGGTTAATAAATACATACACTAGTTTTGTGTTGTTTAAGATAGCGGTGATTGGGCTGTCTTTTTTATTTTATAAATAATAAAGCAGGAAATAAGTTTCAGTTTATACTTAGGAGGTGTAAATTATAAAAGAACTTCAAATTAACGAACAAATTCGTGAAAAGGAAGTAAGAGTCATTGACTCTGATGGAAGCCAGCTGGGCGTAATCAGTACAAAAGAGGCATTGAAGATTGCAGAAACCAAGAAACTGGATCTGGTGAATGTATCACCAACTGCAGAACCTCCGGTTTGCAGAATCATGAACTACGGAAAATACAAGTACGCTCAGGCTAAAAAAGAGAAAGAATCTAAGAAGAAGCAAAAAGTAATCAATATAAAAGAAATCAGAATGACTCCGAATATTGAGGAACATGACCTTGCTGTTAAGGCAAAGAATGCGTCGAAATTCCTTGAAGACGGCGACAGGGTAAAAGTAGTTGTGCGTTTCAGAGGAAGAGAGCTCGGACACATGGATGCAGGAAGAGTTGTGTTGATGCAGTTTGCTGAGATGACATCTGAATATTCTACTATAGACAAATTACCAATAGTTGAGGGCAAAAACATGACAATGTTTTTAGCACCAAAAAAATAACATTAAGGAGGAACTGTTATGCCAAAAGTAAAAACTAACAGATCAGCGGCAAAAAGATTTTCTAAAACTGGAAGTGGACAAATTAAGAGGTCTAGAGCTGGAAAAAATCACTTTACAGGAAAAAAAGCTTCTAAATCTATAAGAAACTTAAGAAAAAGCACATTGTTATCAAGTGCAGACATGGACAGAATCAGTAAAATACTACCATATTAATAAGATTGGACACAGGAGGAAAACAAAATGGCAAGAATTAAAAGAGCTGTAAATGCTAAGAAAAACCATAGAAAAGTATTGAAACTTGCTAAAGGATACTACGGAGCAAAGAGTAAATTATATAAAACAGCTAATCAGGCAGTAATGAAATCACTGTCATATGCATATGTAGGAAGAAAGTTAAGAAAGAGAGAATTCAGACAGCTTTGGATTGCAAGAATCAACGCTGCAGCTAGACAAAACGGTTTGTCATACAGCAAATTCATAAATCTTTTGAAAACTAACAACATAGAAATCAACAGAAAAATGTTGTCTGAAATGGCAGTTTATGATCCAGCCGGATTCACAAGCCTTGTACAACAAGTTAAAGCAAATTAATAGCCGAAATGAGACTGTGAAAAATGCAGTCTTTTTTTATGCCCTAACCCTGTTTTTCCGACCGTAGTGAGAGAAAAACAGCGGCAGGTCAAACGCAACGAAATCCCAATTTATGCGACCGTAGGGAGCAGATAAATTGGTGATTGAGACTGCGCTATGCCCTAACCCTGAGAATTACAGTTTTGTAGGGGAGGACTACTGTCCTCCCGCAAGATAACAGCAAGACGGGCGGACACAAGGTCCTCCCCTACATAATGGTTAATATCGGTTTTGCAGTGAATTAAAATTAGTAAACGAAACTGCGCTATGCCCTAACCCCTACAAACCGTGGTTTCAGGTTCATTGCAGTTGCCAATATTGTCGATGCGTAGGGGAGGACCTCGTGTCCTCCCGAGGTTTTGTTAGTTAATATTAGCAATAAACAATAAATTTATAATCCCAAGTTATGCATCGTGAATTCTGGTGTTGAAACAATTTGTCGGCAATAAATTTATGTTGAAAAATAACACAAAAGTGTTATAATCTAATGACATAGTAATGCATAAATCATATTAGTTTGTGCATTTTATGATATATGAGGTAAAATCAAATGAAAAAAATATATAATGTTGTATGCGGCGTTAAAAGAAACCCTTACATGGTTTTCTTTCTTGGGTTTACAACAATCATTTTAATAGGAGCGATTCTCCTTACGTTGCCTGTTGCTTCACAAAACGGCAGAAGTGTAGGCTTTGTCAATGCTCTTTTTACGGCTACATCAGCAGTTTGCGTAACAGGGCTTGTTGTAGTTAATACAGCTTCCCACTGGACTGTCTTTGGCAAAACAATTATTGTGATGCTCATACAGGTAGGCGGGCTTGGAGTAATGACAATGACAGCTTTGATTTCGTTCTTCATTGGAAAGAGAATGTCCTTAAAAACAAGGGTATTTATTATGGAAGAACGAAATGTGGATGAACTTCAGGGTGTTGTAAGACTGACAAAGAATATTCTCATATTCACATTTGCAATTGAACTTATTGGAGCAATATTGTTTTCCTTTGTGTTTATAAGAGATTATGGAATTCAAAAGGGCATTGGATTTTCTGTGTTTCATGCAGTTTCATCCTTTTGTAACGCAGGCTTTGACCTTATAGGTAACAGCATGATCAACTATGTAGACAATCCGGTTATAACTCTTGCAGTCTGCGGGCTTATTGTGATTGGTGGTATAGGATACTACGTATTCTGGGATGTATATGAAACAAAAAAATTTCACATGCTGACACTTCATTCAAAGCTTGTTATTGTTATTACGGCAACACTTTTAATAGGCGGAACAATAATGATGTTCGCGCTTGAACACAACAATCCCGAAACAATGGGCAACTTAAGTTTATCTGGTAAAATTCAGGCTGCAATATTTCAGGCCGTAAATCCCAGGACTGCTGGTTTTAATTCTATTCCAACAGAAAAAATCAGAATGTCAACTGCGGTTTTTACTATATTTTTAATGTTCATCGGAGGTTCGCCGGCGTCTACAGCAGGTGGTATTAAAACAACAACTTTCGGAGTGCTGATTGTATCTTTTTATAATCTTGTAAAGGGTAAGAGAGATTTTGAGGTTTTTGAGAGAAGAATAACTCCTGATACAACCATAAGGGCTGCTGCCATTTTAATGATTTCATTGCTGCTTGTAATAGTTGTATCATTTGTTCTTGCCATTACAGAAGAAGCCACAGGTTATGATTTTCTGGATATGTTGTTTGAAACTGTATCAGCCTTTGCAACAGTTGGTCTTTCTAAAGGATTAACTCCATATTTAAGCGATGCCGGGAAGCTTATACTTTCATTGGTTATGCTTATTGGAAGAGTTGGGCCAATGACAGTTGCATATGCGTTTTTAAAACAAAATAAGAATATAGGTAATTATACTTATCCTGAAGGAAAAGTAATAATCGGTTAAGGAGAATAACATGAAACAGATAATAGTAGTAGGATGCGGAAGATTCGGATCTTCCGTTGCAAAGACACTTTCTAAACTTGGACATGACGTAATGGTTGTTGATCAGAACCCTGACATAATAAAGGATATTTCTGAATATGTGGCTCATGCAGTTCAAATGGATGCATTGGATGAACCTTCATTCAGGACCATGGGAATCAGAAACTTTGATGTTGCAGTAATAGCAATAGGTTCTGATTTGGAAGCTTCCATAATGGCTACACTCATAGCAAAAGAAGCAGGGGTTCCCACAGTTATAGCCAAAGCCATGAGCGAAATTCACGGAAAGCTTTTAATGAAAATAGGAGCAGACAAGGTTATTTATCCTGAAAGGGACATGGGCATGCGTGTTGCTTTTGGTCTTGTGACTCCAAACATACTGGATGTAATAGAGTTTTCTCAGGATTACAGCATTATTGAAACTGTAGCTCTTGAAGAATGGGAACAAAAATCATTGAAGGAACTGAATCTTTCAGACATGACAATTATTGCCATCAAGACTGGTGAACGTATAAACATTGTTCCTTCATCAGATGCGGTAATAAAAAAAGATGACATTGTAGTAATACTTGGAAATAACGACAACCTGAAAAAAATAAGTGAAAAAAGGTAAACATGGATTTAATAACAAGCAAGGATAACTTAAAAATTAAGTATGTGCGTTCATTAAGCTCAAAAAAATTCCGTGACCAGGAAAATTCATATGTGGTGGAAGGAATTAAGTTTGTGGGAGAAGCAATAACTGAAAAAGCAAATATAAAATTTGTTTTATTCAGTGAAAGTGCTTTGGATAAAAATGAAGCAAAGACTATGGAAAATGAACTTAAAAAAGTTAATGCTGATGTGATTGCATGCACAGACATTGTGTTTGATGCTGTCTCAGATACCATTAATGCTCAGGGAGTTCTAGCAGTAATAAAAAAGAATGACATAGATGATATAAAATTGCTTAAGAACTTTAATTTTGCTGTTATGTGTGACCGCATTCAGGACCCGGGGAATTTGGGAACAATCATAAGGACTGCTGATGCATTCGGCCCTGCCGCTGTTATAATGAACAAGGGCTGTGTGGACCAGTACAATCCAAAGGTTGTGAGAGCTTCTGCAGGTGCCATATTCAGAGGAAATTTCATTCATGGTGATGATGAAGAAATAATAAGAGGATTATATGAGCAGGGGTTTAAAATTTATTCAACAGTAGTGGAGTCTGATTTTACATTTGATGACATTGAAAAATCTGATAAAATCTGTGTTGTCATTGGAAATGAAGGACAGGGAGTTTCCCGGGAAATAATAGAGGCTTCCCATATGAATATTACAATTAAAATGTCAGGAAGAGCAGAATCCTTGAATGCTTCAATAGCAGCAGGAATCAGTATTTATGAAATAAGAAAAAAACTGTTGTAAAATAAATATTTATTTGATATAATCGGATTATTAAAGCTTAGAAGCTTTAAATAGAATTGAATATCAGGCAATGAAAAAGACGTAGGTATAAAATAAAGTTTTTACAGAGAATAATCATCTAGGCTGGAAATGATTTAAAACATTTATGCTGAACATTCGCTTTGGAGCTTGCGGGATGAAACAAAGTAGTCCTGCACGGTCAGACCGTTATATAAATGAGGCTTTTATAAAGATTTTCTTTATAAGAGCAAATTAGAGTGGTATCGCGGACTCCGCCTCTTACGAGGTGGAGTTTTTTTATGACCTAACCCCATTGTTGCGAGCGATAGCGAAGCAAGAATGGCAGGTAGGTCAAACGCAACGAAATCCAAATTTATGCGACCGGAGGGAGCCGATAAATTTGTGATTGAGACTGCGGACCGCTGATGACCATCAAAAAAATTGTCAAGTCAGTGGTAGATTAACGAAACTGAGTTGTTTGCAACTCAATATATTAGGGTAGAAGAATGAGTTAATGCTTATTCTGAACAATATTTGATTAATGGAATATGAAAGGAGAATTCATGAAAGAGCAACTTTTAAAATTAAAGACAGAAGCATTGGAACAGTTGAAACAATGCAACGATAATGCTGATATTGAAAAAGTAAGAGTTCAGTACTTGGGTAAAAAAGGAGAGTTGACGGTAATATTAAGGTCAATGGGTTCTTTATCCGAAGAAGAAAGACCCGAAATGGGAAAACTGGCAAATGAAGTAAGAGCAATAATAGAGGAAGAAATTAAACAAATCAAGGAAAAGGCATCACATCATGAATCAGCTGCAAAGCTTAAAACAGAAACACTCGATATAACTATGCCGGGAAGAATCCCTGAAATAGGCAGAAGACATCCTCTCCTCAAAGTTAAGGAAGAACTTGAGAGCGTGTTTATGCGCATGGGATACGATGTTATAAGCGGACCTGAAATTGAAACAGTGGCCAACAACTTTGACGACCTTAATGCACCATATGACCATCCTTCAAGAGACTGGTCAGACACATTCTACATAGCAGATGACTTGATTTTAAGAACACACACTTCACCGATGGAAATAAGAGTAATGAAGGAAGGCAAACTTCCCATCAGAATGGTTTCCACAGGAAGAACATTCCGTTTTGACGATGTGGATGACACACATTCACCAATGTTCCACCAGATGGAATGCCTTGTTGTTGACAAGGGAGTTACAATGGCAAATCTTAAGGATTCCATAGACCAGTTCGTAAAAGAATTGTTCGGCAGCGACATGAAGACACGTTTCAGACCGCACAACTTCCCATTTACAGAACCAAGTGCCGAAGTTGACGTTTCATGCCCAATATGCATGGGCAAGGGCTGCCCTTCATGCCATGGAACAGGATGGAGCATGGAGCTTTTAGGCTGCGGAATGACTCATCCAAATGTTCTCAGAAACTGTGGAATAGACCCTGAAGTATATTCCGGTTATGCATTTGGAATGGGAATAGACCGTGTTGCAATGGTTAAGTATGGAATTCCAAACATAAGACTTTTGTTTGAAAATGATGTAAGATTCTTAAAACAATTCTAGGAGGTTAAAATGTTAGTACCTATTAAATGGATGAGCCAGTATGTTGACATTAACACGGATGACAAGACATTGGCTGACAAATTGACACTTACAGGATCACACGTTGATGCTGTTATTGATTATAATAAAGAAGTAATAAATGTTAAAACCGGAAAAATTCTTGAAATAAAACAACATCCAAATGCTGATAAGCTTGTTGTAACTCAAATAGACATAAACGAAGCAGAACCTGTACAGATAATAACAGGAGCTAAAAACATATCAGAAGGAGACATTGTTCCTGTATCACTTGAAGGAGCTGTTCTTCCTAACGGACTTAAAATAAAGAAAACAAACTTCAGAGGACTTCCTTCATACGGTATGATGGTTTCCTACGAAGAACTTGGATTCGAAGATAAACTAATACCAAAGGAATCTAGGGACGGTATAATAATTCTTCCAAAAGACACTCCTCTCGGAAAAGACATAAAGGAAGTTCTGGAGTTAAACGGAAGTGCTCTGGAAGTTGAAGTTACATTCAACAGACCGGATTGCCTGAACATAGTGGGAATGGCAAGAGAAACAGCAGCAACATTGGGAACAAAGTTTAAATTCCCTGAAATTTCTGTTAAAAATGAACAAGGCGACATAAAAGATTACTTAAATGCTGTTGAAATTGAAGATGAAGATTTGTGCAGCCGTTTCTATGCAAAAGTAATCAAAGACATAAAAATAGGACCATCTCCATTATGGATGCAAAGAACACTCATGGATGCAGGAATGAGACCTATAAGCAACATAGTTGACGTAACAAATTACGTAATGCTTGAACTTGGTCAGCCTCTTCACGCGTACGACCTTGAAGCACTGGAAGGAAGAAAACTTGTTGCAAGAAGAGCAAAAAAAGATGAAAAAATAGTTACCATAGATCAGACAGAAAGAATATTAAAGGAAAACATGCTTGTTATTGCTGATGCTGAAAAACCTGCCTGCATTGCAGGAGTTATGGGCGGATTTAATTCAGAAATAAGCGACGATACAAAGGTAATGGTACTTGAAAGTGCAAACTTCAACCCTAAATCCATTAGAGAAACCTCAAAGAAGCTTGGAATGCGTTCTGAAGCTTCAGCAAGAAATGAAAAGCCAATGGGACACATGATGGTTGAACTTGCCAGCCTCAGAGCTTGTCAGCTCATAGAGATGATCGGGGCAGGAACTGTTGTCGGCGGATATCTTGAAGCAGGCAAAAATGATTATGACGCTCCTATAGTGACATTGAGACCATACAGAAGCGAAATGCTTCTTGGAGTTGATATTCCTGTGGAAGATATGCTTAAGTCTCTTAACACTCTTGAAATAGAAAGCACATTTGACGGAGAGAAAATAATCAGCAAAATTCCTTATTTCAGAACAGACATTGAACAGGAAGCAGATCTCATTGAAGAAGTTGGAAGACTTTACGGTTTTGAAAACATTGAGTCAAAACCTCTTACAGGAAGCACAAGAGTAGGAAGAAAATCCGAAATCCGTCTTCTTGAAGATGACATGAAGACAATTGCATGCGGTATGGGACTTTATGAAATTACAACATATTCATTCATAAGCCCTAAGACATATGACAACATATGTGCACCTGCGGACAGCCCACTTAGAAATTATGTTAAAATACTTAATCCTCTGGGAGAAGATTTCAGCTCCATGAGGACAACATTGATTCCAAACATGATGGAAGTTATTCAAAGAAACTCAAACAGAGGCGTTGATGATGCGAAACTGTTTGAAATAGGAAGCATTTTCATTCCTAAGTCTCAGCCTGTTACAGAAGAACCTTATGAAAAGCAGAAGCTTTGCATTGGAATGTACGGCAATTACGACTTCTATGACCTTAAGGGAATTGTTGAAGGAATACTGTCAAGATTTGGAATAAAATCATCAATCAAGGCAGTGAAAGACAACTCCACATTCCATCCCGGAAGAACAGCAGGACTTTTCATCAATGACGAGCTTGTTGGAATCTATGGAGAAGCAAGCCACCAGACAATTGAAAATTACGGACTTGACCACAAGGTTTATATAGCTGAAATTGATGTTGAAAAAATCCTTGAAAACAAAAACACAGAATGGAAGTATGAAGCTCTTCCTAAATATCCATCAATGGTGAGAGACATTGCTGTCATAGTAAAGGACGAAGTACTTGCAGGTGAAATGGAAGAAGAAATTAAAAATGTAAATCCTCACCTCATTGAATCAGTAAAACTGTTTGACGTATACAAGGGAGAACACATTGAAGAAGGCTACAAGAGCACTGCATTCTCTGTAACTTACAGAAACAAGGAACGCACTCTGAAAGATAAGGAAGTGGAAAATATCCACAACAAAATTCTTCAGGTTCTTAATAAAAAGTTTGAAGCAACATTAAGATAAATAAGAGGCATTTTAATGAGATCCCTCATGGCGTTCATCGCGTGAAGGATCTCATCTTATGTTGACTAATGAAGAATATAATTATATAATGGTTAATGTTGAATTTGGAAATACTAAAGAAAGATAAGGAGGCAATATGAATCCGGTAGCGTTTACGATATTTGGCGTTGATATAATGTGGTACGGGGTGCTCATATCTACAGGAGTACTGTTAGGAGTTGTTTTTGCTTTAAAAGAATGCAAAAGAATTGGATTTAAAGAAGATAACCTTCTGGACTTTTTACTGTATGCAATTCCGGCAGCTATAATTGGTGCCAGAGCATATTATGTAATATTTTCATGGGATTTCTACAGCAAGAATCCTGATCAGATTATAAACATAAGAAACGGCGGACTTGCAATTCATGGAGCACTCATAGCTGGCGTGATTGTGGGAGTGTTGTTCTGCAAAAAAAGAAAAATTAAAGTATTGGAGCTCCTTGACATAGTTATGCCAAGCGTTGCTTTAGGCCAGGCCATTGGAAGATGGGGAAACTTCATAAACCAGGAGGCTCACGGTGGCCCTACAGATTTGCCTTGGGGCATAATAGTAAACGGCCAGAAGGTCCACCCCACATTCTTGTATGAATCAATCATAGATTTATGCATATTCCTATTTTTAATGTGGTTCAGAAAAAACAAGAAGACAACAGACGGTCAGGTCCTGGGGCTTTACCTGATATTTTATTCTGCAGGAAGGTTTTTTGTTGAAGGACTGAGAACAGACAGCCTCATGTTTTTAGGAATGCGTGTTGCACAGCTCATAAGCCTGGGCTCAATACTGTTAGGAGTCATTTTGTTGGTTTACTTAAATAAAAAGAAAGCACAAAAATAACAGACGCTGTCATCCTGAACGAAGTGAAAGATGCCCTAACCCTATTTTTCAGATTTTTTTCTGAAAAATAGCGGTAGGTCATTCGCAATGAGCACCAAATTTATATGAACGTTAGTGAATAAATAAATTTGTATGCGAAACTGCGGGATCTCATTTTTGAAAGGCGGATTAACATGTACTATATTTATATTTTAACCAATAAATATAACAAGGTACTTTATGTTGGAGTGACAAATGATTTAATTCGCAGAATATATGAGCATAAGAACAGCCTAGCTGATGGGTTTACGGCAAAATATAAAGTACACAAGCTTGTTTATTATGATTGTACAGAAGATGTGATTTCAGCTATAACAAGGGAAAAGCAAATAAAAGGCTGGACAAGAGAAAAGAAAATAAAACTAATTGAATCAATGAATCCTGACTGGAAAGATTTATGGTCAGATTTGAATTAAAGATGAGATTCTTCGCTGACGCTCAGAATGACACAATACCTTCGGTATTGCAAAGTGAAAATACGGTAACGTATGACGCTGTCATCCTGAACAAAGTGAAGGATTTTTTTTTATGCGGTTGACAGCTCAGAAATTTCTACATGTATTTGTGGAGCAAAAAAATTTTTTTTATGTTTTTTAAAATAATTGTGGTAAATAATACCCACAATGTGGTATAATGTGCCCAGTAGGTGGTAGAAAATGTTTACTGGTGAATACATACATTCATTTGATGAAAAGGGAAGAGTAATAATACCTTCCAAGTTTAGAAATGAGTTAGGCGAAACGTTTTATATAGGTAAAGGACTGGATAAATGTTTATTTGTTTATCCTATTGAAACATGGAACGAATTCGTCGGTAAACTTAGAAACCTGTCAACTTTCAATAAACAGGAAAGATTTTTTTTAAGACAGTTTGTTTCCGGATTTTCTGAATGTTCTTTCGATAAACAGGGAAGAATACTGGTACCGCCGCAGCTGAGAGAATTCAGCGCATTAAACACCGAGGCTGCTATAATAGGGGTTATAGACAGAATCGAAATCTGGAACAAAGAAAGTTGGAATGATTACTCCAACAATGACGAATTTGATTTTGACAGCATAGCAGAAAAGATGTCAGATTTGGGGATAGGATTATAAAGGAGGAGTCACATGGATTATATACACAAGTCAGTATTGTTGGACGAATCAATTGAAGGGCTTAACATTAAGACAAATGGAATTTATGTGGATGCTACCTTAGGAGGGGGAGGGCATACTCAGGAAATACTAAAAAGAGCTGTTGATGGAAAAGTAATCGGTATTGACCAGGATGATTATGCCATCGAAAGAGCAAAAGACAAATTAAAGGAATTTAAGAATTTCATACCTGTTAAAAATAACTTCAGCAACATAAAAGAAGTTTTAGAGGATTTAAATATAGAGAAAGTAGACGGAATTATTTTTGATTTGGGAGTTTCGTCATTTCAATTGGATATACCTGAAAGAGGGTTCAGCTACAATTACGATATGCCTCTTGACATGAGGATGGACAAAAACCAGACAACAACAGCAAGGCACATTGTAAATGGATACGAGGAACACGAACTGTCACGGATTCTTTGGGAATACGGTGAAGAAAAGTGGGCTGCAAGAATAGCCAAGTTCATTGTACAGGAAAGAGAACATGAGTTCATTGAAACAACAGGACAGCTTGTTTCAATAGTAAAGAAGGCTATTCCAAAGCAAGTGAGGCAGGAAGGGTCACATCCTGCTAAAAGGACATTTCAAGCCATAAGAATTGAAGTGAACAGAGAGTTGGAGATACTTGAAAACACAATGAAGGATGCTGTTGACTGCCTGAACGTTGGCGGCAGGATTTGTGTCATAACATTTCATTCATTGGAAGACAGGATTATAAAAAATGCATTTAATGACCTTAACAAAGATTGCATTTGTCCTCCTGAATTTCCAAAATGCATGTGCGATCACAGGCGCAAATTAAAAATCATAACAAGAAAACCAGTGCTGCCATCTGAAGAAGAATTGGTCGAAAATCGCAGAGCACACAGTGCAAAATTAAGAATAGGCGAGAGGGTGTAATTATGTCGGCTTTGAGGAAAGAAGCAATTGAATTTGATTATGGACAAGATACTGAGCAATATTCTCAAAATAAAAGAAGAATAAAAAGAAAAAAGAATAATAATGTTATAGAAAGCTTTAAAAACACAGTCATGCTTGCTGTTACATTCATACTCGGAATTTTAATTGTTTATAATTATGCTGTCATTACAGATAAGCAAATGGAGCTTAATACATTGAATAAAGAAATTGTTAACCTTAATGACGACATAGATCAATACAATATTGCTCTGGAGAGTATTAAAAACACTAACAGCATTGAAGAAATGGCAAAGGCTTATCTGGGAATGAATTACCCTACAAGAAAACAAACTGTATTTGTTGACTTTGCATATGGAAATGAAGAAACTACCGAAGATGAAACTGAAGTACTTGCAGAAGATGAAAATTTATTTGTTGGATTGCTTGACAAGGTAGTAAGTTTCATTAGATAGGGGGTTTCCATATGAAAAAACGTGTAAAAAGCAATACTAACCTTCAAAATAAAAAAAGAATGTTGGTATTTTTGCTTTGCTTTTTTTTAGTTACAATTGCTTTGGTTATAAGGCTTGGATTCATTCAGATAATTAACGGTGAAGAATACAAGAAACAGGCTATGGAAAACTGGTCCAGGGATATTACCATAAGTGCAAAAAGAGGAACAATTTATGATGCCAAAGGTAAAAAACTGGCTGTCAGTGTTAATTCAAACACTGTAACTTGTTTTCCTGCTGATGTGAAAAAGGGAGTACAGACTCCTGAAGAAAAAGACGAGGAATCTGAGGAAACAGAGGAAAACACAGATAGCTTTTTTACAGGGCTTCTCAAAAGGCTAAACAAATCAATGTTTTCTGAAAAAGCGGCAGTAGAAAATATTCCGGTCAATACAAATACTCCTGAAGAAACGGCTGCAATTCTTTCGGAAATTCTGCAGATGGACTATGAGGAAGTTCTTAAAAAAATAACTTCCAACTATTCATATGTGGTGCTGAAGAAATGGATTACGGATGAGCAGGCTCAAGCCATAAGGGACAAAGGTTTAAGCGGAATAAACATTATTGAAGATAACAAAAGAATATATCCTTACGGAAATTTTGCTCCTTATGTAATAGGATTTACAAATGTTGACCAGGACGGACTTTATGGTGTGGAAGCAACATACAACAATTACTTGACGGGTATTCCGGGACGTACTGTTGTAAATACCGATGCATATGGAAGAGAGCTTCCTTTTGGTTACAATGAATACTATGAATCTCAGGACGGTCTTGGAGTTGTTCTTACAATAGATGAGGTTATTCAGCATTATGCTGAGTCAAGTGCTGAAAAAGTTCTTGCAGACTACAATGCTAAAAGAGCTACAATTGTAGTAATGGATCCAAACAATGGAGATATTTTGGCATTGGCTTCAAAGCCTGATTACGACCCCAATGAGCCAAAGGAACCAGTTGATGAGAAAACAAGCGCAGAATGGGCAGCCTTATCTAATGAGGATCTGCAAAAAGCATGGTTCAACATGTGGAGAAATCCTGCAGTAAATGATATTTATGAGCCAGGTTCAACTTTTAAGCTTATAACAACGGCCATATCTCTTGAGGAAAACACGGCTTCGCTTAATTCAACATATTACTGCGATGGATACGTTAGACAGATACCAGGTGAAAACATCAAGTGCTGGAGATATTACAGGCCTCATGGACAGCAGACATTGTCCGAAGCAATTCAAAACTCCTGCAATGATGCATTGGCTCAAATGGGTCTTGACATTGGCAAGGATTTATTCTACAAGTATATAAAATCTTTCGGGTTTGAGGAAAAATCAGGTATAATGCTTAACGGTGAGGCTCTTGGTCTCATTAAAGAGCCCATAAATATGAAGGATGTGGACGTTGTTACACAGGCTTTCGGCCAGGGTGTTGCAGTAACACCCATACAGCTTGTGGGTGCTGTTTCAGCAATATCAAACGGCGGAAATCTCATGGAGCCTAGAATTGTTAAACAGCTCATAGATGAAGAAGGAAATGTTGTTAAAAATTTCGATACTGTTGTCAGAAGAAAAGTAATTTCTAATGAAACATCAAAAATGATGCTTCAGATAATGAAAGAAGTAGCTGAATCCGGTACAAAGCAGGCTTATAGGGCAGGATACAGAATAGGCGGAAAATCAGGAACAGCTCAGAAGGTTATAGATGGACGTTATGAAGACGGAAAATTCATATCTTCATTTGTAGGGGTTGCCCCTGTTGATAATCCTAAGGCTGTAGCACTTGTAATGGTTGATGAGCCGGACAGAAACATTGGATACTACGGAAGTATTGTAGCCGGACCTGCTGCAGCGGATTTGCTTGAAAATATAATGAAATATTATGATGTTGAACCTGTTTACACTGAAGAAGAACTTGGCAAGGTTGAAGCACAGACTGTAGAAGTTCCGGATCTTTTGGGACTTACAATCGCAGAAGCAACTGATAAAATAATCAAGGCGGGTTTGGAAAGCAATATTACCATTGAAGTCGAAGCTGAAAGAATTGTTAAATCTCAATTTCCAAAAGCCGGCGAAAAGGTTGTGAAGGGTTCTGTGGTCACATTGATATTGAACTAGACGAAACGCTTCGCGCTTTGTCAGACTATCGCTTGACTCTGTCATCCTGAACGATGGTGAAGGATCTTATCTTTGTTGAAAACATGAGATTCTTCGGCTGCGCCTCAGAATGACAACGTCTGATATACTTTGTCATCAACCTGACGGAATGCGCTGCGTTCCGTCTTTTTTAAAATAATTTAACTTCTGCTTAATTTAGCATAGAGATTTAAACATTTGTTTTACCACATTTTTCAGCAAAGGTGCTTTGAAAAATGGTAATGGGACATACAGTATTTATTGTATTTGAATTTTAAATATGATAAAATTGCATATAATAACATACACTTTAATAAGGGAGCAATATTATGAAAATTAAAAATTTGCTTGAAGAAATTGAATATGAAAGTTATGTCGGAGATGAAAATATTAATATCACCGGCATTACAAATGACTCTCGAAAAGCAAAAATAGGCGATATTTTTGTTGCTATAAAAGGATACACCTCAGACGGACACAAGTTCATTGAAAGCGCTGTAAAAAACGGAGCATCTGCTGTAATGTGTGATCACATCCCAGAAGATGTTAAAGATATAAGCAATTTTATTGTTGTCAAATCACCTAGAGAAACCATGGCGCCAGCTGCCCACGTAATTTACGGCCGCCCGTCAGAAAAAATAAATATAACCGGCGTAACCGGAACAAACGGAAAGACCAGCACTACATATCTTTTAAAAGGAATTTACGACCATCTGGGAGAAAAATCAGGAATAATAGGCACAATGGGCGTACTGATAGATGAAGATAAAATAAAAATTGACAATACAACTCCTGAAGCGGCCGATATTCAAAATTACCTGTCAAGAATGGCTGAAAAAAATGTAACTCACTGTTTTATGGAAGTTTCTTCACATGCTCTTGAACTGAACAGAGTTGACAATGTGAATATTGATGTGGGAATTTTCACCAACCTTACAAGAGATCACCTTGATTTTCACATAACAATGGAAAATTACTACCTTGCAAAGAAAAAATTGTTTTATATAACAAAGGTAAACAACATAATAAATGTTGATGACCCTTACGGTGCAAGACTTTACAAAGAGTTAAAGACAGATGGAGTAAAAGCACTTTCAACAGGAATAGAAAATGATGCTGACATAAAGGCTTCAAATTTAGTTACTACTATGAAGGGCACATCATTTGATTTAAATATTTTGGGAGTTGAAAAGAAGGTTCATGTTAACACTCCTGGAAAGTTCAGTGTTCTTAATTCACTGGGAGCCCTTGGAGCAGCATATTGCCTTGGAGTTGACATTGATGACATAATTTTATCGCTGGCCGAAATAAAAGGTGTAAAGGGAAGGTTTGAAATACTTGAAAATCAGCTTGACTGCACAATAATACTTGATTTTGCCCACACTCCCGACGGACTTTTAAAGGTTATGGATACAATAGTTGAATTTGCAGAAGGCAGAAAAATTGTGATGTTTGGGGCAGGAGGAGAAAGGGACTTGTCAAGAAGAGCACCAATGGGTGAAATTGCTGGAAAGTATTGTGACTTAAGCATACTTACTTCCGACAATCCACGTTTTGAAGATCCTTACGACATATGTGTTGAAATTTCTAAAGGTGTTGAAAAAGCCGGTGGAAAGTACGAAATTATAGTTGAGAGAGACAAAGCAATTTATTATGCTATTGACAATTCCAAATCTAAGGATGTAATATTGTTGGCGGGAAAATCTACGGAGCCCTACCAGGATATGGGAACAGAAAAAGTTCCATATGATGAAGGATACATTGCGAAAATGGCAATAATAGATGTAGAGAAAAAAAGAGGATTAAGGAATTAGTCACAAAGGAGTTTAACATGCAAGGCAGCGGACAAATAATAAGAGTAATAATTGTATCATTTTTAATAGCACTGTTTCTTGGACCGGTTGTAATACCGGTATTGAAGCGCCTGAAAGTAGGACAAAGCATCAGAGAGGAAGGCCCTAAGTCTCACTACAGCAAGTCAGGCACTCCCACCATGGGAGGAATAATAATTTTATTAGCAGCACTCATTGCAATAGCTACCAGTGGCTATTACACTCAGGAAATATGGGCAGTGATGTTTTTCATATTTGGATTTGGATTTATTGGATTTTTAGACGATTATATAAAAGTTGTACTTAAGAGAAATCTGGGACTAAGGGCTTATCAGAAAATTTTAGGTCAGGTGGTGTTTGCTGTACTTCTGGCGCTGTACGGGTCAAAGTACAGCGTAAACGGAACAAAGCTTGTAATACCATTTGCCAATGCTGTAATAGATCTTGGCGTATTGTATATTCCATTTGTTGTGTTTGTAATTTTGGGAACTGTAAATGCCGTAAATTTAACTGACGGCCTTGACGGACTTAACACGGGAGTAACCTTGATTGTTATGGCAACATTCAGCCTTATAACAAACAGTTTGAGAGATACAAATGCAATTTATGGCGGAATTGCCATAGTGAGCGCTGCAGTCACAGGAGCATGTCTTGGATTTTTGAGGCACAATGCAAATCCTGCAAAAGTGTTCATGGGAGACACGGGATCTTTGGCACTTGGAGGTGCAGTTTCTGCTGTTGCAGTTCTTTCAAACATGGTTTTACTCATACCAATAATAGGCGGCATTTATTTTGCAGAGGCACTGTCTGTTATAATACAGGTATTACATTACAAGAGAACAAAGAGAAGAATTTTTAAAATGGCTCCCCTGCACCACCATTTTGAAATGTGCGGCTGGAAGGAAACAAAAGTAGTAGGAGTATTTTGGATTGTAACTGTTATATTGGCATTTATAGGCATTTATTCTATATAGTCACATAAAATAATAGTGGACTAAAGAGAGGTAAAAATGAAAAATAAAAAAATACTTGTTATCGGGCTTGGAGTTTCGGGAATATCATGCATTAAAGCCCTTCATAAACTGGGAGCAGTTATATATGCATATGATGAATCACCACAGGAAAAATTATATGAAAAGCTTCAGGAGCTCAGTTCAATCCAAGCTGAGTATTTCTTTGGAAGCAGCGATATAGAAAATATCCCTATGGATGAGCTGGATTTTGCAATAAAAAGTCCCGGAATAAAGTATGAGGTGCCAATTGTTGTTAAGTTAATAGAAAAAAGCATTAAAATAATAAGCGACGTTGAAGCTGCCTACATGGTTACAGAAGCTTCATTCATATCAATTACGGGAACAAACGGCAAGACAACCACAACAACTCTCATAGGTGAAATT
Organism: Sedimentibacter saalensis; assembly: GCF_007830175.1. Classification (GTDB taxonomy): domain Bacteria; phylum Bacillota; class Clostridia; order Tissierellales; family Sedimentibacteraceae; genus Sedimentibacter; species Sedimentibacter saalensis. The sequence continues at coordinate 32,661 of NZ_VLKH01000015.1, read as the reverse complement.
ATAAAGGAAAGTGGCAGAAACTGCAAGCTCACAGGAAACATAGGCTTTGGAATTTTTGACGATGCCATGAATTCTAAAAAAGGTGATGTGCTGATTGCAGAAGTAAGCAGTTTTCAGCTTGCGGGAACATATGACTACAAGCCTCAAATAAGCGTCATGACAAACATAACTCCTGACCACATGGATTATCACCATACAATGGAAAATTATGTTGAAGCTAAATTTAAGAACGTAATAAATCAAGATGAAAATGACTGTGCAATATTAAATTATGAAGATGAAATTATAAGAGATTATTCCCCCAACATAAGAGCAAAGAAAATATTTTTCAGTTCTGAAAGAGTACTTGATAAAGGAATCTTTGTCCTTGATGGAAAGATGGTATATAAAAATGAAAAAGATACAATTTTTATAATAAACACAAAGGACATTTTTATTCCTGGCAAACATAATCTGGAAAATGCAATGGCAGCGGCCGGAGCAGCCATAGCGCTTGGAACTGATGTTGAAACAATAACTAAAGTATTGAAAGAATTCAAAGGCGTTGAACACAGACTTGAATTTTGCGGTGAATACAACAATGTGAAGTTTTACAATGATTCAAAGGGAACAAATCCCGACGCTTCCATAAAGGCTGTTCAAGGAATAGAAAAACCAATTGTGCTCATTGCAGGTGGCTACGACAAAAAATCACAGTATGATGAATTTATACAATCATTTGACAACAAAGTAAAGGCCTTGGTGCTCCTTGGTCAGACTGCCGATGACATAGAAAAATGTGCACGCAGTTATGGATTCACAAATATTTATAAAGTTCAAAATATGGATGAGGCAGTGAAAAAATGCTTCGAATTAAGCGAAGAAGGCGACAATGTTGTTCTTTCTCCTGCATGCGCAAGCTGGGGAATGTACCCCAACTACGAGGTGAGAGGAAGAGACTTTAAGGAAAGGGTTAAATATTATGGAGGAAGCAGTACACAAAGCAGGTAAAAAGACTGTTGACTGGGTTTTGGTTTTTATTATTGTAGTATTGGTTCTCTTTGGGTTTTTAATGGTTTACAGTTCCAGCTATCCTGACGGATACTATAAGTTTAACGGAGATCCGTTTTATTTTCTGAAAAAGCAGGTAATAGCAGCTGTAATAGGAATGACCGGAATGATATTTTTTGCAAATATACCTTATAAAATATATGCCAGGTTCAATAAGGTAATTCTTGTTGCATGCGTGGGATTTGCCCTTTTGACGGTGATTATGGGAATAGCTTCTAATGGAGCACAAAGGTGGATAAATATAGGCGGTATAACATTTCAGCCTTCAGAAATAATTAAAATAGGCGGAGTTTTATACATGGCTGACTACTTTGATCGAAACCGCAAAAATATGAGTTCCTTTACAAAAGGTTTTATTCCTTCAATGGTTTTCATAGGAGTTTTCTGCGGTCTGATTGCTATGCAGGATGACCTGAGCACAGCCATAATTCTAGGCGGAACTCTCATGGTTATGTTTTTCTGCGCAGGAGCAAGGCTGAGCCATTTGTTCCTTCTAGTGGGAGCTGCTGTAGCAGGTGTTGTTGTTATGATTGCAATGCAGCCTTACAGAATTACAAGAATAATAGTCTTCTTTGACCCGTTTAAATATAAGCAGGACCAGGGATGGCAGATAATACAGTCACTATATGCCCTCGGAACAGGAGGACTGTTCGGAATGGGAATTGGGAAAAGCAGACAAAAGTTTTTTTATCTCCCCGAAGCGTACAATGACTTTATATTTTCAATAATTGGTGAAGAGTTAGGATTCATTGGGTGTGTGTTTGTAATGCTTGCTTTTGTAGTCTTTGCCTGGAGAGGGTTAAGAATATCAATGAACACAGAAGATTTTTTCGGAAGCCAGACGGCATTAGGACTTACAACACTGGTGCTTGTTCAGTTCATGATACATGTTGCTGTAGCAACATCATCAATGCCTCCCACAGGTAGAGCCCTGCCTTTTATTAGTGCAGGTGGATCTTCTCTGATGTTTCTACTTTGTTCCATGGGAATTTTATTAAATATTTCAAAATATTCAAATACATACAGAAGTTAAGAAGTAGCAGGCAATAATTCATTGCCTAGGAAATACAATGACATTAAATTGATCTATATAAAAAAGGAAAGTGATTAATAAATGAGAGTGCTTATAACCGGCGGAGGAACAGGGGGACACATAAACCCTGCTTTGGCCATTGCTCAAAAGGTAAGACTTGCGGATCCATCCAATGAAATATTATATGTAGGTACAAAAAAAGGAATGGAGAGCGAACTCGTTCCAAAAGAAGGCTTTGAATTCAAATATGTTACTGCAAAATATCTCAGAAGAAGCCTAAGCATTGAAAACATAAAAACAATTTTGGCCTCAATCAAGGGAGTTATGGAAGCCTCAAGAATAATTAAGGATTTTAAACCTGACATAGTTGTTGGAACCGGAGGGTATGTGTGCGGACCGGTAGTTCTTGCTGCAAGCCTTAAAAAAATTCCAACCATGATACATGAGCAAAATGTTTTTCCGGGAATCACAAACAAACTGCTTTCAAAGGTTGTTGATGTAATCATAATAAGTTTCAAGGATGCTGAAAATTATTTCCCCAAGGAGTCTGCCAACAAGCTGGTGCTTGTTGGAAATCCTGTGAGAAAAGATATACTTACAGCAGACAGGAGAAAATCCAGGGCTAACTTTAAATTAAATAGTGACGATATATTTATATATTCCTTTGGAGGCAGCGGGGGACAAATAAGTTTAAATGAAGCAATAATAGAAACAATAGAAAAATACAACGGTAATAATAGTATTAAAATTCTTCATATAACAGGCAAGAAGCATTATGAAAAGTTTATGGAAGAGCTTAACAAAAAAGTAAAACCACAGAGCAACATTGAAATCAGGGATTACATGTATGATGCTGCATCTGCACTTTCAGCTTCTGACATAGTCATAGGAAGTGCCGGCGCTATAACCATTGCTGAAATTACAGCCATAGGAGTGCCTTCCATACTTATACCCAAGACCTATACTGCAGAAAACCACCAGGAGTACAATGCCCGTGCCCTTGAAAAGGAAGGGGCAGCAAAGGTGATTCTTGAAAAGGACTTAAATGGAAGTGAACTTAGTAATGCCATTGATGATATAATAAAGAACAAAAATGTTCTTAAGGCAATGAGCTTGAACTCAAAGAGAATGGGAAGCACTGACGTTGAAGGAAAAATATATGATATTATGTTGAATCTGACCAACTTAAAAACCAAAAGTAACAAGTAATATGAAATTGCATAACATATTATATGATTATCTGAATCAGTACAAAAATCGAAGCAAGTTATATTTATATAACTTGCATTGCATTCTCAGGAACTGATAGTCATATTGAGGTTTCCGGAATGTTATTCCGGTTAACCGATTATGTTACTTGTTGCGGAGGGATAAAGATGGGAAGCTTTATAATTGAAGGAAGAAACAGCTTAGAAGGAATAGTTGACATAGGCGGGTCAAAAAATGCTGCTCTTCCTATTTTAGCTAGTACGGTTATCAGCGGAAGAGAATATCTTCTTGAAAATATACCAGACATCGAAGATGTAAAAGATATGCTGGAAATATTGCAAGACATGGGATGCACGGTTCAACACGACAACGGTGTTGCTCTCATTGACACAAGAGGACTTAATACTTCTCAGGTACCGGAAAAACTTGTAAGAAAAATAAGGTCATCAATAATATTGATGGGAGCTGTTCTTCAAAGGACAGGAAATGTTGAAATTGCATATCCCGGGGGATGCGAAATAGGACTTCGTCCAATAGATTTGCATCTGAAGGGTTTAAGAAAACTTGGAGTTGAGATCATTGAAAAAAGTGGACTTTTAGTTGGCAAAGTCACAGAGCCATCAGGCTGTGAAATTCAGCTTGACTACCCAAGTGTGGGCGCAACAGAAAATATTATGTTGTTTGCCGTTGGAATACCAGGAAAGACAGTGATATATAACCCTGCGAAAGAACCGGAAATAGTTGACTTGCAGAACTTTTTGAACACATGCGGATACAGTGTGAGCGGTGCAGGAACAGGATCAATAATAATAGAAGGAAAAAAACCAGAAAATACAGACACTGTAGAATATAAGATTATTTCCGACCGTATTGAGGCAGGAACTTATTTGAGTGCAGCATCATCGATGAAGAGCAAAATTTACATAAGAAATATAGAAAAATCTCATTTCAAGTCAATTACTTCAATATATGAAGATGCCGGATGTGAAATAAGAGAAACTCATGGAACAATTGTAATTTCAAACCAAGGAAGAATAAAAGCAGTAGAGAAAGTTACAACTCAGCCGTATCCGGGATTTCCAACAGATATGCAGGCGCAGTTTATGGCCAGCATGGCAACAGCCGACGGAATTTCAATTATAGAAGAAACAGTGTTTGATTCTCGTTACAAACATGTACCGGAGCTTCAGAAAATGGGAGCAAACATCACAACAATCGGAAGAGTGGCAGTTGTTGAGGGAGTCCACAAGCTTTATAGTGCCGAGGTTGAGGCAAAAGATCTTCGGGGAGGGGCTGCTCTTGTAATAGCAGCATTAGGAGCTGAAGGAACTTCAAAGATAAACAACATTTACCATATAAACAGAGGCTATGAAAAATTTGTGCAAAAACTGCAAAATATAGGAGCCGTAATAACAGAAACAAAAAATTGATATGAATAAACTTTAACCGTGCCATTCTGAGGGCGTAGCCCGAAAGATGCCCTAACTCTATGTTTCAGGTGCTTTTCCTTGCTTTCGCTCAGGATGACAAAATCGGTGATACTATCTAAAATATAAAAATCAATACTAAAGATACCAGGTAAAAAAATGGCTGAAAAAAGAAACAACAAACAAAGGAAAAAGAAAAAGAAGAAAAAATTCAGAAAGCTATTCGTAAGTACAGCAGCTTTTATTACGGCTGCTGTAGTTGTTGTTTTTTGCCTTTATTACGTATATTTTAAAACACCTTATTTTGAAATTACGCAGGTCGATGTTGCAGGAAACGTATTGTACCAGAAAGATTACATCATAGAACAATCACATGTTGATGAGGGAGAAAGATTGTTTTCAGTAGACAGAGCAAAGGTAAAGGAAAATCTTGAAAAAGAAATCTACGTGGAAAGCGCCCGTGTAGTTTACGAGCTGCCCAACAAAATATATATTGAAATAAAAGAAAGAGTTGAGAATTATCAGATACATTACAACAATGAATATATTGTTACAGACAAGAGTGGCATAGCCCTTCGTACATCAGCTGAAAAAAACGACCTTTTGACTATTGAAAGTTTGACTGATGTATTATACAATATAGGAAACACAGCAGAATTTGCTGGCATTGATAATATTAGCAACATTTTTGATACTTTAGAATATCTGAAAGTTGAATTCGGCAGCGAAACAGTAAAGGGCATAACAGCCTGCAAAGACAACAGCGTTATGATAAACACGGAATATGGCACTGTGATTAGAATAAAGCTTGGTGAGGACATAAAGTATCAGATTGTGTTTGCCATGAAAATAATAAACGAAAGACTCAACAACAACTTGACAGTTGCTTCAGGGTTAATAGATTTTACAAAGGGGGACAGTCCGGTGTACATAGAGGACTATAAAATGGAGGATTACAATGAGTAAGTTGTGGCAAAAGGTAATGCTGTTTGCTATAAGTTTGATTCTAGGGGTTGTTTGCATGATGCAAATTAGAACAACAAACAATGTTCTTGGGAATGAAGACCCTCAGAACATTGCAAGCCAGCTTGACAACGAGCTGACAGAGCTGACTCTTCAGAAAAATGAATTGAGAGAAGAGCTTGATGCCTTAAAACAAACAGCAAAAGAAAATGAAGAGATTTATGATGCAAAAGAGGCGGAACTTGAGAGATTAAAGGAAGAACTTGCAAATCAACAAATTTTATCAGGTTATTATGAAGTGAAAGGGCCTGGAACAATAATCACCATTGATTCAGAACCTAATTCCTATGTGAGCCTGGCTTCCAGCCACCAGTATATTCTGGCGCTCATCAGTTATTTAAACAATGCAGGTGTCGAGGCAATATCCATTAACGGACAGAGATACACAAACTATACTGAAATAGTGCCTGTGCTGGATCACATCAATGTTAACGGTGTTGCATTGGTGCTTCCGCTGGAAATAAAGGCAATAGGCAATTCCAGAACAATAGATGCATCACTTAATTTTGTAGGAGGAATAGTGTCTCAGCTGAGCCAGATAGGATATACAATCGAAACAGAAAATTCTTCCGAAATATTCATCAACAAGTACGATGGAGAAAAAGAATTCAAGTATGCTGTTCCAATTACCATAGAGGAAGAATAAGATGGGGGGAGATTCACATAAAACTAAAGACAATGAACTTAATCATTTTTATTTTGGTTTTTATTGTGTCTGCTGCAATTGTAAACGGAGCAGATGCAGGTGTTGATGAAAATACAATTTATGCACTTAAAAACTTAAATAATTATGAAAAAAATGTAAAAGATATGCGCGAAGTTGTTAAAAACCTCCAGGATGAAGTTTTATACGAAAAAAGTCAGGCAAAGGATTTAGATGACCACAATTTTCTTGAATCTATGATAGAAATGAATCATCAGATTGAAGAATTGAAATTTTACAATGGTTTTACTGATGTAAGAGGTCCGGGAATAATGCTCAGGGTTTCAGACAGTACAAGTGATGACGAGAACCTTGATATTATGGATAAAATAGTACATGACGTAGATATAACAGTGCTTCTCAATGATTTGAAAAGTGCAGGAGCAGAAGCAATAGATGTTAACGGCAAAAGAATAGTAAACATTTCAGAGGTGGTATGTGCTGGACCGGTACTTAAAATAAATGGAGAAGCAGTGCCTGCTCCATTTGTAATAAGAGCCGTGGGGGACCAGGAAAAATTGTACAACGTTGTTACTGAAGAAGGAACATATGCATATGACCTAAAAAACAAATACGGAATGGAAGTTGCGGCCATTATGAGCTACAACCTTGTAATACCAAAGTTTTACGGAATAAATTCCGAGAATAAATTTGCGCAGAGCGCAGAATAAGGGGTTGAAATAATGATTTACGTAGTTGCAGGCCTGGTGCTTGGAGTAGTTGCAGGATTAAATTTAAATTTAATATACAGTCCTGAATATTCAGTATATATAGCTATTGCTGTGTTGGCAATATTAAACACAATTATGAATATGTTGTCAGAAAATTTAAATGGAGAATTAACTCCTGTAAAAAGCGGTGCGTTTTTAGCAAGTGACGTTGTATTTGGATTGTTTTTAGCATATGTGGGTGAGCAGTTAGGGCTTCCTGTGTACCTTGCAGCAGTATTTGCATTTGGAAATAATATTTATAAAAAGTTAAGAATTATGATAGATTTTTGGCTTGAAAAATATAATAAAAACAAGTAAACTAATTAAAAATGTGTATGAAAATTTATAATTATGTGATATAATATTTTTTATAATGAATAAGAAAAATTTTCTCTCGTTTAGGAGGTCAATATATGTTTCAATTTGAAGAACCATCAGAAAGACTGGCAAATATTAAAGTAATCGGCGTCGGAGGCGGCGGCAATAATGCAGTAAATAGAATGATTGAAGCTGGCGTAAGAGGTGTTACGTTTATAAGTGTTAATACGGACAAGCAGGCATTATATTCATCAAAAGCTGAAATCAAATTTCAGATAGGCGAAAAATTAACAAACGGTCTTGGTGCGGGTTCAAAACCTGAAATAGGTGAAAAGGCAGCTGAAGAAAATAAGGCTGACATAGCAGAACTTGTTGAAGGAGCAGATATGGTGTTCATTACTGCCGGTATGGGTGGCGGCACCGGAACAGGAGCAGCTCCGTACATTGCAGGTGTTGCAAAAGAACAAGGAATACTTACAGTTGCCGTTGTTACAAAACCTTTCATGTTCGAAGGCAAGAACAGAATGAAAAATGCCGAAACAGGTCTTAGAAAATTAAAAGAAAATATTGATACCCTTGTGGTTATACCAAACGACAAACTCCTGGAAATATCAGACAAGAAAACTACAATGCTTGAAGCATTTACATTGGCAGACGATGTTTTAAGACAAGGTATACAAGGCATTTCAGATCTTATTGCAATCCCTGCAATCATGAACCTTGACTTTGCCGATGTTGAAACAATAATGTCAGGTCAGGGTCTTGCACACATGGGAATCGGTCAGGCAACGGGAGAAAACAGAGCTCTCAATGCTGTTAAGCAGGCTATACAAAGCCCTCTGCTTGAAACAAGCATAAACGGAGCAAGAGGTGTTCTCTTAAATATCACAGGCGGCACAAGCATGGGAATTCATGAAGTGAATGAAGCGGCCAAACTCATAGAAGAAGCTGCAGACCCGGAAGCAAATATCATATTTGGAGCAAATATTGACGAATCAGTTGGAGATACTATTAAAATCACTGTTATTGCAACAGGTTTCGGTGAAAACAACGCTGCAGACACTAAGACAGCAAAATCTGAAAGCACTAAGGCCGGTAAGGAAGAAAAACCAAGCAAGGAAAGCAATCCATTTGATTTCACAATTCCAAATTTCCTAAACAAGAAAAATTAAAATAATGGGAGCCGTGAAGAATAATAATTCGAAGGCTCCTTTTTAGCTTGCATTATTACATTGAATATGATATTCTTTTTAGGTTAAAAAAGAAAATTTAAAATATTATATATAAGGATGATTAAATGATAACAGTAACAAATTTAAGCCTTCAATTTGGGGGAAGCAAACTTTTCAACGACGTAAATTTAAAATTTGTGCCGGGAAACTGCTATGGCGTAATTGGTGCCAATGGTGCAGGAAAATCAACTTTCCTGAAAATATTGTCAGGAGAAATTGACTACACATCAGGAGAACTGTCAATACCAAACAATGTAAGAATGTCCGTGCTGAAACAGGACCACTTCATGTATGATGAATTTTCCGTAATGGAAACAGTTATGATGGGAAACAAGAGATTATATGATGTGATGAAGGAAAAAGATGCTCTATATGCAAAAGAAGATTTCACTGACGAAGATGGAGTAAAAGCTTCAGAGCTTGAAGGTGAATTTGCTGAAATGAACGGCTGGGAAGCAGAGACAGAAATTGCTCAGATTCTTCAGGGCCTTGGAGTAGGTTCAGATCTTCATTATTCGTACATGAGAGATTTAAACGGCGGTGACAAGGTTAAAGTAATGCTTGCTCAGGCATTATTCGGAAGACCGGGAATCATACTGCTTGATGAGCCTACAAACAACTTGGACATTGAATCCATCAACTGGCTGGAAGACTTCCTTCTGGAATTTGAAGGTCTTGTAATTGTTGTATCCCACGACAGACACTTTTTGAATACAGTGTGCACTCACATTGTGGATATTGATTACAAGAAAATAAGCATGTATGTAGGAAACTACGACTTCTGGTATGAATCAAGCCAGCTTATGCAGCAGCTCATGAGAGACCAGAACAGAAAAAGAGAAGATAAGATTAAAGATTTACAGAATTTTATCCAGAGATTCTCTGCAAACAAATCAAAATCAAAACAAGCTACATCAAGAAGAAAGCTTCTTGAAAAACTGGAAATTGAAGAAATGCCTGCTTCTTCAAGGAGATATCCATTTGTTAAGTTTTCTCCGGACAGAGAAGTTGGAAATGAAATACTTACTGTTGAAGGTTTGTCAAAAACAATTGACGGCACTGATGTACTGAAGAACATTTCATTCAGAGTGAACAGAGATGACAAAATAGCATTCGTTGGAGAAAACGAGCTTGCACAAAGCACATTGTTCAAAATTCTTGTAGGTGAAATGGAGCCGGATACAGGAACAATCAAATGGGGACAGACAATTACGAAATCATACTTCCCCAAGGACAACTCCGAATTTTTCGATGGAGTGAACTTAAACCTTGTTGACTGGATGAGACAATATTCTGAAGATCAGTCTGAAAGCTTTTTGAGAGGATTCTTAGGCAGAATGCTGTTTTCAGGTGATGATGCTTTAAAACCTGCCAATGTATTGTCAGGAGGAGAAAGAGTGCGATGCATGCTTTCAAGAATGATGCTGTCAGGTTCTAACGTACTTGTACTTGACCAGCCTACAAACCACTTGGATCTTGAGTCAATCACAGCCCTTAACAACGGCTTGATGGATTTTAAAGAAATTGTGTTGTTTTCTTCACACGACCACCAGTTTATTCAGACTGTTGCAAACCGCATAATTGAACTTAATGAACAGGGAATGGTTGATATGGCCATGACCTACGATGAGTATTTGGAAAGAAAAGAAAACAGACAGAGGGTGAGTTAATGAATAAAAAGTGTGCTCAGGAAATGAGTTTTGAGGATTTCAAAAATTCCATAAGTCCTGAAATGCTTAACGAACTGACAAAAATGAATATATCATACAACAGAGCATACAGTATATTTAAAGACATTCTCATGGAATCACATCTTGAGGATGATGAAGAAATGGGTACAATGGACAGCATTGTTAAGCACATAATTCTTGATTATACAGATGAAATGCTGGCTGATGAATTCTGCAAATATGAAACGGACTGGGAAGAACATTAACAATAAAATAAGGCGCCTATTGCGTCTCAGGCAGATGAGTAGCTTTCGACGTTGTCATTCTGAGGGCGTAGCCCGAAGAATCTCATGTTTTCAATAAAGATGAGATCCTTCACTATCGTTCAGGATGACAGGTCGGGGTTTGTCAACAGTCGGAGGCGCCCATGGTGTTTTTCTTTTTTTAAAAATAGTTCTTTTGCAAGTGTATATTCTTTGAAGGTTGTCAACTTATGTTATTATTATTCAATTATGCAAATTTATAGACATTGGCGGAAATGTTTGCAATAATGTCTTCTTGTCGGAAAATAGTGATTTATGACGTGAAAAAATTGTGCTTCGTATTTAAAATAATGTTGACAAATCTCAATTTCTATGGTATTCTTTAAGAGTATTACAGATGTATTTATAGATTTCACATGTTTTTAGATATTATATGTGTCACTGTATATAATATGTAAAAATGTGTGAATTTTTTTATACAATGGAATATAAATAATATTATTTAGGGAGGTACTCATGGCTAAGGGTACAGTTAAATGGTTTAACTCAGAAAAAGGATTTGGATTTATCACAAAGGAAGATGGAAATGACGTATTCGTACATTTCTCAGCTATCCAGGGAGACGGATTCAAGACTCTTGAAGAAGGTCAAAAAGTAAGCTTTGACGTTACTCAAGGAAACAGAGGCGACCAAGCAGCTAACGTTACTAGAATATAACGAGCACAAATAAAACCGGGAAGCAATTCCCGGTTTTAATTTTATTCAAAATGTTTAACTAATAAAAATATCCAAGCAGAAACACCACACATGCCATTATTGCAACAAATGCCGCAAAGTAAGGAAGTATCAGTGATAACACGGCCAGTATAATAGCTGGAATATCATTTTTTTCCAGTTTTAATTCTTCCTGTTCATTTGATTTTTCATTTAGATTTTCATGAGGCAAGTTAGCAAGTCTTATTTTTTCCAAATCTTCTTCAACTCTTGATTTTAAGAATAACATTTAAAACACTCCATTCACTTTATGACACATTGAAAAATGTCCATCGTATATTTCCATGTATTCAGGTGTCTTTTCCTTACATATTTCATGCGCATAAGGACAACGGGTGTGAAAACGGCAGCCTGACGGAGGATTAGCCGGAGAAGGAATGTCTCCTTCCAATATAATGCGTTTCTTATTTTGTCTTACAGACGGATCGAATGATGGCGCTGCTGACAGCAATGCTTCTGTATAAGGATGAAGAGGATTTGTAAATATCTCTTTTTTGCTTCCTTTTTCCACTATCTGGCCAAGGTACATGACCGCAACTTCGTCACTGATAAACTTTACCACTGACAAGTCATGTGAAATGAACAGATATGTCAGCCCGAAATCTTCCTGGGCATCTTTTAATAAATTTATTATTTGAGACTGAATGGACACATCAAGAGCTGAAACAGCTTCATCACATACTATAAATTCAGGATTTACTGCCAGGGCTCTTGCAATGCAAATACGCTGACGCTGACCACCTGAAAACTGGTGAGGATAACGGTCTGCCTGCTCTGGAAATAATCCGCATCTCATGATTACTTCAATTGCTTTTTCTTTCATTTCTTTTTTTGATTTAACAATGTTGTGCTGCAGCATGGCTTCGCCTACAATTTCATAAATGGGAAGCCTTGGATTCAATGAACTGTATGGATCCTGAAAAATAATCTGCATTTTTGTGCGCATATGATTGATTTCGCTTTTATGCATTTTATATATGTTCTTTCCGTCATATTCGACAGAACCATCTGTGGGGTCAAGAAGCCTCAGCATAGTCCTGCCAAGTGTAGATTTGCCGCAGCCTGATTCACCTACTATACCCAGGACTTTCCCTTTTTTTATTTGAAATGAAACATTGTCCACTGCCTTGACGCTGCCTGTTGAACGCTTAATGATTCCAGTTTTTATGGGGAAATACTTTCTTAAATTTTTTACGGTTACTAGACTATCGACCGCATTTTCGCTGTAAGAGCTCATAGCACTTCCTCCTTGTCTTCATTGGTGTAAAGCCAGCATGCAATTCTGTGTTCTCCTTCAAGAACAATCTCTTTTGGAAAAGATTTTCTGCAAATATCCATTGCCTTTTCACACCTTGGATTGAAAGGACATCCTTCAGGCAAATTGCTGAGATCCGGAACATTTCCCGGAATGACATGAAGTCTTGTGCTTGACGTTGCCATATCCGGCTTGGAACATATGAGACCTATAGTGTAAGGATGTTTGGGATCCTTGAATATGTCTACTACAGTTGCTACCTCCACAACCTTACCGGCATACATAACCATTACGCGGTCACTCATTTCTGCTATTACTCCAAGGTCGTGAGTGATAAAAATTATAGACGCATTTATTTTTTGTTTAAGTTCATTCATAAGGTCAAGCACTTGGGCTTGGATAGTTACATCCAGTGCTGTAGTAGGTTCATCGGCTATGAGCAGTCTTGGTTCACATGCAAGGGCCATTGCAATCATTGCTCTCTGACGCATGCCTCCTGACAGGGCAAACGGATAATCATCAACTACGCGCTCAGGGTTTGGAATTTTCACCAGCTCAAGCATTTTAATGCTTTCTTTGTAAGCTTCATCCTTGGTCATGCCTCTGTGAAGCATCATGGTTTCGCTTATTTGTCTTCCTATTTTAAAAATCGGGTTTAAGGAAGTCATGGGTTCCTGGAATATGAAAGATATATCATTTCCTCTTATTTCTCTGATTCTTTCATCAGAGACTTTCAACATGTCTTCTCCGTTGAATAATATTTCTCCTCCTTCATATTTTCCAGGGGGAGTTTCAACTAATCTGACCAATGACATACAAGATATGCTTTTGCCGCAACCTGATTCTCCTACTATGCCTAAAGTTTCTCCTTCATTTACATAAAAGCTGACATCATCAGCAGCCTTAACAACACCTCTGTCTGAATAGAAATAAGTTTTAAGGTTTTTTACATCCAATAATATTCTGCTCATGATAACCTCATCTCTTCATTTTAGGGTCGATTGCATCACGCATGCCGTCGCCCAGTATATTAAAGCACATAACAGAAATAAAAATACATATTCCGGGAGGTATCCAATACCACCATTTTTGCTGGATAATAAGAGTGTTTCTTGCTTCCTGTATCATATTTCCCCATGTGGGTGTAGGAGGTGAAACTCCAAGGCCTAAGAAACTCAATGATGTTTCAGTCAATATAACACTTGCCATCCCAAGAGTTGCATAGACTATTACATAAGCCAGGACATTTGGCAGCAGGTGACGAAATATTCTTCTGAAGTCACTTATGCCTAATGCTTCGCATGCTTCCATGTATTCCATTTCTCTGAGAGTCAGTATTTGTCCCCTCACAATTCTTGCAATGCTGGGCCAGCTAAGCAGCGCAAGAACAATTATAAGATTTGTTACACTGTTTCCAAATACGGCCACAATGGTGATGCAAAACATCATAAATGGAAAGGACATAAATATGTCTGCAAAGCGCATTATGACTATGTCTATAAAACCGCCGTAAAAGCCGGATAAACTGCCTAAAACAACTCCTGTAACGCATTCAAGGGTTACTACAGCCAAAGCAAGACCTAAGGATATTCTTCCTGCATAAAAAAGTCTGACAAATAAATCCCTGCCGATTTTATCTGTTCCAAGCCAGTGTTCAGAGCTGGGGGCCTGATCTCGGTTTTGCATATCTGTAGTTTCTATGGAATACTGGGATAATTCAGGAACAATTATACACAGACCTATTATAATAACAAGCAAGTACAAGCTTATCATTGCCATTTTGTTCTTGCGTAATCTGTAAAAAACTTCTCCCCAATATGATAGGTTTTTGTGTGAACTTTTTGTATTTTTAAGAACTTCACTTTTTACCATATGAGCACCCCCTTAATCGTATCTGATTCTTGGGTCAGCAATTGCATACAGTATGTCTGCCACCAATGTTCCCATAAGTGTCAAAACTGCTAGCATTGCATTAATGCCAAGAATCAACGGATAATTTCTTGTCATGGTTGCTTCAACAGAAATTTTACCAAGTCCCGGAAGAGCAAAAATTGATTCAGTAACAACGGCTCCTGACAAAAGTGAAGGTATCCAGAAGCCAAGAAGAGTTATTATAGGAATGACAGCATTTCTGAAGGCGTGTCTGTATATTACAGTTTTTTCCTTAAGACCTTTAGCACGAGCCGTCCTAATGTAATCCTGCTTTATTACTTCAAGCATGCTTGAACGGGTGTAGCGCATGAAGCTTGCCGTAGAGCCAAGGCCAAGAACAATGCTCGGCAAAACAAGGTGCCATGCTACATCCAATGCCTTATCAACGGGGTTTGTTGACATTAAAAGAGGGTCCTTAAGCCCGAATAAAGGGAAAATCTGAATATCAACAGCAAAATTTTTTAAGAGCAAAAGTCCAAAGAAAAAGGACGGGATGCTTATACCTATGAACGACACAACGGTGAGAACGTTGTCGGTGATGCTGTATTGTTTAGTGGCACTTATTACACCGGCAGGTATGCCTATGATTACCGAAATGGCCAAGGAAACAAGAGATAATAGCAGTGTAGGTCCCACATAATCTTTCATAACATCCACAACGGGTTTTTTGTGGTTGATTGAATAGCCGAGATTCCCGTGAAGGGCTTCTCCTATCCAGTTAACAAATCTTTCGTACCATGGAACGTCAAGTCCCAGCTTTTGAGCCAATTCAGCTTTTTGTTCAGGTGTCATTTTAGGAATCATCATGTTTGAAACCGGAGTACCTGGAGCTTGCTCAAGTATGAAAAACAATATGAATAAAATTCCAATAAAAACAGGAATCATCTGAATAATGCGCCTAATAATGTAGTTTTTCATAAAACCACCTCTTTCGTTTTATTTTAGAGAGGGGAGGAGACCCTCCCCTGAATGTATTATTCGATGGTTATATTTTTCAAACATTGATCCCAGGTTCTGTATGTTCCAAGATCCATTCCTTTTACTCTGTTGTTGATTCCCCATATTTCACTCCTGTAAGCTATGATTACATGAGGAATTTCATAGTTCATTATCTTTGCCCATTCATTATAAATTTCTTTTCTTTTTGCAGTATCAAATTCGGCTTTTCCGGCCTTAACCAATTTCATGGCTTCAGCATTTTTGTAACCGGATGCGTTAAAACCTCCTGCTACAAATGCATCATCATCAAACAGGGCTCCTGTTGGGTCAGGGTCAATATCAAGAGAAAATCCCATTGTGTATATGTCAAAGTCTTTTTCACCCGGTGCTGCATCCATTGTACGTGATGCAACAGTGTCAAAGTCCATAAGTTCTATTTCAAGTTCAACACCTAATTGTTTCCATGTGTCAGATGCCATGCCTGACAATGTTCCAGGCCATGATGAGTCAGTATAAACAAGCCAGTTAACATGGAACTTTTCTCCGTCCTTGTATCTGTAACCATCGCTGTTCATAGTCCAGCCTGCTTCATCCATGAGTTGTGCTGCCTTATCCATGTCAAACTTGTAAGCGTTTAGTTCTGAAGGATCCGGGAATGCCCAGGATGAAGGTGAAATAGGAGCCATACCTACAGAAGCCAAGCCTTTACCATATTGAGCTTCTATGAATGATTCTCTGTCAAGAGCATACATTAGTGCCTGCCTTACTTTAACATCTGCAAGCTTTGGCCTTGTTGTGTTGAAGCACATGAATGTGTATCCGTTTCCAAGGAAGTTTGCAATGCTTATATTTGATAGAGCTTCAGCAGCTTCAAGATTTTCAGCGCTAGAAGGTATTTGTGCAAAATCTATTTGATTTGTCTGCAAAGCTGAAAGAATGCTTTCATCCGGTACTTCACTTAATAAGACGCCGTCAATTTTTGCTGCGCTATTAGGATCCCAGTAATTTGTGTTTTTCATAAGCTTTATAAATTGCTTCGGTTCCCAGCTGTCAAAAACCATGGTACCTGAACCTAGAGGTTTTTCATTTAATGCAAGGAAATCTTCCCATGCGTCAAAAGCATAATAATCTGAAGGCATTATGCCGTACATGAAGTTTTGAATATTAGCCGGTGCAGCTGAACCTTCAGCATATGTAAATGATATTGTTTTGTCATCTATTATTTTTATTCCTTCAAAAGTATCTTTAGCTCCGCTGTGGAATTCTTCATAGCCTTTAAGACTGCTTACAGCGTAAGCTCTAGGACCATTGTAGTCAGGGTGAGCAATTGTTTCATATGTAAAGGCCACATCTTCGGTGGTCAGATCTGAGCCGTCGGAAAACTTGATTCCGTCTTTCAGTGTAAATGTATAGGTGAGTTTATCTTCTGAAATTGTCCATTCTGCAAGGACAGGAATCATTTCGCCGTCTGCGTCGTTTGTAACAAGTTTTTCAAAAATAGAGTCTGCTACATAGGTGTCGTAAGTGTTGTCTGACATAATTGGATTAAATAATCCTCCAAATCCAGTGCCGCCAAATTTTAAAATCTTGTCAGCTTTAGGCGTTTCAGCAGGCTGTTCAGCAGGTTTTTGCGGTTCTGACGGTGTCTGAGCCGTCTGGCTTGTACAGCCTGCAAATAACATAACTGTCATCATAACAGCTAAAATAAGTGATACTAACTTTCTTGATTTCATTTTACATTCCCTCCATATTAATTATTTTATAAATACAATTCATAGCAATTTGCCAGAACTGCATATATTCAAAGATAAATTTTAGAATTTTGCATTAAATTCAAGTAATGGATAATGATGTAAAAAAACGTTTGCATAATTACATTATAACCTAAACAAAATTGATAGTCAATTTTATTTATTACAATGTTTATACTAATTTTTACTTAAGTATCTATTTATATGATAAAAACAGTCGCAATATGCAGGTCTGTTAGAGCTGAAGAGATTTGAAAGAATATTTATAAATAAATGTAGTAAATAATTATTTTTCATATCGGTTTACAGTTTCAAACGTCTATGTTATAATAGTCAAAAATTAAAAAGGAGCAAGGACAATGCATATTACTGACATTTTTAATAAAAAGAAATTTGTTTTTTCTTTTGAAATATTTCCGCCTAAAGCCACTTCATCCATAGAAACAATTTATAAGACACTGGAGTCATTAAGCGACTTAAGGCCTGATTATATAAGCGTTACATATGGAGCAGGAGGAGGAAACAATCAAAACAAGACAAGAGAAATTTCTTCCATCATTAAAAATAAGTATGGCATTGAGACTATGGCTCACCTCACTTGCATTCGCTCGACAGGTGAAGAAATTATTGATACGCTCAGAGATCTCAAAAAAGAAGGAATTGAAAATATTCTTGCCTTAAGAGGAGACATCCCCCTTGAGGAAGAAGTAAAGGGAGATTTTCAGCATGCTTCAGATTTGGCAGAGTTCATCATGTCTAGGGACAACTTCGATTTGGGAGGGACCTGCTATCCGGAAGGTCACGTAGACTGCAAAAATCTGGAGGAGGATGTTAAAAATCTTAAATTCAAAATTGAAGCAGGAGTAACACACCTTACGACACAGCTATTTTTTGACAACAATGACTTTTACAATTTCCTGAATCTTGCAGAGAAGCACAATATTAATGTTCCTATACAGGCTGGAATCATGCCTCTTACAAACAAAAGCCAGATAGAAAGAATTGTAACACTCAGCGGTTCAAAAATACCTGAAAAGTACATACAGATTATGAACAAGTTTGAATATGACAAGGATGCAATGGCGGATGCAGGAATAGCATATGCTTCTGAGCAAATAATTGACCTCATGGCAAACGGAGTTGACGGTGTGCACCTTTACACCATGAACAATCCTTATGTTGCAAGAAAAACACATAACAATATCATATCTCTGGTTCATTCTTTAAACAGAGAAATATAAGAGGTAAAACATGAATTTTAAAGAGTTTATTGATAATAATCTTGTTTTGTTTGACGGAGCCATGGGCACAGAGCTTCAAAAGAAGGGCCTTAAACTTGGGGATGTTCCTGAAACGCTCAATATTGAACAAAGAGACATAGTAGTAGAAATTCACAAAGAATATATAGAAGCTGGTTCCAACGTTGTAACAACAAACACATTCGGTGCAAATGAAAAAAAACTCCAGGCAACAAATTACTCGGTAGAAGAAATTATAGATGCTGCAGTGAAGGCTGCAAGAGAAGCAATCGGAAACAAAGAGGTCTTTGCTGCCCTTGACATAGGACCCATTGGTGAACTTGTTGAACCCATGGGAATTCTTACATTTGATGAAGCCTATGAAATATTTAAGAGGCAGGTTGTTCAGGGCGAGAAATCAGGAGCAGATCTCATTCTCATTGAAACAATGACTGATTTGTATGAAATGAAGGCAGCATTGTTGGCTGCAAAGGAAAACACAAATCTTCCAGTTCTTGCAACCATGTCCTTTGAAAAGGATCACAGAACATTCACCGGGTGTCTTCCTTCTAGTATGGCAGTAACACTTGAAGGACTTGGAGCTGATGGAATAGGTATAAACTGTTCACTGGAGCCAAAGGAAATCAGGCCAATTGTGGAAGAACTCATGAACTGGACAAATCTTCCGGTGCTTGTACAGGCCAATGCAGGCCTTCCGTCTGTTATAGATGGGAAAACGCACTATGAAATAGGTCCTGAGGAATATTCTGATGATGTTCTTGCGTTCATAGGAATAGGTGTATCAATGCTAGGAGGATGCTGCGGAACATCGCCTGAATACATACGTGAAATAAAAAAGAAAATAAGCAGGTTGACAAAGGTTGAAAGATCAGAACAAAAATTTCATGCTCTATGTACGCCATCAAACACAGTGCTGGTTGAAGGAGTAAAAGTAATAGGCGAAAGAATAAATCCAACTGGAAAAAAGATGCTTAAAGAAGCATTGAAAAACAGTGACATGGATTACATCCTGAAGCAGGGAGTTTCTCAGGTAGAAGCTGGAGCAGAGATACTGGATGTGAATGTTGGACTCAGGGAAATAGACCAGAAAGAAATGATGAAGAAGGTAGTTAAGGGTCTGCAATCAGTTACAAATGCACCACTTCAAATAGATTCATCAGACATGGATGTAATTGAAGCAGGTTTAAGGTATGCAAACGGAAAAGCAATAGTAAATTCTGTAAATGGAGAAGACCAGGTGCTGGAAAAAATTTTGCCTCTGGTAAAAAAATACGGCGCTGCTGTTGTGGGGCTTACCCTTGATGAGAGAGGAATTCCAGACAATGCTTTGGAACGCTTCAAAATTGCAGAAAAGATACTGAACAAGGCATTGGAGTACGGCATAAAAAAAGAAGATGTTTACATAGACACCCTGACTCTCACATGCTCTGCTCAGCAAAAGGAAGTAGCAGAAACCGTAAAGACATTGACAATGGTTAAGGAAAAGCTTGGATTAAAGACAGTTCTTGGGGTTTCCAACATTTCATTCGGTATGCCAAACAGACCGCTTATAAATGAAACTTTCCTTGCAATTGCCATGGCAGCAGGACTTGATCTTCCTATCATTAATCCAAACGATGAAGCAATGATGGATAAGGTGTATGCGTTCAATGTTCTTTACAATCATGACAAAGGGTCAATAAAGTATATCGAAAGATACGGTGATAAATCTTCTGCAGAAACATCTCCAAAAAAAGAAAAAAAGGAAGAAACACTTTATGACATGGTAGTAAAGGGTTTAAAGGAAAATGCTGCAGCCAAGACTAAATTACTCCTCAGTACAAAGACAGAGCTTGAAATTGTAAATGAATTCCTCATTCCTGCCCTTGATGTTGTGGGAAGTGATTTTGAAAAGGGAGTAATTTTCCTTCCGCAGCTCATTCAGTCAGCAGAAACAGTGAAGTCATCCTTTGATGTATTGAAGGAAAGTCTCAAGAAAAATGAATCTGCCGGTATAAGCAATGGGAAAATTATACTGGCAACTGTAAAGGGAGATATTCATGATATTGGGAAAAACATTGTAAAAGTTATACTGGAGAACTATAATTATGATATAATTGATTTGGGCAAGGATGTTTCTGCTGAAAAAATAGTTGAAGAAGCAAAAAAATATGCAGATGAACCAATAATCGTGGGATTGAGCGCCTTGATGACAACCACCATGAAGAGTATGGAGGATATAATCGAAGAACTCAGAGACAATGGCATTGACTGCCCTGTAATGGTCGGCGGAGCAGTACTGACTGCAGAATATGCAAGAAACATGGGAGCAGATTACTACGCAAAAGATGCCAAGGAAGCAGTGGAAATAGCAAGAAAAGTGTTCAACAATTAACAGCGGGGAGCAGGTTAGTCAATGCTCTTTCGTTAATTTTATAGTTCAGGGGTTTGAAATGGAATTTAAAAATTGGATGGATGAAAAAGTTTTAAAAATAGAAGAATGTCTTCGTACAATAATAAAAGAAGAAAAAAATCCTCAAAAAGTAATTTACGAATCAATGAATTACAGCCTTTTGTGCGGCGGAAAAAGGCTTAGGCCTGTCTTGATGCTTGGAACATATGAATTGTTCAAAGACAATGCAGAGGAAATTATTCCTTTTGCCTGCGCCATGGAAATGATACACACATATTCATTGATTCATGATGATTTGCCTGCCATGGACAATGATGATTACAGGCGTGGACGATTGTCAAATCACAAGAAATTCGGTGAAGCAACAGGAATTCTTGCAGGTGACGGGCTTTTAAACAGAGCATTTGAAACCGGGCTTGAAGCTGCCTTGAAGAGTAAAGTTGAAATAACAAGTGCAGTTAAGGCACTTTACGAAATTGCAAAGTCTTCCGGTGCAGATGGAATGATTGGCGGTCAGATTGTGGACATATACGGTCATGACAAAATATCATCTGTTGAGGAGCTTAAATACATGTATTCCCTAAAGACAGGTGCTATCATAAAAAGCAGCGTCAAAGCCGGCGCAATTTTAGGAGGAGCTGATGAAAATCAGCTTAGGGCTCTTGAAACATATGCAGACAATATAGGTATTGCATTTCAGATAGAAGACGACATTCTGGATGTAACAAGCACCCAGGAAAAATTGGGTAAGAAAATAGGAAGCGACATTGCAAATGATAAAGTTACATATCTGTCCTTTTCAACAATAGAAAAATCAAGAAAAGATGTTGAACAGTTCACGGATGAAGCAATAAAAAGCCTTGAAATGTTTGGCGACAGAGCAAAACATCTCATAGAATTGGCAAAATATCTTACAAACAGGGACCACTGATTTAATATAATTAAGAATGAAGAGTTAAGAATTAAGAATTTTGGAAAGGACAGCAAAGCTGTCCTTTTCTTTTAAAAAAATTATTTGACAATAGCGGTAAATTAGAAATCACGGATTGTAGGGGAGGGTCTCGTGCCCTCCCGCATATATTTGATTAACAAAGAACAGGCATGCTTTGCATGCCTGTTCCTTCCATTAATTCTTAATTCTTCACTCTTAACTCTTAATTAAATATACCTTAATTATTAATAAGCAGTTCTGCCACTGAATCTACACTTCCTGCACCCATGGTTATTACGGTGTCGCCTTCTTTTGCCATGGATCGGATCAAATCTGCAGCTTCTTCAAAACTTTCTGCATAATGTGCATCTTTTGAAAGAACATTCATCTTTGCAATAATATCCTTTGAATGAATTTCTCCATTGTCTATTTCTCTTGCAGCATAAATGTCCAATAAAATTGTTTCATCTGAGTGCGTAAGTGCTTCAGCAAATTCATTCAGGAGTTTTTTCGTCCTTGTGTAAGTGTGAGGCTGGAATACTGTGATGATTTTTCCGGATGTATATGATCTTGCAGTCTTCAATGTTGCTTTCATTTCAGAAGGATGATGTGCGTAATCATCTATTACGCTGGCTCCGTTTAATGTTCCTTTGTATTCATACCTTCTGTGAGTTCCTTTAAAGTCTGCAAGGCCCTTTGCAATTGTATCAAGATCTATGCCAAGAGAAATGCATGCAGCTGCTGCTGCAACACTGTTTAAAATGTTGTGCTCTCCGAACACGCTTAATTTTATGTCTGCTATTTTTTTGCTTCCCTTCATGAGTGAATAAGAAGGAGATGGAACGAGCTTTATGTCAGCAGCATAATAATCAGCGCTGTTATCTGTTCCAAATGTTACAACATTGCACTTAATATCCTTGAACAGGTTTTTGTTAAGCACATTTGCGACAAGATGTCCTGTTGAAGGAAGTTTTTTAGCATATTCAAGAAATGCATCTTCAATATCACTTAAGTCCTTGTAATAATCCAGATGGTCTTCTTCAATATTTAATATGAGTTCAACTGTTGGATTGAACTTAAGGAAATTGCGCTTGTATTCACATGCTTCTGTAAGCAGCATGTCGTAGGAGCCGTGCATGAGGTTTCCGCCCATGGAATCCATTTCTCCGCCTAAAAATATGGTTGGATTCATTTCAGTTTCCATGAGGATTGAGGAAAGCATTCCTGTTGTTGTTGTCTTGCCGTGTGTTCCTGACACGCAGATGGCATTTTTGTACTTTTTCATGATAAGGCCGAGAAATTCAGCCCTGTCCATAATGTTTAGGTTCAGTTCCTGTGCTCTTACAAGTTCAGGATTATCTTTTGAAATTGCAGATGTATATACTACAAGGTCTATGTCAGTGCCAATGTTTTTTCCTTCATGGCCAATGTTTATTTTAGCACCTAGTTTTTCAAGCTTTTTTACTATGTGGGATGAGTTTCTGTCAGAGCCTGATACCCTTACTCCTTCATCAATCATTATTTCAGCTAATGCACTCATGCTTATGCCGCCAATCCCTATAAAATATATATGATTAAAATTATTATTCATTGCAATCTCCTCAAATATTTGATATTTCATTATATGATTGTTAAGAGCAAATAATTATCATTTGCACGTATTTAAAATTTATTCAAAATATTATAACATGTCCGCAGTCTTTGTTCAATTAAATTTTAAGACTTGGACAAGGTGATATATTCCTTGATTTTTTATATGTGCAAATGTATAATGAACGATAGATGTGCGGCAAAATGGAGTCTTCCTGATGCCGTAAAAAAGAGGTAAGAAATGAAAATTAAAGTCAATAATTTACAGGATACAGAAAAAATAGGAAAAATAATAAGCAGGTGCCTTGAAAAAGGGACTGTTTTATGCCTTGACGGGGATTTAGGAGCAGGCAAGACTGCAATAACCCAGTTCATTGCAAAAGAATTCGGAGTAAAAGAATACATCACCAGCCCCACGTTCAACATCATAAAGGAATATGAAGGACGGCTTCCATTTTATCACATGGATGTGTACAGAATTGAATCAGAAGATGACATGTATGATTTAGGCTATGATGAATATATATATTCTGAGGGTGTAACAGTTATAGAGTGGTCCGAAAATATAAGAACAATACTTCCTGATGAAAGAATAGACATAAAAATAGACAGAATTGATGAAAACAAAAGAATCATGACAATTGAAGGCAAGGGAGTTGTTTATGAAAAAATTACGGAGGAGCTGAAAAATTATGAAAATACTTGCAATTGAATCAGCATCTGTGACAGCATCCTGTGCGGTTTCTGAAGACTTCAACGTACTTGGTGAATTCACATTGAGCCACAAAAAAACACATTCAGAAAAGCTGATGCCGTTAATTGAAGAACTATTAAAAGAGCTTGAAATTAAAATTCAGGACATAGATGTAATAGCAGTTTCAGAAGGCCCCGGTTCATACACTGGACTTCGTATTGGGGCAGCCATAGCAAAGAGCTTGGCTTTTGCAGGAAATTTGCCTATTGTAAACATACCCACAATGAAATCCTTGGCAGGAAATGTATATGATAAAGAGAAGCTCATTGTTCCAATTATGGATGCGAAGGCAGGAAGGGTGTATGCAGGCATTTATAAATGGGAAGGGGAAGAACTGAAATGTGTAAAAGAGCAGTTCCCGTGCAACATAGAAGAGCTTGTGGATATTTTAAACCAATACCAGGAACCGGTTATATTAGCAGGAGACGGTTCTGTAAGTTACAGAAATATAATTGAAGAAAAATTAAACAACAAAGCTTATTTCACCCCAAACAAGTTCAACAACCTGAATGCTGCAACGCTTTGCTTCATAGGCTGCAGTATGGCAAAAAAAGGGGAGACAATAACGGCATCAAACTTTAAGCCGCAGTACCTGAGATTGTCACAGGCAGAAAGAAATAAAAAATAGGGGGGCAACATGAATCAAGTCATCATAAGGGGTATGAAAAAAGAAGATATTGCTCAGATTATTGAAATTGAAAAAAAATGTTTCTCTTTGCCCTGGTCAAGGGATGCATTTGTAAATGAACTGAAAAATGATCTTGCTTATTACCAGGTCGCTGAACTTGGAGAAAAAATAGTTGGCTACATGGGCATGTGGAAGGTCATTGATGAATGTCACATAACAAATGTTGCTGTTATACCTGAATACAGGAAACAAAACATTGCTTCAATGCTCATTGAAAAAATGGTTGACATATGTGTGTGCAGCGAAATAGTGGCTATGACACTTGAAGTGAGGGAGTCAAATATCCCTGCTATCAATCTGTACAAAAAGTTCGGGTTCGTTTCAGCAGGCAAAAGACCAAGATATTATCAGATGCCTCTGGAAGATGCAATAATTATGTGGAAGAAAATCAACTAGCCTGCAAAGGAGAAAACATGAAGAACACAAGAAAATATAAGAAGAGAAGATTGTTCATTACTATGGCAGCTTTGGTTTTAATACTGGTTGTTGTTGTAATTTATGTAGAAGGAAGATTAAAAGATGAAACAGGACTTCCTCCAACAGCTGAAGAGCCTGTTCATGAGGAACCAGTTGAGGAGGTGCCGGATAAAGAAAATCCGGTTGATGAAGTTCCTGGCGGTGAAAACAAGGATAATGAAAATGAAAATCCGGCAGAAAAGCCACAGGAGCCATCAACGCCGGATGATGTTAACATGGTTGAAGACCCTGCAGCAATAGATGCCTTGGTGAACAAGAAAAACAATTTATCCAGCACATATGTGCCTGAAGACCTAGTAAAACTTGAGGGTATTCCCACAGTACTTGAAAACCCTGAAATAAACCAGCTTAGAGAGACGGCATACATTGCGCTTAAGGATTTGTTCCAGGCTGCAACTGATGAAGAAGGCTATGAGCTGCATGCACGTTCAGGCTACAGGTCATATGGCACTCAGAGAGATCTTTACAATTCATATGTAAAAAATCACGGGCAGGCTGCCGCAGACAAGTACAGTGCAAAACCAGGACAAAGCGAGCACCAGACTGGTCTTTCAATGGATATAACATGTGCAGCCATGAACTTTCAGCTGGACGATACATTTGGAAATACTGATGAAGGTAAATGGGTTTCAGAAAATGCCCACAGATTTGGTTTCATTGTGAGATATCCAAAAGGCAAGGAAGATATTACAGGATATTTTTATGAGCCATGGCACATAAGATACCTGGGAGTTGAACTGGCAACAAAGGTATATGAGTCAGGATTAACATTAGAAGAATACATGGAAAGCAATATGTAGGGGAGGACTACTGTCCTCCCGTGCTGACGTGTACTAACATAGTTGAATATGCTTTGCCACCAAACAAAAATAGGCCGTAAGGCCTATTTTATATTTTTTAGTTGTTGATCAGTTCGTAAACATCATTCGCATATTGTACAGGATCTTCTATCTGTAGTCCTTCAATGAGAAGAGCCTGATTGTATAATACGCTTGAAAGTTTCTTAAGTTTGTCCTTGTCATTTTCAAAGGAATTCTTGATTTTTCCAAACATTTCATGGTTTGTGTTGATTTCCAGAATTTTTTCTGCATGAATATTTCCCGGATTGTCAGGCATTGACTGAAGAACTTTTTCCATTTCAATTGAAAGCTCTCCTTCAGAAGCAAGGCATACAGGATGAGTTTTAAGTCTCTTTGACGGTCTTACTTCCTTAACTTTTCCGTCAAGTGCTTCTTTCATGAATTCAAAAATGTCCTTGTTTTCATTTTTGTTTTCATCATTTTCGTTTTCGTCAGTTTTTAAATCCATATCTGCACTTGAAACGTTTTTGAATTCTTTTTCCTTGTAGTTCATGAGAACCTTGATTGCAAATTCATCTATCTCATCTGTGAAATAAAGAATTTCATAACCGTTGTCTGCAACAATTTCAGTTTGAGGAAGTTTATCGATTTTTGCTGTGCTTTCTCCTGTTGCATAGTAAATGTATTTTTGATCTTCCTTCATTCTGGAAACATATTCGTCAAGTGTCGCAAGTTTCTTTTCTGTTGAAGAATAGAACATCAAAAGGTCCTGAAGCGTTTCCTTGTTAGCGCCCCATTCACTGTACATGCCGTATTTCAGTGTTCTTCCGAAGCTTTCAAAGAACGCTACATATTTATCTCTGTCGTCCTTAAGCATTGACAAAAGCTCGCTTTTGATTTTTTCCTTTATTTTTTTCGCAATGAACTGAAGCTGTCTGTCATGCTGCAGGGTTTCTCTTGAAATGTTCAGGGATAAATCAGCTGAATCAACTAAACCCTGCACAAATCCGAAATAATCAGGGAGCAGATCGCCGCACTTGTTCATTATAAGAACTCCGTTTGAATAAAGCTCAAGTCCTTTTTCAAATTCCTTTGTGTAAAAATCAAATGGAACCTTGGCAGGTATATAAAGGATTGAATTATAGCTTGTAAGGCCTTCCACACTTACATGAGTGTAACGAAGAGGCTTTTCATAGCCAAAGTGTTTTTCCATGTAGAAGTTTTCATAATCTTCCTGGGTGAGTTCACTTTTGTTTTTTCTCCATATAGGAACCATGCTGTTCAATGTTTCATCTTCCATGTACTCTTCGTATTCATTTTCGGTTCCTTCTTTGTGTTTTCTTTTTTTAACCATCATTTTAATAGGGTACTTGATGAAGTTTGAATATTTCTTTACAAGAGATTTTATGTTGTAAACATCAAGGTATTCATCATAATCTTCTCCCTCGGTGTTTTGTTTTATTTTCATTATTATTTCAGTTCCTGTTTTTTCTTTTGTGCAGCTTGTAATGGTATATCCGTCGGCGCCTTCTGATTCCCATTTGTATGCTTCTTCTGACCCAATTGATTTGCTTATTACGGTTACTTTTTCAGCAACCATAAATGCTGAATAAAAACCTACTCCGAACTGTCCAATTATATCTACTCCATCTTTAGCCTCGTTGTTTTCCTTGAAATCAAATGAACCGCTTTTTGCAATTGTTCCAAGATTTGAATCAAGTTCTTCCTTTGTCATTCCTATTCCTGTGTCAGAAACAGTGAGAGTTCTTTCATCTTCGTTTACGGCAATTCTTATGTAAAAATCGTCCTTGTTGAAAACAATGCTGTTGTCCGTAAGAGATTTGTAGTAGCTTTTGTCAATTGCATCGCTTGCATTTGAAATGAGCTCTCTTAAGAAAATTTCCTTGTGTGTGTAAATTGAATTGATCATTAAGTCCAAAAGTCTCTTGGATTCAGATTTAAACTGTTTTTTTGCCATAGTTATTCCTTCCTTACAAATAAATTAATTGCAAATGCAATTTATCAAACGTGTTGTTAGCACTCTTCACTGCTGAGTGCTAACTCTATTTTAGCAAATGCTCATCAATTGTCAATAGTCTGGAAGAAAATTTTACAAAATTAGTTATGAAATTCTCTGCCGGATGTTTAGCATAAAAAAATGCTGATACTGGATCAGCAATTATTTATAATCGTATAATTTGCATGTGCTGTAAATTGAAACCATGGTGTTCCAGGTTTCCTTGTCGACAATGCCGGTTACTGGCAGCATGCTAATTTTTTGAAATTCCTTTACAGCTTCTTCTGTCTCATGGTCATATTTGTCGTTTATTTCAATTTTCTTGTAATTCTTATATTTTCTGCAGAAGTTGTTGAGCATAATTTTCAGTACATACACAATGTCTCCCGAGTATCCGATTTTTATGTTTCCGAAATCAAAAGATCTGCATGGTAATTTATAAGGCATTTCCTTAGATTTCAAATGAAGGCTGTTTTCTCTTACTATGGCTTTCCATGTGCTGTAATCAACCCTGCCTGTAACGGGAAGACCTGAAAACCTCTGAAAATTTTCCACCGCCTTTTTTGTTTGAGCATCATATGCTCCTGACAAATCAATACGTGGTATTTCAGGGTTAGAATATGAAATGTTTCTTAAGTATTGCTGAATTTCTGTTATGGCTGAAGTTTCACCTTCTTGATTGAAGTTGTTATATATCATAATAGTCTCCTTTCACTGTTGTACAGCAGGAGGATTGTATCTTAAATTTACATATACCTCCGCTAGTTTGTTCCATGTGTCAGCATTTACTATTCCTGTTGATTCAAGCCCGTAAAGACTTTGGAAGACTGAAACTGCCTCTTCTGTTGCAGGGCCGAAAACTCCGTCCCTTTGTATGGAAGGTATTTCTGGAATAAATAATGCTATATAAGCAAGCATAGTCTGCAATAAGATGATGCCTGGGTGTTCGGTTCCCATACTTATGCTGTATGGTATTCCCATAAAACTTATACCTGGAAGGTATATACTTGCAATAGGAGTATTGGCAAGTATGGGAAATACATTCCTGTACAGCACATTCCATGTTTCCTGTGTCACTATTCCCGAAGGAGGAAGGTTCATTGCATTTTGTAAGGCTGTTACAGAAACAGTTGTATCCGGGCCATAGAAGCCCGTTACAGGAACTGGAGGAATATTTGTGTTTTGCTGGGACATAAGGTTAAGAAAGTATTGAAGCACAGTTATAACAGGGCGTGTATCACCTTCTAAAAGAACATTTGAATATAAGTGTATCAGTTCGTTTATGAGAATTCCTTCTGTTGTCAATTCAGCAAGTCTTGTGACAGCCACATAGATGCGCCGTATCCTGTACCAAGTGTCGCTGTCTACAACTCCTGTAACCGGAAGATTAAAGACTTGCTGAAATACTCTGACTGCAGCCTCTGTTTCTTCACCGTAGTACCCGTTTATTGGAACTACGGGTATTGCCGGATAGTTTCGTGATATTCTATTAAGGGAGTGCTGCATCCTAAAAACTGGAATACCTGATTCACCCAAAGCCAGAGGAGTGCCTGGATAAGTTCCCACAATTTCCTCTGCAATTGAATAAGGTGCTATGTTCACATCATTTCCGTAGTAGTACCTGAGTATGTCTATGGCTGTGTAGCCCTGGTTGGCCAGGTCAACACTGCCCCACTGGTACATGCCGTTGCACTGTGAAATTCTCCCGTCGCAAAATTCTGTGAACAAGGGTTCAATATGGCCTTGGCGCACAACATATTCATCAAAAATATCATCTGCAATATTTGCAACACTATCAAATATTCCTCTTTCATGGACATAAGCCTGGTCGAATTGAGTTGAATTTGTAATATCAAAGTCATAACCTCTGCCTCTGTACCATTCTGTGAAAATTCTGTTCATTGCTATTGAGGTGATTGCATGAATGTTTGCTCTTAATGCTTCTTCCGGCCATGTTGGATACAATTCACTGGATGCCACATTTTTTATATAGTCCAGGTATGGAACTGTGACGTTCAATGCTTCTTCGTCAGGTGGTCCCAGGTGGACTGTTATGTTGGCGGGGAAAGATACTATGGTGTGAGGTATTGCTGCTCCTGGAATGTGTATGTCAGTTTCCGGAATACTCATATTATCACCTCACTAGCTGATTTCATTTCCTGGAAATTGCCCTTGATTCCTTTGTACTCCAAATCTAAGTTCCCTGTAAACCTGGACAATTCTGTTCCATGTTGCTTGCTGCACTATACCATCAGGGTTAAGTCCGTACTGCCTTTGAAATGCAGTGACAGCAGCTCTTGTTTCAGGACCGAATACACCGTCCGGCGTTACTGAAGGAATGGCAGGTACCACAGATGATATGAATGCAAGATATTCCTGCATGATGAATACACTTGGACCTTCAGAGCCTTCCCTCAAAATAACGTTAGGGAACAAAAGAGCCGGCAGAGCAATTGCTGAAGGTGGAAGTGCCCTCAATATTCCAAGTATGTTGTTGTACATTGAATTCCATGTAGCATCATCTATTATGCCTGTGGGCTCAAGCCCCATAGTTTTTTGAAATTCTATTATTGATGTCCTTGTATTTGGACCTAGTATTCCGTCAATGTCAACTGCAGGTATGGAGTTGTAATATGCTGAAAGAACATTGAGAAAATACTGAACAAGCTGCACTCTTGGTACAACTTTTCCTTCCTCGATTTCAGTTACTATATCCGGAGGAATGTCACTAACAAGTATTCCCTGTGAAGTAAGCTGAGCAAGGTTTCTTACTGCTACATATATTTTTCTTATTTCATACCATGTTGCCTTGTCTATGACTCCTGTTTCAGGTAAATTGAATGCTTCCTGGAATGCTCTTACAGCATCGGCCATTCCTTCAGTAAATTCACCGTTTATTGGATATACTTTCGGAATAGCGGGAAAGTTAACAGAAATAGCATTGAGGGCCATTTTTATCAGCAGTACATACTGGTTGTTGTCACCTACACTTAGGGGGACGCCTGGGTATGTTTCTTCTAAATTCACTACTGGAGCATTTCTGACAATATTGATGTTGTCTCCGTAGTAGTACTGAAGTATTTCATAAGGAACATATCCCTGTGCTGCCAAGTCAACGGTTCCCCACTGAAACATGCCTTCACATATTGAAACACGTCCGTCGCAAAACTGGGCGTACAAGGGTTCCACCTGGTTTTGCCTTGCAATGTAATCGTTGAAAATATCATCAACAATTCTGTCTATGGTGTCAAATATTCCTCTGTTAGGAACAAAGGCCTGATCAAATTGTGTCGTGTTTGTAATGTCAAAATTATATCCTCTTGACCTATACCACTCTGTGAATATTCTGTTCAATGCAATTGATACTATTGCGTATATATTTGCTCTTAGGGCGCTTTCAGGCCATGTTGGATATAGCTCGCTTGAAGCTACATTTTTAACATAATCAATAAACGGTACAGTTACATTTTCTGCCGGTTGATTTGGAGCTCCAAGATGTACGGTAATGTTATCCGGAACTACAACAGTTGATAATCCTGGTACTTGTGTGCTCATGTAATCTCCTCCTTATTCATTTGAAATATCCGCTGGGGTTGGAGGAATGACAACAGTCTGACTGCCTTCTTCCTCTGTGGCACCTTCCATTACGGGAATCAAGCTCACTCTGTAATTTGTGGCAACATCAGGGTAAACACGAAGATCAATAATATTGACAGTGTAATATCCTATTGCTTGAACTCTCATGTTGTAGGTTGAAAAATAAAATGTAGGACTTTCTAAAGGATTTTCCGGATTGTATTCTACAGGAACTTCCATTGTTGGAACTCTTCCGTTTATGTTGCTCACAACATGGTAAAGTGCATTTTCTTCTCCATCTTCGTCAATTGTGTAAATAGTCACAACGGCGTCTTTGACTGGCAGTGCTCCCAGGGCTGTGTAAACTCCCACATTTATGTAACCGGTGCTGGCTAAGGGCAGTGGAATTTCTTCAACCGGCTGCGGTTGAGGTTGTGGCTGGGGCAGAGCTTCAGTTTCTAATATTTTAACAATCATGTTTTGAGCCTTGTATGGCCGTATCCTGTTATATTGGTCAAAGTTATTATATTTCATGGAATCACACCTTTCATAATTTTCAGCTACTATTCAATATATGCAAAATGTTCACAATTGATTTCTTTAATGAGTATTATTTTGCGGTGGGATGGTTACAAATATATTGACAAAATTTTGTTTATATAATATACTTTGAACGTCAAAATAATAGCAAAATTATTTTGCCTGCGGTATCGATTGACTTTGAAAAGAAATTTATTGTATATATACTTGGTTATATATATAAATCTTAGGAGGTATAAAATTGCCAAACGACAAATTGATGGAGCTCAGGGAATTAAATGAAAAAATAAAGCTGGGCGGCGGACAAAAGGCAATAGACAAACAGCATGAAAGCGGCAAACTGACTGC
>NZ_VLKH01000014.1:50961-99323 GCF_007830175.1 Sedimentibacter saalensis | reverse complement strand
ATGTCGGTGTTGCTGGATATGTTGTTCCGTCTGAATTTTGCAGATAATGTTCTACCGTAAAACCAACGCTATCCACTGTGTAATACAGTTTCAATTTTGTTGTTCCGTTCGGTGCTTCCACTACCGCTGATGTTACTCCGTCTACTGCTCCGCTAACATATGTCCAGCCTGGGTAACTATTTTCATAGGTATCGTCATATACTGTCGCTCCAGTATTTGCACTGTCTGTTTCTGTATATGTCGGTGTTGCTGGATATGTTGTTCCGTCTGAATTTTGCAGATAATGTTCTACCGTAAAACTATTTTGTGGTACCGTAGACCATATTGCATATAACTCAACATCATGGTTTGGCATTTGGAATTTCTGTCCAGGATAATAATTGTCTCCGCTACCATCGGGTAATGTATTCCACTTTACAAAATTATGATTTGTATAAGTAAACCCATTATCTAACACAGTAACCCAGTCGTATTGTTCGTAAGCAAAATTAGGATCTGATGTACTACCGCCGTCAGCACCATTAGCATGGTATTCGACTGTATAGTCCAATATTTCAATCCGTATTTTTTTGTCTCCCATAGCATCAAAACCATTTTCAGCATAGTCCAATCCAATATAAAATGGATCAGAAAACGTAATTTCCCCCAAATTTATAACCAACCAATTTGTAAATTCATATGGCATATTGGTGACAGGATCATTTGGGCCATATTGAACTCCATCAATATTAATCGGCCCGTGAATTTTTTCATAAATACCTGTTAATTCATCGTAGTAATATGATGTGTCATTCATAGCCCCATCATAATATATTACGCCTATAAGAGTCTTTAGATCTACAGCAGTATTACTGGCGTTGAAAGCAACATAGAGATTCTCTGTGCCTTCCTCAACCCAAGCTAAGTATCCTACAAGATGATTATTAGTCGATTGTCCCATTGCATCCATTACACCAGCTTCGGTAGTATAAACCCCTCCGTCTCCGATTCCTGCAAGCATAACGGGGATGTTCAATGCATCTAAATTGTAATACAGTTTTACTACTGAAGATTCATCTTCCAACACCATTACTGATGTTTCTCCGTCGACCAACCCGCTTACATACGTATATCCATCATACGTAGTTTTTTGATAATCATCATCATGTACAATCTTTTCAAATGTTCCAAACTTTTCGGTTTCACTTGCAATTTCCGGGAATGTACCATCCTCCAACTGCTTATAGTGTTCTACAGTAAAGGTGATTGCTGAACCAGTTGTCACTGTTGAAATACTATTATCCAATGGATTGTCTATAATTACTGGTTCTTCAGCTGCACTTACCAAGCTGCTCGGCATTGCTGGCATCATCATCATCAACGCAATTACTAAACAAACAACTTTTCTAAACATATTTTTATTCATATAATTTCCTCCTTTCTTTAAAATTCTTGTTTCTCCTTTTGAACTATGCAAAAATTTATTAATAAACATTTCAATTTTTACACCTCCTTTCTTCAAGTTATTAATAAGTCTTGTTTTATATAGAACAACCCCCCAAGTAAAAGCAGTTGTTGCTAACTAATTTAAAGATGAGATCCTTCGCTTCCTAGGATGTCATTAAAACTAATGAAACAAAAAAGCTGCAAAATAATTATTTAAAATTAATTTGCAGCTGAACGGTCATAGCATTATGCTTTAGACTTCTCGCTTTGCGTCCCTATCTTTCAATAGGTTTGCCAATATTCAATTTTGCTTCATACATCATAGATACCACAAATAGCTAGTCTTTAAACATAAATAACATTTATACTATATTATGTTTAAAATAATGAACTTTTATACAATTTGTTCCTCTTTTTCCATTAATTTTACAAATAACTGAGCTATGGCCGGGTCAAATTGACTGCCTGCTTTTTCACTTATTTCATTAAGAGCGTCTCTCTTAGTCATAATGTTTTTGTATGGTCTGTCATTAACCATTACATCGTAAGCATCAGCAATGGCAAATATCCTGGCTACAATTGGAATTTCCTCATTTTTGAATAGACCCGGGTATCCCTTTCCATCCCATCTCTCATGATGTATTAAAATCAATTCATCAATAGGTGAAGCGTCCCGAAATTCCCGCGCAATATAGTAACCGATTTCACTGTGCCTTTTCACAGTCTCCCATTCTTCATTGTTCAATGTTCCAACCTTTTGAAGAATGTTTCTTGACACACCTATTTTTCCTATATCATGGAATTCACACAATAATCTTAATTCTTCTTTTTCTGCTTCTGTCAACTCTAGGGCCTCTGCCATCAGCATAGTGAGACCCTTGAGGCGTTCGTAATGAGATTTGGTTTCGTATGTGATTTTTTCCAGCCTGCTCTTTAAAAACTTAATCATTGAAAGCTTTGCTTCCTTGCTTTCCTTTAGTTTTTTAAAGTACATTCTGTCTTCAGCTTTCTTAAGTACCTTTTGGATATCTTCATCCATTGTTTCCTTTGTAGCAACTCCAAAACTTATGTTGATTTTTACGTAATCCAGTGTGTTCTTGTCACATTTTTCTTTTATTCTTTCAACTATATCGACGGCAGTATCACCTGTGGTTTTCGGCAATAGTACTACAAATTCATCTCCACCGATTCTACTGATAATATCTTCATCCCTGAATGAGCTTGTCATAATTTCAGCTGCTTTTTTTAGAGCATTATCACCCATGTTGTGACCAAACGCATCGTTTATGAGCTTTAAACCATTTATGTCTCCCATTATAAGGCTTATTGGCAGCTGTCTTTTCGTATCCAGCCTCGCCAGCTCTTCTTCAAAGAAATTTTTATTATACAATCCTGTCAGACGATCCTTGTAGTATAATTTCTTTATGTCTTTAATATTATAAACATTTTGTTCATTATCAGATTGGCTGTAAGGATATTGAACATTCTGTTTAATATATGTTATATCAACGTAGTATATTACAAGCAGATCATCTTGACTGCTCTTATCTGAAAACATGTTGATTAGATACCATCTTTCAATTTCCTTGATATAAATTTCAAATTTAAATTTAGATTTTGGAATCATATAAAAATATAATTCCTTAAGGCCCAGTTCGTTTGAATAGTCCACAACAATCTCTGAAAATCTTCTGCCTAAAATTCTATCCGGAACGATGTTGGCAGCTTTATAAAATGTATCACTTATGTACACAAGCTCGTAGTCAATAAAATTTCCTTCTCTGTTATAAACGGCCTTGAACTTTAAATAAAAATCATTCTTTGAAGGGTATTCCATTTCATCACCCCTGTTTCAGGAAGTATTTTTGCTTATTTATTAATCAATATTATATATTAAGTCAATTACATTTCTATTATTTAGCGATTATATTTTTATTACATTTCAATTACATTCTAATTACACCATAATCATTTGTATAAAATCTAAAAAGGTCTAACTTCGATAATACCGAATTCAGACCTTTCATCTTAAAATTCATTTTATGTTGGCAGAGTACAATTAAATTCTTTGCTGTCTAATTTTTCAATATTTCTATGGCCATACTTTGTTTGCTTTCATTCCAGTCCACAGTTCATCCCCGTCATCTTCTAGCATGTAGTCATGGCTGTTTGTAGCCTCCATTATAGCTTTGTAATACCATTGATCATTTGTAATGTCCTGCCAGAACATTGCATTTGGATGAATATTTTCTTCTGGCACTGCTCTTCCTAATACATTATTAATCAACGTCATTGCTTCAGCTCTTGTTATATCTTGTTCAGGTCTGAATGTTAAATCCGGATAGCCTTTTATCCAACCTTTTATTTCAGATGATGTAATATATTTTTCTGCCCAATGTCCTAATATATCTGTAAAATTACTTGAGCTGCTCAAATCAAGATTATCAAATTTTGCTGCTATAGTTGCAAATTCTGCTCTTGAAATAGGTTCTGACGGTTTAAATGTCCCATCAGGATATCCTTTGATTATACCTGCATTGTTCAAAGTTGATATTGCACGATTTGACCATTCATGGTTCATTAAGTCTGTAAATGAGTTTTCATCGCTTAACAATTCATTTCTGCTTTCATCAGTCAAAAGTCTATAGAAAATCATTGCAACTTCTTCTCTTGTTATATTGTTTAGAGGTCTTACATCTCCTTCTGGATAACCAATTACATATGCAAAGTGATCTGTTTTCTCTAGATTAGCCAAAGGAATTTCTATGTCTTTAATGATGGTTCCGCCGCCACCATTGCCACTTCGTCCTGACTCTTCATCGTCATCTGAATCTACAGGATCTGATGGAACTGCTGGTGTTGCTGGTTCTACCGGATCAGTTGGTTTAACTGGATTAGTAGGATTTTCAGAGTTTTCTGGGTCTTCTGGATCTTCTGGGTCTTCTGGATCTTCTGGATCTTCAGGGTCTTCTGGGTCTTTTGGATCTTCAGGATCTTCAGGATCTTCAGGATCTTCTGGGTCATCTGGGTCTTCTGGATCTTCAGGGTCTTCTGGGTCTTCTGGGTCTTCTGGATTTTCTGGTTCTTCAGGATCTTCTGGGTCTTCTGGATCTTCAGGGTCTTCTGGGTCTTCTGGGTCTTCTGGATTTTCTGGTTCTTCAGGATCTTCTGGGTCTTCAGGATCTTCCGGATCTTCTGGGTCTTCTGGGTCTTCCGGATCTTCTGGATCTTCTGGGCCTTCTGGATCTTCTGGATCTTCTGGATCTATCGGATTTTCATTTGGTGTATCAACTGTTATACCTATAAATTCATGACCATTTCCATTTACATCAATTTGAATATTGAATGTATTATTTAATGTTAATTCTCCTAAATTTGCTATAACAAAATAATTTTTACCTGTAGAATCAGAATTCTTTTTTAAAGCATCGAATTCAAATCTTCCATGGTCATTTGTGAGTATGAGTTTAGTAATATTTACATTACCATAAATTGCTGAACCAGTTACAGTCTTACTAAAACCTGAATTTTCATAATATTCTACTGATTCAACCTTCTTTGGACTCATTACTGATACAGCTACATAGAGATCATCATCGTCATACCATATGGCATGCAGCTTTGATTGATTATTAGTTGAGCTAATTCCAAGTTCAGAATACACATCACCATCTACGTCAATTTCCATAGCTTCACTTGAAGAATCTCCATCTTTAGGTTTAGCACTAACTATACTGCTTGGCATTACAGGCATAATCATCATCAATGCTATTATTGCACAAATTATTCTGTATAGATTTTTGTTCATTTTATAACCCCCTCGTCCTAAGTGTCAGTTTTATGTTCATTTAAGCAACTAATTATAAATCATTAACCGTACTTATTTTCTTCCAGTCTGCATTTAAGTCTCCGTACAAGTTGCGTTTTTGTGTTTGCTTAATATTATTATATGTATTTGTAATTACATCTCAATTTTTTAGCAGTTTCATTTCAATTTCATTTCAATTACATTTTAATTACGCCAAAAAACGACAAAAAAACAGTCTTGAAAAAGACTGTTAGTTCATTGCTATTGTGATTGTGTGCATTAGTGAATAATATCCTAGCTTAAATATGAGATTCTTCGGGCTGCGCCCTCAGAATGACACGGCAGCCTTCAAAGAGGCTGCAATTATATCAAAGTATTTTCAGACACTAAGGGCTGAAAAATCATATTTATTTCATTTTCATTTATTTTCATATAACTTTTCATATTACTTGCAATTCTGTTTTCAATAATACTCACTCCGTCTCCCCTTACGTCATGGAGCATTATGAGTATCTGACTATCGTTCCAGAATGTAAACACATCGCCCTTTCTCAAAGTAGTCTTCAGAAGCATTGCCCACTCCCTTGAAATATTTGCCAGTGACTCATGGCTGTGCAAACCTCTTTTGTTGAAGTTAATAATGCAAAGATAGTCATACTCGTTATTTCTTATGGATTTTCTTTTCTGAAGATTGAACAGAAATTTAAAATACTCAAAATTACAGTGCATTGCACCATTTTCTGCAGCCTCTTCAAGCTGCATCTTTATAGAAGACAAATCAATATCTGTGTTTTTATGAGAATTATTATGTATTTTTTTCCGCAGATCTATAAACCTATTCGAAGGCTTTGCATCCATTTCTCTTTCTAACAGATTCAATGCATATTCATAATGGTTCATTGCAGCTTTTGATTGACCAAGATTTAGCATGGCTTCCATCAGATTGATGTGGATTTCTTCTTCATAAGGTTCAGAAAGAAGCGCCTTTTCACATAATGCTATGATTTCTTCATTTTCCCCTTTATCTTTTAAGAGTTCAAACAGCTTGGACAATGTTTTTAAATATAGCCTTTGATAATAGTTCCTTGTGGGAACCAGCCATACTTCATATGCATTGTCAGACAAATATAATCCCTTATAAAGGCTTATGGCTTCTTCATAATACTCAATAGCGCTGTTTGCATTTGTAGTTCGCTCTGCATCGCCCTTTAGAATCAGCCTTTCAAACTCGTCAATATCGACAACAGTATTTTCACCTATTTCAAGACAATAATACCCGTTGGTGAAATTGATGTTGATATATTCCTCTGCATCAATACCATCCGGCAGCAGCATCTTGATTATTTTTCTCAGTCTGAAAATCTGCGTTCTGAGCATGTTTTTAGGGTCGTCGGAATCGCTTTCAGACAACAAATTATCAATGATTGTATCCGGCAGCAGCTTTTTGTTTCTAAAAGTAAGAAAATATTCAAAAAGTTTGTATATTCTGTATGTGCGGCTGGATTCTTTTAGCATTGACTGTCCATTTGCTTTTATATCAAATTCTCCCAATGTATTAATGTAAAGTTTCATACCGTGTCCCCCAATTTTAGCCTTACAATATATTACATTATATAATTATTTATTAATATTTTCAATAAAAAATAATCAATAAATTTACTTTTTATGGAAATTTTTAGGCATTTTATGCTATGCATTGTTTTTTTTGTTTGATTGAATCAGTTCATTCACAAAAAGTGACGGCGCGCCTGGGACAATGATATTAAGCACTTTTTTTGCCCTTGTCATTCCCACGTAAAAAATTCGTCTTTCTTCTTCAAGAATTTTTTCATATTCTACTTCAGACATGTTTTTCTTCTCTGAAGGAAATTCACCGCTTATGTTGTCAATCATGTACACATGATCATATTCAAGTCCCTTGGCACTGTGAATAGTTGTAAGTGTCACATTGGCATTTTTGTTTTCAGAGGCATTTTTAATAACCTCCTGAAGGTTGTTGATTTTATCTATAAATTCCCTTATATTTTTGCAGTATGAACCTATCTCTTCAAGTATCTCCAAAATATGAAGAGAATTTGACATGTTATTTCGCCCTTCCTCCTGCATTCTCTCCAGATAATTTATATATTCCAGTTCCATTTTAATGAAGCGAATTGCATCCATTGGTCTCAATTTGTTCAAATAATTGATGTCAATTTTGAATTGATGTATTTTATCATATACGTAGTGATCAAAATACCTGTAGTTATCGAGAATATCAAAGACTGTAAGGTCCTCTCTAGGGCTGTCAGTTACAATCTTGCACATACCTTTTGAAAAGTATGTGTAGCTTTTATAGTATATCCTTGAAAAGGCATCTCTGTCTTTAGGATTTAGGGCCAGATTTAAGAATGCCATGACATCATATAAAACCGGGCTGCTGAAAAATTTTGTTTTGTCTTCCTTAATATAAAAGTCTATTTTATTTTCATTGAGATTGTTGGCCAAAATCATGGCAGACATATTATATCTGAACAAAATGCCAACTGTCTGGTCATTTGCTTGCAAAAGTGCTTCAGTTATTAGTTTTGCCTGTTCGGCTCTATTCTTGACACGAATTATATTTATTTCATTTATTCTTTCATTGTCTGTATTGATTGCTTTTGCATATCTTTTTTTATTTCTTTCTATGAAGTGCCTTGCACCTTCCACAATGTTCTTATCTGACCTGTAATTGTTGTTAAGATAAAAAACTTTGCCGTCCTTGTATATGTCCCTGAATTCTAACATGAAATCCGGATAACTGCCTCTGAATGAATAAATTGCCTGGTCGTCATCTCCTACCATGAACAAATTGTCATCTGTTATAAGCTTTATGAGTTCATGCTGTATCTTTGAAGTATCCTGCATTTCATCTATCTGCACATACTGGTAAGTATTTTTTATGTAATCCCTGTAATAATCTGAACCTTTGATAATTTTGTAAGCAAAAAGAAGCATATCATCAAAATCAATAAGCCTGTTTTTTGATTTGTACGTGCGGTATGTTTCGTAAATGGTGTCAAAACCTTTTATTTCTATGCCGTAGTCTTTGTATTCAGCTGGATTTATCATCATGTTGTTTACAAAACCAATGGCTGATGACAAATTTTCAATTTCTTCATCGCTTACATAATTGAAATAAGATTTTGAATAATGAGATTTGAGTATTTCTCCAAGGATGTGATAACTGTTGGTCAATAGTTCAAAATCAATGCCTTTTCTATTGTAAAAGCTCTTCACAATTTTATAAGAAAAGGCATGAATGGTTGAAAATTCGGTTTTTGATTTATACACGCTGCCAAAATAAGATTGAAACCTGTTTTTCATGTCATTGGCTGCCATTTTTGAAAATGTAATTGTCAAAACTTTTCTGCTGCATTTGTTTTCATACAGCAATCGTCCGGCCCTGGCAATTGTTACGGTAGTCTTTCCTGAACCAGCCGTTGAAAGCACAAGGGCGTTTCCCTTATCAAATGAAGCAGCTTCCATTTGCTGACTGTTCAGATTTACGCCGTTAATTTCTTTTAAATAGTCATAGTATTCCATATTCACCTGTTAATCATTGATTACTCTTTCAAACACTTCTGCAGTTCTTATCTTCACAGGAGCACATCCTTCTGTTTCACTTCTGTGATGAGCTTTGATATTCGCACAGTCCAAAGCTCCGAATTCTTTTTCAAATTCTGCAACAAATTGTTTTGTTTTTTCTTTCATCTTATCATTTGTTGTAGGTCGTTCTTCAGTGTACATCAACCCAATTGCTGCTAAAGCTCCCAAAAGGGCTCCGCATGTGTTTTCTGTCTGAAAACCTCCGCCAAATGGGCATACAGCCTTAAAAAATCTTTCATCAAGTCCCAGTTTGTACTGTTCATCAGCGGCCATCAGCATTATCTCTGCACAGTTTTTATGGTATAATGGCTGTTCATCCAAAGGGTGTGCCAGTTCTTCTTTATTTAATTTATCAACAATATTCTTCATATGTCACTTCCTAAAAAAAGTAAATCAGCATGCTCATAAATGTGGTTATTATCATACCAAAGGCTAAAATGAAACATACGGCTCTTGTGAAGTTGCCTGCTCTTTTATATTTGTTCATTAGAATCCTCCATTTTTAAATGATATATATTATAACATATCAAATGAAATTTTAACAGCTTGAACTATAATTTTTATGTAGAAATTTATTTAAACTTTACATTCTAATATTTTACATTGCAATATTTTCATGTTGATATATAATTGATATACAAGAATTGTGCAATAACAACAGTTCCGCGTGAAATCAACTTTTGCTTAATAAACGAAAAGGACATATTATGATAAAAAAAATTAAACATAAGAAGTTAATTGCTGTAGTATCAGCAATTTTAATTATTATTGCTGCAATTGCAATATTAGAAGAAGTTATAGAGCCCTCAGGATATATTCGCCCGGACTATCAAAAGGAAGATATAAGCATCATTTTAGAAAAGGAAACTTTTACAGAGGAAGATTACAAGCAGCTTTTTTATCAGACAGGCCTAGGCAAAACAGCTGTAGACGAGCTAATGAAAAAATCTGATGGAAAATCTGAAATAATTAAGTTTCAGGAAATATTCTTCAGAGATAATGAAGTTTTATGCGAACCCATAGGAATAATCACAAGTCAGGAATCAATTGTAAATG
Source organism: Sedimentibacter saalensis (assembly GCF_007830175.1). GTDB lineage: Bacteria > Bacillota > Clostridia > Tissierellales > Sedimentibacteraceae > Sedimentibacter > Sedimentibacter saalensis. Next base: position 89,404 of record NZ_VLKH01000014.1, on the reverse strand, counting down.
ATGAAGGAAAGCCAATGTATGGATTTAACTTTGCGCCCTATGAAAACGGATATGTTCTCATAACAAAGGCAACCCATTCTCTTGGCTGGCGCCATGGACATGCAGCCATAATAACTGACGCAGAAAGAGGAGAAACTCTTGAAGCAGTAATACTGGGAACAAACACAATGTTTCAAAACATCAACAAATGGAGAGTTTACCCCTCATTCATGATGCTGAAGCTGAAAGACACTTCACAGGAAACATTGGATGAAATAGCAAAGTTTGCAAAAAATAATCTAAATGATGTTCCCTACGGATTGTTTGTTGGTCTTTTGAGCAGCAAAAATCCTGTTCCTGAAAAACTCAAGAGCACTCAGTGCTCACATCTTGTGTGGTATCCGTTCATGCAAAATGGATATGATGTTGACTATGACGGTTCATGGCTTGTAACGCCAAAGGACATTGCCAACAGTGATTTGTTTGAAGTTGTTCAAATATACGGAGTTGACCCTGAAGAAATCTGGCCTTAATCAATTATCATATATTCTATTTCCGAAACGTAGGGTCAGACTACTGTCCTCCCGCTGAACAACTGTATTTTTCACTGCCATATGTAGGGGCGGACCTTGTGTCCGCCCGGGCTTGAGTATTGCACTAAAAAAGCATCTCCAAATGGAAATGCTTTTTTGCAAATTATTATTATTCTTCTTCGCAACCACAACCGCAATGATCTTCATCATCGAAGTCTTCATCAAATTCATCTTCGTCATCGAAATCGAAGTCATAATCATCATCATCGTAATCATCTTCGTCGATTTCCATATCACCGAACAATTCTTCTTCTACGGTTGATAAATCTTCATCTAATAAATCTAAGTACTCATTTACTTCATCTTGCTCTTCAACTATGTCACTCATACCGTCAGCTATTTCTTCGATAACATCCATCAACGCATTAAATAATTTGCCTTCTTTAGTGTCAGCCTTAACGTCTAAACCGTCAGCTAAACCTCTCAAATAAGAAATTTTTTCATACAAAAAATCCATATCTTACCTCCTAAACTCTTGATAGATATTCACCGGTTCTGGTGTCAATCTTCACTCTATCTCCTATCTCAACGAAAAGCGGTACGTTTATTTTAGCACCGGTTTCAGTTGTAGCAGGCTTAGTTGCTCCTTGTGCAGTATCTCCTTTAAATCCAGGCTCTGTTTCAGTTATTTCAAGTTCAACAAAGTTTGGCGCTGATACTTCAAATGGTTTGCCTTCATAGAATCTCATCTGTGCAAAATCATTTTCTTTCAAATATTTAATAGCTTCCTCAACTTGGTCATAGTTTAACGGAATTTGTTCAAATGATTCTGGATCCATGAAGTAATACAATTGTCCATCATTATATAAATATTGCATATCTTTAGTTTCAATACGCGCCAGCGGAAATTTTTCTGTAGGGTTGAAAGTTTCCTCTCTTATAGCTCCTGAGATTATGTTTTTTAATTTAGCTCTAACAAAGGCAGCTCCCTTTCCAGGTTTAACATGTTGAAAATCTACTATCTGCCATAATCCATTATTCCAAGATATAGTAATACCCTTTTTAAAATCACTTGCTGTAATCATTGTTAGTGTCTCCTCCTTTATGTATATTATAACCAGCACATTGCTGCTTATTCTTTAATTATAGTTCTTCCTGTGGTTGGAACTATTGATACTTCTTTTTTTTTATTTAATTTGGTATCCAATATAGAAAATGTACCTGCATTAACAGGCATCCCTTCATATGTAAATCCGATTGAATTCATATTAATGTTGCTGTAGCTTATTTTATATCTTTTCTTGAATTTGACTGTCTTGACCGTGACAGTATCCACATCAACATTGTAAAAGCCTTCAGCCATGTTGATTCGAATATTATACTCAGCACCGGGTACTTTCATACTTTCCATCTGAATATATCTTACGTCCATGGCAAATTCATTAGCCATCTTGTCCATATATGCAAAATCCATATCAAGCTTAGGGACAGCTAATGAAATCAAAATAATCAATATGAAAATTGTGACAATCGTTTCTATTAGGGTAAACCCGCTTTTACTCATAGTCCACCTAAAATATACCATAGCTTATTTTATAAATTAATTCAGTATTTGTCAATGTATTTATTTTATTGCAATGACTATTTATTTTTTTAATATAATTACAATGAGCTGAGCAATCTGTTAAAAATTTGCAAAACTCACTATCTGCAAAATTGTTATTCCTGAAACTTACAACTTGCTCTGCTTCAAATGACTGATTTCCTTTTTCAAGAAGCAGAGTGATTTTAAAAACCTTGACATTTATTAAACTATTGTTTTTCAATAATGATATGTGCATTGCTTTAACATAATTGCCAAGCTCCACAGAAGGATTTAAGTCTTTATTTCCAATGCCATAACGAATATTTTTGTTTACAATATGAAACACATAGTTTTCACTTTCCCCATCACCAAATCTAAATGATATTTTATCAGCAGGAAGCTTTAATCCTGATGCCCTGACTGATGTCATGGAATAGTAGTCCAGTGAATTTCTCATTAATGAAATGCCTTCAGATTCCATTATTTTGTCAGACATGAAATTCAATATATATTGTGCCTGAAATTGCAGCTCTGCCTCATCATTTAATTCTTTGTATGTTTTTATGTTTACAACAAAAAAAGTTACTACCAATGAAGTAACCAAGGTACTAAGTCCAAGAGCTACCAGCAGTTCTATGAGGGTAAAACCTTTTTTGTTTTTTAACATAGTCCACCTCTCTCAATATCATACAAAGGTGCTTGATTACAGACTACCCCGACGCTGTCATCCTGAACGATAGTGAAGGATCTCATCTTTATTCCTCAGAGTGACAATGTCAAAAGTTCATGGTCAGCAACCTGAATTTTATCATTTAATTTACATTAATCCAATTATCATACATAATACAATCTGCAGCATCAAAGATATTGTTTTTCACATCTGAATAGGAAGGTACCAAGACTACTATGTCAGCTTCAACATGTTTTTCTATTTTATCTGTGCGGTAGATTGATATTAGATGTGCTCTGAGACTGTTTCCGGAAAAAATTAAATTTTGTTCTGCAATTTTAACCTTTGGATTAGAATTATTTTCAGCTCTATTTTTAAAATTGACAGTTATATAATTTTTAAACTCAGCACAAAAAATACTTTCTGCCCCACCTTCATCAAGGGGATACAAATTTAAATATTCTTTTGCTTCATCAATTGCTCTGGAAGCTGCTTCATCAATTAAAATATAGACGTCTGAAAAAGCTTCATTAAGACCGTCTTCTGCCTTATAAAATGCCTGTTTTGCTTCCATGCTGTAATTTCTAATGTTGTACTGCATCATTGCTATATTTAAAATCGAAACGCCAAGCGCAATTATTACAGACATAGCAATAACAAGAAGCACCATTGTGGAACCCTTATTGTTCATACTTATTCTCCGAAATATTTCTAATATTCCTTTCTGTCATACTACATTAGAGAAGTATCAATAAAAAATTTTGCTTCCTTCAAGGATTTTTATCTCTTGGGCGCCTTGTATGATTGAAATTTTTATTGTATAAACTATTCCTTCCCCTGCTTCTATTGTTATATCAGCTCCATATCTGCTTTCTGTTTCCGGCACGAGACATTCATACTTTCCTGTGCTGGAATTATAAGAATATTTTTGTGTATCAATTTCCCTCATTGCTTTAATTTCCTCCATGTATGACTGTGCAAGCATGGAAGCTTTATACTCATTGCTGGCAGTATTGTTTATTTTAGCTGAAAATACAAACATTGACATAACAGGTGCAATCAATATGCCCAAGACTGCCATTGTCACTACCAACTCAACCAGTGTCATACCACAATTGTTTGAAATCCTTAACTTCATCCTATTCATAATCTTCATCTATTTTCAATGCATAAAAAACAAGTTTAATTGTTCCGAAAACTTCATCATTGTCATTCATCACAACTCTGACACTGCTTATTGCTACAGTGGTCCTACCGCGTTGAATTTCATCAACAAATTTAAGCATGTTATTGTAAGAAGCTGTAAAAGAAATGGTTACAGCAGCTGAAACAATTCGGTCTTTTTCATTTTCTTTGGAAATTTTTGCATCCATATTATTTAAATTTGAATATTCCAAAAAATCAATCGAAGACGCTTCAATTGAGCAGCTTGACAGATATTCATTTAATGTAGTTAATATTTGTTCCTGCCTGATATTTGATATGATATTAATGTTGTTGGCTTCATCGCAGATGTCCCTAAGCCTCTCCTCATACATCTTTTTGTTTTTTATATTTTCACACATATTTTCATAGTCTGCAATGATTTTGGTATGTTCATCATCAGTCAGGCTAAAAACACTGTACGCTGCTGATACATTGTCTTTTGCCGTGAAAAGCAAAATCATTGACAATGCAATAAAAATTACTATTTTAATATATTTATTGTTCTTCATAATCAACACCCTTCAAATAACAAGTAACTGCATAGGTAAATTTAGAAACTTCCCCTTCTTTTTTAACTTCCACATTTGTCATTTTAACATTGTCTACAAATTCAATTTTTCTCAAATTTTCTACAAACAATGCGATGCTTTTTAAGGAAATTGATTCACAATTAATTTCCACATTATTTGCATCGGCAAAAAAAGATTTTATTTTTGTGCCATTTGCAGCACAGTCTTTGATTTTTTCAAACAGATTAGAGCTAATTAAATTGTCAAGTATTGTTTTCTTTTTTGCTTCACCAGCCATTACTACATAATTTTCAAGAAACACGGTCTTTTTTTTCATGCTTTCTATTTTATTGTTCAATAAAATATTATCTTCATTGCTTAGAAATACCTTCTTTGAATATGCTTCATTTTTCAACATGCTAGTCTTAAAATAATAATTCAAAAAATTATACGAAAACCCTAGAGCTGTTATAAGAATTACTGACATGACAGCTACTCCAACAGCAAACCTATATTCCATTTTCTCTTTTTTTTCTGTTAAGAAATCAATATGATTTTTATCAAAATAAAATGAAGCAGTCAAATTAAAATAATCGTAAAAATCATCTTTTATCTCTGGTCCATGTTCGAGAACACATGGCATTTCTCCAATTACTTCAACTTCTATACCTAAGTCAGATAAATTTTCCTTAAATTCATCACTTAAATATTCTCCAATCAGATATATTTTTTTAATACTGTTGTCCTTGCTTAATGAAGTGTAATATTTCATGTATTTATGAATTTCATCAATACACTTTAACAACAAAGTGTCTTCATGATCATATTCTGCTATTCTGAAAAGCTCAGTAATTCCATTGTAAGCTATGCTAAGACACATGCTTGACTTACCTGCATAAATTACTGCTACAATGTCTTTTTTTACATGTCCATTTATATTTTCATTTAAAATGTAATTTGTGAAATTTGATGAAATATCCATTGCTGCCAAGTCCAATTTTAACCTTTCAGTGATTTCCATGTATCCCTCATACATTTTCAATGGCATGCCATATACTGTGTATCTGGCCTTTTTAACACCTTCACACATGAATATTTCCGATATTTTGTACATGATTTTATATTGATTAATATAAGATGGCTGCATCTCCTGAAGTTTGAATTTAATCATGGATCTTGTTTCCTTGCTGCTCTTTACATATGGAAGTTCCAATTTTCTTATAAATACTGAATTTGAATTAATGAGAAACACAGCTTTCTTATGCTTAACGGAATTTCCAAGTATCTTCTTGAGAACTTCTGAAACTTCATGTAAATCTTTAGGTATTCCGTCTGATAAAATGTTGTAAGGCAAATTTATTTCAGCTTTTCTGAAAATGTGAAGTATTTTCCCTTTTCTTCTGCCTTCAATAAATTTAATGCTATGGTCGCTAAATTCAAAAGCTATTATTTTTGACATGGCTATCACCTAAATTACAAATTTTGTCATCCTGAGTTAAGCGATAATCTCACACAGAACCTGGCATACATATGGCAATTATTGGATTTTGTCATCCTGAGCGTTACGAAGGATCTCTCTTTTGTTTGCGACTAGAATGACATATTAAAAGCACCTGAATTACCAAATCCATTTTAAATAAACATTTATTAATTCATTGCCGCAAAAAATATACAGCACTGCAGCCATACATATAAATGGCCCAAAAGGAATTTTATCCTTCATGCTTTTAAATTTTAAGGCTATCAACCCAGAACAAACCAGGGCACCAATGAGAAATGAAAATACTGTTATAAATAATATCCCTTTTACTCCAAAAATAAGCCCAAGGGCTGTCATGAGCTTTATGTCTCCGCCGCCCATGGCACCAGTGAAAAATGATAACATTGAAAAAATCAAAAAACCAACTGCAGCTCCTATGAGTTTATCCAAAATCAGACTGCTGTTATAAATAATAATGCTGACTCCTATTACCGTACCAACCACATTCAGACTATCAGGTATTATCATGTATTTTATATCTATCAAACTTACAGTTACCATCAGACTTACCAAAATGCAATAAGCAGCACTATAAAAACTCCAGCCGTATTTCAATGTAATCATTAAATATAATAGAGCATTCAAAATTTCAATTATGGGATACTGAGCTGAATATGAAGCATTGCAATATTTGCATCTCCCTTTGTTTGCAATGTAATTGACAACAGGTACCATATCCCTGAAGTAAAGCCTGTGACCGCAGCTGCTGCATGATGAAGGGGGATTGATAACCGAAATACCTTCCGGTATTCTGAAAATGCACACATTCAAAAATGAACCTATGACTAATCCATAAATGAAAACCATCACCAACATAATCATAAAGGGACTCCAAATTCACTTAAATTACCCATAATTTCCACCACATAATGTCGGGTATACAATTCCTCAATTATCAACACGCAATGTCGGCGCGGGTATGCAATTCCTAAATTATCAACACGTAATGTCGGGGTGGGTATGCAATTCCTAAATTATCAACACGTAGGGGCGGACCTCGTGTCCGCCCGGGTTTTGATTAAAATTTGTTACATGCGGGAGAGCAGTAACTCTCCCCTACAATCCGGGGTTTTAAATTCGTTCGCCAATCGCCAATATTTGCAATTACATTCCATATGCCATGTGAAACTCCAATTTCACTGCAATTCCCCAATTACCAACACGTATGTGCGTATTCAATTCCTAAATTATCAACACGTAGGGGCGGACCTCGTGTCCGCCCGGGGTTAATTATAATTTGTTATATGCGGGAGAGCAGTAACTCTCCCCTACAATCCGGGGTTTTAAATTCGTTCGCCAATCGCCAATATTTGCAATTACATTCCATATGCCATGTGAAACTCCAATTTCACTGCAATTCCCCAATTACCACACGTAGGGGCGGACCTAGTGTCCGCCCGGGGTTAATCTTATAAATATTATGGTCTTGGATACAGCGGAACAGCCGTTGCACCTTCACCTATTGGAACAGCACTTACAGTAACAGCTCCACTGTCGCTTTCATCAAAAGTAATTGTGCTTTCTTTTCCAATAAAATTTTTCGATACAAATTTAACTTCCGTAGTTTTTAAAGTATTTTCTAATGTACCACCATTAGCTGCATTGTCTAAATCTGTAGTCGTATGCCCATCATTAACCAAGTACAACTCTGCTGCCTTACCCAACATTGCTGCTGTAGCATAATCAGCTTCGAGTTTTGCATCCTCCTGCACGCCTAAGAACCTCGGCACTGCAATTGCAGAAATTACCGCAAGAACAGCCATTACAACAATCAATTCCACCAGAGTGAAACCTTTTTCGTTCTTTCTCTTCATAAAAGCTCTCCTTATTTTATTATTAATATTCCTTAATCAAATAGCGCGCATATTTCTCAGGAAAATTAATTTCAACTATGAAAATCAGCTATTATTGTACTGTATTGACCATATCAAACATTGGGGTTATCATGGCCAGCATTATGAATCCAATAATTGCTGCCATCAAAACAATCATAACCGGCTCAATGAGTGCAACCAATTTCTGAATAGAATTTTCAACTTCTTCATCATAAAAATCTGCAGTCTTGTTAAGAACATCTTCAAGTTCTCCTGATTCCTCACCTATTTTAATCATGTTATGGACCATTGGTGGAAATATGTTGTATTGTTCAATAGAATAAGAAAGAGAGGATCCTTTTCTCACATCCTCTCTCACACACAAAACAAGTCTCTTGATTTTTTCATTTCCAACAATCGTAGACACAGCCTCAAGCCCTGAAATAAGCGGCACACCGCTTTCAACCAGCGTTGACAATGTTCTTGAAAACCTGCTTGCAGCCAGTTTAACCTTCAATACTTTGTACAACGGAATTCTAAGCTTGAAGCAGTCAATTTTATATCGTACATTTTCATTTTTCATCAATCTGATAATAACCAGTACAGTACCTAATAAAGCAAGAGCAACGAACTGCCAGTAATTTTGAAGCCCTATGCTGAGCTTAAGCATTATCCTTGTCACATAAGGTAAAGCAACTCCTGAGCTATGGTATAAATCAACAAAAGTTGGCATTACATACATAAGCAGAAATATGACAACAACAGTTGCAACAACAGCCAATACAATTGGATATGTCATTGCAGATTTCACTTTACTTTCAGTCTTGTATTCTTTTCCATATTGAACAGCAAGCCGTCCCATTACCAGTTCAATATTTCCACTCATTTCACCAGCACGTACCATTGAAAGAAACATTGCAGGGAATACTTTTTTGTTGCTGTCAACTGCTTCAGAAAATGTGCTGCCTGTCAGGAGTTTTTTATGCATATTTTTAAGCACTGTGCAAAAATTTTTATCTTCTGTCTGCATGCTTAATATTTCAATGCATTTCTCTATAGCAATTCCTGATTTGAGCATAGAATTCATCTGCCTGCAAAACATGGAAAGTTCCTTGAGTTTTATTTTTCGCGAGTTTTGCGCTATATGAACCCTCTCTGACAATTTTTTATGACTTTTTATCTCAGTAACTATGAAATTATTTTTTCTTAATTCAGCAAGAATGTCTTCTTCAGAGAATGCATCAACCTTTAATAAATGTCTTTCTCCGGAACTGTTGAACACCCTGCATTTGTACAAAGTCATTTCTTCCTCCAGTTCGTTTATCACAGTTTGTAGACCACCTGTGAATATTCCTCAACAGAAGTAATTCCTTCAAGCACCAGCTGCCTGCAATTATCTTTTAATGTTGCCATTCCGTTATTTATTGCTTCCTCCGTAAGTTCATCTGTAGAACCGCCTTTGTAAATTTTATTTCTCATATTCTGATCTATTTTCATAACCTCGTGTATTCCAATTCTCCCTGAGTAACCTGTATTGTAACATTTGGAACAACCTGTTCCCTTATACAAAACAACACTGTCTTTAAGTTCAAGCAAATTGTTCTCAAAACTGTTTGACATGTATGATTCCTTGCAGTTTGTACATATTTTCTTCACAAGCCTCTGTGAAATTACTCCCCTAAGAGAAGCTGCAACCAGAAATGTCTTTATTCCCATATCTTCAAGCCTAATGACAGCAGAAGGAGCATCATTTGTGTGGATAGTGCTGATTACAAGATGACCTGTTATTGCTGCTCTCACTGCAATTTCAGCAGTTTCTTCATCCCTGATTTCACCAATCATTATAATATCCGGATCCTGTCTTAAAATGGATCTGAGTCCCGAGGCAAATGAAAGACCTATTTTTGAATTTACTTGTACCTGATTAATGCCGTGAATTTTGTATTCAACAGGATCTTCAACAGTTATTATGTTTTTATTTATGTTGTTCAATTCATTTAAATATGTATACAAAGTTGTAGTTTTTCCGCTTCCCGTCGGGCCTGCAATCAAAATTATACCATTTGGGCATTCCATTATAGAATCAACGCTTTTTAAATTTTCATTTGTAAATCCCAGCTCATATTTTGATTTTAAAAAATTGCCTCTGTTTAAAATCCTAAGAACAATCTTTTCTCCGTACACTGTAGGCAGCACTGAAATTCTCATGTCTATAGCTATAGAGTCAACATTCATCTCAAGTCTTCCATCCTGGGGCAATCTTTTTTCAGCAATGTTCATTCCTGCCATTATTTTTATCCTTGTAACAATTGCAGAATGCGATTTAATAGGAACTTCAAGTGTTTCATGAAGTTCTCCGTCAATTCTGAACCTAACTCTTATTTTATCTGCTAAAGGTTCAATATGTATGTCACTAGACTCCATTTTCAGGGCCTGGTCTATGAGAGAATTCACAAGCCTCACAACCGGAGAATTATTTAAATATTCATCTTCTGTCTTATCATCGGCTGATTCGATTTCAGCACATAGATTGCTGATAATTTCTTTGGCTGCAATTTCAGTGTTTCTGCTGCTCATGAATTTATCTATGGCTTCAATGATTTGTGATTTTAAAGCAAATGAAGGTTCAACCTTCATGCCTGACTCAAGTTCTATGTCTTCAACATCAAAGATGTTCAAAGGATCCATCATTGCAACGAGGAGCTTTCCGCCATAAAAATTAAAAGCTATTGAATTAGTCCTCCTTGCAAGCTTTTCAGATATAATTCTTGCTGCATCCTTATTGACCTCCAAGCTGTCCATATTAATTGTCTTGATACCCGTCTGCGAGGATAAATATCTCAAAACATCCACTTCAGAAATGTATCCTTTTTTAATCAATATACTGCCTAGTTTTTCATGAGATGACGTTTGTTCGTCCAGTGCAGCACAAAGCTGCTCCAATGTAATTTCATTATTTGAAATGAGTAGTTCTCCAAGTCTTGATGAATTCTTATTCATACAATACCCTTTTAATTTTATATTTATCTATTAAATATGACTATCTGTAGCGTATATAAATTATAATTACCGTGACTGTTTTTGTAAATGATTTTATTGTTAATAATTTATCCATTATATTTACACTTCTTAATATCAATTTAAAGAAATATATAAATCTATATACATAATTTAATGTAATTATAAAATTAACTTAAAAGAAATTTAATACAAAAAGGACGATGGTTGTATAACCAACGTCCTAATGGAATTTTTTGTTAATTATTTTCTTTGTTTGTCTTTTGGAACCACGCAAGTACCTGTAGCTCTGCAAACAACAATTGGTTCTTCCAAAAAGTCACAAGCTGAATCGTTTATGTCCTTTCTTGGAACTATAACCTTTCTTGCTTCAAATTTCATTTTTCTTGAAGAATTGCCCACAGAAGTAATTTCTCCCACAGCTTCGATGTAGTCTCCTGCATAAACAGGTGCTAAGAATTCTACATTGTCATATGCGCAGAACAAACCTTCATCTCCGTCGTTCAAGATTAAAAGTTCTGTTGCAACATCTCCGAACAGTCCAAGCATTCTTGCTCCGTCCACCAATTCTCCGCCGTAATGAGCATCATGTGCGCTCATTCTCAATCTGATTAATGATTTCATTTGTACCCTCCAAATTTTTTGCTCTAGTCACTTTGCCCCGTGACAACAATATCTTAGCACTAAAACGAAGGATTGTCAATTTTATTCACTTTTTATGTATTTATAAATTGTATTAAACATTGCCTGCCAAATCAGACTTTGTTCTGTTTTCTTCAATCTTTTCGTGTAATATTATTATATCGTCAGATTTTTTTTGTTTAAGAAGCTGCATTTCCAAAGAAGTAATTTTTGCTTCAGCAATGCTTAGATTTTTCTGAGCAATAAGTCTTTCTATTGCAATGTTTGAATTTTCATTGATTAAATCTATTGACTTTTTATATTCTTCCTGCAGCTTGCATTTTAAAGCTTCATTAGCCACAAGCAGTTTATCATTTTGTTTGTTAGATGATTGCAGCGAGTTGTTCATTGTGCTTAACTTTTGCTTCAACAATGCTATTTCATCATTAAGTGTTTCAATTGTCTTTTCTTTTAAATCATTCTCAAGATTCTGCTTTTTAATGATTTCCGTCATAGAAGCCATCTGTGCGCTCAGTTCGCCTATTTTACTATTTAAATCCGCAAACTTCCCATCTGTCATTGTACTTCTTAAATATTTTACTTCATTTTTTTCTTCCTCTAACAAACGTGACAAATCAGCAACAGTATCCCTTTGTTTTTTAGTTTCTGATTTTTCAGCCTTAAGCATTGTTTTATGAGCTTCTGTTTCCTGCACTGAATGCTCAAGCTTTAAATGCAGATTATTTATTTCATCATTCCTGCGTTCTACTTCATTTTCCAGAGCTTTTCTCTCTCTGTTGTATTTCTTTACTTCCTCTTCCAATGATAAAATGCTGTTTTTAAGAGTTATAACTGTTTGAGCCGAGTATTCTGAATCTTCTATCTTAATGCTCTTCAATGATTCAGCCAAATTATCATATTCCGCAGACAGCTTGTTGTAGCGTGCTAAAAGAGTTTCGTTGCTTTTTTTAATAGTTTCTTTTTCTTCAAATAAAGTTTGGAGGTTTCTAGAAAATGTTTCCTGAGATGTTTGCTGTTGCTTCCGCAAAATAGTCAAATACTCATGAACAGATTGTTTTGTATATCCGCCAAATGTACTTTTTAAAACACTGCTTAAATCAGCTTCTTCAGTTTTGTCACGAATCATCCCAACTACATTTTTATTGTCACTTTCTTTCATTTAAATCCTCCGATGTAAACTGTAATGCCAATATTATACAATACTTATTCGTTAAATACAATAATATCTCCCACCGAAATTTTTTTTGCAGCCCCTTCTTGAAGCTCTAATACATGGACACAATTCTTTACCATTTTTCCTATCTTCCATGGTTTGACTGTTTCTATGTATAACACTTCCATTTCTCTTGACAAATACACAACATCAATTGTAAATTTCATAAAAAAGCAGTGTATTGAAGTACACCTCAACAGTAACAACCCTTCGTCGGGTTCAATTGATTTTCTATCCAAAAGACCTACTAGCCTTGTTTTAAATGTATCAGCCCTTTTAACACTTATTATCACTTCCGAATTATTAATAAAAGCCTTCATTACATTCCACCAAACATTTCCATTATGGATACAACTGCCGGTCCCATTAACACTATAAATATTACAGGAAATATGAATATTACCATAGGAAGCAGTATTTTTATGGACATTTTATGTGCTTTTTCTTCTATCTTGCCTCTTCTGCTTTCTCGTATTGCTGAAGCTTGAGTATGGAGTACGTTTTTCAAAGATATACCCAGCTTGTTTGCCTGAATAACAGATCCAGTAAATGACTTCAAATCATCTATACCACATCGCTCACCAAGCATGGTCAGTGCATCCTTTCTGCTCCTGCCCATTGTCATTTCTCTGTATGTAATGTTTAATTCATCAATGAGCGGACCTTGAAAATGCTCTATAACATGAAGCATTGCCTGTTCAAAACCAAGTCCAGCCTCAACATTGACACTGAGCATATCCAATACATCCGGCATCTGGCTTTCCATTTTTTCTTTTCTTTTTGTTATGTTACTCAACAAGCTAAAACGCATAATAGCAAAAGCAGCATAGGCTCCTATTAATGGCATTAAAATCACATATGTATTATCTAAATTGAGTATGAACGATAACAAGAAAAACAGAACTGATGTGCCGATTATCACAATAATTTTAATGGCAGAATATTCGCTTGGCATCAATGACATACCTGCCTGGCGCAGCATTTTTCTTAAATTTTCAGACTTCTGATTGTTGGTACCGGTATCAGGAACAAATTTACCCAATGTTTTCACGATGGAATCCATCATAGGACTTAAAAATCTTTCTGACAGTGATTTATTCAATTCGTCATCAATAACAATTTTTTTCTCAGCACTGCCTATATTTGAGATGCGGTTTCTGACCCTGTCAACATTCACACCATAGTTGTTCAACAATACAACTACAGCACAAAATATACTAATCGCTAGAAATAAAGATATATATATAGCCATTACCGCCACCTCACATTTTTATGTTGACTATTTTATTAATAAATGCAAACCCTATTGCTTCCAAAATAATAGAAACAACAACAAGTATCTTTCCTATGTCTGACTCAAAAAATCCCGCAAAATATCCCGGGCTTATTACCATCAACGCTAATACCAGTACTAAGGGAAGAAGACCTATTATTAGTCCTGATACTCTTCCCTGAGCAGTAAGAGTCTTTATTTCCATTTTAATTTTTATTCTGTCTCTAATGGTTGATGAAATGGTATCCAGAATTTCAGATAAATTACTTCCAACCTGTGCTGAAGTCAAGACTGCTGAAACTAATAGTTCCAGGTCCTTGTTTTTAGTTCTTTCCACCATATGATTAAGGGCATCTGACTGCTTCACCCCATAATGAATTTCTCTTAATACTCTCGCAAATTCTGTTGATATAGGAGGCTGCATGTCTTCTGCAACGCTTTCCATGGACTGCAAAAATGTAAATCCTCCCTTTATGCTGTTTCCCATCAATATGGTTGCCTGTGCAAGCTGGGCATTAAATAAATCTTCTCGTTTTTTTCTTGCGTTGCTGACAATAAAAGGAGGTACGGCAATTCCAATTATGACAAGAGCAAAACCAGTAATTATGCTTCCACCAAACAGCACAACAATAATCATGGGTATCAAAGTTAAACCTGCCCAAAACACTATAAATTCATTGGCTTTGAGTTTTATGCCTGATGAAGCTATATAGTTTGAAAATTCCTGGCTGGCAAGTTTGAATCTCTGCTTCTTTCTTTTATTTTCTTCCTCTGTTTTTTCTCTTATAAACTGTTCCTGCACATCATCAACATTGTTTTCCTTAAAATATCTTGATAGTCTGAACCTTACCTGCTCAGTGCTGTTTGAAGAAAGAACTGAATATAAAACAAGATAAATCAATATGGCAATGGTTATTGATATCAATATTTCCATGAAACCACCTCAGTTCGTAAACCATTCATCTCTAACCAGAATGCCGCTGGAAGAGATTTTTTCAAGAAAGTTCGGGCGTATACCTGTTGAAACATAACTGCCTCTGATTTTTCCGTATGAATCAACACCTTCTATTTTGTACACAAATATATCCTGTAATGTTATTGTGTCACCTTCCATACCAACAACTTCAGTTATATTTACAACCTTTCTGGAACCGTCTCTCAGTCTTGACTGATGAACAATTATGTTTAGAGCAGAATGTATTTGTTCTCTGATAGCCCTTACAGGCAATTCCATACCAGACATCAACACCATTGTTTCAAGACGTGACATAAGTTCTCTAGGAGAATTGGCATGGGCAGTTGTGAGGGATCCATCATGACCTGTATTCATAGCCTGCAGCATGTCCAGGGTTTCTCCGGAACGGACTTCTCCTACTATAATTCTGTCAGGACGCATACGCAATGAGTTACGAACCAGGTCTCTTATTGATATTTGACCTGAGCCCTCCAGGTTCGGCGGTCTGCTCTCCAATGTAACAACATGATCCTGCATCAGCTGTAGCTCTGCAGCATCTTCTATTGTTACTATACGTTCATTGTTAGGTATACAGCTTGACAGCACATTTAACAGTGTAGTTTTTCCACTGCCGGTACCACCTGAAACTATTATGTTCATTTTGCCTTTTACGCAGGCTTCCAGAAAAGCAACCATCTTAGGAGAAATGGAGCCAAATCTTATCAGGTCATTTGCAGTATATGGCTTCTTTGAAAACTTACGTATGGTCATGGATGGGCCTATCAAAGACAATGGCGGTATTATTGCATTAAAACGAGACCCGTCATGAAGACGAGCATCAACCATAGGACTTGATTCATCAACACGCCTGCCTACTGACGACACTATGCGGTTTATAATATTCATTACATGTGCATTGTCTTTGAAAACTACATTTGACAGTTCCAATTTGCCTTTTCGTTCAACATAAACCTGATAAGGACCGTTTACCATTATTTCAGAAACTTCTGCATCATTGAGCAGAGGCTCAAGAGGACCTAAACCCATAACATCGTTGTATATTTCTTTCAGCAGACGTGAACGTTCTGCCCTTGTCAAATTTGAAGTCTTTGATTCAACAATTGACTCCATAATTTTTTGAAGTTCCTGTTCCTGTTCCCCTTTGATATTGAAAAGATTTACATCCTGCTGATTCACTATTTCTATAAATTCTTTATGAACACGACTTTTTAGATCTGCATATTCATCCTTAAACACGCTGACATTTTTGTTCGTTGCAGCTGTATCTGTTGCTTTGTCATCTGCTGTTGCAGCCATTTTTTGCTTTTCAAGACGATCAAGTAAGCTCATGCCATTTCCCACCCTTATGTATTATTTTTTCTTAAACGGCATTATTTTTTTGCCCATATTCAACTTCTTTTTACCCTTGTCCAATATATCATAATTAGTTGTACCGCTAATCAATATGTTAGCAAGAGTTGTAACAGATTCACTCAGCTTGCTGCTTGGAGCACCTGTTACAAAAGGAACTCCTCTGTTCAATGCATTTACTGCAACTTTATAGTCGCTTGGAATTTTAGCCCATATAGGATAACCTATGATTTTTTGCACATCATTAACCGTGATGGAATTCATGTCAACAGCCCTGTTGACAATAAGCCTGATTTTATCCATTTGCTGCAGTGATTCTAATATAGATACACTTAATTTAGAATTTCTGAGAATTGAAATGTCAAGACCTGTTACAAAGAAAATTATAGAGGATGCTTCAATGGCAGTCATCGTAACTTCTGAAAAAGAAGGAGAAGTATCTACAATAACATAATCATAATAACTGCGGAGTAAACTCAGCAAGCTTTGAATTTTTTCTGCCGAAACAAGTTCAGCATATTCAGGGCTCTTTGGGGCACACAATAAATGAACACCGCTTGAGTGGACAGCCATGTAACTTCGAACCGAGTCAATGTTTGGAGTTATTACATCCTGAACCAGCTCAATAATAGTATCTTTAGGTTCTATATCAAGAAATATATGCAAATCACCAAACTGCAAATCAAGGTCAATGAGTGCTACTTTTTTTCTTTTTTCAGCCAGCTTTACTGCAAGGTTTGCAGCTATTGTACTTTTGCCAAGCCCTCCCTTGGCTCCAAATACAGTTATTACTGTTGAAGACCACAAAAGAGATTCTTTTTCGCTGAGTGATTTAATTCTTATTGATTCGTTGTGATAAACAGTCTTTATATATTCAGCAAATTCCTTAGGAGTTGCAGGCATTTCAGTTATGTTATGACATCCAACCTTCACAGCGTTTTGCATGGTTTCTACATCCAGATTCTCAGCAACCAATACAACAAATGTACGAGGTCTGTGCAGAATTATTCTTTCAGCCAGACTCAAGACGTCTGTGTCCCCTGCTCCCAACGTCATCAGGATTATATCTGGAGATGTGTTTTCTATTTTATCAAGAGCAACAGAGCCTCCAATAGAATCACCAATTATACTTATTTCTTCATCATCAATCATAGACTTAAGCGCACCAATATTTCTTTCCATCTTGCTGATAATCAATACTTTTATTTTCATGTGAATGCCCCCTTGTCCACTAATTGATAATTATATCGTCAAATTTAATAGTCTTTTGGTTTGTTAAATCTTCATCCAGTGGTGATCTCATTATTAATCTCATCTGACCCTTGTATTCAGACATGCTGATTTCCATTGCCTGAGCAGGTGTCACCTGCAATGTAACTGTCGTATATGAAATTCCGGTTTCAGCATTGATTGCTTTTCCTTCCTGTGATAGTATATCATCAACTGCAAGAACCTTAATGTTTTCGGCAATCATAGTCGTATAATTTGTAGTTTTTTCCTGTTCTGTGCCTTCATTTTCAATCTTGTCAAACTGTACAATTATATCAACTGTGTTCTGAGGTTTAATCATACCTACAAGACCGGATAAATTGCTGACACCAATAGAAATTGCGCGCATTCCTGGTTTTATTGCATATGCCAACGTTCCATCGCCACCGCCGCCTTCCGGTGATATGAGTTTTGTTGACAGAACCTGTTCACCGGCAGTGATTTCATATTTAGAAAACTTTCCAACTGCCGCAGTTTCGTTCACAACTGCTTCCTTATGGGCAGCCTCAACAGGAATCTGTGTTATCTCAACCATATCCTCAGTAATAGTGGTATTGGGAGGAATATTGACAGAAGCTGTCAAAACTCCAGTTTTAACAACTTCAGCTTTCTTTTCCGCCTCTTCACTAACTGAACTCAAAAAATTATATAAAAGGACAGCAGCAATAACTGCTGTCACCAATGCCAAAACCTTGACCTTTTTCATTTGTCCCTCCAGAATATTAATTCAATCATTTACTTGATTGAATCAGTCAACTAACCTAGGAGAATAAAACCCAAAATTTCTGTCTTCAGGGATATCTCCTGTTGATGCATTAGGTACTAATGTTTCTTTTATAAATGTAACCTTTATATCACCCTTATTTCCCGTAAGCTTTATTTCACCGCTCTTATAGTATGCGCTGTCTAGTTCTACAAATATGGATGCGTATGAAATCACTTCAAGATAATCAACCCTTTTATTATCTTCTGTCATATGAACTTTTACTATAGGTACAGTGCAAATACGCGGGCAATTGCTTCCACAGCTTGCAGTTTGAGTTGCAGAATTATATGTACATGCAAAATGGTCTACAAAACGAATGTTAAATCCATCTGCTGTAGGTCCGACTTTATTACCGCCTACTAAGTTTAAAGTGTCACCAATGTCCAGGGGTACTGTTGAACCGGCAGCTATTTTTGCAGTATATTCTGAGGCAGAACTACTGCCATTTCTGTCAATATCCACTGGTCCAAACCATCCGTTACCAAATTCAGCATCAGGATCAGCAATATCCAAATCTGCATCAGTCTTAATAGTGATCAAATTTACACTTCCGGATTTTATTCTTTTCATAGATTCTTCATCTATTACAAACGGCAGTAATCCCTTTACACCACCATCTACTGATCTTATCTCAGCAGTTGAAGATAATGCTACATTACCTTTATCCGATCCGAAAATACTGGCAAAATTATAAGGAACATCAACGTTGCTGCTTACTTTTATGCCAATAATTTTTGTTTTTTCACTATTTTCTACCTTTTCTGTGTTAACGCTGGCTAATCCGTTTAACTCAGCATATTTTGCAGCAACTGCAACTGCTTTTCCCCATTCACTTTCAGTTGTTGCAGGTAATTCACTAACAGCAGCTAATGCTATTGAATCCAAATCCTTCTGCAGTTCTGCTTTTTTGTTAAATGCAAGGCCTAAATCCAAAACTAAAGCTGCCAATCCAATTAAAACGGTCATGAACGCTGCTATAATGACTATTACTGCGCCATCTTGATTAGTTCTGAATTCTTTAATTAATTTGTTACATTTCACCATATCCCTCCTTTTATATAGTTATATAATTTCCGTGAGGATTAATTATTTTCAACTCTCATAGTACATACTGATTTTACAGTATGTTCTTCTCCTAATATTGTTGATAAAATAGGTGTCAAAACTTTCATTTGACCAGTAAAACTTACAGTAACCTTGTATCCTTCCTTACCATCAGGAACAGCCACAATTTCTGAAACTGAAGGTGATGTTATAACAGGACCAACTTTATTCTTTATATTGGCTGCAGTATCAGTTTCCAAGTCAGGATCATCTTTGACAGTGTAATAATGAATAGCAATATCACGTGCTTCTTCTCTTGTTGCATTATTAACCAGAATTTGATTGTGAAAAATCCAGCCAAAGTCAATTATCCCACCAATAAACAGCAATAATATAGGGAGCACCAATGCAAACTCAACCATTGCCTGCCCGTTTTCTTTTTTCATATGTTTAAGTTTCACAAAATCACCCCCATAAGTGCAAAAAGCACCATACCCGACCAAACGGACGAGCCGGTGCTTTACATGCCTTAATACTTTGATTATAGAGCTTTGTTTACATTTTCGAATACATTGTTGACTTTTTTACCCAGTTGAGTTAATACTGCAATTACGACAACTGCAATCAAAGCTAGTATTAAACCATACTCAACCATACCTTGACCACTTTCTTCATCTTTTAACCAATTCAACACTTTTCTCATTTCATTAACCCCCTAGTTATGAATTTTTATACCTTTGGAATATTATATGACATATTCCATTTTATTTCAAGAATTTTTTAACAATTCATGAATATCAAGCTAAAAATTATATTTATGTATAATTAGTTCCTTATAATTACAAAATTAAAATCTTCAATATTGAACACTGAAATTGTTTTCACTAAATTTCAATAAGTTTTTAATACATGAATAAATTCTACCCAATTATCTTCATTTAAATGTTTTAGATAACCATATTAATTCTATGCTTAAGGTAATTTAGTTGCAACTACATTGTATAAATTGTAAGTAACCTTGCCTAATAACTCTAATCCAACAATACATGATAATACCAATAAAACAAGTATTAAAGAATATTCTACCATACCTTGACCGTCTTCTTCAGATATTATCCAATAACAATTATTCATAAATTTCACCATCTCAATACCATATTTTAAGGACAAATCCTAAATCAAATACCAAAGATAATAATGAAAATATGTATCCGGACACCAAAAATGGTGCTAGAGGAAGCATTGTTGTCAGTTTGATCTTTCTTATTGCTAAACCGACCAAAATATAAGAGAGAAGTACAATTGCCATAATGCCCATAGCTGTTGAAACAAGAGGATATCCCAAAGCAAATCCAATTGCTCCTGCAAGTTTAACATCGCCTGCTCCAACTTTTCCCATTCCCATAAAATTAGCCAATGCTGTAAATACAATCATAATAAAAATCATACTCATTATGGAACCTATCAATCCGTACATTCCGTAAAAAATAGTTTGAAAAATTATACCCACAATAATTATGGTTAAAACAAGTTCATTTGGAATTATTCTAATTCTAATATCAATATAAGCTATTACTATGCCTAATGTAATCTGAAAATTTATTAATAATGCATTCAATACATTATCAATAAATAGCCCGGATAAAAACCATATTACACCATTAATCAAATAAAAGCATATTTTTATAGCCAATCCTTCATTGATTTTATACTCTTCACCTTTTTTCCGCTTCATCAACCTTTGAGATACATTATAACTCAACCATCCCAAACAAATCCCTAACATCCCATAAGCAATACCAACTTTAATATGCATTCAACCCTCACACATTATATATTATGTATATTATATATCTTGTTAATTACATTTTAATTATATGCAAATTATTTTTCATTTTTTTCTATTACAATATTATATATCTAACTAACTTTTTTAAATAAATCGTAGCTATCATTTTCATAAATGATTTCATAATTTTCATCTTTCATTAAATAGATATCCAATAGCTCGCCTTTCTTCAATATAAGGTGAGTAAAATTATACTTGTCTAAAACTTCCTTGTAGTAAATCTTCCCACAAACCAAATCAAAATACTCATTAAATATATCTTCTTTCTTATTATGACTTTTAAAATATACTTCCGCTCTTGGATCAATATATGACTTAATGCCTCTAAACTGAACTAAACTACCATCATTAAATCCAGTATAAAGGATCATATTATGCACATCTTCTTTTTCTAAAATATAATCAATTGTATTATTTAATTCCAAATATCCTGGTTTTTCTTTTCTATTAATTTCATTTATATTGTTAAAAACTATCAACAATACTAATATAACTGAAATCAGTAACATCCGTAGATATTTATTTGAATTTTTTGATTTCATTTTTACTATCAGAGTAAAATCTCTTAAGTAGTATGACAAAGGAAATAAAGTACATACTGCAAAATATGTAATATTCCTTATTGAAGTCAAAACCATGTAAATTGTACCTATGCTCAACAAAAAATATCTTATTTTTGAAGTGCCTTTTTTATAAAAAATATATATAGCCAAGATTATTGCAATATATGTATATATCAAAGCACCTGCAACATCATTAATATAAGGAGGCTGTAATTCAATTATTTTTTTCATATATGGATAACCTGTTGACCTTAACAGATATGTCATTGCATCAATCCCGTATGGATTAATAAAAGCTGAAAAAAACATCGCAGCAACTGCTAATAACAAGTATTTGGTATTATACGCTTCATTTGAAAAAATACCAACTTTAATTCTTAACGAATCAACAATATACGGCAAAATCAAAATAAAAAGTATGGGCCACAATGCAGCATGCAAATTAATCATCATAATTGATAAAAACGGAAGTATCAATAGAACTTTCCTATTGCCATCTATAACGAATTTTTCTAATACATTTAGCTCTATCATGACAATTACTAGTGTAAAAATAGTAGGTCTTGCAACCATGTATGTGTATACTAATATGTTGCAGAGCATCGTAATAGCATATGAAACAAAAAAATTCTTACTGGATGCTCTCATGGTTAGCTTATACATAAGAAATATGATAATTGAATAACATACTATTATAGTTATATACAGTCCAATTTCTCCTAATCTGTCATAAATGTTCCAAAATATCACATCTGTCATCCACTGTTGCATTACAAACTCCATGTTTTCATGAATAGAAAACGGTTCGATGTGTGGTATTCCATTATTCATAACGTATCTACCGCTATTTAATAGAAACCAGGTATCATTATCCAATCCTCTTGTTACAAGTAAGCATGGTATAAATAGTAACACTAATAAAACTATTTTATCATTATAATTTACACTATTATTAAATGAATTCTCTTTCTCCATATCAATATCCTTACTTTATTATTTATTTAGCAAGATTTCATATAGCTGTTTATGTTTACTTACGATTACTTCCAATATAATGCCACAGATCCACATTAATATTGAAATGATATATATTGTAACCGAAACAATCAAAGTAGGAAACCTTGGGACTATACCAGTATTCAAAAATTCGATAATAATTGGTACAAATAGGATAGTAGCTATTAAAAAACCAATTATTGAAATACTTGAAAAAAAAGCATAAGGTTTATATTCTCGAAATAACTTAGCTATCATTTTTAATACTTTATATCCATCTGAAAAGGTATTTAATTTAGATAAACTACCTTTAATTCTGTCTTTATATATAACTGGAATTTCTTTAATAGTAAAATTTTTATCTAGGGCATGAATAGTCATTTCTGTTTCTATTTCAAAACCTTTAGATATGACCGGATAGTTTTTGACAAATAGTCTACTTAATGCTCTATACCCTGTCATAATATCCTTGATGTCACTTTTAAATAACGTATTTATTAAGTATCTTACTAAACGATTTCCTGTATTATGAAACAGCCTCTTGTTTTCATTGAAATATGTAGATGAAAGTCTGTCTCCTATAACCATATCAACATTTTCATTCAAAACAAAGTTGATCATAGTTTGAGCATCTTGTGCAGAATATGTATCATCTCCATCGACAACCAAATAACAGTCAGCTTCGATTTCTCTGAACATCGTTCTCATGACATTGCCTTTACCTTGTCTTTTTTCAAATCTAACAATCGCTCCGGAATCTCTTGCTATTTCAGCTGTTTGATCGGAAGAGTTGTTATCATACACATAAATGTCTGCTTCTGGCAAATACTTTCTATAATCAGTTATTACATTTTTAACTGTCATGCTTTCATTATAACAAGGTATCAAAATAGCTATTTTAGGCATTAAATTTCCCCTTTTGTAACCAGTGTAATTATATATTTCTGTATAATTTGTAAATATTTACAATAAAAATATTATAACATGAAATTTAAATTAAATAAATATTAATTTATACACTAGAGATAAATTTATTTATTGATTTTTTTTACTCATCAATATAAAATTTATGTATAATACTAAGAGGTAATCTATATGCACGAAAATAAAGTAAGCTTAAAAGCATTCTCTTTGACATGGATTTTTATCTTTGTAATACTGACTTTCAAATCCATATTTTTATTGGATTCAATATATTCTTATGATTTAATTACTATTATTAGTTTTTGTATTTTTAATTGCATGCCCACAATATTTCTTATCTCATTTTCATTTATTTTTGAAGATGCTAAGTCAATTAGATATCTCGTAATACTAGATTTAATCTTATCTGTTATTTTCCTAGTAGATATTATCTATGCGAGAGCTTTTCATAAATTAATTAGTGTATATATGATATTTTCAAAGGGCGTATTAATTGATATGGATCAAAGTATAACTTCTCTGATAAAAGCATCTGATTTTTTAATCCTTATTGATATACCTTTTCTATATATTTTTTTTAAATCATCAATTAGTGAACAAATCATAGTTAATCGAAAGCTAAAATTATTCATTTTTATTTTAATCTCAAGCGTGGTATTAATACCACTACAATTTGAACAATTAGAAAGTTCAAAAGTACTTGGGAATTATAGATTACATCCTTTAGTCATGTCTCCAGTTGGTAATCATATGTTTGATATTTTTAGATTTGCTTATGAGAAAGGTGAACATTTGAATGATGATGAAATTACATCAATAAATAATTGGTTAGAAAAAAACTCAGAAAATAATATTCCAAGTAGTGAATATAAATTTCTAGCGGGACTAGCAAAAGATAAGAATGTGATTGCTATTCAATTTGAGTCTTTGGAAAACATTTTAATTAACCAGTCTTATTATAATCAGGAAATAACGCCAAATATAAATAGTATATTAAAAAGCAGTATATATTTCAATAACATTTATGATCAAGTCAGAGAAGGGAATAGTTCAGATGCTGAATATATGTTTAATACATCTATATATCCTATAAGTAATGGGAGTACATTTTTAAGATTTGGTAACAATAAATATAATTCTTTACCTTTCATCTTAAATTCCTACGGATTTACTTCTATTGCAATACATGGAGATGATAAAGAATTTTGGAATCGCGACCGTGTTTATCCAGCATTAGGTTTTAATGGCTATATCCACGAAGATAATTTTAGTTATAAAAAAATCGATGGTATGGGTATCGCTGATGAATCATTATTTTTACAAACTTATGATGAATTAAAAAAATTAAGAAATCCATATTACATGTTTGTTATTACATTAACTTCGCACATGCCTTTTAATATATCTGATGATTTTCGATACTTGGAATTACCGAATACTGATTATTCCTGTAATTATCTACAGAGTATTCATTATACTGATAAGGTCTTGGGTGATTTCTTTGATAAATTAGATGAAAATGGTATGTTGGATAATACCATTTTCATTATTTACGGAGATCATGAAGGCGTGCATAAATATTATGATACATACTTGCCAGACAATAATGGTCGAGTACCTTTCATAATTTACATTCCAGGTATTGACGGTTTTGTAGTTGATAAAATTGGTGGACAAATTGATATGATGCCTACTCTTCTCTATTTACTAGGCATTGACGAAAATGATTATAATAAAAGTTTAATGGGTAATAATCTATTTAGCAGTTCACCAGGTTCAGTTTTACTTCCAAGCGGAGATATAATTGGAAAAACAGAAAATGAAGATCATCTAAATAATGCTAACCTTATTTCTGACTTAATTATAAAGGGTAATTACTTTTCAATTAATAAATAAAAGATGTAATTTCAAGTAAAAGACGCCTTCAGGCGTCTTTTACTATGATTGTTAATCTTTAAACGCATCCTTCATTTTTCCAAAAAAGCCTTTTTTGTCGTTGTCAGGTTTTTCGCCCATTTCTTCTGCGAATTGTTCGAGGATTGTTTTTTGTTTGTCTGTAAGTTTCTTAGGTACGTCAATTTTAATTCTTACGTACTGGTCGCCCTTGCCGGCGCCTCTTAGGTTCTTGATTCCTTTGTTTTTCAGTCTGAAAACTGTTCCCGGCTGCGTTCCTTCAGGCACTTCATATTTCACTTTGCCTTCGAGGGTCGTAACTTCTATGGAACCGCCCAGAGCTGCTTTGGCAAATGATATTGGTATTTCACACCATACGTCGTTGCCGTCTCTTTCAAACAGTTCATGTTCCTTGACGTTGATGTATACGTACAAATCTCCTGCAGGGCCACCGCGTTCTCCGTGGTTTCCTTCGCCTCTCAGTGGTATTACGCTACCTGTGTCAACACCTGCAGGAATGTTGATTGAAAGTTTTCTGGATTTCTTTTCCTTTCCTGTGCCGCTGCATGATGTACATGGTTCTTCCACCACTTCTCCGGTTCCGTTGCATGTTGAGCATATTTTTGTGCTTGCAAACTGTCCGAAAGGTGTTCTTTGTACTGTCTTAACGCTTCCTGCTCCGTTACATGTTGGACATGTTTTCTTGCTTGTTCCTTTTTTAGCTCCTGTACCGTCGCATACGTGACATTTTTCAATACGATTTATCTTAATTTCCTTTTTAGTTCCAAATGCTGCTTCTTCAAATGTTATGTCCAGCTTGATTTTAAGGTCTGAACCTGCCTTAGGACCTGTTCTTTGAGCTCTTGAGCTGCCGCCTCCGCTGAATCCTCCTCCAAAGAAATCACCAAATATATCGCCGAATATGTCTCCGAAGTCGTTGAATCCTGCACCGCCTGCTCCTCCAAAGCCCTGGCTCTGGTCAAACGCTGCATGTCCGAACTGGTCATATTTAGCTTTTTTATCCGGGTCACTGAGAACTTCATAGGCTTCATTTATTTCTTTGAATTTAGCTTCTGCTTCCTTGTTGTCCGGGTTAAGGTCAGGGTGATACTGCTTAGCCAGTTTTCTGAATGCTGATTTTATTTCTTTTTCATCTGCGCCCTTTTCAATTCCCAGGACTTCATAATAATCTCTTTTTGCCATAAATTTCTCCTCACCACCTCTGTTATATCAGAAGGACATGTTGCCCTGCCTGATTTATTGGCAGGTATAACCAGCCAAAATATCTTTTAGAAATGATACATTTATTGTTCATGATACGGGAGGACACGAGGTCCTCCCCTACATATTGTACTATTTATAAGTGCTGTTTTTACATTAACCAAGCTAAATCTTAAAAAGATTTAGCTTGGTTACAACTGTCATTTTATTTAAAAGATGAGATTCTTCGGCTGCGCCTCAGAATGACACGGCTTACGCCTTATGTTTCCAGCTACTGTCGCCTCAGAATGACATAATTTGCTTATTATTTGTCGTCGTCGTGGATTTCTTCAAATTCTGCGTCTACTACATTGTCGTCAGGTCCTTGTGAACTCTGGCTGAAGTCTGCTCCACCTTCAGCTCCTGCCTGAGGACCAGCTTGTGCATAAAGCTTTTGAGCCAAATCATTGAATACTTTTGTCAGTTTTTCAGTTTTATCTTTCATTTGAGCTGTGTCATTGCTTTCGATAGCTTTTTTCAGTTCATCAGCTGCTGATTGAGCTGAGGCCTTTTCTTCTGCTGAAATTTTGCCTTCTAAGTCTTTCAATGTTTTTTCTGTCTGATATACAAGAGTGTCTGCATTGTTTTTGATTTCAATGTCTTCTTTTCTCTTCTTGTCTTCTTCTGCATATTGTTCAGCTTCTTTGACTTTCTTTTCAATATCAGCGTCTGACATTTTTGTAGAAGCAGTGATTGTGATTTTTTGTTCTTTTCCTGTTCCTAAATCTTTTGCGCTTACGTTAACTATACCGTTAGCATCTATGTCAAATGTTACTTCGATCTGTGGAATTCCTCTTGGTGCAGGTACTATTCCTGACAATTGGAATCTTCCCAATGAAATGTTGTCATTTGCCATTTGTCTTTCACCCTGGAGAACGTGGATATCAACTGCAGGCTGGTTGTCTGCTGCTGTTGAGAACACCTGGCTCTTCTTTGTTGGTATTCTTGTGTTTCTGTCTATTAATTTAGTGAATACTCCGCCTAATGTTTCAATTCCCAGTGACAATGGAGTTACGTCTACAAGAAGTATGTCGTTTCCGAATTCTCCTGTCAATACACCACCTTGGATAGCTGCTCCCAAAGCAACGCATTCATCAGGGTTAATTCCCTTGTGAGGATCTTTTCCAGTAAGTCTCTTAACAGCTTCCTGTACTGCAGGGATTCTTGTAGAACCACCAACAAGCAATACTCTGTCAATGTCATTAGCTGTAAGTTTTGCATCAGACATTGCTTTCTTAACAGGTTCAACTGTTTTTTCTACTAAGAATGCTGTAAGCTCATTGAATTTTGCTCTTGAAAGATCCATGTTTAAGTGTTTTGGTCCTTCTTGTGTTGCTGTGATAAATGGCAGATTGATTGTTGAAGTCATTGCGCTTGACAATTCCTTCTTAGCTGTTTCTGCAGCTTCTTTCAATCTTTGAAGAGACATTTTGTCTTTTCTTAAATCAATACCATTTTCTTTCTGGAACTGGTCTGCTAAGTAATTTATGATTACCTGGTCGAAATCGTCTCCGCCAAGTCTGTTGTTTCCTGCTGTTGCTTTAACTTCAAACACGCCTTCGCCTATTTCAAGTATTGAAACGTCAAATGTACCGCCGCCAAGGTCATAAACCATGATTGTCTGCATGTGGTCTTCTTTGTCGATTCCGTATGCAAGTGCTGCAGCTGTTGGTTCGTTTATAATTCTTTTTACTTCAAGGCCTGCAATTTTACCTGCATCTTTTGTTGCCTGTCTCTGGCTGTCTGAGAAGTATGCAGGAACAGTTATAACTGCTTCCGTTACTGTTTCTCCCAAGTAGCTTTCTGCGTCAGCTTTTAATTTTTGAAGTATGAATGCTGATATTTCCTGTGGTGAATATGATTTTGCATCAATTTTTACCTTGTGGTCAGTACCCATTTCTCTTTTAATAGAAGAGATTGTTCTGTCAGGGTTTGTAACTGCCTGTCTTTTAGCTGTTTCTCCAACCAATCTTTCTCCATCTTTTGTGAATGCTACGATTGAAGGAGTCGTTCTTTTACCTTCCACATTTGCTATAACAACGGCTTCTCCGCCTTCCATAACTGCTACACAAGAGTTAGTAGTTCCTAAGTCAATACCTATAACTTTGCTCATTTTTTCCTCCATTTATGATTAAATTTAAATTTTACTTTACTTTATTTTATTTTATGAGATCCTTCGCTTATGCTCAGGATAACTTTTGATTCTGATGCGGGAGGACAGTAGTCCTCCCTACGTGTTGATTATTTGGGTATATTGCTGGAGGACAGTAGTCCTCCCCTACATTTTTTATTTTATTTTTTGCAGATTCTTACCATTGCTGGTCTTACAAGCTTGTCGTTTACTGTGTAGCCTTTCTGAAGAACATCAAGTATAATTCCGTCTTCAAATTCATCGCTTGCTTCAAATGCAACTCCGTAATGGACATTGTGGTCAAACTGCTTATGTAGTGATTCAACTTCCTTCAATCCTTTTTTATCCAGGATTCCCATAAGCTGAGTGTAAACCATCTGCACGCCTTCTTTGAAAGTGTTGTTTTCTGAATTTTCTGCTGCAAGAGCTCTTTCAAGATTATCTACAACCGGCAGAAGTTCCAGAATCATGTCTGAAACAGCATTGCCGTATGAAGACAGCTTTTCTTTTTCAGTCCTGCTCTTATAATTAAGGAAGTCGGCTTGAAGTCTCAACAATCTGTTGTTTAAGATTTCCACCTCTTCATTGTTTGATTCCTTTTTATCTTCTATTTCTGTTTCCTTATTATTTTTATTTTCTTCATTTTCCTTTGAAACTGATTCTTCATTTGCTGCATTTGAAGTTTCGTTGTCCTGTTGCTTTTCTGTTACCTTTTCTTCATCATGCTTTTTAGCCTTAGCCATTTCTTCACTCCTTATTTTCATCGTCAAAGTTCTGATTTATAATTTCATTCATTGCTTCAGACATTGATTTTACAGTGGAAATAACCTTGCTGTAATCCATCCTTGTAGGACCGATTACGCCGATTTTCCCGATGAGTTTTCCATTGAATTTGTATGTTGCAGTTATTAAACTGCAGTCTCTCAATGCCTCATATTGGTTTTCATGTCCGATAGTTATTGCCAAGTCATTTTCGCCGACAAACTGCAGCAATTTTGCAATGCTGCTCTTGTCTTCTACAAATGAAATAAATTCTCTTGCTTTGACAACGTCATTATATTCAGGCAAATCCAAAATATTTGTAATGCCATCAGAATACACATTAATTTCTTCCAGCTTGCTGATTTGATCCATGAGATACGGCAAAAGCTCCATCAATGAATCGTTGCTGTGTTCTCTAACATGGTACAGCTGTTCTATTAAGCTATCCTTAATTGAATCAACATCTTCAAGCTTATATCCGTACAGCTTTTCAGATAGAGCAGCAGAAATTTTGTCCATCTGGTCAAAAGGTATTGGACTGCTCATTCTAAATGTAACCTGCTTTACAATATTGCTTTGAAGTATTATTAGAAGCAATAATTTTGTATCAGTTATGGGAACAAGTTGAATTCTTTTGATAACTGACTGCTTGAGCTGTGGTGCTACTATAAATGATGTATATTTAGTAAACTGAGACAAAATTCTAACTGAATTCTTAAATACTGAATCCAGTTCATTTGATTTGTCTTCGATTATATTCCTTAACTGATCCAGATTTGTGTTTGACGGATCCTGAACTTTTTTCCACAAATCATCCACATAGTATCTGTAAGCTTTGTCAGTTGGTATTCTTCCAGCTGATGCGTGAGGCTGAACAAGAAAACCCATTTCTTCCAGATCAGACATTTCATTTCTGATTGTGGCAGGACTGACACCAAGTTCATATTTCTTTGAAATTGTCCTTGAGCCGACAGCTTCAGCATTATCGATGTAACTGGAGATAATTGCTTTTAAAATCTTCACTTTTCTCTTATCCAAAGACATTTCATCACCTCATTTGCTTTGTTAGCACTCATCAACGTCGAGTGCTAATCTCTAGATATAAGATACTACTTTACATTTATTTTGTCAATAGATAAAATTAATTTTTTTGTCAATATGTGATGATGTTACAATCATTCCATGAACTCTTCAAAGACATAATTTGATATATCCATTCCTCTTTGGGTTAGCTTCACAATACTCTCGTTGTATTCAATGAGCTTGTTGTCTGTGAGATATTTTATTTGTTCACTATATTTCTCATTAAAATCAACATTGAATTTTTTTTTGAATTCTTTAGCATCAAGACCTTCCGTAAGCCTTAATCTAAGCATTATATATTCAAACATCAGCTCTTTGTCATTCATCTCTTCCTGAATTATTCTGTTAAAATTATTTTCTATCGAATTTTTGCAGTACAAATTCAAATCTGAAGGGTTGCTGTACCTTATGCTGTTCATGAATGAATGGGCTGACGGACCTATTCCTATGTATTCCTCCTGATTCCAGTACTTAAGATTATGTCTGCACGAAAAACCCTCAACTGCAAAATTTGAAATTTCATATTGAAACAAATTGTTTTTTTCCATGACAATTCTACCCTTGTAGTACATGTTTCTTTCTTCGTCCTCGTCGGGCATAGTGATTAAATTTTTCTGTTCCATGGAATACAATGGCGTTCCCTTTTCTAACTTCAAAGAATAAAAGGAAATATGTTTCACTCCTCTTTCTATTATTCTTGTCAGTGTGTCTTCAATATCTGAAGTAGTCTGGACGGGTATGTTAAACATAGCATCTGCGTTTATATTTTCAAATCCATGTTTCTTAGCCCTGTCTATGGCCTCAAGGGCTTCTTTGCTGTTGTGAATTCTTCCTATTTTTTTTAGTATTTCATCGTTAAGGGACTGAATTCCTATGCTGAGGCGGTTAATTCCTGTTTCTCTGTACTGTTTTAAATTTTCATCAGTCAACGTGTTTGGATTTGCTTCCATGCTTATTTCTGCATCTTTGTCAATATCTGCAACAAGACTGATGCTGTCTAAAATTCTTTTTAAATTTGAAGGCTTTATAATTGTTGGAGTTCCACCTCCAAAATATACGGTATCAACTATGTACTTATGTCCCAGCATTTCTTTGTAACTTTTAATTTCATGTATAACTGCTTCTGTATATTTAGTTTCCCATTCATCATCCCACTTCACAGAATAAAAATCGCAGTAATTGCACTTCTTTTTACAAAATGGAACATGTATGTATACTCCAAGTTTTTTCATTTTTTACCTCTCTTTTTGATGCTTCAGCCCTTGTCAGTAACTTATTTAGCGTTTTACGCTTTTCCCGGGAAATTTCTACCGTCAATAATATATCTTAATTTTCTGCCAGTTAATTTTATTTATAAATAAAAAGGAGCTGAATTTCAGCTCAGTTTGATGACAAAGTTATTTCATCTTTGTAGTAACGAAAGGCCTCGTGTCTCCAGCGGGAGGGCACAAGACCCTCCCCTACGATTGGTAGAATTAAGTCTTTGTCTCGTCTGTGCTTTTTCAGCTCCAATTATATCATTATTATAATGTTAATACAATTTTATATTTATTTACATGACTTGTTTTCGAAAACTGATCTGTCAAGTTCTCCTTCAGTTGCAGAAACAATTACTGCACATGCAGCATCCCCTGTAACGTTTATGCATGTTCTCATCATATCCAGAACTCTGTCAACTCCTGCAATGAGTGCAATACCTTCTATCGGAAGACCTGCTGACTGCAGAACCATTCCAAGCATTATCATTCCTGCTCCAGGTACTCCTGCAGTTCCTATTGATGCCAGCGTTGCAGTAAGGATTATTGTAAGCTGTGCTGAAATGGGAAGATCAATTCCATAAACCTGAGCAATGAAGAATGCGCACACTCCTTGATATATGGCAGTACCATCCATGTTAATTGTAGCTCCCAGTGGAAGCACAAAGCTGCTTATTGATTTAGAAACTCCTAAATTTTCTTCTGAACGCTTCATTGTTATAGGCAGTGTTCCTGAGCTGCTTGCTGTTGTAAATGCAAATACAGTAGCTGGTGCAACTCCCTTAAAGAACTGAACAGGGCTCACCTTTGCAAACAGGCTCACTGTTGAAGAATAAGTGAAAACAGCATGCAGTATACAGCCTGCATATACTACCAATATCAATTTTAATAGCGGCAGCAATACTCCAGGTCCGTTTTGGGCAACAACAGGAGTAATAAGTGCAAATACACCTATTGGAGCATATTCCATTATTACTGCAATAATTTTATACATTACTTCTGCCATGGCATCGAAGAAATTAAACAATACCTTTCCCTTTTCCCCAATTCCAATTATGCCTGCTCCTACAATGAGAGCAAATGCTATAACTTGAAGCATGTTTCCTTCAACAAGCGCTTTCAGCGGATTTGAAGGTATGATGTTTAACAGTGTGTCAATTATACTTGGAGCCTCTGCAATTTCAACTGTTGCATCCACAGGAATGCTGAAGCCTCCTCCTACATTGCTCACATTAGCTAAAATAAGTCCGATTGTAACAGCAAATGCTGTTGTAAGCATGTAATAAGCCACTGTCTTTCCGCCGATTCTTCCAAGCTTTCTGACATCATCCATGCTGCATGCCCCAACTACCAATGAAGAAAATACCAGCGGCACAATTACAAGTTTAATAAGGTTTAAGAATAAAGTTCCTAATGGTTTAACGTAATTAACAGCAATATCCGGATTCGATTGAAGGGCAATTCCAAGGATAATGCCGGCTGCTAAACCGATGAAAATCTTAGTTGTTAATTGTAGCTTTTTACTTTGTGTTTTATCATTCATGTTGTCATTTCTCCTCTTTATTTTGATTATCAAATATTATAACTTATTTTGTTCTTCTTGTCTTTATAATTTTACAAAAAAAATGATTTTTCATTAGAAAAATCATTTTTTATCATTAATATTCAACAATTTCAAAATTATGGAATTAAAATGCATCGCCAATTTACATCGACTGTGGCATTTTTTTAACAAAATTCAGAAATTTACTTTTTATTTTTATGCAATTATATGTGCTATACTATTTAGCAGAAGAAGCAGGTTTTTCATATACTGATCTGTTCAGTTCGCCTTCTGTTGCTGCTATTATAGTTGCACAAGCAGCATCTCCAGTGATGTTTATCATCGTTCTCATCATGTCGAGAATTCTGTCAACGCCTGCTATTAGAGCAATACCTTCTATAGGAAGACCAACAGACTGAAGAACCATACCAAGCATAATCATGCCGGCCCCAGGAACTCCTGCAGTTCCTATTGAAGCAAGTGTAGCAGTAAGTATTATTGTAAGCTGAGCTGAAATCGGAAGATTAATTCCGTATACCTGAGCTATGAAAAATGCACAAACTCCCTGGTAAATTGCTGTTCCGTCCATGTTGATTGTAGCTCCCAGAGGAAGAACAAAGCTTGTTACTGATTTTGGAACCCCAAGATTTTCTTCTGAACGCTTCATGCTTATTGGCAATGTTGCTGAACTGCTGGCAGTGGTAAATGCAAACACCATGGCAGGAGCTATTCCTTTGAAGAATTTAACAGGGCTAACCTTTGCAAACAGAGAAACTGTTGCTGAATAAGTAAACAATGCGTGAATTGCACAGCCTGCATAAACAACAACTATGAGTTTTAAAAGAGGAAGAAGAACACCGGGTCCGTTTTGTGCAACAACAGGAGTAATAAGAGCAAAAACTCCTATTGGTGCAAATTCCATGATTACTGCTATGATTTTGTACATAACATCAGCCATGGAATCAAAGAAATTGAACAAAACTTTGCCTTTTTCTCCGATTCCTATTATTCCTGCTCCTATAATCAGAGCAAATGCAATTATCTGAAGCATGTTTCCATCAACAAGTGCTTTTAATGGATTTGAAGGAATAATATTAAGTAGAGTTTCAATAACGTTTGGAGCCTCAGCAACTTCTACCTTGGCATCAACAGGTATGCTGAAACCTCCGCCTACATTGCTTAAATTTGCAAGAATTAGACCAATTGTTACTGCAAAAGCAGTTGTGAGCATGTAATAGGCTACCGTTTTCCCACCTATTCTGCCAAGCTTTCTTACATCGTCCATGCCGCATGTTCCAACAACAAGAGAAGAAAATACCAGTGGTACAATTACAAGTTTAATTAGATTCAAGAACAATGTTCCGAATGGCTTGACAAATTTTACTGCTATGTCAGGGTTTGGTTGAAGAATAATTCCTAATAAAATACCTAGCGCCAAGCCAATAAAAATTTTGGTTGTTAATTGTAGTTTTTTCATTTCTAACACATTCCTCCTTATTATTTAGATTACTTACAATAATTATAACCCATTTTTAATGTTTTGTCTCCTAATTTTTCCAAAAAAACCATTTTTCTAAAGCCATTTTTCAACATTATAATGCGTAGGGGCGGACCTCGTGTCCGCCCGTTGTTATTGTTTCAATAAATTTATTACCTGCGGGAGAACAGTAGTTCTCCCCTACAAACTGGAATTCAAATTCACCGCCAAATGTCAATATTGCAACGCGTAGGGGCAGACTACTGTCCGCCCGTTGTTATTTATACAATAATTTTTTTCTGCGGGAGAACACAAGGTTCTCCCCTACAATATGAAATGCAGATTCACTACATACGTCATATCGATGCGTAGGGACGGACCTCGTGTCCGTCCGTTGTTATTGTTTCAATAAATTTATTACCTGCGGGAGAACAGTAGTTCTCCCCTACAAACTGGAATTCAAATTCACCGCAAAATGTCAATATTGCAACGCGTAGGGGCAGACTACTGTCCGCCCGTTGTTTTAAATTACACCATTTCGTCACAGGCGTACATTACAACAGAGGCTGCTACAACACCTGCAGTTTCCGTCCTTAAAATTCTTTTGCCCAATGTGACAATGTTGGCTCCTATTTCCTTGAACATTTCTATTTCCTTGATGTCAAAGCCACCCTCAGGACCTATTATAATATAGTAATTATCTTTTGGCTCCTTAAGCACATCTTTAAGAATTTTCATGTCTTCAAGCTCATATGGAACTATTATTTCAGCATCTTCCTGCTTCAAACGTTCAACAAGTTCCTTGACGGTTGTTATTTCCTCAACCTGGGGAATTATGTTTCTTTTGCTTTGCTTTGCAGATTCCTTTGCTATTTTTTGCCATCGGTCAAGCTTTTTTTGCTCCCTGTCCTTGTCGTTAAGCTTTACAACAGTACGTTCTGTTATTAAAGGAATGAAGCTTTTTACTCCAAGTTCCACGTTTTGCTGAATTATTGTTTCCATCTTTGTTTGTTTTGGAATGCCCTGACAAAGTGTTATGTTGATTTTTGATTCATTGTTTCTTTGTATTTCTTCAATAAGGCTGCAAACTATGTCGTCCTTGTTGATTGCTTCAATCCTTGCTTTATATTCGTTGCTGTCTGTTACAACCGAAATGATGTCACCTTCCTGAGCGCGCAAAATTGTCTTTAAATGTCTTGCATCCCCTCCGGTAACACTCACCGAATTGTTTTCAATGCAGTCATCTGAACAAAAATATCTGAACATTTTTACCTCACTATCTGAGTATCGCAGTTACGCAAACCCATTCTTCGCTATCGTTTATTTCTATGACTTCAAAACCCAATTCCTTAAAGTTATCCAGCACATCCTGCAGATATTTTTTGATTATGCCTGAAGCTATTACAAGTCCGCCTTTTTTCAGAAACTTTGGAAACGTCATGCTCATTCCCATTATAATCTGGGCTATAATGTTCACAGCAATCATATCGTACTTGTTGTTCCCTATTTTTTCCTGGAGCTTTTCATCATTTGTGACATCTCCGCAGTAAACGGTGAAGCGGTCTTCAAAAATGTTGTTTAGTTCTGCATTTTCCTTTGCAATTCTCACTGCATTTTCATCGATGTCAACTCCAACGCAGTCTTCTGCTCCAAGCAGTATTGAAGCAATTGACAAAATACCGCTTCCGCAGCCCATGTCAAGAACTCTCATTCCTTCTGTCATATGCTTTATTATTTGTTCAATGCAAAGGCGCGTTGTGTGATGCTGGCCTGTTCCAAAACTCATTCCAGGATCGATTTCAAGAATTAATTTTCCTTCTGTTGATTCATTGTATTCTTCCCATGATGGCTTGATTATTATTTTGTCTGAAACCGTAAAGGGTTTGAAATACTGTTTCCAGTTGTTTGCCCAGTCTTCTTCATTCAATGTTCTTGTTGTTATTTCAAGCCTTCCAAAATCAACATCCATATATTCTGTTTTAAGATTTTCAACAAACTTTTTTATTTCATTGAAGAGCTCATTACCCTGGCTGTTGTCTGCAAGATAAACCTTGATACAGCTTTCGCAGTCCTTCATTTTTGTGAGTTCTTCATCATAATAATCCCAGTTCATTGTGTCATCGTGGAGAAAATCTTCAAAAACACTGGCATCTTCAATTACTGCATCATTAATTCCAAGTTTTATCAACGCTCCGTTTATTATTTCAATTCCATTTGTAGTGGTATATATTGACACTTCAATCCAATTCATTTTTTTCTCCTGTTTATGATACTATTCTTCTATTTTGATTTCGTAAGTTATGGGAACTGCCTTTTCAAGCATTGCAGCCACTCCGCAGTATTTTTCCATGGATAGCTTCACAGCTCTTTCAAGCTTGTCGTAGCTCAAATCTTTTCCCTTGAACCTGTAGATTATTTTTATGTAATTGTAAATTTTAGGATCTTCTTCTCTCGTTTCAGCTTCAATATCCACATTCACATCTTCAATTTCTAATCTCATCTTTTTTGTTATTGTCATTACATCTATTCCTGAACAACCAATTAATCCTGCCAGCAAAAGTGCCTTAGGACTTGGTCCAAGATTGTTTCCGCCATTTTCTACTGTTGCGTCCGTTGTTACTTTGTGACCATTGATTTCCATTTCAAAGGCCATGTTTCCTTTAAGACTTGCACTGATATTTGTTTTAGCCATATTCTCTCCTATCCTGAATTTATTTTTTAATTGCTATATTATATCATATTTAATTTTTAATATCAGTATTTTTTATTGACTTTCATATATTATAATATATAATTAAAAAAACTTTTAAAATAACTGGCGGTGATATTATGAAGGATGTTGTTAAATCAAATGTTCTAGGAAGTTTAATAACCTTGGTTGCCGGAGCACTCATAGGATTTTTCGGAGTAT
This sequence comes from Sedimentibacter saalensis, assembly GCF_007830175.1. GTDB lineage: Bacteria > Bacillota > Clostridia > Tissierellales > Sedimentibacteraceae > Sedimentibacter > Sedimentibacter saalensis. The sequence goes on along the minus strand of NZ_VLKH01000014.1, from coordinate 51,369 downwards.
TTGTGTCGGTTTTTTCAGATGGGCTGGTATATGAGAGGCTGGTTACAATATTAATTGTGTTGATAATTTACGGAATAGTGGGCATTGTTCTGGGATTTTTAAAACCAACTTACACATGGCTGTACATGCTGTCTTTAAGCATGCCGGGCGTAATAATTTTAGCATTGTACTCTTCAAGAGAATTTAATATTCTTTATGTTGCATACATAATATTGATTTTAGCTTTTTCTTTCTTTGGAACAAAGACAGGAAAATCAATGAAACGAAAAAAGAAGTAAAATTCATCGTCATATGTTAATATACGATGCGTAGGGGCGGACCTCGTGTCCGCCCGCTGTTATTGATGCAATAATATTTTTATTTGCGGGAGAGCACAAGGCTCTCCCCTACACACTGGAATTTCAGATT
>NZ_VLKH01000014.1:0-50736 GCF_007830175.1 Sedimentibacter saalensis | reverse complement strand
CAATAATATTTTTATTTGCGGGAGAGCACAAGGCTCTCCCCTACACACTGGAATTTCAGATTTCTCACTGATACCAAGTTTTTGTACATTCATTTCTATTAAAATAATTATCATTTAAAATATGTAAGCACCATTGTCATTGCTATTTTAAGTCCTGTTTCCATTCCGTCTATTTCAATCCACTCTCCTCTTGTATGAGCGCCAAATCCTTTGGCTGTACCAACAGTATTAGCCGGAATTCCAAGAGAAAGAGGAATGTTTGAATCCGTGGAACCGGCGCTTAAATCCAGTTCACCCTCATAGTAGTATTTTATAATTTCCTTATTCTTTTCCGTGAATGCTTCAAACTTATCTTTATTTATTTCTCCGCCGCATGGACGAATTCCCACAACTTCTACTGAAACACCTATGTTCATTTTTCTGTAGCTGTCAAGCACGGCCCAGAAAAAATCTTCCATTTGTTTCAGGCAGTCCTTGTCCACAGAACGAAATTCATAAAGCATGGATGCTTCTTCCGCAATAGTATTTACAGAAGTTCCTCCGCTTATTATTCCCACATTGTATGTTGTCTTTGCCTTTTCGGGAGCACGAACTGTATACAATGTCTGAATCATGGATGAAAGATAGTAAATTGCATTTTGATTGCCAAAATCCGAATATGAATGTCCTCCTTCGGTGGTGACAGTCACCTTGTACCTTTGAGAACCAACAGCCTTGTGAGTGCATGAACCTATTTCTCCATCCAGAGAAACAAATTCTGTAACTCTTGAGCCGTATGTTTCCATTATTTTTTTACTTCCCTTCAGGTTTCCAAGACCTTCCTCGCAGGAGTTAAGCACAAATAAAAATCCTTGTGTTGGTTTTAAGCTGTTCTGTGTGACATACTTGGCACACATCAACAGATTTACCACATTGGCAGTATCATCCCCCACACCTGGAGCATAAACTCTTCCATCCTTAATGACAACATCGAATTCTTCTTCGTCGTTGAAAACCACATCCAAGTGTGCCATGAATACGGTAATTTCTTCTGCATTATCGCAGTTTAAAGGATATACCACATTTTTAGCATCATCAATAAATACATTTTTTGCTCCATTTTTCTCAAGCCAATTTTTGCAGAATTCTGCTCTTTTTTCTTCCTTGTGGGATGGAGCCGGTATTCTTGCAAGCTCAACCAGTAAGTCCAGTGTTTCCTTGCTGCTGTCCTTTATGAAATTGAGCGCATGTTTGTTAAGTGCATATTTCATTTTATCTACTCCGTCTATAATTTATTATTTAGCACCAGTATAAATTGCCGGTAACATCATAATATTAATTGTTGCATTAAATATTATTATAATCAAATAATGCACTCCTTGCAACAGCAACTACCAATTTTTCTCACTATCCCCATGTCTGCATCATAATTTAATTTATAATGAGTAAAATGTATTGTTTGAGGGTATATAACATTTGAATGCAATCAGAAAGGACAGTGAGCAAATGGAAAATGATACTTTGGAAATAATAGAAAGTCAGGATACTAATAACAGCAATAATAAGGAAAAAAAGAAGAAAAATAAAGTCCTCCGCGCCATATTCATGATTTTTTTAATCATGTTGCTGACAGCGACTGCTGCAGGAGGTTTTATTTTTGGAATAGTACTTGGTATAGTAAAGACTGCACCGGAAATTGACCCCACCAATATTTTATCTACACTTTCAGAAAGTTCTGTCATAACAGACGAAAACGGGAACATTATTGAAAAAATTCATGATCCAAATGAAAACCGTGAAATAATACCGTTGGATGACATTCCTAAAAACTTAAGAAACTCTTTTTTAGCCATAGAAGACCACAGGTTTGAACAGCATTTTGGAATTGATATACAGCGCATCGCAAGCTCTCTTGTACATAACTTCCAGGTTGGAGATCCTACAGCCCAGGGTGCCAGCACAATCACTCAACAGCTTGTAAAGAATCTTTATCTTACAAACGAAAAATCCTTGGAGAGAAAAATAAAGGAAATTTACCTGGCACTTAAAATAGAGCGAATACTTTCAAAAAACCAGATACTTGAAAATTATCTGAACACTATTCCTCTGGGTCAAAGCTCCTACGGAGTGCAGACTGCTGCCCGCACTTATTTTTCCAAGGATGCAAAAGACTTAACTCTGGCAGAATGCGCCATGCTCGCAGGAGCAGCCAAAAGCACCGTTATATATGCTCCCTTTAGCCGATACAACATGTATGACCTTGAAAATATTCCGGAAGAAGATATAGTCGGATATGTTACTATTGGTTCTGTGCAGTATGCATGTGTCTTCAATCAGGATTCCAGAGACAGGCAGCTTCTTATACTTGATCGCATGCTTGAGCTTGGATACATAAATGAAGCTGAATACAATACTGCAGTCAATGAAGACATGCGTAGCGCTCTTAATCCCGGTCAAACTAAAATAGCACAGATTTCAACTCTGCCCATGGATTATGTAAAAGAAAAAGTAATTGAAGATTTAATGGAATATAAATCAATGTCCTACAAGGAAGCTGAAACCTATGTTTACAGAGGCGGGCTGACAATCACAACCACAATTGATGTGAACATTCAAAAATCACTGGAAGAATCATACAAGAACTTCTCATATTATTTCCTAGGCTCTGAGCCTTCAGGAGAAACCCCTGTAGGAGAGGAATGGAGGTATTTCAAGTGGGTTAACGGTGAAGCTGTGGGATGCCTTGATTCTCAAAAAAACGTATTGAACGAATACGGCCAGACAATTTTCTATAAGAAAGAAAACATAATGGATGAAGAAAACAATATTTACTTAAATCCGGATGAATACAGCTATGACCAGAGCGGATTTCTTGTTATAAGCTCTAAAAAATTCGATATATTTTCTTCAACCATAGACATTGTAGACTGTTACACCATAAACGAAGAATACAACTTTGTTTCCCACATTCTGGGCTCATTGAACATCGGAGATAACCTTCAGATTCTCGAGCAAAAGGGAACAAAGGGAAAATTTCTCATTACAAAGGATTTTCTTGACAAGAATAAGAATATTTTTAATGTTGGAGATGACAATGTACTCAGAATTTCGAAAGATTTCTTTTATTATCAAGACAACGGAATTGTTCAGCCACAATCAGCTGCTGTAATAATGGATTATAGAACCGGAAAGATTAAAGCAATGTTTGGAGGAAGAAATATTGAAGGAAGCAGAACGTTTAACCGTGCAGCAGATGCTGCAAGGCAGCCTGGCTCAACAATAAAACCATTGTCTGTATACCTTCCTGCATTAAATATGGGATATTCTGCTTCATACATATTGGAGGACCTCCCAAGAACAAATGAAGCAGGTGAAAGATGGCCGAAAAACTGGTTCGAACACAGGAGCGTCAAGTACTGGGGCAAGTTGACCTTGAGAAAATCCATAGAACAGTCAGTGAACACAAATGCAGTCAACATGCTTGAAAAAATTGGAACTCAAGCTGCAATTGAATCACTTACTAATTTTGGATTCATAGACACCGAAAATCCAAACAGCGATACATTCATTTCTCCTGAAGAAGATGCTGCCTTCAATGATGTAAACCTGGCATCTCTTGGGCTGGGAGGTCTTACAAAGGGATTTTCACCTCTTTCAATGACTGCAGCCTACGGAGCCATAGCAAATGACGGAGTCTATGTCGAACCAATAGCATACACAAAAATAACAGACAGCAAAGGCAACATCATCCTTGAAAACATACCTAAAACCCGTGTTGTATCAAGCCCGGAGGCAGCTTCTCTCATGAAGGACATCTTAAGAACAACTGTAACAAACGGACTTTCATACAAGGCAAAACTGCCGGCTGAAATGGGAATTGAAGCAGCAGGAAAAACCGGAACAACACAGGCAAGCGGAGATTTCTGGTACGTAGGTTTCACACCATACTACATAGGCGGAGTGTGGGTAGGAAACGACAACGTTCAAATGAAGCTTACCGGAGACAGCGGAGCCAATGCAAATCTATGGAGAGAAATTATGATACCTGTACACGAAGGACTGGAACCTGCAAAATTTGAACTCAATAAAAATTTAATTCCTGTGCAGGTTTGCAAGCAGTCAGGTTTGCTTCCAACAGAATATTGTTCACAGGACCCTCGTGGAAGTCAGGTTATAACTGATTACTTTGTTCCGGGAACCGTACCGTCAAAATATTGTGAGACTCATGTCAAGGCAGAAATATGCACAAATTCAAACATGCTTAAATCACAGTACTGCCCGGGAAATTTAATAGAGCAGCGCATATTTGTAACAAGGAATAAAACTTACGACCATTCATTCAGCGTCCAGGATGATGCGTACCAGTTGCCGCAAAGTGTATGCACGAGCCACACCCAGTGGCACTACGACCAGTGGCTGAATCAGCAAAATGAACCTGTTGAAAACAATGATGAAGAAATTCCTGCAGAAGGCGAAGTGGAAGAAGAACAAGAAAACTAACATTGGGACATAGGGGACGGTTCTTCGTGACCAAATTCATGATGGTCACGAAGAACCGTCCCCTTTGACTTACCTTTGATTTATTGACTTTACATTCCTTTGCCAAATCCGCAGTTAGGGTATGTACATGTTTCACAGTTTAGACATAGGCCGCCTTGACCTAGTTTGTCTATATCAGACTTATTAAGAATATCATCAGCCATAAGTCTTGGTAATATTAAATCAAAAATAGTCCTTTTAGAATACATTACACATCCAGGCAGACCTATTACCGGTATCTTTCTTCCCTGATAGCTGTAATATGAAACCAAAAGCATTGCTCCTGGCAGTACCGGTGCTCCATAAGATACTATTTCTGCTCCCGTATCCTTAATAGCCCCTGGTGTTCTGTCATCAGGATCTACGCTCATGCCTCCGGTGCACACAACAATATCCGAACCATTTTCAATAAATTTTATAATTGCAGCAGTAATTTCTTCTCTTTCGTCATCCACTATTGTCTGACCTATTACTTCCGAATCAAACTCACTAAACTTACTCACTATAACTGGACCAAAGGCATCTTTTATTCTTCCATGGAAAACTTCACTTCCAGTAGTTACAATTCCTATTTTTTTATGTTTTAAAGGCATAATTTTTAAAATTGGTTTTCCACCGCCTATTTCCTGAGCCTTTTTCATTTTCTCTTCTTCAATAACAAGAGGAATTACTCTTGTACCGGCTAATTTATCCCCTTTCCTGACAATTGTATTTCCATGCCTTGTTGCTATCATCATATCTCCAATACTGTTAACTTCGTATAGTTTTTCTTTGTCAACTTTAAACAATCCGTCTATTTCAGAAATTACTTCTATTTTACCCTCTTTTACTGCTGAAGGCTTCATGTATTCATTTTTGCAAATGCTGTACAATATATCAGCAGCCTCATTTTCATGAAGCATTCCATCCTGCTTTTCCCATATGTATATATGTTCCTTGCCTACTGAAAGAAATACAGGAATATCTTCCTTCTTAATAACATGCCCTTTTTTAAACACCACATCTTTTTTTACATCCTTGATAATTTGAGTAATATCATGGCACAACACCTGACCAACTGCTTCTTCAATATTTACTGATTTCATTTTGTCCTCCTGATTTATGTGTTATTTAATTGATTTATTGCCATTACACCTTTAACAGCCGAACACAGCCTCATACAAACTAATGGCCATATTCTTCTTTTCCCTGATGTTTCCTAATATCTCTTCATTACACTTGTAAAAATTTTCTTTTGCCAAAAATCTGTCTTCAATGGAAACCAGATTGCTTCCTTTTACCATTTTGTCAGCTAAGTACACAACTTCCTTTTCTGTCAAAATTTCTGGAATGTTTTCAAGTTTTACATGGTTGTATACGATTTTTGCTATCTCTTCATAACCCATGTCATTAAGCCAGTCGGCACCGATGAATGAATGACCTTTGCAGCCCTTTGCCACATCGTGCAAAAGTGCTGCTGCTAATACCGTCATTTGATCCAGATTAATTTCTCTTTCTCTCAATTGTTCACAAATTTTTAAAGATTCCATTGCAACTGCATATGAGTGAGATTTCACTTCTTCTGTGACTTTAAAATAATCCAGTATTTTTATACACAACTCAATTGATGGCACATTTCTTTTTTTGTTGTATTCAACCAGCTTAAAAAAATCCAGCGGTGTATCAGCATCCATAACTATTCCAGGGTCTGCGAAGGACATGTTCCTATATCCTGTCACTATATTATCAATTGCTCCTTGAAGGCCGTTTGTACCGTCGTGTTTTAAAATTTCTCTAACAGCTTCGCTACTCAGCAATATGGGATGGCCATTATTGCCTTCATAAGATGGCTGAACAATTTTCAAACTGTTGTTTTCCATTTCTTCAATCATTTTTTTAAGTGTGTGTTTCTGCACAAAAGGGCTGTCCGAAGGTGTTACAAAAATCATATCCACACTGTTTTTTAGCTCTTTTAAACCGATGCAAATGGAATCAAACATATGAGTATTTTTATAGTCATGGTTTCTCACTGTCTGTACATTACAATCAGCAAGCTTTTTCTCAATGTCATCAGCACGGTGCCCTGTTACTGCTACAATGTTTTTAATACCGATGTTCTGATAATTTTCTATTGTTGTTTCAATCATAGTCTTGCTTCCTATGTTCAAGAGGGGTTTATAGTCCTTCATCCTGGAAGATAATCCTCCTGCAACAATCACAGCACCAATTTTATCATATTTCATAATTCACCCTGCTGCCTTTCAGTTCCTTCAACAATTCATGCACAGCTTCTTCCTCGTCTTCGGTACAAATAAGCCTGCCTCTTTTTTTATGAGTGGGCATAAATATTTGCTTCACCCTTGTAGGAGAACAGCCATACCCACTGAAATTTATTTTGAGACCTAAATCATCTGCCGTCCACACTTTCACAACTTTTTTACCTGCATCCCGTATACCCTTTAATGACATGCCCCTGGGCTTGGTAAACTCATTTGATACTGTCAAGAGACACGGCATTTGCAAAAAAACCGTTTCGCAAGTATTTTCCAGTGCCCTTTTTGCAATTATTGACTTTCCATCATCTTCCACGTTCAGACTAACAATATTGGTTAATTGCGGCAAATTCAGAAGTTCTGCTAACTGCGGACCCACCTGTGACGAGCCGCCGTCTATTGTCTGCCTGCCAGTGAAAATCACGTTATAATCGCCTATTTTCCTAATTGCCGCTGATAAAACCTCAGCAGTCACTAAAGTGTCAGAATCAGCTAATGCTTCATCTGTGATTACAACTCCATCGTCTGCACCTAGTGCCAGACATTCAAGCACTGCATCCTTTGACTCTCCCGGGCCCATAGTCACTATTGTAATGTGCGTATCTTTTTGTGTATCCTTGATTCTTAAAGATTCTTCCAGCGCACTTGCATCATCTTTGTTTAATACATTGTAGAGATTTTCCACTACAATGCCATTATCATAGAAGAACCTTATTTTCTCCATATCAGGAACCTGTTTCACGCAAACAATAATTTTTAAAGACATACAATCACCTCATTCTAAGTGGTCATTAACTCAATTAACTTGCATGGGTCACTGATGATCTCACAATTCTTGAAACAACCATATATGCAAAATAACCTCCTGCAGCGCCGGAAAAAGCAGATGTCAATGTACTTACAACAACTGCAGCCAAAGGAAGATTCATCAGCAGTGCTGCCTGGGTTAATGCTCCGGCACTGTTGGCAATTGCACCAAGAATCATCATAATTCCCTTGTTGTATTCAAATTTCCCATAAGCAATCAAAAATAAGTCAATAGCTATTCCAGGAGGAAGGTATGTTATAAGTTTGATAACCGGCATGCTGGACGTGGCTATTGTTACAAATATTTGTACTGCACAAAACAATGTAGCTGTTCCACGTTTCCTGACTACGGCACATGCAGCCACAATCCAAAACATATAGTATATTCCGCCGATAATTCCTCCAGGCAGACCAATTGAGCTGGTTAAAAAGTTTGACAATATTCTTATGGGAACCTTTGAAACAGTTGCAGTTGCTGCTAACAATGAAATATAAATCATTTCTCTCAATTCAAACTTTTCTTTCATCTTCTTTTTCCTTCCTATTATTATATAATTATCATAACGCTTTTTTTGTTGTTGGGTAAGTAATACAAATCATTTATCCTGAGCAGTTTCCTGTTCAGCCAGTGAGCCACTTTTCTTTTGCATTCTTTAGGCAGATTAAAATAATGATATATGAAATCCACTGCTTCATGGCAGGTACTAAAGGGCTGGCCGAATTCAGCACCTGTCATTTCAATTTCATAATTAATATTCCTTCTGTCAAGAATATCAATGAAACTCAAGTAATTTAACTGTTCCAGATTTCTTATGTCTATTCCAAGTTCACGGTACAGTTCATCAACAGCAAAGTCACTCTTTGTGGTTGTTAATGGCAATACCAGTATCAAATGCTTGCTGACATGTTTGAGAATTCCATCAATATTGAATTCATTTACCAGTCCCATCATATAGCTTAAAAATACAACGTCATAACACTTTTTAAAATCATACTCTTCAAATGAAACATTCAATACTTCCAGATTTTCAAGCTTCCTTTTTTGTGCTCTTTCATTAAGCGATTCTACAACCAAAGAAGATTTGTCTATGGCGGTAACTTCAAATCCTTTTTCTGCAAACTCCAAGGAAAATCCTCCTCCACCGCAGCCAATATCCAAGACTGTCTTGCATCCGTCAGTATAAGGTTTTAACAGTTCTACGGAATTCTTATGATATCTTGTAAGTTTTTCTGATAAGAGATACCAATTCATACTTTTACTGTCCCAGCTGAATTTGGATGTATGATTTTTACAGCACAAACTTTTCTGAGAGTTCATGAGCAATTGAGTCTCTGTTTTTTCTAGTAACTGCAATCTCTTCCACATCCTTTCGTTTCCTTATGGAGTCCATAAAAGGTGTTGATAAAGTCTTTATGCACCCAATAATTCTATTATTGCTTGATAACACTTCATGAACTTTTTCTTGAAAACATATGGCGTTGTTTTCAAAAAAACCAAGTTCATCCATGATTATGAGTTTGTAGTCATTTATCAGGCAGCAATCAAGTATGGATGTTCCAAAGCTTTCAAATGTTGAGTCCATCCCCAGCCACATTTTTCCGTCAGGCGTGTATCCGATTAACCTTTCATAAATATCAGGTGTTTTCAGTTTATAGTTTATGGGTTCCATGTAAAATCCTGCTACCTTGCCGTTTCTTATGTATGCCTTTGTATAGAAGCCGCCGATTTCTTCTTTGTCAATTTCCATATTATTTACAATGTTTTGAATTATTGTGCTTTTTCCAACATTGATGCTGCCTGAAAGAAATAAGTGTTTCACTTAATCACTCCTCATACGCCATGCAAAATTTTATATTAAGGGCTCTACAAATATTTCCACAATGCCCCCGCAGACCATTCCTTCATCCTCTGCTTCTCGTCCTGTCATATCAACCTGTACAAGTTTGCTGACACCTTGGTCCATGCTTGAAAATGCAACCTGTCGAATGCCGGCTTCTACACAGCCTCCCCCAATTGTTCCTATCATGGTGCCATCCTTTAAAACTGCCATCTTAGTGCCAACTTCCCTGGGTGCAGAACCTTTTCTTGATACTATGGTAACCAGAGCCTTTGGAATTTTCTTAACACTTTCATCCATAATTCCATCTAACAGCTCATCTGAATATGTGCTTGACCCTGTTTCCTTATTCTTAACATCTATGATCTGAGCCATTATTGCAACTGCAATTTCAGCCGGAGTTTCTGCTCCAATGTCTAATCCTATGGGTGTATATACCTTATTTAATTTATCTCTGGAAATTCCTTCTTCCTCCAGTCCATTCAGAACTTTTCCGACCCTTACTTTGCTTCCTATCATGCCAATGTATGCATTGTCTTTATTTATTATTTTCTTTAAGCACTCCTGATCGTATCGATGGCCTCTTGTAACTATTATAAAAAATGTGCTGCTGTCTCCATTTATTCCGTCCAGTGCTTTCTCAAAAGGTTCGCAAACTGTAAAATCAGCACCTGCATTGATTGCATTGTTTACGAATGTAATTCTGTCATCAATTACCGTCACCGGTAAATCAAGCAGATTGCACATTTTAATTATTGATATTGATATGTGTCCTGCTCCGCATACTACAACACTGTATTTATTTTTCATGAATTCTATATATATTTTTTCACCGTTCATTTCTACTAATTGACTTTTTTTATTCTTGGGAATAATGCCAATTATACTTTTCCAGTTGTATTTTTCATTGTTTGTATATGTAATTTCTCCTTGAGACACTATTGCTTTTGAATTTGTATAGTCTCCCGTCATCACTGTGATTATAATATTGTCCTTGCTTGTTCCTGATTCTTTCAATGTTTTCAATTTTCTTAAAAATTCCATATAACACTCCTTTGCAGCTCATGATGTTTCACAACAAACTGTTTTACGCTGCCGTAATCAATTTTATAACTAAACGCTTCGCAGATGCTGATTCCTTCCACTGATGATAACATTGCTCTTATGACTCCTGCATGAGTTACTATTATTATGTTGCCTGAAGATTCATTCAATGTTTTGTACAATTCACTCATGGCACGACTTTGGCAGTCTTTTATGCTTTCTCCTCCGTCAACAACATAATTTTCAAAATCTTCACCCCTTTTTTTATATTCCTCAGGGTAAAGAAATTTAATTTCATCAAATGTGAGTCCATCCCACTTACCCATGTCTATCTCTGAAAATTCGCTTTTAATAATTGGAACTACTGCATTGTTTGCCAGAATTTCAGCTGTTTCCCGTGCCCTTTTTAAATTGCTTGAGTAAATGGAACTTATTTTCTTATCAGAAAAATAACTCAGCAGATTCTTTGCTTGTTCTCTTCCCTCATGGCTTAAAGGTATATCCAGTTTGCCAATGCAGAATTTCTTGCTGCTGCTGAAGGACGGCTGGCAATGTCTCACCACGTATATGTTGCGTACATTATCCATTCAATCACCCGTTATTTTTTTATTTACATAACGCTTGTCTAAAATTGTTAGAAAACCGAACATTAGCTCGATTTTCTAACTAAAGAAATAGTAGTTGAGAGCTTTTTTATTTGTTATTATCCATTATACCTTTTAGTTTTCCCCATTTTGGAAGGAACAGCTCTGGATTCATGAGTCTTGGTCCGCCTTCAGGAATTATTGGCATAAATCCCATTTGATCGATAATTTGAGTCTGCAAGTCTATTCCAGGAGCAATTTCTGTTAAAACCATTCCTTCTAAAGTTCTTTCAATCACGCATCTTTCAGTTATAAATAAAATTCTGTTGCCTTTCTTTAAAGATTGTTCAGCATTAAATGTGAGTTGAGGACAACTTTGAACAAATTTCTTAAATCTGCCTTCCTGTTCAATTACCATCTTGCCGTTTTCAACATTGCACTTCAGTCCGCCTGCAGTAAATGTTCCTACAAACAATGCATTCTTTGCAGTTGCTGCAATGTTGGCAAAACCACCAACACCCATAATCTTTCCATTCAAAAGACTTGTATTAACATTACCGTCCTTATCAACTTCACTTAAGCCGAACACACCTAAATCCAGACCGCCGCCGTCAAAGAAACTAAAATGGTCACCCTGATCACAGGATGCTTCAATGTTCCAGTGAGCACCAAAATCATTTCCTCCTCCCGGCAAACCGCCGATGCTTCCTGACTCGGAAATCATAGTTATTGCATTTGAGCATCCTTCTTCTGCCATGACATTTCCTGTATATGTTGGAGTGCCTATACCAAAATTACACTTGTAGCCCTGCTTTATTTCCATTGTCAATCTTCTGAGCATAACCTTTTTCTCATCCAATGGAATAGGATCCATGCTGCCTTCAAGAGGAACTCTGATTTCACCTGTAAATGCCCTGTTAAATGAAGTTCCTTGTGTTTGCATAATATCTTCAGGATGTTCAGCCACTACTATGTAATCTACATAAATACTTGGAACCTTTACCAGTTTTGGATTTAATGAACCTGCCTTAGCCAGAGACTCAACCTGTACAATTACAATTCCACCATTAGCTTTTGCTGCCTGAGCAACAGAAAGCATTTCCAAATTCAACGCTTCTTTTTCACAGGTTACATTGCCGTTTTCATCTGCAGTAGTTCCCCTCATAAGAGCTATATCAATAGGAATAGCCTTGTAAAAAAGATACTCTTCTCCTCTGAAATCAGGAATGTATTCAATAATTTCCTCGCCTTTTTCTTTTGTCAGCTGATTTAGCTTACCGCCGTCAAAACGAGGATCAATGAATGTTCCAAGTCCTGTCTTAGATAATAATCCTGCAGATCCTCTGCCTTGCTCATGGTAAAGTTGAATCAATGTTCCAAGAGGAAGGTTCCATGCCATAATTCTATTTTCATTTATTTGTTTTATAACAGTAGGTGATGACCCTGCATGTGAGCCTATGAATTTTGTCATTAGCCCGTCTACTGCCCATACACATTCTCCTCTTTCTCCCCTGGGTCCTCTTCCCCAGTTGCCTACACCTGCTGCATGAGTATGGGTGATATTATTTGGATGTCCTGTTTCATCAAATCTTTCTCTTACTGCCACTGCAACTTCTTCAGCCCATCCTGCCAAACCAAATGCTGCAGAACATACAGTCATATTGTCTTGAAATAAGGCAGCTGCCTCTTTTGCTGTTATAACTTTCGCCATAATCTTCACTCCTTAATTTTTTTTGAAATTCTTTTATTAACTTTTCCTTCTATGATTTCTGCAGCAATCTTTTTCAGATCTTTTTTTAAAACCTTACCTGTTTCTGACTGCGGAAACTTATCTATGAAGCTGATGTACTTAGGTATTTTGTTTGATGCAATTTTTCCCCTGCAATAATCTTTGATGTCTTTTTCAGTAATTGCTGAATTTTCCTTTAGTCTTATAAATACCATTATTTCTTCACCATTTAAATAATCGGGAACTCCCACGGCATGTACTTCCATCACGTCTTTATGAGTTACTATGAAGTCTTCAATTTCTTTTGGACTAATATTTTCACCGCAACGTATGATAATGTCTTTGCATCTGCCTCGGAGGCATAAGCAGCCGCTTTCATGAATGAATCCGATATCTCCTGTGTGAAGCCACCCTTCGCTGTCTATAATATTTTGGGTCTCCTCCACCATATGGTAGTAGCCCTTCATTACATTGTATCCCCTTACCAGGATTTCTCCGCTTTCTCTGTCTTTGACTTCCTGTTTTGATAATATATCGATTATTTTTACTTCAACTCCCGGTATGGGATGTCCTACAGAACTTTCATGGAATTCATCTCCTGCTTTTAGTGCACTCACGCAAGGAGAAGCTTCAGTCAGGCCATAGGAAGGTATTATATTTTTTATACCAAGTATGTTCTTTATATCCTTAAGCACTTGAACAGAAAACGAAGCACCTGCTATTATTCCGGTTCTCAATGATGATATATCATAATGTTCTTTCTGCACTTGCTCTATGCATGAAATAAACAAAGTAGGTACTCCTGAAAGGACTGTGCACTTTTCCTTTTCAATCAAGGAAAGGGTTATATCTGTTTTAAATTTATTAACCAAGACCATGGAACATCCTCTGCTGACAGCGGCCATAGTACAGGCTATGCTTCCAAAGCAGTGAAACAACGGAGCCAGAACGCACATTACGTCTTTGTTGGTCAATTCCATCAACGAAGCCATGGCATTTGCATTTTCTACTATGTTACCGTGGCTTAGCATCACACCTTTTGAATTGCCCGTACTCCCTGATGTATAGATTATTTGTGCAACATCGTCAACACATAGACTACTTTGCCTTTCATCAAGAAGTTCAGTCTTCAATTTTTCACCTTGTTCCAGAATATCGGCCCATCTGAATGTGCCGGGATATTCAACACCGCTTATGACTATTACGTTTTTTAGTTTTGGAAATCTCGGACATTTTAGTTGTCCCGGTATGCTTTCACTTAACTCTGGGCAAATTTTATACAGCAGTTCTATATTTTCAGTAGCCTTGGCTCCCACCTGCATGATCAGAGTATGTGTATCTGAGTTTAACAGCAGTTCTTCCATCCTAACTTGTTTTTCATAGGCATTCATGGGTATAAAAATTCCTCCTGCCTTAATGATTCCAAATTGTGATATTACAAATTCCGGTGAATTAACAGCCCAGACCGCCACATTATTACCTTTTTCCAATCCTATAGATATGAGCCCCTTAGCTAAATTTGTATATAATTGCTTAAAATCATGATACTTTATGCGCCTTTTTCCCGTATGGTTAATCAATGCTTCACACTTCGAATAAAAATCAGCAACATCGTCTGCCAGCTGAGGTATGGTTATATCAATAAAACTGGATATTACAACATCCACATACTGATCTGGTTCATCCGGGTTATAAACTCTTTTAGTGATCTTTACTGAAATTTTTTCCATACTCTTAGCAATTTTTTCAAATTCACACTCTATCCATGGCATTGGCCACTTCATTTTCAACGGTTCTGATACAAGAGCTCCTTCAAGTGTATATACCAGTTTTTGACCAACCAGGCTGCATGGTATACTGTCAACATGGACTATTTCAAATTTAATTCTCCTGCTGCTATCAATTATGCTCATATTTTCACACCCTTTACATCATACAATTACACTCTGGCAATCTTTTTCTCTTTTTCTAACTCTGATTTATGAATTTTTTTCACAATGTATGAAAATAAAATTCCGGAAATGCTCATTGCTGCAGCAATTAAAAATGCTTTCGTATAATCGCCGTTATTTCCGGCTTTTATTGTAGCTGCCATGATTGGACCAATATATCCTCCCAGGGCGAAACCGCTGAACATAAATCCGTAATTGACTCCATTATTCTTTGCACCAAAGCAGTCAGCTGTCAAAGCAGGAAATACTCCCATGAATCCTCCGAAGCAAAAGCCCACTGCCATTGTTACTGCCACAAACATTGCAAACTGTCCTGTTCCGACCATAGTCAGCATGAACATTGCTGCAGCCAGAATCAAGTACATTATAGGCAATGCATTGTATCTTCCGATTTTATCTGAAACTGCACCCCATGTGATTCTTCCTGCCATGTTTGCAACTGCAACTAAGCTTACTGCAAAAGCTGCTCTTTCAGCATTAACGCCTACAGTTTCCTGAGCTATAGGTGAAGCCTGGCTGATTATCATCAAACCGGAAGTCGCTCCAATTGTCAGCATCAACAGAAGTATATAGAATAACGGATCAGCTAGCATTTGTGACCATGACTTGTCTTTGCCTGTAACAGCTGATGTGGCTGTTGCTGCCGGAGGCTCCCAGCCTTCAGGTTTATAACCCTGAGGTGCTTTTTGAATGAATTGAGAACCAATGGTTATAATAAACAGGTATGCAATTCCTAAAACTTTGAAAGCATGCAGAACTCCGTAACTTGCAATCAGGCTTTGAGAAATCGGAGCCAGCAGAACCGGGCCAAAGCCGTAACCTGCTGTTGCGAGACCAGCCACAAGCCCTCTCTTGTCAGGAAAAAACTTAACAGTATTGGCAATGGTACAGCTGTAAACCAATCCCATACCTAGACCGGTCATTATTCCATAGCTTATGTATATCCAGGTTATTGATTTTGTGAATCCTGATAAGATAATTCCGCCGCCAAACAAAATTCCTCCGGCAAAAATTACCCATTTAGGCCCAAACATATCCTGAATTTTTCCGCCCGTAATCATGCAGACTGGGCTGATTGCGTTTGCTATTGTAAATGTCATTGCTGTTGCAGCAGCAGTCCAGCCAAACAATTTGCTCAAAGGGCCTGCATAAACACTCCAGGCATAACCCGACCCGATGCAAAGATTGATTAGCAAACTTGCTCCTAAGATAAACCACCTTTTCTTTTTTAAATCCATGTTAACCTCCGATTTTTATAAAATGATAAAGCATTATATAAACCTACCATGTAGGTCATATATCTAGTCCTCAACATGTTTTGATAAATTATTAACATTAAAAGTTACTTTAAAATCTTTAAAATCTTTTTCTTCGTCTATCTCGTGGCTTTGCATGAGCACCCTGGCACAAGAAGTCTTGCAGCTGGATGGGCAAGTTGCACACATATCATTTTGCCCAACTGGTTTAAACCTTGTATAATTTGTTTCAACAACTACCTTTCCCATTTTTTTATTCCTCTCATCAGGCTGATTCTGCTTCTGAACTGTAATAAACGGCCTGCCATACTCCTGCCATTTGCTCCTTGTTTTCTTCAAACAATTCGTTGACAGTATCATAATAGTATCTGTCACCGCTGAAATACATATTTATCTTATTCAGCTCTATAACCCATTTCTTTTGATCAGTGTCAAACCACACCAATGTATCTGTTTGTTTCTTGAAGAATTGTTCAACACCAAGATTGCTCATTTTCATAAAATCCTCTGCAGCAGGATTAGTCAGCTTGTCATATACTCTGTTTATTTCCATTTGAAATATTTTATCTGTATCCAATCTCCTGGCATACAGACAGTTTGCCCTGTCTATGAGCTTTAAGTATTGACCGCAGATTTCCAGCACATGTCCTACTCCATCCAGAACCTCTATAATAATTTCGTCATTTTCTTTCTTTGCTCTTCCTTCTATCTCGAACATATCATCTTCCAGATAAAAATCCATCTTTTTACCATCTATAATTTCCAGGAGGAACTCCTTTTCATCTATGCGCATGTTTCCCTCCTAATATCTATAGTTTATTAACTCTTGATTTTCATAAATATTGCCGATTATATCTATTTCATCTGCAATATAGTCTCCGCCCATCATGATTATTCCTTCTACAGATAACAGTATGAAACCCGAAATATCTTCACTCCAAATTATCTGATATATAGTATCTTGAATTTGCACTATGTCGCCTTCATATATTTCATTTTGATTCTTGTCAAACCATCCAGTTGACTGCATGGGGACAAATTCTATGGGATCTTTTTCCCTGAAATCATATATCTGCAAAACGCCGTATGACAGGTAACAATAAATAGTCTTTTTAGTGTCATCAGCCACATCCGGCTGCTCTAATTCTTCAGGAGCATACATTTTTTTTGCTTCATCGTCCCAAGCTCTAAATTTAAATTCTCTCATAACTACCTCTCTTATATTGCTCAACTATTTATATTTTAGGGTAAGCGGCAGCATTTAACTGCCGCTAAGGGTCTATCATGAATTTTCTTGCAAGCTTATTTATTTTGCCTTTTGTGCCTTGATTGCATTTAATACCTTTTCAGGTGTCAATGGCATTTCTGTAAATCTAACACCAATAGCATCGTAGACTGCATTGAATATTGCCGGAGCTGTTGGCTGAATAGGGCCTTCTCCTGATTCCTTGCCGCCGTATGGAGCTGACGGGTCATAAGCTTCAACAATATTTGCATCAATTTTTGGCATATCTCTTATTGTTGGCATCTTATAGTCATGAAGTGAAGGATTCAGGAATCTTCCATCAGGAGCTATCTGCATTTCTTCATACAATGCTTGACCTAATCCCATTTGGATTGAACCGTGAACCTGACCTTCAACGCTCATTGGGTTTATAGGCTGACCGCAGTCACCTGCTTCAGTTATTTTAACTACATTTACTTTTCCAGTTTCCAAGTCTATATCTACTTCAGCAACCTGAGCACTGAAACCAAATGTTGGAGAGTGTCCAATGTTACCTCCCTGCTGAATTCCTTTACGTCTAGGAGGAGTAAATTGTCCTGAACAAGTTAAAGGACCATTTGATTCGATGTACATTGTTACAACATCTGTCCACAGAACTTCTCTGTTTCTTCCTTTTTTTCCTTCACGTTCATATATTGAATAGAAGTATCCGTCCTTAACTGCTATTTCATCGCCTCTGCACTTTAAGATTGAAGCAGCTACAGGGAACAATTCAGCATTTATTTTTTCTGCAGCCTGTCTAATTGCCCAGCCTGTTGCAAATGTAAGACGGCTTGCAAATGTTCCAAGGTCGAATGTAGATATTTCAGTGTCTCTTGGGATTATCTTAACATCTTCTGTCTTAACACCCAGTGTTTCTGCTGCCATCTGAGCCATAACTGTATCAACACCCTGACCGATATCAGTAGCTCCGCAGAACAATGTAACTCCGTTTTCTTCATCTATTTTGATTGTAGCAACTGTATGTGGTTTGTAAGATAAATATAAAGTATATGATGTACCTGAAATATAGTAACCGCCTGAAATACCAATACCTTTACCATATGGCAGTTTCCCTTGTTTTTCAAGGAAGCCTGATTTTTCAACAGCTTCATCCAGACACTTCTTATATTCTGAATGAGGTACATACATCATGCTCTTTGCTGTATAACCGGATTCAACTGCGTTTAGTTTTCTTATTGCATAAGGGCTCATGCCGAAATGTTCAGCAGCTTCATCAAGCATCTGTTCCATAGCAAATCTTGGCTGAACACCACCAAGACCACGGTGTGCTCCGCATGTTGGTTTATTTGTGAATACTCTTTTACCATCAAACTTAACATTAGGAACCATGTAAGGAATATGAACCATGGAAGCTGTGTAGAACAACACAACTATACCCCAGCCAGAATAAGCTCCTCCATCCATCAAGTTATTGAAATCAACAGCAGTTATCTTTCCATCCTTGTCAAATCCCATTTTGAATTTCATGTAGCATGGATGACGACCATTGTTTGTTGCAAATACTTCGCTTCTTTCATATGTTATTTTAACAGGTTTTCCTATTTTTCTGGAAAGCAGTGCAGAGCAGAAATCTGCTTGTGAAGCAACACCCTTTCCTCCGAATCCACCGCCTATTAAAGGAACTGTAATTCTTATTTTGTTCATAGGCATTTCCAGCACTTTTGCCAATTGTTGATGAGTGTAGTGCGGAACCTGGCATGTTGCATACATATGTAATTTTCCTGTGTTTGGATCAAAATCTGAAATTGCAGATTGAGTTTCAATAAATCCATGATTTACATATGAAGAATAAAATTCCTTCTCAATTATGAAATCTGATTCTGCCAATGCTTTTTCAGGATCGCCGTAAACCTGAGTTCCTTCGTAAGCAATGTTGTTTGGATGATTTTCATGAATTCTCAGGTCATCTCTTTTAACAGCTTCTCTTGGATCCACAATTGCTTCCAAAACTTCATACTCAACCTTGATAAGTTCCAAAGCCTTTTCTGCTGTAGCTTCATCAAGAGCTGCAACTGCTGCGACGCCTTCACCCCAGTTACGAACTTTTCCCACTGCCAGTGCATGTTCATTAGCATTATGAGGCACTATACCATAAGGTATCGGGCAGTCTTCGCCTGTTATTACTGCCAAAACTCCATCAAGTTTTAGCGCTTCGCTGTAATCAATGCTCTTTATGTTTGCATGAGCATGAGGGCTTCTTAAAATTTTACCGTATGCCATTCTTGGTAAAACCAAATCATCTGTGTACTGAACTTTACCTGTAACCTTTGCAGGTCCATCCAAACGAGGAATACTTCTTCCTACTTCTGTGAACTCTCTTTGATATTCCTTGTAGTTGTTGTACTTATTTGATACTTCATACATTTTACCCATTTTTACACCTCCCCTTTAGAAAGAGCCTCTACATATGACTCGACTGCTTCAAGAATTAATACATAACCTGTGCAACGACATAGATTTCCTTCCAGTGCATGTTTAATATCTTCTTCTGTAGGCTGTGGGTTTTCATCTATCAAAGCTTTTGATGATAAAATCATACCTGGAGAGCAAAAACCGCATTGTACTGCCCCATGATCAAGGAATGACTGCTGCAATGGATGCAGCTCACCAGTTTCCTGGTTTGCAATTCCTTCAATTGTGGTTATTTTTTTGCCTTCGCTTGCAATTGCCAGCATCAAACATGATAGTTGAGCTTTTCCGTCTATTAACACAGTACAAGCTCCGCAGTCTCCCTGACCGCAGCCTTTTTTAGTACCAGTAAGACCTATTTGTTTTCTTATAACGTCTACAAGAAGATCTGTAGGAGATACCATTACTTCATAAATCTGATTATTAATATCTAATTTAATAATTTGTTTTTTCATCTTTACGCCTCCTTTGCAGCTTCATAAGCTTCTTTGACGAGTCTGCGTGCTAAAGCGCCTATTACGTCTTTTCTGTATTCCGCTGATGCTCTCACGTCTGAAATTGGTTTTGCTTCACTTTGAGCAGCTTCACCAGCTTTAGCAATGAGTTCTTCAGTCAAATTCTTACCAATCAGTACTTTTGGCACTGCTTCTGAAACCAGAGGTTTTATAGAAACTGATCCCATTACAAGCTTAACATTCTTTATGGTTTTTTTATCTTCTTCCAATTCAATGTTAGCAGCCATGTTTGCACAGTCTATTTCCATTGCATTTCTAAGACCAATGTGTCCATATCTGCATGCAGATTTTTTAACCGGCTCAGGAAGGATGAATTTATAAAGTATTTCTCCTTCTTTAAGAGCATTTTTACGGTTTCCTTGAATGAATTCTTCTATAGCGAGTTCTCTTTCTCCTTCAAGACTTGCTAATACAACTTTTGCTCCCAGAGCTGACAATGGAGCAGGAGTTTCAGCAGCCGGTGATGAGTGACAGCAGTTACCTCCCATTGTTGCCATAACTCTTACCTGGTTTGAACCAAGCTGGCTTACTGCATAAGTTAAAGCAGGATATTTTTTCTTAAGATCAGCATTAAATTCTATATCTACTAACTTTGTGCAAGCTAGAATTTCTGCTCCTTTACCTTCTTCACACTTAATGCCCTTTAATTCTTCCAAATCACTGATGTCAATTATTGCATCAGTCTTAATCATCTTTTCTTTCATTTGGATGATCAAATCTGTACCGCCGGCTAAGACCTTTGCACTGCTGCCTTTACCCTTTACCAGTTCTAATGCTTCTTTCTTACTTTTTGGTTTAAAATACTCAAATTCGTGTAAAATGTTCATTAAGGCACCTCCTTTAAATTTGGTAATCTATTTTAATAAATTGCCTGCTATGATTTTTTGTGGATATTCATTGATACTGTCAAAGTTAAACAATCCTCTGAGATCTCTGAAGTATCTTTCAATATTTGCTTCTCTGCTGTATCCTGTTCCGCCGTGTATTTGAACTGCATTTGTTCCTATTTCAAATGTTGCTTTCTGAGCGAACATCTTCAGATAAACAGATTCGTTCATATAATCTTCGCCTGCATCAACTTTCTTAGCAGCAGAATAAGCCAGTGTGTCTAAAGTATGAATTTTTTCTGCCATTTCAGCTAACATCCACTGTACAGCCTGCAGTTTGCTGATAGGAAAACCGAACTGTACTCTGGTCTTGCTGTGTTTTATTGATTCTTCCAATGCTTTTTTACCAATACCTACTCCAATGGCAGCATGAGCAATATCTGAAAGGGCTTGGATTTCATTTGCAATTTTTAACCCATCACCTTCCTTGCCAAGCAGCTGGCCTTTTGATTTGTTGAATTCCAGTTCTGCTGTAGGGAAAGACCTTAATCCAAGCTTATCGATGTTTTTTGCTGCTTTAACTTCATCACAGTCAACTATGAAAGCAGAAAGACCTTTTAACCCTTCTTCTGCATTTGTCTGTGCTATGACAACATACACATCCGCTTCCCCACCATTTGCCACCAGTGTCTTCTTGCCTGTGAGCAAGTAATATCCTTCTTCTTTAACTGCAACTACCTTATTAGCACCTGCTGCTATGGAAGCACCTGGTTCAATAAAAGCATATCCTCCCAGCTTATTGCCTGATACAATGTCCGGCAGGTAAGCTTTCTTTTGCTCATCATTTCCATACTTTTCTATGGCATGGGCTGCTGAAATAACATGAGCAATTGATATTACTGCAGCAGAACCATTTGCTTTAGCAAGCTCTTCAGCCATTACAGCTACACTTGTAAAGTCTGACTTGTTTCCGCCAAATTCTTCTGATACGGTCAATCCGAAGTAATTTTTATTTGCCATCTCTTTTATTATTTCTTTTGGAAATCTTGCATTTCTGTCATCTTCGTAAGCAATAGGCTCTAACACTGCTTTACTGAAGTCTGCCATACTCTTTCTGATTAATTGACTGTTGTTATATAATTCCATATCTTTTCACACCTCCCGCTTTCTATCTAAGCAATCCGCCTGATATAACAAGTCTTTGTACTTGATTTGTTCCTTCATATATTGAGAGAATTCTTGCATCTCTCCAAACTTTTTCGATTCCTGATTCTTTTGAGTAACCATATGAACCCATGATTTCCATAGCTGAGTTTGCTACGTTCATAGCCATTTCAGTTGCAAATAGCTTTGTAATCGCAGAGTGGTGAGAGTATGGCTGTTTATTGTCCTTTAAAAATGCTCCCCTGTAAACCAGTTGTCTTGCAGCTTCAACTGATGCTTCCATTTCTGCAATTTTAAAAGCAATAGCTTGTTGCTTAGCTAAAGGCTTAACCCCTTCAACTTGCTTTTTAACATAATCCACTGCCAAATCCAATGCTCTTTGTCCGCATCCTACTCCCTGTGCTGCAACCATTAATCTTCCGGAGTCCAACGTCTTCATGGCAATTTTCATTCCATCGCCTTCTTCTCCCAGCAGTGATGATGCAGGAACATGCAAATCTTCAATAACCAGCTCAACTGTCTGAGAACCTCTTATTCCCATCTTATCTTCAATCTTACCAACTCTTATTCCAGGTGTTCCTCCTTTTACAAGGAATGCACTCAGCCCCTTGCTGCCCAAGGTTCTGTCAGTTGATGCAAATACTACCATGGATGACTGCATATCAATTGCAAATCCTCCCTGCGTAATAAAGCATTTTGTACCGTTTAAAATATATTCATCGCCTTTTCTTTCAGCTGTAGTTGCTACGGCACCGGCATCAGAACCTGCTCCAGGCTCCGTAAGTGCGAATGCACCATATTTTCCTTCCAAAATAGGTCCGAAATGTTGTTTTTGCTGTTCCAGAGTTCCTGAAATCAAAAGTGGATATGAACCAAGGTTGTTTGCTCCAAACCCGGTTGCCACCCCTACATCGCCATAACCTAATTCTTCCATGACAATGGCACAGCTTTTTGTATCAAGCTCAATACCTCCAACAGCTTTAGGGGCAACCAAGGTAACCAGTCCGGTTTTGCACCATTCTTTAAAGAGCTCTTCTTGATATTCACCTTTATCGATCAACTCAAGGTTCGGAAAAATGTTTTCGTTAACAAATTTACGAACTCTTTGTTGAAGTTCCAGTTGTCTGTCTGTGAAATCAAACATACTATTACCTTCCTTCTTTAAAATTTGATATAATTTGTTATTTTCTTAACGCAATAAATTAAGAGCAAGGACTGTGCCAAGTCCATGACTGATAATATTTTTACATTTTATTCAAGCATGCAAATCCACATAAATCAACCTACATATAGGTTAAAATATATTTACACCCGTAAAATAAAAACAAAAATTCGACAAAAAAACAGTGTACACCATGTGTACACTGTAAACTTTATTGACACTTTTTTGTTAATGTTTGTTTACATTACTTCTTCTATTTCAATATTATATTTTCGTAATTTTTGATATAGAAGTGTTCTGGATATTCCTAATTTCTTAGCAGCTTTTGATTTATTATACTCACACATCTCTAAAACATCTAAAATTGTACTTTTTTCTATGTTGTTTTTCTTGTTCATAAGCATCAGTGGTGAATCGTTCTCATTACTGCTTGACATTTCTTCATTTGCAATTCTGTTTCCGGAGGTAAAGGCCTCATATGATTCGAATTTTTTAAAGTCTTCCAAACTTAAGTTGCTTTTTCTTGAAACATTCATTGCTTTTTCTATGACATTTTGAAGCTCCCTGATATTTCCCGGCCAGTCCCTATACTTTAGATATTCTATTGCCTTGTTTGAAATTCCGTCTATTTCCCGGCCAACTTTATTACTTATTTTCTCGATCATATTATCAACCAAAATGGGTATATCTTCTCTTCTGCTGCGAAGAGGAGGAATTACTATATTTATGATGTTTAGTCTGTAGTATAAATCACTTCTAAACTGATTTCGCCTTATCATTTCCCTCAATGAAGTGTTTGAAGCTGTAATAACGCGGGTATCAATTGGTATGCTTTCGCTGGATCCTATTCGCTCAATTTCCTTTTCCTGAAGAACTCTCAGCAGTTTTGGCTGCATGGTCATATCCATTTGATTTATTTCGTCTAAAAAAATACTGCCTAAATGAGCAATTTCGAACTTCCCCTTTTGTCCTCCCTTTTTTGCACCTGTAAATGTTCCTTCCTCATATCCAAAAAATTCTGACTCCATCAAGCTTGCCGGTATTGCTGAGCAATT
Source organism: Sedimentibacter saalensis (assembly GCF_007830175.1). GTDB lineage: Bacteria > Bacillota > Clostridia > Tissierellales > Sedimentibacteraceae > Sedimentibacter > Sedimentibacter saalensis. The sequence continues at coordinate 26,336 of NZ_VLKH01000014.1, read as the reverse complement.
TACCTTTACGAAAGGAAATATATTTCTCAGGCTACAGGCATGTATGGAGTGCGCCACCAACTCCTTACCCGTGCCTGTTTCACCTTCTATTAACACAGTGGAATTTGATGCGCCTGCCTGGTAAATGTGTTCCTTGAGCAATTTTACAGCATCGCTTTTTCCAATAATATCATCAACACTGTATTTTACTCCGCTTCGTTTCCTCATTTCACCCTTTAAAAACTCATACTCAGCGGTTATTGACTCCAATTTTTCAGAAAATGCAAAGGCTTGTTCCATGGATTCAAATGAAGAGTAAATAAAACAGCCAATAACTTCGTTGCTGTTGAAAATCGGATAATAAGTCATTACTCCCGGAAGGCTTGTACCATCCTTTTTTTTAATGAACATATCCGCAGTTAAAACTTTCCCGGATGTTATGGCTGCAATAGCTCTGGAACCTTCGATAATTTCATGAGCATATTTTCCCAAAGCCTCTTTCTCAGAAATACCGGTATCGTGCTGCCACATTTTGTTAACAAAGGTGTATCTTGCATACTTGTCTGTAATTGCTATGATTCCTGCTTGTTCCAATATAAGTTCAATACAATGCATAGGTACATTTAACACTTCATTACCCCCAAATCGGCTTTTGTTAATAGTTTATCATAATTTTCAATATTTTGAAAGCATTTTATATATACTTCTTTAAAGTTTATTTTAATGCCTCTCAACATGTGGCTTTTTATGTTAATTCTGTGTCATAAAACAGTTATAATCTTTGGAATTTCCAATGTTATTAAAACAAAGTATAGCCAATGCTCAGTTAAAATATTAGTTGACGAAAAATAATTTAAAATGAAGTATATTGTTAAACTTTGTCTCTAACTTCAGACATAGGGGACGGTTCTTCGTGACCATCTAATATGGTCGCTGAGAACCGTCCCCTATGTCTCAATCGGTTAAAACAGGACAAAAGTATGATAATCAGGACTAAACAAGTAATTTTCATGCCACTGCATAAGATTAATTTTAAATTTCCTTAATTTATAAGTTTTTTCCAGCCTCCAACAGCCTTTTATTAATTATTGTGATCATGAAAATTGGCACAAAAAATGCAATAATCATATTAGACAGTCTTCATGAGAACATACGAAATAAGGTTTGTTTATATTGATTTCAGAAAGAATATACCAAGGAGGATAAAATGGGTCTACCGATTAACAGTGGCTTAAATTTATATGAAAAACATAGAAAGGGAATAAAAAATCTTATTACTGATGTAAAAGGTGTCAAAGTCGGAAATGTAACTCTGCAAAGAGAAAATGTAAATACAGGTGTTACTGTTGTATTTCCCCATGAGGGAAATGTTTTTCAAGATAAAGTTATGGCTTCATCTGCTATACTTAATGGATTTGGAAAAAGCATGGGCTTAATACAGGTGGAAGAATTGGGAACAATTGAAACTCCAATTATTATGACCAATACTCTCAGTATTGGAACTGCAGCAACAGCCTTGACAAAATATATGCTGGAGCAAAACAATGACATTGGTATTACAACCGGAACTGTAAATTGTCTTGTCACAGAATGTAACGACGGAAGATTAAATGACATCAGAGGTCTTCACATTACAGAAGAGGATGTATTAAAAGCTCTTAATTCACCATCAGAGTACTTTGAAGAAGGAGCTGTAGGAAGCGGAACAGGAATGTGCTGCCTTGGTCTTAAAGGCGGCTTAGGTTCTGCCTCCAGGCTCGTAAATGTTGATGGTCAAGAGTTCACCATAGGTGCATTGGTAATGTCAAACTTCGGTTCTTCAGGAAACCTGATAATCGGCGGAGACCACATGGGAATAAAAATAAAAGGAGTACAGGACATTAAAAAGGATGAGGGCTCTATTATCATTATTATAGCAACGGACATTCCTCTAAGTGAAAGACAATTAAAAAGAGTAGCCAGAAGAGCTGCTATTTCTCTTGGAAGAACAGGTTCCTACATGGGAAACGGCAGTGGTGATGTTGCCATAGCATTTACTACTGCAAACAGGGTTCCCCACTACAGCACCAAAGACATCCTTGAAACAAAGATGTTTTTTGATGACAGCATAGACAAGATTTTCGAAGCTTCTGTAGAAGCTGTTGAAGAAGCAATCATTAGCTCGCTTTACCATGCGAAGACCACTGTAGGATATCTTGAAGAAGTAAAAGGATTAAGAGACTATTTATAAATTTTTCAGAATATAAAAATGGCAAGGGCGCAAGCACTTGCCATTTTATTATGCAATTATTTTACATTTCTGAAATTGCCGTTTGCATCAGTAACTACATCTCCAAGATAAAAGCCACCTGTAGGTGTGTGTACGATTCCCTGTATTTCAGATCTCCAGCAACGATATCCGTTATTGTCAATAAGAGGAATAATTGTACAATAATCAAACAGCTTTTTCTGTATAGCAGTTATTTGTTCTGTTATTTCATCGTAATCAACAGTCTTTCTTGCTGCAGCAACCATTGCATTGTAGTTTTCAGGATCAGGATTTGTACATTTAGCATTTCTGTTGCAGAATTTATCTACCAGCAGGAATGGCTCTGACCATCCTAGACCTAAGTATGCCATTTGGAAATTGCCGTCAACAACATCCTGGTTAACATATGACCAGTTTTGTGTCTTAATCTTCATGTCTATACCAACTGCCTTCAAATCTATTTGAAGTGACTGAGCAACTTTCTTTGGTGTTTCTGAATCTCTGCAATCAAATTCAAATGCTAAGTTACTTCCATTTTTATCTACAAACCCGTCATTGTTTGTGTCTGTCCATCCTGCATCTGCCAGCAGCTTTTTGGACAGTTCAGGGTCATATCCATAATTTGTGTCATAGTAATCAACTGCTTCTTCTGAATAATTCAGACATTTTCGAAGTACCAGACTGTGTGCAGGTTTTTCAAATTCACTTAAATAACTTCCCAGATTGTCTCTGCTTATAGCATGGATAACTGCTTTTCGAACGTTAATGTCCTGGAAAATAGGATCAGTCATGTTAATTTCAGCGTAATTTACTTCTGCTCCATATGCTTCAAACATATCAATATTATCTGCACTCTTCAGTTCTTCATAATATTCTGAAGGAACTGTTGACAAAACATCATAGTCGCCGTTTTTAACACCCTGTGCAAATGTAAAGCTTTCACCTGAGAACACAACCTTTATGGTTTTTACAGGAGATGGTCCCTGATTTTTAAGCATTGGGTTATGAGTTTTATATCCTTCATTTGCTTTTAAGATAGCATATGCTCCAGGCTGATATTCATCAAGATAATATGCTCCGTAAGGATGACATCCCCACAATTTGTCATCAGCAGACATATTTTCAATTTCATCTTTGTCCATTAAACCTACAAAGCAGCTTTGGAAATTATACTGCATATCTGCCTGGTAATCGCTCAAATGAACAATTACATTGCGTCCGTCAACTTCCATGGACTCAATAGTTTGGTATCCTTCTGCATATGGGCTTACTTCCAAACCATATTCAACGCTGGCAATAAAGTCCTCCGGTTCAACCTGCTCACCTGTGGAGTACTTCATACCCTCAGGAAAAGTAAGTGTCCATGTCAGTCCGTCTTCGCTCCACTTAGAATCTGAAGCTATTCCAGGAAGCACAGCTCCTGTATCCGGATCCTTTTCAAGAATAGGGTCTGCCAAGAGACACTGCATGTCATTCCAGGATGATACCTGGAACAGGTCCACGCCTTCCCATGCTGAATCTTGAATTATCAATGTCTGACCTTCTGCAGGTACTTTGGAAGCTTCATTTCCTGTTCCTGTGCTGCACCCGGTTAAGCCTGCAAGGGAAATTACTAAAGCAAGAATTAAAGCAAATGCGACAAACTTATTTTTTTTCATTTTTCCTCCTCTAAAGCAAAAATTTTGTATTTATATAAGGCTGTTGCGTTAAAGATTACATAAATATACTTAATGCAACAGTTCCAATATATTTAAATATTTTTCACAGCAGCATATTTATGGCAATCAACCTGATGTCCGTCAGGAAGAACAATTATTTGTGGGGATTCCTCCTTGCAGTGTTCTGAAGCATATGGACATCTTGGGTGGAAGTGACAGCCTGATGGAAGGTTAATTAAACTTCCGGGATCTCCCTGCATTATATATTTTTCTTTATCCCTGTCATGAGGGTCCATAATGGGAGAAGCCGCCATCAAACCTTCTGTATATGGATGTTTAGGATTATTTATTACTTCTTCTGTAGGACCAAATTCCACAATTTTTCCCAGATACATTACTGCAACCCTGTCGCTTATGTATCTTATTACATTCAAATCATGAGTTATAACAAGATATGTCAGTCCAAAGCTTTCCTGCAAATCCAAAAGCAGATTAAGTATTTGTGCCTGCACTGAAATATCAAGCGCAGAAGTAGGTTCATCCAAAATCATAACTTTCGGATTAAGAACTAAGGCCCGTGCAATGGCAATACGCTGTAATTGACCTCCCGATAATTGATGAGGATAGCTGTTTAGGTATCTGACATCCATTTTTACGAGCTCTAAAGAGTCAATAGCCTTTTGCCTGGCAGTTTTTTTTGGCATGCCATGGAGTATTAATGGTCTCATAATAGAATTCATAACCGTGTCACGGGGGTTTAAATTTGATGCTGGGTCTTGAAAAACAACTGCCACTTCAGTGCGCAATTTTTTCATTTCATTTCTTGTAGCCTTAGTCAGATTTACCCCGTTAAAAACAACGCTTCCGCCGGTAGGCTTTGTAAGGTTTAACAGCACTCTGGCCAATGTAGTTTTTCCGCTTCCCGATTCTCCAACAAGACCGATTATTTCACCCTTGTTGATTTTTAGGTTAACATCATCAATTGCCTTTACATAAATCTTTTTTGTGCTTATTCCTTTACTGATTGTAAAATATTTTTTCAGGTTTTTTAATTCGATTACTTCTTCACTCATTATTCCTCACCTCACCTTCTAAATGACAATAAAATGAATGAGACTCTGTAACAACTTTTCTGCCAGGGTCTTTAGATTTGCATATGTCCATGACAAATGGGCATCTGTTTTCAAATCTGCATCCTGATTTGATTTCTGTGAGCCTTGGAACACTGCCATCTATTGTCTGCAAACGGCCTTCTGATTTTGCCCTTCTCGGCAATGCCTTCATAAGCAGTCTTGTGTACGGATGTTTTGGATTGTCAAATATGTCAAATACAGTTCCCTGCTCCACAACTTCTCCTGCATACATAACCGCTACTTTATCGGCAACCTCTGCAACCAACCCAAAATTGTGAGTGATCAGCATGACTGCAGTATTAAATTCATCTCTCAAAGTTTTTATAATACTTAATATTTGTGCTTCAATAGTTACATCAAGTGCAGTGGTAGGTTCATCTGCAATTAATAATTGAGGAGTTCTTGAGATCATCATGGCAATCATCACACGTTGTCTCATCCCCCCTGACAATTCATGAGGAAAACTAAGAGCACGTTTTTTAGCATCAGGCATTTTAACATCATTGTAAATTTTTATAACTCTGTTCCAGGCCTCTTCTTTTGAAACATTGTCAAGCATTATCCCTTCTGCTACCTGAAATCCGGTAGTATAAACAGGATTTAGAGAATCAAGAGGGTTTTGAAATATCATTCCTATTTCCCGTCCTCGAATTTCTTCAAGCTGCTTTTCCGTATAATCATTTAAATCTTCACCGTTAAAAAATATATTTCCTTTTATAATTTCATTGTGTTCAGGCAAAAGTCTTAGAATAGAATGGGCTATTGTAGATTTTCCGCATCCGGATTCCCCCACAATCGCAAAAATTTCTCCTTTGTTAATTGTAAATGAAACATTTTTGACTGCTGACAAATATCCGCCTTTAACCTTGTAATCTACACTTAATTTATTTAACGCAAGCAATTCTTCGTCCATATCCGTCTCCTTCTATTGTGATTTCATTCTTGGGTCAAGCAAATCCCTAAGACCTTCACCCAAAATATTAAATCCAAATACTGTGTAAACCAGTGCTAATCCAGGGAAAATGCACAGCCATGGTCCGCGTGATATAAAATTTATTCCTTCAGAGACCATGAGACCCCAGTCAGGTGACGGCGGTTGTGAACCAACTCCAAGAAAACTAAGTGTAGTTGTTGACATGATAGTGCCCGGCAATTGCATAGATACAGTTACTATAAGTATTGGAACTATATTCGGCAAAATGTACCTGAACATAATGGCTATTGATTTTTCGCCGAAAGATATTCCTGTTTCAATGAACGCCTGATTTTTAATAGACATTGTTTTTGCTCGAACCATTCTTGCGTATGATGCCCAGTTTACAATTGCAATGGCAATTATTGCATTTGTCAGACCTGACCCTATGATAGTTACAACAGCAAGAGCCATGATCATTCCGGGAATACACCATGTCAAATCTGCCACAAAAGTAAGGCATCTGTCAGCCAATCCGCCAAAATATCCGCATACCAAACCTATTGTTACACCAAACACCAGCTGAAGGCCTGCCCCCAGCAATGCAACCTGAAGAGTAATTCTGCTTCCGTAAACAATACGGCTGAACAAATCTCTGCCCATATTGTCAGTACCTAATATGTACTTTGCGCATGGAGAAACCAGAATATCTTTGGGATGTGCTTCATCAAAACTAAATGGTGCAATTTGTTTTGCAAATATGGCCAATACTATTACACTCAATACCATTACAAAACCAAGTACAAAATTTCTATTTTTATAGCATGAACTTATAAATTCTTTAGATGGACTTTCATTCATTATTTGTCTCCCCCTGTAACTGAAATTCTAATTCGAGGGTCTAAGATGCCCAGAACTATATCGCTTAAAATATTGCAGATTATTGTAAGTACGGTAATTATCAGTATGCATGCTTGTACGACGTTGAAATCCTGTTGAATTATTGAATTTATCATCAAATTACCCATACCAGGTATACCAAATATTTTTTCGATTACAATATATCCAGAAATCAACCACGGCAATGACATAAACATATTTACTGTTATTACAATCAATGAGTTGCGAAGCACATGTCTTTTTAATACTGTATTGTTATCCAGGCCCTTTGCGTAAGCAGTTGTCACGAATTTTTCACGCAAGACATCCAACGCTTCAGACTTAGTCAAACGAATGGTACTGGCCAGTCCTCCAATTACGCCTGTCGTTACGGGTAAAATATAATTTTTCCAGGATTCATAACCGCTTAGAGGCAGCCACTTCAGCTTGACTGCAAAAACCAGCATCAGTAAAACTGCTAACCAAAAAGACGGTATTGCTGTAAAGACCAAAGATATATTTACTGTAATTCGGTCAAAAAAGCTGTCTTTTTTATACGCACACATAAGACCCAGAGGAATAGCTACAATTGTGCTTATTAACATGGTTGTAACTGTAAGCTTCAGACTGATTGGAATGCAATTTTTAAGTAATGACCACACAGCTATTCTGTACTTGTATGAAATTCCAAAATCCCCATGAAAAATAATGTTCGTCATCCATTCTGCATATTGAACAAGCAGCGGCCTGTCTAATCCATACTGAATCCTTAAGCCCTCCAGATTTTCTGCCTTAACCAATGGCCCTGCCATAAGTGTCACAGGATCGCCCGGCATCAGATACAGCATGCTGAAAACCAGGAATGATACACAAAATAAAAGCACCACTCCCATTCCCAATCTTTTAATTATGTAGTTTCGCATGAAAGAAACTCTCCTTTTTTAATTTTTGCATCATAGTATTGTAAACGTTTTTTTGTATAGTCTGTTGTGCCTCTCCTTAATTTTTAAGAGTACATCACACTAAACTATATTTTATATTTGCAATATTTATGCCAAATTTTAGAAGTTTTCCAAGCAAAATATATTTATTGACAGCAGATTTTCTTTGTTGTACCATTTGCTTAAATGTGGAAATTAATAGGGGGATTATAATGTACAATACAAAACAACTTGATGAGTATTTAGAAAAACTATTTGAGGAAAAACAGTATCCAAGTATTTCTGTATGCATCAGAGGACCTGAAGGCATTATATTTGAAAAAGGTTATGGCTACTGCGATATGAATAAAACCAAGAAGGCAGGAACTGACACCATTTATGGCATAGCCTCAATGAGCAAGTCTATGACTGCACTTGCATGTGCAATTCTTGAAACTGAAGGAAAATTAAGTTTCTCAGACCCGGTAACAAATTACTTTCCGAATTTTTCCATTCCCGGCACTCCGCGTGAAAGCGTAACCCTGCGTCATTTGGCAATGCATACGGCAGGTATACCTCCTATTCCCCCATTGGAATGGTCTATCGTAATGAACACGTCAGGAAGAGATTCTGATGCCGCACGTAAGCTCAGAGAAAGCTCTCCTAACAAAATGGATACTATTGATGATATAATAGATTACATTTCAAACAGCGGAGCATATGAACCCTTGGGAGCTCCCGGTGAATGCATGAGCTATTCAAATGATGCTTATGCACTTTTGTCTTATGTTGTTGACCAAGCTGCAGGAATGACGCTTGAAAAATTTCTTGAAGAAAGAATATTCAAGCCTCTCGGTATGAGTCGCACAGTGCTTGATTTAGACGGCAAAGAAGCTGTTGCTTTAGCAAACGGTGATATTGCTGATTTGTTTGATTTAGATGATGAAGGGAAGCTGTATGCAGATCAAATATGGTCCGTTCTACCTCCTTACCGCGGTTGTGCCTGCGTGAAGTCCACAGCCAGAGACATTACAAAATACTATCAAATGCTTTCACAACACGGTATTTTTGAAGGAAGGCAAATTATAGACCCACATGCAGTGGAAATACTCATAGGCCATGAATTTCCTGAAACACGTTACCCATTTTATTGCTTTGGATTAAATAAAAGAACAAAAAATGGAAAAGTCATTTGTGAACACTCCGGTGGACTTCATGGCGTTTCAACTCATGGAGGTTTAATTATGGGCGGTTATTCAATGACGGCTTTATGTAACCAGGGAGATGTTTCTGCAGAGCCTTTTGTATGGGCATGCTATAATTTAATATTAGGTCTGCCTCTAAACACATCTCATGCATTTGCAATACCTTCAGGAAAAAAATTCAGCATGCCTGAGGCAGTTGTTGGAACATACATAAGCAGAGAAGCTGTGCCTTCATATTGCATTGTAACACAAGATGATGATTCCAATTTAGTTGCAAATTATTATGATGAAAACTTAGTATTGCATTATTGTGAAGAAACACTTTTCAGCGCAAGAACTGCTGATGACCCAGACACACAGCGAACTACCATGAGGTTTCTAATAAGAAACGGCAAAGCATGGGGAGTGAGATGCTACACCAGGGTTTTTCAAAGAATTAATTAAAATAATTTTTTAAAATAAATTTTAAAATATTTTTTTAAGAAAATATATTAATTTTTACATCAAAATATCAGGTCTTAACAAGTCACAACTCATTTCATCCTGATATTTTGCATATAATTTTAATAAAACTTGTTTTGATTATTGAGATTTTAGTTAATAAAGTTGAAAATTTTTTAGTAATACTATTGAAATTATGATAATGGAGACCAATATGAAAAAGGTTGCAATTATTTATAAAAACAGTGATAATCAGGAAGTTATCACATATTTAAAAGATAATCTTGAGAAGATTTTTGAAAATTATTTAATTGTTGAAAATTATTATATAAATGAGCTTCCCATCAATTATAAAATTAGTGCAGATGCCTATATACTCACGGATGGAACAATGCTTTATCCTCTAAAAGATAAAATTACAAACTATAATAATATCATAATCATGCACAGGAGTCTAAAAAAACAGCCGCTTTATGAAATCTCTCGTATTCCGAAAAATACAAATGTGCTTGTAATAAATGACACATATGAAACAGCCGTACAAACACTATGTTCCCTTTACGAGTTGGGGATGAATCATATAAATTTAGTTCCCTATGACCCTAAGGATGCAGCTAATTCAAAATACAAAGATTTTCAAATATGCATTACTCCAAATGAAGTTCATCTAGTTCCTGATTACATACACAAAATTATAAATATCGGTTACAGGGAAATAAGTTTTGATACGCTGGTCAGTCTTATGTTCAGGCTGGATTTGGATTTTGAACTGACAAACAGAAATTTGGTAAGACATATAAAATCCATAGCTGAGCCGGATATTTACTTGCATAACAACTATTTGAACAATTTCGTAAAAAATCATGTTTTTGACAGTGTAATAAACGATCTTCCCACAGCTCTTATTATAACAAATGAAAAATATCACATTCTTTTTTCAAATAATAAGGCAAAAGTATTGTTCGACATAAAAAACACAAGCTCTGACATTCCTCTTTCTGATATGGTGGGTCATGAGTTGTTTACAAAGCTAAAACAAGAAATAACGCCTAAAGATGGCATTGTATTTAATGAAACAAACTATTTCGTTGAGAAAACACCCATAATGCTCATGGACGAAGTAATGGGTTACTATATTATTTTACAAAACGAAAAGGATTTGAGGGATATTGAAATCAATGCCAGAAAAATATTGGCAAAAAAAGGGCTTTGCGCAAAATACAATTTTTCAGACATAATACATGTTTCCCCTGCAATGAAAGAATGTATTGTTACTGCAAAAAAAGTAGCACTAACTGATCATACTGTACTCATAACCGGTGAAAGCGGAACAGGCAAGGAACTGTTGGCACAGTCAATACACAACTATTCTCAACGCAAAAACATGCCATTTGTTGCCATAAATTGTGCAGCACTTCCGGAATCACTGCTTGAAAGTGAACTTTTCGGATATGAAAGCGGTTCATTCACCGGGGCAAGAAAAACAGGGAAAATCGGATTGTTTGAACAGGCAAATGGAGGTTCAATTTTTCTTGATGAAATAGGAGATATTTCTTCTAATCTTCAATCAAGACTTCTTCGTGTTTTACAGGAACGTCAAATCATGCGTATAGGCAGCGACAGGATGATAAATATTGATACGAGAATAATTGCTGCCACAAACAAGGACTTAGTCAGTGAGGTTGAACAAGGTAACTTCAGGCGGGATTTGTATTATCGTCTTAACGTAATATCCATATGTATTGAACCTTTGAAAAAAAGAAAAGAGGACATACTTCCTCTTATGTCAAGTTTTTTGGGTCAAAAATACAACCAACTCACTGATTCTGATAAAGACATATTGTGTACATATACCTGGCCAGGCAACATACGTGAACTTGAAAGCGCCGCTATACATTATAACACTCTGTCCATGCTGCCGAAATATTTATTGAATTCTCCTGTTGAACCAATTATGGTTAATAAGACTATAAGTTACATGGATGACAATTGTATTGAAATGGAAATTCTAAAAATAATTATGGAAAACACACAATTTTCTCATGGAATAGGACGAATGCAGTTAAACAGTTGTTTAAAATCATTACAAATATACATTGGAGATGCAAGCCTTCGAAATGTACTTCATGGCTTAGAAGAAAGAAACCTCATATCCATATGTAACGGCCGAGGCGGTACTAGAATTACTGAAAAAGGAATTCAAAAAATAAAAAGTTCATAAAATGGAAAAAGGGACCATGTCCCCTCAGACTTATGACAAACCTAATTTCTAAATACTGTAGGGGCGGATATTGTATCCGCCCGAAGTTATTAATACAAACAAAAAATTGTTATTTGCGGGAGAGCACAAGACTCTCCCCTACGAACTTAGATTTCAACATCACCCAATTACCAATATTTTTAATTAAAATGACTTTGTCATCAACCTGAAAGGACTTTGTCCCTACTTACTTCTTAATTTTTCATCAATAGTGTCATTATCAAAAGGTGTTTCATATTCTGACTGATTTTTAAACTCAGTTACTGCTTTTCTAACCCTGTTTAATGAAGCTATTGTTCCGGGTCCGCCAATACATCCGCCTGAGCATGCCATACCTTCAAGCAAGTACCCGTTCTTTTTACCTGCTTTTGCCAATCTCATAAGCTTTACGCACTCATGCAATGTAGATGCACCTTCAACATTTATTTCCCTTGAAGGATCAATTTTTAAAGCAGTATTTTTTACTGCTTCTGCAACTCCGCCTGCTATGGCATAGCCTCTTCCCAGTGTGGAAGCATCTTGTATATCTTTAGACACCTCTATTTCTGATAATTCTATTCCTTTAGCAACAAACATACCCATAAGTTCCTCGTATGTTATTACAAAATGCACAAAATCCTTAACATCTTCTCTCAATGCTTCTAACTTCTTAGAAATGCAAGGTCCTATAAATGCAATTTTTGCCTCCGGATCCTTGTTCTTAATATATTTTGCAGTCTCAACCATTGGTGAAGCAGAATCTGAAATATACTGGTATTGATCCGGAAATAATTTTTGAACCATGATTGTCCAGGAATTGCAGCAGCTTGTTCCCATGTAAGGATGTTCTTCAGGTACTCTTTCAAGGAATTCTTTTGCTTCACGCAAAGTTGTAATATCAGCTCCAAGACTTACCTCTACTACGTCTTCAAATCCAAGCTGTTTTATACCCTCGAATATTTGAACCGGCGTTGCCAATGGTCCAAACTGCCCCAAAAATGACGGAGCTATAATAGCATATATATGGTTGTTGTTTTTTAGTGCTTTCACAAGCTGATAAATTTGCGACTTATCAGAAATTGCTCCATAAGGACACTGAATAATGCAATTTCCGCATGATACACATCTGTCCACATTGATTTTAGCTCTGCCTAAATAATCACTTTCTATTGCATTAACACCGCATGCTGCGGCACAAGGCCTTTCATATTTTACAATTGCGCTGTATGGACATGTTTCCTTGCATCGGCCGCATTTAATGCATTTATCCTGATCGATAATTGCCCTGTCCTTTCCAATAGAAACTGCATTTACAGGGCATACATTTGTGCAGGGATGTGCCAGACACTTTCTGCAATTGTCTGTAACATTATAAGCTTTTGTTGGACACGCTTCACATGCAAAGGAAATTACATTTACTAAAGGTTCAATAAATTGAGTTTCATCCACATCTGCTTCAGAAATTCCGTCAGTAACACGATGGTAGTCCGTTGGTTTTCTTACGTCTAATCCTAATGTAAGTCTTAGTCTTTCGTCTACTATTGCTCTTTCTCTAAATATGCTATCTCTATATAATGCTACCTCACCAGGTAAAATCTCAAAAGATGATTTTTCTAATTCACTTAAATCTGTACCATCGTATGCCATTTTAGCAATTTTTGCAAAAACCTGCCTCCTAATATTAATTAGATTAACATAGCTTTCTTTCATTATAATTTCCTCCTTTAGTTACAATACGTCACTTTCTCATTTTGTTTACAATTTTCTCCATTACAGTCTGACTTGTGGCGTTAAACATAATCTCGTCATCTATAACTACTACAGGAGCTACTTTTTCAGCAGTTTCTTTGCAAAATCCTAAACATTTAATTGCTTCTACTTCTAACTCTTCATCATTATAGTTATCTGCATCTTCACTGATAATGTCCTTCAAGTCATCTATCTGATCTAAAATTCCCATTGAACCCAGCAACGTACAGCTTGAACCTACACAGACTTTTACCTTCATAATTTCCTCCAAATATTCTTATTTTTTTCGCTCTTTTTTTATATTATATAATATAAAAGTGTATTTTTCCATATAAATATCAATAAATTAACATGGTAACTTTTGACCTATTATTAAAACTTTTACGTATGATATTCTTAAAAGAAAAAGTGGACGATTGGCGTGAAATATCAATTATTATCGTTCCTTACTAAAATAATAAAGACTCATATTTATGAGTCCTTACTTGTATTATAATGTTGCACCGTTAGATTTTTTAACCAACGACCTTCCGGTTCGCAGCTAATATATAACTAGGCTAACGGTGCAGCTTTTGGAGGCATATATTAATTCTGTATAGGCGTAAATAACATCATGCCTCGTTCTTCATCAAATTTTCTTGCCATATAGATGTTTTCAAACTCTTCAATGATTACTTCCACTGTAATCAGGACATGATTTTCCTTTACTAAATGTCCCGCATATGACTTGCCTTCACCGTCAGCAAATGCCCCATGAATATGGAGTGACACATTCTTGTCATCATCATCACATATAACACCTGATAGGCTTATTAGCTCAATACCGCCTTCTAGCACTATTGTGTCGCCGTATCCATATCCACCGGGCTTTTCAGGAAATGGTGCAGGATCACAAAATGAAGCTTTGCTTAAACTTCCTATTCCGGAAACAATTACACCATGCTTTATGTTGTATTGTTCACATAGCATTGTAATGCCCTCAATAATATCTTCACCGGCTTCAAGCCTTACAGCATAAACGTTTTTAACTATCCCTTTTGCGCTTTTCATATAAACCTCCTAATAGGAATTTGAAAATTTATACCATGATTAACTCAGGATTTTCAATATATTCCTTCATGTCATACATAATCCTGCCTACCTCAAGACCGTCAAATACCCTGTGGTCAAATGTAACAAATAAATTCATCATAGTCCTTATGCAAGGTTCATCATCAACAACAACCATTTTTTTAACTGAGCGGCCAAATCCCATGATAGCAACCTGCGGCGGATTAATTATAGGTGTTGCTATATCAATAGGGAATATGCCTACATTAGAAATTGTAAATGTTCCCCCTGACTGCTCACCATTTAATAACTTACCGTCTTTGGCTCTTTCAACAAGGTCCTTCAAGTTATTGCTGAGTTGCGACAATGTCATCCTGTCAGCATTCTTAAGAACAGGTACCATAAGACCTGCTTCTGCGCCTACAGCTACAGAAAGATTCACATATGGATATGTTGTTATTTCTTTACCGTCAAATGTAGCATTGGCAAGGGGATGTTTTTTCAGTACTTTAACAGTAGCCATGGCAAGCAGGTCATTCATAGTAACCTTACATCCTATAAAATCCTTCTTTTCTGTAAGTATTTTTCTCATGTCGTTCAATTTTGTCACGTCAACTTCCACTGCAGCTGATGACTGTGCCATATTTTGAAGACTTTCGTACATGTTTTTTGCAATTGAACGTCTTACACCGGTCAAAGGTATGATTTCAGGACTACCATATATTTCGCTTTGAGCAGCATTGGCTTCTATATTTGCAGCCTTGGCAGTTTCCATGTTCTTAATGTAGTCATCAATATCCTTGGCAACAATTCTACCGTTAGGTCCTGTTCCTTCAACTTTCTTTATATCAATTCCCGCTGAAGCAGCAAGTTTCTTTGCCAGACCCGTTGCTTTTATGTGTCCGCTGCTTGTGACAGATGATGTAACTTGTTTTGCTTGTGGTTTCTCAACATTTTCCTTGTCAACTTCAAATTCGTTGTTTCCAGCATTTGGTTGAGACTTTGAAATAGTTTTATATTCTTCTAAAGTTTCAGCAACAATAGCTGTCACATTTCCAACTGAAACAACATCTCCTGGTTTTGCAACAATATGTAAGTATCCGTCTGCAGTACACTCAAAATCCATAGTTGTTTTCTCGTTTTCTATTTCAAGAATTGAGTCACCCTTCTTAACCTGAGTGCCCTCTTCAACTTTCCACGTTACTATGGTGCCTTCTACCATAGTTAAACCTGCCCTGGGCATTAGCAATTCAACACTCATATATTTTTATGTTAACGAATGAAGCGTTAACCATCCTCCTTTTTAATTTATTCATTAAAACAAACTTTCCACTGCAGAAACAATTTTATTTGCATCAGGAATACAGAATTTTTCCAGTGCTATATTGTACGGCAAAGGAACATCCAAAGCTGCAACCCTCACAATTGGCCCATCCAATTCATCATACATTTCTTCCTGAAGCATGGCTGCAAGCTCAGCACCGATACCGGCAGTCTTGTTGCTTTCTTCTACCACAACCACTCTGTGTGTTTTTCTCACAGATTCAAAAACAGTTTCTTTGTCAAAAGGAACAAGTGTCCTCGGGTCTATAACCTCAATGCTAATCCCTTTGTTTGCAAGAATTTCTGCTGCTTCAAGAGTTTTCTTAACCATGAGTCCCACAGCAATAACAGTTACATCTGTTCCTTCTCTTTTAATGTCTGCAACACCAAAAGGAATTGTGTACTCTTCGTCAGGAATATTTTCTTTTGTCTGATAAAGCTGTTTATGTTCAAAGAAAAGAACAGGATCGTCAGAACGAATGGCCGTCTTAAGAAGCCCCTTTGCATCATATGCACATGAAGGGCTAACAACTGTAAGACCTGTAGCATGCATGTACAGACTTTCAAGACAGTTTGAATGTTCAGCTCCTGCACCAAAGGAAGAACCCATGGCACTTCTTACAACCAGTGGAAGTTTAAATTCAGGTCCATGCATATATCTCCATTTGCCTACGCAATGGAACAGCTCGTTGAATGCAACCAGTGAAAAATCCGCATACATCAATTCAACGCATGGTCTTAGTCCTGTAACTGCAGCACCAATGGCACTTCCAATTATGGCAGTTTCAACAATAGGTGTGTTTTTTACCCTGTCAGATCCGAATTCTTCAAGGATTCCTTTTGTTATACCAAAAATATTTCCCATTTGTGCAACATCTTCGCCATATAAAATTACATTATCATCTTTACGCATTTCTTCTTTTATAGCATCGCCAATTGCCTGTCCGTAATTTACCAGCATATTAATTCCTCCTCATTATTTAACATACAAATATTCATAAATTTCTTCTTCAGGGGTAGCAGGGCTTGCCTCCGCAAATTCAATGGCCTTATCCAGTTCAGCATTTATTTCTTCACGGATTTTAGCTATTTCACCTTCTGTTATAAAATTGTTTTTCAACAGATAATTTTCCATTTTTTCAACGCTGTCTTTTTTCATCCATTCTTCAGTCACACTTGCATCACGATATTTCATCTGGTCACCTTCAAAGTGTCCTCTCCATCTGTATGACTTGGCTTCAAGTATGGCAGGACCCTTTCCGCTTCTTACGTATTCTTCAAGTTCCTTGGCACCTTCATATACATCCAGCACATCTGTGCCGTCAACTATTTTTGAAGGTATTCCATAGGCTTGAGCTCTGTCTGCTCCTGGATTAGCTACGGGTGAAGCTTCTGAAACATGTGTGGAAATAGCAAACTGATTGTTTTCGCATACGAAAAGCACCGGAAGTTTCCATGCAGAAGCAAGATTCATCGCTTCATAAACAGCTCCTCTGTTTGCAGTTCCGTCTCCGAAAAATACATATACCATATTGTCAGTTTTATTTTTTCTGATAGTAAGGCCTGCGCCTACGCCTACTGCCATGTCACTGCCTAATGTTCCTGAAAAACCAAGCATTCCTTTGCTCAGCAAAGCCACGTGGTTTACTCCGCCTCTTCCGCCTGAATTGCCGTCTCTTTTACCCATAATTTCAGAGAATACTGTATTTAAGGGAACTCCTATAATTGCTGCTGTGCCAACAGGTCTATGAGAAATTTTATAATAATCGCCTTGTTTTCTTGTGGCAAGAGTTCCTACAAAAGTAGCCTCCTGACCTACTCCGCTGTGAATATGTCCTGGTACTTTTCCCAGAGCGTAAATCTCTACTAATTTTTCTTCAAACAATCTTAATTCAACTAATTCCTTATAGAGCTCAGTTAAAAAATCCTTTGAATAATCCATTATGTTCCTCCTTGTAATATTTAATATAATTTTTAAAATCCTTATAATTTAAGAAGCATAGATTTGCTTTAGGTTGATGACAAAGTATATATTTGGACGTTGTCATTCTGAGGCAAGACGTAAGAATCTCATACTTCAACAGTTTGAGATCCTTCACTATCGTTCAGGATGACAGCGTCAGGCTTTGTCAATAGACTGAAGCATAGATACGCATGCTTTTATAAAACTAAAATTCTACGGTCTCAGCAAAATTTTCAGTGCCTGTCCCGACGCCAGCAGTTCAAATGCCTTATCAAACTCTTCCATTGGCAGGATATGACTTACACAGCCGGATACATCCATCCCTGAGTCAAGCAGTCCTTTCATAACCTTCCATGTATGATACATTTCACGTCCGCTGATTCCAATCAGATTAACTCCTCTGTAGAATGTCTCTGTAAAATTAAGAGGAACTTCACGGTTCGGCAGTCCTCCAACCACAATAGAACCTCCGGCACGAATGTATTTTGTAGCTGCCTGTATTCCTCCTACGTTGCCGGAGAATTCCAGCACCACATCCGGTCCAAGACCTTCACACTCTCTTTTCATTTCTTCTACAATGTCACAGCCGATTGGATTTAAAACCAGATCTGCTCCCATTTTGTATGCTGCTTCAGCACGGTAGCTGTTAGGTTCCACGCATATAACTTTTGCAGCACCAAGTTTTTTTGCAACGGTGGCAGCCATGAGACCTATTGGTCCGCAGCCTGTTATTGCCACAATCTTTCCGCCCAGCTCAACTTTCGTGGCAGCGTGAACAGCAACGCCAAGAGGCTCCAGCATTGCATTATTTTCCTCTGAAACAGCAGGATTGCAAACATACGCATTTTCTGAAGGTATTGTCACATATTCAGCAAAGCAACCATCTACATGAACACCTATGGCTTTTGTATTAACGCATAGATTTTCTTTGCCATCAAGGCATAAGGAACATTTGTGACATGCTATGTGACTTTCAGCTGACACCAATTGTCCAATTCTTTCTTTGCTTACACCTGGTCCAACCTCAATAATATTTCCACAGAACTCATGTCCTATGGTAGTGGGCGGAGACATACGTTTCTGGGCAAATTCTTCCCAATCCTTAATATGAATATCTGTACCGCAGATGGCAGTCAAGTGTACCTTTACAAGTACCTCTCCCGGTCCTGGTGATGGAATAGGCTTCTCCCATAATTCCAAATTACCTGGTCCTGCACTTACCTTTACAATGCATTTCATAGTTTTATTCATACTTCACCTCTTTAAAATAATAGTCATATCCTGATACAAGCATTTAAATTTAATTATTTTCTGTTTAATGGCAGTATATTAAAAAAGGACTATTTAAAACCTTAATAAAACTTTTGATTAAAAATTATCCTTTATTGCCTATATATTTTCAAAAAAATGTAAACGTTTTTACTCTTTTGTGATATAATAACATAATAACTTAAAACCAATTGTAGTATTTGTTACATTTGATAAATAACTATTATAGGAGTACATATGATACAAGAAAATAAAGATATTGAATTAAATGTTGCTGAAATATTCAGATTATTCGGACATGCTCAACAATACTCTCCCGGAGAAATAATCTTTCAAAAGGGTGATTCTACAGATAAAATATATTTTGTAGCAAAAGGTCGTGTAAGGACATATTGCCTCAATGAACGGGGTGATGAAATAACACTTTTTTACATTGATGAAAATCAGCTTATAGGAAGTGAACCTCTGTCTAATATTCAAAAACGAAAAATCAGCGTTGATTCTGTTACTAATGTACAGCTATACTCCATGAATGCTAATGTATTTTTGGAAAAATGCATAAAAAACAAAGTATCAATTCTTAACTTAATGGAATTTTTTATTAATAAAATAATAACATTATCAAATTATATATGTTGTAATCGTTTTATGAAAAACAATGAAAAGTTAGCTTATTTTTTATACACTAACTGTGCAGGTGATGTAGTCCAATATACCCATGAACAAATTGCATTATTGACCGGTATGAACAGGGTCTCCGTAACGAAATTATTGAATACTTTTTCAGATGAAAAACTGATCTCCCAGCATTACAAGGAAATCAGAATTCTTAATATGAAAGGTTTAGCAAGTATCTTTAATTCCATCGGCTACTTCATAGACTGACATGAGAGGAAAAGTTGTGTTTGTTGCTGCTGTCAGAGGGGGCGTGGAAAAATTTCGAATAATATAAGGGGACAGTTCTTAGGGATTGAAAAATACTGTCAATCACAAAGAGCAGTCCTCTTATGTCTGTTCTTATATTAAATTTTCAGCCATATCCACCAATTCTGACGACATATGTGTCAGGGCTTGAGTTGCTGCGCTGACTTCCTCGGTAGCGGCTGCTATTTGGTTTAATATCAAAGATAATTCCTGGCTTGTCTTGTTTACCTTACCATTTTCTGTTTTCAATTTTTCTAATATATCTGTTATCTTTTTAGTAGAGTTTGTACTATTCTCAGCTAATTGACTTATTTCAGAAGCAACAACTGTGAACCCTCGTCCTGCATGTCCTGCATGCGCTGCTTCTATTGAAGCATTAAAACCTAAAAGCTTGGATTGTCTTGCTATGTTATAAACAGTATCAACTATCTTATCCGTTTCCATGACGGATTGCAGGTTAACCTCTGAAACCTGTTCCATTTGATGGCTTAAGCCAGCTACCTTTTCTAATCCTGCTGCATTTTCTTCCATTGCAGCAGTTATCTGTTCTATTGTTGTTGATAAATTTTGAGCCATATCTATCAGTTTTTCTTTTGCATCTAATGATTCAGCAACTATGATACAGCCGAAAACTTCATTACCATCTAATAAAGGTATCGCCCTGCCCATATATGGAACTCCGTAAACTTCACGAGGAACCTGTCTTATAACCGGATTTCCTGAATTTATGGCTTCCATAGCAACAGAACCTTGTTTAAGAATTTCACCGTTATGAAGATTTAAATTTATTGTCTTTCCGGGACTTGCTGCTACAATCTTTTCTGTGTCGCTTACAGCAATATTAAAATCTGCCGTCACTAAATTTTGAAAAATACCGATCAAATTTCCAAGTACCTCTAGATATTCTTTTTTCATTTTCCCTCCACCATATAAACTTAGTTGATTACTTTTTCTTAAGTCATATATTGATTATATCGACAAAGAACACAATTTGTTTATGCTTAACAATACATAACACAATCTTTATGATATATTTTTTTCATGAGTTTATTTAACTTGTTCATTGCATTTAAGACACGTTGTCCTATGTACGGATACTATATTTCCGCAGTTAGGACATCTCCACCTCAATTCCTCATTGGCAAGGAATTCATCAATGCCGTGTTCCTTTATATAATTAAGGTTTTCAAGCATACTCATATGATATTTTGTTTTATATCTCTTGTCTAACTGCTTAAGCCTTCTGCAGGGCATCTTTTCACATTCAAAGCAGAATCCTGACTTGCTTTTCTTTATTTCAGGGCAATTTATAATTATACAGCTGATACTGCCTTTTGTTACATATCTTATGTCAATTTCATTTCGGCATCCTGCGCACTTATTTTTTTCTCTTTGATATCCGATGCATAGTCTGCAGTTCATGCCACATGGTGCAATAAGTTCTTTTTTCATTTCATTCATATTATCACCACCTGAACCTGGCTGGTATAAAGACTAGCCATTATTTAAGAAGGAACTCAACTTTTGTTAGAAGTTCACTTTCGGGTATATCCTGCGGAGATCCATAGTTATATAATAATTTTATACTAAATTTTGCAAATTACAATATATATTTAATTAGAAAGAAATTTAATATAACTATATAAAAACAGTATCCTGTTTTGTCAGAATACCGTTTTTCATAATCAATTTTTATATATGCTACTTGTAAAAAATAGCTCCGACAATTTCGGAGCTAATAAAATTCTTCATTTTACTTTTGAGTTTCTTTTCTATCTAATACATACCCATATCCTTTAATGGACCCATTTTCTTTTTCCAGATAAACTCCTTGTATTTCAGGAGCAAAGCCAGGAAATTTATTTATGAGTTCTTCAAGTATGAGAAAATATTTTTGAGCTACTTCATTCCATCTTTCTCCTGGAACTACGCAGAAAATACCTGGAGGATAAGGCAAGGCACCTTCTAATGCTATTTCACCGAGGATATCATCAAGTTTTACCAATTTAGCATTGTTCCTTGTAAGTTCATTATCAGCTTCCCATGGAGTCATTGCGCGTTCTGGGAAATAATCTGCTCTGAACAATTGTTTTTGACACACCTTTGCATCCTCGTTTCTGTAGAAGTCATGCATTTCCTGACATAATTGTCTTATTGTATAATCCTTGTAGCGTTCTTCGTATTTTCTGTAAAGTTCCGGAAGCACTTCACTAATAGGTACGTCTTCATTTATGATTTTTTCAAAATCTTCTAATTGTGTAACAAGTATTTCCATTTTCTCAGGAGTCTCGGCCGGTGTCATTAAGAACAGTATTGAATTGAAGTCATTCTTTTCAGGAATTATCATACTCTCTCTCAAGTAATTTGCAAGTATGACAGCAGGAATTCCGAAGTCTTCATATTCTCCGGTTTCAGCATTGATGCCGGGAGTTGTGAGCATAAATTTATTTGGGTCCACAAAATATTGTTTTTCCCCGTAGCCCTCAAAAGAGTGCCATTTCTCTCCGGGTTTAAATTCAAAAAATTCAATTGAATTTGCTATTTCCTCAGTATCATATTCTTCCCATTTCATGCCTCTTATAACTGGAGGTATGAAAGGTTTTAACAACTTGCATCTCTTAATTATTTCTTTTCTTGCATTAACACCGGTTTTGATGCACTCAGCCCATAAGTGCCTGCCTGCTTCTCCGTCCTGCATTCTTGCATTGACATCCAAAGATGCAAATAGCGGATAGAAAGGACTTGTGCTTGCATATGTTCTGAATGAATTGTTAAATCGTTTATGATCAATGTATCTCTTTTGGTTTCTGATATGATTATCTTTTTTATGAATATATGAAGCCTGAGAAAACCCTGCTTGTTGTTTGTGAACAGATTGTGTAACAAAAATTCCAGGGTCGTTTGCATTAAGCTCTAACAATAGCGGTGAACAGTCTTTCATCATAGGAATAAATTGCTCATATCCAACCCATGCAGAATCAAACAGAATATAGTCGCAAAGCTTTCCAATCTTATCTACAACCTGTCTTGCATTGTATATTGTTCCGTCATATGTTCCCAATTGGATTACAGCAAGACGGAACGGCCTTTCAGTATCAGCTT
This sequence comes from Sedimentibacter saalensis, assembly GCF_007830175.1. Classification (GTDB taxonomy): domain Bacteria; phylum Bacillota; class Clostridia; order Tissierellales; family Sedimentibacteraceae; genus Sedimentibacter; species Sedimentibacter saalensis. The sequence goes on along the minus strand of NZ_VLKH01000014.1, from coordinate 3,341 downwards.
TATCCGGGTCAGTCTTTCTTATCTTATTTCTTAAATATTCTTCATTAAAACAATGTTCGTCTATTCCCCCGATAAATCCAAATGGATTACGAGCCGTCTCCAAAAATACTGCATTACCTCCTGCCTGCATCAAAGCCGCTGTGTATACAGACTTATGATTGTTTCTGTCAAAAAGCACAAGGTCTCCAGGGGCAACCAATGCATTAATGGTGATTGTATTTGCGGTACTTGTCCCGTTCATTACAAAATAAGTTTTATTTGCATTATATATTCTTGCAGCATTAATTTGAGCATCTGCAGGCGGACCTTCATGAATCAACAAATCTCCAAGTGCAACATCCGCATTGCAAATGTCAGTAAGGAATATATTTTCACCATAGAAATCAAACAAGTATCTGCCGGCAGGATGTTTCTTGAAATATTGTCCTCCCTGATGACCCGGACAATTAAACTTAACATTGTGCATCTCCATATAATTGGCCAATGATCTGAAGAATGGCGGCAACACCTTTTCCTGATAATCACTGGCAATTTTTTCAATCTTATAGCTGTTCTTTTCTAAATTTTCTAGAGTTCCATCAAGTATTGTATATCCCTTTTCCAGCAAGTTTGGTTTTATTCTATCATCTTTTCTTGCAATAATAATAATCGGAATATCGAAATTTGTATTTTTAACCTTTTGAATCCATTTTATATCTAAATCCAAATCCATCAATACAACTGCTGCAATATCAGTAAAATCTGTCTCTTCAACTAATATAATATCTCTGCCTGACATTACATAAGCCATAGCTGTTCTTGAACAAGCGATATTTAGCGGTTTCATAAATTATCCGCTCCTTTCACCCGAAATATATTGTATTTTTGATAACTTTATCATAAGTTATTTTTACCCTATAATAGTATATTTAATCTTAGTAGATAAAAATAAAAGGTTCTTTTAAAACAAGACGGCTTATTTCTCCTATGTTCTATTTATTTTCGATTTCAGTAACACATTCGCTTTTGATTTTTCCTACCAGAAATTGCAGAGCATCAACAACATGTGGTCTGATGTCGCCTCCAATAAGCACATACATTATGTCATCACCCAACTGAAGATGCCCTTCATTCAGCCAAACCCTAACATGGAAAATTCCATTCATCTTATAAGTTTCATCAATGGCTGCTTCAACCTTAGCAGCATCATATGTAAATTCCATGCCTTTTACCAAAGAGCCATCATCAATTCCTTCACGCACCTTAACTTTGGGGGTTTGGCGAACAACGCCATTATGAACTAAGAACATTCCTTCCTGTAAAGATGCCGGATCTTTTTTTGCTTCTTTAAGCCATTCATCAATGGATGGTGATTGCTTTTTTAATTTTTCATCAATCATACACCGTTCTCCTTATACGTTAATTAACAATAATATAAATTTAGAAGTATTTTTATCTCCTTGTTCATATGAAAAGTTCCTTGTTTCACTTTTTATCAAATAAGTTATTGTAACCGTGTGCCTTATAATATAATATAGTTGCCTCAAATCATAAAGTCAAGACATTTACAATTAGCTTGCAATTTATAACGAAAAGAATGAAAAATATAACATTTTCAACAGATATTTTTTATATAGAACATTAGATAAATAAGTGGATAAAATAAAAAAGACCCACATTTATGAGTCTTTACTTGTGTTGCTATTGGTGCACCGTGAGGGATTCGAACCCACGACCTTCCGGTTCGTAGCCGAACACTCTATCCAACTGAGCTAACGGTGCAAGGTTTTTGGAGGCGCCATCCAGATTTGAACTGGAGATCAAGGTGTTGCAGACCTATGCCTTACCACTTGGCTATAGCGCCATATTAAATAATAAATGGGGTGAATAGTGGGAGTCGAACCCACGACCTCCAGAGCCACAATCTGGCGCCCTAACCAACTAGGCCATATCCACCATAAAAATTTTGGAGCGGGTGAAGGGAATCGGACCCTCGCGACCAGCTTGGAAGGCTGGGGCTCTACCATTGAGCTACACCCGCATAATGTATTATGATATTTGTTTTTTCTAGTTCATGTGAGTAATAGTTTCCCTGACTAAGCGATTCGCACCAAATCGTAAATCTTGATTTGGGCTCTCTGCTTATACCATTGAGCTACACCCGCATAATAATTATATAATTTTGATGGAGCGGAAGACGAGATTCGAACTCGCGACCCTCGCCTTGGCAAGGCGATGCTCTACCACTGAGCCACTTCCGCAAAATTGGTGGAAGAGATTGGATTCGAACCAATGAAGGCGGTGCCAACGGATTTACAGTCCGTCCCCTTTAGCCACTCGGGAACTCTTCCTCAATAATTTTATATTTAGTTAATGGAGCTGGTGAAAGGACTTGAACCCTCAACCTACTGATTACAAGTCAGTTGCTCTACCGATTGAGCTACACCAGCATAATTGGCGACCTGGAAGGGGCTCGAACCCTCGACCTCCAGCGTGACAGGCTGGCATTCTAACCAACTGAACTACCAGGCCGCAATTTTTTCTTGTAATTATTCAAATGGTGGGAACTATAGGGCTCGAACCTATGACCCCCTGCTTGTAAGGCAGATGCTCTCCCAACTGAGCTAAGCTCCCATGCTTGTTTCTTTTTTATTCTAATTTAAATGGTGACCCTACCGGGATTCGAACCCGGGTTATCGCCGTGAAAGGGCGGTGTCTTAACCGCTTGACCATAGGGCCTTAATTTTTTTTGGTAGCGGGAGCTGGATTCGAACCAACGGCCTCCGGGTTATGAGCCCGACGAGCTTCCAACTGCTCTATCCCGCGACGATAATCGTGTTGCCAATTAAGTGGCCCTATTATCATGTATTTTGGCTCCGAGGGTGGGGCTCGAACCCACGACCTACCGGTTAACAGCCGGTTGCTCCACCATTGAGCTACCTCGGAACAACCTAGATATTGAATCCATTATGTAGCTTGCAATCTAATTCACAAATTTACATAACCCGGCGACGTCCTACTTTCCCAGGCAGTTTCCCACCAAGTATCATCAGCGCTAAAGAGCTTAACTTCCGTGTTCGGGATGGGAACGGGTGTGTCCTCTTTGCTATAGTCACCAGATTTATGAAGGCAGAACCTTCAAAATTACATAGGAAAATTTGATTGACATTTTTGAGGTCAAGACCTCGACCTATTAGTATTGCTCAGCTGAATGCATTACTGCACTTACACATGCAACCTATCAACCCGTTAACGTATCGGGGGTCTTACTCACTTGCGTGATGGGAAATCTTATCTTAAGGTCAGTTTCGCGCTTAGATGCTTTCAGCGCTTATCTGGTCCAGACTCAGCTACTCAGCTAT
>NZ_VLKH01000013.1 GCF_007830175.1 Sedimentibacter saalensis | reverse complement strand
CGATACTTATGAAAATAGTTACCCAGGCTGGACATATGTTAGCGGAGCAGTAGACGGATTAACATCAGCGGTAGTGGAAGCACCGAACGGAACAACAAAATTGAAACTATATTACACAGTGGATAGTGTTGATTTTACGGTAGAACATTATCTGCAAAATTCAGATGGAACAACATATCCAGCAACACCGACATATACAGAAACAGACAGTGCAAATACTGGAGTGACAGTATATGACGATACTTATGAAAATAGTTACCCAGGCTGGACATATGTTAGCGGAGCAGTAGACGGAGTAACATCAGCGGTAGTGGAAGTACCGAACGGAACAACAATATTGAAACTGTATTATGAGTTGAGAACAGACTTGAGCTACACAATCAACTACTATAAGGATAATGTTACTAATACCGATGATGTAAACTTCTTAGAAACAGAATCAGTATACAATGTAACATTCTTATCAGGAATAACATTGACAGAAGAACAATTAAATAAACATCAGCCAACAGGATATCATTCAGGAGTTCAACAGGGAACAGTACCATATGTAATCCAGGTGTCAGGCAATGTGATTAATGTGCTTTATTCAAGAATAACTATTGAAATACCTGTAAATAAGGTATGGATAGGTGAAGTGCCGTATGAAAGCAATGGCGTGGTAGTTAATCTGATGAGTGGAGAACAATTAATAGACAGCTTAACATTGAATGAACCTGAATGGACAGATAGCTTTGTGGTTCCAAAGTATGATGATCAAGGCAATGAAATTCAATACACAGTTGAAGAAGTTGAAATTGATGGTTATATTTCAAAAGTAATTAAGAATGAAAATGGAAGCTATACAATAACAAACACTGAAACTGTAGATATATTTGTACAAAAGTATTGGATTGATGAAGTATATGAACCGACTCAGGAAATGAGTATCATGCAAGACAAAGTAACTAGACCGAACATTATTATCAATTTGTGGGTAGGGGAAGCTATAATTACTTCTGTTACTCTTGAAAATGGTGACACTGAACACGTGTTTGAAAATCTCCCAAAATTTGATAGTAATGGAGTTCCAATCAATTATGGCGTTGATGAAGTAAAGGTTGTAGGTTACGATACTTTTGTTCATGAATATGAAGATGATTATTATGTTTTAATTGAAAACATAATTCAAAATCATGATGTATTCTACAATGCAAATTTTACAACAACAGATACCATGACTGATAACCTCAATCCATATAAATATGGTGAGAAGGTAACAGTACTAGGTAACACATTTACAAGATACAATTACACATTTATAGGATGGAATACAGAATCAAACGGAAGCGGAACATCTTATTATCCTGGCAATGTCGAACGTAATACATTCGATATGCCGGCTAACGACGTAACTCTTTATGCACAGTGGAGTTACAACGGGGATGACGATGACGATGACGACGATGAAGATATTCCTGATCCACAAGTACCGTTGGCAGACCTTGAAAAATTAGATCACTTTGCGTACGTAATTGGTTATCCAGAGGGAGATGTTAGACCTCTTAACAATATAACCAGGGAAGAAGTGGCAATGATTTTCTACAGACTGCTGACAGATGAAAGCAGAAACAATTTGTTAAGCGATTCTAATCCATTTACGGATTTAGAAAATCATGGATGGTCAAATCGTGCAATATCAACATTGTACAATGCTGGTATAATCAAAGGCTATCCTGATGGAACATTTAAGCCGTCAGATCCTATTAGCAGAGCAGAATTTGCAACTATTGCTGCTAAGTTCGATAAACTCGAGCTAGGCAGTACAAGTAAGTTCACAGACATATTTGGTCATTGGGCAGAGAAGTATATAACATCTTCTGAAATCAAGGGATGGATTAAAGGTTATCCAGATTTAACATTTAAACCTGAACAAGATATTACAAGAGCTGAAGCAATGACATTGATTAACAATGTATTGGAAAGATTAGTTCCGGAAGAAAATATACATCCAGATGCTATGTTCTGGCCGGATAGCACAAGTGACAAGTGGTACTTCGAAGCTGTAATGGAAGCAACAAACAGTCACAATTATATTTATGAAGAAGACGGAGATGAACTCTGGACAGGATTAAAGGCTAATAAAGTTTGGCCGTAAGCATAACAAAAAAAACAACCACTAATGGTGGTTGTTTTTTTTGTTGAATTTACAGATATTGTAGTTAAATTTGAAATTATGTAGAATAAAGAATATATTCTATAAATTAACATATTTATTTACAAAACATATTAATAAGGGAAATATTTTTTAAAATGTTTACAGTTGCTTTTTTGTGGTATAAATTAAATACAATTTAATATTGGCAAAACTATTGAAAAATAGTGACGCAAAGCTATGAAGTCTAAAGTATGAAACTACTATGATAGTTCAGCTGCAAATTAATTATAGAATTATTTTGCAGCTTTTTTATTTTAGAAATAATGGGAGAAGAAAATGTATCTTTAGCTTTTGTTTAAAAGAACAAGGCAACAATTTTATTGGGATTTTCAAATTTGGAAAGGAGAAAATTATGAGAAAAATCAATACCCACAAAAGAATATTAGCGATAGTATTATCTGTAATGCTTATAACGCTGGGAATACCATTGACAGCTCAGGCAACGACTTCAAATTGGAAACAGTTTGCAGATGAATCTGGCAATCAAAAATGGATAAACGGAGATCTTAACCGAAACAATTCTACATATACAGAAGGCAGATCTGTCCCACAACGTCTTATATTGAATGATATTACCACAGGCAGTGGAATACACTATGTTGATTTCGAATACCAGTTTACAAAAGGCGGAAAGTATGCCTATGACTTTATTGTAGGTTATGATCAGGCAGAATCAACATCCGGTCACACTTGGGATGAAGGATGGATATGGTATGACATTGATGAAGAAGACATAGAAAGACTTAATGATAATGTAACGTATATTCCTATACCTACAAACAATTATGCTACAGAAAAGGAAGATGCATTCGAGGATACTAACGGAGAACGAAGGATTTATATTTATTCCAACAAACCATTAACGGATGCTTCAATAACCATGAATAACCAGTTGGACGGAGATTTGAATAAAGACAGCACTCTTGGTTTTACAGTCAGTTGGGAAGGTGATGCTGATGAAGTAATGATTATATATGCTTCTCACATTGCTATGGGTGTTGAAGGGCCAGAAGGCTGGGGTCTTGGTATGGGTGCAAGCGAAATTAACGGTTCACCTTATCACAACAAGCTTGGACCGTACAGCTCAGAATGGAAAGGCAGCAGGTCACAAGACAATCAACTTCAGATTAAGGATGGGCCAGAGACTGTATACGGAAAAATTGAAGTAACTAAAACAGCCAGTCCGTTGACAATGGCTGAGCCTGGTGGAGAGTTTACGTACACATATGTTGTTAAGAATATTGGAACGGTTCCGGTAACATTGACAAGTGTTGTGGATGATATAATAGGTCCCATTGAACTTCCTGCAGATGTAGAACTTGCTCCCGGTGAATCAACAGCAGCTATGACAGCCAAACATACGTACACAGACGATGGAGTGTATACAAATACAGTAATTGCAACAGCAAAGGATAATAAAAATAATACAATCACTGATACAGATTCTGCTGAAGTAACTGTGACAGATACATTACCAAGTATCACAGTGACAAAGGTTGCAAATCCAACAAGTCTGCCAAAATCAGGCGGAGTGTTCACATATACTTATGTGGTTAAAAATAATGGCATTGTGCCGGTGACAGTAACAAGCGTAGAAGATAATGTAATAGGAACCATAACATTGCCGGCAGACGTAGAACTTGCTCCCGGTGAATCAACAACAGCCATGACAGGAGTTAAAACTTACACTGAACCAGGTACTTATTCTAATACAGTAACAGCAAAAGCTGAAGACGATGACGAAAATGAAGCCACAGCAACAGCAGTTGCTTCTGTAACAGTAACAAATTCTGATGCAAGTATTATAGTAACAAAGACAGCAGACCCTATTGTTATGGCAGAGCCTGGTGGAGAGTTCACATATACGTATGTTGTAAAAAATAATGGTAATATACCTGTTACAGTAACGAGTGTAATCGATGATGTAATTGGAGTGATAACATTGCCATCAGATGTTGAACTTGCACCTGGAGAATCAACAGCAGCAATGACAGGCAAGCACACTTACACAGATGATGGAGTTTATACAAACATTGTAACTGTCAAAGCTGTCAATGGTGAAGACGAAGTCACCAACACAGCTAGTGCTACAGTAACCGTAACAGATACAAAACCGATTATATCAGTGACAAAGACAGCCAATCCAACAAGTATGGCAGTGCCTGGAGGACAGTTCACATACACATATATAGTAAAAAACATAGGAACAGTACCGGTGACTGTTACAAGCGTTGAAGATAATGTAATAGGTAAAATAAAATTACCTGATGATGTAAATCTCGAACCTGGTGAATCAACTATTGCCATGACAGGTACAAAGATTTATACAGAAATAGGAACTTATCCAAATACAGTTGTGGCAAAAGCTGTTGATGATGATGAAAATGAAGTCACAGCTTCAGCTAATGTATCTGTAACAGTAACAAGAGCTAGTGATCCGGACGATGATGAAGATGAAGATGATGAAGATGACGATGACGGCGAAGATGAAGAAGAGGACTTAGTTCCAATAGAAGACCCGGATGTTCCAAGAGGGGAAATATTACAGGTGCCGGATGAGCCATCTAGCCCGGATGTTCCTGTTGAAGATGAAACAATAGAGGAAAGTGCTGTTCCTAAAGGAACACTTCCAGATACAGGATCGGTATTTAATACATGGATTTTAGCTGCTATTGGGTTATTTATGATAATAGCGGGTATAATCATAAATAAGAAAAATAAAGTTCAAGGTTAACAATAGCAATAAGGAGGAACGTTAAAGTTCCTCCTATTTAAAAAGGATGATTTTTATGAGAAAATATTTATCACGGATTTTGATAACAGCAGGCTTAATAATAATTGGAATTGCACTGTATCAAAAAGTGAATACCATATATTATCAAAACAAATTAATGAATGAATATGATGAATATATTAGTACGCTTAAAAATCAGGGTACAAATGAAATTGAAGAATTAATAGATGATGTACTTGTTGAAACAGATGATGATATTCTTGAGGCTAACTTGCTGGTGCCTGAAACCGAAGAAGCAAAAGAAATTGATAACTCTGAAGAAAACAATATTGCAGAACCTGAAGGTGTTGAAAACTCAAAGCCTGATCTTGTAAAACTATTTGAAAATAAAGAAATCAGCGGTATTATTGAAATACCCAAAATCAATGTAAGTGCTGCAATACTGGAAGGTACTGATGACAGTGCATTAAAATATGCAGTTGGACATTATCCCGGAACAGTACAGCCAGGCGAAGATGGCAATAGTGTATTGCTGGGACACAGAAATTACGTATATGGGCATTTTTTTAGAAAGCTTGATAAATTGGAAGCAGGAGACAGAGTTGTTATAAAAAAAGATGAAAATATTTATACTTATGTAATTTATGAATCATTTGTAGTGAAGCCGGAGGATACATGGGTATTAGATAAAACATCAGATTCTATTATAACAATGATTACATGTACTCCCATCGGTACATACACAGATAGATTAGTTGTAAGAGGTGAATTGCTGGAAGAAAAAGAAAATCAGTCATAGTCATAAGCGGAGCATAAAATCTCCGCTTATTTTTATGCCTTTTTTGCTTGATGGTTATGGAAAATGTTTACATTTAGGTTAAAAGAGGTTAAAATAATAACAAGAATTAATCAGTATTCGTCAAGATGTGAGTTTGAATTCATAAATGAGGGGTATAATTAAAATTGGCGAAACTTTAATGTTAAGAGGAGGAAAAATGAAATCATTAAAATTGAAAGATAATATTTATTGGGTGGGGAGCCTTGATCCTGAACTTGAGGTGTTTGATATAATTATGCGCACCGAGTTCGGCACATCATACAATTCATATGTTGTGAAAGGCAGCGAAAAAATTGCGCTGATTGAAACAGTTAAATTGAAGTGTTTTGATGATTATCTGGAAAAGTTAAAGGAATTAAATATATCAGCACAAGATGTGGATTACATAATAGTAAATCATACAGAACCTGACCACTCGGGCTCAATTGAAAATCTTGTTAAAATGAACCCTGACATTCAGGTTGTTGGTTCAAAACAAGCAATTGAATTCATGAATCACATAAGCAATACTCAGTTTAAATCCATTGCAGTTAAGGATGGAGATGAATTGTCACTGGGGGACAAGACGTTTAAATTCATTGATGCAAAGTTCCTGCACTGGCCTGATTCAATGTTTTCTTATTTGAAGGAAGACAAGACATTGTTCACATGTGATGCTTTCGGAGCTCATTATTCTCTGGATACGGTTTTGCAGAGCACCGTTATTAACAAAGATGATTACATGGGTGCTTTCAAATATTATTTTGATAATATTCTTGCTCCTTTTAAATCTTTTTATCTTCAGGCAATTGAAAGAATTGAAAATCTTGACATAGATATGGTCTGCACAGGACACGGTCCTGTCCTTGATGAAGATCCATGGAAAATTATCAATCTTTCCAAACAATATTCAACAGAAAAGAAGCCATTTGAAGGAAAATTGGTTGTAATTCCATATGTTTCAGCATATGGCTACACAAAATCAATGGCTGAAGAAATTGCAAAAGGTATTTCAGAGTCAGGTATCAAGACTGAACTATATGATATGGTTTATGAAGATGAAAAGAAAGTGCTTGATAGAATATACTGGGCAGACGGTGTGCTGTTTGGTTCACCTACAATGGTGGGAGAAGCATTAGAGCCCATATGGAGTATTCTAATTAAAATGTATGCTCCTATTTACAAAGGAAAATATGCATCTGCTTTTGGTTCATATGGCTGGAGCGGAGAAGCGGTTCCAAACATCATGCAAAGAATTAAGCAAATAAGACTGAAGCCTTTTGGTGAAGGCCTGAGAATTCGATTTAAACCTTCTGAGGAACAAATAAAAGAAGCATACAATTTCGGCGTAGAATTTGCATATGCTGTTGATCCAAGTGCAAAAAAAGAAACTCAAACAAAGTGGAAATGTATTGTATGCGGAGCAGTTGTTGAAGGTGAAGAGCCTCCTGCAAAGTGTCCTGTGTGCGGCGTTGGACCTGAAAATTTTGAAAAGGTTCAAGAAGAACTTAAAGTTCAATCAACAAAGGTAAATGAAGCAGCAGTTGCCGGTGATGAACAAAAAACTTTCAGATGGAAATGTACCGTATGCGGTGAAATTATAGAAGGAACAAATCCGCCTGAAGCATGTCCTGTATGCGGCGTGGGCCCGGAATATTTTGTAAAGGTTGATGATGAAGGTTCAGAAGAAAATTATGCTGACATAAATGAAAAAATAGTCATCATAGGTGCAAGCGGTGCTGGAATGGCAGCTTGTGTTGAAATAAGGAAAAGAAACAAAATAAGCGACATTACAATTATCTCTAAGGAGAGTGTTAAGGGATACTACAGGCCGCAGCTTTCTAAAATGCTGTCAAACGATACAGTAACAGTTGAATCGATGATTATAAAGGATGACAAGTGGCTTCAGGAAAACAAGGTTAATCTCATGCTTGACAAAGTAGTTACATCAATTGATTCAGAAAATAAAACTGTAACACTTGAAAGCGGAGAAAAGATTGAATACACTAAACTCATAGTTGCATCAGGAGCAGAAGTGTTTGTGCCTCCTTTTGCAGGAAGAGATAAGCAGGGGGTATTTACACTGAGATATGCCAAGGACGGCAATGACATAAAAGAATATTCAAAAGGCAAGAAAACAGGAGCTGTAATTGGCGGCGGTGTTTTAGGACTTGAAGCAGCCAATGAGTTAAAGAATTTAGGACTTAAGGTTACTGTAATTGAAATGGCAGACAGGATTCTTCCTCGTCAGCTTGACGGTGATGCTTCAAAAATACTTGAAGAAATAGTTGAAAATTCAGGTGTTACATTTTTAAAAGGTGTAGGAACAAAGGAAATTTTAGGCGATGACAAAGTTAAGGGAATACTACTGGACAACGGTGAAACGGTGGAGGCAGAAGTTGTAATAGTATCTACTGGAGTCAAAGCCAACACCAAAATTGCAGAAGGAACAGGCATTGAAATTAAAAGGGCCATTGTTGTTAACAGCAAAATGGAAACAGCTGCAAAAGACATATATGCATGCGGAGACTGCGCTGAATACAACGGCATAAACTACGCGTTATGGAGTGAAGCAATTGAGCAGGGAAAAGCAGCAGGAATCAATGTCTTAGGCGGAAGAAGCGAATATGAAACAATAATTCCTTCCACAACTTTAAATGCCTTTGGTTCAAGCGTATTTTCAATAGGTGACATAGGTTCTGATCCTAATGCTGAATACATGACATTTGAAAAAAATGAAGGCAAAAATTACAAGAAGCTGTATTTCAAGGAAGGGATACTTGCTGGAGGAATACTAATCGGTGACACCTCACAGACTGTAGACCTTATTCAGGGATTTGAAAATAAAAAAACCATGGAAGAAATGGCTGAAAAGTTTAAATAATAGAATCATTATGTGCGGATTTTATTTGAGCTAATAACAGCGGGCGGACAGTAATCCGCCCCTACGCATTAGAAACATTGATATTTGGCGATGTATCGGAATTCCAGATTGTAGGGGAGAACTACTGTTCTCCCGCATATAAAAATTATTGAATCAATAACAACGGGCGGACAGTAATCCGCCCCTACGCATTGGCAATATTGACATTTTTCGCGGGATTTATTCCGCGTTTTTTTTTATTTTTGATTACATGTTATGACAAAATATTTTAAAAGTGTATTTTATAATGAATAATGTGATTTCTCAAAAATACTGACGCAGTGTGTATTTATGACAATCATATTATTACATTTTGCGAGGTGGAGATGGTTTATTACGTTGAATATATCTTCGCTGAAAATTTTTTGATTGATTTCATATTGCTTTTCATAACAGGAAAACTCTTAAAAAAAACAATTATATACAGGAGGTTGATCATTTCATCTGTTCTTGGTGCAGTGTATGTAATTTTGACTGCATATATAGGCAGAGAATTTATGACATATTTCATAGTCAAGTTCAGCGTTTCGGTTTTAATGGTAATGATTGCTTATGATTCCAAAGGAATTGCAGCAAATTTAAGAACCATAATAGTCTTCTACATCACATCACTGTTGATGGTTGGGATTATAACCGCTTTGTACTATCTGGACTATGACAAGTTGACTGTTAATGCAATTGTATGCTCAATTTTTATGGGCTATGCAGCGTTGCATTTCTTTTTTAAAGAAATAAAAGCCAAATTTGAGAAACATAATTATATGAGAAATGTGGAAATAACAGTCAACAACAAAAGCAAAATACTGAGGGCGTACATTGATACTGGAAACGAGCTTACAGAACCAATGAGCGGGAAACCTGTAATAGTTGCAAATATGGAATGCATTAAGAACCTTTTAAGCAAAGAACTGTATGAGGAAATACTAATCTGCTGCAAGAATGGAAAAAACAGTTACGAAAATCTGCTAAACATGAAGAGCGATGTTAATCTCAGGATTGTTAAATACAACACCATAAGCAGCATAGGCGAAAATATGATTTGCCTGGTGCCTGATAATATTGAAATAACAGATGATAAAAATAATATTGTCAAGACAGATGCAGTAATAGGAATTTATCCCGGAAGAATAAACAAGAAGGATGACTATGATGCGCTGCTGTTTAAAAAATTGCTAGAATTGGAGAGGGAAACAAATAATGAGTATGTTAAATCATGTTAAAGATTTTTATAATAAAATACTTAACTTTATCATAGAGAAGTTTGGTTCTGACAAGGATATATTTTATATTGGCGGAAGTGACACTCTTCCTGCCCCTTTGTCTCAGGATGAAGAAAGAGAAGTAATCAACAGGCTAAAGGATTCGGATGATGCAAAAGCAATTCTCATTGAACACAATCTTAGGCTTGTGGTGTACCTTGCCAAGAAATTTGAATCCACAGGCATAAATGTGGAGGATTTAATTTCAATTGGAACTATCGGACTCATAAAAGCTGTCAACACATTTAAAGTTGAAAAGAATATTAAGCTTGCAACATATGCATCAAAGTGCATTGAAAATGAAATCTTGATGCACTTAAGGCGCGTTGGTAAGGCAAAGACGGAAATTTCACTGGATGAACCACTGAACATTGACTGGGACGGAAATGAACTTTTGCTGTCTGATATTTTGGGAACAGAGGAAGACATTGTTTTTAAAGACATGGAAAATGAAGTTGATTTGACGCTTCTCAATGAGTCCATAAAAAAACTTAACAAAAGGGAATACATGATTATGAAACTCAGGTTTGGCCTCAACAATTCAAGAAGCTTCACTCAGAAGGAAGTTGCTGACATGCTTGGAATCTCTCAATCCTACATATCACGCCTTGAGAAAAAGATACTGAGCAGACTAAAAAAGGAAATAAACAAGGCTGTATAAAAAGCATATACACGGTAATAATTTTAAAGGGGGATAATTTTTTATAAGGGGAAAAACGACGATGATAAACAAAGTAGTTATATGTGGCGTTAATACTTCTCAATTGCCTACAATAAAAACATCAGAAATGAGAGGTATGATAAAGAAAATCCAAGAAGGCGACAATGAGCTAAGAGAACAGTTTATAAATGGCAATTTAAGGCTAGTGCTAAGCGTGATTCAAAGATTTAATTCGAAAAACGAGCCAGTTGATGATTTGTTTCAAATCGGATGCGTTGGTCTTATAAAAGCAATTGATAATTTTGACTTGTCTCTTGACGTTAAGTTTTCTACATATGCTGTGCCTATGATTATAGGGGAAATCAGAAGGTATCTGAGAGACAACAATTCAATCAGGGTGTCAAGGTCTATGAAGGATACAGCCTACAAAGCTCTGCAAGTAAGAGAAAGACTTACAGCAGTTAATTCTCAGGAGCCTACAATAGCTGAAATAGCAAATGAAATTGGCGTTGACAAAGAAGAAATCATATTTGCTTTAGAGTCCATTCAAGAGCCTGTATCGTTGTTTGAACCCATTTACAATGACGGAGGAGATGCTCTTTACGTTGTAGATCAGGTCAAGGATGAAAAAAACATAGACGAAAGATGGATTGAAAAAATTACTTTAGAAGACAGCATAAGCAATTTGTCAGAAAGAGAAAGGCAAATAGTCGACATGCGTTTTTATAAAGGAAAGACTCAAATGGAAGTAGCCGAAGAAATAGGAATATCTCAGGCCCAGGTGTCCCGTCTGGAAAAATCAGCGCTGACACAATTGAAAAAAGGGTTCAGGTGAAACAGTTAATAAAAATTAAGAGTTAAGAATTAATAATTATGAATTAATGTTGGAACGCGTAGGCGTTCCTTCTTTTAATTCTTCACTCTTCACTCTTAATTCTTAATTTGTGACTATTTATTCTGAAATTCTAATGAACAGTGAATTTTTGGAATATTTTGTACAATCGGACATACCTTGTAATATATGCTGTGAAGGGGTGAATCTATGACTAACTACTGGGACATGATTGAAAAAGATGTTGTTAATATCAAAAACGGTGAAGTTTTAGGCAGATTTGACGATGTGGAAATAGACACAAGGGCAGGAAAAATTTCAGCATTTTATATAGAAGAAGCAAGCAAGTTCATGGGTATGCTGGGAAAATCAAAATCACGAAAAATAAAGTGGGAAGAAATACTAAAAGTTGGCATGGATGTTATTATAGTAAACGTCGACGATGATGAAAACAACGCAAGAATAAAAGACATGCTGGACTGAGCGTTAAAATATTACTTGAATTGAAATATAAGTTTGCAAAATGTTTATGGAGGGATACCCTACTGTAAATACCTATGTTAATTTCAAGAAAAAATGAAACAGACCTAATTAGAATTACCTAGGTCTGTTTTTGTGTCTCAATTAGACTTAATGAATATACTTTTAATGCTATTGAACATAAAATAATGTTAATGATATTAAAAGTGATTCACAAATTTGAAAATAGGTAAGGGGGTAAAAATGAGCAAAAAATCTATTATTAAAGTTATAACGCTTCTTATTATTCTGTATTCACTGAATGTGTCACAGGCATATGCATGGAAAGTAAAAACACATGTATACTCTGCAAATTTAATTTTAGAGGATGTAAGTGATGGATTTGTTGAAATAAAACCTTATGGTGAATTTGAAGTGTTGCCTGAATATGCAGAAATACTCAGGCAGTATCCGGAATATTACAGAGCTGGTGCACTAGGGCCGGATCTTATGCCGGATATTTTAATCGGTCAGACCATATTTCATCCCGGCAACACATATCAAACACCGGGAGACATGATTAATACGTTTTGGCACTTGGCTAATGAGCTGCCGGATTATGTTCCATCTCAAATGCAGCAGTCTATGAGCAACTATATAAGTTCAACCGTTCAAATTGATGTTATTCCACCAAAAGATGAAAATGATCCTGCAAATGATTTTTTGAGGATGAACAATAAACAACAGGCAAAAGCTTATGTCCTTGGTTTTATGGCACATGCAGCCGGAGATTATTTCGGGCACAGCTACATCAATAAATGGGCTGAAAAACCATGGCCAAATGTAGTTGATGGAATCAATGCAGAAGAAAAAAACATAATAAAGCGCCATTCAGTATTAGAATCATACATTGATTCAAAGATTCCTTCAAAGTATAAGACTAGACAATATAATTTAATCAAGGTGCCGCAAAGATTTTTGTTTGATACAATGTTGGTTGACGGAGAATTAAATATGCACAACATTGCACTGGACAGCAGGATGGCTCAATTTTTCGGAGATACTGAGTGTGTGCCTCCTCACATGGAACTATTCTTTGCAATCCGTGATGCCTGTGCAAGCAGAATCCAAACAATAAATAACAACAAAAACGGAAATGCATGGGATCAGTTTGTTTGGGGCATTTCTCTGCAAGCTGCACAAAAAGCATATTGTGAAGCGTGGATTGAAGATATAGATAGGGGTCTTGGCGCGTGGATAGATGCCAATGAAAGGGCTGCTCAGACAATGGTTATTGATGGATACGGCATGGAGCAGTACAAGGATGAGCTGAAAAAATGGTATGATGAGCACTTTTTGAGCATGCTTGGTTATCCTGATGTGGCAGTCAGTGTAAAAAATGATTTAGGCAGTGTTTCTGATTTCATAATGGAAATCGTACCGAATTCTGTTGAACAGGATTATAAGGCTGCAAAGCAGGATGCCATAAACTATGCTGTTAAAAAAGTGTTTAACATTGACCTTAATGAATGGATGACTCTTTTAAATCCGCCGCTCAGTTCAATGCAGACAGGCGGACTGTTCCGTCTAGGATCTTTTGATACAATTAATCAGGAAATGGGAAATTTTGCAACATGTACAAATACCAATGACCAGGAATTTGCTCCATTCAAGAACACGCTGACGCTAATGAAGCTTACATTGATCGGAGAGCCTGGTATACAGGAATTAAGAAGAGTATCAGGTTCTGGTGGATCACTCAGTTTTCCACCTTTTAAAAATACCATGACATATTTCATCAGAAACATGGATGTGGGATATGATTGGAATAATGGATCACCGCTGATGGGTTTCTTCATGTGGGGAAGCAATGAAGACAAGAACAAAATATTGAATTTAATATTTGATTTGAATCCTGAAGGTGTAAGGCCAACATTTTCAGATATGACACAGGGACCGATAGAAATTGTTCCTGGACCGCGTGAATATGGGTCAGTTCCTGATATATATGTTAAATATCAAAATGCACCTAATCAAATCAACGCAACCATAGGCTTGTATTCAACAGATAGCTTCATTAAAAATCCTGAGCAATGGAAAAACATCGCAGGTAAGGTAAACAGTGATTTTCTTGTTACAACTCCAGGAAAAGCAGGAAAATATCATTTCAGAATCTATGACAACAACAATGTATTGCTGGCAGTGAGCAATGAAATTGAAGTTGTTGCAGTAGAAAAAGAAAACAATAATTCCTCTCAAACAACTACAACGAAACCGACTGATGCAAACACTCAACCACCAGCCGTTGACAATGGCGCATTAAATGGTAATGGTTTAGATCTGACATACTATAGAAGCCGGGTAAATCAAACTTTAAATATAACTGTTACTGGAAGACTGGATGGATCAGTCTGGGGCAACGGAATTTATACTGATGATTCTGATGTTTCCACAGCAGCTGTCCATGCAGGAATAGTAAAATGTGGTGAAACCAAGACAGTGAGGGTAACAATTTTGCCCGGTCAATCTAGCTATGAAGGCAGCTGGAGGAACGGAGTTCGTTCAGAAGATTATATTGAATTTGATGGCAGTTTTAAATTTACCGACGTAAGTCTGCCGCTTTCTGAACAAGGTTTAACAGAAGGTATAGGAACCACAACCCGTGAAGAAGACTTGTATCTTGTAGAATATCAGGGAATGCATGGTACTGTAATAAATCTCATAGTAACAGGAGATACAGAAGGTGATGTGTGGGGTACCGATGTTTATACGGATGATTCAGATATTTCAGCAGCAGCTGTTCATGCAGGAATTTTAAAAGTAGGCGAGACAAAGACAATCAGCATTACAATACTTCCAGGACAAAGTTCATACAGAGGGACATTAAGAAACGGTGTAGAATCAGGTGATTACGGAGAATGGGACGGAAGCTTCAAATTTAACGATGTCTCCGCGGCACCGACACCGGTGAATGATTTAAATGAACAGGATGATATAACGGGTGTTAAAAATAAATATTATGCTGAAACAAATGACAGCAGTATTTTTGAATTAGCAGAAAACAGCTTTATAATGCTGCAGATAGATAATCCAAACATGACGTAAATGGTGAATGGGAGGAAATTGACCCGGGAAGAGGCACCACCCCTATGATAATTTCGTCACGTTCCATGGTTCCCATCAGAGCAGTTGTGGAAGCACTTGACGGGACTGTAAGCTGGGAAGGAAGCAGTCAAAAGATCACATTGACTGCGCAGGGTAACACGGTTGTTATGTGGATTGATAAAAATGAAATTCTGGTTAACGGCAACAGGTACTACATTGATGTGGCTCCTACCATTGTCAACGGACGCACATACGTACCATTAAGATTTGCAGCTGAAAACCTTAATACTAAGGTTTATTGGATAAATTCAACAAGAGAGGCTGTTATTATTTATTGATTCATATTATGACTTATGGGGATGATTTATCATCCCAATAAGTTTAAAGTATTATAACAAACTCTCAGCTTCCGAATGGTTCATTCTAATTTTTCAACAAGGAGTTTATTGTTCGTTTAGTCCATTCCTCGGCACTGAGGATTGTTTCTATTGATTCTATTTTTTCTTTTTTGTGCATGTTCATAATTTTTTCGTTTAAGTCTCCTATTTCAAGGAAGCTTATTTTTTTATCCAAAAACAAGCTGACGCATACTTCGTTTGATGCATTCAGCACAGCCGGCATGGTTCCTCCTTCTCTAAGTGAGTCAAAGGCAAGCCTTAAGCATTTGAAAACTTCCATGTCAGGCTTTTCAAATGTCAGATTGCCGATTTCAGAAAGAGAAAGGCTCTTGTAGCTGTTATTTAAACGTTTTGGATAAAACAAAGCAAACTGTATTGGTACTCTCATGTCCGGAAGTCCAAGCTGAGCAATGGTTGAATGATCACAGAACTCAACACCCGAATGTATTATGCTCTGAGGGTGTACCACAACTTCAATTTGTTCAGGTTCCACGTCGAATAAAAACTTTGCTTCAATAACTTCAAGTCCTTTGTTCATAAGCGTTGCTGAGTCTATGGTGATTTTTTTACCCATTGACCAGTTAGGATGCTTTAGTGCATCTTCA
Organism: Sedimentibacter saalensis; assembly: GCF_007830175.1. Lineage (GTDB taxonomy): Bacteria > Bacillota > Clostridia > Tissierellales > Sedimentibacteraceae > Sedimentibacter > Sedimentibacter saalensis. The sequence continues at coordinate 86,848 of NZ_VLKH01000013.1, read as the reverse complement.
ACCTTGACATTTTTTAAAAAATCAGTGTTTTTCCCCCTGAATGGTCCTCCGGAAGCTGTAAGGACTATTTTATTTATGGATTTTTTGTCATTTGCCATGAGGCTTTGGAAAATTGCACTGTGTTCGCTGTCAACGGGAAGTATTGGAGCATGATATTGTCTTGCAAGGTTCATTATGTAATCTCCGCCTGTTACTAATGTTTCCTTGTTTGCCAGGGCTATGGTTTTTCCTTTTTTTATTGCTGCAACTGTTGGCTTAAGACCTATCATTCCTGATACGGCAGTTACTATTATTTCACTCTTTTCATATTCTGCCGCTGCAATTAATCCGTCCATTCCAGACATTATTTCTGTCTTCACGTTGGATGGAAGAATGTTTTTTAAGGCAGATGCTTTTTCTTCGTTCATTACGCAGCAAAGCATTGGTGAAAATTCAATTATTTGTTCTCTTAAAAGTTCTATGTTGTTATTGCCTGTAATTGCGCACACCTTCAGCTCATCATCATGTTCGCGGACAACATCAAGAGTCTGGGTTCCTATGGAACCGGTGGAACCAAGTATACTTATATATTTCATGGCTGCTCCTTATTGTTTATGTAATTTTTAAATAATTTTATTTTATGAGTTACATTTTATCACAAAGACTATTACTTGCATAGCAAAATCAGGAAATTGCAATGATGTTCAAAATATTATGCTTACGAATTGTTTTATTTAAAAAAACACTTGTAATAATTTTGAGAACAGTATATCATATAGTATTATATCAAAGTACACGGAGGATAAAATGTTTCAAAGTTATGAAAGCACTAGAAACTCAAGTCTTGTTTCAACAGCGTCAAAAGCGGTACTGAAGGGAATAGCAGACGACGGCGGCTTGTACGTAATGAGGAATATTGAAGATAAAAATATTGACATAGAACGACTTCAAGGCAAGAGCTACACAGAAATTGCAGAAGAGATCTTAAGTATTATGCTTGATGATTTTCCAAAAGACAAAATAAAACAATGCGTCAAGAATGCATATACAGGCAAGTTCAGCACTGACGAAATAACTCCTGTTGTTAAGGTTGGAGATTCATATGTATCAGAGCTTTTCCACGGACCTACATCAGCATTCAAGGATGTTGCTTTGTCCATATTGCCGCACCTTTTGACAACAGCATATGATATGAACGATCTGAAGGGTGAGGTAATAATTCTTACAGCAACATCGGGAGACACAGGAAAAGCAGCTCTTGAAGGATTCAAGGATGTAAAGGGTACAAAAATAATTGTGTTTTATCCTGACGGTGGGGTCAGCCAGGTTCAAAAAGCACAGATGGCCACACAGGAAGGAACAAACACATATGTTTGTGCAATAAAAGGAAATTTTGATGATGCCCAGACAGGCGTTAAGAACATATTTGCAAATGAAAATTTAAGAGATGAGCTTGAAAAAAGAAATGAAATGTTTTCATCGGCAAATTCAATAAACATAGGCAGACTTGTTCCGCAAATCGTATATTATTTTTATGCCTACATGAAGCTTGTAGAATCAAATAGTATTAAAATAGGGGACAAGGTTAATTTCGCAGTTCCCACAGGAAATTTCGGAAACATTCTGGCAGGCTATTATGCCAAGAATCTTGGACTTCCTGTAAATAAACTAATTTGCGGATCAAATGAAAACAACGTGCTATATGATTTCATTAGGACGGGAATTTATGACAAAAACAGAGAATTCCACAAAACCATTTCTCCATCCATGGACATTCTTGTTTCAAGCAACCTAGAAAGGCTTTTGTACTATGTAAGTGGCAAGGACAACAATACTATAAAAAATCTAATGGAACAGCTTAATACTGCTGGAAAGTACGAAGTAAGTGATGAAATGAAAAAAGTCATCAGTGAGGAATTTTACGCTAATTGCGTTTTCAAGAATGAAACTGAAGAAACAATAAAAAGTGTATTCGAAAAATACGGATATCTTCTTGATACCCACACAGCTGTTGCATATAAGGCGCTGGAAACATACAAAAATGAAACAAATGATAATACAATGAGCATTGTTTTGTCCACTGCAAGTCCGTACAAGTTTTCAAAAAGTGTGTATGAATCACTTTACAATGAAACAAACAGCGACGAGTTTGAAATAATGCAGGAGCTTTCTGAAAAAACAGGAGTGAAAATACCTGAAAACCTAAAAGGATTAAAGGAAAAGAAAGTGATTCACAAAGAAGTGTGTGAAAAAGATGAAATGGAAATCTACGTGAGAAAAATTGCAATGAAATAGGAGATGAAAATGGTAAGAGTTACTGTACCTGCAACTACAGCAAATATAGGGCCGGGCTTTGACACTTTGGGGCTTGCTCTTAACATGTACAATGTTTACAATTTTGAAGAAACAGAACTAGGGCTTATTATAGAAGGCTGCCCTGATGAATATAATAATGAAGACAATTTGATTTATAAATCATTTGTAATTGCTGCAAAGGAAATGGGAAAAGAAGTAAAAGGTCTTAAAATTTCCATGAACACTGAAATTCCTGTTTCAAGAGGACTTGGAAGCAGCTCAGCCTGTATAGTGGGAGGAGTATATGGAGCCAATGAGCTTCTTCATGGAGGGTTGTCAAAGGATGAACTCTTTAGAATTGCAGTAAAAATTGAAGGACATCCCGACAACATCGCTCCTGCTGTTTACGGTGGACTAACTGCCTCAATAGTGGAGGATGACAAGACTTACTGCATGAAGTACAACTTAAGCGAAAAACTTAAATTTTGCGCACTCATACCTGACTTTGAAACTTCAACATGCGAAGCAAGAAAACTTCTGCCTCAGGATGTGACTTTCAAGGATGCGGTTTTTAATATTTCAAGAACAGCAGTGCTGTTAAAAGCCATGGAGGAAGGAAACTTTGAAGTAATAAGTGTATCCCTCAAGGACAAACTTCACCAAAAATACAGAAAGACACTAATTCATCAATATGATGAAGTGAAAAAAATTTGTATTGAAAATAAATCAGATGCGTTTTTTATAAGCGGTTCGGGGCCTACTTTGATGAACATAATTCAAAATCCTGAATTTACAAACAGAATAAAAGTGAGTATAATGAATCTAGAACATAATTGGATTGTCAAGTATCTAGAAGCAGACAAATATGGAGTTACTGTAGAACAAATATGATGATTAAAAATTATTTTAAATAAAGAGGTGGATTTATGTTAAAGAAGTATTTAATTGTAAGCAAGAAAATATTGCCGGATGTATATGAGAAGGTTATTGAAGCACGTAACCTGATTAATAACGGCAATGTAAAGGGAATCAGCGAAGCAGTAAAAAAGGTTGGAATAAGCAGAAGCACTTATTATAAGTACAAAGATTATGTTTTTTCTCCTTCTGAGAATTCAATCGGAAGAAAAGCAGTTATTTCCATGATGTTAAGACATGAGAAGGGTGTTCTTTCAAATGTATTGAATTACATGTCATCAGAAAATGCAAATATACTAACAATAAACCAAAGCATTCCAATTAACGGCAAGGCTTCGGTGAATGTGTCATTAGACATTTCTGACATTAGCAAGTCAATTGATGATATCATAACAGAAATGAAATCAATAAAAGGTGTAAGTTCTGTAAAACTGTTGTCTATCGAGTAGGAGAAAGCTATGTATGGATTGGTTTTAGAAGGCGGAGGCGCAAAAGGTTCCTACCATGTGGGAGCATACAAGGCTCTTATGGAGCTTGGCGTAGAAATAGGTGGAATTGCAGGAACTTCAATAGGAGCAATAAATGGAGCACTGATGGTTCAGGGGGATTATGAGCTTTTAGAAAAAGTGTGGTACAATGTAAATTCCCATGAACTGTTTGATATTGACGAGAAGGCAATAGATAATATTAAAAATTTCAATCTGCAGGAAATAAATTTTTCCTATCTAATCCACCAGTCAAAGGAAATTTTAAACAACCGCGGACTTGATACAACAAAAATGAGGGAGCTCTTTGATACATATGTTGATGAGGATAAAATCAGAAAGTCAAACATCGACTTTGGAATTGTAACAGTCAACATGACAGACAAAAAGCCTCTTGAACTTTATAAAGAAGATATACCTGAAGGCAAACTTGTTGATTTTCTCTTGGCAAGTGCAAATCTACCTGCTTTCAGGATGGAAGAGATGGACGGCAAGAAATATCTGGACGGTGGATTTTATGACAATCTTCCAATAGGTCTTCTTGCAAAAAAAGGATTCAAAAACATAATTGCCGTAAGAACAATGGCAATAGGAATTGTAAAAAAGGTAAAAACTAAGGACTTAAATATCATCTACATACAGCCTGCCGTAGGTCTGGGCGGAATGCTCGGCTCACTTGATTTCAACAGGGAAAAGGCAGAAGAACTTATTAAGCTTGGATATTACGACACCATGAAGGTTTTTAAACGCCTTAGAGGATACAGATACTACTGCACTCCATATGAAGGTCATTTCATTCAAGTGTTGGTGGATTTTTTGTTGCAGCATAAGGAAAAGATTGAAAATATAGGAATGATGTTGGGTTTTGAAGATGTTTATGATGAAAGAATGCTTTTTGAAAAAATACTTCCAAGGGTTGAAGCCATCCTTGATATGAAGGGAAAGAACGATTATCAGGACATATTGCTTCGTCTCACGGAAAGAATAGCTGAAAAATATGATATTGAAAGATATAAAATTTATTCAGCCAAGGAATTTATGGAGCTTACTGCAAAGAAGTTTATTGAAAAGCCTCTTCCGTTCACCAGGAATGTTCCTGCATTTGTAAAGAGAAACAAAATATTGTCCCTGGCAGTAAAAGAAGACATAATATCGGAAATTTTCGCAGAAATATTTCTGTAATTAGTAGTTAAATAATGAAGAATTAAGAGTTAAATGAAAAATCAGGGCGCAAGCCCTGATTTAGTTTTTTTAGTCAATATATTTTACAGTATGCGTTGAATTTGGAATCGCGGATTGTAGGGGAGGACCTCGTGTCCTCCCGCAGTTACTAGATTAATAACCCCGGGCGGACACAAGGTCCGCCCCTACGCCTCGATTAATTTGACATTTTGCAGTGAATTAAGAATAGCGAGTTGTAGGGTAGAGCCTTGTGCTCTCCCGCAGATATAAATTTCTGAATTAATAACCCCGGGCGGGCAGTAACCAGCCCCTACGCAATGTGAGTCGCTTTTAATTATTGAAATAGTCTGTTATTCCGGCTGCTATTTTTTCAACAACTATATTTTGAAAGCTTGAGTTATGAATGTTCATTTCTTCTTTTGGATTAGACATGAATCCTATTTCTATTAAGGCTGCCGGTGTCTTTGTTTCCCTTAGGACCTCGTAGTTTCTGTCAAGTATACCGTCTCTATATACACCGTTTACCGTCACGGCATTTAAATAAATCGATTCAGCTAAATTGTATCCATACTTCTTATCTTTAAAATTCTTTGTGTTGTAGTAAGTTGACAAACCAAAATAATCGCTGTTGTTAAGTGAGTTGTGGTGTATGGAAAGCAGTATGTCGCATCCAAGTTTGTCTGCCATTCGTCCTCTTTCTGAATTTTTTATGTATGTGTCACCATTTCTTGTAAGATAAACAGTTGCTCCGAGATTTTCAAGCTTTTCTTTAAGCATAAGCGCAACATCCATGTTCACATATTTTTCAAACTTTCCGGTGAAGCTTATACTGCCCGGGTCTTTGCCGCCGTGTCCGGGATCAAGAAGTATTTTTTTGCCGGACAATGGTAGAACTTCCTTTAAATAAGAATTGTTGCACCAGCCCACGTTTCCTTTTTTATCAACAATTTTGTCCCACCCGTTTTCTGTATCAACAACTGTAACGGATGAACCTTTTTTTATTGAAAGTACTTTTTTGTCTTTTGTTGAAGGGCCTGTCCTGATATTAAGATCATCGGTTGTTTTTTTGTAAGACACGGTTCCTTCAGAATAATAGTTCATGTTGTATGAGGTAAGCCAAGCTGCAACGTATCCCGACTGCCCGTCAGGAAGTTTTAATTTAAGCCAGCCACTTTTTTCTCCACATACTTCAAAACTGTCATATTTGTTTCCTTGAGCAACAACATTTCCGCTGACACTGTCAGTGTCCCTGATGTTGATGTTGTCATAAAGAAAATATACATTTTCAGATTCATCATATTCAATATCTGTAAGCCAGCTTGCTATGTAATATTCTGTACCCTTGTATTCGATTATGTGCCAGCTGTGGTATGTATCTATATATTTTGCCTTTTCTCCCGGGGAAAGCTGTCCCACTTGTTTTGAAGTTGTGGTAGGGGCTGTCCTTATGTTGATCATGTGTTCTGTGTTGTTCTTAACATATTTATCAGCTGGAACAGTAACGAAGTATTTTTCAATCCAGCCTGTTTTTCCGTCTTGGGTTTTTACATTGTACCAGTCTTTGCTTTCCTTAACAATGGAAATCCTGCTGTTAATTTTCAATGTGTCAACAACGTTTGATGTATAATTATCGCTTTTGTACAGGGCAATGTTTGAGATGTTCGTGTAGCCTATTTCATCGCCTAGAGCCTCAGGCATTGACAATGCAAGGATAATTGAAGCAAGTAGTAATATTTTTTTCATTTTTAACCCCCTTTTTGAATGATTTTAATATTGCTGTCAATGTATGAAAATTATAACATTTATCGACAAAATAAACCATTACAGTTTAATTACATTAAAAAATTGTTCGTGAAAAAATAACTTGATAGTCAACAAACTGTATTATATAATGATTTTAAAGTCACGAGGGGAGATATTTCTTATGAAACTTTATAATACACTATCAAGATCAATCGAAGATTTTAAACCTATAGATGAAAATTCGGTAAAAATGTACACATGCGGACCAACTGTATATAATTATGCTCATCTGGGCAATTTAAGGATGTACATACATGAGGACGTGCTTGAAAAAACATTGAGATACATAGGTTACCCTGTTAAAAGAGTCATGAACATTACAGATGTTGGACATTTGGAGTCTGATGCCGATGACGGCGAAGATAAAATGCTCAAGGGCGCAAAAAGGGAAAACAAGACTGTATGGGAAATTGCACAGCACTATACGGATGCTTTTTTTAGAGACATAGAAAAGCTTAACATCAAGAAAGCGGATGTTGTAGCAAAAGCAACTGATTATATAGATCAATACATTGAATTTATAAAAGGGCTGGAAAAAAAGGGATTCACATACATTGCAAATGGAAATGTGTATTTTGACATAACAAAGGTTACGAACTACACAAAACTTTCCGGCATGGACCTGGAACAGCTCAGAACTGCTTCCAGAGAAGATGTGGATGTTGATGTTCACAAGAAAAATCCTCAGGATTTTGTTTTGTGGTTCACAAAATCAAAGTTTGAAAACCAGGCAATGAAATGGGATTCCCCATGGGGTGTAGGTTATCCGGGCTGGCATATTGAATGCTCGGTAATAAGCCTCGTTAATCTTGGAGAACAAATGGATATTCACTGCGGGGGAGTAGACCATATACCTGTTCACCACACAAATGAAATAGCTCAAACTGAAAGCTACACAGGAAAAGATTGGGTCAAATACTGGTGGCATGGTGAATTTTTAATTGATAATGACGGAAAGATGAGCAAATCAAGCGGAGAGTTTCTGACGCTGTCCCTCATAGAGAAAAAGGGATTCAATCCTTTGTCTTACAGATACTTTGTTCTTAACTCCCATTACAGAAAACAGCTTGCATTTTCTTTTGATTCACTTGCTTCAGCTGAAAATGCATACACAAAATTAAAAAGCAGAGTAAAGTCAATAAAAGACAATTTAGACGACAAGGGAGCAAATGAACAGGCAGCTGTCAGATACAAGGAAGCATTCAAAAAATGCCTTGAAGATGATTTAAACACTGCAAATGCCATTACTGTTTTGTTTGATATGCTCAAGACTGACGAATTAAACAGCAGCCAGAAATTAGAACTTGTTGCTGATTTTGAAAAAGTTTTATCTCTTGATCTTTTGAAGGAAGAAACAATCGAAATACATGACGAACTTGCCGATTACATTGAAGAAATGATTCAAAAAAGACAGGACGCCAAGAAAAATAAAGACTATCAGCTGGCAGATTCCATTAGAGCAGAACTTCTGGAAAAAGGAATAGTGCTGGAAGATACAAGACAGGGTGTAAATTGGAAGAAAATAAATTAGAATTTGAAAAAGAAATGCTTGTATCAGCAAGCAAAAAATCATCAAAAAATACGACTATGTATTCACCTGCACAACTAGCTTATGCAGGTGATGCTGTTTATGAGATGCTGGTGAGAAGTTACATCATAAAAAACAACGACATTAATGTAAATAAAATGCACCGCCTCACCGTTAAATTTGTAAAGGCAAAGGCTCAGGCTTATATTGTAAGTAAGCTTGACAATGAACTTACAGATGAGGAAAAAACAATTGTAAAAAGAGGAAGAAACGCCAAAGTAACATCATCCCCTAAAAATGCAGAGCTTATGGATTACAGATATGCCACAGGTTTTGAAGCATTGGTGGGGTACTTGTATTTAAATGATGAACTGGACAGGTTGATGGAGCTTTTTGAAAAGATTATTGAAATAATTGAAAAGGATGAAGAACATGAGAATAATTGAGGGTAAAAACCCGGTAATGGAAGCGCTTAGAAGCGATACCCAGATAGATACAATATTAATAAGCAGAGAAGCTGCCCAGGGTTCCATGAACAAAATACTTGAACTTGCCAAGGAAAAGAACATACTTGTCAAAAATGTGGATAAGGCACTTTTGGACAGATTGAGCGAAAACAAAAGACACCAGGGAATCATAGCAGAAGCCATGGAATATGAATATAAGGATATTGATGATATACTTGATTTTGCAAAACAAAAAGGCGAAAAACCTTTTGTTATAATTCTTGATGAAATAACTGACGTTCACAATCTCGGAGCAATAATCCGTACAGCGGAATGTTTGGGAGCACACGGAGTAATCATTCCCAAAAGAAGGGCTGCACAGGTAAACGGAGTTGTTGCAAAATCTTCTGCAGGAGCTGTTGAGTTTCTTCCTGTTGCAAGAGTCACAAACATTGTGAATGCAATTGAAGAACTTCAAAAAAAGGGACTGTGGATTTACGGAGCCGACATGGCAGGGAACAATGTTGGTGATGAAAAATTTGATGTTCCTGTTGGACTTGTCATAGGAAATGAAGGCTCAGGAATAGGCAGGCTTGTAAAGGAAAAATGTGACACACTTGTAAAGATTCCTATGAAGGGAAAAATCAACTCATTGAATGCATCCTGTGCTGCTTCCATAATAATTTATGAAGTGATGAAGCAAAGGAACATGTAAAATGCCAAGGACTAAAAAAGAATACCTGTTTATTGACGGGTACAACATTATTAATCAGTGGCAATATTACAAGGATGTAAAAAACATTGCAAACAGCAGAAACAAACTTATTGAACTTTTAATAGAATACCAGGCATACACAGGACTGAAGGTTATTGTGGTTTTTGACGCGCATCTTGTTAAGGGAAGTCTTGAAAAAACGGAAAGGTATGCAGGCGTTGAAGTTGTTTACACAAAGGAACACGAAACTGCAGACAGCTACATTGAAAAGCAGCTTGACAAAATAGGAAGATATGAAAGAGTTCAGGTAGCAACATCTGATAGCGCAATTCAGCAAATAGTCATTTCCAGGGGCGGAACAAGAATTTCTGCTCATGAAATGATATTGGAAATTGAAAACACTAAAAAAGATATAAGAACAAAAACCGAGAAACCTCGACAAAAAGGAACAAATATTGACCTTGTTTTAGACTCTGAAACTTTGGAAAAATTGGAAAAGCTCAGAAGAAGCATGTAAGGTGTTGACATTAAATGTAATTGTAGATATAATTTCCATATATTTGAAAGAATTTTGCGGAGGACAGTATGATACCGGTTGTTTTATTTGACAATTATATTTATAACTTTGATGACTATGATAATTTTTCCGATGAAGAGCTGGTAGAAAAAAGAAATGACGGAGATAAATATGCCGAAGAATGTTTGTATAAAAGGTATACATATGTAGTCAAGAGAATAACCAGTTCTTTCTTCATTATAGGCGGCGGGAAAGATGATTTGTTCCAGGAAGCAATGATTGGTCTCATTAAGGCAGTTAATAGCTATGATGGAAAATTTGGAGCGAAGTTCAAGACATATGCTGAAGTGTGCGTAAGAAGACAGGTTATTTCTGCCATTAGGAAAACAAGCACTCATATGGTTAAGGGTATTTCTCTGTATGATTATATCGATTCGGAAAACGATTCTAAGGTTTTTGATTATTATTTCAGTTCAGAAAATCTTAATCCGGAAATTGTTTATATTAATGAAGAAGAAAAAAACTTATATTATGAGCAGGCAAAGAAAATTTTAAGCAGATTTGAAATAGAAGTGCTTACGGAATATGAAGAAGGAAAGAGCTACGAGGAAATATCTTTAGTTCTGAACAAGAGCATTAAATCCATAGACAATGCACTGCAAAGAGTGAAAAGAAAAATCTGCAACAATAAAGAAAAAATGTATATGATTAATTGAGGGCGTAAGCCCTTTTATTATGCCATGACTCAAACATTGCATATATTCAAATGTAATGAGTTCTATATTGTATAAGAACGTAGTTTATAAATTTGTGTATGAGACCAGTACCACCTGCCCAAAATGTTCTATAAAATTGCTATTCTGCGATTTTTACTATTGATTTATTTTTACTTTGTTGGTATAATAAATTTTGCTAACAAAGAAGTGACGTAATGCCTATGTAGCTCAGGCGGTAGAGCACTACATTGGTAATGTAGAGGTCGGCAGTTCGAGTCTGCTCGTAGGCTCCAAATCTTATTTTAAAAAAATTATAACTCGGGAGGAATAAAATGGCAAAGCAGAAATATGAAAGAACGAAACCACACGTTAACATTGGTACAATCGGCCACGTTGACCACGGTAAGACTACTTTAACAGCAGCAATTACAAAGACATTGCATGAAAGATATGGTACTGGAGAAGCTGTAGCATTTGAAAACATAGACAAAGCTCCAGAAGAAAGAGAAAGAGGAATCACAATTTCAACAGCACACGTTGAATATGAAACTCCTAACAGACACTACGCACACGTTGACTGCCCAGGCCATGCTGACTATGTTAAGAACATGATCACTGGAGCAGCTCAGATGGACGGCGGTATCATAGTTGTATCAGCAGCTGATGGTCCTATGCCACAGACAAGAGAGCACATCCTTCTTTCAAGACAGGTTGGCGTTCCTAAGTTAGTTGTTTTCTTGAACAAAGAAGACATGGTAGACGATCCGGAATTAATCGAATTGGTTGAAATGGAAGTAAGAGAACTTCTTTCAGAATATGAATTCGACGGAGACAACACTCCAATAGTAAAAGGTTCAGCATTAAAAGCTCTTGAAGATCCAATGGGACCTTGGGGAGATAAAATACTTGAATTGATGGCAGCAGTTGACGAATGGGTACCAACACCAGAAAGAGACATTGACAAACCATTCTTGATGCCTGTAGAAGATGTATTCTCTATTACAGGAAGAGGAACAGTTGCAACAGGAAGAGTTGAAAGAGGAGTATTGAAGGTTCAGGATAAGATTCAGATCGTTGGATTGAATGAAGAACCAACTGAAACTACTTGTACAGGTGTTGAAATGTTCAAGAAGTTGCTTGATCAGGCACAGGCTGGAGACAACATCGGAGCTCTTTTAAGAGGAGTTCAGAGAAATGAAATCCAGAGAGGCCAGGTTCTTGCAAAACCAGGTTCAATCACACCACACACAAAATTCAATGCAGAAGTATACGTATTGACTAAAGAAGAAGGTGGAAGACACACTCCATTCTTTAACGGATACAGACCACAGTTCTATTTCAGAACAACAGACATCACAGGACAAATCGACCTTGAAGAAGGCGTAGAAATGTGTATGCCTGGAGATAACTCAAGATTTATAGTTGAACTTATTCACCCAATAGCAATCGAAGAAGGTTTGAGATTCGCTATTCGTGAAGGCGGAAGAACAGTTGGATCTGGAGTTGTTACTTCTATTATTAAGTAATTAATAATTAAGAGTGAAGAATTAAGAATTAAATGATAAAACAGCTTTCTTGCGAAAGCTGTTTTTTTAAAATTCTGTAAAAAGCCATGTTTAAAAACTTATGAATTTTAGTACATGTGTACAAAAATCTTACATTAAATGTTATGATTTTTGTACATTATTTTAAAAAAATTTATACAAAAATTCGCATATAAAATAACAAGCATTTTATTATGTTGAATTTACTAATACTTTGCAGTTTATGAAAGAAAAAATAAGAGTTGGCACAGTAATTGCTTTATTTATATTTGATTTATATTATAAACTAGCCATAATTAATAGGATTTGTAAATTTTGAAACACAGGAATCATATTATAACATAAATTGACAGTCTTATAAGAACAGGCAAGGCAAGTAATATAAATTGTGTGAAAACCTTATCAAATTTTAGGAGGGAACTATGTTAAATGTTTTAAACAGTTTTGTTAATTGGGCCAATGGCTACATTTGGGGCGTTGGTATGCTTGTACTTATTGCTGGTACCGGTATTTATTTTACAGTAAGATTAGGTTTTTTCCAATTTGTTCGTTTTAAAGATATGTGGAGCCGTATCATAGAAAAAGGTGATTCCGCATCAGGTATTTCTTCGTTTGCATCTTTTTGTACTACAATGGCTATGCGTATTGGTACAGGCAATATAGCAGGTGTTGCCGTTGCAATTTATATGGGTGGTCCCGGTGCAATGTTTTGGATGATACTTATAGGTATGACTAACTCTGCAGTTTGCTTTGCTGAGTGTACACTTGGTCAGCTTTATAAAATCCGTGTTGACGGAGCATATCGTGGCGGCGGTGCTTACTGTGCAGAGCGTGGGCTTGGCTGGAAAGCATATGGTACATTTATGGCTGTAGTCTTTGGTGTTGCTTGTGCTGTATTTATGCCGGCAGCTGCTACGTACACAATTTCAGATGCATTCCGTGAAGCAACAGGTGTTCCAATGGCAGTTACTTCTGCTATTATTGCAATATTATTGTTTATAACAGTCTTTGGCGGTATTAAACGTATAAGCTCCGTAGCTTCTATGATAGTTCCTTTTATGACCGTTGTTTACATGGCGGTTACTATTATAGTAGTAGTGTTAAATATTACAAAAGTCCCTGCATTGATTTCTAATGTTGTTACTTCAGCATTTGGATTGAACGCTGTATTTGGAGCTAGTATTGGTACTGCAATTCAGCAAGGTGTTAAGAGAGGTACGTTCTCATCTGCATCAGGTATGGGTGAGTCTACACCAACAGCAGCTGCTGCTGAAACCAGCCATCCTGTAAAACAAGGATTATCAAATGCTGCAGGTGTATGGTTAGATACAGTTATCGTATGTTCATGCTCAGGTCTTTTGATTCTTTTAACAGATACTTTCAATACAGCAAGCGGCTACAATGGCAGCGGTGTAGCTGCAGGTGTTACTGGTGGTGTTGTATTCGTTCAAGCGGCCGCAAGTACTGTTCTTGGTGGATTAGGAAATATCTTTATAGCAGTTATGTTGTTATTATTCTCTTTCACATGTTTAATCAGTTACTACTATGAAGCAGAAACAGCAGCTCTGTACTTGTTCCAAAAACCGGAACAACAAAAAATTCGTAAAGCCATAACAAAATCTATGCAATTTGGTATGCCTGTATTAGTATTCTGCTGGGGTATCATTGAATCCGGTACAGCTTGGAACCTTTCAGACCTTGCTCTTGGTACAACTACATGGGTTAATATGTTAATTGTTATCTTATTATTCCCAAAATGTATCGCTTTGTACAAAGACTATGTTGAACAAATGAAAGCAGGCAGGGATCCTTACTATGATCCTGACAAGCTTTCTTGGAAAGGTGTTGATGTGGAGCTTTGGAAAGAAATCAATGCTAAAAGAATACAGGAAAGCAAATCACTTTAACAATTAAATATGGAATAGTCAAAACACCATCCAAATAATTTCGGGTGGTGTTTTTTTCTCCTGCAGCGTCTGGCATCTCCTTGATGGTAATGGCGTCTGAAAATGCACTCACCGTTTTTATATAATATGATATTATATAAAAGTGTGTACAAATTAAATACGAATATGGTATAATTGAAAAAGTTCCTGATTTTAATTATTAAATTTCAGTAATTTTAGAAATCAGCTTAAAATCAATCAAAAATCAGCTAATAATGTCAGGGAAAACACAAGCTTTGTTAACGGAACGTAACAAATATTAAACATCTGAAATATTTGAAAAAAAATGAAAAAAACACTTGATTTATGATAAATTATGGTTTATTATTATAAAGCTTGCCACATGCGATGACGCAGAAGGTTGCTGAAATACAACGTTTCAGGTAATTTCTGCAGAGTATGTCCTGTTTAGAAAACAGGGCGACCGGTATTGCTTTTTTAAAAAAATAAGAAACACCCGGTAGGGTGTATCGAGCAATTCCGAGTTGTATGGATGACATACGAAGAAGGAGGTAAAAAAATGGCAAACGCACAGAAAATAAGAATTAGGTTAAAAGCTTATGATCATCAATTAATTGATCAATCTGCACAAAAAATCGTGGAAACAGCTAAAAGTACTGGTGCAACAGTAGCAGGTCCTATTCCGCTGCCGACAGAAAAACAGATAATCACAATACTTAGAGCAGTTCACAAGTACAAAGATTCCAGAGAGCAGTTTGAACAAAGAACACACAAAAGATTGATTGACATAACAAATCCTACTCCTAAGACTGTTGATTCGTTGATGAAATTGAATCTGCCAGCTGGAGTGGACATTGAAATCAAATTGTAAAAGCAAGTAGAGAAAAATAAAGCAAAAAGCAACTCTGCTTAGAATGATTGCCGAAAAGGCAATCCGCTGTAAGAAAATAGGAGGTGTAAAGATGAAAGCAATTCTTGGTAAAAAAGTCGGAATGACTCAAGTATTTACTGAACTGGGTGATGTTGTTCCGGTTACAGTTGTTGAATCCAGCGACATGGTTGTTGTTCAGAAGAAAACTGTTGAAAAAGACGGTTACAACGCAATTCAGGTTGGATTTGGTGATGTAAAACTGAAAAATGTTACTAAACCTATCAAAGGTCATTTTGATAAATCAAAAGCAGAACCTAAGAGATTTTTGAGAGAGTTCAGAGTAGACAACATCGATGACTACGAAGTTGGTCAGAAAATCGGAGTTGACATTTTCCAGGCTGGTGAAAAAGTTGACGTTTCTGGTATTTCTAAAGGTAAGGGATTCCAGGGAAGTATTAAAAGACATGGACACCATACAGGTGATGCAAGCCACGGTTCAAAATTCCACAGATTAAGAGGTTCTTTGGGAGCTTCTGCAGGTGTTGGAAGAGTAGTAAAGGGAACTAAACATCACGGACATATGGGAAATGAAAAAGTAACAGTATTAAACCTTGAAGTAGTTAAAGTAGACGTTGAAAGAAACGCATTACTTTTAAAAGGTGCAATACCAGGACCTAAAAAAGGTTTAGTAAAAATAAGAGAAGCAGTTAGAAAATCTAAGTAATAATTGCAGGGAAAGGAGGATTAAAGATGCCAAAAGTAGCTCTTTATGATATAACAGGCAGCCAAGTAGGTGACATCCAATTAAGCGATGACATATTTGGTGTAGAAGTAAACACTCATGTAATGTATGAAGCTGTAAAAAATTATTTGGCTAATCAAAGACAAGGAACTCAATCAGCTAAGCTGAGAGGCGAAGTTCGTGGCGGCGGAAGAAAGCCATGGAGACAAAAAGGTACTGGCCGTGCAAGACAAGGAAGTATCAGAGCACCTCAGTGGAAGGGCGGCGGAGTTGTATTTGCTCCAAAACCAAGAGATTACAGCTACAAAATTCCTAAAAAAGTTAAGAGATTGGCTCTTAAATCAGCATTAACTTCTAAAGTTCAGGATCAGGAAATGATCGTTGTTGACAGAATTGTGCTGGAACAGCCAAAAACAAAAGAAATGGTTAAGGTTTTGACTAACCTTAAAGCAAGTAAAAAGACATTGATAGTTTTACCTGAAAGAGATGAGGCTGTATTAAGAGCAGCTGCTAACATCGAAGGTGTTAAGACAGCTTATGTTAATACAATCAATGTTTATGACATATTAAACTGTGATTCTTTCATAATAACAAAGGATGCAGTTAATAAAGTGGAGGAGGTGTACGCATAATGCGCGATCCACACGATATTATAATCAGACCAATAGTTACAGAAGCCAGCATGGACAACATGGCTGACAAAAAGTACACTTTTGTGGTAGATAAGAAATCAAATAAGACAGAAATAAAAAATGCAGTGGAAAAAATATTCGGAGTTAAAGTAGATAGCGTAAACACTATGAACATGCTTGGAAAGAAAAAGAGAATGGGCGCTAGTGTTGGCAAGAAAAACGACTGGAAAAAAGCCATCGTTACTTTAACAGAAGAAAGCAAGACAATAGAATTCTTTGAAGGAATCTAAACGGTATAAATTGAAAAAAGGAGGAAAATCTCATGGGTATTAGAAAATACAGACCAACCTCTCCGGCGTTGAGACAAATGACTGTTTCAACATTTGAAGAAATTACTACTAATGAACCAGAGAAGTCTCTTTTAGCTCCATTGAAAAGCAAAGCGGGCAGAAACTCTTACGGTAGAATAACTGTTCGTCATCAGGGCGGCGGAGAAAAGAGAAAATATAGAATCATTGATTTTAAAAGAACTAAAGACGGAGTTCCGGGAAAAGTTGCAACAATCGAATATGATCCAAACAGAAGCGCTAATATCGCTTTAATCAATTATGTAGACGGAGAAAAAAGATACATCATTGCTCCATATAAATTGAATGTTGGTGACACAATTGTTTCAGGACCGGATGCCGATATCAAAATCGGTAATGCACTTCCTATAAGAAACATTCCTGTAGGTACATTAATTCATAATATAGAACTTAAACCTGGCAAAGGTGCTCAGCTTGTTCGTTCAGCTGGAAACTCAGCTCAGCTTATGGCTAAGGAAGGCAAATATGCTACACTTAGATTACCAAGCAGTGAAATGAGAATGGTAAGCCTGGACTGCAGAGCTACAATCGGCCAAGTTGGAAATTTAGATCATGAAAATATATCAATAGGTAAAGCTGGAAGAAAGAGACATATGGGAATCAGACCTACAGTAAGAGGTTCCGTAATGAACCCTAACGACCACCCACACGGCGGTGGAGAAGGTAGAGCTCCTATAGGTAGACCAGGACCAGTTACTCCTTGGGGTAAACCAGCCCTTGGTTACAAAACTCGTAAGAAAAAGAATAAATCTGACAAGATGATTGTTAAGAGAAGAAACGCAAAATAGGCGATTGTTTTGTGAAAGGAGGAAATAGTGAATGGGTAGATCATTAAAGAAAGGGCCTTATTGCGAACCAAGTCTTATGAAGAAGATTGTGGATATGAATGAAGCCAACAATAAGAAAGTATTAAAAACTTGGTCTAGAAGATCGACAATATTCCCCGAAATGGTAGGCCATACATTAGCTATACATGATGGCAGAAAGCACGTTCCTGTATATATAACTGAAGATATGGTTGGACACAAACTCGGCGAATTTGCTCCAACAAGAACTTATCGTGGACATGATAAGACTGATAAATCTTCAAAAGTTAGATAGGAAGGGAGGTAAGCTTAAATGGAAGCTAGAGCAGTTGCTAAATATATAAGAGTATCACCTAGAAAAATGAGATTCGTGTGTGATATGGTAAGAGGCAAACAAGTTGACGAAGCATTGGCAATTTTGAAATTTTACCCAAGCAAAGGTGCTAAAATTTTAGAAAAAGTAGTTAAATCAGCTACAGCAAATGCAGAAAACAACTTTGATATGAATAGAGACAAATTATTTGTTTCTGAAGTCTATGCTAATCAAGGACCAACTCTTAAGAGATGGAGACCAAGAGCAAAGGGTTCAGCATATAAAATATTAAAGAGAAGCAGTCACATCGGTGCTGTAGTAAAAGAAAGAGAATAACATCAGTAAAGGAGGTAAAAAATGGGTCAAAAGGTAAATCCTCATGGACTTAGAGTTGGTATAATCAATGATTGGGACTCTAAATGGTATGCTGACAAGAAGAATTTTGGAATCAACTTAAACGAAGACTACAAAATTCGTGAGTATATAAATAAAAACTTGAATCAGGCAGGTATTGCTAAGGTAGAAATCGAAAGATTTGCCAGCAGAGTAAAAGTAAGTGTATTCACAGCAAAACCAGGTATGATAATCGGTAAGGGCGGTACTGGCGTTGACAGTTTAAAAAATGCCATCGAAGCAATATCTGGAAAGACTGTTATAATCAATGTAGAAGAAATAAAGGTTCCTGAATTAAACGCACAATTAGTTGCTGAAAATATCGCTAGCCAGATCGAAAAGCGTATATCTTTCAGAAGAGCAATGAAACAATCAATGCAAAGAACAATGAAATTGGGTGCTAAGGGAATTAAGACTAGTGTATCTGGAAGATTAAACGGAGCAGATATGGCTAGAACTGAAGGATATTCAGAGGGTAAAATTCCTCTTCAAACTTTAAGAGCTGACATTAGCTATGGTTTTGCAGAAGCAAACACTACATTCGGTAAAATCGGCGTTAAAGTATGGATATGCAGAGGTGAAGTTCTGAGAAAGAAAGGTTCATTATTGTCAGACAATCAGGAACCAACAAAAGCACTTTCAGACAACAGAGACAACAAGAAAAAAAGAAGACCAAACAATAACTTTAATAAAAGAGATAAAAAGTAATAAGTCCTGAAGGAAGGAGGAAATTATTATGTTAATGCCTAAAAGAGTAAAACACCGTAAGCAACAAAGAGGTAGAATGACTGGAGTTGCTACAAGAGGCAACAAGGTTACTTACGGCGAATATGGGCTTCAAGCACTTGAACCCGCTTGGATAACATCAAACCAGATAGAAGCTGCCAGAAGAGCTATGACTAGATCAGTTAAGAGAGGCGGTCAAATTTGGATTAAAATATTCCCAGATAAACCAGTTACAAAAAAACCTGCTGAGACTCGTATGGGTAAAGGTAAGGGATCACCTGAGTACTGGGTGGCAGTTGTAAAACCTGGCAGAGTAATGTTCGAAATGTCAGGAGTTTCAGAAGAAGTAGCCAGAGAAGCAATGAGACTTGCCATGCATAAATTGCCTATCAAATGCAAATTTGTTACCAAGGATCAGGCAGCAGAAAAGGATGGTGAAGCAAATGAAAGCTAATGAACTAAGAAATAAATCAGTTGATGAATTGAATAAGTCTGTAGTTGATTTAAAAACAGAACTTTTCAATTTAAGATTTCAACTTGCAACCGGAGAGCTTGACAATCCGATGAGAATAAATAAGGTCAAGAAAGATATTGCACGTGTTAAGACAGTTCTCAGAGAACGTGAATTGAATATTAACGCTCAATAAGAAAGGAGGATATTTACTTTGGAAAGAGGCAACAGAAAAGTAAGAATTGGAAAAGTAGTCAGTGATAAAATGGATAAAACAATAGTAGTTGCTACTGAGAAACTTGTAGCACATCCTCTTTATAAGAAACAAATAAAAATGACTAAGAAATACAAGGCACATGATGAAGAGAATATGTGCAAAATAGGTGACACTGTTAAAATAATGGAAACAAGACCATTATCAAAAGAAAAATGTTGGAGAGTCATCGAAATATTAGAGAAAGCTAAATAAACCCTAAGACAATTGAAGGGAGGTAGAAGACATGATACAAACTGAGTCGAGGTTAAGAGTCGCAGACAATTCTGGAGCAAAAGAAGTTCTTGTAATAAGAGTAATGGGCGGTTCCGTTAGAAAATATGGTAACATTGGCGATATAATTGTATGTGCGGTTAAATCTGCAACACCTGGAGGAGTTGTTAAGAAGGGTGATGTTGTTAAAGCGGTTATAGTGAGAACTAAGACTGGCGTAAGAAGAAAAGATGGCACATATATAAAATTCGATGAGAATGCAGCTGTTATAATCAAAGATGATAAAACACCAGTTGGAACACGTATATTTGGACCTATAACAAGAGAATTAAGAGATGGAAAATTCATGAAGATAATCTCACTAGCACCGGAAGTACTTTAATGGGAGGTGTATAAAGATGCACGTAAAAAAAGGCGATAAAGTAGTAGTTATAGCAGGCAGCGATAAAGGTAAGATCGGCAAAGTTCTTACAAGCATGCCAAAACAGAATAGAGTCATCGTTGAAGGTGTAAAAATGATTACAAAGCATCAAAAGCAGACTAATCAAATGCAGCAAGCAGGCATTTTGCACCAGGAAGGCACTATTAATGTTTCCAATGTTATGCTATATTGCGATAAATGCAAATCAGGCGTAAGAACTGAAACTAAAATAGAAAACGGAAAAAAAGTTAGAGCATGTAAAAAATGCGGTACATTGATTTAATATAATGCTCGAAGGGAGGTACGAATTATATGGCTAGATTAAAAACGACATATAACGAACAAGTAGTGCCGGCGCTGATGGAAAAATTTCAGTATAAAAGCATTATGCAGGCACCAAAGATAGAAAAAATAATAATTAATATGGGCGTTGGCGAAGCTAAAGAAAACCAAAAATTCTTAGAAAACGCCGTAGAAGAAATGACTATCATAGCAGGTCAAAAACCTGTAGTTACTAAAGCTAGAAAATCAATTTCTAACTTTAAAGTAAGAGAAGGCATGGCAGTTGGTTGCAAGGTTACTTTGAGAGGAAATCACATGTATGAATTCCTTGACAAACTTGTAAATGTGGCTTTACCTAGAGTTAGAGACTTCAGAGGCGTTTCAAAAACAGCTTTTGACGGAAGAGGAAACTACGCTTTAGGAATTAAAGAACAATTGATATTTCCAGAAATCAATTACGATAAAATCGATAAAATAAGAGGTATGGACATAATCATAACAACCACAGCTAATACAGATGAGGAAGCACGTGAGCTTTTGAAATTAATGGGAATGCCTTTTAGTAAGTAAGGGAGGGAGCGAAATTATGGCAAAAACATCTCTAAAAGTTAAACAACAGAGAAAACAGAAATTCTCTACAAGAGAATATACAAGATGCAAGATTTGTGGAAGACCTCATGCTTATTTAAGGAAATTCGGTATATGCCGTATATGCTTTAGAGAACTGGCTTATAAAGGTCAGATACCTGGCGTTAAAAAAGCTAGCTGGTAAAATTTATAAAATGGAAGGAGGTTACTTACATGGTAATGACAGATCCTATCGCAGATATGTTAACGAGAATAAGAAATGGCAATAAAGCAAAGCACGAATTTGTTGATGTACCGTCTTCAAAGATAAAGAAAGAATTAGCAACAATTCTTTTGGAAGAAGGTTATATTAAGGGTTTTGATGTTATAGATGATGGTAAGCAAGGTATTATAAGAGTTGAACTTAAATACCAGCAGAACAAGGAAAGAGTTATAACTGGCATTAAGAGAATATCTAAACCGGGACTAAGAGTTTACGTAGGAAAAGATGAAACTCCAAAGGTATTGGGTGGCTTAGGAATAGCTATACTTTCTACTTCACAAGGCATTATAACAGACAAAAAAGCAAGAACACAGGGAGTTGGCGGAGAAGTAATCTGCTACGTATGGTAATAATAAACGAATAGGAGGTGCTAAGATGTCAAGAATAGGTATTAAACCTGTAACTATACCTGCAAATGTTGAAGTTAAAATCGACAAAAACAATTATGCAGTTGTTAAGGGACCAAAGGGACAGCTTGAACAACAGCTGGCTAAATCCATGAAAATAGAAATCGAAGGAAATGAACTGACAGTTTCAAGACCTAATGATGAAAAAACAAACAGATCTCTTCACGGATTGACAAGAACTCTCATCAGCAACATGGTAGTTGGTGTTACTGCAGGTTTCGATAAGACACTTGAAATCGTAGGTGTTGGATATAGAGCACAAAAGCAAGGAAACAAATTGGTATTGAACTTAGGTTTCTCACATCCTGTTGAAATGGAAGATCCACAAGGAATTGAAACAGCTGTAGAAGGAACTAACAAGATAATAGTAAAAGGTATAGATAAACAGCAAGTAGGTAATTACGCGGCAGTTATTAGAGACTGGAGAAGACCTGAGCCTTACAAAGGAAAGGGTATTAAGTACACTAATGAAGTTGTTAGACGTAAAGCTGGTAAAACTGGTAAATAATTAAGAAAGGAGTGAGTATTAGTGCTTAAAAAAATTGATAAAAATCAAAAGAGAAAAGAAAGACACTATAGTATAAGAAATAAAGTCGTAGGAACTCCTGAGAGACCAAGATTGAATATATTTAAAAGCTCTAAGCACATATACGCTCAAGTAATTGATGATGCTACTGGAACAACTCTTGCATCTGCATCTACACAAGATAAAGAATTGAGAGACCAGGTAGCTGAGCTTACTAAGACTGATGCAGCAAAATTAGTTGGCAAAACAGTAGGAGAAAGAGCGAAGAATAAAGGTATAAATACAGTAGTTTTCGACAGAGGCGGCTATTTATATCATGGCAGAGTTAAAGTACTTGCTGACGGAGCAAGAGAAAGCGGACTTGAATTTTAATAAGGAGGTTAGTCATGGAGCAGCGTGGACGTATAGATGCAAGCCAACTGGATGTGAAAGAAAAAGTTATCAGCATCAACCGTGTAACTAAAGTTGTTAAAGGTGGTAGAAACTTTAGATTCAGCGTATTGGTTGTTGTTGGTGATGAAAATGGTCATGTTGGAATAGGAATGGCAAAAGCTGTTGAAATTCCAGATGCTATTAGAAAAGCAATCCAGGATGCTAAAAAGAACATGATCGAAGTGCCACTGAAAGATACAACAGTGCCACATGAAATAATTGGCAGATATGGCGCAGGCAGAGTTCTTGTTAAACCAGCCAAAGAAGGTACTGGAATCATAGCCGGCGGTCCTGTTCGTGCAGTATTAGAACTTGCAGGAATAAGAGATATAAGAACAAAGTCTTTGGGATCAAGCAACCCAAGAAACGTAGTAAATGCAACAATTGAAGCCTTAAAACTTCTTAAGAAGCCTGAAGATGTAGCAAAAATCAGAGGTAAATCTGTAGAAGAAATATTAGGTTAAGAGGTGAAATTATGGCAACGATAAAAATTAAACAAACAAAAAGCAAGATCGGTAGAACACCTAACCAGGTTAAAAACATTAAAGCTTTAGGTTTGAGAAAAATAGGCCAGATAGTTGAAAAAGAAGATACTCCTCAAATCAGAGGAATGATTAAAAAAGTCGACTTTATGGTAGAGGTTATTGAATAAGACTATAAGGAGGTGTTAAAGATGAAACTTCATGAATTAAAACCTAGTCCTGGTAGTTCAAAAAACAGAAAAAGATTAGGAAGAGGTACAGCTACAGGACAGGGTAAGACAGCCGGCAGAGGTATGAATGGACAAAAATCACGTTCTGGCGGCGGAGTAAGACCAGGATTTGAAGGCGGACAGATGCCTCTTTACAGGAGACTGCCAAAGAGAGGATTTACTAATGTCTTTGGAACAGTGTTTGCTGAGATAAATGTTGAAGTGTTAAACCAATTCGAAGATGGAGCAGAGGTTACTCCAGAAGTTCTTAAGTCAGAGGGTATTGTTAAAAAACAACTTGATGGTATTAAGATACT
The DNA here is from genome assembly GCF_007830175.1 of Sedimentibacter saalensis. Taxonomy (GTDB): domain Bacteria; phylum Bacillota; class Clostridia; order Tissierellales; family Sedimentibacteraceae; genus Sedimentibacter; species Sedimentibacter saalensis. The sequence goes on along the minus strand of NZ_VLKH01000013.1, from coordinate 63,101 downwards.
GGGAAACGGTGAACTTGCTAAGAAGCTTACAGTTAAAGCTCATAAATTCAGCAAATCAGCGGTAGAAAAAATCGAAGCTGCCGGCGGAAAAGCTGAGGTGATTTAAGTTGTTTGAAACTTTAAAAAATGCATGGAAAATACCTGATTTAAGAAAAAGAATGATTTTTACTTTTTTAATGTTAGTAGTGTACAGATTAGGCGCTGTAATACCTGTTCCAGGAATAGATAAAGCAGTTGTTCAAAACATGTTTTCAGGCACAGCAGGAGGTCTGCTGGATTTCTTTGATATGATGTCCGGCGGTGCTTTCAAAGATTTTACAATATTTGCATTAAATATTTATCCATACATTACGTCTTCTATAATTCTTCAGTTGCTGGCAATTGCAATTCCATCAATTGAACAATTTTTCAAAGCAGAAGACGGAAAGAAAAAAATGGCTCAATGGACCAGATATGTAACTGTTATATTGGCATTGATACAAGCTACAGCATACAGCGTTGGATTCTTTAATTCAGCAATCATTGACAAAAGCTTCTTATCAATAGTTTCAGTAGTAATAGTACTTACAGCAGGAACAGCATTCTTGATGTGGCTGGGAGAGTTAATTACAGACAAAGGTATTGGCAACGGTATATCACTGATAATAATGATTGGTATAGTATCCCGCTATCCTAGAGACTTTGGAACAATGATTTTCCAGGTTCAAAACGGAGCGGTAAATATAATAGAGATCTTAATATTCCTGATATTTGCTTTCTTCATAGTTGTTGGAGTAATAGCTATCCAGCAAGGTGAAAGAAAGATACCGGTTCAGTATGCAAAAAGAGTTGTAGGAAGAAAGATGTATGGCGGACAAAGCACACACATTCCTATGAAAGTGTTAATGGCAGGAGTTATGCCGGTAATATTTGCTTCAACACTCTTAGCAATACCACAGACATTGGCATTCTTCTTCCCAAGCATGGCAGAGGGAGTACAAAAGTATTTCTCAACAGCTCAAAGTCCAGGAATATATGTTTATACAATCTTAAATATATTATTGATAATATTCTTCACATATTTCTATACAGCGGTACAGTTCAATCCATTTGAATATTCAAATACCCTTAAAGAAAATGGAGGATTTATACCTGGAATCAGACCAGGCAGACCAACTGCAGAGTATTTAAACAAAGTTTTAAACAGAATAACAATAGCAGGTGCAATATCACTTGCAATAATAGCGACAATACCAACTTTAATATTTTCATTTACAGATTTAAACATTAACTTTGGCGGAACGTCACTGTTGATTGTAACCGGTGTAGCTCTTGAAACAATGAAGCAAGTTGAAGCACAGATGTTGATGAGACACTACAAAGGATTTTTGAAGTAAAGAGAGGTAAGGAAAATGAGAGCAATTTTATTGGGGCCTCCCGGAGCCGGAAAAGGAACTCAGGCAGACACCATAGTAAAGGAATTTTCAATACCACATATATCCACAGGTGATATATTCAGAAAAAATATTAAAGAAGGAACTGTTCTGGGCAAAAAAGCTAAAGAATATATGGATCAGGGTTTACTTGTTCCGGATGAACTGACAGTGGAACTTGTCAAGGACAGATTGCTTGATGAAGATTGCAAAAATGGATTTCTGTTAGACGGATTTCCAAGAACAATTTTCCAGGCAGATGCTTTAGAAGAAGCTTTAAAGGACATGAATCAGAGTCTTGATTATGTAGTTAATATAGAAGTAAGAAAAGAACTTCTCATTGAAAGAGCTGTTGGAAGAAGAGTGTGTAAAGACTGCGGTCAGACATACCATATGACTTTCAACAGACCAGCAGTGGAAGGTGTTTGTGACAATTGTAAAGGCGAACTTCTTCAGCGCAAGGATGATACTGAAGAGACTGTTACCAAAAGAATTAATGTTTACCAGGAGCAGACTGAACCGCTTATAGAGTATTACACCAATAAAGGTATAATAGTTAACATAGACGGAGAAAAACCTATAGCTGAGGTTGGCAAAAACATTGTTGCAAAATTGAGGAATAAATAGTATGATTATCCTCAAAACAAGAAGAGAAATAGAAATTATGAGAAAAGCCGGACGTTTGGTGGCACAGTCTCATGAACTTGTGAGAAAGTACATTAAACCCGGAGTTACTACTAAAGAAATTGATCAGATGGTTGAAGATTTCTTAAGATCTCAAAATGCGATACCTACATTCAAAGGTTACGGAGGATTTCCATATTCAATATGCGCTTCAGTAAATGAAGAAGTTGTTCATGGATTCCCCAGCAGCAGAAAACTTATTGAAGGCGATATTGTCAGCATTGATATAGGTGCTACTTTTGAAGGATATGTGGGAGACAGCGCAAAAACATTCCTCGTGGGAGAAGTTGACGACGAGAAGAGACGTTTAGTCGAAGCTACTCGACAAAGCTTCTATGAAGGAATAAAGTATGCAAAGACGTCTTACAGACTCTCAGACATATCGCATGCAGTACAGCAGTATGCAGAAAGTCAAGGGTTCTCGGTTGTAAGAGATTACGTTGGGCACGGAGTTGGGAAGGATATGCATGAATCACCGCAAATACCTAACTTCGGAAGACCTGGTAAAGGGCCGCGGCTGCAAGTTGGAATGGTCCTTGCTATAGAGCCTATGATAAACGCAGGAACATACAACGTGAAAGTCCTTGACAACAACTGGACTGTGGTGACCACAGACGGCAAACCGTCAGCTCACTATGAACATACTGTTGCTATTACAGACGGCGAACCAGAGCTGTTAACCGTATTATAGGGGTGATTTATTGGAATTTACAACAGATATAAAAATTGGTCAAATAGTGAAATCCAAGGCAGGCAGAGATAAAGGAAGAATATTTATTGTATGCAGCGTTGCGGATGAACAAAATGTGTTGGTATGTGACGGAGATCTCAGAAAGCTAGATTCTCCTAAGAAGAAAAAAATTAAACATTTAATGATTTATAATACAGTATTGACAGAATTTGCATTCAAGTTACAATGTAACGAAAATCTCGATGATGCATATGTGAGAAAGCTCTTAGAGCCATTCACAAAAAATGTATCTGTAGAAATGGAGGTTGAGTGATCAATGTCCAAGAAAGATGTTATAGAAGTCGAAGGAAAAGTCCTGGAAGCACTTCCTAATGCAATGTTCATAGTTGAGCTTCAGAACGGACACCAGATTTTAGCGCATATTTCTGGAAAACTGAGGATGAACTATATCAGGATTCTTCCGGGAGATACTGTAGCTGTTGAATTATCACCATATGATTTGACAAGAGGAAGAATAACCTGGAGGAAAAAGTAAGGAGGTATTACAATGAAAGTAAGACCATCAGTAAAACCAATGTGCGAGAAATGCAAGATTATCAGACGTAAAGGCAAAGTTATGGTAATTTGCGAAAATCCAAAGCACAAACAAAAACAAGGCTAGACAGATATAAAATAGAAGATTAAGTGCTACTGAGGTAGGAGGTGTAAGCTTAATGGCCAGAATCGCTGGTGTGGATTTACCAAGAGAAAAAAGAGTTGAAATCGGTCTGACATATATCTATGGTATAGGCAGAAAGACTTCAAACCAGATATTAAAAGACACAGGTATTAACCCTGACACAAGAGTTAAAGACCTGACTGAAGATGAAATACAACAGTTAAGAACTGAAATAGATAAGCATCCTGTTGAAGGTGACTTGAGAAGAGAAATAGCGTTGAATATTAAGAGATTAAAAGAAATCAACTGCTACAGAGGCTTAAGACATAAAAAAGGATTGCCTGTCAGAGGACAAAACACTAAGAACAATGCTAGAACTAGAAAAGGTCCTAAGAGAGTTTCAGGGAAAAAATCTAAAAAATAAAAGGAGGGACTTAAGTGGCAGCTAAAAAACAACAAAAAACAAGAGTAAGAAAAAGAGAACGTAAAAATATTGAAAAAGGCCAGGCACATATTAAGTCAACTTTTAACAATACACTTGTAACTCTTACTGACTTGCAGGGAAACGCACTTTCTTGGGCTAGTTCAGGACAATTGGGATTCAAGGGTTCAAGAAAATCTACTCCATATGCAGCTAGCATGGTTGCAGAAGAAGCAGCAAAAAGAGCTATGGAACATGGTTTGAAGACAGTAGAAGTGTACGTTAAAGGACCGGGCTCAGGCAGAGAAGCAGCAATAAGATCTTTGCAGGCAGCTGGACTGGAAGTTAATTTAATAAAAGACGTTACTCCAATACCACATAATGGTTGCAGACCACCAAAACGTAGAAGAGTATAATTAGAAACGAGGTGAAAAGATGGCAAGATATACTGGACCTGTTTGCAGAATATGCAGAAGAGAAGGATTAAAGTTATATTTAAAAGGTGACAGATGTTACACTGACAAGTGTTCTATAGGAAGAAGAAACTATGCTCCTGGACAGCACGGTCAAAACAACAAGAAACTGACTAACTACGGTATTCAGTTGAGAGAAAAACAAAAAGTTAGAAAGTATTACGGAGTTTTGGAAGGACAATTTGCTGAAGCTTTTAAAGTTGCAGATAAAATGTCTGGAAAAACTGGTGATAACTTATTGAAATTGATGGAGCTTAGATTTGACAATGTAATATACAGATTAGGCTTTGCAAGTTCAAGACCAGAAGCAAGACAATTGGTAGTTCACGGTCATTTTACAGTAAACGGTAAGAAGGCTGATATTCCATCAATGACTCTTTCAGTTGGCGATGTAATAAAGGTTAAGGAAAAGAGCCAAAGCTCTGATAAGTTCAAAGCTTTAGTTGAAAATCACAAGAAGACTGCACCACAATGGCTGCAAGTTGAACCTGAAAACTTCACAGGCAGAATAATAGCTGAACCTGCGAAAGAAGATATTGAAATACCAATAGAAGAGCATCTGATTGTCGAGTTGTACTCTAAGTAGTAAGAATTAAGAATTATTACCCTCGACATACATCACATCTAAGGAGGGTTGGGATGATAGAAATAGAAAAACCTAATATTACGTTAATTGAAAAGAATGATGATAACTCATATGGGAAGATAGTTGTTGAACCACTTGAAAGAGGTTACGGAACAACACTTGGAAATTCACTCAGAAGAATACTACTTTCATCGTTACCAGGAGCTGCTGTTACATCTATCAACATCCAAGGTGTATTGCATGAATTTTCTACAATACCTGGAGTAAGAGAAGATGTAACAGAGATAATTCTTAATATTAAGAATCTGGCTGCGAAAATGAACGTGCCCGGACCTGTGCAGCTTTTAATAGACGCAAAGGGCCCTAAAGAGGTTACAGCAGCAGATATTATAACAGGAGGCGACGTTGATATAATCAACGAAGATTTGCATATTGCAACTCTTGAAGAAGGTTCCGAACTCATTATTGAGATGGAAATGGAACAAGGAAGAGGATATGTAATAGCTGAAAGAAACAAGAAGGATAGCCAGTCAATCGGCGTTATCCCAATTGATTCAATCTACACTCCTGTTAAAAAAGTAAACTTCTCAGTGGAAGACACCAGAGTTGGAAACAGAACAGATTTTGACAAATTGACAATCGAGATTTGGACTAACGGAACAATTGAACCTGAAGAAGCAGTTTCTTTAGGAGCAAAAATATTGAACGAACATCTCAACTTGTTCATATCATTGACAGAACATATTAACGATGTTGAAATAATGATTGAAAAAGAAGAAGATGAAAAAGAAAAAGTTTTGGAAATGACAATAGAGGAACTTGATTTATCAGTAAGATCCTACAACTGTCTGAAGAGAGCAGGAATCAATACTGTAGAGGAACTTACATACAAGTCAGAAGATGACATGATGAAAGTTAGAAACCTCGGAAAGAAATCTTTGGATGAAGTAGCGAAGAAACTTGAAGAGTTGGGTTTATCTTTAAGGAAAAATGATAATTAGCAGTAAAAGGAGGACTAAGCATGGGTAGTCACAGAAAGCTTGGTATCAAGTCTGACCACAGAGTAGCAATGTTAAGAAACATGACTGCTGACTTAATTAACAATGGCAGAATGGTTACAACAGTAACTAGAGCCAAAGAATTAAGAAGAGTTGCAGAAAGAACTATTACTCTTGGTAAAAGAGGAGATCTACATGCAAGACGTCAAGCAGCAGCTTATTTATATGATAAAAATGCAGTAAGTAAGCTATTTGAAGAAGTTGCTCCTAAATACAAGGATAGAAACGGTGGATACACTAGAATTCTAAAATTGGGACCACGCAGAGGCGATGGAGCAGAAATGGCAATAATTGAATTAGTATAATTCAATTAGCAATATAGTTGACTTAATCCCGCAGGTGCATACCTGCGGGATTTTAGTATGCGCAAATTCCGACAAATTATTTACCTTTATGTTATAGAAATTTGAAATTCATGTTTATAAAGCTTGTTTCAACATACTCTTATTGGGTAAAATAACGTTAACATTGTGTTTAGGAGAACTTATGAAGAGTAAAAAAATATCTGCGTGGGAAGCAGCAATGCTCATTGCAGGAAGCGGTCTTGGAACCGGAATTCTTGCCATTCCCTACGCTGCTTCAAGGACAGGCCTGTTTGGAATTATTACAGCTGTTGCTGCTGCATTTGTTGCAAGTGCACTCATGCATCTGCTTGTTGCAGATCTTGTTTTGAACTCTAAAAATTCTACGCAGCTCATGGGAATTTTTAAAGAGCACTTGTTTAAGGGAAAAAATGAAAATTTGTATTCGTCTTTGTTTTTTGCAGTGCTTGCAGTGGTGCTTCTATTTAATCTTGCAATATACATTTTGGTTGCTGCTGAAGTTTTTACTGAAACTTTTGGTATAGCTCCGTCCGTTTCAAAAATAATATTTTACGGCATCAGTTCTTTAATAGTTGTTGCAGGAATAAAAATAATAGGTGTCAGTGAAAAGTATTCCATGATTATAATTGGTGGTGTGGTAATGTTTTTGACTGTCAAGTCATTAGACCATCCTGTAAGGAATATAGAACTTACATTTGGAAGCTATAGGGGAGCACTTGCATTGTATGGTCTGGTGATGTTTTCATTTTCTGCATTGTTTTCCATTCCTCAGGCTGCAAACAACATTGAAAATAAAAACAAGTTAAAGACTGCAATAATAGCAGGGATTGCAATTAATGCAGCCATAACTCTCTTTTTTACATTTTCTGCAATAAAAGCTTCAGATACTGTAACTCAGGTTGCCACCATAGGGCTTAGCAGCTCCTTAGGAAATATGACAAATGTAGTGTGTGCTTTGTTTGTTGCTTTGGCAATGTTCACTTCATATTTGTCCATAGCCCTGGCTCAGATTGACATAATATGCACTGAAATTAAAGTGAAAAGAAAGACTGCCTTCATGGGGGCCACGGTTCCTTCTCTTTTGACGGCACTGTTTCTTCCCATAAGTTTCATAGCAATGATTCAGGTGGTTGGGGGCATAGTAGCAGTCATAACGTCACTGCTTGTCATACCCGGTTACATAAAAGCCACAGAACATTCAAATGGAAATCTTATGCTTGGAAATCTGGGAAAAAACAAGATATTGCTGAGCATAGTGTTGGCATCATATATATTAATGGCAGCTTCTTCGTTTATAAACTAAAATCAAAGGAAGGATAAAATGAAAATAGCACTGTTAGCTCCAGCTGGTGCAATGCACCGCTACAACGGCATGTTTCATAAAAATCTTCACTATGCGCCCATAACCCTGGCTCTACTTGCAGCACTTGTTCCTGAAGAACTGGGTGCTGATGTAAAAATATATGATGAAACAGCTGAAAAAATCCCTCTTGATATTGATGCTGATATTGTGGGAATTACCTGCATTACAGGAACTGCTTCAAGGTGCTACAGGTATGCCGATTATTTCAGAAAAAGAGGCATAAAGGTAATTTTGGGGGGAGTTCATCCTTCACTTAAACCCTATGAAGCAATGGAGCATGCTGATTCAGTTGTTGTGGGACTGGGAGAAAACAATTTTCCGAGAGCATTAAAAGATTTCCGGGATGATTGCATGCAGAGACTGTATTTTCAAGGAGAAAACACCACTGTTGAAAACCGTCCTCTACCCCGCAAAGACCTTTTAAAAGAAGATAAGTACATTACACTCAACACTGTAGAGGCAATACGTGGATGCAACTTAAACTGCACATTCTGCGCCTATCCTAAGGCTTTTGGAAGTAAGCTCTACAAGAGGACAGTACAAAATATCATAGATGAAATAAAAACTCTCAAGGGCAGGATTGTTGTTTTTCCGGATGTTAATTTAATAGCAGACACTTCTTTTGCAAAGGAACTTTTCAGGGAAATGATACCCCTTAAAAAGTGGTGGTTCGGTCTGACAACTTCAGCAATAGGAGCTGACCATGAACTCATTGAGCTGTTTGAAAAAAGCGGCTGCAAGGGACTCCTCATAGGATTTGAATCTGTAAATCAGGAAACCCAGAAAAGCATGAGAAAAGGCGTCAACAAAGTTTATGAATACCAGCTTCTCATGGATAAATTGCACTCTCACGGCATAATGGTAATGGGATGCTTTGCCTTTGGAAGCGACGATGATGAAATAGACGTATTTTTAAGAACTGTAAATTTGTGCCTGGAAGCAAAAATAGATTTGCCAAGGTTTTCCGTTATTACTCCATTTCCTGGAACAGATTACTACAGGCAGCTTGAAAGAGAACAAAGAATAATTGAAACGGACTGGTCCATGTACGATGTGGAGCATGTTGTTTACAGACCAAAAAATATGACTGTAAATGAACTTGAAGAAGGAATCAAATTAGCATGGAAGGATGCTTATTCAGTTAAGAACATAATAAAGCGAATAGACATAAAAAATTTATGGAAAATCAATATTTTATATGGCATTTATTTCGGCCTGAATTTTGGATATAAAAAATATGCTGAATCTTTTGAAGCGTACGGCAAGACAGTTATGGCTGACAATTCCGATATACCCGACTAAAGGAGCAATATGAAAATAGCATTTATAAGACCCGGCATGTTCGGGAAAAAGTCAAGGGATGCAATGATGCCCCTTGTTTTTGCAATAATAAAGCCTCTTACAAAAGCACCAATAGAATTTTATGATGAAAAAATAGAAAAATTGCCGGAAAATCTTGATGCTGAAGTTGTGGCCATGACTGTGGACACATTTTCTGCCCGAAGGGCTTATTTTCTTGCACAAAAGTACAAAAAAGAAAATAAAATTGTAATCATGGGAGGATTTCACCCTACCATGGTTCCTGATGAATGCCTTCAATATGCAGATGCAGTTGTTGTGGGAGAAGCAGAAGACACATGGACTATGATTGTAGAAGACCTAAAGAACAACTCCTTAAAGAAAAAGTATATTAGCAATAACAGTTCAGATTTATCCCAAGTGAAATACGACTACACTGTTTTTAACGGAAAATATTATAACAACATTGCATTGGTGCAGTTTGGACGGGGATGCAGGTATTGCTGTGATTTCTGTTCTATAAATGCTTTCTATAAAGGCAGTGTTAGAACTAGAAACGTTGAGAATGTTGTAGCCGACATTAAAAAAATAAAGGAAAAATATATTTTCTTTGTTGATGACAACATTTTTGCAGACAGGGAAAAAGCTGTAAAACTATTCTTGCTCATGAAAAAACTCCGAAAGAAATGGGCATGCCAGATATCGATGGACATTGCAGAAAACGCTGAAATTTTGAAAATCATGAAACAAAGCGGCTGCATGATGGTTCTCATTGGTTTTGAATCTTTAAATAAAGAAAACCTGAAAAAGATGAACAAGAAGGCAAATATGAAACTTGACTATGAAAAAGTCCTGAAAAATATTTACGATGCAGGACTCATGGTTTACGGCACATTTGTAATAGGCTATGGGGAAGACACTGTGAATTCTGCACAGGAAATAGTGGATTTTACAGTACATCATAAATTTGCAATTGCAAACTTCAATCCCCTAATGGCAATGCCGGGTACTGCCCTCTATGAGAGACTTAAGTGGGAAAACAAACTTGTTATAGATAAGTGGTGGCTTGAAAATAATTTCAGGTACGGAGATTCAATGATTGTTCCTGAAAATATGACTGTCCGGCAGCTAAAAGAAAGTTGCAGAGATGCAAGATATTCATTTTATTCCTTGGGAAATATTTTTAAAAGAATGATGAGTCGAAGCAATTTAAAAAATGTGCATGTCTACTTGATTACCAATCTAGTATCCAGATTTGAAATAATGTTCAAGCAGGGAAGGAAACTTGGTGACAGAGATGAAAATTACGCTGATTAAACCAAACATAGGAAGAAGAGGTCACAGCCTGTATGTGGATGAAAGCAGGATGGAGCCTCTGCAGCTTGGAATACTTGCAGCACTTACACCATCTGACATAGAAGTTGTAATGTATGACGACAGGGCTGAAGTGATTCCCTATGATGAAAAAACGGACCTTGTATGCATAACAGTTGAAACATTCACTGCAAGAAGAGCCTATGAAATAAGCCGGCAGTTCATGGACATGGGAGTCAAAGTACTCATGGGGGGAATGCATGCCATGCTTCTTCCCGGTGAAGTTAAGGAACATGCAACAAGCATTATGATTGGAGATGCAGAAGACAAATGGCTGGAAATGACAGAGGATCTGCGTAATGGATGTTTAAAGGAAGAATATGTGTGCAGTGAAGTTATTGTTCCTCAAAAAGGAATAATCACAAGAAGGGACATTTTCAAGGGAAAAAACTATCTTCCCATTACACTTTTGCAGTTTAGCAGGGGATGCAGAAATTCGTGCAGCTTTTGTGCTTCAGGGGCATACTTCAGACACCACCATTACTGCAGGGATGTCTCTGAAGTAATTGAAGAAATTAAAAGCCAGGAAAGGAAAGTGTTGTTCTTTGTTGACGACAACATTGTAGGCAACAAGGAAAAAGCCAAGGAACTATTTCGTGCTCTCATACCTCTAAAAATAAAATGGGTTAGTCAGGCGAGCCTTGACATGCTTGAAGATAAAGAACTTATGGACATTATGGTCAAAAGCGGCTGTATGGGACTTGTTGTTGGGTTTGAATCGATAATGTCTGAAAGCATAGAAGCAATGAAAAAGGGAATAAACAAAAGTTATGCAGACAATCATTACAAGGAAGCAATTCGTATGCTTAAATCCTACGGACTGCAGATATGGGCTGCGTTCACTCTTGGCCACGACACAGATACACTGGATTCAATCAAAGAAACATATAATTTTGCCCTTAAAAATAAATTTTCTTTTGCTGCATACAACATTTTGATGCCATATCCCGGAACTCCTCTTTACGATGAGCTTTCACGTGAAGGAAGGCTTCTTTACGAAAAGAAGTGGTGGCTTCATCCTGACTACAGGTTCAATTACGCGTCATTTGTTCCAAAGAACATGTCGGCTATTGAGCTTACAGAAGTGTCTTTTGGGTGCAGAAAAAATTACAATTCTATGAGTTCCATAATTTACAGGGCATTTGACTTTAAAACAAACATGCGAAATCCGTACAAGCTTTTAACATACATGGTTTATAACCCCATATTCAAAAAAGAAGTTTTCAGAAAACAAGGAATGAAATTTGGATTTAAGGACGGACAATGATGAAAATAACATTTATTTTGCCTGGAATAGGCAGGAAGAAAAATGAAAAATATTTAAAATCCTGGCTCATGGAACCATTGACCATTGCAGTATTAAACAAGCTCACTCCTGAAAGGTACCAAAGAAATTTTTTTGACGACCGTATTGAAAACATTGACTATGGCTGTGAAACAGATGTTGTGGCAATAACAGTTGAAGCATACACAGCCAGAAGAGCCTATGAAATAGCAGAAAAGTTTAAACAAAGAGGTAAAATAGTTGTAATGGGAGGATACCATGCAACATTGGCAGAACATGAAGTTATTAAGCACGCCGACATAGTTGTCAAGGGAAATGCTGAAGAAGTGTGGGCAGGAGTGCTCTTAGATATTGAAAATAAAAGTTTCAAAAAAGTTTATGAAGGTAAAGCGAACATTGACTATGGTCTTCCAGATAGAAGTATTTATGTTGATAAGCAAAAGAAGTATCTTCCAATTACACTGGTTGAAATAGGAAGAGGGTGCCGCCATCTGTGTGAATTTTGTTCCATCCATTCATATTACAGCGGACAGTATATGCACAGAAAAATAAGTGACATAGTGGAAGAAATTAAAATGTGCCGCAATAAAATTTACTTTTTTGTTGATGACAGCATTTTTTCTGACAGGGAATTTGCAAAAGAGCTTTTTAAAGAAGTAGAAAAGCTGAATATCATATGGGTAACCCAGATCACTCTAGACATTGCCCGTGATGAAGAAATTCTTAATTTAATGAAAAAAAGCGGATGTGAAATGATATTGATAGGATTTGAATCAATTGATCCGAAAAACCTGGAGCAGATGAACAAGTCATGGTCAGCCCGACTTGGCGAGAGGGACGAGCTAGTTGAAAGAATTCACAAATGCGGCATAAGCATTTATGCCAGTTTTGTATTTGGTTTTGACTATGACAACGAGGAAAGCTTTATAAAAAATCTTGAATTTTGCAGCCGTCATGAGTTTTTTGTAACTGCGTTCAATCATCTTTTGGCTTTTCCGGGAACAGAGACATATGAACGATTTCTGGAGGAAGGAAGACTGTTTCATGAAAGCTGGTGGCTGGAAAAAGGATACACATTCGGTACAATCTCATTTATGCCGAAGCTTGTTTCTGATTTTGAGCTTAAAAATCTCTGCAGGAAGTACAAGAAAAAATACTATACATTCTTCTCCATATTAAAAAGGGGAATCACTCTTTTAAGGCGCACAAAAAAACCTCTCATAAACATGGTATACTGGTATCAGAACATTCTTTTTCATTTTGAAGTGGACAAGCGCTTTGGTATTCCCATAGGAGAAAACATGGATGAGGTAATTAATGATAAATAAAATTGAAGAAGCCTGTCTAGAAGACGGCGTTGAAATGCTTGAAATAATTGAATCAGAAGCATCTAAGGGTAATATTGAACTTATTTATACCAGGAGGACAAATGCATTTGAATCCTATAAAAAAGAGAGCAAAGATTCAAAGATTGCCATCATAAGGGACAAAAAAGGAAAAATAGTTTTTCAGGCAGCCTGTGTTCCCGGTAGTTACCATGTTGACGGAAAAAGTGTACTTGCAGGATATGTAGGGGGAATAAGAAAAAGAAATGATTATAATGGAGTAATAAACTGGAAAAATGTGGCTGATTTTTTTGAAAAGCAGGATTTAGGTCTTTATCTTTGTTCATTTTTGTCTGACAATGAAGCAGCAGAAAAAATGTTTTATAAAAAAAGAAGCTTTTTTCCAGAGCTCATACCTCTTTGCGACTATACAACTTACATAATCAATCCCAAAATATTTACGAAAGTGTGTCCGGAAGGCTTAACATTCAGGAGTATAAAAAGTGATGATCTTGAATATGTCCATGAATTTTTAAAAAGAGAAATGATGAAATATAATTTTTCAACGGCCATAAACAATATTACAGATTTTTACGGACTTAATATTGATGATTGTTACGTCCTGGAAAAAAGAGGAGAAATACTGGCATTCGGAGCGCTGTGGAACCAAAAAGGATTTAAGCAGTACATAGTCAAGGGGTATTCAAGAACATTAAAAACAATACAGAAATTTTCATTTGTTACAAATCTTCTTGGGTACATTGATATTCCGGAGGAAGGAAAAGAACTTGATTTTCCCATGCTTTCTTTTTTTTATTCAAAAGACGGAAACATGGAATACTACAACTTATTTATAAATCAAATTGCCCAGTCCATGAGAAAAAAATATAAAATGTTCGTCATTGGAATATGTGATGATGATCCTGCAGACAAACTGTATAAAAAAATCAGGACAATCAATTTCAAAAGCAAAATTTACTGTGCCGATTTCAAAGATGAATTTAATTTTGACCCTGCAAGGCCAAGACGCATTGAATGCGGATTGCTTTAGATTTCCTTAAATTTCAAACAAATTTACGTTGAGTTTCAACAACATGATTAAAATTACTGTTGTAAAATTATGTGATTGATGATATTATCTTAATGCGAAGTGACGCACAATTTAAATGAATACAGGTGTATGATGGACGATTACATAATTAAAATTGAAAATGTCAAGTTTAAATACAGCAAGGAAGATACGGACTACGCCGTTGACGGCTGCAGTCTGAATATCAAAAAAGGCGAGTTCACTGCTATAATCGGTCACAACGGTTCAGGCAAGTCAACTCTGGCAAAATTAATAAATTCCATACTTCTTCCTACAGAAGGAAAAATTTATGTAAAGGGAATGGACACAGCAGATGATTCCAAGCTCTGGGACATAAGACAGGCAGCAGGAATGGTTTTTCAGAATCCTGACAATCAGCTTGTTGCAACAATAGTTGAGGAAGACATTGCATTTGGACCTGAAAATCAAGGGGTTGAGTCTTCTGAAATAAGAAGAAGGGTGGATGATGCCTTGAATGCTGTTGGAATGTATGAATACAGAAAAAGACCACCACATCTTTTATCTGGAGGACAAAAGCAGAGAATTGCCATAGCAGGTGTTCTTGCTCTTAATTCTGACTGCATAATACTGGATGAGCCAACAGCAATGCTTGACCCTTCAGGCAGGAAAGAAGTTATGGACACACTGAAAAAACTGGATACCCAGGGTAAGACAATACTTCTCATAACTCATTACATGGATGAGGCCGTTCTTGCAGACAGGGTTGTTATTATGGACAAGGGAAATATAAAATTGGATGGTACTCCTAAAGACGTTTTTAAAAATATTGAAGCTATAAAAAAATTTGGACTTGATGTTCCACAAGTAACTGAGCTTGCACAGGAACTTGCCAAGGAAGGTCTTAATATACCACCTGATATAATAAACGTAAAGGATTTGGTGGATTTGTTATGTCAATAAAAGCAGAAAACATAAAATACATTTACAGCGAAGGAACACCTTTCAGGACTGTTGCTCTTGATGATATAAATCTGGAAATAAAAGAAGGGGACTTTCTGGGAGTAATAGGACACACCGGTTCCGGAAAATCCACGCTGATTCAGCTTTTAAACGGTCTGGAAAAACCATCTGACGGAAAAATAATTGTCAATGACACAGTTGTTGGGGAAGACAAGAAAAAATTAAGCAAAATACGCCAGACTGTGGGTTTGGTTTTTCAGTATCCGGAATATCAGCTATTTGAAGAAACTGTTGCGAAGGATGTTGCCTTTGGTCCAATGAACTTAAACCTTTCCGAAGAAGAAACAGAAAAGAGAGTCAAAGAAGCACTGGAGCTTGTAGGGTTTAACTATAAAAGCATAAAGGATGAATCACCGTTTGACCTTTCCGGAGGACAAAAAAGAAGAGTTGCCATTGCAGGTGTTCTTGCAATGAAACCTGATTACCTCATTCTTGATGAACCTACTGCAGGGCTTGATCCTGCAGGAAGAAATGAAATTTTCGAACAGATAAAGAAACTTCACAAAAAAGCAAATGTGACGGTTGTACTTGTTTCTCACAGCATGGAAGACATTGCCAAGCTTGTAAACAGAGTAATAGTACTTTACAAGGGCAAAATACACATGCAGGGAACACCAAAGGAAATTTATTCCCAGTCTGAAGAACTTAAAAAAATCGGACTTGGAGTTCCTCAGGTAGCAGAAATAGTCAATGAACTCAGAAAACGAGGATTTAACATAAGGCCTGATATACTCACTGTTGAAGAAGCCAAGGAAGAAATACTCAAGGAAGTGAGGAGGAATTATGTTTAAGAATTTAACCATAGGACAGCATTATCCTGTCGAATCACCTGTTCACAATCTCGATCCCAGGGTTAAGATAATAATCACTCTGGCATTTTTGGTTTCATTGTTTCTGATTGACAGTTTTTCAACATATTTAATAGTTGTGGTGTTTCTCACAGCAGCCATTACAATATCGAAAGTTCCTGTAAAGTTTGTAATTAAGGGCTTAAGACCCATACTCATGATTATAATCATAACATTTGTTATTAACCTTCTAATGACACCGGGAAGAATAATTTTCCAGGCAGGATTTATCAAGATAACAGAGGAAGGTTTGAAACAAGCGGGTTTCATGGCCATAAGACTTACACTTTTGATAATGGGAACATCGCTTCTTACGCTTACAACATCGCCAATAATTCTGACAGATGGTATAGAAAGCCTCTTAAAGCCATTTAAAAGGTTCGGACTTCCGGCTCATGAACTTGCAATGATGATGACAATAGCACTTCGTTTCATTCCAACACTCATGGAGGAAACTGAAAAAATAATGAAGGCTCAGAAATCAAGAGGAGCGGATTTTGAAAGCGGAAACATTATGAGCAGGGCAAAAAACCTGGTGCCTCTTTTGGTGCCGCTGTTTATAAGTGCATTCAGAAGAGCTGATGAACTGGCAATGGCAATGGAAGCAAGATGTTACAGAGGCGGAGAAAACAGAACACGCATGAGACAGCTTAAAATATCTAAGGGAGATTATGCTGCATCATTTATTTTTATTGTTTATTTTGCAGCTGTAATCGCATTGAAAATATGGTAAGAAACATTAAATTAACTGTTGCCTATGACGGCACAAACTACAACGGATGGCAGACACAGACAAACGGCATCGGTATCCAGGAAGTTATAGAAAATGCTGCAGCCAGGGTAATGAAGCAAAAAATTGAACTTACTGGCTCCGGAAGAACTGACAGCGGAGTTCATGCCCTTGGGCAAGTAGCAAACTTCAAGGCTGACACAAGAATAGAAGAGCAAAAAATTAAAATTGCCCTAAATGCAAATTTGCCTCATGACATAAGCATTCTTGATAGTGTTGATGTTCCGTTGGAATTTAATTCGCGCTTTGATGCTCACGACAAGACGTACATGTATCAGATATACAACAGCAGGGTAGGCAATCCGTTTTACAGAAACTACTCAACATTTGTTCCATCAATACTTGATATGGGCAAAATGGAGGAAGCTTTTAAGCTGGTTGTGGGTACTCATGATTTCAGAGCATTTATGGCAGCCGGTTCACAGGCAAAGACAACTGTCAGGACAGTCTACAGCACAAGAATTGAAAAGGAAGGAAATCTCATCAGGCTTTATGTAACAGGAAGCGGATTTTTGTACAACATGGTGAGAATAATAGCAGGAACACTCATTGATGTGGGCAAGGGTTTAAAGGAAATATCATGTATAGAAAATGCCCTTGAATCAAAAGAAAGAGCCCTTCTGGGACAAACAGCAGCACCGGAAGGATTATTTTTATTAAGTGTCAACTATAATAAAGTATTATAGGAAAGAGAGCTTTCCTATAATTTAAAAAAAGTCTTGACATTTAATGCTAGGTAATATAAAATATCCTAGGTATGAAATGCAGAGAAAAACCGGTCCAATGCCCCGGAGTTAGGTTTTTTGAATAGATTGATATACAAATTTTAATATTGAAAATTACAGGAGGAAACAAGATGAAAAGCTTCTTGGCTAAACCTAATGAAGTTGAAAGGGCATGGTATGTAATAGATGCCGAAGGAAAAACTTTAGGTAGACTCGCAACTGAAGTTGCTAAACTTTTAAGAGGTAAACACAAAGCAATATATACACCAAGCGTTGATACAGGAGACTTTGTTATAGTAGTAAATGCTGAAAAAGTTGTATTGACAGGTAAAAAATTAGATCAGAAATTATACAGACACCACTCTCTATATCCAGGTGGATTGAAGGAAACTCCTTACAGAAACTTATTCCAGGATAAACCGACTCAACCTCTTTATCTTGCAGTAAAAGGAATGCTTCCAAAAAACAGCCTTGGAAGACAAATGTTGAAGAAACTTAAAGTATACGCTGGTCCAGAGCACAACAACCAAGCTCAGAAACCACAAGTATACGAGTTTTAATTAGGGAGGAGGACGATTAAATGAACGTACAATACAGAGGAACAGGCAGAAGAAAAAGCGCAATTGCTAGAGTAAGATTAGTTCCAGGAACTGGAAAAATCAATATAAACAAAAGAGACTTGGAAGATTACATCAAGTATGAAACTTTAAGAACTATCGTTAGAGAACCAATGGTGATTACTGACACATTAGGACAGTATGATGTATTGGTTAATGTTAAAGGCGGCGGATACACTGGCCAAGCCGGAGCAATCAGACACGGTATTTCAAGAGCACTTCTTCAGGTAGACGGAGAATTAAGACCAATACTTAAAAAAGCCGGATTCTTGACTAGAGATTCAAGAATGAAAGAAAGAAAGAAATACGGTTTGAAAAAAGCAAGAAGAGCTTCACAGTTCAGCAAGAGATAATAAAAATTATATACAATGGAGGTTCTGCATTGCAGAATCTCCAAGTGTTTTCTTGGCACCCACTTTAAAAATCAAGGTTTTTTTAGTGACTCCGAGAATTATATTCGAAAGGAGTTTTTTTAATGGAAAAAAACGTAAATTTAAAATTTTTAACACACACTGCCCTCATAGCGGCAGCCTATGCAGCGCTTACCTATGCCTTTGCATTTATGAGCTATGGACAGGTACAGTTTCGTGTATCTGAAATATTGGTGCTTTTTGCGTTCATTGAGCCAAAATATGGTCTGGGACTTGTCCTTGGATGCATATTGGCTAACTTCACAAGCCCTCTTGGGGTAATTGACGTTGTAGTTGGTTCATTTGCAACTCTGATTGCAATATTGTACATTGCAGCTATAAGAAAAACTTTTGGATACAATAAAAAATCCATGTACCTGGCAAGTTTGGGACCTGTTTTATCAAATGCAATTTTTGTTGGACTTGAGCTTACGTATCTGTTCCAGACACCTTTCTTGCTGAATGCATTGTATGTGGCAATTGGAGAATTTGTTGTCGTTACACTTGTGGGAACACAGGTTGTAAATGCTGTAATGAAAAATTCAGCCTTGTCAGAAAGACTTACAATAAACTAAATTGTATTAAGAAATAAAAAGACGATTCAATTAAGAATCGTCTTTTTGATGACAAAGTTATTAAAATTAATTAATATTGGTAATTGTCGGTGAACTTGAAATCATATTTTGTAGTGGAGGACCTCGAGTCCTCCCGAAGATAAGAAAATTATTGTATTAATAACCCCAGGCGGAAACAAGATCCGCCCTTATGATTTGTGGAAAATTATATTTGTCAATAGCCTGGCGATTCTACAAGAGTCGTCTTTTTTATTGAGCTTTTTGAGGTTTTGAACCTTGAACCGTAACTCCTTTAGGAAGACGGAAATTCAGCGATTCAGGAACAATTTCAAAATCAATTTCTTCAAATACATAATTTTCACCGTCAACACATAAGTTGATTGATTCCTGACTTATGATTTTCACTGTCTTGCATTTTTTGTATGTGATGTAATCTTTAAGCTTTTCATTTTCCAGGTGGGTTCCATTTTTGTAACTTCCTATGAGGCCCAAAATCTTAAATCTCGACATTTTATTTACGAAACAAACATCTATAACTCCGTCATTAATCAAAGCTTTTGGAGCGCATTTATAGCCTCCTCCATAGGAATGGCCGTTAGCTGCAACACCAAGAAGAAATGTTCCTTCAAATGTATAGTCATCATCCAGCACAACTTTCAGTTTCTTGCCTAGTTTTTTTAATAAACAGTATAAAACAGAAAGAATATAGCAACCGGAGCCTGTAATAAAGGGTATTTTTTTAAACTTGTGCATGTTGAATGCCGCATCTGCGTCAAATCCTATGTTGCATACAGAAACGGAATATTCATTCTGTGCTTTTATCATGTCAAGCTTTACTGTTTCTCCTGATACCTGAGCTGCAATATCACCAAAAAGATAATGGTTGTTGAAATTTTTTACGAAATCATTTCCTGAACCGCAGGGAATAACACCCACGCTTGCATGGCTGTAAGATACAGCTGCGTTTATGACTTCATGAAGCGTTCCGTCTCCGCCGCATGCGTAAAATACCACAGGAGACTTGTCCGTACACTTGCTGTCAACAAATGACTTAGCATCGCCTTTGTACCTGGTGTAATAAATTTCATATTGTATTTCCTTGTTTTGTAGCAGAGAATTAATGTTGCTTGCAATTTCAGACTGAGATCTGCCTTTGCCGGCAACAGGATTAATTATAAAAATATGCCTCATAATATCCTCCCCATAGTCATAATAAACATATCATTGTGAAAACATTTTGTCAATAATTCAAAAAAGGCTTGCGCCTTCTTTGCTATTCCATAATTAAATTGTTAATCCACTTGTTGCTGTAGTATCTTTTAAGTACAGTTATGGATTTTATGAGCTCTTCTGCAAAAACCATGGCCATTACCCAGTGTATTGGAAGTTTTAAAACAAGGACTGAGAAAAATGCAACAGGAACGCCTATGAACCATATGGTTACAATGTCTACGATCATGCAAAACTTTGTATCTCCTCCCGAACGGAGTATTCCGCAGATGAAAATGTATGAGAACATTTTGGGAGTGAAGTATGCCGTAAACACAATCAGTGTCTTGTTCAGGGAAATGCTTGTTGCTTGCTCCAGGTTGAAGTAACTTGCTATCATTCCTCTTGACACAAACAGCAGTGAAGCAAGAATTATGCTCAGAACAAATGTTATTTTTAGTATTTTGTTGCTGTAGTCACGTGCTTTTTCAATATCATTTCTTCCAATTTCATTTCCTATCATTACAGCACTTGCATTTCCAATGCCGAAGAAGAAGGCCTGGAAAAAGTCTGATATGTTGTATGCTATCTGAACAACTGCAATTGCCGAAGCTCCCATGAAGCCGTATGCTATGAAGTATACGCTTGTTCCCACAGACCATGCAGTTTCAGATAAAATTACAGGAAAGGATGTTTTAAGAACCTTTTTTAACATATTCATGTCCCAAGAAGTCATTTCCTTTATGGAAGCAGCAAGGGGATGATTTTTATTTCTGTAAATAAGAAATATAAGAGCTGTAAATTCAAAAATTCTTGCAATAAGTGTTGCAGTTGCTGCTCCTTCTACTCCAAGTGCAGGAAATCCAAGATTTCCGTTTATCAGAAGCCAGTTTATGAATGTATTTATCAAAAGTGCCACTGCATTTACTGCTGTAGGCATCTTGAGCATATGTATTGCTCTTGAGTTGAAGCTGAAAGCAAAGGAAATTGCAGTGAAAAAATATGAAAACGACACAATTTTAAGATACTTGCTTCCAAGTGCTATTACAGTGGGATCATCTATGAATATTCTCATTATTTGATCTCTTAGAAAGAATACTGTCAAAGAAAACAAAATTGAAAGAGACGAACCTATTATTATGTCAATGCCGAAAACTTTTTTGATGCTTACTTTGTCCTGGGCTCCCCAGTACTGAGCTATGAAAATAGCAGCTCCGCTGTAAATTCCAAAACATATCGTAGTAAAAATAAAATAAATTCTGTTAGCCAGGCCTACAGCTGAAATAGCATTTTCACCCAGACTGCTTACCATTATGGTATCAATCATGTTAAGACCGATGCTTATGATATTTTGTATTACTACAGGAAGTGCAATTATAATCAGTGTTGTAAGAAATACTTTGTCTTTGCTGGTTTTAAAAAGCTTGTTCATTTCCACCTCATAGCAAACTTAAGGACGGATTAAAATCCGCCCTGTTTGCTTATATAGTAAATTTTCACATGTTCGTGCCGATATTGGCGAAATTTTTCTGGGTACAAGAGTTCATCTCTTGTGAGATGTCTTACACTTCGTTTATCAAACGAGATCCTTCGCTACGCTCAGGATAAGCTGTGAGACGTCAAACCTCTTTGCTTATCAAACGAGATCCTTCGCTACGCTCAGGATAAGCGACTGTCACCAAATCGAAGATTTGGGACATCTGCTTACTTTGTGCCGAACAATCTGTCGCCTGCATCTCCAAGGCCAGGTACTATGTAACCTATGTCGTTGAATTTTTCATCAATGCTTGCAGTATAAATTTCAACATCAGGATGAGCATCTGTAACTTTTTTAAGCCCTTCGGGAGCACATACCAAGTGTATTGATTTTATTTTTTTTGCGCCGTGTTTTTTTAATAATGCTATGGCTCCGTTCATTGAGCCTCCGGTTGAAAGCATTGGTTCTGTAATTATTACTATTCTGTTTCCGATGTCACTTGGAAGTTTGCAGTAATATTCAACAGGTTCCAATGTTTCTTCATTTCTGTACAATCCTATGTGGCCTATTTTTGCATTTGGTATTAAATCAAGCATACCATCAACCATTCCAAGGCCGGCACGAAGTACCGGAACTATTGCAATATCCTCACCTGCAAGGACCTTTCCTGTTGTCTTTATTATGGGTGTTTCAATTTCAATGTCTTTAAGCTGAAGATTTCTTGTTACTTCGTAAGCCATTAGCATTGCTATTTCTCTTACTAGTTCTCTGAAATCTTTTGAAGATGTGTTTTTGTCTCTAAGCATTGTCAGTTTGTGCTGTATCAATGGATGAGAGACTACTGTTACATTACTCATATGTTGACTCCTTTATTGAAGAATTGTTAGTATTAGTTGTAATGAATTTAAACATGTAATATAATTATTATATACATGAAGAACTTTGTCAATTAATTTTTTTCTTAAAAAGGAGTATGCACAATGATAAAAGGCACAGGAATAGATATGACGGAAGTGGACAGAATTAAAAATAACATTGAAAATGAGAGATTCCTTCATAAAATTTATTCAACGGTTGAAATTGAATATTTAAAGTCACGGAAATTCAATCCTCAGACTGCTGCAGGAATGTTTGCAGCAAAAGAAGCTGTATCAAAGTGCCTTGGCACCGGATTTACAAATTTCGGCCCCTGCGACATAGAAGTTGTGAAGGATGAAATGGGAAAACCGGGAATTATTTTAAAAAATAATGCAAAAAAAAGAGCCCAGGAACTAAATATTGAAACAATCCACCTATCCATATCCCACACAAGTGAGTATGCTGTTGCCTATTGTGTGGCTGAATAGTTTTTAAGTTATTAGGCATATATTTTGAAATCTCTTCATATATGTATTATATAACTATGGAGAGGATATTGGTATGAAGCTTAAAATTTGCTGCCTGATTTTGATTGTTTTTTTGCTTTCAAGCTGTAAAAAAGAAGACAAAACATTTTCGATACCTGTTAATTATACTGCAGATGCGGTGATGCAGGTGTATGAACAAACAAGAGAAGACACTTACAACTTGAGCATTATCTCGAGAGACAATAATTACAGCATCAAGACTACCTCTGGAAATCAAACGTGGAACACTGCTTATCTCTCAGGGGGCAGGTGCGTTTTAAGCAACGACAAATTTCCGGATGGCAGTGTAACAATTGAAAACTTCAAGACGGAAAAGTATCTTGTTCAGGATATTGATCTTAGTAAGTTTCAAAACACAGTAGACGGATTGTCGGAGGAAATAATCTATTGGGACGGAACGTTCAGGCATGTTCTTAGATTTAGCAGTGAAAACTTGCTTCCAGACACAATTTTTATTTATAAAAATGACGATTTGGTTAAGACTATCAAGTATGAAAACATAAAAGTAGAGGAATAATATTTCACATAAATACAAAAAGTTACCATACAACTTTTAGTATTCATGTGGTAAAATTACTAATAAAACATGAACTGAGATGCAATTGTGAGGTGTGTGATTTGGCTGATAATAAGAAAATATTGATATCCATTCCGGAAAACCTGCTGAGAGAACTGGATAATGCCGTTAAAGAAGAAGGAACAAACAGAAGCGACTTTATTAGAAAATCAATAAGGTTTTATTTAATTGAAAAAAGAAAGCTTGAAATCAGAAACAAGATGAAGGCCGGATATTTGGAAATGAGCAACATTAACAAAAGTATTACAGAAGAATACTCAGAAGGGGACTATGAGGACTTTTTAAGCTATGAAACAAAATTAATAGGAAGTGAATAGTTTGATTGTTAAAAGGGGAGATGTATACTATGCCGACTTAAGCCCTGTCATAGGTTCAGAACAAGGGGGCGTGAGGCCGGTTTTAGTTGTACAAAACGACATAGGGAATAGATATAGTCCAACAGTTATTGTATCTGCAATTACTTCTCAGATCAATAAGGCAAAGCTGCCTACACACATAGAGATAAGTTCTGAAGACTTCAGTCTGCCAAAAGATTCTGTAGTTCTCTTAGAACAAATTCGCACAATCGACAAGAAGCGTTTAAAAGAAAAAATAGGCAGGTTTGATAAAAATCTCATGGGCGAAGTTGACGACTGCTTGAAAATAAGTTTGGGGCTCATTGATTTTTAATTACGTTTAAAATCAATAATTAAATTAAAATAAAATGAAGAATTAAGAATGAAGAGTTAAGAATTAAAATAAAGGGGTTGCTGCATTTTCATGTCATCCTGAGCGATAGCGAAGGATCTCATCTTTTGAAGGTATGAGATCTTTCGGGATAAAGTCCTCAGAATGACACGATAAAAATCATTAATGCAGCAGCCTCTTTTTGCTGTTTATTTATTTTCTATGAAGCCGTTGTTTTTCAACAGTGTTCTTATGTCGCCTATCATGTAAAGGGAACCTACAAATGCTATACAGTCTTCTTTTTTTGCTGCATTTAAAATAGGTAGTGTGTCCTCATATGAGTTAAGAGGAGCAACCTCAACTTCATAGTGTTCTCTGATTAGTGATGCCAGATCTTCCGACTTCATGGCACGTGGATTGTTTGGAGTCAATGTGTAAACTTTTTTGCAAAGAGGAATAATAAATGGAAGAACATCTTCAGGGTTTTTGTCCTTAAGCATTCCAAAAAACAAAGTGATTTTATTTTCCTTGAAATTTTCCTTCACAGCCTTAGAAAAATATTCGATGCCGTTTATGTTGTGGCCGCCGTCAAGGACAATAACCGGATTTTCCCTTAATATTTCAAACCTTCCGGCAAAACGGCATGTAAAAAGTCCTTCTTTTATTGATTCTTCTGTTACATTGTATCCTGATGTTTTTACTATTTCAAGGGCACGAAGTGCTGTGAGCACGTTGTAGAGCTGATGTTCCCCAAGGAAGTTCATTTTTGTTTCAGAAAGGCTGAACACATCTTTTTTAAGGTAGTTAAACCACTGACCTGTGAGATTTCCCCGGGTTTTTTCTATATCTTTAATGTTCACAACATATACGTTTGAATTTTTACCTTCAGCAACATCACTTATTGTTTTCACAACATTTTCAGCCTGCGGATATATTATTACGCTTGAGTTTTCCTTTATAATGCCAGCTTTTTCAAATGCTATTTTTTCAAGTGTGTCTCCAAGATACTCCATGTGGTCGAAGCTTATGGATGTTATGACGGATACAAGGGTGTCTTTTACAACATTTGTAGCGTCAAACCTTCCTCCCATGCCTACTTCAAGCACAAGAAAGTCAATGTTTTGTTCCTGAAAGTATTTAAAACCTATGGCAGTGACAACTTCAAATTCCGTGGGGTGATTGTATCCTTCCTCAAGCATCACTGCAATTTTTTCCTTCACCAGAGAAGTTATTTTTGCCAGGGATTCCTTGTCTATGTGGTGTTTGTTCACTTGTATTCTTTCTGTGAATTCTTCAAGAAAGGGGCTTATAAAAAGTCCGGTCTTGTATCCGGAGGCCATTAACACATCGTGAATCATGTTGCTTGTGGAACCTTTTCCGTTTGTTCCTGCAACGTGGATTATTTTGTATGAGTCCTGTGGATTGCCAAGAAGTTCTGTGAGTCTTGTAATATTTTCAAGTCCTAATTTGGAACCGAATTTGTAAGTTGAATGAATGAATTCAATTGATTCTTCGTAGTTCATTTTAACCTCCGCTATATGTATTCAAATACTATAATATTTCAAGCAATACAATATTTCAAGCTTTTTACAAATAAATTTTCTTTATAAGTTGTCATTTAATATTTGGTATGATAAAATATATAGAATTTAATGAATTGTAATGTCAATAAAGTGAAAAATAATTAAACATATATAATGTTTTACAACATGGAAAATTTCTTGGCGTTATATAATATAGAAAGGATTTACTATGATAGATATGAAAAAGTTGGACAGAGAGCTTTTGAAGGTTGAAAAACCTGCCCGTTATGTGGGCAGCGAGCTTAACTCTGTTGTAAAAAACAAAGAAGATGTAAATGTAAGATTTGCTTTTGCTTTTCCTGATGTTTACGAAGTAGGAATGTCACATACAGGAATGCACATTTTGTACCATCTCATGAACAGCATGGAAAATGTGTGGTGCGAAAGAGTCTTTGCTCCATGGACAGACATGGAAGAAATAATGCGCAAAAACAACATTCCTCTTTACGGACTTGAAAGCAAGGACGAACTAATGGAATTTGATTTTGTTGGATTCACTCTTCAATATGAAATGAGCTACACAAACATCCTGAATATGCTTGACCTTGGAAAAATCCCTGTAAGGTCAAAAAACAGGACAAATGATATGCCTCTTGTTATTGCAGGAGGACCGTGTGCTTACAATCCTGAACCTCTTTATGAAGTCATTGACCTGTTTACAATAGGAGAAACAGAAGAACTTCTCCCTGAACTTTTGAAGCTTTATGAAGAAGAAAAGAAAAACGGATTTGACAGACTTGTTTTTCTTGAAAAAGCAGCAAAATTGGATGGAATTTATGTTCCTTCATTCTATGAGGAATTATACAATGAAGACGGCACTGTAAAAGGAAGAAAGACACTTAATGAAAATGCTAAGGAAACAATCACTAAAAGAATCATCAGGGATCTGAACAAAAGTTTTTACCCCGAAAAAAGCATTCTTCCTTACATTGACGTTGTTCATGACCGTGTTGTCCTTGAGCTTTTCCGCGGATGCACCAGAGGCTGCCGTTTCTGTCAGGCAGGAATGGTTTACAGACCTGTAAGGGAAAAAGAAGCAGACACTCTTGTAAAACAAGCTGAAAGACTTATTGATTCAACGGGACACGATGAAATATCTCTTACATCACTGAGTTCCGGCGATTACTCATGTCTTCCCGACCTTACACTGAAGCTATTAGACATGTATGAAAATCAAAATGTAAGCATTTCGCTTCCTTCACTGAGGCTTGACTCAATGACTTTTGACATCATTGAAAGACTTCAGGAAGTAAGAAAATCAGGTCTTACATTTGCACCTGAAGCAGGCACTCAAAGGATGAGGGATGTCATAAACAAAAATCTTACGGAAGAGCAAATATTGGGACCTGTGGAAACTGCATTCAATCTGGGATGGTCAACTGTAAAGCTTTATTTCATGATAGGACTTCCTGGAGAAACAATGGAAGATGTTCTTGGAATAAAGGAACTAGCCTACAAGGTAAAGGATAAATTCTTCCAAAGGCCAAAGGAAGACATAAAAGGAAACTTAAAAATAAATGCCAGTGCATCGTGCTTTGTGCCTAAGCCTTTCACGCCGTTCCAGTGGGTTAAGCAGGACAGCATGGAGGAATTTTTCGACAAGGCTAAATCGCTGCAGAGGGAAATAAAGGACAAAAAAGTTTCCTTCAGCTACCACGAGCCAAAATTAAGCTACCTTGAAGCTGTGTTTGCAAGAGGAGACAGAAGACTTTCTTCTGCGCTTATAAGAGCATGGGAAAAAGGCTGCCGTTTTGACGGATGGTATGACATGTTTGATTTTAGCAAGTGGATGGAAGCTTTTGAAGAAACTTCAACTGACGCTGACTTTTTCGGAAGAAGGGAAAGATCTCTTACAGAAGTTCTTCCTTGGGACTTCATTGACATAGGAGTTGACAAAAAATTCCTTGTGAGTGAATATGAAAAAGCAATGGGATATACAACAACACCTGACTGCAGACAAAAGTGCGTGAACTGCGGCGTGAACCATAGATTTATAGGAGGTGCATGCCCTCATGTGCAAGTTAATAAATAAGTACAGCAAGACAGGAAATTTAAAATATATTTCACACCTGGATGTTTTAAGATTCATCCAAAGAGCTGTTAAAAGAACAGGTCTTCCTGCAAAATATTCAGAAGGATTCAATCCTCACATGAAGACGGCCTTCGGATATCCGCTGTCATTGGGAACTGAAAGCATTGGTGAATATTTTGAGCTTGAATTCAATGAACATGTTGATCCTGAAGATTTTGTAAGCAAGATGAACAAAGTGCTGCCCAAAGAAATGCAGATTCAAAAATCAATGGAAACTGACGAACAGGAATCCATAATGTCAAGGTGCGCCTATGCAGAATATATAATAACACTTGAATCAGAAACAATGGATGCGGACAATCTCAATATTTTGTTCAATGAAATGTTAGAGACGGGACTTGTGTACCCAAGGCAGAAAAAGAACAAGAAAAACAAAACAGTTATTAAAGACATAAACACATTGGATTATATAAAATATCTGAAAGCCGAAAGACTTTCGGAAGGAAAATTAAAAGTGGAAGCCGTATTTTTGACAACAGAAACAGGAAGCATGAAAGTTGACGAGCTTTTAAAGCTAATGGAAGAAAGAGGCTTCACCGCAGATTATCATTCTATAATGAAAATAGATGCTCTGGATAAAAACATGCAGCCAATTCTTTAAGCAATTAAGAATGAAGAATGAAGAGTGAAAAATGCGGGAGGGTACGAGACCCTCCCCTACGTCTTAATTCTTCATTAACAAAAGGGGTTATTATGAAGCAGATTATAATCAATAATTCGGTTTTTTTCGATCAGGTGGCAATCCTTAAAGATGGAAGACTGCATGATTTTATGCACGAAGAAAAGGACTACAAAAGTTTGGTGGGGAACATTTACAAAGGAAGAGTAATGAACATATTGCCTGGTATGGAAGCAGCCTTTATTGATGTGGGTCTTGAAAAAAACGCATATATATTTTTGGATGACTTGCTTTCAGATAAATTCCTGAAAGAAAAGAATCTGAAGAAAAAGGATGCTAAAAGCATTGTAAATGTTTTGAAAAAGGGTGAGGAAATCCTTGTGCAGATTGCAAGAGAACCAATCGGTGAAAAAAACATAGCTGTAACAACTGATATTTCAATTTCAGGCAAGTATATAGCCCTTATTCCCAAAAGCACTAAAGTTAATATATCAAAAAAAATCAAGGATGCTGAAAAAAGAAAAAGGCTCACGGAAATTGGCAAGTCAATCATGACTGATGGAAACGGAATGATTATCAGGACGTTTTCCGAAGACTGTGAAAGAGAAGAAATTGAAAATGAATACAATATGCTTTCATCCATATACAATCAGATAGAAAAGGAAAACAATTATTCCTATGCCCCTAAGCTTCTGTATAAAAGCAATTCCCTGGTAGAAAAAGTATTTTTGGATTCCATAGATTCTACAGTTGATGAAATATATGTAGAGGACAAGAAAACAAAGGATAAAATCACTTCTCTTGTTAAGGGATGTGGCGACAATCTAAATGATATTAGAATTATTGAGTCTGAAAGAGCATTTCAAGACTTCAACGTGGAAAATCAAATCAAGACACTTTTTCAGAGAAAGGTAGAGCTTGAAAACGGAGGTTCTATTTTCATTGATGTAACTGAAGCATTGACGGTTATTGATGTAAACAGCGGCAAATTCATAGGAAGCGAAAACATGGAGGAAACCGCACTTCAAATTAATCTTTCTGCCTTAGATGAAATAGCCCTGCAGGTGAGGCTTCGAAACATAAGCGGAATCATATTAATTGATTTCATTGATGTTAAAAGTAAGGATAATATTGAAATTATAGTGAACAAAGCAAAATCAGTGTTCAAGGAAGACAAGGCCAAAACAAACATCCTTGGAATGACAAAACTAAATCTTATGGAAATCACAAGAAAGAAAAACAAGGATAACTTCTACAACCTTATAACACAGCAGTGCAGCCACTGCAGCGGAAGCGGAAGGACCGGGTCAAAGCTGTATGTTTTCTTCAGGCTTGAAAGTATAATAAAAAACATAAAAAGAAACACTTCGTCGGACGCTGTTGTTCTTAAATGCGGTTATCTTATGAACAATTTCATAAAAAACAACTGCACGGATATTATCAAGAAAGTTGAAAACAAATACAGCATTAAACTATTTTTTAAAATGGATGACAATATGAGCACTGACGATATAGTTGTTGATAAAATTGGAAAGACAAACTTAATAAATTCATATTTAAATGAAGAAAAATAAGTTGACAAACTTGATAATGTTTGATAAACTTTATATTTGCAAGAGCCGCACGGATCAGGTTAAAACTTTATGTACCTGCAATGGCGAGACTGGGAAGAGGAGGTAATATTATGTACGCAATTATTGAAACAGGTGGAAAACAATATAGAGTTCAGGAAGGCGATGTTGTAAGAGTTGAAAAACTTGAAATCGCTGATGGTGAAACAGTAAAATTTGATAAAGTTTTACTTGTAGCTGATGAAGGAAAATTAAATGTTGGAAAACCATATGTTGACGGAGCTGTAGTTGAAGCTGTAGTTGAAAACCAAGGTAAGGCAAAGAAAATCATAATTTTCAAATACAAAGCTAAAAAAGACTACAGAAAGAAACAAGGTCATCGTCAGCCATATACACAAGTAAAAATCGGTAAAATAGTTGGATAGTGATATGATTACAATCACAATATATAAAACTAAAGAACAAATCAATGGTTTTATAGTTGAAGGTCATTCTGGATACGCTGAAGAAGGATCGGACATAGTATGCGCATCAGTTTCAATTTTATCTTACACTGCACTTAATGCAATGAACTTAGTTGCAGGTGTGAGTCCTGAATTCATAAGTTATGAAGTTGATGAAGAGACCGGATTTATGAACATGAGGACTTTGAAGGTAAATGATAAGACTGATGTCATATACAGAAACTTTATGGTAGGAATTGAATTGTTGCTGGAAGATTACAGTGATTATATTACACTTAAATTTGAGGAGGTGTAACCATGTTATTGAAATTAAACTTACAGTTATTCGCACATAAAAAAGGTGTTGGTAGCTCTAAAAACGGTCGTGATAGCAATGCTAAAAGACTTGGAGTAAAAAGAACTGACGGTCAATTCGTATTGGCTGGAAATATTCTTGTAAGACAAAGAGGAACTAAACTTCATCCAGGATTGAATGTAGGCATCGGCAGCGATGATACATTGTTTGCAATGGTAGACGGAAAAGTAAAGTTTGAAAGAAAAGACAAAACAAGAAAGCAAGTCAGTGTATATCCTTGTGAATTAGAAGCATAATAAACGAAAGTGACCTACCTTAACGGTAGGTTTTTGTTTGTTTGCCCTATCCTCATTTTCAGAGGTTTTTTGAAAATGGTTGGTAGGTCAGACTCAACGAATTCCAAAATTATGCGAACGATAGTGAGCTGATAATTTTGTGAATGAGACTGCGATAGGAACGGGGACACACCCCTAAGCAGGGTGAGTCTTTGGAGTAGGCTTAGGGGAATGTCCCCAAATTAGAAAAGGTTGGGATAAAATGTTTGTAGACATAGCAAAAATTAATGTTAAAGCCGGCAAAGGCGGAAACGGCAGTGTTGCTTTCAGACGTGAAAAATATGTGCCACTGGGCGGACCTGCCGGAGGAGACGGCGGTGATGGCGGAAGCATAATATTGGTTGCTGATGAAGGCTTGAGAACATTGATGGATTTCAGATATAAGAGGCACTATCAGGCAGAAAACGGCGAAGACGGCAGAGGCAAGAAACAATACGGTTCGGACGGAAAAGACATGTACTTGAGAGTTCCGACAGGAACACTGGTAAAGGATGAAGAAACCGGCATTGTATTGGCAGATTTAAAAGTAGATGGACAGGAATATGTGTGTGCAAGAGGAGGACGCGGTGGAAAAGGAAACGTAAGGTTTAAAAATTCCATAAGACGTACGCCTCGTTTTGCTGAGCCCGGAACAAAGGGTGAAGAAAGAGAAATTTTGCTTGAGCTTAAGCTCATAGCCGATGTGGGCCTCGTTGGTTTTCCAAATGTAGGGAAGTCTACTATACTGGCATCCGTAACAAGTGCTAAGCCAAAAATTGCCAATTACCATTTCACAACGCTTAAACCGAATCTCGGAGTTGTTATGATAGGTGAAGGCCACAGCTATGTTCTTGCAGACATTCCTGGACTTATAGAAGGAGCAAGCGAAGGTGCCGGACTTGGTCTTGAGTTTTTAAGGCATGTGGAAAGAACGAAGCTTCTGTTGCATGTAATTGATGCCTCAGGCCAGGAAGACAGAGATCCTGTAGAAGATTTTTACAAAATCAATGAAGAGCTTAAAAATTACAGTGAAAAATTGACCAAGAAGGAACAGATCATTGTTCTTAACAAAATGGACCTTCCTCAGTCATTGGATAATCTGGAAAAAATCAAGAAGGAATTCAAGGATTACGAAATAATAGAAGTATCTGCTGCAACAGGCGAAGGTCTTGATTTCCTCAAGAAAAGAGCTTACGAAAGACTTCTTGAAATCGAAGAAGAAATTGAATTTGTTGATGAAGTACAGGTTGAACAATTCTTTGACAGAAAAGAAAGAGACACCATTGTTGTTTCCAGGGAAGAAGATTACTTCCTGGCTGAAGGAGAATTTCTTGAAAGGCTGGTTGCTTCTACAAACTTTGATGACTTTGAATCATTCAGCTACTTCCAGAAGGTTCTCATTGACAAGGGCGTTATTGAAAAGTTAAGAGAGCTTGGTGCAAAAGAAGGAGATCTCATAAGCGTGTGCGGAATAGAATTTGACTTCGTAGACTAATATTATTAGTCAATGCACTGAATGCTTTATGCAACCAATGTTCTAAAGGAGGACAAATGCTAACAGGAAAACAAAGAAGTTATTTAAAGTCTCTTGCAAACGGAATAGACCCCATTATGCAGATAGGCAAAGGCGGCGTTACAGACAATGTGCTCAAGCAGATTGACGACGCTTTGGAAGCAAGAGAATTAATTAAGATAAAACTGCTGAACAACAGTCAGCTTGAGGCAAAACAAACTGCCAATGAAATTGCTGAGTCAGTGAGAGCTGAGTTTGTTCAAAGCATAGGAAACAAATTTGTGCTTTACAGAGAAGCAAAAGATGCACAAATTGTAATACCTAAATAACAGAAAAGTGACGGCTTTGTCCTCTTGCGAGTGCCGTCACAATTTTTTTTGACAGGGAATTATCCTCCCAGTGTCACATCCTGCATGTTGTACCACTTCATGGCCTCATGAAATTGTTCCGGTTTGAAATCAGGCCACATGTCATCAATGGTGTAGATATCTGAATAAACAGACTGCAAGGGCAAAAATCCGGACAACCTTTTTCTCCCTCCCCACCTGAGTATCAGGTCTATTCTAGATATATCTCTTGAATAAAGCCCATCCAGTATGCTTTTTCTTCCTGCGTTGTTTGATAAGTTTGATATGTCCCAGTCCCATCCATAGTTAACAAGAAAGTTTACTTTCATGCCACCCCTGCCTATGTTTGTTCTGTTTGTGAACTTGAGAAGTTCTTCAGGAAACATGGGTGAATTTTTGTTTCCTATGACTAAAAGAGACACATCTTCCTTTGCAATTAAATTAACTGCATCAACACATGCCTTAACAAAAGAGTCAATTTGTATTCTTGGTCTTTTGCAGTTGTCTGTTGTGAAACCATAATATGTAATTTCATTTATTCCGTATTCCCTGGCAAGGTACAATGCATGAAGACCGGGTGTGAGGCTGTACTGGTAGCCATCTTTCTTTTCATATCCCTTGTCCTGTGCCCAGCGCCTGTTGCCGTCTGGTATTATTCCAATATGCCTTGGCACTCTCAATAAAAACACAACCTTTCTGTAATGATATTGTATTATCTGCATTTTTTTGACAAATATACTTTTCTATGGATAATTTGGACATGTAAAAAAGTTCTAAAATTTTATTTTGGTAACAAAGTAACATTCGACCGTGTCATTCTGAGGGCGTAGCCCGAAGAATCTCATGTTTCTTATAACGATGAGATCCTGCAGTTTCGGACACAAATTTATTTATTCGCTAACGTTCATATAAATTTGGTGCTCGTTGCGAATGACCTACCGCTATTTTTCAGAAAACACTTGAAAAATAGGGTTAGGGCAACTTTCACTAACGTTCAGGATGACAGAGTCGGGGTTTGTCAATAGTCTGAAGTTGTTACACTACTTTCGCTAAGGGGACTAATGTCCTATTCTATAAAAAAAGTATTCACATTTTATTAATTATGTTATATAATACAGCATTACTCTTTAAGGCTAGCTAAAGCTTGGGGGTATATAATATACATATATTTTACAATACACTTATTTTATATTTACAAAAGAGTGATATTGTGTACAAGGAGGTGAAAATATGATAAAAGGAATATTGTTTGACAAAGATGGAACCATAATAGATTTTTCATTGTGGAGAAATGCCGGAGTAAACATGATAGAAACTGTTTTAAGGGAATATGGATTAAGTGATGGAAATTTAAAAAGAGAACTTCAAAGGTCCATAGGAATAACTGAAAACGGAGTGGAACCATTCGGCGCACTGGCTTATAAAACCCATGAACACGTGGCTTTAGAAATGCATTTCATCCTGAGCAGGTACAGAAACATAGATTTTGAAGAATTCAAGGTTCATGTGGCAGAGCTTTTAAGAAACGAAGTGCTGAGAGACGATGCAGATATAAGGGAAACCACAGATTTAAGAGCATTGTTCAATCATCTTAAGGAAAATGGCATAAAGGTAGGACTGGCAACAGCAGACACATATCAGTCAGCAATGCACATGGTGAACAAACTCAACCATCAGGACATGTATGATTTCTTCGGTTCTTATGACGGAGTAATGAAACCAAAACCACACAAGGACATGTGCGTAAGGTTCTGTGAAATGTACGGATTCAAGCCATATGAGGTTGCTATTGTAGGAGACTCATACAACGACATGATATTTGCAAGAAATTCAGGAGCCATTGGAGTAGGAGTACTTTCCGGTGTGAGCAGCAAAATAAACTTAAAAGATACTGCGGACATAATAATACCGTCAGTTGAATCGCTGTTTGATAAAGAAGTGCTCAGCGCCCTTTATGAAGAAGCATCTGAAAGAAAATTTAAAACAGCGTAAGTCTTTGAATTACACAGTAGTTCAAGGACTTAATTTTTTTTTTGGAAAAATGTAATAATTTATGGATATGCGTCAATAATATAGTATATAAAATACTTGGGGAGTGTATTATGGACGAATTTGATAAAATCAAAAAAATGTACGACAGCGGATACAGATGCATAAGGTACGATGACACTAAGGACGGAGAAATGTGCATTTATTTCAAAAACTTTGAAAATGAAAATTCAGAGGCAATGAGGGTGTCAGGATTTGATCAGAAAATGCAGATTAAAAATTTCATAAATCAAAACACCATGAAATAACAGGGAACGAATAGTTCTCTTTTTTATATCATAGGAAATTATTCTTTCCTATGATATAAAAAACGGGGATTGCAAAGGGCGGGACGCCCTTAACCTTAAGAGGGGTGCTCAGTTAAAACGCGTATGCGTTTTAACGCCGAAGGGGGACGTAGGTCCCCCTAGCGGAAATTGCGCAGCAATTTTTTTTATATTGTAAAGAAAGTCCGGCTATTGTATAATATAAATATTAATTAGACAGGAGGTTCCGCATGAGCACAGCAGATAAAATTTTTATAGAGACTTGCAAAGATATACTCACAAACGGAGTTTGGGACAAAGATTATGAAGTGAGACCAAGGTGGGAGGACGGTACACCTGCTCATACCATAAAAAAATTCGGAATTGTAAACAGATACAATCTGCAGGAAAGTTTTCCTATCCTGACATTGAGGAAGACAAATTTCACTGCAGCCGCTGATGAACTTCTGTGGATATGGCAGAAGAAATCAAACAATGTAAACGACCTTAACAGCCACATCTGGGATTCATGGGCAGACGAATCAGGTTCCATAGGAAAGGCATACGGATACCAGCTTGGATTGAAGCACAAGTACAAGGAAGGCGAATTTGATCAGGTTGACAGGGTCATTTATGATTTAAAAAATAACCCTGCAAGCAGAAGAATTATGACCAACATTTACAATTTCCAGGATTTGAATGAAATGCACCTTTACCCATGTGCATACAGCATGACATTCAATGTTTCAGGAAACAAGTTAAATGCCATACTTAACCAGCGTTCACAAGATGTGCTTGCAGCAAACAACTGGAATGTTGTGCAGTATTCTCTTCTTGTACATATGATGGCTCAGGTAAGCGGTCTTGTTCCGGGAGAACTTGTGCATGTAATATCAGATGCACACATTTATGATAGACATGTTCCAATAATTGAAGAGCTTATCGAAAGAGTTGAGCACGATGCGCCTATATTTGAAATCGACAAATCCATTGACAACTTTTATGATTTTACAGTTGACAGCTTTAAATTCATAAATTATGAATATAATCCTTTTAAAACAAAAGTACCTATAGCGGTATAAGGAGCAAGTATGAAATTAATAGTAGCTGTGGCAAAAGACTGGGGAATAGGAAATAGCGGAGATCTTCTTTTTGATTTGCCCGATGACATGAAATTCTTCAGGGAAACCACAAAAAACAAAACAGTTGTTATGGGAAGAATAACACTTCTTTCACTTCCGGGAGGCAATCCACTGAAAAACAGGGTGAACATTGTAATGACAACTGACATGAATTATGAAAAAGAAGGATGCACTGTAGTTCATTCAGTGGAGGAGCTTCTTGAAGAGGTAAAAAAATATAACAGCGATGATGTGTTTGTAATTGGTGGAAGCAAAATTTACAATGAGCTTTATCCATACTGCAGTGAAGCATACATAACAAAGGTTGATGCTGTGAAAGATGCTGATTCATATCTTCACAACTTCGACCAGGATCAGGACTGGTTGCTGACATTTGCTTCAGAGCTCCATGAGAACAACGGGCTTAAGTTTAACTTCAACACTTATAAAAACCTGAACGTTAAGCAAATTAATAATTAAGAGTTAAGAATTAAGAATGATATGAAAAAAGTCAGGCTCGCCTGACTTTTTTATTCATTTTTTAATTGCTTTTTATTGCTGATTGTGCTGCTGCAAGTCTTGCTATTGGAACTCTGAATGGTGAGCAGGAAACATAGTCAAGTCCTGTTCTGTGGAAGAATTCAATGGATGCAGGGTCGCCGCCGTGCTCTCCGCAAACTCCCAGGTGAATGTGGTCCTTGGCAGCTCTTCCAAGCTTCACTGCCATACTAACCATTTTTCCAACTCCGTCCTGGTCAATGCTCTGGAACGGATCTTGTTCAAGTATTCCAACTTCCTTGTAGTCATTGATGAATTTTCCTGCATCATCTCTTGAGAAGCCAAATGTCATCTGAGTGAGGTCGTTTGTTCCGAAAGAGAAGAAATCTGCTGTTTCTGCAATTTCATCAGCTGTTACGCATGCTCTTGGAACTTCTATCATTGTTCCAACAAGGTACTCTATAGTTGAATTCATTTCTTTTTTAACTTCTTCAGCTGTTTCTACAATATATTTCTTTACAAAGTCAAGCTCTGATTTCTTTCCAACAAGTGGAACCATTATTTCAGGAACAATTGTGATATTTTCTTCCTTTGATACCTCAATTGCAGCTTCCATTATTGCTCTTGATTGCATTTTTGCTATTTCAGGATATGTTACAGCAAGTCGGCAGCCTCTGTGTCCAAGCATTGGGTTAAACTCATGAAGAGAGTTTATTTTGTCCGTCAGCTTATCAACAGGAACATTCATGTCCCGTGCCAGGTCTTCTATGTCTTGTTTGTTTGTAGGAATGAACTCATGAAGAGGAGGATCAAGTAGTCTTATTGTCACTGGTCGAACTCCCATTATTTTGAATATTCCCTTGAAGTCATTTTTCTGCATTGGAAGAATTTCAGCCAGTGCTTTTTCTCTTTGAGAAACGGTGTCTGCAATAATCATTTTTCTTACTGAGAAAATACGGCTTTCTTCAAAAAACATGTGCTCAGTCCTGCAAAGGCCTATTCCTTCAGCGCCAAATTTAACAGCCATTGCTGAATCATTAGGAGTATCAGCATTAGTTCTTATTTTGAGCTTTCTGAACTCATCTGCCCATTCCATGAGTATTCCGAAGTTTCCTGAAATATTTGCTTCAACGGTCTTTATTTTTCCTATATATACATTGCCTGTACTTCCGTCAAGAGAGATATAATCTCCTTCAGTGTAGACTTTACCTTCAATTGTCATTGTTTTTCTTGCTTCATCAACAAATATTGTTTCGCATCCTGCCACACAGCATTTTCCCATTCCTCTGGCAACAACTGCAGCATGGGATGTCATTCCTCCTCTTGAAGTGAGTATTCCCTTGGCTTTACTCATTCCTTCAATGTCTTCAGGAGATGTTTCTTTTCTTACCAAAATGGCTGCTTCGCCGTTTTTAGCTGCAGCAACTGCTTCATCTGCTGTGAAATATATTTTTCCTGTGGCTGCTCCCGGAGAGGCAGGAAGCCCTTTGGCAACAGGCGTTGCCTTTTTCAAATCATCAGGATCAAATTTAGGGTGAAGAAGCTGGTCTAATGATTTTGGGTCAACTCTCATTACGGCAGTCTTTTTGTCAATAAGATTTTCCCCAACCATTTCTACTGCAGCTCTAAGAGCTGCTTCTGCTGTTCTTTTTCCGTTACGGGTCTGAAGGAAGTATAATTTTCCCTGTTCAATGGTGAACTCAATGTCCTGCATGTCTTTGTAATGCTGTTCAAGTGTGTTGGCAGATTCCATGAATTCTTTGTATATTTCAGGCATAACGTCGTTTAATTTATCTATTGTAAGAGGAGTTCTTATTCCTGCAACAACATCTTCTCCCTGTGCATTAATTAGGAATTCTCCGAATACTTTCTTTTCTCCGGTGGAAGGATTTCTTGTAAAGGCAACCCCTGTTCCCGAACTGTCTCCCATATTTCCGAAAACCATGGATTGTACATTAACTGCAGTTCCCAGGTTGTGAGGAATGTCGTATAGGTTTCTGTATGTTATGGCTCTTTGATTGTTCCATGATCTGAACACTGCTTCAACAGCCATGAGTAGCTGAGCCTCAGGTTCCTGAGGAAAATCAGATTTTGTTTCTTTTTTGTAAATTTCCTTGAATTCTTTAACCAGTTGTTTTAAATCATCTGCAGTGAGTTCAGTGTCATACTTGTAGTTGTTTTTTTCCTTTGTGTCATCCAGCACGTTGTCAAATTTGTATTTTGGAATTTCAAGCACAACATCACCGAACATCTGAATGAATCTTCTGTAGCTGTCGTAAGCAAAACGAGGATTTCCTGTCTTGTTAGCCATACCTTCAACTGTGAGGTCATTGAGTCCTAGATTTAAAATTGTGTCCATCATGCCAGGCATGGAAAAAGCTGCTCCTGAACGTACTGAAACAAGCAGCGGATTTTCTTCATCACCGAATTTTTTTCCTGTCTGCTCTTCTAATAGAGTCATGTGTGTTTTAATCTGATTTATTATTTCATCAGTTAATTTTTTTCCTTGCTCGTAAAACTCTGTGCATGCTTCTGTAGTGACTGTAATTCCAGGAGGTACAGGAAGACCTATGTTTGTCATTTCTGACAGATTGGCACCCTTACCACCAAGAAGATATTTTTGTGAAGCATTTCCTTCCTTAAACAAATAAACCCATTTTTTGCTCATAATCGTCCTCCATTTTAATCATATATAATTTCTAATATTTCTAGAGTGATTGTTACGCACTGACATTTCGCCAGTCAGACTTTACAAACCCTGATGCTGTCATCCTGAACGATAGTGAAGGATCTCATTTTTATTGAAAACATGAGATTCTTCGGGCTACGTCCTCAGAATGACAACGTCGAAAATTACTTTATCATCAACCTGACTGACATTTTGTCAGTATTTATGTTTCCTTGTTTTGTCATTTATATTTGATGAATATTACAAATATAATATAACACATTTAACTAAAAGTACAGAATATTTTTGACCCTTGATATAAAAATATTAATTTTGACATATATATTTAAACAATATATAATTATTAAATGCATACTCAATAAAATGCTTGAGAGGTAAAAATGAAATTTTTAGATAAAATAAATTCTCCATTGGAGTTAAAACAGCTTAAAACAAGTGAGCTGCCCATACTTGCCAATGAGATAAGGGAATACATAATACAAAGCGTGTCAAAAACAGGAGGACATCTTGCTTCAAACCTTGGAGTGGTAGAGCTTACAGTAGCAATGCACTATTCATTAAATACTCCTGAAGATAAAATAATATGGGATGTGGGACATCAGTCATACGTTCATAAAATATTGACAGGAAGAAAAAATGAAATGTCCACCTTGAGGCAGTTGAAAGGCCTCAGCGGTTTTCCAAAACGTGCTGAAAGTATATACGACTGTTTTGACACAGGGCACAGCAGCACTTCTATTTCTGCAGCCATGGGAATGGCAAGGGCAAGAGATCTGAAAAAAGAAAATTATGAAATAGTTGCAGTAATAGGTGATGGAGCCCTCACCGGAGGCATGGCATTTGAAGCTTTAAATGATGCTGGAAGAAGCAATACAAAACTTATTATAATATTAAACGACAATGAAATGTCAATTTCAAAAAACGTGGGAGGTCTGTCAAAATACCTAAGCAAGGTCAGGACCGACACAAGGTACCTTTCTACAAAAAAGGATGTTGAAAAAATACTAAACAACATGCCCGTTGCAGGGGGGAAAGTAAAAGCGTTTTTAAAGAGAGCCAAGGACGCAGTCAAGCAGATGGTTGTTCCAGGAATGCTTTTTGAAGAGCTTGGTCTCACATACATGGGCCCCATAGATGGACACAACATTGACGATTTGTTAGAAGCCTTCAAGACTGCAAAAAACATTGAAGGGCCTCTTATAATGCATGTGGTAACAAAAAAAGGAAAAGGATATAAATTTGCTGAACAAAGGCCAAATGAATACCACGGCGTATCAGCATTTGACATAGAAACAGGAAAGAACATAAAAGAGTCTACAGTTGCCTCGTATTCTGATGTATTTGGAAAGAAGCTTTGCGAAATAGCTGAAAACAACAACAATGTTGTAGCCATTACAGCAGCCATGACAGATGGAACAGGGCTCACTAATTTTGCAAGGAAATTCCCAAAAAGAATTTTTGATGCAGGCATTGCCGAACAGCATGCAGTTACTATGGCTGCAGGACTTGCTGCAAATGGAATTGTTCCTGTTGTGGCTCTTTATTCTTCATTTCTTCAAAGAGCTTATGACCAGGTAATTCATGATGTTGCAATTCAAAACCTTCATGTTGTGCTTGCTGTTGACAGGGCAGGTCTTGTGGGAAATGACGGTGAAACACACCAGGGGGTGTTTGATGAGTCATTTTTAATACAGATTCCAAACATGACTGTCATGTGTCCTGCAGACTACAGAGAGCTTGAAAGTATGCTTGAATATGCAGTGAATGAAATTGACGGGCCTGTGGCCATAAGGTATCCAAGAGGAAGTCTCAAGGAATATGTGAGCGGAAGCTATAAAAAAATAGAAAAAGGCAAGGGCATCGTGGCTGAGGAAGGCAGTGATGTTACCATAGCTGCCAGCGGTAAAATGGTTGTGACTGCACTTCATGTCCGAGAAATATTAAAAGAGCAAGATATTGATGCTGAAGTTGTAAATTTGAGATTCATAAAGCCTTTGGATGATAATTTGCTGTTAAAATCAGTAATGAAGACAAAGAAGGCTGTTGTTATAGATGAAGCTGTTCCATGGGGATCTTTTGCATTAAGTATAAAAGCAGCACTTCAAGATCATGCTGATGTTCTCATAAAGACATTGCCTGATGAATTTATCAGACACGGCACTGTTGAAGAACTGCTTAAGGAAAACAATATGGACCCTGAGAGCATTGCTTATGACATAAAAAAATTCTTGGGGAGGTAAAAATGAACACCATAATCGGTATTACAGCTGATAAAATTATGGAAGACGGATTTTACTATGAAAAGGTCAACGAAAGCAATTTAAATGCTGTTTTTCAACATGGAGGCGTGCCTGTCATTCTTCCGATAACTGAAGATGAAAAAACAATAGAAAAATATTTAAGTTTTGTTGACGGAATTTATTTCACAGGAGGCGGAGACATAAACCCTCTGTTGTTTGGTGAGGAACCAATCAGACAAATAGGTGCCATAGATTACGACAGGGATGCATTTGAAGTGAAATTGTACAAACATGCCGCAGCAAAAAACATGCCCATGCTTGGCATATGCAGGGGGCAGCAAATAATGAACATTGCCGCAGGAGGAACACTATACCAGGACATATACACCCAGAGACAAAATACGAACGGGCATTCCCCAAAGTTCACATTTGGAGGATATGAGCACCACACTGTTAATTTGTTAAAGGATTCCATGATTTTTAACATATTAAAAACAGACAAGATTAAAACAAATTCATTTCACCACCAGGCAGTGAAGGATGTGGCTGATGATTACATTGCAACTGCTTTTACTGAAGATGGAATAATAGAATGCATAGAATCTGCAGAACTTGATTTTGCACTGGGTATTCAGTGGCATCCTGAAATAATGTTTGAGAGATATCCTGTATTTTGCAATATTTTCATCAGTTTTATAGAGGCTTCAAAAACATATTCTTTAAAAAAGAATTGAGTATACAATAAAGCACGGCTTCAGACTGCTATAGTTTGAGGCCGTGCTTTTTTCCCAGGGAATTTATTTTAGAACTTGTCGTAATAAATTTTATTAAGGGGAACATTCTTTTCTTCCAGAGATTTTATTATGGAATCAATCATTGCAGGGCTGCCGCAAAGATATGCTGAATAATTTTCTCCATTTTCCACATGTTTTATTATTGAATCCGGAACTCTTCCCCTGTCTCCATTCCAATCAGGAGATTCTTCACGGGACAGTGTTGCTATGAATTTAAAAGCTGGAAGTTTTTCTTCAAAATATTTTATTTGTTCAAGCATGAACAAATCCGACATTGTCTTTGCTCCGAAGAAAAATATTGTTTTTCTGTTTATGTTATTTTCAGCCATGTACTTAAGTATTGAAAGTATGGGCGCCATGCCGGTTCCTGCTCCTGCCAGTATTATGGGGCCGTTGTCATCCTCGTGGTAGTAGAAATCTCCATAGGGTCCGTTTATGTGCACATTGTCTCCCACATTCAGGTGCTGATGAACATATGTTGTTGCAATGCCTCCGGTATATCCTATCAAAAGCTCGATTGCATGTTTGTCGTTGACGCTTGAAGCAACAGAATATGCCCTGTAAACCTCTTCATCGTTACCTTCATATGCAGGCGCCTTAAGCTGCACATATTGTCCGGGTCTGAAGTTTATTTCTTCATCTCCCAGATCAAAGCGCAGATACTTGATTGTTGGAGTTACCTTTTCCATTTTTACAACTGTTGAAGCATATTCCTTCACGTTGAAAAGCTCTTCAGGTATTTCAATTTTTATGTCTTGTTTTAATTTACATTGACATGAAAGGCGCATGTTTTTTGCAAACTCTTCCTTTGTTAGTAGAGGAAGTTCCGTAGCAAGCACAGGCCCTCCACCTTCTGTTACCACAACTTTGCAGTATCCGCAGGAACCCTTGCCTCCACAGGCCGATGGTATGAATATTTTTTCGTTCCTCAGTGTTGAAAGAAGGCTGGTTCCTCCTTCCACGGTGTAAGTTTTTTCATTGTTGATGGTGAGTTTTACTTCTCCATAATTTCCCACTGTCCTGTCTGCAGCTGTTAGTATTGCAGCAAGGATTGAGGTAATTGCAGAGATTATCAATGTAGTGGTTAATATTGTGCTCATGGTGGCCTCCTATTGAATTTGAACCATGCCGCTGAAGCCTATGAATGCCAGGGCCATGATGCCGGTTATAATAAGTGTTATAGGTGCGCCTCTTAAACCTTCAGGTATGGAACTTTCATTTAGTTTTGATCTTATTCCTGCCATTGC
Organism: Sedimentibacter saalensis; assembly: GCF_007830175.1. GTDB lineage: Bacteria > Bacillota > Clostridia > Tissierellales > Sedimentibacteraceae > Sedimentibacter > Sedimentibacter saalensis. The sequence goes on along the minus strand of NZ_VLKH01000013.1, from coordinate 19,097 downwards.
CGTAATGGCAAGAGCCCATCCAATTCCTGAGCCAACAGAAAACATAAATGTCTGAAGAAAATCATACTGCCTTGCAACCATGAACAAAGATACACCAAGTATGGCGCAGTTTACGGTTATGAGAGGAAGAAATATTCCAAGTGCGTAGTAAAGATTTGATAAGTATCTTTCCATGACCATTTCCAAAAGCTGTACAAATGCTGCAATGACAAGGATGAACACTATATACATAAGGTATTCAAGCCCGAAAGGAACAAGTATGTTCCAGTAAACAATGTAGTTTAGTACTGTGGTGAATGAAAGAACCATGGTGACTGCAACACCAAGTCCAATTGCAGTTGGAATTTCCTTTGATACAGCTATGAAGGAGCACATTCCGAGAAAATTGGAAAATATCATGTTGCTGGTGAAAATTGAAGCTACGAAAATTACAAATGGATGTACGTCAATCATTTTTTCTCAACTCCTTCTTTTTCCTTTTTAGTTCTTAAGTTGTATGCTGCCCACATAATCAAAGCAAGTATGAAGAATGCAGAGGGCGGCATTACCATCAGTGTCCATTTTGTGAAGTTTTCAGGCATTACAGCTCTTCCGAACACAGTGCCGAATCCAAGCAGTTCCCTTACCAGTGAAATAAAAAGAAGTACTAGCGTGTACCCGAAACCGGAGGACAGACCGTCAAGGAATGATAATAATGGTGGATTAGACTGAGCAAAACCTTCAGCCCTTCCCATAATAATGCAGTTTGTAATAATAAGTCCCACATAAGGACCCAGTGCTTTGCTCATATCAATCATATATGCCTTTAAGAATATGTCTACAATAATTACGTAGGCAGAAATTATTAGAACCTGGACCATCATGCGTATGTGTCTGGGGGTGCGGCTTTTTAAAAGCGATACGGTCATGGAAGAAAATGCTGTTACAAATGAAAGTGCAATGCCCATAATGAGGGAGTTCATCATTCTGTTTGTCACTGCCAGGGCTGAGCAAATTCCTATAACCTGAACCAGTATTGGATTGTCATATAATATTCCTTTTTTAAAGATTTTTGTTGCATCCTTCTTAAGGCTCATTATTTCACCTCCAGTTTCTTAAAAAAATCATTTAAATCTTCGTTGATAAGTTTTTCCACAGCCGCTGAAGTCTGGGTTGCTCCTGCAATGGCATCCACATTGTTTCCGGTTTGGGGAGAGGAAACTATAAACTTGCCGTCCTGAACATCAGATATGTCGATTTCTCTGAACTGTTCCTTGTATGATTCTTCTGAAATCCTCCCTCCAAGCCCAGGTGTTTCAGATTGTTTGACAAAATCAATGCCTGTTATTTTTGAATAGTCTTCATTAAGACCTACATATCCTGAAATAGTACCCCAAAGACCGGGTCCTTCAACAGGAACTGCATAAGAAATTTCTTTTTCCCCGTCCATGAGAACATAAATGTTCTTTCCGCCAGTAAATCTTTCTTCAACACGTTCATTAAAAACTTTTTCTATATCTTTTGGATTTTTACTTTCCGGAAGAATGTTGAATATGTAAAGAATTTTATATCTTAGCTCGCTTTCGTTGTTAAAAGCAATTGTATCTTTTGTTGCTTGGCTGAATGCAGAAAGAATAAATACGAAGAAGGCTGTTACAACAGTCATGAAAATAATCGGATAAAAAAATGATTTTTGTTTTTTCATATTGCAGCCTCCTTTTTCTTTTTTTCTGCTTCTTTAACAAAGTAATCAATTATAGGGGCAAATGTGTTTCCTATTAATATTGCAAACATCATTCCGCCGTTAAAAAGAGACATGCTCCTTATGAGTATGGTCACAGCACCTATTATTAAACCGTAAATCCATTTTCCTGCCTTTGTTTTTGCAGCGCTTATGGGATCAGTCGCCATGTACACGGTTCCAAACAAAAATCCTCCCATCATCATACCATAAAGGGGATTTGCTGCATGTACACCTGCAAATTTCATGACAATAGATAATAAGCTAAAACCAGCCACAGAGCCCAGCATTATTTCATGAGATGCAGTCTTTTTGTAAATTAAATATAAAGCTGAAATTATTATTAAAATTTTGCATGTTTCTCCTGCTGCACCTGGAATGGTGCCAAGGACAAGAGATTTAATATCAGCCAATGCTCCTGAATTTTTAAACATTATCATTGGAGTTGAACTTGATACTGCATCAATCTCTTGAGTCAAATAAGAGGAAAATCCACCGGGAAAAAAACCAGAAGCCACATTCCATGATATGGTCATGGGTTCGGGAAAATTGACATAAATAAAGGCACGACCCACAAGTGCCGGATTGAAAATATTGCGCCCAAAACCTCCAAAAAACAATTTACCAAAAAAGAGTCCGAAAAGAATTCCTATAGCTGCAATCCACATGGGAATGGACGGAGGCAGGGTCATTGTGTAAAGAATGCATGTGACAAACACGGCTTCAGATGCTTTGCTGCCATAGTGCTTTTCCCACATATACTCTGCAGCTGTTCCAATAGTTGTCACAAGTATCAATAAAACAAGAACTCTTTGTCCATAAATATAGATTGAAAACAACACTATAGGCACAAGGGACAAAAGAACAGCCCGCATATTTTTCTGAACTTTAAAAATATCTTTGTAAATCATAATCACCTCCGAAATATCAATACTATATATATACACGCAAAAATGAATGTCAATCACGGAAAAGTTTACATTTTGCCGAAAAAATTAAAAAATAACCAAAAAGTATTATTTGCTATTGAAATTTTAAGTGTTTTACATTAATATTAATATATAATTGAAGTAAATTCGGAAATTTTAAATAAATGTTAGTCATTCCGTTATTATTCAGAATCAAAAGAAAATAATATAAAGGGGATTTGATTATATGAATAAAATAGAAATTGTTATAGGTGATAAAAAATACAACGTTAAAACTGATGAAAGTCCCGAATATGTGAAAAATATAGAAACAGTCCTTAATGACCAGATAAATTCAATAGCAAATGCAAACAAACGCTTCAACGAAATAGACAAGATGATTTTGTCTTCATTTGTGATTGTTGATAAATATATTAAACTTTCGAAGGAAGCAAGCGACTACAGAAAAGAAATCAAAGATGAAATACAGCTTTTGAAGGAAGAAAAAATCAAGGCTCTGCAGGAAAAGGACGAAGCATTTGTAAAATCTTCTGAAGCTGTGCTTGAAAAGGAAAGATACAGAGAAAAACTTCTTGCAAGGGACAATGACAGAGAATATCTGAATTCACAGATTTCAAAACTACAGGAAAAACTTTCAGAGCAGGAACAGCAGCTTGTAAAAAGCGAAATGTTCATTAATGAGCTTAAAATCAAAAATGAAGAACTTAATGAACTATGTGAAGAGCTTAAAAATGAAAGAGAAAATTTCACAAAAGAAATAAATTTCATGAACAACACCAAGAGCAGCTTAAACGGAAGAATTTCAAAACTTCAGCTGAAGCTGAACGAAAGGGAACAGTACGTTGTTCAGCTTGAAAAAAATATCAGGGAACTTAAAGGAAACCTTGAGGACAAATCTCAGAAAATTTATAATTTCAGCGACGACCAGCAAAAAATGAACATGATTATAGAGTCCAAGCAAAACGACATTGATACATTGAACAATAAAATCACGCTGCTTCAAAACAAGCTGAATGAAAAAGATGAAGTTATTAACAACAAGGATAAGTCAATTTTAGAACTTAAAAAGAGCACTGAAGAGCTTAAGCAAAAATATGAAAACATCAACGATGAAAAGGAAAGATACCTTGAAGAGCTGCTGATGACAAACAACGACAAGGAAAACCTAATAAACAGCATCAATGAACTTCAGGACAGGTTAAATCGCAAGGAAACAGAAAATTATCAGAATCAGCTTGAAATCAGTAAGCTTAAGAAAGACAACAGAGAATTAATGGAACTTCTAGAGGATGAAACGTCTAATTAACCAGGGGAACGCAGAAGCGTTCCTTTTTAAAAACAGGAGAAAGCATGAAAAAACAAATTGAACTTTTAGCACCTGCAGGAAGCATGGAATCATTTTATGCCGCAGTTAACAGCGGAGCAGATTCAGTGTATCTTGGAGGAAAGCTATTCAACGCAAGACAAAACTCACAAAATTTTGACAACGAAGAAATGAAACATATAATACGCTATGCCCACAACAAGGGTGTGAAGGTATATGTAACTATGAACACAGTACTTAAAGATTCGGAAATGATAGATGCTCTAAACTATGCAGCTTTTCTGCATGATTCTGATGCAGATGCTGTAATAGTGCAGGATCTTGGATTGTTGTACCTAATAAATAAGTTTCTTCCGGATTTAAGCGTGAACATGAGCACACAGGCGGCCATTTATGATGAATATGGAGTGAAGTTTTTTGAAGACTTTAACATTAACAAAGTCATAATGGCAAGAGAATTGTCCATCAGCCAGCTTAAGGAAACCCTTAATATCACAAATGTGGACCTTGAAATTTTCATTCACGGAGCACTTTGTGCGTGTTATTCAGGGCAGTGCTACATGTCAAGCTTCTTAGGAGGCAGAAGCGGCAACAGAGGAAAATGTGCTCAGCCTTGCAGGCTTAATTACAGCTTTTACGACAAAGAAAAGAAGGAAGAACTTCATGACTTCGGAACTATTCCTGTACTCAGCATGAAGGATTTCAATGCAGGTCAGTCAATAGGCGAATTAATTGATGCAGGCATAAAAACATTTAAAATTGAAGGGCGCATGAAAGGACCTGAATACACTTCTGCAGTCGTGGAATATTACAGAGAGATTATAGACAATCATCTGACAGGCAAAACGACAGACATCAGTGAACTTGAGAAAAAAGCAATATCAACATTTTCAAGAGGATATACAAATGGATATTTAAAACCGTCAAAGGACGATGAGATGTTTGCAAGAACAAGTTCAGGCGTTAAGGGTGATGATATTGAAAATATTGAGGAAGAAACAAAGGACATTGCCCATGAATTTTCATCATTCAGAAGGAAAAAAGTGAAATTTGCTATTTCACTTAAGGTTGGAGAGCAGGCTGTACTTACTGCAACAGACGGGGAAAATGAAGTTGTTGTGAAAAGCAGCGAAGTTTGCGAAACAAGCATTAAAAATCCTGCCACAGAAGAAATAATAAAGGAACAGTTGGGAAAACTGGGAAGTACAATATATGAGTTAGAAAAACTAGACATTGCCAGTGACGAAAATGTGTTCTTAAGAAAAAGCACATTGAATCAGCTTAGAAGAGAAGCTACTGAACTTCTTTATGAAAAGGGAGCCGTTGTTTATTCAAGAAAAGAAGCAGGAAACATACCACTGAGCAGAGTGTTCGACTTTGAGAAAAACAAAAATGATGCAAGGGCAAAAATAAGTCTGAAAATAAATCACAACAACGAAATAGAATTCATAGACAACATGAAGGTAAAAAGAGTTTATGTTCCATACAATCTTGACATGGAAATGGCAAAGACAATTGAAGTTGAAGAAAAATACCTCTGGATACCAAACATAGTTTCAAAATCGGAATATGCTCAGTTCGACAAAAACATGAAGATTTATGAGGGAATTTTTGACGGTGTATGTGTTAACAATCCCGGAAGTTTTTATTTCTTCAAGGAAAACTCAAATTTAAAAATACACTGCGGACCGTTCTTCAACATCATAAATTCATTTTCAGCGGAGCTTTTGAAGGGTAAGGGAGCAGAAAGCATTACATTTTCCATCGAAGCAAACATAAAAGACATGGAAAGCATCACGCGGAATTCAACTCTCAGGACTGAAATAGTATCCCATGCATATGCGCAGCTCATGGTTATGAAAAACTGCCCAATGTCAATGGTTAAAAACTGCAAAAACCTTCAGGACTGCAGCAAGTGCGAGTACAGGGAAAAAATAATGCTTAAGGACAGAAAAGGCGTTTATTTTAACATTGAAAGAGAAAACAAACTAACCCACATATACAACAGCGTTCCATTGACGCTCATAGGAAAAGTATATGATTTTGAACGTGCAGGAATTGAATTTTTCTTTGTGGACACAAAGTATCTTGAAGATCCTGAAGAAATAATTGATGCTATGTACTGCGAAATAAACGGTGTTCAAACATCAAACGTGCTTCAGGAGAATGGCTTTACAAGAGGACACTATTTAAAGAACATACTTTAAAAATTAATAATGAATAATTAAGAATGAAAAATTAATTGATGGAATTTTGGGTACCAAAATTCCTTCCATAATTCTTAATTCTTAACTCTTAATTCTTAATTAGGAGAAAGAAGGGATTAAAAATGAAACAAAAATCTAAATCAGTATTGGAATTTGATAAGATTATTGAAAAGCTTTCAAATTATGCGGAAACATCCAATGGAAAAAAAGAGGTTTTAAAACTGGATGTTTCATCAGATGTTGAGGCAGTTAAGTTTAAGCAAAATCAGACTTCACAGGCTCTTTCAATAATTATGGAAAAAGGAAATCCTCCATTAGGAGGAATATCAGATATAAAAGAATATGCAAGAAGGGGAGCCGTGGGAGGAATAATTTCCCTAAGAGGGCTTCTTAACTGCGCGGATACATTAAGAGCTGCTAGGCTTTTAAAAAATTATGTGCTCCTCAACAACAAGGAAGAAAGAAACTATTCTCTCCTTGAAGAACTGTGCGAAGGAATTTTCACAGACAAGGACACAGAGGACAAAATATACCACGTGGTTATAAGTGAAGAGGAAATTGCAGATGATGCAAGCCCGGAGCTTAAAAGAATAAGAAGAGAAATACAAATAAAAAACAACGCCATAAAAAATAAAATAAATACCATTGTGAATTCATCCGCCATGCAGAAATACCTGCAGGAAAACATAGTGACAATGAGAAATGACAGATATGTAATTCCTGTTCGCAAGGAATATAGATCCATGGTGAGAGGAATAATCCACGACCAGTCATCAACAGGCTCCACTCTTTTTATTGAACCAATGGCAGTGGTAGAAATGACAAATGACATTTCTAACCTAAAAATAGAAGAAAAGAAAGAAGTTGAAAGAATACTTCTTGAACTGAGCGGATTAATAGGCGAAATAAGCGAACAAATGCTCATAAACCAGGAAATTCTAACAGAACTTGATTTCATATTTGCAAAGGGAAAGTATGCCATAAGTTTAAATGCCGTTGAGCCTAAGGTAAATGACAGAGGCTATATAAGAATAAAAAAAGGAAGACACCCTCTCATTGACCCAAAAGTTGTTGTTCCCATAGATGCATGGCTGGGGGATAAGTTCAGGACTCTCATTATCACAGGACCTAACACAGGAGGAAAGACAGTATCTATTAAGACACTGGGGTTATTTTCTCTCATGGGAATGGCAGGGCTTCATATTCCGGCGGAATACGGAACAGAAATATCAGTTTTCAGCGCCGTCTATGCGGACATAGGTGATGAGCAAAGCATTGAGCAGAGCCTGAGCACATTTTCTTCCCACATGACAAACATAGTGAAAATCATGAAAGAAGTTGATGAAAAATCTTTTGTTTTATTTGACGAACTTGGAGCAGGAACAGACCCTACAGAAGGTGCTGCTCTTGCCATATCAATTCTTGATACTCTTCACGAAAGAAATATTGTAACTGCTGCCACAACTCACTACAGCGAGCTTAAACTATATGCCCTGAACACAGTAGGAGTCATAAACGGAAGCGTTGAATTTAATGTTGAAACATTAAGTCCAACATACAAGCTGTTAATAGGAGTTCCGGGAAAATCTAATGCCTTTGAAATATCGAGAAAGCTTGGCTTGAGTAATGACATTATAGATAAAGCAAAGAAAAGCATTGAAACTGAAAAGGTTGAATTTGAAGATGCATTGAAGCAAATAGAAGACAACCGGGTATATATTGAAGAAAAAAGGCGTGAAATTGAAAGACTTGATGAGCAAAGCAGGAAAAAGCACTCGGACTTTCTGGCCAAGGAAAGAAAATCACTTGAAAAAAGTGAAAAGCTTGTTGATGAAGCAAATTACGAGGCAAGAAAAATAGTTGAAAACGCCAAGAGAGAAGCTGCAGAAATCATTAAGGAACTTAAGAAATTAAACCTTGAGATGGATAAGGACAAAAGCCGAAGGGTAAATGAACTTAGACAGACGCTGAACGATAAATCAAAGGAACTTGATGAAAACCAGTATACAGAACAGATTTTCCAGGAAGACACATACGACACGGATTCTCCCATATCAAATGGAGATGCCGTAACAGTGAGAAGCCTCAATCAAAAGGGATTTGTCATTTCTGATACAGACAATCAACAAAATGTAATGGTACAAATAGGCCTTATTAAAATGAAAGTAAAGAAATCAGATTTGATAAAAATCAAATCTGACGAGGAAGTGAAACAAAAAAACAACACTACAAGAATGGTTAAACTGAAAACATCATCCATAAGTCCTGTAATAGACTTAAGGGGACTTAACTTAGACGAGGCGCTTTTGGAGCTTGACAAGTACCTTGATGATGCGTTCATGTCAAATCTCAACGAAATACAAGTCATTCACGGCAAGGGAATGGGCATCTTAAGAGAAGGTATAACACAATTTTTGAAAAAGCACAAGCATGTTAAAGAGTCAAGGCTTGGTTCGTTCAACGAAGGCGGAGACGGTGTAACAATAGTTACGTTCAAATAATGTGAGAACATAGTACAACGCACGATAAAACTAATAAAAAGGCCCCTTTGGGGCCGTTTTTAATATACTAGGAAAGTTCTCTTTCCTAGTATATTAAAAACGGGGATTGCAAAGGGCGGGACGCCCTTGCCGTCAAGGGGGGTGCTCAGCAAAAAATACGTTAGTATTTTTTGCGCCGAAGGGGGACATAGGTCCCCCTAGCGGAGTTGCGGAGCAACTTTTTAACTTAAATTAACAATTTTGTTTGCAACATTCTCATTGAACATGAAATCATGTTCCACAAAAATCATTGTAGGGCAGTACTTCAAAATGAGCTCCTCAATTTGCATTCGTGAATTCACATCAATAAAATTCAGTGGTTCATCCCATATATAAATGTGAGCTCTTTGCGAAAGGCTTTTTGCAATGAGAACTTTTTTCTTTTGTCCTCCGCTTAATTGTTCCAGATTTTTTTCGAATATTTCATTTCCGGTATCAAGCTTGTCAAGAAGCATTCTGAATATGCTTTCGTCAATATTTTCATCCCTGCAGTAATTTTTTAAAGAACCTCTTAAAAATCCTGTGTCCTGAGGAACGTATGAAACTACAAGTCCGCTTCCCATAGTTACCGTTCCTGAATAATTGTTATTTTCTCCTGTTAGGATTTTCAATATGCTAGATTTTCCGCTGCCGTTTTTTCCGCGAAGTGCAATTCTGTCTTCATGCTCTGCCTGAAAGCTTATGTTGTCAAATATTTTTCTGTCCTCATAACTTAAGGACAATCCTTCAACATTTATGAGGGTGTTTTTGCGGTATTTAAGCGGCATGATTTTTAATTCATCGCTTCTTTCAATGTTTTTAAGAAGGAGCTTCTTATTTTCAATGGATTTTTCTTTCCTGTGCTCAATTGATTTTGCTCTTTTCATCATCTTGGCAGCTTTATGACCTATAAAGCCTCTGTCAGGCACAGGTTCTCCGAACTTTGACTTTTCTGTCTTGTCGCTCCAGCCAGCAGTGCGCCTTGATGATACTTCAAGATTTTTAATTTCTTTTTCAAGCTTTTCGTTTTCGTTTATTTCAAAATTATCTCTTAAATCCTTATTTGATTGCCACGTTGAAAAATTACCTTTTTGAATGTCTATGCATGCTTTATTTATGGATAGAATGTGATCAACAACGCTGTCAAGAAAGTGTCTGTCGTGGGATACAAGTATGAATCCTTTTTTGTTTTTAAGATACTCAGAAACTGTGTTTCTTCCCTCAAGGTCCAGGTGGTTTGTGGGTTCATCAATCAATAGAAAATTATTTTTCTTAAGAAACAGTGAAGCAAGCATAACCTTTGTTTTTTCACCGCTGCTTAATGTTGAAAACTGCCTTGAAAGAACATCTCTTTCAACTTGAAGCATGTTTAGTTCCTTTTCAATCATTTCATTAATGATGTATCCATCATTTTCAGAGTATAAGTCAAGTATTTCACCGTATCGTACCATGTCACCGTCCGTACCGGATGTAATAAGTCTTTGCATTTCTTTTTCCCACCGGGTGAAAGGAGCAATGATGTTTCTTGCATTTTCCAATGTGCTGTCATTGCCGTTTATTTCGAAAGGAAAGTAATCAAATTTTGTTGAAGCACTTATGCTTCCTGAGTAGCTGTATTTTCCCATCAAAAGATTCAAGAAAGTTGTTTTGCCTCTGCCGTTTCTTCCTATGAAGCCAAGCTTCCAGTCAGTGTCAATTTCAAAGGACGTATTTTCAAAAATATTTTCATAATTTGTTTCATAGCTGAAAGTCAAATTTTTTACACTTATTATAGACATAATCCCTCCTGTACGAGAGAAAATTAATTTAAAATAAAACACAAAAAAAACATTACAGAATCATGAAATATCAGAAATTAATTTACTCTCAAGTATTTTCTTAAAACAAAGCCTTATATTGGCTTGTTTAACATTTCATACATCGAATAAATAAATTATCTAATCATTTCACCGTTACCTTTCTTTAATGTTTAATTAATTATATATAATATAATTCTGCATGTCAATGTCGCAGTACTGAAATATATGGAAAAAATTAAATTAATTGCATTTTTATATCTAAAACATTATAATTAGATACAAAAAAGCATACAATAAACAAAACTCGGAGGTCATATGGAAAGAGAAATAGTAAGATTGGACATGAATAAAGATTTTGAAGCCTTTGAAGAACTTTCGGTGATTTCCTTCGGTGAAGGAACTAACAGTAAAAAAGAAATGTATCAATGGCTTTTTGATAAAAACCCATATAATAAATCAGGCAACATGATGTACCTGCTTAAGGAAGGCGACAAGGTAATAGGCTGCGACGGGCTTTTGCCTAACGAGCTTTATGTTAACGGAAAAGTACTCTTGACAGCTCATTCTGTAAAATCTATGACTCATCCCGATTACAAGAAGCAGGGAATATTCAGGACCATGACTCAGAATTCCTGCGAAAGAGGCCGTCAGGACGGTGTCGATGTTGTCATCGGACTTGCAAATGACCAGTCATATCCTGCGTACCAAAGATTCGGCTGGCCCACATTGTTTGAAAAGGAAGTATATGTGAGACCAATACTCATAAACAATATACTTAAAAGAAGAATAAAGGTAGGATTCCTTGCTTCAATGGGAAATTCAGTTTATTCAGCTTACATGAAAAATAAACTCAAAGGACAGATGGACAAAGAGATACGTTTTGAAATTCTTGACAGGGTTCCTGAAGAAATTCAGAAATGCTGGGACAAATATAAAGAAAAGTACAGAGTTATGCTGGTTCGTGATTTCAAATACTGCAACTACAGGTACAATTTAAGACCTGACGTAAATTACGTTACAATACTGGCAAGACTAAACAATGAGATAATAGGTTTTTCAATTCTTCACAATTCTGTTGCAAATGGTTCAAAAATGACGTCTGCAGTTGAATTTTTCACAGACCCTACAAATGAAAGATACATAAAGGCTTTGGCAAACGGAGTAGCAAAATACTGCTATGACAACGGGCTTGAATATGCCGTAGTAGGAACAGGGCTTTACGGAAAATATAAGGAAGTTCTTTTGAACAATGGTTTCATGATTACGAGAAAGCCGCCAAAAAACAACATGATGATTGCCAACGTGCTTTCAGACCGGGTTACTATTGAGGAACTCATGGGACATGAAAATTGGCATATAACACAGGGAGACGGAGAAACAGAACTGGATTTGTAGAATAATAAAAAACAATATTATATGAATAAACTAAGTCAATTCAACAATTGATTAACTAATGTTGCATTGACATTGAAAAACAGCTGTGATATTATTACTAACAAACTAATAAAAGGGAATACTCGGAGGAAAGAGATGGATTTTAAAGAAAAAGTAGCAGAGATATTCACTGCCGTAGAATCAGATTTGTCTATGGATGATGCTCTTCAGTTAATAGAGATACCACCCAGCCAGGATATGGGAGATTATGCGGTTCCATGCTTTAAATTTGCAAAGAAGTACAGAAAGTCTCCTGCAGTTGTAGCAACAGAAATTGCAGAAAAGATTGGCAGTGTTGATTTATTTGAAAAAATCGAATGCAACGGTCCATATGTAAACTTTTTTGTTGACAAAAAACATTTTGCAGAAAGAATATTAAAACAAGCATACATAGAAAAAGAAAATTTCGGAAGCACAGATGTAGGACAGGGCAAGACTGTCATTGTTGAGTTTTCATCTCCCAACATTGCAAAGCCATTCCATATAGGACACATCCGTTCAACTCTTATAGGAAACTCCATAAACAAAATATACAAGTACATGGGCTACAACACAGTTGCAATCAACCACTTAGGAGATTACGGCACTCAGTTCGGAATGCTTATTTCAGCTTATAAGAAATGGGGAACACCTGAAATAGTTGAAGCCATAGAAAAAGATCCAATACCTGAGTTGTTGAAGCTGTACGTAAGATACAACCAGGAAATAGAAACTCATCCGGAATACAGGGATGAGGCAAGATACTGGTTCAAGGAACTTGAAAACGGCAACGAGGAAGCACAAAAGCTGTGGTCATGGTTCAGAGAAGTGAGCCTCAAGGAATTTAACCGTGTATATGACATGTTCGGAATAAAATTTGATTCATATGCTGGAGAAAGTTTCTATTCAGATAAAATGCCTGCAATTTTAGATGAGCTTGAAGACAAGTGCCTCCTTAAAGATTCAGAAGGAGCAAAAATTGTTGAACTTTCTGAATATGGACTGACAGATGCCGTAATTCAAAAAAGCGATGGATCAACTCTTTATGTAACAAGAGACATTGCAGCAGCAACTTACAGAAAAAGAACTTATGATTTCTATAAAAATATATATGTTGTTGGCGCACCGCAAAAGCTTCACTTTGACCAGTGGAGAAAAATCATAGATTTGATGGGATATGACTGGGCATACGACTGTGTCCACATAATGTTCGGAACAGTGAGCCTTGAAGACGGAGCACTGGCAACACGCAAGGGAAGAGTTGTGTTCCTTGAAGATGTTTTGAAAAAAGCAATTGAAAAAACAACTGAAATAATAAATGAAAGAAATCCAAACCTTGAAAATAAGGAAGAGGTTGCAAAACAAGTGGGCATAGGAGCTGTAATATTCCAGGAGCTGTTCAACAACCGCATTAAGGACTACATGTTCTCATGGGATAAAACTTTAAGCTTTGAAGGCGAGACAGGGCCATATGTTCAATATACATATGCAAGAACATGCAGTCTTCTTAGAAAAGCAGGTACAGATATTGATGACAATGTTGATTATTCAGTTCTTACTGACAAAGAATCATTCAACATCATAAGAAAACTTGAAGGATTTAAATCAGCAGTACTTGGTTCACATGATAAATACGAGCCTTTCTTCATCACAAGATACATAGTGAGCCTTGCTCAGGAATTTAATCGATTCTATCATGAGTGCCCTATACTTGTTGAAGATGAAGAAGTTAAAAAAGCAAGACTGCTTCTTACAAAGACAGTTAACACAGTCCTTAAAAAGGGAATGGAGCTTTTGGGAATGGAAACTCCGGAAAAAATGTAGCAAATTATTAATTAGTAATATAGGAGAGGGCTTTTGTCCTCTTAGATTTATGACAAAGTTTATGTTGGATGTTGTCATTCTGAGAGCTTGCTCGAAGAATCTCATGTTTTAAGCAAAGATGAGATCCTTCACTATCGTTCAGGATGACTACGGCAGGGTTTGTCAATTGTCTGAGAGGGCATAGCCCTCTCTTTTATATTAAAATTAATCAAAGCATTTTTCAAAATCTTACATTGTCGTGCAGATATGCTAAAAACAATCAAATTTCAACAATACATATCATTATTCACCGTTGACTGCAAAATTAGTTGTAAAATATAATTAGACAACAAACATAAAAGGGTGATGAAATGAAACGTGAAAAGTACATGACAATGCTATTTGCTACGTGTGTTCTGTCTTATTTTATGATGATAAACATGAGCATGACTGCAAGTGCTGAAGATTTATCCAAGTATTACGGCAAGACCACAAGTCAGCAAAAAATTGAAACTTTTATATTTGATTTGAGAGATTCCTATATCAATGAAAAAAAATTGATACAATATGCTAATGAGTTGACAGAACTTAATCTTAGCGACTGTGAATACATGGTAAAAGAATGTAAAAATGAAAAGCTTGATATATTTTTGCTTTTGGGAGTGCTTCGAAGAGAAAGCAATTTTAATCCTTCAGCCATAGGAACATCAGGAGAACGAGGACTTGGGCAGCTCATGGAAAACACCGCAAAACCTGTTGCAGAGAATTTAGGCTATGAATACCATTCTGACAGGCTTTTTGACACAAAATTTAATATTAAGCTGACAATAACCCAGCTGGTGTACTTAATCAACATTTACGACGGTGATCTTCACATGGCTCTCACTGCATACAACAGGGGGCAGCAGGGTCTTGATGATTACATGGAAAAAAGAAGTCATGCTAATAATCCCGGTGAAAGCGAATATTCCTTAAAAGTTTTGCAATTTGCTGGAGAGTATAAAGAAGAGTTTGATAAATTTAATAATTAATTGTATAATAGAGTCGCGTCATTACGCGATTCTATTTTTTAAGGAGCACATATGCTTTCGAAAATACAAAATCTACTCTACAGCTGCTATGAAGACATTACATGGGACAGATTACCAGACATTAGATTTCAGCTGTTTTTAATTTCAGTTAAATGTCTTATGCCTTACGAGGACAACATTGGATGCTACCTGGATAAGGACAGATACATAAAGGAAATAGATCTTTTCAAACTTTATATTAACGGACATGATGATTGCATTGAAAATTATTTTAAAAACAAAACTCCATGTGATGTCGAGGATGGATTAATAGAATATAAAATCATGCCCATTGCAATTTCAAACACTGTATGGGAAAACCTCATGGAAGAAGTAATGAAGATGACTTCCTTTTATTCTCTTAATAAAAGCACAATTATAAATTCAATCCTCATATCATCTGCAGTGTATGATTATTTAAGCGATGAAAATATAGATATTGAAAACATGAATCTAAATGCAAAAGAAAGGATCATTCAATTTTCAATAAAGGAATTTGCACAAAGACATAATATCAATCTTGACAAAATGAGCATAATTGATTTTGAAAAAGAAAGAATTAAAACTATAACTAAAGCCCATCTTTATTCAGAGGAATGCATTTTAAAATCAAAAACATTACAGAACATAATAAACAATGTATCTCCTGAAGAAAAGGAATATAATGATGAAATACTTTCAAACTACTCCGCATACCTGCTGAAACTTCGAAAGGGAACCATTAGTCCTGAGAAGCTTAAGATTGGGGATGGAAAAATTCCTGAACTGAAGGAATTTTTAAAATATTCTTCATTCAGCCACCCTCTTCTTGGAAAGTGCAAAATAGTTCGAAGAACCGAAAAAGAAATTATATTAAGAAACAAGACAGGAATTATGAAGGTGAATATATGAAAATTTTGCTTGTAACACTGGATTCAAAATTTATCCATGCAAATCTTGCAGTAAGATATCTAAAAAAATTCTGCAAGGATGATGATTTTAATATAGAAATAAAGGAATTTACAATAAACCAAAAACAGGAATACATAATTGGTGAGATACTTTCGGCCAATGCTGATTTAATATGCTTTTCGTGCTACATATGGAACATTGAATACATAAAGGAAATTTCCTATATAATTAAAGAAGCAAAAAACGACCTGGACATACTGTGGGGTGGACCTGAAGTGTCATTTGAAGTTAAAAAACTCATGGAAGAAGAAACATACGTTGATTATGTTGTGTTTGGAGAAGGAGAAATAACTTTCAGGGAATTCCTTAAACAATATCACAGTGAAAATACCGATTATTCATCCATAAATGGTCTGGTCTTCAGAAAAGAAAAAAGCATCATTATTAATGAAGAAAGAAATCTCATTTTAAATCTTGATGAACTGAGCTACCCATACGAGGAAGTCGATGATTTTGAAGACAAAATCATATATTACGAATCATCCCGGGGATGCCCATTTTGCTGCAGCTTCTGCATGTCTTCTATTGATAAGAGAATGAGGACATTTTCCATGGAAAGGGTTAAAAGAGATTTGGCCATGCTTTTAAAAACAAATGCAAGGCAAATCAAGTTCGTGGACAGAACATTCAACGCAGACTACAAAAGATCCATGGAAATAATGAGTTTCATAATAGCGAACAACCATAACAACATGACAATTCACTTTGAAATAACCGCAGACATAATAAATAATGAATTCCTTGAATTTGTCGGAACCCTTCCTGTTAACATGTTTCAGTTTGAAATAGGCGTGCAGTCATTGAATGATGAAACATTGAAAGAAATCAACAGGCACATGGACATCAATAAATTGTTTGACATTGTCAGGTTCATTGAAGATCATAACAACGTCCACCTTCATTTAGACCTCATAGCAGGACTTCCTTATGAAGATTACAACACGTTTAAAAAATCATTTGATGGTCTTCACAATCTCCAGTCAGAAAAAATACAGCTTGGTTTTTTAAAGGTGCTTAAGGGAACAAAGATATATGCTGACAAAGAAAAGCATGAAATCCGTTACAGAAAAACAGCTCCATATGAAGTTATCCGCACAAAATATATTTCAGCGGAAGAAATATTCAAACTCAAAGACATTGAAGAACTTGTTGACAAGTATTACAATGAAAAGTACTTTGAAAAAACCCTTGAGTACATACTGAAACATTATTTTACGTCATCAGCCTTTGAATTTTATGAGTCTTTCAGTTCATTCTGGAAAAATAATGATTTGTATAAAGTATCACACAGCAGAAAAAAGCTTTACAAAATACTATATGATTATGTACAATGCTTGGATGGGATTAACAATGAATTTATTGACTGCATGAAATATGACTATGTGTTCAATAATCAGCATGAAGATATTCCGGATTATCTCATAAGAGAATCTGAGGACAAATACAGGCTGATTAAAAGATATCTTGCAAATGATGCGGATTTTAGAAAAACGTACTTTGCTCATGCAAAAAAAGAAGAAAAAATAGTCAATGATTTCAGAATTGTTGAAATAGGAAAAAATGCAACCTTGTTTATTTACTATGATAAGGACAATATATTCAACAGATGCTTAACACATGTAATAAACCATGCAATAGAGGAGATAGATTATGAACAAAAAAGATAAATACTTTCAGGATAGCTTTACTAAAAAAAGAAACGACATATCATTCATAGATTTAAGAAAAGGTGCTTCAATAAGCTTTAAAGACAAGACTTACAAAACAGAAAAGGAACTGCCGGTACCTGTAAGGGTAGAAAAGCTTCTTGAAGACATTAAGAAGCAAAATGAAAGAGACGGTATAACACTTAATAACATAATAGACGGTATAATATTCATCCAGGGGACGGACCCTTCATTTGAATATTTAAAAGATTACCATGAAATGCTCAAGGAACTTCATTTTGACATCAAGCCATACATAATATACTGCATCAACAAGTTTGAAGGTAATGAAACAAAGGACAGCGTCATATACGGCAAGGCTCTGGTAAACATTGAGGAAAATGAAAAAAGCTGCTTTGTTTATGCTTCTGCACTTGAAAAAATGGGTGTTCAACTCAATGAAAAGGGCAAGGACACAATAAGCCAGTACTTTTTTGAAGAAGCCCACAAGTATTTTGAAAAAGCTTTGGATTATGATGACAAATTTGCTCTTTCTTATTACAAACTAGGTTACTATTACAAAAGGATGCAACAGTATGTTAAAGCAAATCTTACTTGGGAAAAACATCAGGAAGTTGATGATGATCCATTAAGAATAGATGAAATAAGAAATGAGCTTATTTCTTTAAAGCCATATGTTGATTATGAAAGAGGTTACAACCTTGTATTGAAGGAAAGACCGGAAGAAGCTCTTGAATTTTTGCTTCCGCTGGTTAAAGATTTCAGCGGATGGTGGAACTTGCTTTTCTTTATAGGGCTTGCTTACAGATCATTAGGTGATTATGAAATAGCTGAAACATACTTTGAAAATGTATTAAAAATCGATGGCTCCCAAAAAGAAGCCATGAACGAGCTTGGACTGTGCAAAATATGCAGAAAAAAATACGTTGAAGCCGAAGAACTTTTCTCTACTCTGTTAAGCATTGATCCAGGCAACTGTGAAGTTTTCTGTAACCGTGCAGTAGCTTTGTTTTACAACAACCAGATTGACAGAGCATTAGAAGATATACAGACTGCCCTTAAAATCAATCCAGATGACCAGGTAGCCCTAGCCATAAAATCAGAAATTGAAAAATCACAGCAATAGAGTTATAGATATGATTAAAGTAGTTAATTAAAGTGTACCCCAAATGTTAGGCATAATAAACTAGCATTTGGGGTACTTTATAATCATCGTTCTTTTTGTTTGTATTTGAATGGATTTAACTGCAATAAATAAGCTCAAATAAAAAAGTTCAAACAAAGAATGAAAAGGGGATTGACAAAAATAAATAAGTGAGCTACAATATAAAAGCACTTCAGCTTTCTAAGCTGTTTAGGCAAAAATTAATTGAAAAACAAATGAAAAACCAGTTGACTTTATCACGGTGTTGTGGTAAACTAACAAAGCTGTCGAACTTGACAGAATAAACAAATAAAAAAGATAGTTTTGAAAAGAAGAAAAAACTTCTTGACAAAGAAATACTGATGTGATAAACTATCAAAGCTGTCTCCGCAAGAGACGGCGAGTCAAGAAAAAAGAAATTAAAAAGAAATAAAAAAAGTTCTTGACAAGTTAAAACAAAAGTGATAAACTATTAAAGCTGTCTCAACTGACAGCGACGAACTTAGACAATAAAACAGCATAAGAAACCTTTGAGAGTTCTAAAAAAGAAC
>NZ_VLKH01000012.1 GCF_007830175.1 Sedimentibacter saalensis | reverse complement strand
GATCCTTACGGAGGATATGGCAGCTATGCAGAAGTTAAATGTCCTAAATGTGGCGGCGTAGGATGGGTTCCATGTTCATTCTGTTTTGGTGACGGGACAATTTTAGTACTGGAATAGTCATGGGGGACTTAAATGGAAAAAATTTTTAATATTGATGAAATAACATTTGGTGAAAGACTTGAGAATACAGATTATTTTCAAAGAAAGGCTGTATATGGTATTGTAATAAGCAGTGAGGGTAAAATAGCAACAATTGAGACACCAGGTGGCTATTTTCTGCCGGGAGGCGGAATCGAAAACAACGAAAGCCATGAAATGTGCCTAAAAAGAGAATTTCTTGAGGAAACAGGTTATGAGATTACTGTTGGAAATTATATAGGCAGGTCGTCCATGTATCATATAGCAAAAAATTACAGATACATGCATGGCATAGGTTTTTTTTACTTTGCAGATTTATATTTTAGGAAAAATAATGGCATAGAGAAGGATCATAAATTGATTTGGTTAGAGCCATCTGAATGTATCAATTGTTTGTTTTTTAAACATCAGTCATGGGCAACAGCAAAAGCCATGAACATTAAGGGATTAACTGTATAAAGCTTTAATAAGAGAAATCACAGACATTTGTGTAGTAATTATATTCAAACAAAATGTATAGGGATGAAAGTGAGGAAATAGTCAATGTTTAGAGAAATGAGAAGAAACAAGCAATTGTTATCAATGGAGGACACAATATCTGTAATGGGCAGATGTACAAATGGAGTTCTGGCATGTTTAGGGGACGATGATTATCCATATGCAGTTCCTGTTAGTTATGTCTATTATAATGAGAAAATTTATTTCCATTCAGCAAAGGCAGGACATAAAATAGATGCAGTTGCTAAAAACCCAAAGGTGTCTTTTTCAGTAATAGACGAAGATACCATAGTAAGCAAAGAATATACTTCATATTTTCGCAGTGTTATAGCCTTTGGAAAAGCAAGAATAGCAGAAGGTGATGAACGTATTGAAGCATTTAAAGCTTTAGTTGAAAAGTATTCAGGTGATCAGCCTGAAGAGGCCAAACTTAAGGAAATAATGGGATGCATGCAATCTTATATTTTTGCAATTGATGTGGAGCACATAACCGGCAAAGAAGCCATTGAATACGTAAGAGCAAAAAGTAAATAAATTGCTATGGGATAAGACGACCTTTTAGTTATACTAAATCGTCGTCTTATTGTTTTTTTAAGTATTTTCAAATGCAAAACCTGTTTCTTTGAATTATTTCAGCCCATAAAATACTAATTTGATATAAACATAAGCTATAGCAGATTATTATTTTTCAGTATTATTACTTTTCTTTATTCGCTGATATAATAAACAAAACATAAATATATTCAAGGATAGATATGTGGTATCTATGTATAAGGAGAATAATCATGAGCGAAGAAAGAAAATTAAAGTTTGAAACACTGCAGCTTCATGCAGGACAGGAAAATCCTGACCCAACTACTGATTCAAGAGCAGTTCCAATATACATGACTTCATCCTATGTATTCAAGGACAGCAATCAAGCGGCAAACCGATTTAGTTTAAGTGAAGGCGGTAATATTTACACACGTTTAATGAACCCCACTTCATCAGTGTTTGAAGAAAGAATAAATGCATTGGAAGGTGGTATTGGAGCACTTTCTACAGCAAGCGGTGCTGCCGCTATCACGTATGCGGTGAAAAATATTGCAAGAAATGGAGACCATGTGGTTTCAGCCAATACAATTTACGGCGGAACGTATAATCTGTTTGCACACACATTAGAGGATGACGGCATTACAACAACATTTGTTGATCCAGACGAAGAAGGTGCATTTGAAAATGCAATAAAGCAAAATACAAAACTAATTTTCATCGAAAGTCTAGGTAATCCAAATTCTAGCATTATAGATATTAAACAGGTTGCAGACATAGCTCATGCACATAAGATTCCTTTAATAGTGGACAATACATTTGCAACACCTTTCCTGCTGCGTCCATTTGAATACGGAGCTGACATAGTTGTTCATTCTGCAACAAAATTCATAGGTGGTCATGGAACAGCAATGGGAGGCGTAATAGTTGACAGCGGTAATTTTGATTGGGAAGGCAGCGGAAAATTTGATATATTAACACAGCCAAATCAGAGCTATCACGGAATAAGCTTCACACGGGCAGTTGGAAAAGCAGCGTATATTATTAAAGCAAGAACAACACTAATGAGAGACTTAGGAGCAACCATAAGTCCATTTAACAGCTTTTTATTGCTTCAGGGTTTAGAAACTCTATCCCTAAGAGTTGAACGCCACGTTGAAAATGCTTTGAAGGTAGTTCAATTTTTAAATAATCATCCAAATGTTGAAAGAGTAAATCATCCAAGTCTGCCGGATAATAAATACAACAAACTGTACAATGAATATTTTCCTAACGGAGGAGGTTCAATATTTACTTTTGAAATTAAAGGAAATGCAGATGACGCTAAAAGTTTCATAGATAGATTGCAAATATTCAGCTTGTTGGCTAATGTGGCTGATGTTAAGTCCCTTGTAATACATCCTGCAAGCACAACTCACAGCCAAATGACTGATGAAGAACTAAAAGAAAGCGGAATTAAACCAAGTACAATAAGATTATCAATAGGGACAGAACATATAGATGATATTATTTATGATTTAAATCAGGCTTTGCAATACAAATAGTCACAGGGGACGGTTCTCTGTGACCACCAATAACTCAAATATGATATAACCATGCCATTATTATATTTATTGACATAGATATTTTAATGGTATATTGTTATGTTATAAAAATATCAACATGGCAGGACATAATTCTTTTATTTTAGGATGAATGGAGGAATGTGTTAATATGCCAAGACAAGCAAGGATTTACAGTGAAACCGGTATATATCATATAATGTTGCGCGGTAATGAAAAGAGAAAAATTTTCCTTGATGATGAGGATAGAAAGAGATTTGTTTATACCTTGTTTGAAAAAGCTTCTGAGGAGAAATCTGATATTTATGCTTATTGTTTGATGGACAATCATGTTCATTTGCTATTGTATGAACATAGTGCAAATATTGCTAGGTTAATGAAAAGAATTAATGTTAGTTTTGTTTATTATTTTAATAAAAAATACAAGCGGGTAGGGCATCTTTTTCAAGATCGATACAAAAGTGAGATTGTAGATAATGAATATTATTTGTTGGCAGCAGTGAGGTACATACATAATAATCCAGTGAAGGCAGGTATTGTAAGTTGTCCTGAACAGTACTGGTGGAGCAGTTACTGTGATTATATTTATAAAAAACGTAATGAAATAATAGTTGATAAAGTTTTGAATTTGTTTTCTGAAAATAATGCAGAAGCAATCAAACAATTTATTATTTTCAGCAACTTGGATTGTGATATTGAATTCATAGATTTTATGGAAAAAAGTTTATATGAAATAAGGTTAGAGCAAGAAAGGCATGCTGTTGAAGCTTTATGTTCTATTCTATCCTGCAAAGGATTATGCCTTGAAGATTTATTGAAAAAAGAGAATTGCAAGCAAAGAAATGAAGTAATCATTTGTTTAAAAAAGGATTTTGATCTCTCCGCAAGACAAATGGCTTTCATTACAAATATCGGTAAAGGAACGGTGCTTAAAGTATATAATGAAATGGTCAGGGAGAACCGTCCCCTATGACCGGGGACGGTTCGAGGCCATTTGACCTAGCAGGAGGTGTAATATTAAGATAAATATTAAGTATAAAATTGTAATATTAATTTCACTTTTGATTATGGTATTTGTGTTTATTTTTATTAATTCATTTACAGGAAATCCTGTTTCTGCATTTATTGTATCTGGCAAAATAAAAGATTATGCTGAAGCAAACTATAATGATATGGATTTAGAACTATCTGAAGTTAAGTACAATTTTAAAAACAGTGCGTACGGCTGCCATGTGCAATCAAGAAAAAGCGAGGATACAAACTTTTATATAGGTTATAGTCATGGCAGAGTCAGCGACGACTATGAATATGAAGTTGCAAATCATTTTACAACCTATCGCCGGCTGAGTAAAGACTTTAATGACATGGTTACACACATCATTGAAAAAGAATATCCCTATGAAACAACATTAATCATAGGAGATTTGCTTGGTGATACTCAACAGCTTACTCCGGATGCACCACTTAACCTGAAAGATATGCCGCTTCAGCTGTCATTGAATGTGAGTGTTTTAAGTGACAATCAAAGTGATGAACATCTGGCAGCACTGCTTTTGGAACTTCATCAGCTTTTGCTAAGCAATGATATAACAATAGACGAATATACTATCCGACTTGAGGAACCAATGCCGGAGGAGAAAAAGCCAGGGAGCGGCTACAATATATACTTAGTTGACTTTCCTGCAAAATACATAACTGAAGACAAAGAAGTTCTTACAGCTGCTATAAACAAACATAAATTAGAATCAAATAAAAACGAAAAATATTAAATTTATGTTTATAGTAAATAGTACAAGAAAAAACAGCACTAGCTAGTGCTGTTTTTTTACGTAAAACATAATTAAACAAAAATAGCTTTCTATAGTTATTGTTTCTTAGTAAAAAGAATCGCTTGGTCCCAGATTACATCAAAAACGTATGGACCTACCATAGCCATTTTATCCAAATAAACTCTGAAGACTATGCGAACGTCCTGATTATTATCAACTCCATAGGCTTTACCAAGAGGGTTTCCTGTGCTGTAAGGTATGATGACAACATTGCCTTCATCTGATTTTCTAGCTATTTTATATACATAATAGTAACCGGCGTTTTCATACCCTTCAGGGAAATACTCCATAGCAGAATCCGGAAATTGGACTGTGCTGAAGGCTCCTGCAACTCCATTAAACAGTTCTACCCCGTAAAAACTTGCATTGGAGTATATTGCTTTTCCGGTTCGTTCATGATTGATGCCATATACTATCACAAAATCTTCATCACTTTTTAATTGAAAATCTTCTGTTTTAAAATACACTGCATCTCTGTTATCTCCATAAACATTAAAATCTCGCAGGATGGCATTATAGTTGTCAGGAATTCCGATAGATAATTCCAGATCCACATGTTCATAATTTGCACCACCATATTTTTTAATGATTTCATTTCGTAGATAATCTAAATCGTTCCTGGAGTCAGGGACAATCTGATACTCGGTAATGCCAGTTTCTCTAATTTTAAGTGTTGGTACAGGCCATGGTGCTGAAGTGGTGATGGGGATTTTGGGTGTAATTCGGAGAACCTTAATAAATTTATCAATATTATTAAGATATTGATTACCTATTTCTTGTTGTGCCCATAATGCAATCCTCATCATAAATATGAAAGTATCCTTTCCGGCCTCCAGTCCCATGTTAACCAGCTCCATAGGTATATTGTCATTATTCATAATGTCCTGGCTATATCCAGCCATAATCAGAGCATTGCGGATTTCCCGGTTTATGTTCCTGTCAGCTGTGCTGATGATGATTGTGGAACTGTTATATGTATTTCCAGGCGCTCCTTTTGGAGTGTTGTCAGTCCATAAGTTATAATTATTCAACTGATCACCCAGACTGGAAAAAAGCATATGATAAAAGCCTGTATAATCATTGCCGGTCGTAATATATTCACTGTAGTCTTTTTCTGGTTTATTTTCAATAAAACCAATATAACTTCTGAAACAGTAGTACAAGGCGGGAGGAGGTGTAATTCCAATTAATACAATAGCCTCATCAGTTCGCAGCTTAGAGGAAAATCCGGGTGCCAAGTAGTCAATGTTGGCGGGATAATTATTTGAATTATAAGGATCGTATCCTATGGGAGGCTCCTGTCCTTCTGATGGATCCTGGTTTGGGGCTGGGGGAAGAAAGCAGACTGCATATGGAGCACCTACGTTGTTCCCTAAACAGGAATTAACTTTACCTTCGCTGCACAATCTTATTATATCAACATAGCTTAATTTTCCTTCCTGAACAATAAAACCTCGGTTATTCAATGTGTCAACAAAATTCATTATATATCTATCAGCGTCATCTGCATGACTGTTTATTTGCCTTGAGAAGTTAGGATTGTTAATTTGTGTATTAGTGCAGTAAGGGCATGAGTGTACTTGGCAGATATAGCATTGTGAAGAACTATAAATAGGATTATTAAAACAGTAAGGATATGTCATATACATATTATTCTTTCCTTTCACAGAGTTTATTTGTGTTGCTGGATATGAACAGATGACAAGGGAACAGTGCTTAAAGTATACAATGAAATTGTCAGAGAGAACCGTCCCCTATGTTCTATTTTCCTAAATATCCATAACTTGTGTTACTGTACCAAAGCTATAGCCTTTTTCTTTTAAATTTGCTATTATTTCCGGCAGCGCCTCGGCTGTCTGAGGCGCAGATTGGTGCATAAGAACTATAGCTCCTGGTTCAATATTTTCAACTATGCGGGAGATTATTTTATCAACTCCCGGGTTTTTCCAATCCAGAGAATCAATGGTCCACATTATTGAAATGTACCCAAGAGATGCCAGGGTATTAAGGGCTGCTTGATTGTATTCACCATACGGTGGTCTGAATAAATACGGACTTAGTCCAGAAATATTTTTAATGAGTGCATCTGTTCGCATAATTTGATTGATAACTTGTGGTAATGGTAGTTGCGGAATATGAGGGTGCGTATAGCTGTGGTTTCCTATTTCATGTCCTTCTGCTGCTATAGCTCTTACAAGGTGTGGATAGTTTATCAGCCAGATACCGGTCAGGAAAAAGGTTGCTTTTATATTGTTTTCTCTTAATATTTGAAGCAATGTGTTTGTCTGATTATCTCCGTATGTAGCATCAAAAGTAAGTGCAACCATTTTTTTTGATGGATTTCCTTTGTATATGGCAACAGCATTTTCTGGAATTGTGATTGTAATTTCTCTTCCGGGTATTAGTTCAGACGGTTCCATGCCTGGATTAGCCTTAAGTATTGATTGAATTGTTGTTCCAAATCTTTTGGCAATTTCATAGATAGTGTCTCCAGGCAGCACGGTATATTTTATTAAGCCAGGTTCAACAGGTTGAAATGGATTTACTGCATCTTTCGGCATGACAATTTTCATCCCGGGATATATCAGTGATGGATCCATTATATTGTTTAATTCAAGAATACTTTGAATACTTACTCCAAAAAGAAGTGAAATAATATATAGTGTATCACCCGGCTGTACGGTATATATTATGCTTCCTGGCGGACTTTCTATATCTTCTTCATCAACAGGTATTAAAATAATTGAACCCGGAAAAATAAAATCAGGGTTGGTAATGTTATTGACATCTATGATTGCATTTACAGTACTCCCATAAATCTTGGCAATAGAGTAAATGGTATCTCCAGTTTGTATTGTGTATATTATTGTCGACATAATATCCTCCTCACTATGTTTTCTATATATTACTCGAAATATATAAAAATGTACGTTTTTGCATGAGAAACTGTCAGGATATAATATGAATAAATGCATTTTTTAGCATATTATGATGAAAAGTTCTAACATGAAACGGTTCTCAAACAAAAAAATCTTGATTATGAAGAAGGGTATCATTAGAAAAAGAAAATGAGCATTAAGCAAGACAAATGGCTTATTAGCAATTGAAACAATGTTAAAATATATAATTAAATGGACGCAGAGAACCGTCCCCTATGGTACGTCCTATGGTAATTGGTAAATTTTTC
The DNA here is from genome assembly GCF_007830175.1 of Sedimentibacter saalensis. Taxonomy (GTDB): domain Bacteria; phylum Bacillota; class Clostridia; order Tissierellales; family Sedimentibacteraceae; genus Sedimentibacter; species Sedimentibacter saalensis. Next base: position 119,569 of record NZ_VLKH01000012.1, on the reverse strand, counting down.
ATAAGTAATTATGGAACTTTATTTATATGGTTCCGTCTAATAGATTATGACATGCATGCATAATTATTTAAAAGGAGAATTTTATGAAAAAGTTACATTTAATTATATTGACATTAGTCCTTGTATTTAGTTTTACAGGATGTCAATCAAAAGGCGCGGATACAAGTCCAGTAGAAAATAAGAATCTTGAGGGAGACCTTGAGAGTATCTTAGATAAGATATATGAAACAGCCGATGTAGATGATTCATTCAAAGATTATGTTAAAGATGGTATGCAAACCACAGAAATAACAGCAGAAAATGTTAAATATTATCTTGGTAAAGAAGGTATAGAATTTGAAGAAGCCATTGCTTCAGAACCTTTGATTAATGTTCATGCTTATTCTTTATGTTTAGTGAGAGTTAAAGAAGGAGCAGATGTTGAAAAAATAAAGTCAGATATTAAAGAAAATGCAGATCCAAACAAGTGGATATGCGTAGGGGTGGACCCTAACAATGTTATTGTTGATAATGTTGGGGATGTAGTAATTCTGATTATGAGTGATGAGGACGGAAGCGCTTTACATGATGCTTTTCTTCAATTAAAGGAAAAATAAAATGTTATTCTCGAGTATTAGCTTTATATACTACTTTTTGCCGATAGTCATAATGCTATACTTCATAGTGCCATTTAAGTTTAAAAACTTAGTCTTACTGGTTTCTAGTGTATTTTTCTACTTTTATGGAGAGCCGGTATATTCAATTTTGATACTAATATCATCTTTATCTGGATATCTTCATGGATTGTGGATTGATAAGTCAAGAAAGAGCAGATATGCGAAATTACCGCTTATCTGCTCCATTATTTTTAGTATAGGCATTTTACTATATTTCAAGTATGCTGATTTTTTTATTGAAAATGTCAATTGGCTTTTTAATTTAAAAATAGCGCCTTTAAAAGTAGTTCTTCCAATAGGCATCAGTTTCTATACCTTTCAGATTTTATCCTATACTATAGATGTTTATAAAGGCAATGCAAAGGTGCAGAAGAATTATTTCAGCTTTGCTGCTTATGTTTCTTTGTTTCCACAGCTTATAGCAGGACCTATAGTTAGATATACAACAGTTGAACAGGAATTGTCAAAACGCAGTCATACAACCGAAAATTTTGCTTATGGTGTTAGTCGCTTTATAGTGGGTCTGTCTAAAAAAGTGCTGATTGCCAACACATTAGGAGAACTGGGACGTGTTTTTTCCAATTTAAATGAGAGAACAATTTTATTTTATTGGATTGCAGCAATATCATTTATGCTTCAAATTTATTATGATTTTTCTGGCTATAGTGATATGGCTATAGGACTTGGTCGTATCTTTGGATTTCACTTTCTGGAAAATTTCAACTATCCCTTTATATCCAGGAGTATTTCAGAATTTTGGAGAAGGTGGCACATATCTCTCGGAACTTGGTTTAGAGATTACCTGTATATACCCATGGGCGGGAATCGTTTAGGAACTGTCAAGTGGATTAGGAATGTAATCGTAGTGTGGTTTTTGACGGGCTTTTGGCATGGGGCTGATTGGAACTTTATTGTTTGGGGATTGTATTTTGGAATTTTTCTAATTCTTGAAAAGTTTCTTTTAAATTCAATTTTAAATAAGTTGCCAGCTTGTGCAGGGCATATATATACTCTGTTATTTGTGACAATTAGTTTTGTAATATTTAATGCATCTAATATGACTGAGTGCATTGAAAGTGTAAAGGGAATGTTTGGTTTTTTAAATATACCATTATCCAGTGCCGAGACAGTTTATTATTTAAGCAGCTATGGATTTGTACTCATTATTGCTGCTTTTGGAGCAACTCCTTTAACTATTAAAACAATAGAAAAGATAAAATGCAGTAAAAAGGGCGAATTTATCATAAACGTTTTAGAGCCCATTGTTCTTTTGTCTTTGCTGTTGTTAATTACCGGGTACTTAGTTGATGGCTCCTTTAATCCATTTTTGTACTTTAGGTTTTAATTGAGGTTACCATGAAAAATAATATAAAAAATATAGTAGTTACTGTCAGCTTTATTATTATAATTTGGGGTTTTATGGTTGCTAATATTTTAATTCAAGACAATGAATTTTCATACAGCGAAAGACGTAGGCTAATTTCATTTCCGAATTATTCTCTTCAAATGCTTTTAAATGGAGAATTTATTGATGAATTTGAAAAATATTCTTTAGATCAGTTTATATTTCGTGATGCTTTCAGAGGATTAAAAGCAATTGGCAAATATTATTTGTTTAATCAAAAAGACAATAACAATATTTATATAATAAACGGAATAATTGAGAAAATGGAATATATGCTGGATGAAAAGTCTGTAGTAAATGCAGCTGAAAAACTAAATGAAATATATGAAAAATATCTTACGGGTAAAAATGTGAACTATGCCATAATTCCGGACAAGAGTTATTTTATTGCTGATGAAAATGGTTATTTAACAATAAACTATGACAGGATGCTGGAATTAATGGAACAAAATACTCGAAATATGAAATATATTGATTTGTTTTCAGCGCTTTCTATAGAAGACTATTACAAGACTGATATTCATTGGAGACAGGAAAAGATTATTAAAATTGCTGATTTGCTGTTAAATGAAATAGGAAATGATTCAAAGTTATCCGGTTCTTATATTGAACATAAACTTTATCCGTTTTACGGATCTTATTATGGTCACGCTGCTTTAAAATTACAGCCCGATTCTATGTTTTATTTAACAAACAAGATTATTGAAAATGCTGTAGTATTTGATCATCAGTCAAATACATTCGGCAAGGTTTATAACTTAGAGATGTTTGATGGAATGGACCCATACGATATCTTTTTATCTGGTGCTAAGCCCTTAATCACTGTTTATAATGAAGAATGCAAAAATAATAAAGAACTGCTTTTGTTTCGTGATTCATTTGGAAGCAGTATAGCTCCACTGATGCTTGAAGAATATTCTAAAATTACATTAATTGATTTAAGGTATATATCAACAGATTTGTTGGGTAATTATATAGATTTCTCACAAGATCAGGATGTGCTGTTTTTATATAATACGCGTATTTTAAACAACAGTTCAATGCTGAAATAACTATAGGGGACGGTTCTGATGACTAATCAGAACCGTCCCCTATAATATTATCATTTATTTTTCTGCTATTACTTATTGTAAAGTACTACTAATATTAGTACAATAGAGACAATAATTATATATAAACAAGGAATAGGTAATTTTGTATGGGAAAATTAAAAGATATTAGAACTGGCAGATTAATAATCAGAACACTTGAAATGAAAGATAAGGAAGCGTTCTTCAAATATCGTTCACTGCCTGAAATTTATCAATATCAATCATGGAGACCAATAAACATTAGCGAAATTGAAGAATTTATAAATAAAAATATTTCTGTTTGTGTGAATAAAGCAAATTCATGGCTGCAGTTGGCTGTCTGCTTGAAGGAAGGCCAAATGATTGGTGATATTGGAATTCATTTTATGGATGATGATTATCAGATTGAAATAGGTTATACACTTTCTCCTGAATATCAAGGTAATGGGTACGCTCAAGAAGCGGTAAAAGCTGTAATTGATTATTCTTTTACTGAATTGAAGAAACATAGAGTTACAGCCTCTGTTGACCCCGACAATATAAAATCAATAAAGCTACTTGAAAAAATCGGATTTAGAAAAGAAGCACATTTTATAAAAAGTTTTAACATGAACAACCAGTGGTATGATGATTGCATTTATGCGATATTAGAAGACGAATGGAAATTATTTTAATACTATTAGGATAGTTTCTGTAAAGTGCAAAGATTAAATAAATTGGGGGTAAATTTTGAATATAGAAATTAGAGAGAGAAATATTGATGATGTAAATGAGTTTTGCGAGTTTCTGAATAAATTAGATGACGAAGCGGAATACATGCTTTTTGAAAAAGGTGAACGAAATATCAGCAAGGAAAGAATACAAAAGAATATTGAATCTGTTGTTAATGATGGCAACAAGTGCTATATTGCATTAACTAATGGTAAAATAATAGGTTATATAATTGCAGTCAGAGAAAGTTTTATTAGAACCAATCATGTTGCTGTTGTTGTAGCTGGAATTTTAGAAGAATATTGCAGTAAGGGTATTGGTTACTTACTGCTTCAGAATATTATAGAATGGGCAAGTGCTAATAAAGTAAAGAGACTTGAGTTAACAGTAATCACAGAAAATGAAAGAGCAATAAATCTTTATAAGAAATGTGGCTTTGAAATTGAAGGTACGAGAAAGGCATCAACATTAAAAAATGGCAGGTATTACGATGAGTTTTATATGTCAAAAATTTTAGAAGGATAATGTTACATATGGTCAAGGAGAACCGTCCCCTGTGACCACCCAGTGACCTTTGGGAGGTTGATAAAGATGAAGTTCATTAAGGATTTATACGAAAGATTGTTATTCATGTTTGATTATCCATATATATCAAAGGAGCTTTTAGATGAAATAAAAGGTCCTATATTGCTTCACATAAGTGATACACCTGTAGATATTTATGGTTATATTTTTAGAATAATTGAAATTTTAAAGCCTCAATATATTGTACACACAGGGGATATGGCTGATAATATTAAGCTGGAGATCTATAAGTATAAAATGGACAGCTACTGTAAAGGTGTTGCAAAGCTTATAGACGGTGTTGAGAAGAATAAATTCTCAAAAATCTATTATGTATTGGGTAACCATGATGATTATGAAACCGTTAGCAATTTGACTGATAGAGGAATAATTCTCAATGATGGTATCTTGACTATAGAAGGTTACACCTTCTCTGTCAGTCATTATTATAAGGAAAATTTAAATGATGTGGATTTTAATCTTTACGGACACAGTTTTGAACCTAGTCATTATAAAAAAGGTGCAACTGTAGGTCTCAATGGATTATTGAACATCAATATAATCGATTTGTCTAATAAAAGGGTATTTCAGTTAGATTATCCTTCAGGTACAGATACATCAAGAGGAATGAAATTAAAAAGAATTGGTTTATAGCAGAAAGGGGAGATATTCATGCTGTTATTTAGGATGGGACCGCGTTATTTGTTTATTAGAACAGAAAATGTTGATGAAATCACAAGATTTTTAGAGTTAAAACTGAGTGGTGAAGAAACAGATTTCCAAAAAGGGTTTGAGAATGCAACCGAAAATTGTACTTTATGTTTCATAACAGATATAAATATTGAAAAAACCTGTATAGAGGATGCCAAAAAAATTGTGCTGATTCGCGATGTTGCTTCAGTAATATTATCTACAATTATTAACAGTCATGCATGTAATCTTTTACAAAGGGTGGACATGGGTCCTTCATCAATAGTTATGCGTATAGCAGGTAATGAACAAAAATTAATTGATCAGCTAAAGATTGTTTTTGATGGTAAGGAGGTTGATTGGATAGACGGCATTAGGATAGGAGAAAAAGATGATACTATCTTAGCTTTTACCAATAAGTCAATCAGCGATACAATTTCGTCATCTGATTTCCTTATTACAAAACTATTAATACCGCATCCGATCACTGAAGTTCATGGAAGACTTAGAGTAGAAGGACTGAGGTATATTACTCAAAACTTAAATGACAGTCAGTGGTATGAGCTTAGAATTAATATTTATGATTCTTATGGAAAATATAAGGAACATTATGACAGACTCATGTTTATAATGTCCAAACTGGAAATAGGGATGATTTTAGGAGAAAGCTGGACTAAGGATCATGCTGTGCTTCTGTACTCAGTCTTGACATATCAGGTGAGGTTGTTTACATTTTTAACCCCGCAGGAAATTAAAATGATTTTAATGGCGCTGGAATATTCAGTTGATGGTAAGAGGTTGGTTGATTTTGACGTATACTATAATAATCATAAATTATACTGGTATGATGTTATTAAAACTAAGGGAAGAAAAAGTAAGCCGGAAGAAGCGAAAGCATGCAGACAAAATTTGTATCAAAAGCTTAAGCCGGAGTATATTGAGACTTTAGAGCTTATGGAAAAATCCATTATTCAAAATTCAAAATAGTCAATGGGACGGTTCTCAATGGATAGGGAGAATTGTCCAAAATAATTAATTGAATATCCAAAAATGAGAAGAAAACAAATAGAAGCTTTTGATATAATCTATAGTTGTAAGGAGGTGAAGTTTTGTATTTTGAGTACGACAACAAAGAAATTGAATTCTTAAAAAGCCGCGACAAGCTGCTTGGGGAAGCAATTGATCATATTGGACATATATACAGAGCAGTTGACAATGACATGTTTTCGTCCATAGTCCATCACATTATCGGGCAACAAATATCCACCCGAGCTCAAGTTACAATATGGCAGAGGCTAATAGATAAAATTGGAGATATAAATGCTGACAATATATATTCTCTTGAATTAAATGAATTGCAAAAACTGGGTATGACATTCAAAAAAGCAGAGTATATCAAAGATTTTACAGATAAGGTAAGAAATAAAGAATTTGACATTAATATTCTCAATGATCTGTCAGATGAAGAGATTATCAAAAAACTTTCCTCTTTGAAAGGTATAGGTGTATGGACAGCAGAAATGATTATGATATTCTGTTTACAGCGACCTGATGTAGTAAGCTTTGGAGATTTGGCAATACATCGTGGCATGCGTATGCTATATCATCATAGAAATATCGATAGAAAAAAGTTTGAGAAATACAAAAAACGATATTCACCTTACGGTACGGTGGCAAGTCTGTATCTCTGGGCAATTGCAGGCGGTGCAATACCACAAATGCGGGATTATGCACCAAAAAAGAAAAAGGAGATGGCGAAATGACTAATGATGAAATGTGGAAAGCAGTATCTGAAAATGATGCGTCCTATGACGGTATCTTTTTTTACGCTGTAAAATCTACAGGAATTTATTGCCGTCCCTCCTGTAAATCAAAATTACCTAAACAAAATAATGTTTGTTTTTTTGATGCAGCAGAACAAGCACTAGCAGCTGGATTTCGTCCATGCAAGAGATGCAGAAGTGATATTTCAGACTATCAGCCGATGAAAGAAATTACAGGAAAGGCTAAACAGTTACTTGACGAATCTTTCTATAAAAGATGTGAACTAAATCATAAATTGCAGCAATTGGGAATATCTCACCACCGCATGGCTGAACTCTTTAAGGATGAATACGGTGTTACCATGTCTGAATATGTTGGTAATTTGCGCTTGGAGGAAGCAAAAAGACTGCTTTTACATACTGATGACGAAATCATTGAAATCTCATGTTCAGTAGGCTTTGACGGTTTGTCGTCGTTTTATCGCTTTTTCAAAAAAGGAACAGGAATATCACCTGCCAAGTACAGAAAGGAGCATCGAAAATGAACAAATACGCTTATTATTATTTTGAATTTGGAATTCTGAAAATCGGATATACTGATACTGAAATAATTTTTTTGAAGCGAGTGGATCAAATAGATGCTGACAATGTACCTTCAATTCTTTCTGACCTGGCTTTTAACCAGGTATGTGAGTATCTAAAGGGCAATCGTAAATCCTTTGATTTTCCGTATGAATTTCAAGGAACAGATTTTCAGAAAAAAGTTTGGCGTGCTCTTTGTGATATTCCGTATGGAGAAACCCGTTCATACAAACAGATTGCAGAAGCAGTGAACAGTCCAAAAGCTTGTCGTGCTGTAGGCATGGCTAACAATAAAAATCCAATTACAATTGCTGTTCCATGTCATCGTGTAATTGGAACAAACGGTAAACTAATCGGTTATGCAGGTGGTATTGACATGAAAAGGGCCTTGCTGGAACTGGAAAAAATAGAACTATGATAGGAGATTTTTATGAGCGATTTCACTAAAGAGGAGCTACAAAAAGCTATTCCAACAATTGCCTCTATGATAAGCAGGTCTGAGAAAGTACAGCCTAAATTTAAAGAAGGTACTCCTCAGGCAACACTTACCAGAAACAGGCTTAAGGCTCTCTACATATCAACATCATTAATAAAAAAGGAATTGAATAGCGATTTTTTATTTGAAAATATAACAAAAGAAGATTTAGAAAAAGCACTTCCGCCAATAACATCAACAATCAGCAAATGCGAAAAAGCACAGGAAAAGTTAAAAGAAGGAACTCCTCAATTGTCACTTACGAAGAATATGATAAAGTCACTGTATATATCATTATCATTGATAACAAAGGAATTGAATAAATTAGTAAGCGATTGACTCCAAGGTAATAGAATTATTGAAATCTAACGGATATGGAGTGCTGTTTTCAGCTAATAGTGATGAGGATGCGGTACGAGCTCATAGCAATAACCTTTAGAATATTTGTTGACTTAGATATTTTAAAGGTATATTGTTATGTTAGAAGTGAACTTACGTCATGCACTGACAAAAAGAATTTTCGAGATATATTCATTGCTTTGCAATCGTATGCATGAGTGTGCTGGATAATTTCAATTAACATTATAATGCAATTGTAAATAAAATTAAGGAGGAAGCAACGTTGAAGAAAATCCAGGAATGCTATAATAAAAAATATTATACGGAAAAAGTGTTACAATTTGGTGAAGGTAATTTTATACGTTCCTTTGTTGACTGGATGATCGATGAAATGAATAAGACAGAAAATTTCAACGGAAGTGCAGTTGTTATACAACCAAGAAATAATGACAGCATAAAGAAATTAAATGAACAAAACGGATTGTACACTTTATACTTAAATGGAATTAAAAACGGAGAAGCCATAAGTGAACATTCAATTATAAGTTCTATAAGCAGAGGAATAAATACATACAGCGACTATGACGAGTTTTTGAAAACAGCCGAAAACCCGGAATTAAGATTTGTTATTTCTAATACAACAGAAGCCGGAATTGCTTATGAAGAGAAGGACCATCTTGAAGACAGGCCACAAAGCAGCTTTCCAGGCAAGCTGACAGCACTTTTATATCATAGATACAAATTTTTTGGCGGAAATAAGAAGAGAGGATTTATTTTCCTTCCGTGCGAGCTAATAGACAAAAATGGTGAAAAGCTTAAGGAGATTATTCTGAAATTAGCGGGATTGTGGAATTTGGAAGAAGGATTCACTGAGTGGATCAATGAAAACAATACATTCTGCAATACTTTGGTTGACAGAATCGTGCCCGGATACCCAAAGGATAAAATAGAAAAAATCACTGAGGAATTAGGGTATGAAGATAATCTGTTGGTTGAAGGGGAACAATTCCATTTATGGGTTATTGAAGGACCACAATGGGTAAAGGAAGAATTTCCGGCTGATAAAGCAAGACTGAATGTGTTGTTTGTGGATGACCTTACACCTTACAGGACAAGAAAAGTTAGGATATTGAATGGAGCTCACACATCTATGATGCCTGTTGCTTATCTGTATGGAAAAGATACTGTAAGGGAAGCAGTGGAAGATAAAGTCACCGGCAAGTTTATTCATGATACAATCTATACTGAAATTATACCCACATTGGAACTGTCCGAGAAAGAGCTGAACGACTTTGCTCAGGCAGTGCTTGACAGATTTAAGAACCCATTTATAAATCATTATCTGATGAGTATATCCCTGAACTCCATGTCTAAATTTAAAACAAGAGTTTTGCCGTCTATTTTGCAATATCAAAAGACATATGACTGTCTTCCAAAGCGACTGGTATTTTCTCTTGCTGCGCTTATTTCCTTCTATAAAGGAGACAGAGATGGTGTCCAAATTGATTTGAAGGATGATGAGGAGACAATTGCTTTATTTAAAAGGCTGTGGGCAAATTATGATGGAACAAGACAAGGTCTGGAAAATCTGGTTGAAAAAGTATTGGGCTATGTGAAGAATTGGGAAATGGATTTAAACGAAGTAAACAATCTCAGTAGGCAAGTTACAGATTATTTAGAAGCAATATTGAAAAAAGGAATGCAGGAAGCAGTAAAAAATATCTGATTAACAATAAACCAATAATAAAATGAGGGGTAAAAGATGAAAAAATTTATGGATGAAAACTTTTTATTAGACAATGAAACTGCCATTAAGCTGTATCATGATTTTGCAAAAGAAATGCCAATTATCGATTATCATTGCCACTTAAGCTCCAAAGAGATTGCAGAAAACAAGCACTATAGAAATATTACGGAAATTTGGCTTGGGGGTGACCATTATAAATGGAAGGCCATGAGAAGCAACGGCATCGATGAAGAGTATATCACCGGTGGTGCTGAAGATAAGGATAAGTTTATGAAATGGGCAGAAACAGTTCCATACACTGTGGGAAATCCGCTGTATCATTGGACTCATCTTGAATTGCAAAGATATTTTGGAATAGATGAATTATTGAACAAAAAATCTGCAGAAAGCATCTGGGAGAAGTGTAATGAGAGGCTGCAAAAAGAAGAATTTACAGCACGAGAATTAATCAGAAGATCAAATGTAAAAGTGATTTGCACTACTGATGACCCTGCAGATACATTGGAATATCATAAAGCAATTGCAAAAGATAATACCTTTGATGTAAAAGTATTGCCCGCATTCAGACCTGACAAGGCAATAAATATTGAAAAGGATGGCTTTACAGCTTGGATAAATAATCTGGGAAATGTAGTCGGAAGAAAAATAGAGACGTTGGATGCTTTACTGGAATCATTAAAGGAACGTGTGTTATATTTTAATTCCATGGGCTGCAGAGCTTCTGACCATGCCTTGGATCCGGTTGTATTTGAAAATGGCAGCTATGAAGAAGTCAGCAATATCTTTGTTAAGGCATTAAACCAGAACAATCTGACTATATCAGATATACAAAAATATAAAACCTATGTATTGTTGTTCCTGGGAAGAGAATATGCAAGATTAGGCTGGGCTATGCAGCTTCATATTGGAGTAATTCGAAATGTCAACAGCAGGATGATGAGAAATCTTGGTCCTGATACAGGATTTGATACAATTGGAGACTATGCTTTTTCAGATGCTTTGGCCAAATTTTTAGATGCACTGGATACAACAAATGAGCTGCCAAAAACAATTCTTTATTGTGTAAATCCCAGAGATAATGAGGTCCTTGCCACAATGATAGGATCATTCCAGGGAGGGGGAATACCTGGAAAAATTCAATTTGGATCCGGCTGGTGGTTTAATGACCAAAAAGATGGCATGATTAGACAAATGACTGCCTTATCGAATATGGGGCTTTTAAGCAGATTTGTTGGAATGCTCACTGACTCAAGAAGCTTTTTATCCTATACAAGGCATGAGTATTTTAGAAGAATCTTATGTAATTTGTTGGGTGGATGGGTAGAAAAGGGAGAACTTCCAAACGATATGGATTTACTGGGTGGAATAGTAAGGGATATTTCTTATAACAACGCAAACAGATATTTTGAGTTTGATGTTCATTAATTTGGTAAAATTTAAAGATTGTCAGAAGGAGCACTATGAAAAAATTCATAAAAATCCATAATAAAGATAATGTGGCAGTTGCACTTACAGACTTAAAGGCCGGGGAAAAAATAAAAATCCATGAAAGGACCATACAGGTTAAGACTGATGTTCCCAAGGGACACAAACTGGCCATTCAAAAAATAAGTAAAGGTGAAGACGTAATTAAATATGGATTACCCATAGGATATGCATTTGTCCACATAGATGAAGGTGATTTTGTCCATGTGCATAATACTAAGACAAAATTGAGCAGAAAAATGGAATATATTTATAATCAGAAATTGGCTGACCTAGATATAATAAATGACAACTTGTCTTTCATGGGATATAAAAGAAAAAACGGCAGCGTTGGCATAAGAAATGAATTATGGATTATTCCTACGGTAGGATGTGTAAACGGCATTGGGCAAAAAATTGCAGACACATTTAAGACAACTTTAGATTCACGTTTGATTGACCATATTGAGGTCTACAAGCATAACTATGGCTGCTCACAATTAGGAGAAGATCATGAAAACACAAAGAGAATTTTAGGTGATTTAGTAAAGCATCCTAATTGTGGCGGAGCACTGGTGCTGGGACTTGGCTGTGAAAATAATCAGGTAGCAGCATTCAAGGAGCATCTTGGCAGCACAGATGAAAAAAGAGTTAAGTTCTTAGTGGCGCAAGAAGTGGAAGACGAGGTAGAAGAAGGAGTTCGTCTTTTAGGAGAAATATTTAAGACAATGAAGGATGATGTTCGCGAAGAGGTACCTTTTTCTGAACTAAAGGTTGGGTTAAAATGTGGAGGATCTGACGGTCTCTCGGGTATTACAGCAAATCCATTGGTGGGGAATTTTTCTGATTATTTAATTGCTCAGGGAGGAACAAGCGTACTAACGGAGGTTCCTGAAATGTTTGGAGCCGAAACCATATTGATGGAAAGGGCAATGAATGAAGAAGTTTTTGGAAAAATAGTACACTTAATTAATGAATTTAAAGAGTATTTTCTTGCCAATAACCAGCCTGTGTATGAGAATCCGTCTCCAGGAAATAAAAACGGCGGTATTACCACGTTAGAGGACAAATCGCTTGGTTGCACGCAGAAAGCAGGCCATTCTAAAGTTACAGATGTACTGAAGTATGGAGAGATAATTAGTGAAAAAGGATTGAACCTTCTGAGTGCTCCCGGCAATGATTTAGTAGCTTCAACGGCCTTAGCTGCATCAGGCTGCCATTTGGTTTTGTTTACAACGGGCAGAGGGACGCCATTTGGTACTTTGGTTCCAACCATAAAAATATCTTCAAATTCAGAAATTTATAACAGAAAGAAAAACTGGATAGATTTTAATGCAGGGGTACTTGTAGAAGACAAATCAATGGAAGAGGTACTGGAAGATTTTATCAGATATATCATTGACGTTGCCAGCGGCAAGCTTGTAAATAATGAAAAAAACCAGTTTAGAGAAATAGCAATTTTTAAAACAGGAGTAACATTATAATTTTTTATTTTAAATTCCATTGACATCTGAAATCTGATATAGTAGTATGGTAGTAATGAAATTATTGGTTTGGATGTGAGCATATGGAATTAGAAATAATAAAGCCAAAAGACGGTACATCAGTCGGTGACTATGTATATGAAATCATAAAGAGAAACATTATTAACCTTAACATGGCTCCTGGCAGTCGGGTCAGTGAAAAGGAGATTTCTGACATCCTGAATGTCAGCAGGACGCCAGTCAGAGAAGCTTTTATTAAATTAGGAAAAGAAGGTTTGCTTTACGCTCTTCCTCAGAGAGGAACCTATATATCCTATATTGATTTAAGTATTGTTGAAGATGCAAGATTTATAAGAGAAAGTATAGAGAAGTCAGTACTTAAGATTGCTGTAGAAAGTTTTCCGGAGGAGTTACTAAATGTCCTTCAGGATAATATCAACAAACAACAAAGACTGGTAGAGCAGAAATTATTCTATGAGTTTCTTATGACGGATGATAAGTTTCATAAAACAATATTTGCTGGTTGCAATAAGGAAAGAACATGGTCTTTCATAGAACATATAAATGCTGAATACAAGCGTGTTCGTATGCTTTCATTTATTGCTGATACTAATTGGAAAACAGTTATTGAACAGCATAAGCAAATAATGGAGAGCATCAGGAATCATGAGGATCAGACGGCACAGGATGTTATAAGCAATCATATAACAAAGCTGAAATTTGAACAGGTTGAATTAAAGAAAAAATATCCTCAATACTTTAAGGAGTAATTTTATCGGAGGTTCTTCAAATTAAATACATAAGGTATTGACATTATCTTAACTGGTATGGTAGTATATTTTATAGGAAAACCATTTCTAAAGACATTTTTATAGAAATTTCCTGAACATTGATACACTAGAGAAGTTTTAGGAATTTTCTAAAATGTAAATATAATATTGTGTAAAAAAATTGGAGGGTGAAAAATGAAAAAAGGTTTTAAAGTAGTAGTATTAAGCCTTGTGTTAGTATTATTTGCTGCAACGCTAGCTGGTTGCGGAATGAAATCACCAACACCAGCTGAACAGCCAGCACCTGCAGAAACACCGGCACCTGCAGAAGCACCGTCAAAAGACCCAGTGGTTACTCTTGTTTATGCAGAGGTTAATCCATTAGATACTATCGTTGGTAAAATGGCTACTTTCTACAAGGAAAAAGTTGAAGAACTTTCCGAAGGAACAATTGTCATTGATATTCAAGCCAGTGGTGTTTTAGGTTCGGAAAACGATGTACTTGACACAATGCTGGGCGGCGGTGATACAATTGATATGTCACGTATATCAGCATTTGCTCTTACACCTTATGGCGGAGAAAAATCAAAACTTCTTTCTATTCCTTTTACATTTGTAAATCGTGAACATTTCTGGAATTTTGCAACATCTGATTTAGCACCTGAATTCCTTTTGGAACCACACGAAAATGGCAGTGGCGTAAGAGGTTTGTTCTATGGAGAAGAAGGTTTCCGTCATTTCTTTACAGTTGATCCTATCAGCGGTATAGAGGATTTAAAGGGTATGAAAATCAGAGTATCAAATGACCCTGTTATGAATGGTATGGTAGAAGGACTTGGTGCTTCACCTACAGTTGTATCTTTCGGTGAACTATATTCTGCACTTCAAACTGGTGTAGTTGACGGTGCTGAACAGCCTATAGCAAATTACAAATCCAATGGATTCCAGGAAGTTGCACCAAACTTAATTCTTGATGGTCATACACTTGGTGCGATCCAGGTAATCATTACAGATAAGGCTTGGGACGGCCTTACAGAAAAACAACAAAATGCTCTTGTAGAAGCAGGCAAGCTTGCATCTGAATACAACAGACAGATTTCTGAAGAAGCTGAAAACAAAGTGCTTGAAGAGTTAAAGGCAGATGGTATAAATGTTGTAGAAGTTAAGGATATAACTCCTTGGCAAGAAGCAGTTAAAGGTGTAATTGAATCTGCAACAGCAAACAATAAAGAACTTTATCAAAAAATTGTTGATATGAAATAAGATAAATTGATTTATTAATCATTAAAGAGGGCACGGAGGCTATAGCCTTTGTGTCCAATTTATTAGGGAGGTATGTATGCCAAGAATTTTTAATACAATTGACAGAATTAAACCGGCATATGATATGGTTTATAAGGTGGTCCTGCTCTTATGCAAGTTATTATTAATAGTAGACATCCTTATTACCACAATGGCTGTTGCTGGTAGATATATTTCTTTCATTCCGGATCCATCATGGAGTGAGGAAATAGTTTTAACTTGTATGGCATATATGGCTGTTCTTTCTGCGGCTTTAGCCATCAGAAGGAATGCACATATTCGTATGACAGCATTTGATAGATATTTGCCTAAAAAATTAGTAATCACTTTGGATATTATTTCGGATTTTGCTGTTTTAGCTCTTGCTGTGGTAATGATAGTAGTTGGGTGGAAATATTCTGTACAAATTGGTTCGAAGGGATCTTATGTAAGCATGCCAAGCCTTTCTAGATTTTGGATGTATTTTCCTGTCCCGTTGGCAGGTATAGCAATGGTTATTTTTGAAATAGAGGCTATATATAATCATTTAAAAAGATATTTTGTAATAGAGGAGGATATATGATGAGTGCTGAAAGTATGGCAATATTAATTTTGATTAGTAGTTTTTTCATAATGGTATTTTTAAGATTTCCTATTGCTTATGCAGTAGCTCTTTCATCTTTGTTCACTTTATTATACCAAGGACTACCGCTTACTACCATTGTTCAGCAGATGGTAAAGGGGATTAGTTCTTTCAGTCTTATGGCAGTACCTTTTTTTATTACAATGGGTGTTCTCATGGGATCTGGTGGTATCTCTGAAAAACTGATTGCGCTGGCGAATGCATGTGTTGGCTGGATGCGAGGAGGCTTGGCGATGGTAAACATCGTTGCATCGTATTTCTTTGGAGGTATTTCAGGTTCGGCAGCTGCAGATACTGCATCTCTTGGCAGTATATTAATTCCCATGATGGTAGAACAAGGCTACGATGATGACTTTTCAACGGCAGTTACTATTACTTCATCCTGTGAAGGGCTTTTAGTTCCGCCAAGTCATAACATGGTTATTTATGCCACTACAGCGGGTGGTGTTTCCATAGGGAGTCTTTTCCTGGCAGGATATTTACCTGGCGCATTGCTGGCAGTTTCATTAATGGTAGGCTCGTATATCATTTCTGTTAAAAGAAACTATCCAAAAGGCAATAAATTCAGCATGATGTATTTAATAAGACAATTGGGTACTTCCTTTTGGGCGCTTGCCTCCGTTCTAATAGTTGTAGTAGGTGTGGTTGGGGGTGTTTTTACAGCTACAGAATCAGCAGCTATTGCAGTTGTTTACAGTTTGATTGTTAGTGTATTTATTTATAAAGGTCTTAATTGGAAGGGTGTTTGGAGAGCATTGGAAAGTTGTGTGGATACACTTTCTATTGTCCTAATATTGATTGCAACTTCAAGTATTTTTGGATATTTACTCACTCGTTTACACGTTCCGCAGTTAGCAGCAAATGCGATTATTAGCATTTCCAATAATCCGATTGTTTTAGCATTGCTTTTAAACATTATCCTCTTAGTGCTTGGATGCATTATGGACATGGCTCCAATCATATTGATAGCTACCCCAATATTGCTGCCTATAGCAACATCTATTGGTATTGATCCTGTTCAGTTTGGTATTATGATAGTCTTGAACTGTGGTATTGGTCTTTTAACACCACCTGTTGGAGCTGTTTTATTTATTGGTTCTGCAGTTTCAAAAGTACCCATGGAGCGCGTTGTAAAAGCCACAATGCCATTTTATATATGCATGATTATTACACTCATACTCATTACCTTTGTTCCAGGAATTAGTTTATGGCTTCCATCTCTATTTAGGTAAACAAAAAATGAAATATAAATTTATTTATGAAACAAAGGCTTTTGACCTCTGGAAGTTATCTATGTATGGTGTCTATGGTTCAATGGTAGGGATACTTAATATTATATTTACTGTTGCAATGGTACTTTTGACAACAAAGTTTTGGGGAGAAGTAAATATATTTATAAAAATACTTTTAGTTATGGCAGTCAGTTTATTTACGATTATTCAACCTGCAGCAGTCTATATGAGAGCCAAAAGTCATGTAGCAACAGTCCCGTATGATATGGAGATTGGGTTTGATGACAATGGTATTTATATAAAAACTAAAAATGAAAATTCAGAGTTAAAGTGGAATACTATAAAAGGTGTTTTTAAAAAACAGAATATGATTGTAATACTTACAACCAATAAACATGGTTTCATAATAAAAGATAATATGCTGGGAACAGAAAAAGAAGATTTTTATAAATATGTAGTTTCAAAAATAAACAAATAAATATTTGTTACAAAGATTAATTTGTATTACTGTTTGCTTTATAATTTTCAATAAAACTATGGTGGTGATGACAAGGATGAAAATGACATTAAGATGGTTTGGTAGTAAATATGATACCGTAACCTTGAAGCAAATAAGACAGATTCCTGGCTGTGTAGGTGTTATTACAACTCTTTACGATACAAAGCCCGGAGAGGTATGGACGAGAGAAAAAATCAGAGCAATGAAGGAAGAAGTTGAAGCAGAAGGACTTGAATTGAGCGGCATAGAGAGTGTAAATATACATGATGACATTAAAATTGGTCTTTCCTCAAGGGAGCAATATATTGAGAATTATATTGAAACCCTTGAAAATCTCGGTAAAGAAGGCATTGATTTAGTATGCTATAATTTCATGCCCGTATTTGATTGGACGAGGACGGAACTTGCTAAAGAAAGACCTGATGGATCAACGGTTCTTTCTTATGATCAGGAGATTATAGATAAGATTGACCCTGCTAAAATGTTTGAAGAAATGGATGCCAATTCCAATGGATTTGTAATGCCAGGATGGGAACCGGAAAGGCTGGCAAGGGTAAAAGAACTGTTCGAGATGTACAAAAATGTTGATGAAGAAAAGTTATTCCAAAACCTTGTATATTTCTTAAATGCGATTATGCCCACCTGCGAAAAATATGGAATTAAGATGGCCATTCACATGGATGATCCAGCATGGTCAGTTTTTAATCTGCCAAGAATTATATCAAACAAGGAAAATATTCAAAGATTATTGGATGAAGTTCCCTCAGTCAACAATGGTCTTACATTATGCACGGGCTCTTTAGGCTCAAACCCTGAAAATGATATACCGGATATGATAAGAAGATTCAAGGGAAGAATACATTTTGGACATATGAGAAACATAATTCATTTAGCACCGGGTAAGTTTGATGAGGCAGCTCATCTGTCTTCAGATGGCTCTCTGGATATGTATGAAATCATGAAAGCATTTTATGATATTGGCATGGACGGACCTATCAGACCTGATCATGGCAGAATGATTTGGGGAGAAAAAGCGATGCCCGGTTATGGACTATATGACAGGGCTTTAGGTGCAGCCTATCTGAATGGATTATGGGAAGCAATCGAAAAGTCAAACAAGTAATCTGTCGGAGGTATGAAATGAAGCTTAATTTAGATGCTTTAAAACATAGAGATGATTGGGTAAGGGCCGGATTTAAGCTTCCGGAATTTAATATTGAACAGGTAAGGGAGAATACGAAAATGAATCCTGTTTGGATTCATTTTGGGGCAGGCAATATTTTTAGAGCATTTATGGCAAATGTTCAGCAGAATTTACTGAATGCTGGCAAAAGTGACAAGGGGATTGTTGTCGTTGGTGGAGAAAGCATAGAAACAATATATCAAAGTCATGATAATTTGACAGTCCTTGTTACACTGAAGGTTGACGGCACCATAGAAAAGACGGTCATTGCAAGTATTGCAGAATCGCTGGTTTTAGATGAAAAAAATGATACAAACTGGAGCAGATTAAAAGAAATCTTTGCAAACCCCAGTCTGCAAATGGTAAGTTTTACTATCACTGAAAAGGGTTATAAGTTAAAGGGCGTCAAGGATGAATATTTATCTGATGTAGTTGAGGACCTTGAAAATGGACCTCAAAGCCCAGCAAGTTATTTTGGACAGGTAACAGCGTTGATTTATGAAAGATATGTGCACGGCGGACTGCCAATAGCACTGGTCAGCATGGACAATATGTCTCACAACGGAACAAGACTGCATGAGGCAGTCAGCGCATTTGCTGAAAGTTGGGCAGCAAAGGGTTTAGTTGATAAAGGTTTTAAAGACTATATAAATAACTCCGAATCAGTTTCTTTTCCATGGTCTATGATTGATAAGATAACACCCAGGCCTGATCCAAGTGTAAGGAAGATGCTGAAGGATGATGGATTTGAAGATGTGGAGGACGTAATCACATCGAAAAACAGCTATGTATCGCCATTTGTAAATGCAGAAGAATCAGAGTATCTGATAATAGAGGATATTTTTCCAAATGGCAGGCCGAATCTTGAAGAAGGCGGTGTGATTTTTACAGATAGAGAGACCGTTGACAAGGTGGAAAAAATGAAGGTTTGTACTTGTCTTAATCCTCTTCATACCACCCTTGCAATATTCGGTTGCTTATTAGGATATCATAAAATTTCAAAGGAGATGGAAGATACTGATCTTAAGAACTTAGTAGAAAAAATTGGGTATAATGAAGGTTTTCCGGTAGTCGTTAATCCAAAAATAATTGATCCGAAAAAATTCATTGATGAAGTATTACAGGTTAGGTTTCCAAACCCATTTATGCCGGATACACCTCAAAGAATTGCCACAGATACATCTCAGAAGCTGGGAATTCGTTTTGGCGAAACAATAAAAGCTTATATGGCAAGGAAAGATCTAAACGTTACGGATTTAGAGCTTATTCCCCTTGTGTTTGCCGGATGGTGCAGATATCTGATGGGTATTGATGACAATGGAGATAAAATGGAGTTAAGTTCTGATCCGCTTCTGCAAGAAGTAGTGCCTTGTGTGGCAGATATTGCTCTTGGAGATAAAGGACCATTTCATGACCAGCTTAAGCCAATCCTGTCAAATGCAAATATATTTGGCGTAAATCTTTATGAGGCACGACTGGGAGAAAAAGTGGAAGAATATTTTGCAGAATTGGTATCAGAAAAAGGTGCAGTCAGAAAAATGCTTAGGGGAATCAATCATGAATGAGCCTTTTGTTTTTGCAGAAGATTGTAATTTTGAAACAGTATCTGAAGGAGTAAAAAGAAAGATATTAGCGTATGGAGATCAACTTATGGCTGTGGAAGTACATTTTCAAAAAGATGCTGTGGGGCAATTACATAGCCATCCTCATACTCAGCTTTCCTATGTCCTGGAAGGTGAGTTTGAGTTTGAAATCGATGGAATTAAAAACATCGTGAAGAAAGGTGATACGTTGTATAAGATGCCTAACTTGGTTCACGGCTGTAAATGTACAAAAGAGGGGGTTCTCTTAGACATATTCACTCCCTACAGAGAGGATTTTATCAATAAAAAATAGTAGCTTTAACAGTTAACTGTGAGTTGGGGGAATAAAGCATGAAAAACAAGTCATTTTACACACAGCTTAACAAAGAACAAAGATATATTTTGAATTGCTGTTTTTTCGTCTTTGCGATTAATGGAATATATGCCATGAGTCTGGGGTCACTGCTTCCTTTAATCAGCGCTGAATATGGACTGAAGGATACGGTAAGCGGTGCATTGTTATCTGCTCACCAGGTAGGCAATTTAATTTCCGGGTTTATTGCAGGGATATTACCGTTATACTTAGGCAGAAAAAAATCAATTATGTTTTTATGCAGTTTTGTAGTCATGGGATTTTCTATTATGATTTTAACGGGTAATCCAATTTTATTAATTTTGGGATTTTTATTTACAGGACTCAGCCGAGGCAGCATATCAAACTTTAATAATTCAGTTGTTAATGAGCTGTCTGACAGCAGCCCGGTGGCACTCAATATTTTGCATAGTATTTTTGCAGTTGGTGCTTTGATTTCTCCCTTCCTGGTAATCTTATGCACATACATTTCCAATGAACAGGGATGGAAAATTGCTGCCGGTGTTATGGTGTTTCTTTGTTTGATTTCTATATTTTTATTTTCAAGGATGAAAATTGATAATGCAGAGAAAGAGGCTAAAAAAGTAAAGGTTTCATATGGGTTTTTGAAAAATGCGGATTTCTTGATCAGCTGTGGTATATTGTTTTTTTATTTATGTGCAGAAGCAGCTATTAACGGATGGATGGTTAAATATTTCATTGATTCACATATTATGACCATACAATATGCCCAAATGCTTGCTTCCTTGTTGTGGTTGGTCATTCTTGTTGGAAGATTAACTTGTGCATTTTTAGGGGATAGAATATCGAAGAAAACACTTTTGTTACTAACTAGTTTTGGAACAGCTGCCTTTTATTTATTATTGCTTTCTACAAACAACTTAAAGATAATAACTTTCGCCATAATGGGATTAGGATTTTCAATGGCAGGTATTTATGCTACAACAGTTTCTACAGTTGGAAATATCATTAAACTGTATCCTATAGCAATGGGTGTCTTGCTTGTGCTGGGGGGCATGGGTGCTATAATTATGCCTGTTCTTACTGGTGCCATATCAGATGCTTACGGCATTGCAGCCGGTATGGGTGCTATTGTAGTTGCAAATGTTTTAATGATACTATGTGTAATTTTATACGCTTTAAGGTCAAAGGCCCATGCTGAAGCTGATAAAGCATATGTAATAAATTAAAAAATGGATGAAGAAAGGGGAAAAAATGGAAGTTAGATATGGCATAAGCCCAATAGAAGGCAAGGGACTGGATACAAAGGGTCTGAGAGATAATTTTTTAATCGATGATTTGTTCAGAAATGGAGAACTTAAGTTACTTTACAGTCATATTGACAGAATAATCGTGGGGAGTGCGGTACCTGTTGATTCATTGGAATTGCCAGCGGGTAAGGAACTGGGAACAAGCTTTTTTTTAGAAAGAAGAGAGCTTGGAATCATTAATATTGGATCTAAAGGATATGTGACATTGGATGGCGTAAAATATGAAATGAATAATAAGGATGGGCTGTATGTAGGCAAGGGAGTCAGGGAAGTTTGTTTTGAGAGTGATAATAGCAATAATCCTGCAAAATTTTATTTGAACAGCGCTCCTGCTCATAAGGAATATCCTACGGTAAAAATTGACATGAAGTATATAACACCGCAGCATCTGGGAAGTCTGGCTTCATCAAACGAAAGAAAATTATATCAATACATTCATCCTAATGTATGTGATAGCTGTCAATTAGTGATGGGACTTACGAAGCTTGAGCCAAACAATGTATGGAATACTTTCCCGTGTCATACTCATGAAAGAAGAATGGAAGTTTATTTATATTTTGATATGGATGAAGAAGGGCTGGTTTTTCATTTAATGGGTGAAGCTGATGAAACAAGGCACATTGTCATGAGGAATGAACAAGCAGTCATATCACCGAGCTGGTCTATACATTCAGGTGTAGGCAATAAAAATTACACATTTATATGGGGAATGGTTGGAGAAAATATCGAGTTTACAGATATGGACCACATAGATAATATTAAAATAAAATAAAGGAGATCAATTATGGATGAAATGTTCAGTGAATTAGATAAATTTAATATGGACATGTTTTCCTTGAAAAATAAGGTTGCTGTTATAACCGGCGGCAATAAGGGGCTGGGTCTGGCCTATGCAGTTGCACTGGCAAAGGCAGGTGCCGACATCTTTTTACCATGTCGTTCCAAAACAAACTGGGAAGAAATCGAGAGTTTAATTAAAAAGGAAAACAGAAGAATAGAATTCATGCAGGCAGATTTATCTGATAAAGACATGGCAAAGGCATCTATTGATAAATGTGTTGAAGTGTATGGGAAAATAGACATCCTTGTTAACAATGCAGGTACCATAAGAAGATCTCCCATCACAGAGTTTAAGGATGCAGATTGGGAAGAGGTTATTGATATAAACCTCAATTCAATATATTACCTATCTCAAACAGCAGTAAAATATATGATTGAGCAAGGCGGAGGAAAAATAATCAACATAGCATCAATGCTGTCATTTCAGGGAGGAAAGTTTGTTCCGTCATATACTGCCAGTAAACATGGTATAGCCGGATTAACAAAAGCATTTGCAAACGAATTGGCTAACAGGAATATTCAGGTAAATGCAATAGCACCGGGATATATTAAGACAGATAACACAGCTCCCATAAGGCAGGACGAAAAGAGAAATATTGAAATACTATCAAGAATTCCAGCCGACAGATGGGGAGAAACCTCGGACTTAATGGGTACGGTTGTTTATT
Organism: Sedimentibacter saalensis; assembly: GCF_007830175.1. Classification (GTDB taxonomy): domain Bacteria; phylum Bacillota; class Clostridia; order Tissierellales; family Sedimentibacteraceae; genus Sedimentibacter; species Sedimentibacter saalensis. Next base: position 96,276 of record NZ_VLKH01000012.1, on the reverse strand, counting down.
TGGCCAGTCCTGCTTCTGATTATGTAAATGGTCATATATTGGCAGTTGATGGAGGATGGCTTGTGAGATAGATTTTCTATATTTGTATTATAAAAAATCAGGGAGGATGAAAATGAGAAAATATGAGGTTCTGCAAAGAATTGAAAATGTTGGTGTTGTGGCTGTTGTAAGAGCAGAAAACAGCCAGCAGGCAAAGAATATAGCGTTGGCTTGTATGAACGGCGGAATAGATTCTATTGAAATTACATTTACAGTTCCGGGGGCTCAAAAGGTCATTGAGGCATTGACAGAAGAATTCGGTGATACGTTATTGGTTGGTGCAGGCACAGTCTTGGACAGCGAAACTGCCAGGATTGCAATATTGGCCGGTGCAAAATTTATTGTAAGCCCTGCATTTGATATTGATACTGCAAGATTGTGCAACAGATATCAAATACTTTATATGCCAGGCTGCGTATCATTGACTGAAATGATCAAGGCTATGGAAGCTGGTGCAGATGTTATCAAGGTATTCCCGGGCAGTCTCGTTGGTCCTGAGTATATAAAGGCAGTCAAAGGTCCTTTGCCTCAGGCAGTACTCATGCCTACAGGCGGAGTAAGTCTGGATAATGTGGATCAGTGGATTAAGAACGGATGTATAGCTGTAGGTGTTGGTGGTAATTTAACAAAGGGTTCCAGTGAGGAAATGACCAAATCAGCTAAAGAATTTGTTGACAAGGTAAAATCTGTAAGAGAACAGTAGGAGGATATATGAAAAAAGTAGTGACTTTGGGAGAAATAATGCTCAGGCTTTCAACTCCGGGGTATGAAAGATTTATACAAGCGGATTCCTTTGACGTTGTTTATGGAGGAGGAGAAGCTAATGTAGCAGTTTCACTGGCCAATTTTGGGTACGATGCATACTTTGTTTCTAAATTGCCTAAAAATGAAATAGGTCAGGCAGCAATAAATCATCTGAGAAGATTTGGAGTAAGCACAGATTATATAGTGAGAGGCGGCGAAAGAGTAGGCATATACTATTTAGAATCTGGAGCATCAATGAGACCCTCAAAGGTAGTTTATGATAGAGCTCACTCTTCAATTTCAGAGGCTGAAGCAAGTGATTTTGATTTTGATGCAATATTTAAAGATGCTGATTGGTTTCATTTTTCAGGCATAACTCCGGCTTTAAGTGAAAAGGCGGCTTACCTTACTGAAGAAGCATTAAAAGCTGCTAAGAAACATGGGGTTACAGTTTCTGTTGATTTGAATTACAGAAAAAATCTATGGTCATCTGAGAGAGCTAAGGAAGTGATGACTCATCTCATGCAGTACGTTGATGTTTGTATCGGCAATGAAGAGGATGCAGAAAAAGTTTTGGGATTTAAACCAGGTGAGACAGATGTGACTTCCGGAGAATTGGAACTGGCAGGTTATAGAAATATATTTGAGCAAATGAAGGAAAGGTTTGGATTTAAATATGTAATCAGCTCACTGAGAGAATCATATTCTGCTTCGGACAATGGCTGGTCAGCATGTGCATATGATGGCAATGAATTTTATCATTCCAGAAAATATGATATCAGGATTGTAGACAGAGTCGGCGGCGGTGATTCCTTCGCAGCCGGAGTAATATACGGCTTGCTTGAAGGTAAGGACTTTAAAGATGCTTTGGATTTTGGCGTAGCTGCTTCTGCTTTAAAACATACAATTAATGGAGATTTCAATATGGTCACTGTTTCTGAGGTCGAGAATTTATTAAAAGGCGATGCTTCAGGCAGAGTTCAAAGATAATAAACAATGCAGATCAACTCATATTTATATGGTTGGTCTGTTTTTATGGAAAAATAAATTTTACAGTTACATTTATTTGACTTAGCTTGAATTTTATATTAAAATTGAATTAATTAAATATAAATTTCAGGTGCCCATTAGGGAGAATAGGGAAGACGGTGAAAGTCCGTTACGTACCCAACACTGTGAAGATGAATCCTTTGCCGTACCACTGGCATATGCCGGGAAGGGGCAAAAGGATGCTTGAGTCTGAGTCAGGAGACCTGCCTGGAAAGAAAAAAGTCTTTCATTTACTGAAAGCATCGTGATGACGGAAAAGTCCCGACCATATAATATTATGGCGGGACTTTATTTTTTTTATTAATTGGAGGAGTGTAAATGAACAATGGATTTTGCAAAGATTTAAACATTAGGAACATGAGTGAAAAAGAACTGGAGCTGAGACTAAATGAAATCATATCAGGTATTAAAAAGCCTGATTTTAACTCAGCTAAAGAAATGCAGGAGAGACTTGATGGTAAGATAAAACCTACCAGGAGTCTTGGAGTGCTTGAGGATATTGCTGTTCAGCTGGCAGGAATACAACGAACTGCATATCCTGAAATCAAGGGAAAGGCAGTTTTATTAATGGCCGGAGACCATGGTGTTGTAAAGGAAGGGGTTAGCGCAGCTCCACAGGAAATAACTGCACAATTGTTCAACAGTTACTTAAGTGGAGGCGGCGGAATCAATGTGTTGACTAATCATGCAGGAGCAGACCTTGTATGTACCGATTTAGGTATATCTCGTCCTATTAGTCCACCAGAACTTATGGCTAACCGCATAAAAAACGGAACAGATAATATTGCAGAAGGCCCAGCCATGACAAGAGAAGAAGCTCTTAGAAGCTTATTGACTGGTGCTATGGTTGCATCAAATGCAATTGAGTCTGGAAAAAACATTTTAGCAACAGGAGAAGTTGGAATCGGAAATACAACTCCAAGTGCAGCTTTAATTACAGTTTTCACAGGCTGCAGTGTTGAAGAAGCTACAGGCAGCGGAACCGGTTTGAAAAATGATGCTTTAAAACATAAACATGAGGTAATAAAAAAAGCAATTAAGATAAATAATCCAAATCCTGATGATCCAATAGATGTATTGTCTAAAATAGGAGGATTAGAAATTGCTGCAATGGCAGGTGCAATTTTAGAAGCAGCAAAACAAAAAGTACCAACAATATTAGATGGCATCATTTCTTCTGCAGCAGCTCTTGTAGCTGCAAAATTAAATCCTTTTTCAATTGAATATATGATATCTTCTCATTCTTCAGAAGAAAAAGGTGAATTAATAGCTTTAAAACACATTGGTATAGAGCCAAGATTATTTTTAAACATGAGATTAGGAGAAGGCACAGGTGCAGCACTTATGTTTCCAATGGTTGAAGCAGCTTTAAAAATTGCTGATGAAATGGCTACATTTGAAACTTCGGGTGTAAGTACAGGAGATTTTTAACTCTTATAATGTGTGGTGATTTCTAATTTATTTATTGGGTATAATCACTATATCTTAATAAATTAAAATTAATGAGGAGAAATCACATGTCAAAAATAGATAAAGTCAGCAATAAAATAAAATTGTCACCGGAACAGCACCAAGAACTGATAAGCATATTAAAAGTGCGTTTTGAAAAAAATATGAACCGCCATAGGAACATTGACTGGTCAAAGGTGCAAGAAAAACTTGAAATTGATTCTGAAAATCTCTGGTCACTTTATGAAATGGAAAGAACCGGTGGTGAACCGGATGTAGTTGGTCATGATAAAAATACGGATGAATACATTTTTTATGATTGCTCAGCAGAAAGCCCAAAAGGCCGCAGAAGTATATGTTACGACCGTGAGGCACTTGAGTCAAGGAAAGAACATAAACCTGAAAATAATGCTGTTGATATGGCTGATGATATGGGTATTGAGCTGTTAGATGAAGAACAATACAGGGAGCTGCAGAAACTTGGCAGTTTTGATACTAAGACGTCAAGCTGGATCAGAACACCTGAAAATATCAGGAAACTCGGTGGAGCATTGTTTTGTGATCGCCGCTATGACACTGTCTTTGTCTATCACAATGGAGCAGAATCTTACTATGGTGTCAGGGGCTTTCGTGGCTCACTAAGGGTGTAAATCATAGGGGACGGTTCTCAGTGATCAATTAAAAGTCTAATTTTCTTTAGTAAATACCATTAAATATTTATTGATTAATGGTATTTTTTATTTTTAAAACTCGCAAGATTTCGTACATAACTTTTATTTATCTCCACTTTAATTATAACATATAAAAAAATATAAGTGTAGTCTGTTTGTTATTTTTTGATAATGCTATAATGGGGATTATTGCAGAAGCAAGAGGCAATAATACAATGAATAGCTAGCAAAATTAGTGTCAAAAAAATATTCACTCTAATAGTTTTATGAAAGACAATCAAAATATAAATAGTAAAGCCATAGGAGGTAGACATATGAGTTCATATGTTCTTGGGTTTAAGGATATTGACAAAACAAAAATCATGTCTGTTGGTGGTAAGGGAGCAAATCTAGGGGAACTTTCCAGGATTGAAGGCATACGCGTGCCCGAGGGTTTTTGTGTTTCTACTGAAGCATTTAAAAGAATCATTGGAGAAACGCCGTCTATTAAGGAACTGCTTGATCGGTTATCGCTTTTAAAATTAGAAGACAGGGATAAAATAAATAAAATCAGTGCTGAGATTCGAAGGCTCATAGAGGATGCTGTCATCCCAGAAGAAATTGAAGAAGAAATAACCAGCATTCTCTTAAGTTTTAGAGAAAAAAATGCATATGCAGTACGTTCAAGCGCAACGGCAGAGGATTTGCCCACAGCTTCCTTTGCAGGCCAGCAGGATACGTATCTTAACATTATGGGAAAGGATTCAATCATAAAGCATATCAGCAAATGCTGGGCTTCTCTGTTTACTGAGAGAGCAGTAATTTATCGCATTCAAAATGGCTTCGACCACAGCAAGGTCTATTTGTCTGTGGTTGTTCAGAAAATGGTATTCCCACAGGCTGCAGGAATTTTGTTTACTGCTGATCCTGTTACTTCTAACAGAAAGATTTTATCCATTGATGCCAGCTTCGGACTTGGTGAAGCCTTAGTCTCCGGGATAGTTAATGCTGACAACTACAAGGTACAAGATGGAAAAATTATTCATAAGAATATATCAAACAAGAAAATGGCTGTCTATTCCTCAAAGGATGGTGGTATTTTTGTACAGGAGACTACACCTGAGCAGCAGAACAAGCAAGCACTGACAGATGATCAGATATTACAGCTTGAAAATATTGGCAGGATAATAGAAGAACACTTTGATTACCCTCAGGACATTGAATGGTGTTTGGCTGATGAAACATTTTACATTATCCAGAGCCGACCAATCACAACATTGTATCCCATCCCGGAAGCAACGACAAACGAAAAACATGTCTATCTATCTGTCGGTCATCAGCAAATGATGACAGACCCTTTGAAGCCATTAGGAATGTCTTTGTTTTATTTAACATCTTTTGGACCAAAGTATAAAGCCGGTGGAAGGCTGTTCGTTGATGTTACGCAGATTTTGGCTTCGCCTGATACCAGAGATGCTTTATTAAACAGCATGGGTCAACACGATCCTCTTATGAAAGATGCACTTATGACCATAATAAAGCAAGACTTTACAAAGTCTCTAACAGATGAAAAGAAAGAGGTGAGTTCTGTTAATAACAATAAAGACAGATTGCCGGAAGATTTTCACTCGCAAGTTGATGATCCGAAAATTGTACAGGAGTTGATAAAAAACAGTCAATCATCTTTAGAAGAATTGAAACAAAACATCCATAATAAATCAGGTGTGGAATTAATTGATTTCATTCTGGAAGATATACCAAAATTAAAGAAAATTATATTTGACCCCAAAAGTTCAGCTGTGCTAATGACTGCATTAGATGCTTTAACATGGATCAATGAAAAAATGTATGATTGGCTAGGTGAAAAAAACGCAGCTGACATTCTTTCTCAATCTGTACCGAACAACATAACTGCAGAAATGGGTTTGTCTATATTGGATGTTGCAGATGTAATTCGTCCGTATCCGGAAATAATTGATTATTTAAAGCATGAAAAAGATAATGAATTTTTAGAGAAAATTGTTAAGTTTGATGGAGGGCAGAACGTAAGAGATGCTATTTATGATTTTCTTAGCAAGTATGGAATGAGGTGTGCCGGAGAAATTGATATTACCAATACCCGTTGGAACGAAAAACCTGCTATTTTACTACCAATGATTCTCAACAACATCAAAAACTTTGAGCCTGATGAAAGCAAGAGAAAATTCGAACAAGGAAGACACGATGCTCTTAAAAAAGAACAGGAATTATTAGATAGATTGAAGCAATTGCCGGATGGTGCGCAAAAAGTCAAAGAAACAAAACGAGTGATTGACATACTAAGAAATTTCACAGGATTTAGGGAATATCCAAAATACAGCATAGTCAGCCGCTACTTTGTCTACAAGCAGGCTTTAATGAAAGAAGCTGAACAACTGGTGATAAGCGGTGCTATTAATGATAAAGAAGACATATATTATCTCACTTTTGAAGAACTTCGCGAAGTTGTGGGCACAAACAAACTGGATTACCAAATTATTATAAACAGAAAAGAAGAGTACAAATTATATGAAAAATTAACTCCTCCCCGAGTTATAACCTCCGATGGTGAAATAGTTGCCGGCGAATATAAACGGGAAAATATTCCGGATGATGCTATTGCAGGTCTATCAGTTTCTTCCGGAGTTATAGAGGGAAGAGCACGTGTTATTTTAAACATGGAAGATGCAAATCTGGTAGAAGGAGATATATTAGTTACCAGATTTACTGACCCTAGCTGGACACCGTTGTTTGTAGCAGTAAAGGGCTTGGTCACTGAAGTTGGCGGACTTATGACACATGGAGCAGTTATAGCACGGGAGTATGGATTGCCGGCAGTTGTGGGAGTTGAAAATGCAACCAAACTCATAAAAGACGGACAGCACATTCGCTTAAACGGAACAGTAGGATATATTGAAATACTATAATTCATAGTCTCTATCCTAAAGACTATGAATTATCACATAGGAAATGAGGCTAATAATTAAGTATACTGACTTTGAATAGCCGCTCATTATAATTAATGAGTGGCTATTTCTATGAACTCATTCGTGTTAATGAATAGACAATAAGGTTATTTTCATTCATGATGATGTTGAACGGCGCATATGCTGAAACAAAAAGCGCCTGAGAAAGGAGTTATTATGCGAAAATTGTTTTTGTTTTTTATTCTAATATTAGCACTTTGTGCTTGCAGCAGTAAAGGCACTACAAAATCATCAACTGCTAAGCCGCAGGACGAACTTGGGAGCAATTCTTCCAATCCGAACAATGCAGCCAATCCTGCAAAACCAAGCGATTCAGCAGTCTATAACTGGCTTATTACAACATCTGATACCAAAAAAACAGCTTTGAATGTTCCTTCAACAGGTAAATCAATTGATATAACCGTTACTCTTTATTTTGTTGCGTGGAAAAACGGAGGAGAGGATATGTTTGGTGAATATGAAGGGCGTGCGCTGATTGCATTTGACGGAGACATGAGTAAGCTGTCTTCCGGAGGTATTTCATTCACCGGCGGGTTTATGGACGACAATATATGCGAAAATATATCTTTTGAGTTGTTACCGTATAATCAGGAGACTATTCAAGCAGATGGATCTGAAGACATTGATCTGGCACCGCTGGCAAAGTTTGTGGGACAGTCAGAATTTATAACTGATGAGTGTCTCATCAATCAACAAACATGGAAAGCTTTAGCAGATGGAGAGGTTAAGCTTGATATAAACAGCAGCTTTTCAGACGGAGAAAAATACCCACAAGGATTTATTCTTAAAGCAGACGAAAGCACAGTCTTTGTTTCTGTTCCCACATTTACTCAGACATACAATCTTGACTATTTTAAGGGAGAATTAATTAAGACTACTGATGAAATAGAACCTATGGAGTGGTTCAGGGACACTGTTATGACACGTATGGAAGAACGCCTTGCCATGAGTGAGTCACAAGGCGAATCATCAGCACCAGATGTAGCGGATGAAAGTCAAGAATTGCCTCAAGGAGGTTATTTTACAGATTCTGAAGGGCATGAAGGTTTTGATCTGGATGGTGATGGAAAGCTTGATATATGGTTTGATGATGAAGGAAATGTATGGAGTGATTTTGACAATGACGGAAATTTTGAACCTGCTCCGGAAGGTGAATTTAGCGAGGGCGCACTAAATTGACGAATGTAGATTAAGTAATATTTTGATTAAATTGTTACCCATTGAAACCCCAAAACATTTAAACTATTGCAGAATACTTATGATTTAATTGGAAATAATGTCTTTGGAGGTGTTCTACTATGATATCACGTAAATCGGTAATTACTTTCGGTATGGTTGCAATTCCCATTGGCATGTACACAACCACACAAGACAATGACATTCATTTCAATCAACTTCATAAGGAAGACAACAGCCGCATAAGGTACAAGAAAACCTGCGCCCATTGCGGCAAGGAGATCAATACAAAAGATATTGTAAAGGGATTTGAGTATGATGAGGACAAGTATGTTGTCATCACAGAGGAAGAAATAGAAAAAATCAAGACGGAAAAAGAAAAGTCTATTCAGATTCTGCACTTTGCACAATTAGATCAGATTTCCCCGGTATACTATGACAAAACATATCAAGCCGTACCGGAGGCCGGTGGCGAAAAAGCATTCGAGCTGCTTCGTTCTGCATTGATGGCTGAACAAAAAATTGCCATAGGTAAGACTGTCATGGGAACAAAAGACACACTGATGGCAATTATTCCTCGGGAGGACGGAATCCTGGTTTCTACAATGTTCTATGCAGATGACATCAAGGAAATTCAAAAACAATATACTAAGCCAGAAGTATCCGAGCAGGAGCTTAATATGGCAAAGATGCTGATCAATTCAATGGATACACCATTTGACCCTTCAAAATATACAGACGAATACCAGGCAAGACTTCGTTCTCTCATAGAGACAAAAATTTCCGGAAAAGAAATTGTTGCAGCAGAGCCAGGCAATACAGGCAAGGTAATCGACCTCATGGAAGCCCTGAAGGCCAGCGTTGAAAAAGCTAAGAAAGACAAGGAATCGGCTTGATAATGACTGCACATCTAAACGAATATAACGAAAAGAGAAATTTTGAGAGAACAATGGAGCCGGAAGGCAAAAAAGAAAATTCTGAAGAAGGCCTGAAATTTGTCATACAGCATCACATGGCCCGCAGAGATCACTATGATTTGCGTCTGGAATGGAACGGTGTTCTTTTGAGCTGGGCAGTTCCAAAGGGTCCTTCTTATGACACCCGCGATAAGAGGCTCGCTGTACATGTTGAAGACCATCCCCTGGAATACAGAAACTTTGAAGGTACTATTCCCAAGGGAGAATACGGCGGTGGAGTGGTCATGCTATGGGATGAAGGATTATGGGAACCTTACGGGAATGTTGAAGAAAACCTCAGAGAGGGAATGCTTAAGTTTGTTCTGAAAGGAAGACGGCTTAAGGGAAAGTGGGCTTTAGTAAGACTGAAAGCAAAAGAAGGGGATACTAAGGATAATTGGCTCTTTCTTAAGGAAAAAGATGAATATATAAAAACGGACGATGGAATATCCCAATATACAACCAGTGTCAGGACAGGACGCAGTATGTTGGAAATTGAAACAGGACAGGATGAAAAATTTACAAGAAATCCTTTCACAACAGCTGATGTACAGCTTGCCAAATTAGTGAAGACAGTTCCAGAGGGTGAGGATTGGCTTTATGAGATGAAATATGACGGCTATAGGATAGTTGCATTTGTAGAAGGCAACAGCGTCCGGCTGATGACCAGAAACAGCAATGATTATACGAAACGTTTTAATGATATTACTTCATCTCTTATTGACTGGGCTGCCGGAAGGGCAATGGTGCTGGATGGTGAAGCAGTAATAACAGACGAGTCAGGAAAGACTGATTTTCAGGCATTGCAAAACTACTTGAAAAATCGCAAGGCTAAAAGTCTCACATACATCGTGTTTGATCTACTTGCGTTGGATGGAGTGGATCTTCGAGGACTTTCCTTGATTGAAAGAAAAGAAATGCTTGAATCATTAATGAAAAATGCACCTGAAAATTTATACTACAGCCGTTATGTGAGAGGAAACGGAAAAGAAAGCTTTGCTGCTGTCTGTGAAGCAAGTATGGAGGGTATAGTTGGCAAAAAGGCTGATTCCGTCTACAGCGGAACAAGGAATGGTGACTGGATTAAACTTAAATGTGATAAAAGACAGGAATTCGTCATTGGAGGATATACTCTTACAGACAAAAAAGCATACGGGGTAAGTTCACTTCTCCTTGGTGTTTATGAGTGTGAGGAATTAGTCTATGCAGGTCGTGCAGGCACTGGCATAAGTGAGAGTGACATGAAAGTACTTGAAGAAAAGTTTATGAACTTAAAGATTGATGATACGCCCTTCAAGCTGGCTCCTAAAGCCAGAAAAGATGAAATGTTAACTTGGCTAAAACCTGAACTTGTGGCGGAAATAAAATTTGCTGAATGGACTGAAGAAAATCTATTGAGGCATGCAAGCTTCAAGGGGCTCAGGTCAGATAAAAATCCTAAGGACATAAAAAGAGAAAAAGCAGATGAAGATACACAGCTGCAATTTCAATCGCCTGTCACAGAAGTGGAGAAGACAGTAGAAGCAGACTCAAATAGCCTAATGGTTGAAGGAATAAAGATTACCAATCCCGACAAAATAATATTCGAAGACACGGAAATTACAAAAGCAGATGTGGTTCGGTACTACCAATTGGTTTCAGAGAGAATGCTTCCTTTTGTGAGACAAAGAATTCTAAGCATTGTTCGGTGTCCCAAAGGCGTATCACATACATGTTTCTATAAAAAGCATCCCGGGCCGGGCAGCAAAGGAATCATTACAATACCTATTTCAACAGGAAGCGGAGAAACTGAAGATTACTTTTATATTGAGAATCAATCCGGACTTATATCCGAAGTGCAAATGGGCACTTTGGAATTTCATACATGGGGAAGCCGTGTTGACGAGCTTGAAAAACCAGATGTAATGGTGTTTGATCTTGACCCGGATGAAGGGATGGAACTGAGCAGGGTCCGCCAGGGTGTAGAGGATATAAGAAGTATTCTTACTGAACTTTCGCTTAATTCATATCTTAAGACAAGCGGAGGCAAGGGATATCATGTGGTCGTCCCTTTAAAACCTTCTGTTAACTGGGATGTATTCCATGACTTTGCAAGAGGCGTTGCCGAAGTGATGGAGAAGAAGTGGCCCGAACGCTACACAAGCAATGTCAGAAAATCAAAACGTACAGGCAAAATATTTATCGACTGGATTCGAAACGGAAGAGGAGCTACAAGCATTGCTCCCTATTCTCTCAGAGCAAGAAAAGGCGGAAGAGTGTCCATGCCCATTGCCTGGCATGAACTTGACACCGTTGAACCGGATGGCATCAGCATGGTAGATGCACTTAAAAGAATTTCTGAAGATGACCCATGGAAAGATTTTTATCAAAATGACCAGATGCTTAAGTAAAGCAGGTTATTCTATAATGTTGTCATGTATCTGAACAAGCATCAATGAATGTATCGATTGACATTGTTAAAAAAATCACCTATAATATTGATAGATTAGTAAAAATAAGCAATGGAGTGTTAACATGTCAAGACCCAGGAAATGCAGAAGAGTATGTTGTCTTCCTGACAGCAGCCAATACGGACCTTTGGATTCAAACCTAAACAATGAAAACATCATTAATATGACACTTGATGAGTATGAAACTGTAAGACTCATTGATATAGAAGGATTTTCACAGGAAGAATGTGCAATTCGAATGAATGTAGCACGTACTACAGTACAGTGGGTATACAACGATGCAAGAAAGAAACTTGCTGACTCATTGGTTAACTGTAAAATTTTAAAGATTGAAGGCGGAGAATACATGCTGTGCAATGGTGAGGAAAATTTCTGCAACAAGGGCTATTGCAAAAAAAGATGCGAACAAGGTGTGGAAAATTAATATATTAAAACAATGATTGTTGGAACAGGAAGAAAAAGAAGTAGAAAATTTTAAGGAAACAGTATACCTTTCAAAATTGTAAGATAAGAATGTTAATTGTAAGAGAAATCGATATTTGGATTTCTCTGTTTTTATTATAATATATGCAGTTAGTGAATTAGAACAATGGAGATTAACAGAGTAACAACATTTGAAAAGGATAATTATGACACTTAGACCGCATATTTGTTTATGCAATAACCATATATTGTTATAATAATACTTGTATTAAAATATATTTAGAAAAGGTGATTAGATGGATATTATATTGATTATTAAATCAATACTGTTAGGTGTTGTTGAAGGACTGACAGAGTTCTTGCCTGTGTCATCCACGGGACACATTGTTATTTTTGAAAACATTATTAAATTTAAAGGAACTACACCAAGTTATGTTGAAATGTACACATATGTAATACAGCTTGGAGCCATACTTGCAGTTATAGTTCTTTACTGGAAAAAGATAAAAGACACTGTTGTTAACTTCTTTCCGCAGAAAGTTGGTTACGAAAAATCAGGATTTAAGTTTTGGTTTATGATATTCATTGCTTGCATTCCAGGAGGTATATTAGGAATTCTGCTGGATGACTTAGCGGAAGAATATCTGCTTTCTTCAATACCTGTAGCCATAACTTTGTTCCTTGGCGGCATATGGATGATTTATGCCGAGAATAAATTCAGGAAAGGCAGTGCAAAAAATAAAGAGTTAAGCGTTACTCCAAAACAGGCCTTGATAATAGGTTTGTTTCAATGCCTAGCCATAATACCTGGAATGTCTCGTTCAGCTTCAACAATTATTGGAGGATGGATAGCAGGACTTTCTACTGTTGCAGCAGCTGAGTTCTCTTTCTTTTTAGCAATACCTGTCATGGTCGGAATGAGTACATTAAAGATTGTAAAAATAGGGGGATTGTTTATATTAACTTCCTCTGAGATGATTTCTCTTGCGGCAGGGTTTATTGTTTCTTTTATTGTAGCCTTAATTGTAATCAATGGTTTCATTTCATACTTAAAGAAAAAGCCCATGAAGGTATTTGCTGTATACAGAATGATATTTGCTGTCATTGTATTGCTGGCAGGGTATTTAGGAGCTTTTTAGAAAAGGAATAAGAATTTCTGCTGGTCATTAAGTAATAATTCAGAAACTGTGAAGAAAGTTACAATTGAAAAACCTCCCATGATATAGAAAATCTAAGTCATGTTTGACACATTACATGTTTAAAGATATAATCTCGAGTATAGAAAATTTGGGAGGAATAAGCAAATGATATCTTCTACAGCGGTAAAAATTATAAATATATTACCAGGTAAATTTTCCTCGTTTATATCTAAAAAAGTTGTTGATAAATATCTTAAAAAATATGCAATCATAAACATAGAAGGAAGCGAAAACCTAAAGAACATAAAGACACCAACTATTTTTATATGTAATCATTTAAGCAATTCTGATGGATTAGTTTTAGAAAAGGCTTTAAAGGAGATTGACCCAACATTTGTTGCAGGTGTAAAGCTTTCAAGTAATTCTTTGACAAGCATTGGGATAAATGTAATAAAGACTACAAACATAAAACCTGATACTGCTGATAGAGAAGGTCTTAAGAAGATTATTAAGCTTGTTAAGCAAGGGGAAAGCATAGTGATTTTTCCGGAAGGAACAAGAAGCAGGGTTGGCAGTCTGATAGAAGCAAAGAAAGGAATCCTTCTCATATCAAAAATGACAGGTGCTCCTATTGTACCTATTGGATTATACGGGACAGAAAAATTGATGCCAATAAATAAAGAAGATATGGGCTCGGAAACATTTAATTATGCAGATGTCCATATCAATATCGGTAAACAATTTGAACTTCCCATGATAGAAACAGAGCAAAATAAAAAAGATTATGAAGATTTTGCCATAAAGTATGCAATGAAGAAAATAGCAGGATTGCTGCCTGAGAATTATAGAGGGGTATATAAATGAGCAGATTAAGTAAGCTGCTTGCTGTCCATTGGCTGTGCAAATCATACGAGGCTGTAGGTTGCTTATGGTCAGCATACAACACGGTTTACAATAGATGAATCTTAACCATAAAAAAACCTCCTATGATATATAATTTATCATAGGAGGTTTAATATCATAACTAATTTACAGACAATTTCATAGCGCTGTTTATTCAGATATACCAAAAGAATTAATTTTCTCTTCTATTCCGTCTCTTCTTATAGCACTTTTTTCTAAGTTGCGTGTATCTGTTCTAATAACGTCATAGAGGGCTGCACCAATCATTTCTCCTGCCTGTTGCAGTCTGTCCAAACTAATATTAATTTTGATTGTATCCTCTGGTTTATGATACCAAGGTTCCAAATTACCGTCTTCATCTCCCCAAATAAAGCATGCTGCAGGAATTCCTATTTCACCAAAATATCTGTGGTCTGATGATGAACCTTTACCTACCTCCAGAATGTTGTTGCCTAATCTCATTCCGGATGCCACTGCTGATTCTGTAACTAAGTTTGGCTGTCCGTTTGTTGTATCTGCATACAGTATGTTACAAGGGCCATGACTGGTTGCAATCATATCCATGTTAAAATTAGCAATGCTATTGTCCAGCTCATTCTTAGAAAGATGTTCAACATAGTAATAAGAACCGTCTAATCCTATTTCCTCTGCACCGCATGCTATGAATCTTATTTCTTTATCAGTTGGATATGATTTTAAGATTCTAGCAAATTCTATCAACATTGCTGTACCGGATGCATTGTCATTTGCTCCGGGAGCGTGTGGAACACTGTCATAATGAGCTGTTATGTATACTATGCCTGTATTTGCTTTTAGTGGTTTTCTTGTGGCAATTACATTTTGTGACTCTGTCATTAATTCTGCCTTTATTGTAACTGTAACATCAGAATTTTTCATTGCTTGTAAAATTACTTGCCCATCTTCCAGGGATATGGATATATATGGAATTGTGCTTTTGTATTCTCCTAAAGTAGGATTTACGTTTCCCGAAGCGTTATTATACATAAGGACACCTATAGCACCTGCTTCTACAGCGTTCTGTGCCTTGATAGCAAATGAAACACTTCCCCTTTGTACAAATGCAATTTTTCCTTTAACATCAGCAGGAAAATCAGTTGCAGCCGCTCCCAGACCACAGTCTACCAGTTTGCCTGTTATACCGTCCAGATCAGTATACCCTGAGCCAGTTGCTGTATTCACCATAAAAAGTTTATCCTTTAGAATGTCTACAGTCAATTCTGATACAACATTATTGATTTTAAAAGTTTGAACCTCAACGTCATATCCTAATTTTTCAAACTGTTTGCTGATATAATTTGCTGCTTGCCTCTCTTCTGCTGTTCCGGCTACCCTTGGACCAATTGTTTCACTTAAGTATTTAATGTGTTCAAGTGCTTTTCTGGAATCAATTCTAGCAAGCACTTTTTGGTCAAATGCTGTTGATGCATTTGTATTGACTGCGGCAAATGATGACATGGAAAATACCATCATAAAAACAAGGATCATAGAAAGTATTCTACAACTTTTTTTTACCATATGTTTTTCTCCTTATTATATTTTTTTATCAGCTGATTTATGAGAGTATAACATAGGCTTATTGTTAAAAATTATCGAAAATTCTATTTAATCAAATATTTTTTTAATACAAATTATACGGAGTTATGACAGTAATAATTATTGTATTAAACCAGAAAAATTTATGTTATAATATTAATAAAATTTTAGATGTTGTTTTAATTATAAATTTGGCAATGATTTTGGGAATAACACAATATTATAAAATGGAGGGTAACATGAAAATCAGAACTTTTAAAGTAGAACAGTGGATGAACGATTATGAAAATGATGCAATCTATAACCTTGGTGAAACTTGTATTGATTCAATGACCTTGGGAGAATTAATAGAACTTTCTGGCCAAAATCCGGATAAATATTTAGTCTCACTGAAAGACAAAAGAATGACTTACAGCCACATTTACGGCTCTCCGGAACTGTTAGACGGCATAGCAAGCTTGTATAAGAACATTGTACCCAGCCAGGTTATTCCTGCTCATGGTGCCGTTGGTGCAAATCATCAGGTTATAATGTCCATGATAGAACCAAAGGACAACATGATATCAGTAATGCCTACTTATCAGCAGCATTACTCCATTCCTGAATCAATTGGAGCTGAAGTAAGAATTCTCCAGCTGACACCGGAAAATAATTTTCTTCCTGATCTGAAACTTTTGAAAAGTCTGGTTGATGAAAACACAAAGATGATCACAATAAACAATCCTGACAATCCAACAGGTTCATGGATTACGGATGATGTTATGATGGGGATAGTTGAAATAGCAAGAAGTGTCAATGCATACATTTTGTCTGATGAAGTATACAGAGGAATTTCTGAAGATGGAAGTTACATGACTTCAATTGCTGATATATATGAAAAGGGAATTTCAGTTGGCAGCATGTCTAAGATATTCTCCCTTGCAGGGCTCAGAATGGGATGGATTGTATCAAGAAGTGAAGAAGTAATAGAAGCTTGCCGTAAACGAAGAGATTACGATACAATAAGCTGCGGTGTCTTGGATGATTTGTTTGCAAGTATGGCTCTGGCAAATAAGGAAATGATATTTGAAAGAAACAGAAAAATATTAATCAAAAACAGGGAGATACTTGACCAGTGGGTGAATGAAACTCCGGAAGTAAGTTATATTAAACCTGTTGCAGGAACAACAGCTCTTGTATATTATAAGAAGGATATGCCATCATACGATTTGTGTGTGAGATTAATAAAAGAAAAAGGTGTTTTATTTACTCCAGGCTCATGTTTTGAAATGGAAGGCAGCGTAAGAATAGGTTATGCATTTGATTCCATGACGTTAAGAGAAGGTTTGGATAAGTTTACTGAATTTCTGAGAGAAATCTAGAAGCTAAAGAAACACTAATAACTGGAGTATAAAAGATTTTGTGAGGAATGTGATGCAAATAGAAAAAAATAATGATTTAGAAAAACTTAAATGCCCTGTTTCAGATAAATGCGGAGGCTGCCAGTTGCAGCATTTCAGCTATGAGAAGCAATTGCTGGAAAAGCAGGAACAAGTAAATGCTCTTTTGGAGAAGTTCTGCAAGGTGGAAGATATTATCGGAATGGAAAGTCCGTATTATTACCGAAATAAAGTCCATGCGGCATTTGATACAGACAAAAAGGGCAATGTCATATCAGGAGTATATGAGGCAGGGTCTCATAGGGTTGTTCCCATAGACAGCTGTTTAATAGAAGATCAGCGGGCAGATAATATTATTGTCACTATCCGAGGTATGCTTAAATCATTTAAGATAAGAACATACGATGAAGACAAAGGAATAGGACTGTTGAGGCATGTGATGGTAAGAACCGGTCATTTAAGCGGTGAAATAATGGTTGTACTGGTGCTTGCTTCTCATATATTTCCATCGAAAAATAATTTTATTAAAGCTCTTATGAAGAAACATCCGGAAATAACAACAATAGTCATGAATGTGAACAGCAAAAAGACAAGCATGGTTCTTGGAGAAAGAGAACAAGTGCTGTACGGCAAAGGGTTTATAGAGGATACTTTATGCGGCAAAGTTTTTAGAATTTCACCAAAATCATTTTACCAGATAAATGCTGTTCAGACAGAGGTTTTATACGGAAAGGCAATTGAGCTGGCGGATTTAAAAGGAAAAGAAACAATAATTGACGCATATTGCGGCATAGGAACCATAGGAATAATAGCCAGCAGCCATGTTAATAAGGTAATAGGCGTTGAGCTTAACCGTGATGCTGTAAAAGATGCAATAACAAATGCCAAAAGAAATAAAGTAAATAATATTTATTTCTACAATCAGGACGCAGGTGAATTCATGAACCAAATGGCTGCTAAAAAGCAGTCAGTAGATGTTGTGTTCCTTGATCCACCAAGATCAGGAAGCACAGAAGAGTTTATGAACTCAATGATTTTACTGAATCCTAAAAAAGTGGTTTATATTTCATGCAATCCGGCAACTCTTGAAAGAGACCTGGCATACCTTGTAAAAAGAGGCTACGAAGTAAGAAAAGCAATCCCCGTAGACATGTTCCCCGGAACGGAGCATGTGGAGTGTGTTGTGTTGATATGGAAGAAAACAATTTGGCAGAAATAAGGAGTTTGTAATGGACACAGAAGTTGAAAGGTTAGAGTTAAAGGCACCTCAAAAACCACAGGTTTTTGTAAACAGTATCACTTTTAACGATGGGACTGCGCGTCAGCTTACTCACGGCAGCATCGTAGTCTTTACTGGAGCTAATAATAGTGGTAAGAGTCAAGTTCTACGTGATATTGAATTGCGTATTAAGGATGCAAGAAGTCCTTCTGTTATTGTGTCAGAGTTGACAACGGATTACGTAGGCGAATTTGATGATGATTTTGTTGTCAACAAGTTTAAGCTTGATGACGACGGAAACTATTGGCTTGGAGGAAATGGTACTTACCCTCAAGGATGGAAATCACAGTGGAATAATCACTCGCTGAGCATCTTATTCACATTGTTTGTGAATCGACTGGATACAGAAGAACGGTTGATTGCTTCGAAGACGAAGCCGCTTTATAATGGTTCTCCGCAAGAACAGCACAATTCATTGCATACTGTTTATGAGTTTAATGCAATAGAAGATACAATTTCAAAATTATTCTATGAGGCGTTTGGGGAAGCGCTTATAGTAAACAGACGTGCAGGCACTAACGTTGCTTTACAAGTCGGCAAACGTCCCTCATGGGAAGGTCAAAGAGACGGCGAGGGCTCGTATTATGATGCTGTTAGAGCCCTACCTTTGCTTGATAAACAAGGTGATGGTATGCGTAGCTTTGCCAGCATTTTGCTTGATACTTTCACTTCGGATCACTCCGTTACCCTCATCGACGAACCCGAAGCGTTTTTACATCCACCACAAGCGCGAATTCTCGGCAAGATGTTAGCCAAGAATAATCCATGTGAACGCCAGCTATTTATTGCTACACACAGCGCGGATTTTATAAATGGATTATTAGACGCTGACAATAACAATGTTATCGTAATACGTATAAATCGTGATGACAACACAAATCACATGAATACTCTTGGAAACGATAAAATCAAGGAGCTCTGGAGTAACCCTTTGTTGCGGTATTCAAATATTTTGAATGGCCTTTTCCATGAAAAGATAGTAGTTTGCGAGAGTGATTATGATTGCTTGTTTTACCGTGCAATTCTTGACGCGATTTTTGAGAGTGATGGAAAAACGGCTCCGGATATTATGTTCACACATTGCGGAGGAAAAGACAGAATGAAAGATGTAGTCGCTGCGTTAAATGCTTTAAAAGTTCCCGTCGTCGCAATTCCTGATTTTGATATTGTAGATGATAGTGCCAAACTTAAGAGCCTAAGTTCTGCATTTGGGATTAACTGGAATAATGTCTCCGATAATATGAACAAGGTCTATGCCTGTATAAACGCAGAGAACGGGAAAATCCGATCTATGATTAAGAAAAATGGTTCTTCTGTTTTCACGGGTGAGGCACCAGCGGCATTTTGTGCTATTGATAGTTTTTTCCGTTCTGCTGGCTTGTTTATAGTTCCTATTGGTGATATCGAGAGCTTCGATAAAACTGTTAACAAAGATAAAAAAGATTGGGTATATGCAATACTGGAACGTGGTAATCTTAACAGTGAGAGTAATCTTGAAACCGCTCGAAAATTCGTAAAATCGATCGTCGACTACAAACCAAGCCATAGTGAATGAGAATCAGCAATAGCTTAGCATATGGAAATACCTATAGTAGGGTGAATATAAATTCAGTAGTCATCTATTAAGATTTTCTGGTATCTTTAAATAATTATGGTCAGCAACTACATCAAGTTATTACAATAGAACTACTGACATTATCTTAAACAGTGATACACCACTGGCACTCGATATGTACTCTAGAACCTTAAAACCATTGATATGTTTCATTTAACCATGAAAATACTTAGCAATGGATGATATGTTCTGCTTAACCTTGACATCAATAATGAGAACTCGGTACACGTTGAGACAGTTGTGTTTATAGAGAAGAAATGGTTGAAATCAATGGGTTTCGTAATTTTTTAATTTTTAATTCCCTTGGATGAAAGTTTGAGGGATTTTTGTATAGGGGGTTATACTATTTGGCGGAATAAATAATTTTGTAAAATTGTTAAATGGATTTAGTGTTTACCGTTAACAATAACACAAGGCAAAAAATATATACAATTTAGCTAATGACTTGCATATGGCAATGCAGCAATTATATAAAGAATGGAAAAGATGCACGCAAGGGAACAGTTATAGATGATGAATGTGTAAGCATGATAAATATAAATAAACCGACTATAGTAAAGGAAAAAACAAAGGATGACAAGAAGTATTACAGTTATATCAGCAAGAGCGAACATAACTAATCTAGCTGAAAATATTCAAACCAACAGAAAGAAAGTAGCACATACTGCAGGTTTTCAACTGACAATGAAGAACAGTATCAAGCTATTAGGCGATAAGCGGTTCAAATATTACGTAGTATCTGTAGGCAAGCTCGGATGTAATAGATGCTAAATAGACATATTGAAAAAATATTGGAGATTACATTATGAATAATGAGGGGGATGATTAGATAGCTATCGATACAATAAATGTGATTTAAATGGAAATAATTTAACTGAGTTTAAATGATGTTTTTCATTATGTACTATTAGTGTAATATAAACGTTAGTTAACTATTTATACAACGGTAGTCATCTGGTAACCTTTTTTTTGCTATCTGCCATTAACACTCCACACCGTGGAGACAATTGTGTTGATAGAGAAGAAATAGGTTGAAATCAAAGGGTTTTACTATTGTTTAATTAAATATTACTGTGCTTTATGTTCCCTTGGAAGGTGATTTCGAGGGAATTTTTGTATAGGTGGGTAAACAATTTGGCGGAAGTAAGGGGTTTCGCGGAATTGTATATAATGTTACTAATATGTTTTTTATAGGTTTATTATGTGCAATTTAGGAAATAATAAGAAGAAGCATTTACTAAACTATACATATTAGAAAGGAGAGAAAATCTTTATGGATTTTTTGTCTAATTTCAGAGAAGAATTTCTTTATAACTTCATAAATTATTCATTTGATAATAATACTCTAAAATTAAGACCAGTTTACATTAATGGAAAACTTTTAAATCAAAAATCAAAATTCATAAAGGTATCTGATATGCTACGCATTAGAAATACAAGGTTTCCGGATATTGATGAGATAATGGTAAAGTTTGATTTGAAAGGTAAAAGACCAGCTGAAATCAAGTTTAGAACATCACAATTTGAATATCATTCAGATAAGAAATATAAAGAGCAGTATAACGAATTTAAAATAAAAAACGGATGCATTATAGTAGCTAAACATGATTATTTACCTATAGGACTAGAGGATGATGTTATAGATGTTTTTGAACTGAATTTTGAAGAATTAAGATTATACGGCAAAAGTAATTATGATAAATTATTAAATTTACAGGTAAGAGAACATAGTATTCAAAAAATTTGGTTAATGGAGACTTCTAAAAATTTTTATGAAGGGGCAGACGGTGTGAAGCCAGCAATAGAAAGTCATATTTGGTGTCCCACTGAACAGCTTACATCACTAGATCTTGGTGTGAATGATATAGTAATTTTTATTAAAACCAAAGGTGCTTCTAAACAAAAGGTGCAAAAATTTTATATCCCAGAAAACTGGGTTTTAGATGAATTGTTCATAGCTAGAGTAAAAAAGCCAATTATGAATAGAAAGGAATATTGTCAAATCAATAATATATCTTATATGACTCCTTTATGGTATGATGAAACTTTGGAAGGGTATTCAAATCCTAGGGTTAAAAAAAGGAAAAATAATCCAACAAAAGGAGAATGGAGATGGAAAAGAGTTTTTGAATTTATGCCGTTATATTATTATAATAATTTAAATATTAAAATAAGTAATTTTTTAATAATTAACCGCGATTTCTGTGAAGCATTAAAAAGAACTTATGGGGCTGGTTATTCTACCGAAATAAGCAAACAAATTTATGAGAAAACTATTTTGGATATATTAAAAATAACAAATACAAGAGAGTATATAAGACCCTTTTAAGAAAGTGTCCAATACCAATTTTGATATGAGTTATAACAATAATTTCCTTTATCATCAAGGTAATACCTATACAGGTTATTATGGCTAATAATTTCTTTCAAGTAGTTCTCATTCACTTCATAACCTATTGCATTTCGCTCTAGCTTAAAAGCGGCTTTTAATGTGGTTCCTGAGCCACAAAATGGATCCAAGATGGTGTCTTCCTTAAGACTGAACATCCTAATTAACCGTTCAACTAATTCGGAAGGGAAAGGAGCAGGATGATTCGTTGTCTTACTATTAACTGGTTCGATGAACCAGATAGGTTTCAACCATATAGTAGCTTCGCTTTTTTTATCAATAACATCTCCTTTAAGTTTATATATTTCTCTAGGAGGAATATCTCTACGTTTTCCAGGCTTTCTAAATACAAGAATGTGTTCATTAGATAAATCCATATGTATATATGGAGGATAAACAAATTCACTATCAACATTACCAGGTATTATTTTTGAAGATTTATTGCTTGTCTTACTCCAAATAATATGTGAAAACAAGTCGTAATCAAATTCTTCAAAGATATTAATTATATTAGCTTGTAAAGGGTATGTTTTACATCTTGAGTCTTCTTCTTTTCCACCATATCCTGCTTTGGGTCTAATGTCACCAACTATAAAAATAGCTAATGAATCTTCTTTTAAGACTCTAATGCATTCAATTATATTATTCCTTAAATAATAAAGAAATTGCTTATATGTCATACCAAGTCCGATTTGATCTTGTTGTTCATAATCTCTAAGCATCCAATAAGGTGGGCTTGTCAAAATTAAATCTATTGAATTATTCGTAATTTCAATCATATCTGTACAAGAATTTTTTAAATAAATTGTTAAGTTCAAAATTATCTCCCCCTTAAACAAAGTTATGTACAAAAATAAAAAATAATACATAAAATTTTCATGCAAAAAATATTTTAATTAGGTGTTTTTAATCCTTTTGGAAGGTGGTTTCAAGGGAATTTTTGCATAGGGGAGGAAACAATTTGACGGAATTAAGGAGTTTCGCTAGATTGTTTTGGTTTTACGAATAAGTATGGCATGAAAAAATATAATAAATGTATGAATTCAGGTGACTAATTTGTCTAAATTATAATTTTATGCATGCAAGCGATTTCTATAATATTTATTAGAAAATTATGATATAATAAAAATAAATATTTCAAAGGTGCATATAAATTGTAAAGTATATTAAACTTTAGTATAAAAAATAAATGTTTCAGAAGTAGACCCCTAAATAAACTTTATATAAAACATATAAATCGGCGCTATGAGTTTTATTGTCTTTCAAAATTAACCTTTTTACCACTTGAAGAGCATTTAAATTCAGCTTTATTAATCTCATTAACTACTACCTTATTAAATTCATTTCTTGTCATATTATAATCCTCTCATTCAATTAAAATTTTAAAATAATATTCGTTGCTTTCTCTTCTTATATAACATATAAAAGCAAGTTCTTTTTAAAGAAATAAAAATTATATAAAACACATTATAAAATAACTTAAAAAATCGTGCCTATGATGGAAAAAATGACAATTATTTGTAAATTATTGTATAATGAAGTATAATTAAAAATGTAATTGATATTTGCAGGATTATATTATGAGATTATTACTGAAATTTTAAGAGCTTAATAACTCAAATGTTAATAAAACAAAGGAATCATAGACAGGAGGTATAAAAAAGTGCGTTACATGAATCAAAGTGATTTTATTCGTACATTTAAGATTATGGGGAAAAATAGTTTTGACTTTTTCCTTGGTTCTGGTGCATCTGTACAAGCAGGTATACCCACTGGCGGAAATCTTGTTTGGTATTTTAAACAACAGATTTTCTGTTCAAATACAAATACATCGTCTGAATTTATGAAGGATCTTCAATCTAAACAAGTCAGAATTAAATTGCAAAATTATTTTGACAGCACATTAGATAATCCTCCCCTATGGTCTCCTATTGAATATGCTTATTATTTTGAAAAATGTTTCCCCACAAGTATTGCTAGAGAAAAATTTATACAGGACTTGGTTAGAGACAGAAAGCCATCATTAGGACATCTCTGTTTAGGACATCTAATGATTAATGGGTTTGTACAGAGTGTATGGACAACAAATTTTGATTCATTGGTTGAAAACGGTATAAGTATGTTATCACCAACACAGTCTTTCAAAGTGCATAGTTCCGCTAATCAAGCTAATGCCACTATGACTGGAGATGAATCTTTTATAAAAATATATAAATTGCATGGAGATTATAGATACGATAAAATAAAAAATACTACACAAGAGTTGCAAAGTCTTGAAAACTTGATTAGTGATAAATTCGTAAGACAAATTAATGGAAAAGGAATAATTGTAATAGGCTATTCTGGTAGCGATGAGTCTATTATGTCAGAATTAGAGAACAATTTTGAATCATTAAAGTATGGATTGATATGGATGATTCAAAAAGGTGGAGAAATTAACGAACGTGTAAGAGAATTGATGGAAAAAATCTGTCAAGTTAATGAGTTGTCAGCAATTGTAGAAATAGATGGGTTTGATGAAATATTATATCAATGTTATCAAGCTGTAGAGATTTCCAATGAATTAATTGATGGACAATGGAAAAATTTTCACAAGAGAAAATTGCCTATTACCTTTATGGCAAAACACCCGGATCATTTTATCAAAACAAATACGTTTTTGGCTGAAGAAATACCTATGTGTATGTCCTTTCAGACAGACATTACATCTTGGAAAGAGCTTCGAAGAGTAAACGTAGGAAATAAAATTATTGCGGCATTATATTCTGGACGCATATATTGTTTAGAGAATGAGGAAGATATTAATAGTGTATTTAAGGGACATATACTTTCTAAAATAATAGAAGATAGTATTCCAGCTAAAGATTTATATCGTGATAATTCAATCTATATAGGAATGTTATATGATCTTATTTCAGATGTTTTATGTAGAAGAAAGAATATTAAACCATTTGACAAATTAAAATTTTACCTGTTGAATTCAAGAACAGAGTACATGGAAAACTATTGGAAGTATGATGCTTGTGAGATGTATATACATTATGAAAACTCTAAGTTTTATTTGTCATTGCTTCCTACGGTTTATATGGAACAAAAGGATGGATATAAAATTGAAGATACACAGAAGCAGACGTTAATTAATGACATAATGTCTAAATTATATAATAAACAATATAACGAAAAATTGTATTTATGGAATAATCTTTTAATTGTACAAAATAAAGAAATCATATTTGAAAAGAAGAAATTCATATTACGTTTTTCGAAGGTTTGCTTAAGTAGCAATGGACTAGATAGAAAATTATCATGGCCAAACATTGATTCGTATCAATTTGAAGAGCCTAAGATGTCATTTAATGTGGATAAGGATGATAAAAAAGTAACAATTAATCAGATAAAAGGGTTAATTGCTTATGCGCCAATAGATGTGTCATTTTCTAAAGGTATAATAAGAGCATCAATAAGAATCAGTATTATAGCACCAGATCAACAAGTTGATAAGTTAATATCTCATTTAAATAGATTGAAAAATAAGGGAACATTGAAAAATTCAAATGATGGATTCCTTCAGCCATATTCAGGTTTTGAATCAATTTATAGAAGAGGTTTGGATATTCCTGATAAAGATGATAAATTGAGATGTTTAATTTATGATGAAAAGAAAGCCTTAGCAATTTCTAGAAATGCTTTTGTAGCAATGCTAAAAAGAGGTATTGATAAAATCGCAACTAATTCTTTGGAAACTGATGTTTTAATTATATATATTCCAAATAAATTTAAGCGATTCCGTGAAGACATAGATGGAATTAATGATTTTAATCTACATGATGCTATTAAACTTTATGGAACGGATAAAGGTGTGAAAATTCAGTTTATAGAAGAAAAGTCAATTAACTATTATGATAATTGTAAGGTTATGTGGGGACTATCTACAAGCTTATATGCTAAAGCAAATGGAGTGTTGTGGCATCCAGCATTTTTTGAATCAGATACTGCATTTGTAGGAATTAGTTATGCGTATTCTCAGAAAAAAGGTATTTCAATAGGATGTAGTCAATTATTTGATTGTACTGGTACTGGAATTAGACTTATTATGAGAAAAATTGAAAATCCTCAATTTAAAGGACACAATCCATATATGAAATGCGATGAAGCAAGGGCAGTCATGAGCTCCTTACGCGAACAATACTATCGTTCTTCGCCAACGCAAAGACTTAGTCGAATTGTTGTTCACAAAACAACTCCTTTTACGAACGAAGAAATTAAGGGATTTACACAAGCACTAGAAGGCATTGATGATATAGAATTATTGCAAATTCAAGAATTGTCACCATGGCGAGCTATTCGCTTTGGAGAAAGAGCAACAGATGGGGCTGCTAATTTTGCAATTAAAAGAGGAACAACTATCAAGGTAACAGATGACTCTTTTTTGATTTGGACACATGGAACAATTCAGCATGAGGATTTAAAAGGTAAAATGAATTATTATAAAGGTGGCCGAGGTATTCCTTCACCATTGTTAGTTAGGCGCTATTATGGAAAAGCTTCAGGTGAAACTTTGGTTAATGAGATTCTGATGCTTACAAAAATGAATTGGAATAGTGGAGATAGTCTATATAAGGTATTACCGGTTACGTTAGATTTTGCAAAGGTACTATCTAGGATGTCGAAACAAGAAGAAGTTATTTATAACCAAGCATATGATTTTAGATATTTTATGTAGAACGTAAGAAAACATTTACTGTCTGAAGAACATGTTGATTTCTTTTTAAATAAACTTGGAATCAAGTTCATTGATTAAGTTATTTAGGAAAAAGGACTCTTGAATTTCTTTGTAATTCATGTCAGGAAACTCAAACTTAGAACTCATTGGTAATAGCCTTATCTCTTTAATTTTGGGGTTATTTTAGATGAGACTAGATAATTAATAAAAACAACTTGTAAAAGGACTCAATTTTGAGTTCTTTTTTATGTAAAATTAAATGTAAAATGAAAATGCATTACATTTTACATTTTAGATGTAAAATGCTTTACAAAAATTGAAAAATATGCTATTATTAAGATAGAAGGAGTGGTGAAAATGGAAATTAAACTACGTCTTAAAGAACTTGGTATTAAACTTTTGGAGTTTGCAAAAGAATTAGATATTTCAAGACCAACTCTTGACAATTACATTGCACTATATGAAAAGGATGAAGATTTACCTTCTGAAAAATATCAAATAATTTTTGAAAACTTATTTGATGATGGAATTGAAACAAAAGAAGAGTTTGAAAATGTCTTGGCTAGCTATCGCCATCTAATTCAGCGAGATAAGATTCTTGGTGTTAAAGAGTTAAGTGTTGAAAAAACTGATTTGTTAAGTGATTTAATAGGCTTAATAAAGAGAGATATTGAGTCTGAAGACTACTGTAAAGATATATATGCATTTATCAATATGCTTGTGCGTAGTTACAAAGATATTCCAACATATAGACGATTTTCTGACTACTTTCTCTATCTTAATGGGAAAAAAGATATTAATGATATCGTTGAAGAAGATAAAGCATTTTATGCTAATCTGTATGATTTAATGAAAAAAGACACTGAAAATAGGTTGGTTTATGACTCAGAGTTGTTTAGTTTGTTTGAGAATAGAGTTAATGAGATTTTAATCACGCAGAATGAACAAGAAGAAGATTTGACTGAAAAAATAATGAAAGAAAAGTTCGATGAATTGGTTAGAAAAGCTATAAAAGATAAGATTAAGCAAGGGTATGATGTTAAAGATATCGACCCAGAAACATTGTTTGATTCTATTGATTTATCGGATTTGTAGTTGTGTCTCGAAAGCACGAGATGCTATATATAGTATGCTGGATAATTGAATGCACTATATATTGACAAAGAGTGTGGGTTCATGTATTCTAAAGATAGGTAAGTCTAATGACTTAATATAAGAAGAAAAAGAAAAAGCCCTCAACTGTTGGTAGCAGTTAGGACTTCCACAAGCCTGTTAGCTTGATTTCTCGCAACTTCATTCTAGCAGATTAGTTAACTATATGCAACCGAAACGTTTGTTCGTTTTCGGGTAGTTGACTGTGATTTTCTTTGACTTCTTCCTAAATCAAAACAAAGGAGGAAGTTTTTTATGAGTGGATTTGTCTGAATTTTGAATAATCTTTAAGTCGATTATCAACTAAACATGATTATTCAAAGGAGATAAAATAATGAACAACAATAAGAAAACAAGTAAAGAAGTTAGTTCTTTAGCATCGAATATTTTAAAAGATAGTAACTCTTCAAAAATTCAAAAGACATTAGCTGGTTCTGCACTTTCACAATCAAATACTAAGAATCAAACAGGCAGTAAGATGGAAAGTGTTGCCTCAAAAGTACTACAAAGTGACAAATATAGTGATACAACAAAAACTTTAGCTGGCAGTATTTTAAGCCAGTCTAATAAAAAGAGGTGACAGATGCACAGTTATGATGTTTCAGGTCACCCTAAAGAAAAAGTCATATTTTTTATAGCAATCCTATCAGTGACAATGTCTGCTTGGCTTAATGATTCAGTAGACTTATTTGCACAGCTTTTAGAAAAACCAATATCAATAACAATCTCTTTGGCGACTACTTTTGGAATATTGTATTTTTTATTTTCAAAGTTTCTATGGAAGCATAAGTGGTTCGCCAAAATTTTCAAATATCCTAACTTGAACGGTAAATATTCTATTGTAGGCAAGTCCTTTAAGAAAACTACCGGTGAAACCTTTGATTGGGGGGGAATACTACTAATCAAACAAGATTGGGATAAAATTTTAGTTTCAATGAAATCAAAAGACTCGTCCTCAGAATCATTTAGTGTACAGGGGAAGATAACATATTATCCTATGAAAGGGTATGAGTTAAATTATTCATACGACAATACTCCTAACAACAATATAGCAGAACTTCATAAGCATGTTGGTAACTGTACAGTAAGTTTTAATGAAGATACTGAAACTGCAATTGGCAACTATTATAACGACATGAAAAATCGTGAAAACTACGGTAGTATGGAACTTAGGAGGATTAATGGCTAAAAATTATTCAAATAGATTATTAGAACTTAGAAGCAGAAAGAATGATATTAACATTCTTCAAGAAAGCTATGGATATAAAGGTTATACTATTGATAGCTATAAACAGTTTATTAAAATGGCTTCAGAATCAAATGATATTCAAAATTATTTCATTGAAGCAATGGCTCCAGTAGATGACATTTACACGAAAAATACTTATAAGGAAGCTGATAGAGTTAAAAATCAGCTTGATAAGATTAAAACTTCATCACTCAATTTTGAATATGAGTATCAAGGTTCAGTTTCTAACAATACTCACATCAAAGCACATAGTGATATTGATGTTTTAGTCATAATTGATAGGTACATTGCATTAGAACATCCTCTAGTGCCATCAAATCCTTATCAAGGTAATCCTATAGATGATTTGATGGAGTTGAGACTTACAAGTGAAAAACATCTGACATCTGCATTTCCACAAGCAGACGTTGACTGTAGTGGTGCTAAAGCTATAGGTTTGTCTGGTGGGTCTTTAAGAAGGAAAGTCGATGTAGTACCATCAAATTGGTTTAATACAGTTGATTATGATAGAACTAAATTAAAACACTACAGAGGGATTCAAGTTTTAGACAAGTATAAAAAAGAAAGAATACTAAACACTCCTTTTTATCACAATTTTCTGTTAGATATTAAGGATAGAAATACAAGTGGTAATTTCAAGCGTATTGTAAGGCTTTTAAAAACACTAAAAGCAGATTCAGACCAAGATATATCACTAAGTAGCTATGATATTGTTGCAATTGCTTATAATATGGAGACTTCTAAATACTATACTGGAGATAAGTATATTCTTCTATTAAAGAATGTGTATAGCTATTTAAATGATTTAGCTTTAATGCCATCTACAGCAAGAAACAATATTGATGTTCCAGATAAAAGTCGAAAGATTTTTAACGAAGCTAGCAAATATACAGGCTTAACCAGGTTAAAAGATGAAGTTGAAGAACTGCTAAAATCATTGATAACATCATACGGTTTAAGTGATTATTTAGTAGAGTACAAAGCTATAGCAGTGTAATTAACCAAATTCTAAACAAAAGAGACAGTTCTAAAAAAGCTGTCTCAATTTTTTATAAACTCTGTTTAATACCTTAAGTGCTATTACAGAATTACAACAAGTCTCTTGTTGCTTCTTTAGAATGATAGTATCAGCATCCACGAAAATCTCAATCGGGTCTTTTATATAGATTCCTAGTGTTCGTCTTAATTCTATCAGCATTACGATTCTTCTGAGCTAATCAATTTTCCTAACTATTCCTGTAGCTTTCATTTATTGCCCTCTTTTTCCTTATAAATGAATTCCTAATCAATACCAATTGCTAAAATATGATAAAATAGATGCGAAAACATTATAAGCAAGCATTTCATAGGAATACATGATATAATTCAAAAATAAAAACTCAGCGAAGTATTGGTATCATTGAGCTTGAGTTCAACAGAGAATGTGTCTGTGATAAACACTCAAGGCACGTTGAAGCTGTGATTCTGATGACACGTTGTGGTCAAAACGATAAATAAGACACTCTAAACACAATATGTTGTGGTTTTGAAGCAAAAAATGGGTAAAAATCAGGCTGAATAATGCCCGATTTTTGCTCTGGTTTTTAGGGGGAAATATAGATGACATAGCGTAATAAATGATAGAGATAGAGATTCAGGCATTTGCTCTGCGAGTGCAAAGGATTATAGAGGTTACGAGCAACCTCGTAGAAAGCGAGGTAAACCAAATGCTTTTTAGAAATGCAGGGCATAAAAAGAGATTTCAAAGTATCTGTAAATTCGGTCTGTTTCCGAAGCTATAAGAAAGCTACGGATATGCAGCCGCTATTTTTTTACTCTCTGCAGATGCGTTTGTTTGGAATGAGACAAAAAATTGTGTGTGTAGACAGCCAACTCATTCATTTTGAAGCTATCCGCATTCATGGTGTGGATTTAGATGGATATGTCATCTTTCATATGGCAAAGGAGCTTTACTCTGGAAAGGAACATATTATAATTTCTGAACTAAGTGATCCGGCGCTGATAAACGATAAGCTACTGAGACCTATCGTTAATTCCTTTTTAGTAAGTCGTTATGGAATCAATATCCTAATTATTGAAGGAAGTTCAGGAACAAAGCCAGAACAACAATTCCAACTATCATCAGTACCCAAAAGACACTGATTGCCGTAGAAATAATATTTACGGCACTACGGCTTTCGCTGCTCCGTACACAGATAACGGAAAGGCACAGAGCCACAAGAACAAAGACGATATTTGCTCCCGCCCAAATACTGCGTACTCCCTCTGAAAGAGTAATTTTGAGTAGCGTTGGGAGAAAGGTTGCTAGTGGCAGGGCACTAACAACCAGTGCTGCCACACTTAATTTTTGAAGTTTTTTATTTTCTATCATATTTACCTCATTTCTTTCTTTCCAAATTGGGTGACAGCCAGCACAAGAACCAGCACAAAGATCAGTATCGCGCAAGGCAGGAACGGTATCAGCGAAAATGCAGTATCGGGGGATGATGCTGTGAAATCATGCAGCGAACAGGACACCAGATAGCCGCTGTAACAATACGAATAAGCAATCCAGAACGGTGTGTTAGCCACCAAGACGCCGGGGATGACAAGGAGCAGGTTTAAACCCACAGAAAGCAATGGATTATCAAACAGAACCGTAATCGCCCACATGGTTGCCAAACAAGGCAGCGTGGTAAGGAACAACCCCGCGCACCATTTCAGAAGATAAAGCACTGGAAGCGTTTCAGTAATACCCATTGAGCTTGTTGCAATCAACCCGGCAATCATGAATACTACAAGGAAAACTACCATTTCCATGAAAAGATAAAACATAAGTACACAAAATTTTGCCAATGAGAGCATATAACGACTGATTGGCAGAGCCAGCATTTTTAACATCCCATTGTTTTGTGTTTCCCGTCCTGAAATCATCACGCAGACTACAATCATAGAAAATGGTAGCAGATAGTAGGCATAGACCAAAGCACTCTGAATGAACATGGCAGGCCAGGCATTGGTATATTCAGGCGTAAAATAGCTGCTCAAATTGGCGATTCCCGACGCCACCACCAACAATGGGGCAACGAAAATCAGGGGAATAATATTAGAGCGTTTCACTTTCATAAACTCAATTTTGAGCAATTCTAAAAAGTTCATCAGTTTACCTCCTTACTCATAGCGCAGGTTTTTTGCCATCCATAATCCTGCGCCAAGGAAAAGGACTGTTTCGATTATAGATACAATAGTAACTGCCATATCAGGCTGTGCGCTCATAGCTACTGCAGGCTTTAGCATTATAACAAAGGGATGAATAAGCAGCAGCCCCATATCTGATGTTGCCAAAGCCATGCCGCTTAAAAATCCGGCTATCCCTACTCCGAGGGGAGCCCACATATTTTCAAAGCGCGAGGAAACCAATAACATAAAGGACAGTACCGGCATGGAAGTAATAAACGAATACCCGGCGAAGGTTATCAGCGTCCCTAATTCAAACGCCCCTTGTGGCAAGTCTGTCATTCCAATTTGCGCCAGTGCCAGATTTTGCAGGGTGATAGCCACCAAAAACATCACGGTTATGATCAAAAATTTACAAAAGTACATAGCCGGAACGCTTATAGGAAGCATATATATTTTTTTGACTGCATTGCCCTTAAATTCCATGTTGTAGACTATACCGGCGGCTACTATGATGGCAAACATATTTAGTATCATAATCATGCCGTAAAGTTGGGTCAGCAGAACATCCATTGGATCTAACGGCAGGTTCAAAAGCGTGTCTTTTCGCACAAGGAAGTTGACAAAAGCGTATGCAGCACCCAAAATACCAACCGCTAACAATACGGGAATAGTGCCTGTCCGTTTCTCTTTTCGAAGCTCGATTGCAAGTGTCCTCATAGCTTTGCTCTCTGCTTTCTTGCTGTATTGTCCTTTTCAACCATTGAAAGGAACACATCCTCCAGATTGTCCGCAGCAAACCCGGACTGTAATGCGTTTTGACGTAAATCATCCAAGCTACCCTCAAACAATAAACGCCCGTGATTGAGAATACCAATGTCGTCCGCAATCAATTCAATTTCAGAGAGCATATGCGATGAAATTAAAATGGTGCAATCGTAAAGGTTGAGCAAGGATTTCACCAAATTACGGATTTCATGGATACCGGACGGATCAAGCCCATTTGTCGGTTCATCCAGAATAAGGATAGGCGGACGCCCCAACAACGCCCCGGCAAGGCCTAAACGCTGTTTCATACCCAACGAATACTTCTTTGCCAGACGGTCGCCAAACTCGGTAAGACCAACTAATTCCAAAGCGTCCTCTACCGAGCTTTTGGACAACCTCAAAATCCGGCGGATAATGTCAAGATTTTCCCGGCCTGTCAGGTTAGCATAAAACGAGGGCGATTCAATGAAAGAACCAATCTCTTTCAGTATTACCAGTCGATCATCTGGAAAGTGCTTCCCATCAATGGTAAAGCTGCCATTTGTAGGGACGGTCAGCCCCAACAACATTTTCATAGTAGTGGATTTTCCTGCTCCATTCGGGCCGATGAAACCGTAAATACTGCCTTTCCGAATGTGAAGTGAAACATCGTTAACGGAAGTGAAATTTTTGTATTTTTTCGTCAACTGTTCTGTTGTGATAATATAGTTCATATGAAACATCTCCTTTCGATACTCCTATGATGATACAACGCCATCCTGACATCTACATTCTCGCGTCCTTACTTTTACCTTACTTTTCAGCGAGGCGATACTTTAAACAAGCAATCTATGTTATAATAATTCTCAGATGGAGGTGATGCTGTGGACAATTCATTTTTTAAAACAAAAAAAATCATGCTGGTTGACGACGAGCCGGATTTGCTTAAAATGGTGACGGCCATCCTGACGGACGACGGGTTTGAAAATATCGTTATGGCTGCTTCTGTCCGAGAGGGCATTGCAGCTGCAAAAGAAGAAAAACCTGATTTGGTAATTCTGGATGTTATGCTGCCGGATGGGGATGGTTTTTTGCTCATGGAACAAATTCGCTCGTCTACTGATGTTCCGATTATTTTCCTTACAGCCAAAGACGAAGCTGCGGACAAGTTGGCAGGTTTAGGTCTCGGCGCAGATGATTACATTGCAAAACCATTTATGCCGAAGGAATTATTATTGCGCGTTTATGCAGTCTTGCGCCGTTGCTATAAAGAGGATGCCCCACTGTTGAAGTTGGACAGTTGTACAATTGATTTCAGTCGTGCAGAGGTAAGCAGGAGAGGTGAAGTCATTCCTTTAACAGCAAAAGAACATACTCTGCTTGAAACACTCGCCCGGAATGATGGAAAAATTGTCACTGTGGACGCGCTTTGCGAAGCTCTTTGGGGGGATAATCCTTTTGGGTATGAAAACAGTCTAAATGCCCATGTACGGCGCATAAGGGAAAAGATAGAAACAGACCCGTCAAAACCTGTTTCCCTTATTACGATCAAGGGATTAGGCTACAAATTGAATACAAGGAAGTGACGCTATGAAATCATTTGGAAAGTATATATCTAAGCACCTGGTATCTTTTGCAGGCTTTATTCTTGTGTTGCTGTTTATCAATATTATTGCCTTTGGATGGACTTTTCATAGTGTTATTAAAGAGGACTATGGGGCTATATCACCTAATAATATGTTGGAAGAAGTTGCCGCAGCGTCTACATTGGATGGACTATCAGATGAAGCCCGCAATAAATTGGAAAGCAATCATATTTGGGCTATTTTCCTCAATGTAGCAGGAGAAACCATGTGGTCTGTTAATGCTCCGGAAAACATTCCGGTGGATTATACCGTTACGGATGTTGCTAAATTTTCAAGGGGCTATCTTGAAGATTATCCTGTTTTTGTTTGGAATACCGATAGCGGGCTGCTGGTATTGGGCTATCCGAAAGACAGCTATACCAAACTTACAAGCAATTATTTTTCTATTCAAGCGATTAGAACTCTGCCGCTTTATTTTTCAGGAATGTTAGCGTTTGATCTGCTTCTGCTGTTTTTCTCTTATCATTTGTCGAAGCAGAAAATCATCAAGAGTACAGAGCCGATTATTTTATCCATTGAAACACTCTCCAATGGTAAACCAGTATCTCTTTCTATCGGCGGCGAATTATCGGAAGTGGCTGACAGTGTAAATAAAGCTTCTAAAATTTTAAGTAGGCAGAACGAAGCCCGCGCTAATTGGATTAGTGGAGTATCCCATGACATACGCACCCCACTCTCTATGATTATGGGGTATGCTGGACGCATTGCGACTGATGAAACCGTAAGCGACACCGTAAGGGAACAGGCTGAAATTGTACGAAAGCAAAGCGTTAAGATGAAAGAGCTGGTACAGGATTTGAATTTAGTATCGCAACTGGACTATGAAATGCAGCCGTTACACAAGGAGTCTGTTCGGTTATCAAAGCTACTGCGTTCCTATGTGGCAGAATTATTCAATACGGGTGTTTCCGATATTTATTCCATTAATATTAAAATCACTCCGGTTGCTGAAACAGCCGCAATAGACTGTGATTCCCGTTTAATCTCACGGGCTGTAAGCAATTTGGTACAGAATAGTATGAAACACAATCCGCAAGGCTGTAATGTCAAGCTGTCCCTTGATTGCTCGGATGCTTCCCTTATCCTTATTATCGCTGATAATGGTATTGGATTATCGTCTGAAAAGCTGCAAGAGTTAGAGGAAAAACCTCATTACATGAACAGCACTGATGAAAGGCTGGATTTGAGACATGGTTTAGGGCTACTGCTTGTCCGGCAGATTGTGGAAGCCCATGAGGGAACAATGCAGATAAAGAGTGTTGCTAATCATGGATTTACAACAACCCTGATCTTTCAAAAATGAGCAGCTTGTTATGGGAAAACCAAGAAAAAGTGCGTGAAAAGTGGGCAAAATTTGCCTACACTGCTTCTGATGATAAAGATTATCAGGTTGATTTTTACAATTAACAAACTGTGGCGTTAAAGGAAATTCCTATTCTGTGTATTAAGCGGTCATTATCAAGACAATTCGAAATGCAAATTGTTTATATAATCAATCCAAACGATAAACAGAGAATTTTAATAATATGTTGGAGGAATTAGAAAATGAATGATTGGTTTACAATGGATCAGATAGACAAAGAAACGTATATTATTAGTGAGTACCGTCATTGGGAGGAAACTCATTGCTATTTGCTTAACGGTTCTGAGCGTAGCCTCTTGATTGATACAGGACTTGGTATTTGCAATATTTACGACGAGGTAATCAAGTTGACTGACAGGCCGGTTACAGCTGTGGCAACGCATGTTCACTGGGATCATATTGGTGGTCATAAATATTTCCCCGATTTTTATGCTCATAAAGCTGAACTGAATTGGTTAAACGGAGAATTTCCACTTACTATGGGACAAATCAGGGAAATGGTTATAGATCGCTGTGACTTGCCGGAAGGTTATAATGTTGATACCTATGATTTCTTTCAGGGTACACCTACAAGAGTATTGAAAGATAAGGATGTTATTGATCTTGGTGATCGTTCCGTTCATATTCTGCATACGCCAGGTCACTCACCTGGACATATGAGCTTTTTTGAAAAAGAACGAAGATATCTGTTTACCGGTGATCTGGTTTATAAAGATACATTATTTGCCTATTATCCATCTACTAATCCAGAAGCCTATCTTACGTCTCTGAAAAAAGTTGCAGCACTTCCAGTAAAGAGAGTATTTCCTGCCCATCACACATTAGACATTCACCCCGAAATACTTGTTAGAATGAGGGATGCATTTGAACAACTGAAGATAGAGGGAAAATTACATCATGGAAGCGGAACATTTGTATATGGTGATTGGGCTGTGTGGCTTTAATCAAGTAAGTCAGATGTAGTCATTATCAAGACAATGCGAAGTACAAATTATTAATATAATTATTTACACATGCAGAAATTTAAAGAGGGATACAATATGAAAACAGTATATTTGATAGGCGGCACAATGGGAGTTGGAAAAATCACAGTTTGCCAATTAATGAAAGCTAAATTGCCTAACAGTGGGTTATGCATGAGCAGATTATTATTGACGAAATTCTTTCAATAATAGAAATTTCGGACTGCGTTGTAAAGCACTCAACTAACCCTTGAAGCGGTGATAATGATGACATAATATTTATGCACTTATTGCTTGATTACAACTTAAAATTGCATATTTTATGCATTTGATATGAAAAAATATGCAAAAATCCAGTTGATATGTTTTCGATAATGGCGCACGTGGAGATGGTATCGCTGATAGTAAAAAAAAATAAATCGTATTTTATAAAACACGCTATATTTTGTGCGCGTTTTTTACTGTGCGCCCAGCATGGGTGCAACTAGTCGGTGAAAGTCCGATACGAGGGTTGATATTAAATACTGAAAACCTACTTGAGAAAATTGTTGATAAGAGCATGAAAATTTGATAGGGTTGAAGAGACAGATTTGGCGGCTATGATATTATTATTGGATTTTTTTATTGACAATGCGACCATGTGGTCATATAATGGTTGTATAGCAATGTGACCATGTGGTCACAAAAGTATGAAAGGACGTAAAAATGCCAAACACAGCTTTTTTCAATTTGTCAGAGGACAAAAGAAACTTAATTATTTCAGTAGCGATTGATGAGTTTGCCTCAGCAAATTATGACACAGCCAGCATTAATCAAATATGCAAGAAGTCAAATATTGCTAAAGGAAGCTTCTACCAGTACTTTACGGACAAACTTGACCTTTATATCTATATAATGACTCTAGCAATTGAAGAAAAGGTTAATTTTTTCACTACAATTTTAGAAAATTTTAAAACATTAACACTGCTGGAGCAAATTCGCTTACTGTTCATCAAAGGTATTGAATTTGCTAAAAAAAATCCACAATATGCTGCCTTAGGTGAACAGTTTTTAAAAGAGAGCAATGAACATGCTAAGCAGGCAGTAATTAAAGAGGGAGAAAAAAGATCAGATATTATATTTGCTCAAATGATTGATTATGCAAAATTAAAAGGTGAAATTAACAGTGAGGTTGATACTCTGGCTTTAAGCATGATGTTGCAATCTCTTAATAAAACGGTAAATGAGTATATATTAAATAAATATGGCGTTACTAATCATATCAATTTTAGTGAAGATACTAATGAATTAGTTGATTCATTACTTAACATTATTTTTAACGGAATAAAGCCCATATAGAAATTAAGGAGGTTCTCATTATGAATAAAAAAATGGATTATATATTAGGAATTTTTTTTGCGGTAGCTACGGTGGTATTTATAATATTATTTTTAATAAATGATATAATATTCAACTGGGCATTTGCCAGACATCATAATATATGGAGCTGGTATATAAGACCTTTGTTTATAATTCCGATTATATTTTTTGCATTTAAGAAAAGCTTAACTGGAATATTTGCTTCTATTTTTGCACTGTTTACTAGTATGTTTTGGTTTCCTGCACCTGAAACAAGCAGCCCTCAGGTTATGACATTTCTTGCCTATGAAATGGAGTATTTAAAAGGAGTATGGACTGCACCTAAAATTATAATGAGCTTATCTGTTCCGATATTCTTTATTGTTCTTATTATCGCTGCTTGGAAAAAAAACTGGAGATTGCTTCTAGGAGTTGTGATTGCAGCAGCTTTATTAAAGATTATATGGAGCGTTGTATTTAGTGGAGAAGCTGGAATGTCCGTATTAAAACCGGCAATTACAGGTTTAATCATTTGTATTGGAGGCGTTTATTATTATAAGAAAAATCTGTCGAAAAAGAAGTGATGTATATGGAATTCATTCATATTCTTATAATGGATATGTTCCCTCGAACGAACGGTTTCAATGACATTAATCCAGTACTTTCAAGCTACGTGGAATGTGTTGTGTTGCTTGAGAAGAAATAGCTTGAAAGTAAAGAATTTGCTGATTTTAAAGTTAATATTATGATGTGTTTTATATTCCCTCGGCTAAAAGTTCGAGGGAATTTTTTAAATTGTTTGAATGGGAACCATTGGTGACGGCTTTTAGTGGACTATTGAAGATTCTTATGTAAACAACAAGATAAAGCGGCAAATTTGAACTTATGAGGTTATGAAATTATGAAAGATAATAAATTATTCTTTGCGATTGTCTTATAAACTAATTATAGTATATTCCGTTTCTCTTGCATATCTGGTATAATTAAACTAAAGAGAAAAATATTGGTGAAATAGAAGGAGGCTTGAGGTATGATCAACATAACATATAAGGACCTGTCTTCGGACGGCCCTGTTGAGGAGTGCAGGGACCTCTGCAATGCGTTAATGAAGCTGCAGGCAGATAGGGGCGTGAAGTATAAAGAAATATTAGAATCGATGGATTTTGAAAATAGACTCAAGCCAGCATTCAATGGGGCGAAAAAACGATTTCTTTATGTTGCGTATGACAGAGATAAGCCTGTGGGATATATTTTCTGCGAAGCAGACACTGTGACAGAGGAGACTAAGAAAGCGAGACCGGGATGGGCGGACTTGATTCCTGAAAACGCTGGAGAACTATACCCGAGCAATTTGGTTGTGCCGGCTGTAGCATCACATCTCAACAACCTCTACGTGCTGCCGGAATATAGAGAACAGCACATCGGCAGTGAGCTGATGGACAAAGGAATGGAATGGCTACGAAGTGTACCGGATGTCAGATACATCTTTGTTCACGTGTCAAATGGGAACAACGCCGGATCACTGTATGAAAAGTATGGATTCATCTACAGCCACGATGTCTATGACGGCATGATAGACGCGTATATTATTAAAGTGTAAATTTTGTTGTTGAAATCCAAGAGATTCAATTAATTGTATTACAAAGAGGAGGGCTTAATGTATGGGGTTGTTTGATAGATTGAAAGAACCAGTTTTCCTTAAGGAGAGTAGTAATGCAGATGAGCAATTAGAAAAGTTGAAAGCCTTAGAGCCATTACTTAATCCGGAAGGTCAAGCTATTATAAGACAAGATATAAAATATCTGGAATACGGTATAGCTGGAGAGAAAAATATAGCATTTGAACTGAAAAACAGCCATATGCCGATGTACATATTGCACGACTTATATCTGGAAGATGGAGAACTTAGCTCACAGATTGATTATCTTGTGTTTACAAAGAAAATTTGCTTTGTTATTGAGTGTAAGAATCTCATCGGAGATATTGAAATCAATAGCGCAGGAGATTTTATTCGTACTGCAGAATTTGGCGGCAGAAAGAAAAAGGAAGGTATATATTCTCCCATTACCCAGAATCAGCGCCATCTTGAATTAATGAAAAAAATAAGAGTTAATAATAAAAGTAATATTCTAACAAAGCTTATTGTGGATAAGTATTTTGAAGATGGTTATAAATCATTAGTAGTATTGTCTAATCCTAAAACGGTTCTTAATGCTAAGTATGCGAAAAAGGAAGTGAAGGAGAAGGTTATACGTGCTGATCAATTAGTAAAATACATAAAAGAAATGTGTGAGCACTCCAAAGAGCCGTCTGTATCTGATGAGAAGCTGCTGGAATGGGCACAGTCATATTTAATTTTACATAAGGATGTTGTAAAAGATTATACTGAAAGATATGAGAAGTATAAATCAGAGACTATACAAATGGAACAATTAAGTGAAGTAATCCCTGCTAAAGAAGAAAACAAAATTACTGTTGTACAAGAAGCAGTAACTGTGGAAGAGACGGAAATATTCAAAGAATTGAAAGCGTACCGATTGAGTAAAAGCCGTGAAGAAAATATAAAACCGTATTTTATCTATAACGATAGCCAATTAAAGGACTTGATTTTAAAGATGCCAAAAAGTAAGGAAGAACTGAAGTCAGTTGCCGGATTTGGTGAAGTAAAGGTAAATAAGTATGGCGATGACATCTTGAATATTGTCGGAAAGTTTTGTTAGTGGATGATAATAACTTGAGTGAAACTAATAAAAAAGATGCGTAGGAGGTGACTATGCTAAAAATTGGAGAATTCTCAACTCTGACCGGAATAAGCATCCATATGCTCCGAAACTATGACAAGATCGGGCTTCTCAAGCCGGAACAGATAGACTGTATGAACAACTACCGGTTTTACGGCGAAAAGCAGATTGTCCGTGCAAATCATATTCGGGTATTAAAAAGCCTTGGCTTTGGTCTAAATGAAATATCCGAAATTCTGATGGATAACACGACAGACGACATGATCAGAAGTTTTCTAGAAAGCAAGATAAGAGAAAAAGAAGAAAGCCTTTCAATAACGGAAAGACAGATTGCGCAGATGAGGCAGGCGCTTAATGACCTAGATACGCAGAACGGCTGCACATTGTCTGTCAGTGTTAAGAAACTTTCCTCACGAAAGCTTGTCAGTCTGCGCGATTTTATACGGGAATTTACCGAAGAAGGGCTGCTATGGGAACGCCTTGACAGGGCATGCAGGGCAAATGGAGTAAAGTTTGTGGATGCACAATATTGTATGGCAATGACTCACAGCGTTGATTTTGAGAAAAAATTAATCGACACTGAGGTCTTCCGAGTCGTTGAGCAGGCTGGGCCGGATATTGAGGGACTGAGATTTTCAGATATGTCTGAAACTGAAGCAGCTGTAGTTGCGTTTCAGGGCATATACAGTCGGATAGGCGACATAAATAGGTATATTTATCATTGGATTGTGGAAAATGGTTATAGTATATCGGGGAAAGCATTCAACATCTATTACATATCACCGGAAAATGAACCAAACCCAGAAAACTATGTTACCGAAATCTGCTTTCCTATCAAAAAATAGTTCTTGACTCTCGTACAATGCGAGGGTTTATACTCCTGTTTTGAAAGAATAATTTAAGCAACAGGAGGCTTCGATTTATGAAAGAAAAATTTATTACGTTAAAGCACCATGCAGATGACTACGAATGTATGTGGAACGGTATAGAGGATTTATACATCCGAGATACTGGAGAAAAACTTCCTCCGAGTTTCTTTTTCAGTCTCTCTTCATTTGGCTCATTTTGTTATATGAAAACACTAAAATCAGACCTGAAACGAATGATTGCACTTGGAGACGGACGTACAAAGCAGATGTATGAATTTTTAGCTTCCACTGCAGGATTCGAATACAAGCATTATGAGTATAAAACATTTGAACAGGCAATCAAAAAGGCCAAGGCAGAAATTGATGCCGGACATCCGCCTGTCTTAGGTGCTCTGGATATGTACTATCTGCCATACTTAACAAAGCTGTACCATGGCGAACATATTCCCTTTCACTATGTTTTGATGGTCGGTTATGACGATGATGCACAGTGCATTTATTTGGTTGACTGCGGACGTGAGGAGGTGCAAATGCTTCACTACGATGAACTGCGTCATGCATGGGAATGCAGTTATCCAGGCCTGTCAAAGCCTAACACCATCTGTACGGTCAGAATGAAAGCCACGAAGAATAAATACCAGATTGCAAAGGAAGCACTGGTAAAAAAAGGTGAGATGTTTTTGAATCCGACAGTGAGCTTTGTTGGGAGAAAAGGATTTGAAAAATTTATATCTGAGTTGCCCAAGCTAAGAAACGAGCTTACTAAAGGTGATTATGATAAGATACTCACCAATATGGTGACGTTTTTTGGTACGGTGCCGACTGTCCCGAATGCGTTGCGAGGAATCAATGAACCGGACGAAGTGAACTTTGGCGGCGGCTTTGATAAAATGAGCCGTGTTCTAAATGATTTGGGAAAAGAATATGAAAATAGCACATGGCTTGAAGCAGCCGGTCGTTTTGAAGAAGGCTCAGAAATCATTTTTGAAATCAAAAATGTCATGGTGGCTTATCTAACCGGCAAAAACGACAAGACTGACGAACTGCCGGGACTGTTCACAAACGTATTGGAGATTATGATGAATGGGTTTGTCCTTTTGGTGAGATAACATTCCTGAATAAATCTCAATGATAATATAAAAACTGGAGGTAAAATTATGGCTTTTGATTTTAAGAAAGAGTACAAAGAATTTTATATGCCTAA
Source organism: Sedimentibacter saalensis (assembly GCF_007830175.1). GTDB lineage: Bacteria > Bacillota > Clostridia > Tissierellales > Sedimentibacteraceae > Sedimentibacter > Sedimentibacter saalensis. The sequence continues at coordinate 52,926 of NZ_VLKH01000012.1, read as the reverse complement.
GAGTACACCGGAAATAGTAAATGTTCCGGCTGCAAACTATATTGCTGTAAGAGGGAAAGGAGACCCAAATCAGGAAGACGGTGCATATCAGCAAGCTGTAGGAATTATTTATGCGATTGCGTATACAATTAAAATGAGCTATAAGGGTTCGCATAAGATAGAAGGTTTCTTCGAATATGTGGTGCCTCCGCTGGAAGGCTTTTGGTGGCAGGATGGTATTGAGGGTGTAGACTATGAAAACAAGGACTCGTTTAACTGGATTTCAGTTATACGTCTGCCAGATTTTGTTTCTAAAAGTGATTTCGATTGGGCAGTAGTAGAAGCTACTAAAAAGAAAAAGCTGGATTGCTCTTCAGCGGAGTTTCTGACAGTTGATGAAGGTTTATGTGTGCAAATCATGCACATAGGTCCGTTTGATGATGAACCTGCCTCTGTTGCCATCATGGACAAGTATTTGAATGAAAACGGATATATAAATGATATGACAGCTTCTCGTTTGCACCACGAAATCTATCTTTCCGATGCCCGCAAAGTCGAGCTATCAAAATTGAGAACAGTCATACGTCATCCAATTAAAAGGCTTAATGAATCTGAATAATATCAGCACAACCGGAAGCTGACAGCGAAATCTGTCAGGCTGTTTTCGGATTGCTTGATTTAGAAAATGGACATATACTGATACTTAGGGAATATTTAATTTATTAAACTATAAAATTGAAGCGGGGGTTACATGAATACTGATTTTGTAAACTTAACAACAGAAAACCTTGTGAATGAACACTTATGCTGCATTATCCGCAGTAAAAAGTCACATCCGGGTGTTGAGGCAAAGCGCCAATGGCTTTCGGACCGATTAAAGGAAGGTCATGTCTTTAGAAAGTTAAATGAAAAGGCTACGGTTTTTATTGAATATGCTCCTCTTGAAACAGCATGGGTTCCAATAGTTGGTGACAACTATTATTATTTGTATTGCTTATGGGTAGATGGCAGTCATAAGGGAAAAGGGTATGGGAAATCGCTGATGGAGTATTGTTTGGCTGATGCCAAAGAAAGGGGTAAATCCGGCATTTGTATGCTCGGAGCAAAAAAACAAAAATCATGGCTTTCTGACCAATCATTTGTGAAGAAGTTCGGCTTTGAGGTTGTTGATACTACCGATAATGGATATGAATTGCTTGCACTTTCTTTCGACGGCACAACGCCACAGTTCGCACATAATGTTAAAAACCAAAAAATTGAAAGCAAAGAGCTAACCATTTATTATGATATGCAATGCCCATACGTCTATCAAAACATTGAGATGATAAAGCAGTATTGTGAAACGAATGATGTTCCGGTATGCTTAATTCAAGTGGATACACTGCAGAAAGCAAAGGAACTGCCTTGTGCTTTCAATAACTGGGGTGTGTTTTACAAAGGAAATTTTGAGACAGTGAATTTGTTAAATGAAGCCTACTTAGAGAGAATACTCAAAAAAAGCTTGAAACAATAGGGAGGGTGTGGATGTTAACATATATTCAGGAAGCACTGGCTGGACAAGGCCACAAGGCAGCGATGACTGGCATAGACATATTGGAGAAACTTCAAGAAGACCTGAGAAATCTGCAAAATAAAGAAAAGCTTAATGATTATCAAAATCGATTGATTGAGGAACGTTATGATTGGGAGCTTCCGAAAGTAGACTTTGAGATCAAGTCTATTTTGTTAGTCGGTAAAAAAAATACCATAACTAAATTAAAGTTTGAATATAAAGGTAAAGAAATACCGGTCATTATGCCCCCTGGCTATAATGAGTATTTTAATGCCCCTGACAGGATAGAACACTTTATGCAACAGCTCTTAGGTGAAAAAGGATACAAATGTAAAGCAACCCCTATGTTGCCTAATAAGCTTTTAGCAGCAAGAAGTGGCTTTGCAAAATACGGCCGAAACAACATCGTCTATATAGATGGAATGGGTAGTTTCTGCCAAGTCTATCTTTTTTATACAGATATTCCAGTTGAAGAGCATCCTTTTTCAAAAGAACTAATTATGAAAAGGTGTGCTACTTGTGGTGCCTGTATAAAAGTTTGCCCTACAGGGGCTATAATGAAGGACCGTTTTTTGTTGGACAGCAAGCGCTGTCTCACATTTCTCAATGAGAACGGAGGATATCCCTTCCCAGCATGGGTTGACCCCAAAATACATCATGCGTTGTATGGGTGTAATCGCTGCCAGGAAATCTGTCCTGCAAATAGAGAGCAGCTTATGAATCCCGTAGAAGAGGTTCTGTTTAGCGAAGAGGAAACAAAAATTCTGTTAGAGGGTGAGTCGATTGATACTTTTCCGGATAGGCTTAAGAATGAAATTAAAAGGCTCAACATCGAAGAATATTTATCTGTAGTTCCTAGAAATTTAAATGCAATATTTGACCAATCTTGAAGAGACCATTGAGAACCATAGGGGACGTCCGAGACTGGTAAAAAAGTCTCGAACGTCCCCACTGGTTTCAAAATAAAACAAAGATAAGAGTATTTTATGAAAAAAACAGAGAGACAGAATGGAATCGTCCATTTGTTAAGAATACGGAAAAAAATGACTGCAAATGAACTGGCTAACTATTTTGAGGTGAGTGAGCGGACTATATACAGAGATATAGATGCACTTAGTCAGCTTCGAATTCCCATTATTGCCTATGAGGGTTTGGGTGGAGGTTACGAAATTGATCCTTCATTTTTTATGCCCAGTATTAAGCTCAGCGAGCAGGAAATCTTAATGATGTTGATGGTGTTGAAAGCAGGTGAAGAGCTTCGTGTCCCCAATATGACTACAGACTATAAATTGCTCATCAGTAAGGTTTTAAACGCTCTGTCAGACGAAGAAAGACAAAAAGCTGAACAGGTTATGTCTCACATAGAGTTTGACATTATTCGAATTATACCTAAAGGTTACATTTTAGATGTTATAACCATCTTATTAGAGGCATTTAGAAAATCTTGTGATTTGATATTAATTTATTATCATCCAGAGCGGGACGAGAAAGTGTCCCGACGGTTTTCTCCCATAAAGCTTTTTTTTGCAGATGGCGGATGGTATGTTAATGGATACTGCCATATGAGAAAAGCCAAGCGAACATTTAGACTTGACCGAATTGTGTCGTTGACATGTTTATGTGACAAAAATCGTTATATGAACAGTCAGCTGTCCTTACCTGAAAATGATAAGTTTAAGTGGTATACTTACGAGCTAATTATTGATCCAGCTCTTTACAGAATTATCAAAGATGATGTCTATCTGCAATACACTGAAACTAAATCTAGAGAGGGTGGGTTGCATCTGACTGTTAATACCCCGTACAAGAATGAAATACGTCAATTAGTTTTAAACCACCCGGAGCATGTGACTGCTTTAAAGCCGGATGAGTTCATTCAAGAAATTAAAGAATTAAGCCATGCAATTAGTAAAAAATATTTGAAACCCTGACAGTCTTATGTCAGGGTTTATCTGTTATGATTATGATATATCTGCGATGAACAGGATTCATCACAATCAAAAGGGAGGAAGGATATGATTTATACAACAAGAGGCCCAATTCATAAGAGTGAGCTTGGCGTCACTTTAGCACATGAGCACATTAAGTGGGAGAGTGATGAGTTTTACGCAAATAATATGTATTTTGACAAAAAATATCAACTAGAGGATATAAGTTTAGACTTGAAATATATTATACCCATCATGCTTGACATCAAAGCAAAGGGTGGGAAGAGTGTTGTAGAAGCCTCTCCGCCAATCGGTGGTCAGAATGTGAGATTATTAAAAGAACTGTCTGAAAGAGTTGACATGCACATCATTCCTTGCACAGGGTGGAATATGACGAAACAGCTATATGATGTGTTTTCGATGCATTTTGAAGAGCAACTGGCAAACCGCTGGATCAATGACTTTAGAGAGGGCTTGGACACTATAGATGGAGTTGTTATTCGTCCTGGACATATCAAGTTGTTGCTCGATAGGGGCGTTTTGTCAAAAGCTGATAAAGCGATGCTGATTGCGGCTGTGAAAGCCAGTAAAGATACAGGGATGCCTGTTCACTGCCACATCATGGAGGCAAAAATGGTTCATGAAGTCATAGAGGTACTGGACAAAGAGAATGCAGACTATCAAAAATTTCTATGGGCCCATGCTGATGAGGAAGCTCATAAGGAAACAGTAAAATTGGCTGCAGATAAAGGAATGTGGATAGGCATCGACAATATTAGAAAGGGAACAAGCCCGGAGAAGTTTGAACTTTTAAGTTACGTCATGTCAATTGATTATGGACACAAGGTGCTGCTTTCACAAGATTATGATTTCTATTCAGAAGCGAAAGAATCTATTGATAATCATCCTTGTACGGTCATCTTTGAAGAATTTATGCTATACTGTACAGAGAATGGTATTGATGAACAGGAAATAATACGTATGATGACGGAAAATCCTGCTAATTTCTATGACATTGATACTGTCACAAAAGTTATAGAATAAATCGTTTTATCGAGGACATTTAAATTGAATATAATTGTCTATTTTTCTCCTCTAGGCATGTTGAATTAAAACAAATAAAGCCGACCTATGTAATTAAAATCTTTTTTTGTCGGCTTTTTTATTTTGACTGCTTTATAATATACTTAAATGTTTACTAAAGTCTTATACCAGAAACGGCATAATGTATTCGATGGAATTTGTAATAACATGACCGCTATTAGCAAGTAAATGAATTTCAGCTGATGGAACTAGACTGGATAATCTTTGTGCTGAGCTTTTAGCATCAATAATTGCATCATTTTCTCCGTCAATAAACAGCAACGGCATGTTAAGTCTCTTTAATTGTTCATCAGTATATAGAGGCAGTTCTTGAATCGGATTATAACTTTCAACGATCAGGTTCATAAATTCAAGTACTTCCTTAGGAATGTTTTGTTCTCCAATAATGTCATTGTTAACAGGTACGGTTCCATCTGGTTGCCGCGTTTGTTCTACATCAAGAAAAAATTGAGGTCGAATTTTTGCAAGACCTGCAGAGGCAATTAAAATTAACTTTGAAACTTGTTCTGGGTAATTTGTTGCAAATTTAAGAGCCATCCAACCACCCAATGAGTTTCCAATAACAACAGCTTTTTCAAGCTCTAATGCATCAAGAACATTCTTAATCCAGAGCGCAAAAGCCTCTGAGCTGAGTTCAGGTCTGTATTCCTCGCTGTTTCCTGCTTCACCTATTATGTCGATAGCGTAAACCATATAATTGTTAGAAAGAGCCATTATTTCGGGAAACCAGAATGCGCTGTTACTGCAGGAACCATGTAAAAGAATAATAGGCGGATTAGACTCCTGTCCTGCTACTAGCATAAATGTCTTTCCAAGGGTAGTTTGGACATATCGTTTATCGAACGGGAACTGACAAAGTAAGTTATTATAATAAGCCCGAAATTTATCACGTTTTTCCTCAGTTTTAAATACGCTATTCATGTTATTTCACTCCTTTCTTTGTTCAATCAGTATTGAAATTGTGTCCATCATCACTGCCATAAAACGAATATCTCCCCAAAGTGTAACGCGAATCATATTTTCACATTCAATATATTGCGACTGCATGGAAGATTGACCATATTCATGTGGCTTTGAGTTCAGAGCTCCTGATAATGTATTCATGATTCGAATGGCATCCTCTTTTCCGTATACAGCGATATCGATAACAGATGAAGCAAGGGCACTGCGAACTGATTGTTTCTCTGTATTTAACTCCTTGTTACTGTCACTCTCGATAAAAACGCTTAAATCATGTCCATTAATACGCCAACTTTTTCCGACCTTTGATGCGCGCAGTCTTCCTTCTCGAATGTAACGCTGGATTGTTTTAGGATGTATGTCCAGCATGTTTGATATTTGTTCAACAGTATAGTATTCTTTATTCATAATCTACTCCTAATTATTACTTATAGTTACATTATAGGTAATAATGAGGAATATGTCAAGATAAATTTATTTATTTTTTATGCTCTACCGTTGGTTACGTCAATCACAGATTTGTAAAAAATTATAAAATATAGCAGTTGATTTTTAGGATAAATAATTCAAGAAGGATAATTTGCCTTTTTATTATACTTGTGCGATAATATAAACTATAAATCGTGAAAAACAGCAAGAAAAAAGCGAGAGCATCCGCCCCGCTTTTGAAATTTTACAGAACATATTAATTATAGCGTGCAACAGCTTCGTCCTTTTTGCCTTTGCCATTTATATTGCTTCTTCCCACAAAGCGCAGCCAGAATATCTGTAAGTTATTTACTTTTATTTTTTAACTGCTAAAACAGTATATATAGACTCATTAATTTTAGTCTTCTTAACAATTTCAAAGCCGGTTAATGTCAGTACTTTCTCTAGTTCCTCTGAGCCAATACGAATAGACATTGGTGGTCCTTCTATTATCAGGTCATCCTTTTCATATTCCAGACATAACAAGTGCCCTCCTGTTTTTATTACCTCAAATATATTTGAAAGAGCTTTTGTAAGTGAACTCACTTCGTGGAGTATTAAGGATGCCATAACAAAATCAACACTGTTGTGTTGAATGTTTAAGTTTTCAATATAATCCTGAATCAATTCAATATTTATGAGCCCTTTTTCCGCAGCTTTATTTTCTATGACGCCGAGCATGCGTTCATCAGGATCCATAGCATAAACCTTGTTAGATGTGCTTTCTGCCATGGGAATGGTAAAAAAGCCTGTGCCGGCACCTACATCCAGTAAAGTATGATTTTTTTGAATTGGCATTTGGCTAATAAGATCTTCAGGTGGTATGAGCTGCTCTCTTTGCCTGCTATCTAAAAAAGTAATTTTATTTAAAAATTTTTTATCCGGTTCGTTGCAATGGTGTATGTGATTCATAATAAACCTCCTATGAAATATAATGCAGACTGTAAATATCTATAATTGTGTCGAAAAAATGAGCAGTTGCTGCTGCCTATGTTTTTAGCTCATTTTTCAGACAATGTCGTAAATTCGTTTTTCTTTAAGATGTGCAACCATTCTATCTTCGGCATCTCTCATAACCTTTTCTATGTGACAATCACGATTCTCATCCATTTCACAAGTGAAAAGTGCTCCGCTGCCTTCAATGGCTTGAATGACATCATAAAAGCTAATTTCAGTCTTTGTCTTTCGGAGACTATAACCTCCATTTACTCCAGGTGTGGATTGAATAAGATCAGCCTTAACCAGCTGAGTTAGTATTTTCGACAGATAGGTGGGTGATATATTCATGTGACTAGCTAAAGGCTGAAGGCTTAAGTTGTCTTTGCCTTCTTGCTTAACGAGATAAGCCATTATATGCAAAGCATAATTTGTTGCTTTAGTATACTTCATTTTTCCTCCAAAGATATTATAGACTGTATTTGTCTGTTATTATATAAAATAAATTTTTCTTTGTCAACAGTTTTCAAGAAATTATTGTTAAAGGTGGTTTAACGAGTTCATTAATTAGAAAATTGTGGTATAATATAACATATCCCCTTCATCATCAAATAAAATAATTTGAAGGAGTTTTAGAAGGAAATGGTGAGCTATGAACAATAGAAGATTCTTTATGTATACTATGTCATTAATAATGCTGTCAGTCTTGGTTGCTTGTTCAGTCAGAAACGCTCCAGTGGATACTGGAACGCCTTTAGAAAAATCAACAGGTAAGATTTATTTATATGGAGAACAGCATGGTGTTGAAAAAATATTGGAAAAGGAATTAGAGTTATGGAATAATAACTACAATACGCAGAATATGCGACATTTATTTGTTGAATATCCCTACTATACTGCGGAGTTTTTAAACTTGTGGATGCAGTCGGATAGTGATGATATTCTTGATGAATTATATAAGGATTGGGAAGGCACAACGTCATATAACCCTTATATTAAGGAATTCTATAAAAAAATAAAAAGCGAGTGCCCTGAAACTATTTTTCACGGTACAGATGTGGGGCACCAGTACAATACTACTGGTCAACGATTTTTGAAGTATCTTGAAGAGAATAATTTGCAAGGTACAGAAATGTATTTGTTGACACAAGATGCTATTGAACAAGGCAATTATTATTATAAACATTCTGATGACGCATACCGTGAAAACAAGATGGTGAAGAATTTTATTCGTGAATGTGACAGACTAGGGTGTGAGGACATTATGGGAATTTACGGTGGTGCTCATACAGATTTTGATGCTATGGGATATATGACTGATTCTGTCCCATGTATGGCGAATCAATTAAAGAAATACTACGGCGACTCAATCTATTCAGAGGACTTATCTTGGTTAGCAAAAGACATTGAACCCATTAGAGTTGATGAATTCACTATCAATGATAAGAATTACAAAGCTTATTATTTTGGAAAACAAGATTTGACAGGATTCAAAGATTATACATATCGGGAATTTTGGCGATTAGAAAATGCGTATGGTGATTTTCAGTATAAGAAAAAAACGGGTGATGTTCTGCCTTATGATAATTATCCAATGCTAGTAGAAACAAAGCAGGTGTATGTTATAGATGTTACAAAAAAAGATGGCTCTGTAAATAGAATATACTATCGATCCGATGGGTATGTTTGGAATGGTCTTGAGACGACAGAAGAGTTTACAATAGATTAAGCTGCAAAGTTAGTGTTTGTAACTTCAAATCCAGTACCAGACATAGAATAACTAACTAACAAATGTATCATGACAAAGATCAAATAAATGAAGGAGTGTCACATGGAAATATCCATTATAAAAGGAAACTATGAACATCTAGAGGACTGTGCCAGCATTCTGGAGAATTCTATCCTGGGTCAGAAGTATTTTTTAGACTCAAATAACCAATATATTGGACAAAGACTCTTAAAAGAAGGCTTTGATAAAAGAGAAATTTACGTTGCAATAGATGAAGAAGGGCAATGTGTTGGTTTTGCATGGATTATTCTTAATGGGATATTCCATTGGTTTCCGTTTCTGCATGTATTGGCTGTGAAAAAAGCAGTACGAGGAAAAGGAATTGGTAAACAAATGATGAGTTTATTCGAGGAAATCGGATTTATTCAGGATAAGTCGGATAAACTCTTCCTATGTGTAGATGATTTTAGCACAGAGGCCATCGGATTATACAAAGCCCTAGGCTATCAAGAGATTGGACCTATTCCAGATATGTTTGTTCCTGGAGTTGTTACATATTTGATGATGAAAAAAAGGACTTGATCACTTAGGTGGTTTATAACGGAAGAGCTTTTGGTGGTTGAAATTCATCCACAATCTCAGGGACGGGGGGTACTCAGAGCATAAAGTGATACTTAATAAGGAGACGATATTATGGAAAATATAATTGTATTAAATGTTAACTATAAATTTGGAGATATGGAGGGTACTATCCATCCAGTAGTATTAAGAGATAAAAATGAAATGATTCTTGTTGATTGCGGATATACAGGATTTATGTCTATAATTGAAGATGCCATGAGGACAGAAAATTTAGACTGCAATAAACTTACTAAAATTGTAATTACACATCATGATCACGACCATATGGGAGCTTTGGCAGACTTTAAACACAAATATCCTGATGTGAAAATCGTTGCAAGCGAAATTGAAGCTCCATATATTTCAGGAGAAAAAAAGTCATTGAGATTAGAACAGGCAGAATCGTTGCAAAGTACTTTAAATGAAGAACAGAAGCAATTTGGAAGAGCTTTCTGTGACATTCTCAAAAGCGTTAAGACAGTCGAGGTCGATGAATTTGTACATGACGGAGAAGTTATGAACTGGTGCGGTGGTTGTGAAATAGTAGGTACTCCCGGTCACACTCCCGGTCACATATCTCTGTACATAAAAAATAAAAAAACTCTTATAACAGGTGATGCTGCTGCATTGGAAAATAATCAGCTTGTCATTGCAAACCCGCAGTTTACATTAGATGTGGAGAATGCAAACAAATCTATTTCAAAGATATTAGATTATGATGCAGATACTTATATTTGTTATCATGGAGGAGTATACAAAAAGCACAAGCACAAAGACGAATTGTGCTAATACAATGAAATAAAATTTTAATTAAAAAAGTGATTATAAATATTGACATTTTGAATATAATAAAATATTATGATATAAAACGAACACGAACAAATTGGCGTTGATGAGGAGGAGTACATACTCACTTGAAGCAAAGAGAGAAGATGGTTGGTGAGAATCTTCGTGAAGTAAGTATGGAAGTAGCCTTTGAGCTGTGAACTGAAAAGATATAATCTTAGTAGGCTTCAACGGAAATTTCCACCGTTAAAAGGAAAGCAGTATCTGATAATATTTTATCCCGTACTGACAGAGTGCAGAGTAATCTGAATTTAGGTGGTACCACGGACGCATACAGTCCGCCCTGAGCATAAGCTTAAGGCGGACTTTTTTGTATGCCCTAACCCCATTTTTCAGATGTTTTTCCTGAAAAATGGCGGTAGGTCAACCGCAACGAGTTCCCAAATTATATGAGCGATAGCGAGTAAATAATTTGGTGAACGAGACTGTGATTTTGTGTTCGTAAAATTCTAGGAGGTTACCATGAAAAACTATGATTTTAAGCAAGTTGAAAAAGAAATGCAAAACTTTTGGAATGAAAATTCTATCTACAGTTTTGACTATGAGAGTAAAAATGAAATTTATTCTATTGATACTCCGCCACCTACTGTTAGCGGCAGCCTGCACATCGGACACATATTTTCCTATACACAGGCTGAAATGATAGCACGTTTTAAGCGTATGCAAGGCTACAATGTTTTTTATCCCTTTGGTTTTGATGACAACGGTTTGCCAACAGAAAGATTGGTTGAAAAAGATGAGGGTATCATTGCAAAAAATCTTCCGAGAAGTGAATTTATTAAAAGATGTGTTGTAACCTCTTCAAAATATGAAAAAGAGTTTAAAGATTTGTGGCAGTCTTTGGGCTTTTCAGTTGACTGGTCTCTTCAATATGAAACCATTAATCCTATGGTACAGCGAATATCACAAAAGTCCTTTATCAGACTCTTGAAGGATAAAAAGGCATATATGAAAGAGTCTCCTGTTTTATGGTGCACGGAATGTCAAACTTCCATTGCCCAGGCAGAGTTAGAAACCATTGAAAAAGAAACTACTTTTAATTATGTTAATTTTCAGGTAGGCGAAGAAAAATTATTGGTTGCTACAACAAGACCTGAGTTGTTATATGGCTGTGTTTGTCTGTTTGTAAATCCGAAGGATGACAGATATATTAAATATATCGGCAAAAATGCCACTGTTCCTTTATATGATTATGAAATTCCTGTATTGGCAGACGAAAAAGCTAGTATTGATAAAGGCTCAGGTGTTGTAATGTGTGCAACATTTGGTGACAGCACGGATGTTGAGTGGTATGAAACTCATAAACTGCCTTATCGTAAGGTTATTCTGCCTGATGGTACAATAGGTGAAAGTGTTCCATTAATAGGAGGGTTAAAGGTCTTAGCAGCCAGGAAACATATAATAAATCTTCTTTCAGAAAATGGATTTCTTATAGATTCAGAAAACATCACACACACAGTTTCTGTTCATGAGCGTTGTGGTAAGGAAATTGAAATTATACCGTCAAAACAGTGGTATATAGATATTCTTACCAATAAGGAACTGTTTTTAAAAGCTGCTGATGAAATCAATTGGTATCCTCAACACATGAAAAACAGATATTTATTGTGGGTTGAAAATCTTAAGTGGGATTGGTGTATATCACGCCAGCGTTACTTTGGTGTTCCTTTCCCAATATGGTATTGTAAAAATTGTGGTAATGTTATAATTGCAGATGAAGAAATGCTGCCGGTAAATCCTATTGAAACCAAGCCCGGAAAAATTTGTTCCTGCGGGTGTGATGAGTTTGTACCTGAGACATCTGTTTTTGACACATGGGCTACTTCATCAGTTACCCCTCAAATAAATGCAAAATGGGATGAAGAAAATGATATTTCAGATATGCTATTACCAATGAGTTTGAGGACACAGGCTCATGAAATCATACGCACATGGGCATTTTATACCATAGTTAAAAGCCTCTACCATACGGGCCAGATTCCATGGAAGGATATAATGATTTGTGGTTTTGTTCTTGCTAAAAAAGGAGAAAAAATCAGCAAGTCAAAGAGCAACTCAGAGTTTTCGCCAAAATTGATCATTGAAAACCACTCTGCTGATGTTATAAGATATTGGGCTGCTAATTCCAAGCTTGGATCAGATACGTTTTTTTCAATTGATGAATTAACCATAGCAAAAAGGTTTATCACAAAGCTGTGGAATGCTTCAAAGTTTTCAATATCTCATTTGCAGGACATTAACCTCAATGCTCATGTAAATTTAATGCCTGTAGACAGGTGGATAATCGATAGATGTACACAAACTACCATGAATGCAAGAAAGTTCCTTGACCAATATGAAATCGGACCAGCCAGACATGAAATTGATGATTTTTTCTGGAAGGACTTATGTGATTACTACATTGAAATTGTCAAAGAGCGTTTATATCAACCGGAGATACATGGTTATGAAGAGCGTCAATCAGCACAATATGCCCTATATTATTGCATGCTGAATATATTGAAGCTTTATGCCATATATGTTCCACATATAACAGAATATATTTATCAGGAATTTTTCAGGAAGTATGAGAACAGTATTTCACTGCACAAGCTTCAATGGGAAACTGAAAAATCTGTTGACGATGAAATTATCATTTTTGGAGAAAAACTAAAGGACATTATTACTGAAACAAGAAAGTATAAGTCTGAAAATGCTCTGTCAATGAAGACAGAAATTGAAGAGGTTGTCATAAATACTGATGATAAATTTGCTGAGTTATTTAAACAAACTATAAGTGATATAAAGGCTTGCTGCAGAGCAAAGAATATAAAAATTTCTGTAGCAAATCACAGTTAATAAGTTCAGCGCCTAAAATTTTACAATGACCGCTGAAGTGAACCGCAAATGCTTTAAATAAAATTTAATTCTTGTTCAAATAACACTTATGGGACGGTTTTGATTGAAATCAAAACACTGTCCCATTTTTAAATGTAGCGCTTTCTTTTGTACTAAATAGGAAAATTTATGCTATAATGGAATGAGAACGTTATTATCAAATGCTAATGTAAAATGGAGACGGTCAAGGTGCAAGCAGTGAAAACTTGCTGTCAATAGATTTTATAAAACATAATTAATATAGGAGGAGTATATGAATATTAACGAATTGAAAGAAAAGGTCGTTAAAGCAATAGAGGACAACAAAGCACTTGTCATAAAAACCGGCAGAGAGATTTACTCTACACCGGAATTTGGTTATAAAGAATTTAAATCAACAGGTACAGTTGTTAGATTTCTTAAAGAGCTAGGACTAGAGGTGGAAGAAAATATTGCTGTTACGGGATGTAAGGCGGTTTTAAAAGGTGGAAAACCAGGCCCTACGGTAGCTATATTAGGAGAGCTTGATGCAATCTCATGTGTTACACACAAAGATGCAGTTGAAACCGGAGCAGTACATGCCTGCGGCCATAACAACCAAGTAGGCGGAATGTTAGGAGCTGCTTTAGGGCTTGTCAAAAGCGGAATACTTAGTGAACTGGCAGGAGATGTTTCCGTGATTGCAACTCCGGCTGAAGAATTTGTTGAGTTGGAATATAGAGATAAGTTAAGGGTAGAAGGCAAGCTCACATATTTTGGTGGTAAGCAAGAGCTGATAAAAAAAGGTTGTTTTGATGATGTGGATATGGCAATGATGTTCCATTCTTCTGACATGGGTGACAATGATGCATTAATAGGACCGGTAAGCAATGGTTTTATAGGTAAAAAGGTCAGATTCATAGGAAAAGAGTCTCATGCGGGTTCAGCTCCCGAAGACGGCATAAATGCCTTGAATGCTGCTTCATTAGCCATAAATAACATTCATGCACAAAGAGAAACGTTCAAAGATTCTGACAGAGTGAGAGTACATCCAATAATCACAAAGGGAGGCAACATAGTAAATTCAGTTCCTGACGATGTGCAAATGGAATCCTACGTAAGAGCAAGGACAATAAATGCAATGATAGACTCAAATTATAAGGTTGACAGAGCTTTAAAAGCCGGAGCTATGGCTGTAGGAGCTAAAGTTGAAATTACAAGCATACCAGGATATCTCCCAATTTTAAATTATCCGGAATTTGATCAACTGTTCAAGAATAACTTATTATTATTAGGCATACCTGAAGACAAAATAATCCAGGGTGGAGATTTTACAGGGTCCTTTGATTTAGGAGACGTATCTCACATAATGCCTGCTATTCACCCAATGATTGGGGGAGTAAAGGGAAGTCTTCACACTCGTGATTTTGAAACCATAGATGAAGAGAAGGCTTACATAATGCCTGCCAAAGCAATGGCTTTAACTGTTGTTGATCTGTTGTATGGTGATGCAGCTAATGCAAATGCTATACTTGGCAATTTCACACCAGCAATGACAAAAGAGGAGTATTTGAAGTTCTTGGAAAGTGTAGATAACGTGGAAATATTTGAAGGATAGCATCATAAATAAAAATGCTTAATCTGAGTGCTTGAGCATCAGATTAAGCGGCCGAAAAGGATTGAGACAATGAAAGTGCTCAGTCCTTTTTTATTTGTGAAGATAGTCCTGCTAATTAAATGGAACTTTTCAATTTTACGCACAAAAACCTATAGAGGTAAGTACATTTCATATTGCTCAATTGGTTCTTTCTGGAATTGCTGCTTTCTTAAAAATCCTTCCAGAGAAGAATTATTAGGAATACATATTGTACACTTTTCAGCATTTTGCATTTGAGCAGCCTTTTGAACCATGCTGCTGCCAAGACCTTGATTGCGGTACGCTGGGTCGACCCAGAGGAAGTTAATTTTGCCCTGTGAGCTCATGGCAATATAAGCAATTTCTTTATTACCTTCATAAGCTGCGAAATAAGCTTCATTTGTGCTCATAGCATAAAAAGGTGTATCGCTTTGCCAATTTATGTGGCAGTCCATAAGTGTTTTTCTAAAGTCATCTATTTTTTCAAATGATATATTTTTTATGATGTAAGGATGTGAATCTTTTGAAAAATGCATGGATTTAATAGTTCCTGAGTAGTATTTTAAATCATATACTTTTGTATAACCGCAGTTTTCATAAAATTTAACGGCCCTCTCATTACTTTTTATTACCTCAAGAAATAACTGCTTGCACCTTTCATTAACTGCAGATGATTTATGCATTTCAAGCAGTTTATTGCTGATTCCACAGCCTCGGTATTCAGGGGCAATGCAAAGAGTGCCACAGCGCATTGTCTTAAGACCGTCAAAAAATCGTATGCCTCCAAGAATTATACCTACCGGAAGCTCATTATCAAGAGCAATAATGGATTGATTTAATGAATTGCCTTCAGGTCCAAAAAATCTGCTTTCAAAGACATTCTGACTCATTTTCAATGGAACTATATAGTCTGAAAATCCAAGACTAAAAGCAGCGAATATTTCATTCATGGTAACATCGGTACAAGTTTTGTAAATTATCATAATATTTACCCCCTCAAATCATGATTTTTAATGGTTTTAGTGTTATAATAAAAGAAAAATACAAACGGAGATGTATATGGCCAAACATAATATTTATACAATGAGTGTTGCAAGTGTCTATCCACATTATGTTACGAAAGCGGAAAAAAAAGGACGTACGAAGGCAGAAGTCGATGAAATAATCCGTTGGCTGACAGGATATTCACAGGAAGGATTTGAGGCTCAGCTGGAAAAACAAACTGATTTTGAAACCTTCTTTGCGGAAGCTCCAAAGCTTAATCCTTCACGTGGACTGATCAAAGGCGTTGTCTGCGGTGTCCGGGTGGAAGACATTGAAGAACCAACTATGCAAGAAATTCGCTACCTGGATAAGCTAATCGATGAGTTAGCAAAAGGAAAATCCATGGAGAAAATTTTGCGTAAATAATTTATTGCATGAACCATAGGGGACGGTTCTCTGTGGCAAGTCACTACTACTTGAACCGTCCATTTTTGAAAAAAATTACTCGTCAAATAACATTAAATAGTTATTTCGGTATGAAATACAATGACCGCCTCTCCAGAAATAGCTACTTCTACCGGATTCTGATCTTCAATTTTTACACTTACTTCAATTATTCCTGTACGACCAATGGCTTCGCCTTGTTTAGCCTTAAACTTTAACATGGAGTTGTTATGTTTAACAAGATTATGGTGAACCAAGTATGCACCTAAAGGTCCATTTGCATTGCCTGTTACAGGATCTTCATTAATGCCAATTGCAGGTGCGAACATTCTTCCATGAATTAAAAAATCATCATCAGGATTGATGGTATATACATAGTAACCATTGCATTTTATCATGTCGCTAAGTTTCACAAGCATTTCATAATTCGGTTTGAGACCATGAAGTATTTCAGGGTTATTAATGCCGACTAAGACTTTTGAATGACCTGTTGATACAATTTGAACAGGGTGGTTATTCAACAATTCTTGATTAGTTATTCCTAAAGCTGTTAATAGCTGTTCCTTCTCATTACCGCTTAGAATGGTACCAAATTCAATTTTTCCCTGGGTCATGGTTATTTTGTAGTCATTTTCATCTTTAAATATTTCAACAGGCAAAATCCCGGCGCCTGTCTTGTGATGGATTACGGCACTATTTAACTTATTTTCAACAGCTCTTGCATAATGAGCTGCAATTGTTGCATGTCCGCATATGGGAACTTCACTTGTAGGAGTAAAAAAGCGTATATGAGCATCGTAGAATTCACTGTCAGAAGAAAAAATAAAGGCAGTTTCAGAATTATTTAACTCTCTTGCAATTTTTTGCATTTGTAATTCAGTTAATCCATCAGCATTTGTTATTACTCCTGCAGGATTTCCGGTGAATTTTTCCTTTGTAAATGAATCAATTTGGTATAAATTGTATTTTTTCATTTTAATTCGCTCCCATTAAGTGTTATAATCTAAACAATTAATAATATTATATTATTAATTATAGAGTAATTTCTAAATTTTACAAGTACGCACTTTTTACTCAGTTACTTACCATTTTGAAAGAGGGTTAATATGGACATAAATGTATTGGAAAAGTTTCCGGATCAGGAAAAGAAACAAAAAGATTTTAGTTGTTCTATAGGGTTTTCCATGACTGTAATAGGAAGCAAGTGGAGGGCAATAATTTTATGGCATATATTGAAGTCTCAGCCCATAAGGTATGGGCAGCTAAAAAAATCCGTACCCAAAATAAGTCACAAAATGCTGTCTCAGGAATTGAAAAAGCTGGAAATGGATGGGCTTATAGAAAGAACATCATATCCAACAATTCCGCCTAAAGTTGAGTATATAACTACTGAAAAGGGAAAATCATTAGAAGGTATTTTGACAGAACTGTGCATGTGGGGCAAAAAGTATATGAGATGATTTTTTATTTACTGGTGGTTTTGAATAACCGCAGGGGACGGATATGTGGCAGCTAAAAGTTTATAAGGCTGTCCAAGAACCGTCCTCATTGCAGTTAAGATAATCTAAAGGGGAATTTGTTATTATTATAAAAAATAAAAAGAAAGTGAAATCTAATAACTAAAAGTATTAGAAATGAAAAATGAAAAAAATAAGTTTAAGAAAAAATATTATGCATTTTATTACAGTGTTTCTAACTACATTTGTTCTGTTATATTTAGTTGCAATATACTCAAATATTCCATTTATTGCAAAATACAGGAGCCTGTATATAGAAACTGCAATGTCTACAATGACACACCAATGGCTTGCAACAAAATTTATTCCAAAGTCAGTTATTGATGATGTATTAAATCAAAGGGACAACCCGGGAATTAAAAAAGGTGATGGAAGTAATGGATTTATAGCTAAAATTAAGAATTTGTTTCATTTAAACGGAAGAGAGTGGTTTGTTGCCGTATTTGATGAAATAAATATGGAAAGCTTTGATAAGTACAAAGAAAACAATCCTGATGTTTTAAAGAACGGATATGAAAATATTTTAATTGATGAAAGTAAAATTGGAGATGCACGGACCGGAATAGTTACAAATCAAGGAGACAATGTAGTTGCAATTGATTCTAAAAATAAAATATTAATAATTGAAGTCAAAGGCGAAGGATACAACGGAAGGCTGGCAATAGCCAAAGATTCCAGCAAAGTCAGGGTTGGAATGGCAGAAGGCGTAAATGAAAACCAAAAAAATGAGGGCAGTCAAATAGATGAGTTGTCTAAATATAATAATGCAATTTTATCAATAAATGCCAGCGGTTTTGTGGATTATGACGGCAATGGAAACGGTGGTCAACCTATTGGAGCTATAATTGAAAACGGAAAAGTTATTAACACTCCGGTTGGGGGAAATTGGTTCACAGTTGGCTTCGATTACAATGATATGATGTTAATAGGAAGAAACATTCCGGAAGGTGAATTAAGAGATGCCGTGGAATTTATGCCAGCTCTGATTTTAGACGGAGAAAAGCAAGTGGAAGGTTCTTCCGGATGGGGCATTCAACCAAGGACAGCTATAGGGCAGAAAGCTAATTTAGATGTCTTAATGTTAGTTGTGGATGGAAGGCAATTAGGTCATAGCATTGGTACAACAGTTGGTGAATGTGCAGATATTATGGAAAGGTATGGAGCAGTTCAAGCCATTAACTTAGATGGAGGAGCAAGCTCAATAATGTATTATAACAATCATCCTGTTACAATACCGGCAATTCGATACGATGTTGGAAGATGGATTCCAAATATCATTATGGTTGAGAACCAATAACCAAATGGAGACGGGTGAAATCCTTATTGACAAATGGACTGGTCAATGAGAACCATCCGAGACCACTGAAAAAGTCTATTTTGTCATCCTGAACGTTAGTGAAGGATCTCATCTTTTGTTGAAAACATGAGATTATTCGAGCAAGCTCTCAGAATGACAGCGAATAAATGTATAGTTTTTCAGTGACCGAACCGTCCCCTATGGACACCCTGCAAAATTTGCACCATGCAAATTTTGCAGGGTGTTTTTTGTATGTAATTAGAAACAGATAATATTTTAAATGTTAAATATATTACAAAATAGAGGTTTTTAAGGATGCGAAAAGTTGGCTTATATTTTGCATAAATAATTAGTAAATATTGATAAATTTAGGCGAAAGGAGTGAAGGATGAAATCGTTGCCTAAGTTGTTGGAATTATATATTAAGTTATAATTAAAAGGAGGATATTATGAAATTTGAATTAATCGAAGGACTTACATCTATTAGTGTTGATTCAACAGTTACTTTGGCATTTGCAGCAGTATTATTGCTTTTAGGTTATTTTGTAAAGAACAAAGTTAAATTATTAGATAAATACTGTATCCCGGCACCTGTAATCGGGGGATTCATATTTATGTTTATTACATGGCTTGGACATTTGTCTGGAACTTTTGCATTTACTTTTGACAATATATTTCAAAGCGCATTTATGCTGGCTTTCTTTACAACAGTAGGGCTTGGTGCAAGTTACAAGCTGCTTGTTAAAGGCGGTAAATTACTTATCGTGTACTGGCTTATTGCCGGTGTAGTATCCATATTACAAAATATATTAGGCATTGCTGTATCTAAGGCAATTGGACTGGAAGCTCCTTATGCTTTATTAGCCAGTGCTATTTCCATGATTGGTGGGCACGGTGCAGCACTTTCATATGGAACCACATTCTCTGAAATGGGCTATGAAGTTGCACCGCTGGTTGGAGCAGCAGCAGCTACTTTTGGTCTCATATCAGCAGTTCTTATAGGTGGACCACTGGGTAGAAGACTTATTGTAAAGTATGACCTTAAGCCTGAAGAGGATTCAAGTTTTGATACTTCTGTTACAGATATAAATGCAAGTGCAGGTCATAAACTAAGTTCACTTGATATAATTAAAAATGTTGCAGCTATTTTAGTATGTATGGCATTTGGAACAATTATTGCCGGTTGGATCAGTAAATTGATAAACATGGGATTCCCGACATATGTGGGTGCAATGTTTGTGGCTGTAATTCTCAGAAATATCAATGAAAAAGCAAACTTGTACAGATTCGACTTTAACCTTGTTGATGAAATTGGAAATGTAATGCTTAACTTATACTTATCACTGGCATTAATGACGTTGAAGCTCTGGGAACTATCAGGATTAATAGGTGGAGTGCTTGTGGTTTTATTCTCACAAGTAATACTAATATCGCTTCTTGGTTACTTCGTAATATTCAGAGTTTTAGGAAAGAACTACGATGCTGCAGTTATGGTAGCAGGTCTTGCCGGACACGGATTAGGAGCTACACCTTCAGCAATTGTAAATATGACAGCTGTTAATGAGAAATATGGTATGAGCAGAAAAGCAATGATGATTGTTCCAATAGTTGGAGCTTTCTTAGTAGACATTATTTATCAGCCACAGACAATTTGGTTTATTAAAACATTTGTGGAAAATTTAAAATAAAAGAGAGGTTGTTATGAAAAGACTAATGGAATGTGTGCCAAACTTCAGCGAAGGAAGAGATGAAGCTTTAGTTGAAAAAATCATTGATGAGGCAAGAAAAATTGAAGGAATTACAATTTTAGATTACTCATCTGATAAGGACCACAACAGAACAGTTTTAACAATGATAGGATCACCCGAGAAAATAAAGGAAGCTGCAATTAATACAGCCAGAAAAGCAGCAGAGCTAATCGACATGTCAAAGCATGAAGGTGCTCACCCAAGAATGGGTGCCACGGATGTTATCCCATTTACTCCGGTTTCAAATGTTACTATTGCTGAGTGTATTGAAGCAGCAAAAGAAGTTGGAGCTGAGCTTGGAAGCTGGGGAATACCGGTATATCTTTATGAGGATGCATGCACAAAGGAAGACAGGAGGAATCTTGCATCTGTAAGAAAAGGACAATATGAAGGTTTCTTTGAAAAGATAAAAGACGAGAACTGGAAGCCGGACTTCGGTCCGCAGGAAATGAACGCAAAAAGCGGTGCTACAGCAGTTGGAGCCAGGGTTCCGTTAGTGGCATTCAATATAAATCTGGATACCCCAAATGTGGAAATCGCAGATAAAATAGCAAAGAAAGTAAGACATTTAGGCGGCGGTCTCAGATATGTAAAGGCTATAGGACTTAAGCTGGAAGAAAGAAATCAAACTCAAGTTTCAATGAACCTGGTTAACTATGAAAAATCAGCAGTATACCAGGCCTTTGAAATGGTGAAGATGGAAGCAAGAAGATACGGTGTAAATGTAGTGGGCAGTGAAGTAATTGGAACCATACCTATGAAAGCTCTTCTTGATGTTGCTGAATATTATTTACAAATAGAAAACTTTGGCATGGATCAAATTTTGGAAAAGAGATTGCTGGACGAACAATAAAATAATAACGAAATTTTATTTGAATTATTCAACTTAGGGCTTGCATACTGCAAGCCTTAAGGATTAAATTAACATTAAAGATACTAGGAGGAATTATGGATTACAAAAATGTATTAGAGCTTATTTTAGATACAGATGATGTTACAGTTGGAGGCGGCAGCGCCTCAGCCTTATCCGGAGCTTTAGCCTGTGGACTTATAGGCATGGTTTGCAAGCTGTCTACAAAGAAAGATTATGGAATATCTGCTGAAAGCCAGTTACAGTATGCAAAAGAACTTGAAGAATTAAGAGAAAGACTGCTGTCCGGAATAGTAGATGATGCCAATGCCTATGGAGTTATTATAGATGCATATAAGCTTCCAAAGGAAACTGAAGAAGAAAAAGAAATTAGAAAAAAAGCAATAGCTAATGCAGGAATAGTTGGTGCTTCAGCTCCTATGTATAATGCAAGACTATGTCGAAGGGTGTACGATATTGGTTCGGAGCTCTCAGGCAAGACTAATCCCAGCTGCAATTCCGACCTGGTAATAGGCACTGATTTAGCAAGAGTTGGAACAAATGGCTGCATAATGAATATCGAAGCAAATCTTCCACTGGTTAAGGATACTGAAAAGTTAGATGAATTTAACAAAACCATAAAGGAACTTAAAATAGATTAGGTTTTTCTTATATTTTATAGAAATTTAATATTGCTCAATTTGCACTGCATAAATAAAGATACCTCTGTTGAGTTTACAGAGGTATTATTCATATTAGAAAACCTTTTTCTAGAATTAAATAACTTCATATGGTAATATAGAATCAACTTATGTAACAGTTCGGAAGGGTATATAATGATAAAAAAAACTGCAGTACTTATCTTATTGATATTTTTCATGAATATGCCTATAGCCTATGGCCTGGGAGAGGCTGAGACTTTTAGAGTAGCAGGAGATATAAAATTTCCTCCTTATGAGTTTCTAGACAGCGACGGCATATATAAAGGGTTTAATGTAGACCTGCTTAAAGCGATAAGTCTTGTTACCGGTATGGAGTTCGAATTTATACCGATGAAATGGGAAGATGCCTTTTATTCCATAGAAAGAGGCCAGGCAGATATTATCCAGGGAATGAAGGAATCTGACGACAGAAGAACCAGGTTTAACTTTACTGACTCTCTGCTTTTAAATTCTCAGTCTATTTTTGTAAGGGACAACAACTACTTAATTAATAATAATTATAATCTTGTAGGAAAAGTTGTGTCAGTGCAAAAGGAAGATATTGTATATTATGAATTAAGCAAGATTAAGGATATTACAATAATTCAATACGATACCATGGAAGAAGCAGTTGCAGCACTTCTTGATGGTGAAGTAGAAGCAATGGTTGGAAATACACTTACAGTTAACTACATATGCAAGGAAAACAATTGGATCGATCAAATTAAAATAGTTGGGCAGACCCTCAATGAACAAAAGTATTCTATGGCTGTTTCAAAAAATAATCCACAATTGTTAAGAAAGCTCAACGAAGGATTAGATGAAATACGAAATAATGGGATGTATGATGCACTGCATAGAAAATGGTTTGGGACGCCCATAAAAAACTCAAGTAAAGAAATGGAAGGACAGATTATAATGCTTTTATTTTCTTTATTTGTACTTTTATTGATAATTCTTACGGTTCAATTGATCAACAGAAAGCTAAACAAAATAATTGAAGAAAAAACCAGAGAAGAAAAGATACTTATAAATGAGTTGAGAAATTATGATAAACTTCAATTTATGGATAAAATAATATCCTCTCTCGCTCATGAAATTAGAAACCCTTTAACATCTATAAAAATTTATACATCTCAAATGAAGAACAAGCTGGAAAACAAGGAATTCATGCTTGCAGCTTCAGAAGATATTCCGGAAGAGATTGATAGAATTGATGCCCTTATTAAAGAGTTTATGGAATATACTTCTCCAAGAAAACCACAAATTAAAGTATTAAATTTAAGAAACGAGTTGGAAAACACAATTAAATTCATTAAACTTCAAATTAAGGATATCTATGTAGATTTACAAATACCTGAGGATTTATATATTGAGTTTGATTCAAGTCACTTCAAACAAATTGTCATAAATATTATTTTGAATAGCAAGGATGCACTTGTTGGTATTGAGAATCCAAGCATAAAAATAAATGGATACAGTGATGGAACAAATGTTAATATTGAGTTTGCTGACAACGGATGTGGAATGGATGAAAAGTCCTTAATCTATATATTTGAACCATTTTATACTACAAAAGACAATGGAAATGGCGTAGGTATGTTTATTGTTAAAAAACTTGTTGAAGAAAATGGTGGAGAAATAATGGCCAAAAATAATGAAAATACCAGCGGCTTAGTTGTATTTATCACAGTGAGGATGGGAGAAAAATGAAAACTAAAATATTGATAGTTGATGATGAAATCAAGATATTACGAGCGCTTAAGTTTTTACTGGAAGACAACTACAATGTATATACAAGTGACAATATTAATGATGCAAAAAAAATATTTATTGAAGAAAAAATCAGTTTAGTATTGCTGGATTTAAGACTGTCAGAAGGCAGCGGACTTGCACTCATGGACGAGTTGCTTGCCATTGACTCAAATGCTGTAATAATAATAATGACTGCCTACTCTACAATTGAGAATTCAATTAAAGCCATCAAATCTGGTGCTTATTATTTTATAACAAAACCAATTGATAACGACCAGCTTCAAATATTGTTGAATACAGCATCTGAAACGCTGAACTTAAAGAAAGAGTTGGACTTGTTACAAGGGCATTTGCGAAAAACACCTATAGGAGATTCAAAAGCAATCAGAGATATTAAAAGTGTAGTAGATAAAATAAAGGATACTGATGCAACAGTACTCATAACCGGTGAAAGTGGCACCGGTAAAGAAATAATAGCTCAGACAATCCATAGCAGCAGCAACAGAGCAGGTAAACCATTCATAGCAATAAATTGTGCTGCAATGCCAAATGAGCTTTTAGAAAGCGAGTTGTTTGGTTATAAAAAAGGATCATTTACAGGGGCTACAAAAGATGATATCGGTTTAATCAGAAAAGCCGAAAATGGAACTCTGTTTCTGGATGAAATAGGAGAAATGAATATTAAACTGCAATCTAAACTACTTAGGTTTATTCAAGAAAAAGAAATTAGGCAAATAGGTGATGAGAAGAATTACCCTGTAGATGTTAGAATTATCTGTTCAACAAACCGCAATTTAAAAGAAGAGATTAAGTCAGGAAATTTCAGAGAAGATCTGTACTACAGAATTAATGTAATAAACATTGTTGCTCCTCCTCTAAGAGAAAGAATTGAAGATCTTGATTTGTTGGTTCCACACTTCATTGATAAGTACAGGATATCATATAACAAAGGAGTTAAGGGCATAACAGATGATGCTATGAATCAGCTTAGGAACTATGATTATGTAGGAAATGTCAGAGAACTTGAAAATATTATTCAAAGGGCAGTTTTATTGTGCGGAGATGAATACATTGGTGTTGATTCTTTGAATCTAAACAATCCAAAGATGATTAAAAAAAATGATGATATTAGTGAAAATTATATAAAAATTTATGAAGGAGAAACGTTAGAAGATATTGAAAAAAGGACCATTGAGTTTGCATTGAAAAATAACGGACAGAACAGAAGGTGGACTGCTGACAGCCTTGGAATAAGTGAAAGATCTCTAAGATATAAAATTAAGGAATACAAATTATAACCATGGAACCATAGGGAACGGGGACGGTTCTTGGCGGCAAATGTACAGAGTGATCTCACCCTATGGTATCATCTATGTTATTTTGTATTTCCCTAAGAATAGCTGCAATAGTATCAAGTTTATCAAATGAAACACCTGAAAGACATAGGCGAACTGCTCGGGATGGTATATCAGAAGCTGATGAACCTTGCTCGGAAGCACAATATGTATCCAGGTAGCAATCTGCAGACGGATTTATAAGTATCCCCTGCTGCTTCAGTCTTTCTTCCAACATAAGCGCAGTTATCCCCTTGGGTAGTATCAGCCATACGAAGATTCCGTGATCTGGCACGTGCCAGTATAGATTTGACGGAGCAAGTGATTCAATGATTCGTCTTGCGATTTTTAGCTTCCTTTCATAGACCCGCCTGATGTTCAGAGTGTGCTTGACATACATTCCGGACTGAATGTAAAGCTGAAGAGCTGCTTGAGGGAGCTGGGATGTATTGATGTCCATGAGTTGCTTCAACTGCATTATCTCATGTGCAAGATCCTCAGGCAGGACTGCAGCTCCAATGCGGATTCCCGGCATGAAAGTTTTGGAAAAACTGCGGATATAGATGGTGCTCTTGTTTGTGTCATAGTAGTGGATGGGAAGAGAGTTCTTTTTTGACCCCAGATCGAAAAGGTAGTCATCTTCGATGATGCGAATGTTATAACGTTGGGATAGGGCCGCAATATGACGCTTGGTGCTTTCATCCAGAGAGAAGCCTGTTGGATTCTGATGTCTTGGAACAATGTAGAAAGCATTTATATCACCTGATTTAAAGAGTTTTTCAAGCTGTTTGAAGTCATATCCGTCTTTTGTACGTGGGATACCTACCATGGGTATTCCCAGACGATCGGCTAGTTCAAGAACCAACCCGTATGTGGGTACTTCAACAAGAAGTTTACCTGGACGGTTTCTGAATATAGCCTGAAAAGCGAGAGAAATGGCTTGCTGAGCTCCGGAAGTTATGAGTATGCGTTCAGCTGTGGTATAGATTCCGTCCTTCTCAAACATTTTATTTAGTTCATGGCGCAGCGGCAGATAGCCGCTGCTGCATTCATAATTGAACAATTCTTCATGATGCCGATCTACAGCGGTGTTGATGACGTGGGTGAACTCTCTGTAAGGTATGAGGTTTTTCTCGAGCCTGACAGTCTTAAAATCCACAATGACACTGGAAGCTACAGGTTCCATTTGTTTACGTATAAGGTAGAAGCCTCCGCAGGGAATGGAATAGACAAGATGTGATTTCTCCAGCTCCTCGTAGGCTTTGTTTACAGTTATTTTGTTGATACCAAGATCTTCAGCCAGTTTTCGACAGCTGGGAAGACGCTGCCCTTGAAGAATTTTGCCTCTTTCAATTTCCTTGAGTATGTGGTCGATGACCAGTTGTTTCTTGCTCATAATGCCTCCAATGTGAATAAAAAACTATAATTGTACTAGTACAGTTTGATAATACCGGAATTGAACTATTATTATATCCATTATATACTAATATTGATATAAAACAAGTTGAAATTCTAATTTGGGAGGCATGAAATGAAACTTTTTGTAAGACCGGAATGGCCTATCACAGCAATCCGAAGCAGAGGCACAAGGGTTATAACAAAGGAATACGGTGAATTGGTTGATATGGAATCCGGATGCTGGGCGGCAGTCCTCGGACACAATCACCCCGATGTGGTTAAGGTTATCCATGAGCAGGTGGATACGTTATTTCATACCCATCAGTACTTTGAAACTGAGCATCCAGCAAAACTTGTTGAGGAGTTGACTGAGGCAGCTAATCTAATCACAAAATACAGCGGTTGTTTCCTATCATCCGGAAGCGAAGCGGTGTCTTTGGCTGTAATGCTTTCTGAGCTCCTTACTGGAAGAAGAAAAAAGCTCAGCATGAACATCTCTTACCTCGGAGCCTCTGCTGATTTAAGACACCCAAGGGACAGAATGTACTGGGACGATCTCGATGTGACAGAATGTCTGAGGTGTGGAGAGGATTGTTCGGGAGTCAGCAATAACATCAGTGATACTGATGGAAACTTGAAAGATATAGGGAGAGACTGTTCATCATGCGGACGATACAACCATTTGGATTTCAGCCAGTATGCTTCCTTTGTGTTTGAACCCGGCAATTCAGGAGGCATGGTTCTTCTACCTCCCGAAAGACTGGTGAACTTTCTTGCTGGAAATGTTCGTGCTGCAGGAGGCCTGTTGGTGGTGAATGAGGTAACCACGGGATTCGGCAGGACCGGTAAATGGTTTGGGTTTCAGCACTACGGATTTTTGAACAGCGTGACAGGTGCGCCGGATTTCATAGCCCTTGGCAAAGGTCTCGGCAATGGATATCCTATAAGTGCTGTCTTGGCCAGAGAGAGTCTTGCAGTGGCTGCTGAGAAGACGGGATTCAGGTATGTTCAATCTCATATTGATGACCCAATGGGTTGCAGAATTGCCAGAGAAGTTGTCAGTGTCATGGCAAAGGGGAACTGGGTGTTGAAAGGATCCGAGATGGGGGAATACCTAAGATCAAGATTGGCAGACATAGCTGCAGGAAATAAGTACATCAAGGAAATTCGCGGAAGAGGCATGATGAATGTGGTAATGCTGGAAAGTGGAGTCAGTGCCGGTGCAATATTTAAGGGTCTCCTAGAAAGAGGTTACTTCTGCGGTTATTCAGAACAACTTAGCTTCATACATCTTTATGCACCGTTGATAATCAGCCGGGAAGATGTCGATGGTTTCTGCAGTGCATTTGAACAGGTATTGGATATAAGGGACGGTTCTTAGCGGCAAGTGGACAGAGAGAACCGTCCCCGATGACTTCCTGATGACCTCTCCTTGTTTTTACATTATTTTTCAAATTAGGTATTGACATAAAGTTAACTTCATCCTTTATTATATATAAGTAAAACATTTAAACCTGTGCTAGAATTAAGCCATAGAAGACAGACGTTTCTTGTATAAGGATTTTAGGTCGGGTAAAAATATTATAACTTAATAGATAATTCAGGAGGAATAAAACGTGAGTAAAGTATACTTTATTAAAAATACAGGATCTGATTACGACAAGCTTGGAAAAGATGCTTTGGAATTATTAAAAAAAATAGTGTCAGAAACAGATCACAGCTTTGAAAAGGAAGTGCCGATAAAAGTTCATTTTGGCGAAAAAGGAAATAAGACTTTCATACCTCCAAAATGCTATGAAGCCACAATAAATTATCTGAAAGAACAGGGAGTTTCTCCTTCATATATCGAAACCAATGTCCTGTACAGAGGAGCAAGGACTACAACGGAACTTCATCTTGAAACAGCAAAATCCCATGGTTTTACGCAGATTCCCATTATAATTGCAGATGGAGACATTGGAACTGAATACAATGAAATAGAAATAAACAAAGAGTATCTTAAAACATGTAAAATAGGTAAAGAATATGGAAAGTACAATCAATTTATTGTTATGAGCCATTTCAAGGGACATGTAGCAGCAGGATTCGGCGGTAGTATAAAGCAGCTTGCTATGGGTTTTGCATCAAGAGCAGGAAAACTTGAGCAGCATTCAGGCATATCACCTGTGGTTGATGCAAAAAACTGTGTGGCATGCGGTATATGTATGAAAAAGTGCAACTACGGCGCTATTCAGGTTTCAGATTATGCAGTTATAGAAGCGAGTAAATGTGTCGGATGTGCCGGATGCATAGCAGTTTGTCCTAAAGGTGTAATTAAAAACACATGGAGCGGATCTCATTTTCTTGAGAAACTTTCAGAATATGCTTATGGTGCCTCAAAAGACAAGGACATCATATACATATCATTTGTTCACAATATTACAAAGGAATGCGACTGTGCCGGAACACACATGAAACCAATTGCAGATAACATAGGCATTGTTGCAGGAAAAGATCCTGTTGCCATGGATGCTGCATGCCTGGACATGGTTCAGAAAAACAGCGGGAAAAAACTTTTTGAAAAGGGCAGGGCATCACTCATACATGCAGAAAAAATAGGATTGGGATCAATGGAGTATGAAATTATTGAAATATAATATAAACTTAAAGTGACCATCTGCTAAACAACACCCTTAAGGGTGTTGTTTTTAATCTTTAATTTCTTTAAACAATTCATAAGCTTTATTTCTTGCTTCTTTCAATACTTCATCGCCTAACTGGGTTATCTTATAGTATTTTCTGACTTTTCCTTCAATTATTCTTTCTTCTTTTTCAAGGAGCCCGCTGGATTCCATATTGTGAAGAATGGGATATAAAGTACCAGGACTCATATTATATCCATGCTCGCTAAGTTCTTCTATCATCCAGCTCCCATAGAAAGGTTCTTTTTTTGCGTGATGTAGAATATGAATCTGTATAAAACCCAGGAAAAATTTCCTTAAAATTTTGTCTTGCATTTATAGTTACCTCTATTGTATAATTTGTTATATCGAAAGTCGATATTGAATAGTGATATTGGTTAATGATTATCATATCACTAAATGTTATATAATTCAAGTGACATATTTTATTATTACATTTAAATTAAAGAATTATTATGGCATAAAGAGGTGTGACAACAGTATATGAAAGGATGATTTTATGAAAAAAGACAATATTTCAGATAATATAAATAAAGTAAGGTGGGGAACTTTTCTAAAGGATGTTTTCATTTGCTCATTGGGCGCTTATGGAGGTCCCGAAGCACATTATGGAGTTTTTACAGACCAATTGGTTATTAAGAAAAATTATTTAACTGAAGAAGAACTGGTAGAACTCATTGCATTAACGGGAATTTTACCTGGTCCAAGCAGCACTCAAACACTTGTAGCCATTGGATACAAAGTTGGAGGTCCTGTGTTGGCGCTTCTGACCATGTTGGTATGGGCACTTCCGGTGTTAACATTGATGACGTTGTTATCATTTTTAAGTCAATTTTTAGGAAATGTAAATGTGTCACAGGATGTACTTCGTTATGTTGGTCCAATGGCTGTTGGATTCATTATTGTAGCTGCATATCGCATAGGGCGAAAAGTAGTAACAGATAAAATTACTTTGATATTGCTGCTGATGGGCGGCATAACAACTTACTTTATTCGGGAACCCTGGATATATCCATTGGTTTTAATTATAGGCGGAGCAGTAAGTGTTGTTACATCAAAGGAAAATAATCTATGGAATCATGTGAAATTAAGTCCTCCATGGGGATATATCATGGCATTTGCATTTTTTACAATTGGAAGTATTTTATTGACTTTAACTTGGGATAACAAGATTGTGCATTTATTTGAAAGCTTTTACCGATATGGATACCTGGTTATTGGCGGCGGGCAGGTAGTGGTGCCCCTCATGTACAGTGAGTTGGTAGAAGTGAATCAATATATGACCAATCAGGAGTTTTTGACTGGCTTTGGCCTTGTACAAGGACTGCCGGGACCAATGTTCAGCTTCAGTGCTTATGCAGGCGGAATGGCTGCACGTGGAGGAAGTGTGTTTACACAAATACTGGGTGCTGTTGCAGGCGGCATTGCCATATTTTTGCCGGGGTTATTACTCATTTATTTCATTTATCCAATATGGGAAAATTTAAAGAAGATAAAAGGAATAAAAATATCATTGAAAGGTATTACTGCTGTTGCCGGTGGACTTATTACAGTATCTGCAATAATTTTGATGCAAAAAAGCGGATTTTTAATTGATAATATAATTGTAATGCTTATTACAGTTGTACTTTTAATCACGAAAAAAGTGCCAGCGCCTTTGATAGTTGCCGCTGCTTTGGCTGCAGGTTTTATATTTTAAGAAGCATAATGAAGTAACCATGGCTGACACAGACTTGCAAATTCCAGATATCCATGATAAAATTGAAAAATGTAATCAGAAAAAGAACAGTACCTATAAACATATTGGAGGTCTTGTGAGAATAAATATAACAGATGAAGCTTTCAGAGAATTGAACAAGATAGATATAAAAAACATCAGAATCATATATCACGGTCAGGGCTGTGGAGGACCGGTTTTAAGCATGACCGCCGGATTGCCGGATTTGGAAGAGGAAACAATAATTCTAGATGACTTTTCATTTTCTCTGATGAAGGAACTGATTGATAAGTATAAGATTGTAGACATAGATTATTCCAGCGCAGACGGTTTTTCTGTCGATGCGGATAACAGCGGCGGCTGCATTCGCTGCAATGGATGTTGGTTAAATACAATATACACCAATTTATAGCCATAGGGTACTTTCAGAATCAAAAAGTGGTCAAAGAGAACCGTCCCCGATGGAAGAGGAGGAGCTATATGAAAATATCACGGGAATGCATTCACTGTCTTGCAAGACAAGCTGTTGAAATAGCTGAAAAAGCTACAAGCAGTGCAGCAATGCAGGAAGAAATAATAAAAAAGTCATTGCAGGAATTAGGACAACTAGATTTCAATGAAACAGCACCTGAAATAGGTTTCAGGATGCTTCAACATTCCAAAAAAATTACCGGCATTGATGATCCATATAAAATATTAAAAGAACAATATAATGAAGTTGCTCAAGAGATATATGAGAAAATTACTGAGGAAAAATGGCTGGAAAGGGCCGAAGATCCTTTTGATATGGCTTGCCGCCTGGCTATTGCCGGTAACATAATTGATTTTTCTGTTGGGCTTAAATTAGAGCCATCTGATGTTGTTAAGTCGGTTGAAGACAGTATAAAACACGATATTTTTGGAACAGGAACTATAGCATTACGAAAAGCAGTAGAAAAGGCAGATAATATTATGTATATTGCTGACAATGCCGGTGAAATCATTTTTGATAAGTTTTTGTTAATGAATCTTCCGACAAACAAGGTAACTTATGTTGTTAAGGGAGGTCCAATAGTAAATGATGCAACTATGGATGATGCCATGAGTACAGGCGTTGTTGACTTAGTAAGAGTTATTGACAATGGACATTCTGCACAGGGGACCATATTGAAAAATTGCTCAAGTGCATTTATATCTGAATTTAATAAAGCAGATCTTGTTATAAGCAAAGGACAGGCCAACTTCGAAACATTGAGTGATGTTAAGGATAAGAATATATTTTATTTGTTGCGGGCTAAATGCATTTCAGTTGCTTCTGCACTAGGCTGCAAACGGATGGACTATGTGCTTACTAACTATTAGAATCTGTTAATTACATAAAGTATAGGTAGCCTCTTCTCATAAATGAGATGAGGCTGTTTTCATATATAACACCTGAGGCATTAGTATGATTCCTGAACTTTTTTAAGTAAAAATAATAAATTTATAATTTAAATAAATATATTTTGGGTATAAGACTATATAATATTAAAAAGGAGTGATGCTATGAAAGCTATGGTAATTAATAAGTTCGGAGGACCTGAAGTTTTTGAGCTAGCGGATATACCAAAACCGGAAGTAAAACCGGGATATGTACTGGTAAGGGTAATTGCAAGCAGCCTCAACCCATTTGAAATAAAGCTAAGATCAGGGCTTTTGCCAGAGTTCATGCCGCCTTTTCCTGCAATATTGAATTCCGATGTTTCAGGAGTTGTGGTTGCAGTGGGCGAAAACGTTGAAGTGTTGAAACCAGGCGATGAAGTTTACGGATTTATTGGCGGTATGACAGATGAGAATGGCGCATTGGCAGAATATGCTTTAGTAGATGAAGAGCTTTTGTGCAAAAAACCAAGCAACATAGATTTTAAAACAGCAGCATTGTTTCCTTTGGTTGGAATCTCAGCATACAAAGCTATTATTGAAAACTCCCGCTTAAAACCAGGTGATAAGGTTTTAATCCATGGGGCAGGCGGAGGCGTTGGTCACATAGCTGTTCAATTTGCTAAAATGTTGAACGCTGAAGTTTATGCCACAGTATCAAATGATGAAAAAGCAGAAATAGCAGAACATCTTGGTGCAGACTATGTAATTAACTATAAAACTACTGATGTTGAAGAATATTTAAACAAGTATACAGATGGTAAGGGATTTGATGTGGTTTTTGATACAATAGGTGCAGATAACCTGATAAACAGTTTTAAGGCAGCTAAAGTTGAAGGACTTGTTTTGACTACCAACTCAAGGGTTGCATTGGACTTGACACTGGTACACCACAAGTCACTGACATTAAAAACAATATTCATAGTCCTGCCAATTTTGACCAGAACCGACAGAAGTGAAATGGGCAATATTTTAAATGAAATGAAAAAGATGATAGAAGCAGGAAATTTAACAATTTACAGAGACAAAACCGAATTCAACTTTTCTGAAATAATCAATGCCCACAAATACTATGAGGCAGGTGGAACAACAGCCAAAATAGCATTAATCAATGACTTAATATAATGCTGTTAAATGGTAAATTATTATCAAACTTTTGGATAATTAAAGCCTAAGGAAAAACCTTCTTTGCATTCTGCCACAGAATTTCTGTGCCATTAAACCCAAAGCCATGTCCATACACAGCTTTGGGTTTTTAATTTACATTTCAGTTATCTGTAAACTATGTGATAAATGACTCTTTTAGAGCATTTGTTTATTGATAGAATGAAGAATAAAATGTATTCACTCATCATATACAGAAAACTCATTGCTATTGATGCCCAAAGTGCCTGCAATCACTCCTCGAAGGGATAAAAGATATCTGCGCCGTCTTTCATCATCATTCATATATTTATCATAAGCAGGGCTGCCGGGCACTCCCACTATTACCCTAATGAGAATGTCTGCTGTTTCATATGGATACAAAACATGAAAAACGCCCTCTTCAACTCCTTGTTTGATGATTTTTGCAAACAGAGGCACCATTTTTTGTGATGCTGCTATTACATACTTCTGTTGGTAAACATCCGATTGTATCAGTTTCCCAAGCAAGGCTGCATATTCAAGTTTTTCAGTTTGAAATTTTGATTTTTGCTCCATGAATTTTTTGAATTTGTCCATAGCGCCTAAGCATGGGTCATCAACAGTCGGCTTCAGGAAATCACACGCATCATCAAGCAATGCTTCGATGCTGGCGACCAAGACTTCTTCCTTTGATCTGAAGTAATGATAAAATGCGCCCTTTGAAAAGCCAGAGGCCTTTAAAATATCATCTATACTCGCTTGCTCATAGCCCTTTTCCAGAAATATACCTTCAGCGATTGTAAGAAGTTCTTTTCTTTTAATAGGGTAGTTATCTGCAGGTCTAGCCATAGTTTCTCCTTTATGCGGTAATTGTATTTTTTAAAATCATATAACCCTTGGGTTTATCCATGATGTAGGCATCCCACATGTATGCAAACATACTAAGCGTTGAAATCTTAGGAGCAAGATAGTACAGCAAGCCGAGTGGCTGGGCAAGATACTGCACACAACCACCAGTGTGGGTCAAGATAAACTGCGTATTCATCCAGTAATCCTTGTAAATGTCCAGATAAAAAGCTTTTGCCATGAAATACAAGGAATCAAGATTGTTTTCTGAAATCAAAGGGATGCCGTCCTTATGAATTGGGTGAATCAGCACCGGCTTGTTTATTGATCCTATTTTCTTAATCAACCTCTCATCAAACAATTCCATAAATTGTGTATTAAATATGTCAATGGTAATACATACACCGTCTAAGTGCAATTCATTTAGTCCTCTATCGATTTCGGATATGCTCCAATCAGGCAAGTTAGGGTCAATAATACAAAATGCTCCAATTTGTTGGTTTTTAGAGCATATTTCAGCAGCGGCGCCGTTATACTCGCGAAAGACGTCTTGCCTTGCCTTGGGCTCAAGCTTCCAGATTTCAGGATTGTCAAAGGATAAAATAACTCTGTCAAATTCTCCTGAAGAAAGTGCAGTCATGGCCTCCTCCTCTGAGTGGCAGTGATATTGTATTCTTTGTGGGTCTTTTCCAAATGGCGGCAGCGCATAAGAAGATTTGGAGTCTTTACGAACTGGGATGTTATCCCTTGAAAACAGTCTTTTTGCATTGCCCATAAATATATCCTCTATTTGCTGCTCTGTCAAACCATATTTTCTGTCCAGAGTTGAGTATGCTTTTTCAATTTCAGAAACAGCCATTTTATTTCCCCAGCCGATATCGCTGCCAAATACAACATGCTGCAAATCAGAAAATTCCAGCAGATAAGCAATCTGATCATCAAAGGCCTTTGAAGCTGTGTCTAAAAATACTTGCTGTTTCCATTGTCTTAGTTCTTCAGCTATGTTAGGGTTTTCTTTTTGTAGTGCTTCAATGAGAGTGTTAAACAATGGTGCAATGATTCCTCCCCCATGAGAAAAGATCCAGCGAATATTTGGGTACTGTATATGATAGCCGCTATGAATAAAATCAATTATGGCTTTAGTTGTGTCATTTTGCCACAGATACAACGGATTTAAAAACATATGATCAATCTTGCCGGGAACTTCGTTTGGATGAACATATATAATTGCCTTTCTGCGGTTCATTTCCTCGTAGAATGGCTTATAAGAAGCGTCGCCCAGATAATGGCCGTCTACGTTAGACATAAGTGCAATGCCGTCGAGCTTCAAGGAGTCAAGTGCATATTCAGCCTCCAGCAAAGCACTTGGAACATCAGGCAATGTCACAGAGCCGAAGCCTCCGAAACGACCAGGATATTCACTTATCATTGATGAGATGTACTCGTTGCAGTGACGGTTGAGGTTTTGACTGAAATCTGTATTATCAAAGTATACTCCGGGTGTAGACAATGACAAAAACGACTTTTCAATATTAAAGCTGTCCATCATCTTAATAGAAGATTTTGCATTCCATGTGGGCCATTTTATACCTGCCACTGATATACCCATTTTTTTCATTTCTTCAACATAGAAATCCGGTACAATGTGGTGATGCAAATCCCACTTTTTATATGTCTTACCTTTCATAGCTTTTCCTTTCATTATGGTGATTTAATTTATATTAATAAACCGACGAAGGTTTATTAATATAATATACTGATACCATAACTTTGTCAAGCTCAATAAAATCTATGCAAAGTATTATAGGATTTTATTTTGTGATAGAAATGCTGCTAATTGTATAGTATAATATAATAAATATTATTAAAATAAAGAATACTAACGCTATGGAAATATATAAGTTTTTTTAACAAATAAAAGGTAATGAATGCGGAGGATAATTATGAAATGGAATGAATTATTCAATGAACATCTGACTCCTTCAAGCAAAGACATTAAAGATTATATAGGTGCTGCAGAAGCAAGCTGGAACAATCTTACTGAATACATTGAAAATACATATGAGGCAAAGCCTAAAATAGAATACAGCAGATGTTCTTTACAGCCGGGATGGAATG
Source organism: Sedimentibacter saalensis (assembly GCF_007830175.1). Lineage (GTDB taxonomy): Bacteria > Bacillota > Clostridia > Tissierellales > Sedimentibacteraceae > Sedimentibacter > Sedimentibacter saalensis. The sequence goes on along the minus strand of NZ_VLKH01000012.1, from coordinate 16,419 downwards.
TAAAATACAAGAAAAACGGTAAGTCTCTTTGCACATTGTATCCTATGGAGGACTATTTTATTGCCTTGGTGGTAATTGGACCTAAAGAACAGGATGAAGCAGAAGCTGCTATGGAAGCAGGAGTGTTCTCAACCTATGTGGAAGAACTATACAAAAAAACTTCAGGTTCTGCCATGGGAAGCTGGTTGATGATTGAAGTTAAGGATGGCTCAATTCTCAATGATATAAAAATTTTAATTAACATGAGAGTAAAAGCAAAAAATGTTAATTGACAATTAACATATAAATGCTCGTTTATGATGTTTCTAATATAATTAAAAGAGGAAAGGAAGTCTTAATGTGGATAAGTTATTAGTTGACGAAAAGGACATTACACTCTTGAAAGAAAGTGAAATGTTGCACGGTTCTTATCAGGAGATGGTGGAAATGCGGCTATTGTACAATGCAGCCATTAAGCAAATCTCTACTAAACTTGAAATTTTAAATGAAGAGTTTAATGTGAAGAACGCAAGAAATCCCATACACCATGTGGAAGCAAGACTGAAATCTCCTCAAAGTATTATAAAAAAGCTTAATCTGAAAAGTATGGACATAAGTATAACATCTGCAAAGCAGCTCAATGATATTGCAGGTATAAGGGTGGTATGCGGCTATCTTGATGATGTTTACAACATTGCAGAAATGCTTTTGATGCAGACTGATATTAAGCTTGTCAAGTATCAGGATTACATAAAACAACCAAACTTCAATGGCTACCGCAGTCTTCATCTTGATATAGAAGTGCCTGTTTTTCTATCTGATCACATTGAGAATGTAATTGTGGAGGTTCAAATACGTACTGTTGCCCAGGATTTCTGGGCCAGCCTTGAACATGACATCAGATATAAATCTGATAAGTATATTCCACAGGATATTTGCGATGATATGCTGCAGTCAGCCAATGAAATAGCAGAAATTGATCTTAAGATGCAGGAAACATTCAAGAAAATTCAAAACATATAACAAATTCCCTCATGTTAGAGGGAATTTGTTTTTTGGTTAAATTTTTTTAGGGCATTAAAAAGAAACAACAAGGTTTCTACCATTTCTTTTTGCTGAATAAAGTGCATTGTCTGCTCTTTCAATCACATCCTTGACATCCTGTCCCTTTTCATATGAAGCTACACCAAGACTGCATGTTTGATGAATAACCTGAGGAAATGCAGTTTTTTCAATTGCTTTCCTGATTCTTTCAGCTACAATAATTGCATCCTCAAGTTCTGTGTTAGGCATGGCTAAGAGGAACTCCTCTCCGCCCCACCTTGCAAGTACATCGGTACTGCGAACATATTTTTTTATAACACTTACAATATTAACAAGTACCATATCACCAACGTTGTGACCAAATGTATCGTTTACAATTTTAAATAAGTCCACATCCAACAAAATTATTGAAAATTGGCCACCAAATTGTTCGCATTGTTTTGTTATGTTTTCTAAAATTTCATTTGCTTTTATCCTGTTGTAAACTTGGGTCAGGTAATCTGTTTCAGCAAGGTGTATGGCTTCTTTTTTTGCTCCTTCAAGTTCTGCTGTAACAACCTTTATGAAATTCATTAACCTTGAAACTATTCGAGAATGATTTGAATTTAAAGGATCTTCCTGCTGGTTATCAATGAGCTGTGTGTCTTTGTTTAATTGTTCCGTTTTAATCAGATCAAATTCTTTCATTCCCACTGATACCAGTGTTGCATTGAGAAGATTTATTTTAGCATGTTTTTTATGGATTTCTCCATGCGTATAAAATCCTGCAGTTGGCGCAATGTTTTCAAAAGGCTTTGTCTCATTATTAACTTCACCTTGAAGTAAAAATCGCCTGTTGCTGCAGCTGTAAAGGAAGATGGATTCAGGATTGAAATTTTCCATTAATTTGTGTGCTTCCTTAGCTCTATCGATAATAATTTTCGGATTTCCATACCCAATGATGACTATTTCCCCTTCTTTTAGACCTCCGGGAAACAGAAGTGAATTATCTTTGCCAACAGCTTGAGGTATTCGTGCATACATTTCATCATCTCTCATGAGCATCATAGGAAACTCTAAAACGTTTAGGAAAAAGTTTTCATCATCCTGAATGTCCAAATACTTCTGATATATGCTGAATGCAGGCTTGTCATCTATTTTTTTAACCCAAAGACCATCAACCTCAGTAACAGTCATCTTTTTGCTTAAGGGTTCCCATCCAAGGCATGTATGTGTTTGAATTTCAAGTTTGTCACTCATCAATACAACTGCTGCAACACCCTTTGATAAGTACTGATACTCATAAAATATTAATGATTTCAATATATACCCATAATCACCAGCACCTCCGCCAAAAACAGGATATGTACATACAGAACTTGAAAAACCTGCAAGAAAATCAGATGTATTCATAGTTGAAGGTGTGGTAAGCATTAATATACCAGCTATATTTTTGCAAGACGTTTCTATAGTATCTATCAACTCTTTTCCTAAGGAGGCTTCATTGTTATCTTTTATTTCATATATAAAAGCTTTTAAAAGGGTTTGTTCAAAGAATGTAAGTGATATTATTGTTGAATTTGTATATAATTCTCCATGAGCAATTTCTCCTCCGGTTGAAGCACCAACAATTACTGCATTAGGAAATTTTTTGTATAATATGTTTTCTACGTTCTTCACCCAATTTGAGTCAGCCACAGATGTAAATATTTGAATTAATGTTGAACTTGCATTTTCTGTCATTGCATTTATTTCACTAGTATTAATTAATTTAGTCAATTCCTCACAAGATTGAACAACCAGGTTTTTACTTTTCAAGCGTGCTCCTCCTAAGATATGAAAAGAAATTTAATATTAAACAGCAATCATAAAACCGTTTGCATAAATTACATTTTTAAATTGTATATCATCTCTCATTTGTTTTCAATATTATAAAATTTCCATATGATGTTAATATGTAGTTTATTAAATATAATTAAGGCTGAGTTAAAGTTTTTCTTCTAATACATAAATACAAAAAATCAGCACTGCCTTTTGTCATGATTGGCAGTGCTAACTAAGAACTGTAAGACTATTCATAAGTAGTTAGTATAGATAAATCATGCTTTTATAGCCCATCTGAGCTTGGCAGAACGAGCACGAGGATTTGAACTGCATTCTTCAGCCGATGGTTTAATAACATTGGGAGCTATTTCACTGTACAAGCCTTCACGGTAAAAATACTGGAATGATTTTTTAACCAAACGGTCTTCTCCTGAATGAAATGAAAGTATGGCAACACGACCGCCTTTAGCAAGTACAGATGGAAGTTTTTCTAAAAATTCATACAACACTTCAAATTCACTGTTTACATCAATTCTCAAAGCCTGGAAACATCTTTGACAAGCCTTTTTTATTTCATCCTTGCGATTTTTCTCCGGAATAAAACTAAGGGCATCTTTAATAATTTGTTGAAGATGAGTTGTTGTTGATATTTCTTTTCCTTTTCTTATTTCAGAAATTATGGCACGGGCAATTACTGCTGCATTAGGTTCATCAGCATTTTCAATAAGCATTCCTTCTAATTCATCTTGTGAAATAGTTTTTAAACGTTCTGCTGCAGACATACCTTTATCAGGATTCAGGCGCAAGTCAAGTGGACCTTCTGTCTTAAAAGAAAAACCTCTGTCAGGATTATCTATCTGCATCGAAGATACACCCAAATCTGCCAATACAAAATCAAGGGGTCCTGATTCTAAAAAAATTTCATCTATTTGTGAAAAGTTCATATGCCTAATTGTTAATATTTCAGGACCATAGCCAAGTCGTTCTAGGCGCTCTCTTGTGCGTGGCAATTCAATAGGATCTACATCAGTTGCATACAGGTGTCCTTTTGAATCCAGGCATTTTAGCATCTCTGATGAGTGCCCTCCATAACCAAGAGTTGCATCTAATCCGGTTTGACCGGGGGTAATTTGAAGGAAATCCAATATTTCCTTAACACAAATTGAACGGTGCATGCCCGCTGGGGTATTACCTTTTTTGATTATCTTTTCTACATCTTCAGCATATTTTTCAGGTTGATGCTCTTTGTATTTTTCATTGAATGATTTTGGATGAGTTCCCTTATATCTAACGCGTCTTTTATGTTTTTGTTCTTGATTATCCATTTTATAACCATGGAAATTTGAACGTATGAATTCAAAATCAAATGATTTTTGAAAACAATGGTTCATGATTCCTCTGCCTTTTATGTTTATTTTTAAATATAATACCAAATACAATTTATAAAAGCAAATTATTATCATAAATAGTAACTGTTTTTATCTGCCATCAAAAATGTGATATAATAAATAATAATCTGTAATGAATGCAATTTAACACAACAAGAACGGTCAAGAATTTTTTTCTTCTTTATGATAATCTTTTAATATCGGAGGGCAACATGGATAAAACAAATTCAATGCGTATAGTTCAAATGCTTCAGGATTATATTGAAGAAAATTTGCAAAATTCAATCACATTAAAGCAATTGGCTGATTATTCAAATTATTCTCCCTGGCATATTGGACATATGTTTAAAGAGGTAGTAGGTAAAAGCCCATATGAATATATTCGTTTGAGAAGATTGACAATGGCAGCTCTTGTAATGAGGGATGAAAACAAAAAAGTGATAGACGTCGCACTTGATTTTGTTTTTGACAGCCAGGAAGGTTTTACAAGGGCATTTACAAAGGAATTTGGAATTTCTCCATACAAGTACCACAAACAGACGCCGCCGATTAAACTTTTTCTGCCTAATAAAGTATATGATACTTTCAAGGCAATAAATTATATTTATCAAAATGAAGGAAGGATTGGTGAGGTTATGAAAACAGTATTTGTTCAAATTATTGAAAGACCTGAGAGGAAATGTTTGATAAAAAGAGGAATAAAGGCAACAGAATACTTTGAATATTGCGAAGAAGTTGGATGTGATATCTGGAATGTTCTTACAAGTGTTAAAGAAGCACTTTATGAACCTATTGGCATGTGGATGCCTGAAAACTTAAGAAATAACGCATCAGAATACGTGCAGGGTGTAGAACTGCCACTGGATTACGACAAAACAATACCTGACGGATATGAACTTATTGTGCTGCCTCCATGCACCATGATGATATTCCAGGGAGAACCTTATGATGATGAAAAATTCTCAGTTGCAATCGATGAAGTATGGAAACACATTGATAAATTCAATCCGGAATTGTACGGATATAAATGGGCACCTGAAAATGGACCGAGATTTCAATTGGCACCAATGGGATACAGAGGTTATATAGAAGCAAGACCAGTCCAAAAGTGTTAGTGCAGCAATTGAAATGACATAAGTATTTTTTAAAATTGTAAAAAAGGAGCAATGAAACTTTGCTTCCTTTTTTTATCTTTTATGATATGAAATCGTTTTTACTGTAAACCACCAGAATAATATGGTATAATAAATTGCTGTAGTAAAAAATTTAATACATAAGTAAGGGGGTTACAATGAATTATAGAAATGCTACATTAAATGACATCCCGGGTATTGCAGAATTGCAGCAAAAATATCACGTGCTGACAATAAATGATGAGGACAAAAAAGATGGATTTGTCACAACATTGTTTTCAGAAGAACAATTCAAGGAACTTATTGAAAAGGAAAATGGAGTAGCCATAGCATGTGATGATGACAAAATAATCGCTTATGTCATGGCAGCTTCATGGCAGTTTTGGTCGAAATGGCCTCTTTTTCAGCATATGATAAGTGATTTGCCGTATACAGAATATTTAGGTAAGGTTCTTTCCGTTGAAAATTCCTATCAATATGGACCCATATGCATTCACAAGGATTATCGTGGAACTGATGTTCTGCCGAATATTTTCGAATTTTCAAGAACACAAATGAATAAAAGATTTCCAATTTTGATTACATTTATAAATAAAATTAATCACAGATCTTATAATGCTCACACAAATAAGCTTGGTCTGGATGTGATCAAAAGTTTTGAATTTAATAACAATCAATATTATGAACTTGGATATGATACATCAAAAAAGACAAAAGGGTCCGAAATATAATAAATGACTATTTAAGATAGCTTTGAAATTAAAATGTCATGAAAAAAATGACATCAGGTTGGTAACAAAGTAACATTTGACGGTGTCATTCTGAGGGCGTAGCCCGAAGAATCTCATGTTTTAATCAAAGATGAGATCCCGCAGTTTCGAACACAAATTTATTTATTCGCTAACGCTCACATAAATTTGGTTCTCATTGCGAATGACCTACCGCTATTTTTCAGAAAAATACCTGAAAAATAGGGTTAGGGCAACTTTCACTATCGTTCAGGATGACAGCGTCGGGGGTTATCAATAGTCTGATGTCATGAAAAATCATGACATTTTTTATTTGAAAAAATATTTAAAAATATTTTATAAAGTACTTGACAATTTCTTTCAGTACATATAATATGAACTTACCGACCGACGGTCTATAGAAATGGAGTAATTATGAAAACAGTTAAAGAAGGAGAAGTACGAAGAAGAGAAATTTTGGTGGCAGCGCGAGAATTGTTTGTGAGTAAAGGTTATGAACAAACTTCAGTCAACGACATTTTAAAAGTTGTAGATATAGCCAAGGGCACATTTTATTATTATTTTTCTTCAAAGGAAGAAGTGCTGGAAGCAATAATACTTGACATTGTTGAAGAAGGAGCAAGGAGAGCAGAAAATGTTCTGAAGGATAAATCAGTTCCTTTGGTGAATCGAATTATGATGGCTATAATGGCACAGACTCCGGAGTTTGAGGGGTCAGATGAAATAAAGGAAGAAATGCATAAAGTTGAGAACACAAAGCTGGAACGTCTGTACCTAAGAGCAATGCTTAAGCGCATGACTCCTGTTTTGGAGGAGCCTGTTCTGGAAGGCATTGAACGTGATATGTTTCATATGGAATATCCCACAGAATGTATTGAATCCATTTTGCTATTGGGGCACATGATGTTTGACTGCGATGTCTTTGAATGGAAAATGGAAGATTACCCTAAAAAAATTAAAGCGTTTTTGTGCAATGTAGAAAAAATGCTTGGTACAAAAGAAGGAGAACTTAATGTTTTAATGAATATGTTCGGACAATAGCCATAAATGTATTAGCAAATTTTTTTTAACTATTAATCGACCGTCGGTCGGTACGCATGAATTAGTTTTGAACATTAGGGAGGGAATATGAATCACAACAATGAAACACAAATAATAGGAATAACTGAAAAAAACAAGTCGATGAAAAAATTTACCATTCTTGTTGCCGGACAGTTTATATCAAGCATAGGAAGTGGATTAACAGACTTTGGTCTTGCAATATATGTTTTACGACTGACTGGTTCAGTCACTGCAACATCCATATTGAGCATATGCGCATTTCTGCCTTCAATAGTCCTGGCTCCCATTGGGGGAGTACTGGCTGATCACTATGACAGAAGGCTGATGATGATTCTTGGAGAGCTTTTTTCTGGACTAGGGCTTGTAATATGTCTTATTTCTGTAATGAGCGCAAATCCTTCGATTTTTGTAATCTGCTCAGGTGTTGCCATAAGTTCACTTTTTTCTGCACTTATGGAACCTGCATTTAAAGCTACCATAACGGATTTGTTATGTGAAGAGGATTATGCAAGAGCGGGAGGAATGGTACAAATAGCATTTAATTCAAAACTCCTGATTTCGCCGGCTGTTGCAGGACTGCTTCTTAGAGTTACTCCGGTCAGTACACTTATAATCATAGACATATTTACTTTCTTTACAACAGTGTTTGTTATTGCATTTGTAAGAAAAGGCATGGCTGTACAGCAAAAAAGTACCAAATCGTTGAATTTTGCAATAGAAATGAAAGAAGGCGTAAAAGCAATACGCGGGAAAAGAGGTGTTGTGGCAATGATTGTGATTATGTCAATTGCTGTGTTCTGCCTTGGATTTGTACAGATTTTAAGTAAGCCCTTAATACTCGCTTTTGCAGGTGAAACAGAACTGGGTTTACTTGCTACAGTAAGCGCATTTGGTATGATGGCAGGAAGCATTGCAATAAGTATGATGAAGAATATTAAATCTCATGTGAGGCTTCTTTCTTCAGGATTATTTGGCTGCGGTATCTTTTTTGCACTGATGGGAGTAAGGGAAAATTTGATTTTAATTGCTGCATTTGGATTCATGATGTTTGTATTTCTTCCTTTTGTACAAATAGGAGCTGAGGTATTAATACGCAAGAATCTGGCCAATGAAGTGCAGGGACGCGCTTTTGGACTCATAAGTTTTATAACACAAATGGGCTACATTTTTGCATATATTTTGTCGGGATTACTAGCAGATTATGTATTTGAACCTTTTATGAAAGGCACAAGTCCACTGGTTGTTAATATAGGAAATGTAATAGGTACCGGTAACGGCAGGGGAATAGCTCTTTTAATACTTATTGCAGGATTGTTGCTGGCAGTTGTTGGAATAGTTGTTTCCAGGCTAAAAAGCGTAAAAACGCTGGAGGAGATATAAAAAATGAAATTATTGATAAAACTTGTATGGAAGGACTTTAAAAGAAACAAGTCCATTACAACTGCGCTTACTGTATTCTTGTTTCTTTCAGCGCTATTGATGGCAGGAGGTTTAAGGGTTACAGGCACTATTATTTCTTCGCTTAATAGCTTTAATGAAGTGGCCATTCCTCCTGAATACCTGCAGATGCACAAGGGTGATTTTGATGAGGAAGAGCTTGAACATTTTGTAAAGAAACATGATTATATAGAAAATTCATTGGTAGTAAAGCAGCTCAACATTAGAAATGCAAATATTATTTACGAAGGCGAAACACTTGAAAAGTGCCTTATGGATAACGGATTTGTTGTTCAAAATGAAGGATTTGATCTGTTACTCAACATGGATAATGAAATTGCAAGAGTTAAAGAGGGAGAAGTAGGAGTGCCTGTTTATTATGCAGAGGAGCTTGGAATTAAAAGGGGTGATGTGATTACTATTCATGAAGGCAATTTCAAAAAGGATCTGGTTGTATCAACATTAATTCGTGACGCTTCAATGAATGGGGCTCTCACTTCATCTAAGCGTTTTCTGGTAAGCAGGATGGACCTTGAAGAAATTAGCAGTCACATGGGAGAATGGGAATACAGTATTGAATTTTTACTTGAGGACGGTACAGCTGCTGCAAAATTGGAAAGAGATTATATGGAAGAAGGAATGCCGTCCAACGGTGTAGCCGTTACAGGAAAGCTTCTTTCCATTATGAATAATATTTCCTATGGACTGGTAGCAGCCATAATAATAGCAATAAGCATTTTTTTAATAATAATAGCAGTATTGTGCCTGTCTTATATTATAAGGGCAACCATGGCAGAAGAAAATTTTGCTGTTGGAGAAATGAAAGCAATTGGATTTCCTAAAAAAGAAATCATAAGTCTGTATCAGATGAAATATGTAGTGCTTTCACTTTTAGCTGGGGCGCTAGGTTTCATGGTATCTGTTCCTTTTGGTAATTTCTTCTCATCATCGGTTATCATGTACTGCGGATATGGTACTGCCGAATGGATGAAATGGGTGTATCCACTGATAGGTATTTTACTTCTCTGTTTGTTTGTGATGCTAGGGTGCAGAAGAATAATCAAGAGAAACATCAAAAATACAGTTGTGGAACTCATGCGTGGGGAAGAAAATACACAAAAAGAAGGACATTATATTCTGCCGGATGTACTTGAAAATCGCAACCTTACCATAGCTCTTGGTGAGCTCAAATGCAAGTGGAAGGAATATACCGTAATATTTTTTGTGTTTGTATTTTCGTCATTTTTAATCCTGCTTCCAATGAATGTGAAAAATACCATTGAAAATCCATCTTTCATAACATATATGGGTGTAGGAGAAAGCGACATTCGCATTGATATTCAGTACAGCGACAAACTTAAGGAACAAAAAGACGCGGTTGAGTCTTATATTGAAAAAGACAATGAAATAAAAAAATATGTACTATACAAAACCGGCTATGTGCAGTTTGAAAATTCTGATGGTCAATGGGAATATATACGCGTGCAAAGCGGTGATGAATCTGTTTTTCCGCTGGAATATCTGGAGGGAAGTTCACCTCAAAACATGAATGAAATGGCCATATCTTATCTGCAATCACTAGAATCAGGGAAAAAGGTCGGAGATAAAATGAACGTAGCATATGATGGAAAAGAACTTGTATTTACCGTTTCCGGCATCTACCAGGATATAACATATGGAGGCAAGACTGCCAAGGCAGAAATTGATTTTGACGAAAATGATGTGGAAGTCTATATAGTCTATCTTGATGTAGAACATGGTGTGTCAATTGATAAAAAAACTGATGAACTTCGAGGAATTCTTCAAGACAGCAAGGTAACTCCAATCAGGGAATTTGTTTCTCAGACATTAGGTGGCATTGTTAGTAACATGAAACTTGTGGAAGGCGCAGCTGCTGTAATATCATTCCTGCTGATAATACTTATTACCGTTATGATTTTGAAACTTATTACAGCAAGAGAACATAGTGCTATAGCAGTTAAAAAAGCAATAGGATTTTCAAGCCGGGATATAAAAATACAGTTAGGAATAAGGATCCTTGCAATTCAATTTGCAGCAATCATTACCGGTACCATACTGGCTAACACTTTGGGTGAAGCTGTTTTCGGGCTGATGCTCTCTTCCATGGGGGCCTCTAAAATAACAATGCTGGTAGAGCCGGTTTGGGCCTACGTTATTTGCCCTGCAGCACAGATTGTTATAGTCTTAATTACAGTAGTTGTCAGTACAAATGTTGTTAAATACTATCATATAAGAGACCAAATAGTGGAATAAGGAGCAGTCATGATTAAAGTAGAAAATTTAAATAAGGCATTTAAAAATACAGAGGTTTTGCACAATATATCTTTTGAAATTAAAAAAGGAGATTTTGCAGCCATAATGGGGCCATCGGGTTCAGGAAAGTCAACACTTCTATACAGTATAAGCGGTATGGACAGCATCAATAGCGGAAGGGTGTTGTTTGAAGGAACAGACATATCCCATATGAAAGAGGACGAATTATCCCTTTTCCGTCTGAATAAAATGGGATTTGTGTTTCAGAATGCTCAGATGTTAAAAAACCTTTCAATATTTGATAATATCACTTTGCCGGGTCTTGTGGCAAAAACAGAATCAGCAGATAGGATCAGAAAACGGGCGGTGGAATTGATGAAGAAAATGGAAATAGAAGAGATTGTAAACCGTGACATAAGGGAAGTTTCAGGGGGACAACTGCAGCGTGCTTCAATTTGCCGTGCAATGATCAATAAACCTGAAATATTGTTTCTCGATGAACCAACAGGAGCACTTAATTCTGCTGCCACAGATCAGGTTTTGTCTATTCTTAAAGATTTGAACAATGATGGAATGACAATCATGACAGTAACTCATGATCCACGGGTTGCAGCCAGGGCAAAAAAGGTACTTTATATTATGGATGGGCAAATTGCAGGTTGTAAGGAATTTTCTGAAGATGGAGGAAGAGAAAGAGAACTGGATAAATGGTTAAGAGGGTTTCAATTTTCACATAAATTTTAAATTAATATTTAAGGAATGTTGGAAATTATTTTATATATGTGAAGCTAAATATAATATTTATAGCTGAAACATACTAATAAATAATCTAATGAAACGGTAAAATGAGCGTTTTGTTCATATGGGGCAAAATGCTCATTTTTTTATTATTTTGTCCATTAAATGGGATTCCTTATTTGTTAAAAATTACCAATAAAGTATTTGTTCATATTGCCGATAATCAATGAAATACAGGAAGTATTATTTTAGCAGGAGAAAGGAAAATTAATGAACAAATTTAAATCTTTAAAATCAAAATTGATAGTAACAACCACAGCAATAGTATTTTTAACGGCTGTACTAAACTTGGCTATCGGTATCCTGGCAAGCTATAAAGGTCTTACTCATAATGTTGAAACAGACCTTAAGTCTATAGGTCAGACCGTGGAAGTGGGTATTACCAGCGAGCTGCACAACATAAAACATGGTGTGGAGAGTGCTGCTAAGCTGGATTTGATTGGAAAAGCTGATGCGAGCCAGGCAGAACTTGCAGAGATTCTTAAGTTTATAACGGAGGATGAAAATTACAAATCACTAAGCGTTGCAGACAGTACAGGTACAATCATCACAAGCAATGCTGACTTTGTGGGCAAAAATGTAGCAGACCAGGAATATTTCAACAAAGCCATGGCTGGAGAGACATATATTTCTTCTACTACATATGATGCCAACAATGAACTGAGTATTGTGTTATCTGCTCCTGTTTCAAATGAAAACAACTTTAATGGAGTAGTCATTGCAACACTTGACCCTAATGCCTACAGTGAAATTATTAAAAATATAGTTGTGGGTGAAACAGGAAATGTTTTTATAATAGACAATACAGGAACTATGATAGCTAACAAGCGTCCTGAACTAATTGAGAGCAGAGCAAACTTCATAGAAAAAGCAAATACTGACAAAGCGTACGCTTCTGCAGCAGCTGTTTATACAAATATGATAGAAGGAAAGAGCGGAGTTGAAGTTTATGCATACGATTCAGGTGACAGAATTTGTTTTTATGCGCCAATACCAAGTACAGACGGGTGGTCTTATGGTGTTGTAGCTCCCATAAAAGAAATGACATCTTCAATATGGGTTACAATAATAGGGCTTGGAATTTCGTCAGCTGCATGCATTTTCCTTGGGGTAATCCTGACACTGGCAATTGCAAAGTCTATTGCAAATCCAATATCTCTTGTTTGCCGAAGACTTGAACAACTGTCAGAAGGCGATCTTCATTCGCCTGTAGCTGAAGTGAAATCTAAGGATGAAACAGGCATACTTTCGGCATCCCTTGACAAGACTGTCAATTCACTTCGAGGATATATTTCTGATATTACCGATACACTTAAAGAGGTATCAGAAGGAAATATGCTCGTCAAGGTTAATGGAGAATTTGAAGGAGATTTTGCACCTATAAAAGAGTCTCTTTCATCTATAACTATGTCGCTAAATTCAGTGCTGATGGATATCAACCAGGCTGCTGAGCAGGTAGCAAGTGGTTCAGATGAGGTATCAGGCGGCGCTCAGGCACTAGCTCAGGGAACTGCTGAACAGGCAAGCTCTGTGGAAGAATTGTCTGCAACAATACAGGATATTTCTGAAAATGTAGAAAAAAATGCTGAAAATGCTGAAAAGGCTAACGAAAATGTCAATAATGTAAGAGAAGAAATTGAAGTAAGCAACAAATATATGGAAGAAATGGTTGAAGCCATGTTCCAGATAAGCGATTCATCAAGTCAAATTGGTAAAATTATCAAGGCCATTGAAGACATTGCATTCCAGACCAATATTCTTGCGCTTAATGCTGCAGTTGAAGCTGCAAGAGCAGGGGCTGCAGGTAAGGGGTTTGCAGTTGTTGCTGATGAAGTTAGAAATCTGGCAAGCAAATCTGCAGAAGCAGCAAAAAATACTACTGATTTAATCGAAAATTCCATGAAGCAGGTTGAAAACGGAACAAAGATAGCCAATGAAACAGCCAAGTCTCTTGTACATGTGGTGGAAAGTGCAAAAGCTGTTACAGACATTGTTTATAAGATTTCACAGGCATCCAAGGATCAGGCAAGTGCCATCAATCAGATTACAGTTGGAATTGAGCAAATTGCAAATGTTGTTCAGACAAACTCTGCAACATCGGAGGAAAGCGCCGCTGCAAGTGAAGAGCTTTCCGGACAGGCTCAGATGATGAAAAGTTTGATTGGAAAATTCAAGCTGGGAAATCTTGAAGGCTAATTTATAAAAAGATACTAATTAAGTACCCGCAGTATTATGTTTGCGGGTACTTTAAATTTATAAACTGACAGTTGGTTCTATGACTGTAAGAGTGTTGTTGTAAGTATCTAAATTTGCAACTGCTCCAATAGGAATTGCCATTTTGTATGGGCCATGACCGGAAGCAAGATTTGTCATTAACGGTTTGCCCAGGGGAACCATTACATCATTTATTAGATTTTCATATGTCCTGCCATAAGCAATTTCACATCCCGTACATTCACCCATAATAATGCCTGCACAATCCTCAAATTTACCTGCTGCTATAAGATGTGTAATATATCTGTAGACAGTATTTATAGGTTCGTGAGTTTCCTCTATAAAAAGTATCCTGCCCCTGGTATCAACATCATATGGAGTACCAAGAGTATCAACAAACGAAGTAAGATTTCCTCCCACAATAGTCCCTGTAACATTTCCGGGCACCCTGCTTACCTGAGGTATCCCCAGAGGATTGTCAAGCTGCCTTGGGGATGTAATGGTAGAAGTGGCAGTGAAAAACTGATCGAAGTTATAAGCTGGGGTGGTGCTTCTGAAATCTATGAGCAGAAGACTGTGAAAAGTGATTAAATCAGCCAGCGTATACAAGACATTGAGCAATACAGTTATGTCGCTGTATCCTGTCAGAATTTTAGGATTTCTGGAAATCAGAGAAAAATCAAGATAAGGAATAATGTCTGCAACGCCAACACCACCTCTTGTAGGTATTATGGCTTTCACTTGCGGATTCTCAAACATGCTCATCAGGTCAGAAGCACGCTGCTCAGCTGTTGCTGCAACATACCCTCCCTCCCACGAATAGACATATTTACCCAAGACAACATTAAACCCCATGTTTTCAAGAGTTCGTATTCTCGAATTAATGGTTTCAGCATCCCGAGGACTCCCAAGGGTCACTATTCCCACAGTATCTCCTGCCCGAAGTATTGGCGGTCTTGTAGCCATTTCGTTTCCTCCTGTAAATAAAAATTATTACACATTCAATATATGTCAATTAAAAGATTTTGTTCGATTTTGTAATTTTTCTGTTAAGCAGACTAAACTGATGGTATAATGTATTGCATGTATTGGGAATGAAATTATATTTGGAGGTATTTTAATGTATGTAGAATTGTTTAAAGCTTTTTTGCTGGGGGTTGTGGAAGGCATAACGGAATGGCTGCCAATAAGCAGCACCGGTCACATGATATTGGTTGAGGAATTCATTCAATTAAATGCTTCAGAGGCATTTAAAGAAATGTTTTTTGTTGTAATACAGTTAGGCGCTATATTGGCAGTAGTTCTTCTATATTTTAATAAGCTCAATCCTTTCTCTTCATGGAAATCCAGACAGGAAAAAGTAAATACAATGAGAATATGGTACAAGGTAATTGTGGGAGTTGTGCCGGCTGCGGTGCTGGGTATATTGTTTGATGACTGGTTGGATGAACACTTCTATAATTATATGACTGTTTCAATAATGCTTATTGTTTACGGTGTTTTGTTTATTGTCATTGAGAATCGCAATAAAAGGAAGAAGGCAACCATAAACAGTTTCAGCGAATTGTCGTACAGGACTGCATTTTTAATAGGAATGTTTCAGGTGCTTTCATTGATTCCGGGAACTTCACGTTCTGGCGCAACAATTCTTGGAGCGATCATTCTCGGAACATCGAGATACGTTGCAGCAGAATATTCGTTTTTTCTTTCAATTCCTGTAATGTTCGGTGCAAGCGCATTAAAACTGGTTAAATTCGGTTTAAGTTTTACAGGAACAGAAATTGCAGTATTACTAACAGGGATGATTGTTGCATTTGTAGTTTCTGTTATTGCAATCAGGTTCCTCATGGGTTATATCAAAAATAATGACTTTAAGGCATTCGGCTGGTATCGTATTGTTCTAGGGATACTGGTTATAGTATACTTCATTTTGATTGGATAATATTAAGCAGTCTTGATATTCAAGGCTGCTTTTAATCTGTACGAATAATTAGATTCTAAATGTGTTGGTATTTAAACGTTACGTTGGTTTGTAAAAGAATGTGACGAAAATTTATGAAGAAAACAGTTGACAATGAAGAATGATTTTGGTACACTAGCAAAGCTGTCTCTAGGGGCAGGCGAATAGAATAATCAAGTTAATGTGTTGACACAGTTTTTTATATCTGTCTCTAAAGAGCAGATGAAAAAGAAAAAAATAACAGTTGACACGGACAGAAAACTTTGATAAGATAAACAAGCTGTCGCAAACGACAGTGAGCAAGAAAAAAGAGAGTTAAAAAGTTCTTGACAAACATGAACAAACACGATATACTAGCAAAGCTGCTTGAGAAGAGCAGTGGTCAAGAAAAAAGAAATTAAAAAGAAATAAAAAAGTTCTTGACAAGTTAAAGCAAAAGTGATAAACTATTAAAGCTGTCTCAACTGACGGCAACGAACTTAGACAATAAAACAGCATAAGAACCTTTGAGAGTTCTAAAAAAGAACAAACAAAACAAAAAGTAAAAAAAGACAGATAATGCTATGCGTTATCTTGAG
>NZ_VLKH01000011.1 GCF_007830175.1 Sedimentibacter saalensis | reverse complement strand
AGGAGTCTGGACCGTGTCTCAGTTCCAGTGTGGCCGTTCACCCTCTCAGGCCGGCTACTGATCGTCGCCTTGGTGAGCCGTTACCTCACCAACTAGCTAATCAGACGCGAACTCATCCTGTACCTCTAAATCAATTTGACTTCCCGGCCATGCGGCCAGAAAGTGTTATCCGGTTTTAATCCCAGTTTCCCGAGGCTATTCCTGTGTACAGGGCAGATTGTTCACGCGTTACTCACCCGTCCGCCACTAAGCATATCCGAAAATATACTTCGTTCGACTTGCATGTGTTAGGCACGCCGCCAGCGTTCGTCCTGAGCCAGGATCAAACTCTCGTTTAATATTTCCTGCCGCAGTCTCATGCTCAAATTTTTCTGCTCCTTGCGTCGCAAAATTTGGCATTCGTTGCGATTGACCTACCATCGTTTTTCTCCCTTGCGGTCGAAAACCGGGTTAGGTCATACTCAAGATAACGCATAGCATTATCTGTCTTTTTTTACTTTTTGTTTTGTTTGTTCTTTTTTAGAACTCTCAAAGGTTTCTTATGCTGTTTTATTGTCTAAGTTCGTTGCTGTCAGTTTAGACAGCTTTAATAGTTTATCACTTTTGCTTTAACTTGTCAAGAACTTTTTTATTTCTTTTTTCTTGACTCGCCGCTTCCTGAGAAGACAGCTTTGATAGTTTACCACATCAGCTTTTCTTTGTCAAGAAGTTTTTTTACTTATTTGATTTTCAACTTGTTGCCGTCACCAGCAACTTTTATATTCTATCATTTCAGCAGCTGCTTGTCAAGATGTTTTTTCTCTTTTTTTCAATCCTGATTTTGCACTCGAAAGATAGTTTGCTCAGTCTACAGTATTTTATTCATATTGTCAACTGACAATTTTTTCTTTGCTGTCACTTAAGACAACTTTGTTATTCTACCACTTCCATATATGTTTGTCAACCCCAAACAACAATATGATTACTTGAAATATCAGGAAAATACGAAACATAAAAACAGAGCAGCAATGCTGCTCTGTTTAGTTCTATTATATATGCTATATGAAACTATTAGTCTATTGGTTTCATTGTCGGGAACAATATGATATCCCTTATTGTAGGCTGTCCTGTAATAAGCATTATGACTCTGTCAACACCTATTCCAAGTCCTCCTGTTGGAGGGAGGCCTACTTCTATGGCATTGATGAAGTCATTGTCCATCATGTGGGCTTCGTCGTCGCCTGCTTCTTTTTGTTTTACCTGTTCCTCAAATCTTTCTCTTTGATCTATAGGATCGTTCAACTCTGAAAATGCATTGGCAATTTCCCATGTGTTGGCAAAAGCTTCAAATCTGTCAGTAAGTCTTGGATCTTCAACATTTCTCTTAGCAAGAGGTGATATCTCAACAGGGTGATGAGTAACAAATGTTGGCTGCTGAAGGTGTTCTTCGCAAAACTCTTCGAACATTTCGCTTATAACATGTCCTCTTGTCATCAAAGGTTTGATTTCCAATCCTTTTTGTTTTGCAATTTCAATTGCTTCTTCATCTGTGTTTATAAGGTCAAAGTCAATGCCTGTATGTTCCTTAACCATATCCTGCATCTTTACTCTTCTCCAAGGAGGAGTGAAGTCCACTTCCTTGCCCTGGAACTCTAATTTAGTTGTTCCTCTGGCTTTCATGGCAACATATGCAACTATATTTTCAGTCAAGGTCATCATGTCGTTAAAGTCAGCATAGGGTTTGTATATTTCTATTGCAGTGTATTCAGGATTGTGGTTTGCATCCATGCCTTCGTTTCTGAACATTTTGCCCATTTCATAAACGCCGTCACCCAGTCCACCTACAACCAATCTTTTAAGGAAAAGCTCATTAGCAATACGCATGTACATATCTATATCCAAAGTGTTATGATGAGTTATGAACGGTCTTGCGTTTGCACCACCTGCTATTGGGCTTAAGATTGGAGTTTCAACTTCCAAATATCCTTCCCCGTCCAGGTATTCTCTTATTCCTCTGATTATTTTGTTACGCATTAAAAATACATCTTTAATTTCAGGATTAACTATTAAGTCAACATACCTCTGTCTGTATCTTAAGTCAGTATCCTTAAGTCCGTGGAACTTTTCAGGAAGAGTCTGAAGGGATTTTGACAACAACTTGATTTCTTCAGCTTTTACGGAGATTTCACCCATTTTAGTTTTGAAAACTTCGCCTTTAACACCTATGATGTCTCCTATATCATAAGTTTTCAGCCAGTCATACTCTTCTTCACCTATGGTCTCCTGTTTAGCAAACATCTGAATTCTTCCCATATGATCCTGGATATCATAGAAGCCTACTTTTCCCTGACCTCTTTTAGACATTATTCTTCCGGCTATTGAAACATGTTTGCCTTCCATCTCTTCGTAGTTGTCTTTAATATATTTTGTATTGGATGTTACTTCATATTTAGAAACCTTGTATGGATCTCTTCCTGCTTCAATAAGATCCTTTAACTTTCCAACCCTTACCTGCCTTAAATCTCCTGAATTTTGTTGTTCACTCAATTTTTAACACCACCTTATCTTTTGCTAAAGTTTTTTATTTAAACTGTTAGTATTTCATATTTTATCATGTCGCCGGCCGGAGATGCAACTTCGATTATATCACCTATTTTTTTCTCCAGCAGGGCTTTCCCCAAAGGCGAAACATTTGAAATTTTGCCCTTAAAAGGATCTGCTTCGGCGGAACCCACAATTGTGTATTCCATTGTTTCATCAAACTCAAGATCTTTTATTTGAACCTTTGAACCAATGCTTACTATTCCTTTTTGTTTTGTTGCCTTTATTACCTTGGCGCTTTTGATCATCTGCTCCAGCTTAGCAATTCGGGCTTCAACGTTTGCCTGTTCATTTTTTGCTTCATCATATTCGGCATTTTCGCTTATATCCCCAAAAGCTAAGGCAACCTTAATTTTTTCCGAAATTTCTTTTCTTTTTACCAGCTTTAAATCTTCAAGCTCGTTTTTTAATTCTTCCAATCCCTCTGCTGTAATCAAAGTTTCATTATTCTTCATAATATTGCTCCTTTTAATAATGTTGCTTGTTACAAAATTAATGCATTTTATTATACATATTATTTTCTGTTTGCTCAAAGATGTATAATTCATTCTATTATGAAATTGATATAATATGATAATTCGATGACAATTCTTTACTAATTAATTTAAACATTATAATCAAGTAACTTAACAATGTCAAGATATTTGTTAAATTATTGTATTAATCAATTGTTTCTAAATATTTGTTTAAAACATTATACAAATCTTCTGCATTTGTTATTTTGTTTATGCTGGCTCTGGTCTCCGAGGAATTTTTCATTCCTTTCATATACCAGGCAGCAAATTTACGCATTTCGAGTATTGCTATTTTCTCGTCCAGTTCACTTACCAGCATGGAAGCATGTCTTTTGATCATTTCTATTCTTTTAGTCAATGACGGTTCATAGAAATCGAAATTTCCCAAAAGAGCTTTTGCCGTATTCATTATGAGCCATGGATTGCCCAAGATTCCTCTTCCTATCATAACAGCGTCGCAATCAGTTTCGGAAATCATCTTCAAAGCATCCTGGGGAGAATAAATGTCACCATTGCCTACGACGGGTATATCTATGCTTTCTTTAACTTCCTTAATAATGCTGTAATCTGCCTTTCCGGTATAAAACTGCTCTCTTGTTCTGCCATGCACAGCAATCATGTCTGCTCCGTTATATTCCAAAACTTTTGCAAACTCTACTGCATTGATGTTTTTTGAATCCCACCCAGCCCTTATTTTAACTGTCACAGGCTTTGTAGAAGATTTCTTGACCTTGTTTATAATCTCTCCCGCTAATGATGGGTTTTTCATAAGCGCACTGCCGTCACCATTTTTTACTATTTTTGGTGCAGGGCAGCCCATGTTGATGTCAACAATGTCTATGTCATCTCTCTGGTTTATGTAGTTTTCCACTACATATGCCATTATGTCCGCATCACTTCCGAATATCTGAAGTGAGACAGGCCTGTTTTTCTGGTTTATTTTCATCAGCTGCGCAGTTTTTATGTCCTTGTAGTACAGTCCCTTGGCACTGACCATTTCTGTATACACAAGTCCGGCTCCCATTTCCTTGCATATGGTTCTGTAAGTAATGTCTGTAACTCCCGCCATAGGAGCCAGCAATACATTTGTATTCAATTGGATGTTGCCGACTTTAAGCATTTCTTTCATATATTATAATGGTTTCTCCTGGACTCAGTATTTCTTCATTTCCTTTTTCATCATCAACCACAAGGCATCCATCGTCGTCTATGTTTTTGGCATATACATTTCTCACGGATTTTTTTCCTCGCTTTACAGTCTTAATATTTCTGTTTACAATTGCTGAATTGATGATGCATGAATTGACGGCCATACCCACAGTGCCCATGCTTAAAAATTCATCGTAATGTCTTTCAACATTGTTCAGTATTTTCCCAATAAGCATTTCTCTGTGAACATCTGTGCCTGTTTCTATTTTTATAGATGTTGTTGATTTTTTTGTTTCTTCATTTATTTTATCTGTTTCACTCATGTCCAAGTTTGCATTTATGCACATGGAAATAATTATTCCTGTGGGTTCACTTGATTTTCCTGCAAAATCGCAGCATATGGAGGCAATTTTCATGTCCCTTACCAATATGTCATTGGGCCATTTAATTTTGCATTGTAAACCGCATGTTTCTGCAACACCTTCTAAGACAGATGAACATCCAACAATATCAAACTTGGATGTTATGAGATTTTTTCCAGAAGGCTTCAAAATTATACTCAGATAAATATTTTTGTCTTCCTGGCATATCCATTCGTTGCCGAATCTAAGGGTGCATTTCGACTGGTTTTCAGACAGCACAACAGTCCCGTCAGGGCATGTGTTGAAAATATTTTTTGCCTTGGCATAAGTTGATGCCAGACTATCATATTGAATAATAGTCTGACCAATTATTTTTGTATTCAAGTAGCTGTTAACACTGTTTAAATCGTACATTAAAATCTCCCATTCTCCCTGAATATATTACTCCAAAAAACGCTTTTCGTCAAGAAATGGATAATATATCATCAATTGCTGCAAGAAGCTCTTTAACGTCGTTTAATGTCAAATCAGCCATGTGTGCAATTCTGAATGTTTTTTCCTTAAGATTTCCGTAACCGTTGGATATTGCATAACCTCTTTTACCAAGCTCAGCATTAAGATCCTTCACGCTGATACCTCTGGTGTTCTTAACAGTGGTGAGAGTTACTGATGCATATTGTTCCTCAGGGAAAAGTTCAAAGTTTTTCTTAGCCCAGGCTCTTGTGTATTCTGCCATTTCAAGATGTCTATTAAATCTGTTTTCTAGCCCTTCCTCCATAATCCTGTTAAGCTGGTAGTCCAGGGCGAACATTGCTGAGAGATTTGGTGTTGAAGGATACTGGTAGTCCTTGTCTTTAACCGTATCATAAAGCTGGACAAGGTCAAAATAAAATCCTCTGTTTTTCACTGTTCTAGCTTTTTCAACAGCACGTTCTGAAATTGTGCATATTGCAAGTCCCGGAGGAAGACCAAGCGCTTTTTGAGATGACGTTATGCATATGTCTACTCCAAGTTTGTCAACCTCTATTTTTGTCCCTCCTGCAGAGCTAACTGTATCAAGGCAAAATATTACGTCCGGATATTTTCGTACAACATTGCTTATTTCCTCTACGGGATTCATAACGCCTGTTGATGTTTCATTGTGAGTTATTGTAATCAAGTCATAATTTCCTGTAGACAGCGCTTCTTCAACCATTTCTGGTGTAGTAACACTTCCCGGTTCAGACTTGAACAAATCTGCTTCTATACCGTTTGAAATTGCCATCTCATGCCATCTGTCTCCAAATGAACCAATTGAAAACACAGCTGCTCTTTTTTTAGTACAGCATCTTACTGCCCCTTCCATTAATCCGCTGCCTGAAGATGTAGAAAGCAATACTTCATTTTCGGTGTAAAAAAGTTTCTTCAATTTATCGGATATGTCTTTCTGAAGCTTTGAAGCATCCTTGCTTCTGTGTCCAATCATGGGTGTGGACATTTTTTGAAGAACGTCTTCACTAACTTCAATTGGTCCCGGAATAAATAATTTCTTATGCATATAAACCTCCATATTATAAAATAGATATATTCGAAAACAATACCATTTTTCCTCGTTTAATATTAATACGGGAAGGAACTTACTATGTAAAAAAGCTCCCATCTCAGCTGAGATGAGAGTTGTAAGCTCTCTGAAAATATTTGTATGAAGTATATATCATTATAATATGTGTGTCAAGATTTATTGAAATATTATTAATTACTATTTATTCAGCTGCTTATATTTTTTAACATAGTGTTTAATTTCATCTTCATGACAATAAACATAATGTCCGGGTGCTATTTGATTTAGTTTAACTTTTGTTTCATCATCATAAGTATGATACTTTTTATCGTAGTATATTCTATGTCTGCTGCGTTCATCGTCTGGATATGGAGTAGGCATTGCTGACAGCAAAGATTCTGTATAAGGGTGCAGAGGCATGCGGTATAATTCATCAGATGGCGCCAATTCCAATATTCTTCCGGCATTCATAACTGCTATTCTGTCACTTATATATTTTACCATTGACAAATCATGAGCAATGAATAAATACGTCAAGTCTCTGCTTTTTTTCAGGCTTTTCAACAAATTTACAACCTGTGCCTGAATTGAAACATCCAGTGCTGAAATTGCTTCATCGGCAATGATAAAATCAGGCTTTACAGCAAGGGCTCTTGCAATGCCAACACGCTGGCACTGACCCCCTGAAAATTCTTTAGGATAGCGAAAAGCATAGTCTTTGCTTAATCCTACAACCTCCAATAGCTCATAAACTCTTTCTGTTCTCTCTTTTCTTGAATTAGTCATTTTATGAACATCCAGGGCACCCCCAATAATATCCATTACTGATATCTTGGGATTAAGTGAGGCGTATGGGTCTTGAAAGATCATCTGCATTGATTTTCTGAACTTAAGAGTTTCTTTTCTGCCGTCTATCTTTGTTATATCTTTACCATCAAATATAATACTTCCCGATGTAATATCGCTGAGCTTTAAAATTGCCCTTCCAGTAGTTGACTTACCGCTGCCAGATTCTCCAACTAATCCAAGTGTCTCTCCTTTATATATATCAAAAGAAATATTATTTATTGCTCGTACTTCATTTTTCTTTCCTTCATTATAATATTGATTAAGGTTGCGGACACTTAATATTACATTTTTGTTTTGTACTAATCCCATATCAGATAACCTCCTTCATTTTAAGATTAAGAAATTTTTCTCTTCTTCTCATTACTTCTATTGGTGGAGTAACTTTTGGTGCATTGGGGTGAAGGAGCCATGTAGCAGCATAATGTGTATCTGAAACTTTAAACATTTCGGGTTCTTCTTCAAAATCAATTTCTAAAGCATATTCATTTCTTGGAGCAAACGGATCACCCTTAGGAACACAGAGCAAATTAGGCGGAGAACCATTGATATTATACAAATCATGACCTTCTATATCAGCTGATGGCATTGAAGCTAACAACCCCCATGTATATGGGTGTTGAGGATTGTAAAATATTTCATCAACAGTGCCTATTTCTACGATTTTTCCTGCATACATTACAGCCACACGGTCTGCCATCTGTGCTACTACCCCTAAATCATGAGTGATAAACAATATGGAAGTGTTTAATTTATCTTTAAGTTCATTCATTAAATCCAGTATCTGCGCCTGTATTGTAACATCTAATGCTGTAGTAGGTTCATCTGCTATGATTATTTTTGGATGACATGCCAATGCCATAGCTATCATAACTCTTTGTCTCATTCCGCCTGAAAATTGATGCGGATACAAATTGCTGCTTTTTTCAGGATTTTTGATACCTACCATATCCAAAAGCTCCACAGCACGTTTTATTGCATTCTCTTTATTTTCATGTTGATGAACAATTATAGATTCAGCAATTTGTCTGCCTATTTTCATTGTTGGATTCAATGAAGTCATAGGATCCTGAAATATCATTGCAATATCTTTTCCACGAATTCCCTGCATTTCTTTTTCAGAAATTTTCAATAAGTCTTTATCTTCAAAAATAATTTCACCGCTTTTAATAAATGTGTTCTTCTTTGGTAAAATTCTATTTATTGCTTTAGTAGATACAGATTTGCCTGAACCCGATTCACCGACAATAGCTAATGTTTCCCCTTTATGCAAATCAAAGGTTACGCCTCTTACCGCACTGACTTCACCTTCAAATGTTTTAAAAGAAATTGCTAAATCTTTAACTTCTAAAATTTTGCTTTCTTCCATTTATCTCACCTCAATTTATTTCATTTCTTAACCTTGAATAACCAATATGTTATCTGTTTTCATTAATTAAGAAACAGAGAGATATCTCCCTGTTTCTGAATATTTACCGATTACTGAGCTCCGTTTAAATTCCAGTTTTGAATATCAGCAAGGGATCCTGACCAATATGATGTAATTCCACCGTTTAAAATTTTATTTTTTGCAGCAATCTGGTAATCAGAATACAATCCTAAAATAAATGTGTTGTCCTGCATATATTGCTGAAATTCGTCATAAACAGCTTTACGTTCTTCAAAGCTTGTCAAGGAAGTTCCTTTTTCTATGAGTTCATCTAAATGTGCATCATTAATTTGACCAAAATTCATAGAACCAGTAGATGCATAATAAGTTGACATATCAGGTTCTACAGTATATCCAAAGCCCATAAGACACATGTCAAAGTCATGAGTTTTTACCGTTGCCATAACTGTCGGGAAATCAAGTGTTGTTTGAGTAACTTTAAGACCTATGGCTTCTAAGTCTTGTTCAATCAAGTTTGCTGATTGTTCACGCACCTTATTTCCTATAGGTACTATTAATTTGATTTCCTGAGATGTATCGAATCCGGATTCTGCAAGCAGCTCCTTTGCCTTTTCAGGATTGTATTCAATTGGCTTTAAGTCTTCATTCATATATGGGCTTGCTAATGCATAAACACTGGAAAGCACTTCACCTTCCCCTTTTAACAGGTTGTCTACAATAAGCTGGCGATTTATTCCATAAGCTAGTGCCTGACGTAATTTTTGATTATATTTTGTATTGTTTATCAACATAAACTGAGAGTTAAATCCAGGATTTGCATCAACCTGAATGTTTGGATCATTACGCAATATATCCAAGTCCTGAACAGGCACCACACCAATACCGCCACCGGCTGCCATGTGAATTCCTCCTGATTGGAACTCCGTAACAAGGTTTGTACCGTTCATGATTTTTATAAATACTTTTTTCAATTCAGGTTCTCCCTTGTAATAATCAGGGTTTGCTGCAAGTTCTACATAAGAACCGTTTTGATATTGAACAAATGTATATGGCCCGCTTGTTACAGTAGGATTATTACAGGCATCTGAATTTCCATATTCTTTTGCCGGAATACTTTCCACTATGTGTTTTGGCAGCATCATTAATTCAAAGCCTAAAAATTCCTTAATGTACGCCGGATCAACTGGATTCTTAGTTTTAAGTGTCACTGTTTTATCATCAACTGCCACTAAATCAGGTATTTCTGTCAAGCCTTCCTCTAGCTTTCCGGCTGCAGTTGTACCTTCCAGCATAGCAATGTTTGTCCCTCTTGCTGTTTCAACCTCAGGATTTGCTATATAGTTCAATGTAAATACTACATCATCAGCAGTAACTGGTGTGCCATCGCTCCAAACTGCCTTCTCGTTCAATTTGATGGTGAAATTTTGATCATCTTCTGTTTCAAAGCTGTCTGCAAGTCCGGGTTCAAATGTAGTTGTTGTAGGCATTGTCAAAAGCGAATCATACATGAATCTTTGCACCCATCTGCCTGCAATATCAGCTGTATTTATTACGTTGAAACTAGCCGGTGCATTAGTCATGCCAATATAAAGAATATCTGATGAAGCACTGCTTTCATTTGAAGTTTCGTTTCCTGCAGCTGAATTAACAGTTTTGTCAGTTGCCTCGCCGCTGCTGCAAGCTGTAAAAATTAGCATTAGTGCTAACATTAAAGCTAATAAAGATTTTTTTGTCGTTACATTTTTTTTCATCTTAGTCCTCCAAGTAATAAAATTTTATAATTAATTGATTACACAATTCCATACCATGATGGAAATTTGAATCCAATTACATTAACGCAAATAGTAAGTATTTACTTTGTTTCTCCTTCAACCGCATCTCTTAAACCATCACCTATGAAGTTTACAACAAGTACTGCAGCCAATATTATTATACCGGCTGGTACCCATCTCCAAGGCTGCATGGATAAAACTGTTAAAGATTGGGCGTTAGCCAGCATGTTTCCCCAACTTGCAGCAGGAGGGCGAACTCCCATGCCTAGAAAGCTCAATGAAGCTTCTGTTAAAATTGCATTTGCAATACCAAATGTTGCATTTACAAGAATGATTGATAAAACATTGGGCAATATTTGTTTAAAGAGTATAGAAGATGTGGAATATCCTGTAGCTTTAGCAGCTGAAATAAAATCTATGGTCTTAATGTAAAGCACCTGCCCTCTGATTAATCTGCAAAGTGGCGGCCATCCTAAAAAACCAAGCACAAAGGTTACTGTCCATATACTCGGTCCTATTAAACTCACCAAAACAAGGATTACCATAAAATATGGATACGACATGAATACTTCTGTAATACGCATTATTGCTGCATCAGTAATTCCTCCGAAATAACCTGAAATCAATCCCAACGTAGTGCCAATTACTACATATATGGCAACAGACCCCATACTGACAATCAATGAAACCCTGGCACCGTATATTAACCTGCTTAAAACATCACGTCCAATTTCATCTGTGCCAAGACGAAATTCTCTGTCTGGTGCTGCTTCAAAGTTTCCTACAGTCTTGTTTGGCGGATATGGAGATATTACAGGAGCTAGTACAGCAGCCAATATAAGAAGTATAAAAAGAATCAAACTTAACATGGCAACTTTATTTTTA
Organism: Sedimentibacter saalensis; assembly: GCF_007830175.1. Lineage (GTDB taxonomy): Bacteria > Bacillota > Clostridia > Tissierellales > Sedimentibacteraceae > Sedimentibacter > Sedimentibacter saalensis. The sequence continues at coordinate 141,158 of NZ_VLKH01000011.1, read as the reverse complement.
GCAAATCTTCCAGCAATTGTTTTAAAGTAGCTTCCTTCTTTATTTGCATTTATATTTTCAATCACTTCATATCCATGATTGTTTGCAAGATCAGCAAACCTTAATTTTGAACTAATTTCCATTTTATCCTCTCCTTCACATATTTTTACTTAACTAAACTTAATTCTAGGGTCGACTACTGCATACATAATATCAACAAGTATGTTAGCAACTAATACAGCTACTGCCGAAATCATTGTAATAGCCATTAATACAGGGTAATCTCTCGAATTTATAGATGCTACCATCAAGGACCCAATCCCAGGCCACTGAAAAATTTGTTCAGTTACAATGGCTCCGCCTACAATTTTAGGTATATCAGCACCTATTACTGTTATAATTGGAATAAGAGCATTTCTTACTCCATGATCCTTTAAAATCTGCATAGGCTTCAATCCTTTTGCAACAGCAGTACGCATATAATTTTCATTGTAAACATCTATCATGCTTGAGCGGGCATAGCGTATCATATTGGCGGCAAACTGCGTTGCTAATACTATTACCGGTAAAATCAAATGTCTAAGTTTGTCTGCAATTCCTCCATCCACACCCAGAAGCTTCGTTCCTCCTGTAGGCAGCCATTTTAACTGTACTGCAAAGACATATATCAATCCAAGCCCAAGGAAAAAACTTGGCAGTGAAATTCCCGTAAATGACAAACCCGTTACAACATAATCAACAATTGAATTTTGTTTTTTTGCACTTAATATACCTAAGGGTATAGCTAATGCATATGCCACAACAAGTGATATGGACATGAGCAAAAGTGTTGGACCTACTCTTTGAGACAAAATTGTAGATACAGGAATTCTGCTTGAAAATGAAAATCCTAAATTGCCTCTCATTATGTTTGTCACCCATTTTGCATATTGCACTATGAGTGGGTCATTTAATCCTAAAGCTTCCTTAGTCGCTTGTATTTGTTCAACTGTCATATCAGGCGAAACATACATGTCGACTGGATTGCCGGGAGCCAAGTTAACAATCAAGAATGCTCCAATTGAAATCATAAATAAAACAGGTATAAAAATCAGAATTCTTTTAATAATATATTTTTTCATTAAACCACCTTCCTTATAAGAGATAATATTCAGCCAGAGCCAGAAATGATTTTCCGCTGTATATCATCGATTTTTCATCAATTTTGAATTTTGGATGGTGATGAGGAAAATTAGCATTAATATCATCATTTCCTGCTCCAACATAAAAGAATGATCCTGGTTTTTCTTGAAGATAATATGCAAAGTCTTCACCACCCATTGTAACAGTAAGTTCAGACACTTCTTTTTCACCAAATTTGGAAGCAAGAATATTTTTAAGACGTTCCGTAACTTCCAAAGTGTTCTCAACTGATGGATAACCACGGCGATATTCTATTTCTGCTTTTCCTCCAAAGGAATTAATAATTGAATTGCCCATTTTTTTAATCTGTTCTTCCATTAAGTCACGTACTTCTGAATTCAAGGTACGAACTGTACCATTTAAATATGCATTGTCAGCAATGATGTTGTCTGCTGCTCCACCTGCCTGGAATCCTGCAAATGTAAGAACAGCAGGTTTAAGAGGGTCTATGTAGCGGCTTACCAGAGATTGCAGCTGTGTAACTACATTGGCACCTATTACAACAGGATCTATAGCCGTGTGAGGCATTGCTCCATGTCCTCCTTTACCTTGTATTTTTATGTTGAATGTATCAGAGCAGGCAGATCCAAAATGACTGAAATATCCTATTTTACCAACTTCAACATTAGACATGACGTGAAGACCAAACACATAATCCACTCCGTCAAGACACCCATCCTTTACCATGCTTTCGGCTCCCCCCGGAGGGCATTCTTCAGACGGCTGAAACAACAACACTAAATTACCCTTTAATTCATGTCTGTTGTTTTGAAGCACTTTAGCCACGCTTAGAAGAGTTGCTGCATGTGCATCATGGCCGCACGCATGCATTATCCCCGGATTTTTTGAACTGAACATAACATCTGCTTCTTCCTGAAGCCTCAATGCATCAATATCGGCCCGAAATGCTATTGTGGGACCTGGTTTTGAACCCTTAATTTTAGCAACTATGCCATATCCATTTCCAACATTTGTTCTGATTTCATCTATTTTAAATTCTTTTAACTTGCTGACAATAAATTCAGCAGTCTTCTTTTCTTCAAAAGAAGGTTCCGGATATTCATGAATGTGCCTCCTCCATTGAACTGTTTCTCCATAATTCATTTCTAACTCATCCACCCATTTCTTGTATCCCATTTTTAAACTCCTCAATGATTATTTTAAAATCATAAATAAAGAAAAGCGCCATAGGTTGTTTATTTTACCCATAGCGCCTTTGCTATTTATTTGATTATTAATATTTATTTATTGCACAGCATTTGAATTATTTAAAGAAATTAAGCTTAATAAAATTTAAGGCACTATAGGTATGTTTCATTTTACCTATAGCGCCTTTGCTATTCATATTTTATTATTTTTATTTACATGATTATAGTAAGTAATTAATCCAATGTCAAGTTTTTTATTTAAAAAATTATAGATTCATATCCATTAATTCAAAATTAAAATTGTTTCATTAATTTAACATTTTAGATATTGACATTTCAAAAGTACGAGTGTATTATGTGACTATGATACTAATACAGTAAGGCGGTGCAAAAATGGAATTTAACAACAACATTCCAATATACTTGCAGGTAATAGAAAAAATAAAACAGGATATTGTTACAGGAAGGCTTAAGGCAGGTGACAAAATGCTGTCATCAAGAGAGTATTCAACAATGCTTGGAATAAATTTCAACACAGTGGCAAGAGTTTATAAGGAGATGGAAATGGAAGAAATTTTGTTTACAAAAAGAGGTCTGGGAACATTCATAACAGAGTCACCGGAACGAGTAAAAAGTTTAAGATATGAAATGGCTAAAAAGCAAATTGACGATTTTATAAGGGGAATGGAACAAATAGGCTTCACAAGGGAAGACATGATTAAATTTATAGCTGAAAATAAATAAAGGGGTAATAAATAATGAATGAAAATGAAATTTTAAGAATTGAAAATCTTACTAAAAAGTATTACAACAAGACAGCTTTAGTAGATGTGAACCTGTCAGTTGAAAAAGGAAAAATTTACGGGCTTCTGGGTCCTAACGGAAGCGGAAAAACAACACTCATGAAAGTAATTGCACAGCTTCACAAGCAATCAAGCGGCCAGGTGCTCATAAACGGAAACCCTCTGTCTTATGAATCAAAAGCAAGCATATCATACATGCCCACAGAAAATTTCCTGTATGATTCTTTTAAGGTAAAACATGCTGTAAAGTTTTATGCCGACATGTACAAAGACTTCAGAGAAGACTACGCAATGAACATTTTGGAAGAAATAAAGGTGGATCCGGAATTCAGAATTGCAAAGCTGTCCTCAGGTCTTAACGGAAAGCTTAAGGTTGCACTTGCACTTTCAAGAAATACTGATTTGTATATGCTTGATGAACCACTAAACGGTGTGGACGTTTTGTCAAGAGACACCATAATGGATCTCATAACAAAGAGCTACGATGAAACAAAGACATTTATAATATCCACTCACCTTGTGAGTGAAATAGAAAAAATACTTGATTCCGTAATATTTTTAAAAGACGGCAGGGTGGAACTTTTCGGTGATGCTGAAGAATTGAGGCTTTCAAAAGGAACATCTGTTGAAGGATTGTACAAGGAGGTTTACAAAAATGTTTAATCTTTTAAAATATGAATTCATTAAAAAATATAAACTAATATCAATAACATTGATTTCGGCTTTGGTTTTAAACCTGTATCTTCTCACCAGGGGAATTGCAGGAAGCTCTTCATTTCTGCTTTTATTCCCGTTGGTTCTTTCTGTGTTGTATGTAAGCGACGTTATAAGAACCTACAGCGATGACCTGAATAAAAAATCCGGCTACATGCTTTTCATGACTCCAAACAGCGGATACAAAATAATCATGTCAAAGCTGGCGGCGGCTGTTATTGAAGGCATAGGAATGCTGTTCATATACTTTTTGTTCATCCTTATAAACGGCGCATTCATAATTTACCAGACCAGACGTTATGTAGACATCAATGAAGTGATGAATGACATTAACACCCTCTTGTCAGGAAACATAGGCATAAACCTTGGCCATGTGTTTGTATTCCTGTTTGCGGTGCTTGTGTTTGTAATAGGCTTCATAGTAACCGTATACACTGCAATGACCATCAGAAAAAGCATTTTTTCAGAAATTAAGTTCGGGGGATTTTTAAGCTTCATCATATTCATCGGTTTAAACTGGGCTCTTACTTATGTATCAGGAGAATTTTACTCCATTGTATCGCCGGAGTACAACTCATTTGTAAATGTGACCACAGTTTCGGCTTCAGAACTTCTGGTAATAATGTTTCCTGTAATTGCAGTTTCAATCATCCAAAGCATAATACTCACATTGTGCTCAGGATACCTTCTTGAAAAGAAAATAAATTTATAAAAAAGGGTGGAAATAATGAAAAAAATAGCTGTATTGCTAATATCTGCATCCCTTATTCTGGCTGCCGGATGCACTTCAAATTTTAAAGTAAATGAAGAGGCCGTAAAAGAAGTATCCGACAAAATAACAAAGACAATCATAAACTCCGTGGGAGAAGAAAAAGCAGAAAAAACCGAAACACTCACATTTGACGGCACAGGGCTTAATAAAATTAACATAGACAGCTCAGTCGGAGATATAACTATAAAATCTCATGAGTCACAGGAAGCAATAGTGAATATAACTATAACAGCAAAATCAGGATCAAAGGACAAAGCTCAAAAACTTCTTGAAAGCTACACATACACCCAGGAAAAAACTCAGTATTCAATAGATATCAACACTTCAACAGATGGAATTGATTTTATAGATGGAAATTACATTGAAACAAGCATGGAGATTTTTCTTCCTTCAAACATCGAAAACACAGAAATAGCCCTGAATGTAGGAGACATTGACATTGACGGCATAAACGGAAGTTTTGATATCTATTCAAATGTGGGAAAAATAAGCATTCAAAATGGTGAAGGATTCTGTGATTTGAAAGCAGACGTTGGTGACATAGTTCTTTCCGGCTTCTCAGCAGCAAAAAGCTCTGAGTTCTCAGTCAACACAGGTGACATAGAACTTAACTTTACAGATATTTCTAAGGCAGACAAAATAGTTGCCGAAGCACAGGTAGGGACAATTGATGTGACAATACCTGAGAACACAGGCTACCAGGCAACTATAGAGGAATTCATGGAAGGTAAAAGAACATTGTCTGAAGGTGACGGAAAAACAGAAATAAATCTTAAAACAAATGTAGGCGATATAGAATTCAATTAACATGTGCTGTTTGCTGCTATGCAGTAAACAGCTATTTTATTTTACATGTTTTGTTCATGCCAATCTGTGGTATATTATATATGCCTTTCTAAAATAAATATTTTATTGTATAATTTATTAAGTATTTACATAATTTTCATATAACTAATGTTAAAATACATTACAATAAAATCATCAAGGAGTGTAATTATGACTGAAAATGACTTGCCCGTTTATTTGTTCCACCAGGGAACAAACCATTATTCATATAAATTTCTTGGCTCACACATTGAAGAGTCCGGAGTCGTTTTCAGAGTTTGGGCTCCAAATGCTAAATCTGTGCATGTTGTGGGAAACTTCAACAGCTGGTCCAGAGACAAAATCTATGAAATGAAACGTATTTCCATGGGAGGAATATGGGAACTTTTTACTCATGGAATATGTGAAGGTGAACTTTACAAATACCTCATTGCTGATGCTGACGGAAATGATCTTTACAAATCAGACCCCTATGCATTTTCTGCCCAGACTATGGACAAAACAGCCTCCATAGTCCACAGACTTGACAATTACAGATGGCAGGACAAAAATTGGCAGGAATATAAAAAGGAATTAAACATATACCAAGTGCCTCTTAACATTTATGAAGTTAACCTGTCATCCTGGAAAAGACGTGCAGACGGAAGCCTCTACACTTATGAAGAAATTTCCCCAATGCTTATAAAACACGCCAAGGAACACGGATTCACACACATTGAGCTTATGCCTGTCATGGAACATCCATTTGATGGATCATGGGGTTATCAGGTCTCAGGCTACTACGCCCCGACAAGAAGGTTCGGCGAACCTGACGGGCTTAAATTTTTAATAGACCAATGTCACCTTCACGGATTAGGTGTAATCCTTGACTGGGTTCCTGCACACTTTCCGAAAGATGCCCATGGGTTGTACAAATTTGACGGAAGCTTCCTCTATGAATACGATGATGTACAAAAAAGAGAAAACATAAGCTGGGGAACACACAAATTCAACTACAAGAAATCAGAAGTAGTATCATTTCTCATTTCAAATGCTGTTTTCTGGCTTGAGGAATACCATGCAGACGGTCTGAGGGTTGATGCCGTAAGTTCCATGCTATATCTTGACTACGACAAGAAGCAGGGTGAATGGACTCCAAATATTTACGGCGGAAATGAGAATATTGATGCAATGGAGTTTTTAAAGAATCTAAACAAGACCGTATTCAATCTTCATCCAAGTACCATGATGATTGCCGAGGAATCAACAGCATGGCCAATGGTTACAAAGCCGGTATACCTGGGAGGATTGGGCTTTAACTTCAAGTGGAACATGGGCTGGATGAATGACATGCTTGAATACATAAAAACAGACCCTTTTTACAGAAAATACAAGCACAAGAACATTACATTTTCACTGCATTATGCATTCAGCGAAAACTACATACTTCCTTTGTCTCACGATGAAGTAGTCCACGGGAAAAAGTCAATCCTGGACAAAATGCCTGGAACCTATGAGGAAAAATTTGCAGGAGTGAGGGCACTTCTTGGATACATGACAGCTCACCCGGGTAAGAAACTGAACTTCATGGGATATGAAGTGGGACAGTTTACAGAATGGAACTTTGAAAAAGAAATTGAATGGTTTCTCACGGATTATGAATATCACAGAAAACTGAACATATATATTAAGGATTTGAATGAATTTTATTTAAACTGTTCCCAGCTTTGGGAAATTGACTATTCATGGGAAGGGTTCAAGTGGATTTCCAACGATGACTATGAACAAAATATAATAGCATTCAAACGAATAAATAAAAACAAGGAAGAACTTATAACTGTAGTTAATTTTTCACCTGTTGAAAGACATGACTACTCCATCGGAGCAGATAAGGGAATTTACACTGAAATATTTAACTCCAATGCTGAAAAATATGGCGGAACAGGAACAGGAAACTTTGAAAAAATTGTTTCCCAGGCAGGCAAACTTCACGGATATGATTCTCAAATATCCCTGACTGTGCCGCCCCTGTCGGTAATTTTCCTTAAAATGGATGAAAAGTTCAAGGTTAACGAAATGGGAGGTAACATATATGAAATTAGCTAAAAAAGAATGTGTGGTAATGCTTCTTGCCGGCGGGCAGGGAAGCAGGCTGGGGGCCCTCACAACAAAAATAGCAAAGCCCTCTGTGCCCTTTGGAGGCAAGTACAGAATCATTGATTTTGCTCTTTCCAACTGTGTAAATTCAGGACTGGACACCATAGGTGTGCTCACTCAGTACCAGCCGCTGATATTAAATTCATATATAGGAGACGGAAAGTCATGGGACCTGGACAGAATGCACGGCGGAATACAAATTCTTCCTCCATATCAGAGAGTGGGAGATTCTGAATGGTACCTGGGAACAGCAAATTCAATTTATCAAAACATAGATTTTATCGATCAGTATGATCCGGAATATGTTCTTGTCTTGTCGGGAGACCACATTTACAAAATGGATTATTCACAAATGATAAAATACCACAAGGAAAAAAATGCCGACTGCACCATATCTGTAATCAATGTCAGTCAAAAGGAAGCATCCCGTTTTGGAATTCTAAGCTCTGATGAAGACGGAAGAATAACAGATTTTGAAGAAAAACCAAAAAGGCCAAAAAGCACCCTTGCTTCCATGGGCATTTATGTATTTTCATGGAATAAATTAAAGAAATATCTCGAGCTTGACAATTCAAACCCTGAATCTTCCAAAGATTTCGGCAAGGATGTAATACCTGCAATGCTGAAATCAGAAGAAAAGATGTACTCCTATGAATTCAAGGGATACTGGAAAGATGTAGGAACAATTGATTCCCTATGGGAAGCAAACATGGATTTGTTGGGACACGATGGTTTTGACCTGTACGGAGACTGGGTCATATATTCAAGACATGAGGAAAGGCCTCCTCAATACATAAGCAGTTCAGCTGAAGTAAAAAACTCCATAGTTTCCGAAGGAGCAGTAATACTTGGGAAAGTTGAAAACTCCATAATATTTTCAGGTGTTAAAGTAAATGAAAATGCTGTGGTAAAAGATTCAATCGTAATGGCTGATGTTGAAATAAAGGAAAATTCCCAAGTAAACTATTCAATAATAGATGAAATGGTGAAAATCGGTCCTGGCTTAAAAATAGGGACTCCAAAAGATCAAAAATCAGAAATAACTGTGATACCACGCGACAGCGTTATAAATAACATGTAAGGAGGGACATTATGAACAATACTTTAGGAATAATATTTTCTGACATGCAGGACTGGAGCATGACAGAGCTTGCATCCCACCGTTCAGTTGCTGCAATACCATTCGGAGGAAGATACAGGCTCATTGATTTCCCCCTTTCCAATATGGTCAACTCAGGAATGCATAAAATCTGCATCATAACAAAAAGCAACTACCGTTCTCTTATGGAGCACGTAGGCTCCGGCAAGGACTGGGATTTGTCAAGGAAAAAAGGAGGTATACTCATATTTCCTCCATACGCCCTGGGTGAAAACCACGGATTATTCACCGGAAGGCTTGACGCTTTAAAAAGAGTACTGGACTATATATCATCTTCAAAGGAAAAATATGTTGTTTTGTCAGACAGCGACATGATTTACAACATCAACTACAGGGACGTAATAAAATATCATGAAGAAAAAAATTCAGACATAACTGCAGTGTACACAAAGTATCCGCTTAAAAAGACATGTTCCATTCATAAAATAATGTATGAATTTGATGATGAAGGCCGGGCAAAAGACATACTTGTTTATCCCATAATAAACGGTGTCCAAAACATTGGTCTTAACACATGGGTTATGAACAAGGATTTTCTAGAGGCATTAATTCATGATGCCATTGCACGAAACTACAAGGATTTCAGCTACGATGTCCTTGCTGCCAGAGTACACAGCCTGAGAATTTACGGCTACGAATACAAGGGGTTCTATGCACACATAGATTCCCTGCAGAGCTATTACGACAACAGCATGGAACTATTAAAGATGGATGTTCTGCAAAGTTTGTTTTATTCTAAAACCGGTCCCATATTTACAAAGACAAAGGATTCAACACCAACGAAGTACTTATCGCATGCAAATGTAAAAAATTCATTGATTGCCAGCGGCTGTACAATTGAAGGAACTGTTGAAAACAGCATCATATTCAGAGATGTAAAAATAGGAAAAAATGCTGTTGTTAAAAATTCAATTATAATGCAGCATGGAACTATCGGTGAAAATGCCCAGCTCGATTCAATAATTTCAGATACATATGCATTTGTTAACAATGACAGAGTCTTGCTAGGCTATTCCAGCTGCCCGTTCTTTATTAAGAAACATTCGATAGTATAGGAGTGATTATATGAGTGTTATGAAAGTATTGTACGCGGCTTCTGAAGCTGCTCCATTTATAGCAACAGGAGGCCTGGGTGATGTGGCTGGTTCTCTTCCAAAGGCGCTTTCCCAAAAATACGGTGACAAAATAGACATCCGAGTAATAATTCCTCTGTACCAAAACATAACAGACAGAAGCGGTTTTGAGTTTGCAGGAAAAACAACAGTGCCTCTTGCATGGAGGCAGCAGTACTGCGGAGTATTTAAGCAGAAGATGAACAATGTAACTTATTACTTCATCGACAATGAATATTATTTCAAAAGAAACGAATGCTACGGTCACTATGATGATGGCGAAAGATTTGCTTTTTTCTCAAAGGCAGTTCTTTTTATACTGCCTATGATTGATTTCGTACCGGACATTATTCTTTCAAACGACTGGCAGACGTCTTTGATTCCTGTATATCTCAAAACAAAGTATGCTAGTTATTCAAATTATAAAAATATAAAGACAGTAATCACCATCCACAACATTGAATACCAGGGAATTTATGACTTGAACATTGCCGAGGATGTATTTGACATCCACGGAAAAGAAAAATCAATCATAGAATACAACGGTGCAATCAATCTCCTTAAGGGAGCTATGGAAACAAGTGACATAATAAGCACCGTAAGTGAAAGTTACTCAAGGGAAATAATGGATGATTTCTATGCCCACGGTCTTGCAAAAATAATAAGCAGCAATTCTCATAAGTTAAGAGGCATTTTAAACGGCATAGATACGGACTTTTACAATCCTGAAACAGACAGTGCATTGTTTGAAAACTTCAGCAGCAAGGATATAAAGAAAAAATATCTTAACAAACTGAACCTTCAGATGCTTGCAGGACTTCCTCAGGATGAAAATATCCCGGTTGTTGCAATTATTTCAAGGCTTGTTAAGCACAAGGGTTTTGAACTTATCATTCATGGAATAGAGGAAGTATTAAAAGAAAAGGTGCAGTTCATAATACTTGGAAAGGGAGACCGGGGATACGAACTTTTCTTCAAGTCTCTTCAGGACCGATACCATGACAAGGTGGCAGTTAGAATTGATTTTAATCAAGACCTGGCACGCAAAATTTATGCGGGATCTGACTTTCTCCTGATGCCATCCATAAGCGAGCCATGTGGAATTGCTCAGATGATTGCATCCCGTTACGGTACTGTGCCAATTGTGCGGGAAACAGGAGGTCTTAAAGACTCCATACACGACTGCAGTCTAGGCTTTGGAAACGGCTTTACATTTTATGAACAAAATCCAAGAGTTCTTGCGGAAACCATAAAAAGAGGACTTAAAGTATACTCAGAAAAAAAAGATTGGGAAAAACTTGTTGAAGCAGTCATGAATGTTGACTTTAGCTGGAATGCATCAGCTTATAAATACTTTGACATGTTTCAAGGTTTATTGACCCAGGGAGAAAAATAATGTTGGAACAAAAAATAAATGCAACACTAATGGAAGCATTGATTGACGAGGAAATTTCCCGTTACTGGAACACTGAACCACACTCTGCGAGCACAACCCAGGTTTACAGGGCACTTTCAACTGTTATAAGAGATCTGCTGCTAAAAAAAAGAAATACATTTTTAAAGCAGTTTACAAAAAACCAGCAAAAGAAGGTTTATTACCTGTGCATGGAATTTCTTACAGGTAAATCTCTGAGAAACAATTTGTACAACTTGAAAATCGAACAGGAAGTTTCTGAAGCTTTAAAAAAATATAATGTATCCCTGGAAGAGCTGTACAGCATCGAAAAGGACCCTGGTCTGGGAAATGGAGGGCTTGGGAGGCTGGCTGCATGTTTCATGGACTCTCTTGCTACCGGAAATTTCCCAGCCGTTGGTTTTTCATTAAAATATGAGTTCGGGCTTTTCAAGCAGAAAATCATAGACGGATGGCAGACGGAACTTCCCGATGACTGGCTGACAACTTCAGATGTATGGCTCATTCCACGTACCGAAGAAAGAGTTATTGTTAAATTTGACGGAAAAATCAGGGAAGAGTGGACCGATAAAGGTTTGAAAATTCATCACGACTACCCCACTCAAATTGAAGCCGTGCCCTACGACATGATGATATCAGGATACGACAGCAAAGGAGTGAGTTTATTAAGGCTCTGGGAATCAAGAAGCTTAAACAGCATTGACATGAACCTGTTCTCACAGGGCGATTATTTAAGAGCCCTGGCAGAAGATTCGCTGGGCGAAGCAATATCAAAGGTTCTCTACCCTTCTGACAACCACTACGAAGGTAAAATATTGAGATTGAAGCAGCAGTACTTTCTTGTTTCAGCATCAGCCCAGAACATTGTTAAAGTACATTACGGCAAGTACAATACACTTGATAACTTCAGTCAAAAAAATGCAATTCACATAAATGACACCCATCCTGCCCTTGTTATTCCGGAACTCATGCGCATTTTTATGGACGATTACAACTATTCATGGGATGAAGCGTGGAAAATGGTTGTAGATAGTGTTTCCTACACAAACCATACTGTACTTTCTGAAGCGCTGGAAACATTTGAAGACAACATAATCAAGGTGAAGATTCCAAGAATTCACATGATAATTGCAGAAATAGATCGTCGTTTCATGGATGAGGCTGCCCACAATTTGGGAGATAGAAACAAGGCCCTCAAGATGTCCATATTCGGCTATGGAAAAATAAACATGGCAAACCTGTGCATACGGGGCAGTCACTGTGTAAACGGCGTGGCTGATCTTCACACGGAAATACTTAAAAAAACAATTTTCAAAGATTTCAATGAATACACTCCAGGTAAAATTATAAATGTAACAAACGGAATAACCCACAGGAGATGGGTCAATCAGGCAAACCCATTGCTGAAGGACTTGCTGACGGATATTCTCGGTGAAGAATACTACCTGAATCCTGAAAAGCTAAATCTTCTTAAAAAATATAAGAATGACCAGAGTGTCCTGACAAAACTAGATGAAATAAAACACCAGAATAAAAAAAGAGTGGCAGAACACGTTTCAAGACAAAACCACATCAACATTGACGTTGATTCCATATTTGACATTCAGGCCAAGAGGCTTCATGAATACAAGAGACAGCTTTTAAATGCCATGCGGATCATAAGCCTCATAATAGATATAAACGAAGGAAATATTGCTGACATTGTACCTGAAACATTCATATTTGCAGCCAAGGCTGCCCCTGGATACTTCAGGGCAAAGGAAATAATTCAGCTCATATTTGCACTCAGCGATTATATAAATAAAAATACATTTGTTAAAAAATACATCAATGTTGTTTTCTTAGAAAATTATTCTGTGAGCCTTGCTGAGCTCATAATCCCTGCAGGTGAAATAAGCGAGCAGATATCCCTGGCAGGCAAGGAAGCAAGCGGAACAGGAAACATGAAGTTCATGATCAACGGTGCTCTTACAATCGGAACATGCGACGGTGCCAATGTTGAAATAATCAAGGAAGTTGGAGAGGAAAATTTCTTTCTTTTCGGTCTTCGTGACCACGAGGTGGAAAGCATCTGGAACCATGGCTATTCTTCCATACAGTATTATCAGAAAAACCTGAAGCTTCGAAAAATAATAGATTTTTTAAATAAAGGCATAAACGGAAAATCCTTCGAGTCCATTTCCAAATATCTCTTGGGAGGATCTGCTGTGGGAGATCCATACATGTGTTTTGCTGATTTTGACTCCTACATGGAAATTCACAGGAAAGCATCGCATCTTTACTACAGCGACAAAATGAAATGGAATCAAATGTCCCTAATGAACATTGGATCAGCAGGAATATTTTCCTCCGACAGGACAGTCAGGGAATATGCCGAGAAAATATGGGGATTGACTCCTGTTAACAAATAATAAGTAATCTTACAACATTTATAAAGGATAATATATGTTCATATTTGACAGTCAGTCTGAATTTTTCAGGTCTCCTCAGGGAGGGATCAAGACAGGTGATGAAATTTCGCTTAAGATTTATGTGAAGCGAAATTTCCCCATGCAGCCAGAAGTTCTAATAGAAAAAAGGCTGGATTATGCGGTTGAAACACACAAAAGAATTTCCATGGAATGGGTAGGTGCTAAAAACTGCCATGACTTGTACCGTGCTGTCTTAACTTTGGAAGAGGCAGGAAATTATTATTACTCATTTATCATGGGGGAAGACAAATCAAATTCTTATCAGCTTCTTGTATATGATGATTTCGCAACTCCTGACTGGATTAAGGGAGGAATAATATATCATATTTTTGTGGATAGGTTTTATAAAGACATGACCCTCATGAAAAATGATGACATAGACATAAGAAATGACTGGGGAGGAACTCCCCGGTACTTGCCTGATGAAAAAGGAGAAATAAAAAACAATGACTTTTTCGGTGGAAATCTCGATGGTATAAAGAAAAAACTCCCATACATCAAGGACCTTGGTGTGTCGGCTATTTATGTTTCTCCTGTCTTCGAAGCCCATTCAAACCACAAGTACGACACAGGAGATTACCTAAACATTGACCCCATGTTTGGAAATGAAGAATCTCTAAAAAAACTTTGCGCAGAAGCTTCCAATTTTGGAATTAACGTCATTCTTGACGGAGTATTCAGCCACACAGGCTCAGACAGCATTTACTTCAACAAAATGGGACGTTACAAATCCATTGGTGCATACCAGAGCAAATCATCGCCTTACTATGACTGGTACATGTTCAACAGCTGGAATGAAGATTATGTGTGCTGGTGGAATATCAAGACACTTCCTGCAGTAAACAAGGAAAACAAACATTACATTGCATTTATCACAGGAGAAAATGGAGTTTTAAATAACTGGCAAGACTGCGGGGTCAAGGGTTGGCGCCTTGATGTGGCAGATGAACTTCCCGACAGCTTTTTAAAAAGTTTAAGAAAATGTGTGAAGGAAAAAGACAAAAATGCTTACATAGTGGGAGAAGTTTGGGAAGATGCTTCAGACAAATTTTCCTATGGACATCTGAAGCAGTATTTCCTGGGAAAACAACTTGATTCTGTAACGAACTATCCACTACGAAATGCCATTATAAACTTCATCCAAACAAAAGACTGCAGTGAACTTTACGAGACAATGAACATGATTATTGAAAAGTATCCTCCACAGTCTGTACACTGCCTCATGAATATTTTAGGAACACACGACACAGCAAGAATCCTCACAGTCATTGGCAGCAGCTATGTTCCAGAAAGCAAATCAGAAATGGCAGAAGCTACACTTACAGCCAATGAACTTGCAGAGGGAATAAGACTACTTAAAATTGCAACACTGCTGCAGATGACACTGCCAGGCATTCCATGCATTTATTACGGAGACGAAGCAGGAATGCAGGGGTGGACGGATCCCTTCAACAGAAGATGCTATCCCTGGGGGGAAGAAAACAAGGAAATATTAAGTCATTACAAATTCATGGGAAAATTAAGAAAAAGCTCATCTGTTTTTTCTCAGGGAAAATACAGATGCCTTGTTCATGATAAAGGAATGTATGTATTTGAAAGGTTTAATGATGAAATGCGCTTAATAATTGCAGTTAATATTTCATCCAACACTGTGACGTTAAATTTAAAAGAAAACATGATGGAATACGGCAAGAAGGAAACAAGCAGCAGTTTTAACATTAAAAGCAATGAATACCTGATTTTAAGAACTATTAATTATTAAACATAAAGTTTCAGCACACCGGCCTTTTAATCCATAAAAAAACTGCCTAAGCAAATTAATTGCTGAGGCAGTTTTTCGTGATTTAATTTATCGGGAGTTTTCGTTTATTTTCCGCTTGCAGCGTTTAATCCTGCAATACGTCCGAATGTGAATATATCAGCTATGGCATTTCCTCCAAGTCTGTTTCCTCCATGGATTCCTCCGGTAACTTCTCCGGCTGCCCATAAACCAGGAATAATTTTCCCATCTTTATCTATAACATGAGTTTCTGTATCTATGACAACACCGCCCATTGTGTGGTGAAGTGAAGCCTTTCTTGGGCTTATGCAAATTCCCACCTCATCATGAGATTCAATATAGTCAAGATCAATTGCTCCTGATAATACTTCTTTGCCAAAATCATCATCTTTTTGAGCTGCTACATAGCTGTTGTATTTTTCAATAGTTTCACGAAGCTGTTCTTCTGTAAATGCAGGTGCTACGCCTGCTGCCGGTGATTTTGTGGCTTCTGCCAATTCTGCAAGATTTTTTCCGTACCAAATGTGTCCGCCTTCAACCATGGCTGCAATACGTTCATCATATTCAGTACCCTTTATAAGCTCATTTGGGTTTCCAACATTTCCTCTGCCTGCATAAACTATATAGAAAATTTTATCTTTAAGTGCCAATGAAGCTTTTGCAAGAACATCACGCTCTGCATATTCATTTACAAATCTCTTACCATTTCCGTCAATCCAAATCTGTTCTGCTGCATCTGCCCAGATACCGTCAGTCATGGTTCCTTTTACAGGTGATGAAGAAGGCATCATCTGTGCAACTTCCATTCCTGTTAAATCAGCACCGATTGCCTGTGCCATTATTATACCATCGCCTTCATTAGTACCAAGGTTAGTTGACAGAGTTCTGTCTGAAAGGTCATCTCCCCAATATTTGTCATACTGCTTAACCATTGCAGGATTTGCGCAGTATCCACCTGTTGCAAGAACTACACCTTTTGTTGTATTTACTGTGATCTGAGTACCGTCTGCCTGTTCAGCCTTTGCACCGATTACCTTGCCTGATGCATCTGTTAAAAGTTCAGTACCGCTGGTTTCTGTATATATAGCAACACCCTTTTCCTTAGCAACCTTTACAAGCTGAGGAATACGATCAGCTCCTGACATGAAACTGTGTGTTCTTGGCCACATTGCTCCAAGAACAGTTCCGGTTCCAGGCGCATTGCCATATTGAGCTGTCTTGCCATATGAAGAATTAAGACCAACGCTTCCCATCCATACAAAAGAGTCAAGTGCACTTTGAGCAAGCTTTCTTGCAAGATCAACTTTTGGAGCTATCCAATTTCCATCAGATAATTGTCTGAGCCCTCCAGTATAAATATGCCACATATGCAGTGCGACAGAATCAAAACCCGGCATGTCGACTCCGGCTTCTTTACCTGCATTTGCTGCATAAAATGCATTAATATCAGCTTTCAGCTCTGTCAAAACTTCTTTCCATTCAGGATAGACATCAAACTTAAGCTTTGAATCAGCAGGATCAAGTTTCAGATAACTATCTAATGTGTTCTTTTGAGCCTTAGACAGTATCATTACACTTTGAGCTTCTGTATCAACAGCATTGTAAGCTGCCCCTGCCATCATTGTATTTCCGCCAAGTACAGAACCTTTTTCAATAAGGATAACTTTAGCTCCTTGTTCTGCGGCGCTTATAGCTGCAGTGAGACCAGCTCCTCCTCCGCCCATTACAAGAACATCAGTATCCCATGTCTGTGGTTCTTTTGGTGCTGCTGCAACCTTGTTTGCCTTTAAAGCATCTACATCCAGCCCTGCTGTTTTTGCTGCATCAGCAACTGCATTTATAATGCCGAAACTGGACAAAGTCGCACCTGTTACAGTGTCTACAGACAAGCTTTGATTTTCGATTATTTGTTTAGGTATGCGCTCAAATGCTACTACTGAAACATTTGGAGTTTCCTTGTTTTCTTTAAATTCAATGTCTGTAATTTTACTGTCTTTAACAGTAATGCTTACAGTTATTGGTCCCTGCATACCTCCGGCAGTACCCTCAAAACTGCCATTGATCAGTTCTGCTGGTTTTTCTTCATTAACAGGTGCTTCTGTTTTCTTGGCACAGCCAACAACAGAAACTATCATGCAAATGCATAAAAACATAGAAATAAATTTTTTTGTCTTTCCACTAAAACCTTTTACTTTCATATATATCTTCCTCCCTTAATTTTGATCTTCAGCAATGCCAAAATCATTTGTGTAAATAATAACATGTTTTTCAATTAATGGTGGTTAAACAGTTATTAAAAATTATTGCTGCATTTAATAAATTTTTCACAATCAAGCGTCCTTTGACTATTATATTTTTATTATTAATAAAAAAATCACCTGAAACTCGTTAAAAAAGTTTCAAGTGATTAAGAAACGTTAATATTTATAAAAAATAAATTAACAGTGCCTTAATTAGTCTGGCTAAGTTTTATTTGTTTTCCGGACATATCAAAGTAATATCCTTTGCCCCACTCCATTTTTAAAAACCTCGGGTTTTCGGGATCGTCTTCAATTTTTTCACGAATGTTATGTATATGGACTATTACAGTCCTAGTATCTCCATAACTCTTTTCACCCCAGATTTTAAGATAAATTTCCTTTGGAGTGAAGTATTTGCCCTTATTTTGCATTAAAAAGGAGAGAATTTTGAACTCCGTACCAGACAGTTTTTTTTCGCCTTCCGCCTTTACAACTACATGACGTCTTGCATCCAGAGTAAATCCCTGACATTCCAAAATGTTCTGAGTTGGTTGTATATTCTTGTTGTAACGTCGAAGATTTGCCTGGATTCGAGCTTCCAGCACCTTGTTGTCAAAGGGCTTTACTAAAAAATCATCCCCTCCTTGTTCCAAGGCACGAACAATTGTATCGCTGCTGTCAAGGCATGATATAAATATTATGGGGCAGTCATGCCACTCTCTCAAGCGTGCGCAAAGGTCCACTCCGTCAACATCAGGCAACAGTATATCAAGCAATATGACATCAAAGTTATCTCTTGCATTTGCAAAAGCCTCTCCGCCGGTTTTGGCCCATACAATCTGATATGTTTCTGCTTGTTCCAAATAGTAAAAAATTACCTTTGCTACCAGGGCATCATCCTCAATCAAAAGAACACGTGTCACAAAATTCACCTCTTTGTTTAAATAATTACAAATATGTTGTCTTAAAAATAATATATCTTAAGCAGCTTATAATTGCAACACCTCTTTTAAATATGGCTTGACAGCAATTATGTTAATAGTATAACATTTAATCATAAAGAAGAGGTTAAAATGAAAAAAAACTATATAAAGACTGTTGCTGTATTCCTTTTTATGATTATAATAACATTTTCGCTTTGTGTCATAATTAATGACAGTTTTAGCACGCTTAAAAGTGGACAAGTATTTTCACCTGAAAACGAAAATACTATGTATTCATTGTCAGGTTACAGATGGGATTCAATTACAAGAAAATATTACTTTGATATTGTTGTTGAAGATATTAATCAACCATTATCACTGATATACGGGTTTATTCCTGAAGACATATATGCAAACGGAAAAGTCGTAGCACATTCCGCTAATTTTAACTTGTCAAATTTTTCAAGTGTTGCAATTGATTCAAGCTTTTTCAACAAGGAAACAAACACTTTAAATTTGGAATTTGACAGCAAGGAGAACCCTTACAATCAGTCAGTGTACATCACCACAGCAAATGGTGCTGCCCATGCGCTTTCTACCTACTACATGACATTTGCATTCAATCTTGGAATGACATTTTTAATGTCACTTTATGGATGGTCTCTTTATTTTAATAAACGAACCGAAAAATATTTATTATGGTTCTCCATATATACAGGAGCACTTACTCTATGGAGTCTCGGTTCACTGGCTTTGGGGGCAGGTTGGGATTTTATTAAGCCATTGGTTTCTCATGCATATGGCTGGTGTGCACTACTTGACATAATCATTAGCTGCAAGATGTTCAATACAAAACTTCCAGGCCATTTCGACCGGTTGTTAAGCCGAGGTGGAGTCATTTTTCTGCTTCTTGCCTGGGCGGTGGTTGAAACATTCTTGCCCAAGACATTCAGAGATTATTATTTTCTATTCTTTTTTTCAATCGCAGCACTTATATATGCCTGCGCACAACACCGAAAAGGTGCGTATATGCTTCTTGCGGGACAGACAATAAGTCTTGGCATGCGGCTTGTAATAACCGTTTCTCCTGTTATGAAGAACCAAATCAGTTATCTCCTAAGAGTTATGAGATATTCAAAGCTGTTTAATCTTCCTTTTGCAGTATGTTGTATGCTGTTGATAAACAGTTTGTTTGCTGAAAAGTTTTCCGAATCTGAAGCACTTGCAGAAAAGTTGGAGCAGACAAATCAAGAACTGGAAACAAAAGTGCTGGAGCGAACCAGCGCCTTGAAAAATCAGCAGAGACAAAAAAACACCTTTATGATGAATGTGTTTCATGATTTGCGAACTCCACTTTTTATTTTAAGGGGATGTACGGAAAGAATAAAATCATTCCCTCATCAACTTCAGCATGAACTTCCTGTAATGGAAGAAAGGCTTGATTTTACACAACACCTGGTGGATGATTTGTTTTTAATGGCAAAGCTTGAAGACAGACAGGTTATCCTTGAAACAGAGCGAGTTCCATTGGGCAGCTTGGTGTCCAAGGTTACGAAAGCATGTCTTGTTGTGAGTGAAAAAAAAGATGTTGCTCTTAAATATACCATTATTGATGACTGTATAACATGGGGCGATGAGTTCAGGCTTGAACAGGCATTTCAAAACCTTATTACAAATGCCATATATTATACAAGACCTGGTGGTTCTGTATGTGTTGAACTTAAATCCTATGGCAGTATGGCATTCATATCAGTAACTGATACGGGCGTTGGTATATTACCTGAAGACCTGGATAAAATATTTGACCGCTACTATCGCGTAAGCGGAAAAGATAAACATCAGTCATCAGGACTTGGTTTAGCCATAGCTCAGGAAATCATTCAACAGCACAATGGTAAAATAACAGTAAAAAGCAATATTGGAAAAGGAACAGTATTTACATTGCAGCTTCCGGTTATCCCGCAATAACAGCCTGCACCTTATTATGTGATGCAGGCTGTTTTATATCTTCCGTTTTTTACAGCTATTGTTTTTATTTTCTCTGCAAGGTCATCTGTAAGCAATTCTTTTTTTACTCTCCAAGTCCAGTTGTTTCCCAACGTTGATGGAGTGTTCATCCTTGCTTCTGATCCAAGGCAGAGAAAATCCTGCAGAGGCACAATACATAGATTTGCCCTGCTTTGACTTAGAATATCTATTATTTCATATACAAGCGTATTTGTGTCTGTACATTCATATCCATTAATTCCAAGACTCTTTATCACACAATCTTTTGTGCTTTCATCAAGCTTTTCAAACCATCCCTTCAATGTGTCATTGTCGTGGGTGCCTGTATAGGCTACACAATTTTTTTCGTAGTTTTCAGGAAGATATGGATTCAATGGATTATTGTCAAAGGCAAACTGGAGAACTTTCATGCCCGGAAATAATGTGTGCTCCTTGAGCTTAATAACACTTTCTGTGATTATTCCAAGGTCCTCGGCAATAATATTTATATTTCCAAACTGTTCATTTAAAACTTGGAACAGCTCTTTTCCATATGCTTTCATCCATTTTCCGTTTACAGCATCTAAAGACCCCCAGGGAACTGCGTAAAATTCATCAAACCCCCTGAAATGGTCAATCCTCACTGCATCATACAGTTTTAAGGAAACCTTTATTCTATCAATCCACCAGCTGTAATTTGTTTTCCTTAAATTTTCCCAGTTGTAGACAGGATTTCCCCAAAGCTGTCCCTTGGCAGAAAAACTGTCCGGAGGAACTCCGGCAGCCAAAATCGGTATGAAATTTTCATCAAGCATGAAATTGTGAGGATTGCACCATACGTCTGCGCTGTCCATTGCTGCATAAATAGGAATATCACCTATTATGGAAATCCCCTTTTCCGAAGCATATCTTTTCAAAAGAAAATACTGGTCGTAAAAAATAAGCTGAAGGAATATCCAGTATTCAATTTCTTCTTTTAGCATTATTTTTACTTCTTCAATTTTTTCTTCATTTCGGCCGGCCAAATCCCTGTCCCATTCATTCCATGGAAGCTGATTATTTTTGTATTTAAGAGACATAAACAAACCATAATCTTCTGCCCACTTATTCTTCATTTTAAAACTGAGAATTTTATCCCCGTAGGCTGTCTTTGTGTTCTCATATATTATCCTTAATACATCATATCTTTTATTAAACTGCTTTTCATAGTCCACATGTTCAACGTCTTGAGATTCTAAATTCCTTAAGTCATCTTCCTCAACAAACCCTTCCTTTATGAATACTTCAAGATCTATGAGGCATGGGTTTCCTGCAAAGGATGAAAATGATGAATATGGAGAATCACCATAGGAAACAGGTCCCATGGGCAGAACCTGCCAGTATTTCTGTCCCGATTTTTCAAGAAAATCAATGAAATTATATGCTTCTCTTCCCAGCGTTCCAATGCCGTATTTTGAAGGCAGACTGCTTATGGGAAGAAGTGTTCCCAAACTTCTTTTAAACATGTTATTCTCCCTTATGCTCATAAAAGTATCGCATATAAAGCTTCTACAAACAATGTTATGCAGGATTTTCTTCTTTTAAACTCTTCCACACGGTTAAAAGCATTGTGCCGAAGCAGGCAAAGCCTCCTACTACCTCCGAAACAGGTTCGGACAAAAATACACCCGATATTCCCAGGTTCCATAATCTCGGAAGTATTATTACCATAGGCAAAACAAGCACAACCTTCCTGAATATTGAAAAGAATATGGCGAATTTTGACTTGCCAAGGGCAACGAACACTGACTGCCCTGCAGACTGAAGGGCCATGGTAAAAAAGCATGCGAAGAACAATCTCAGCATTGGAATTCCTGCGGTTAAAACTTCAGCATCGCTGTTGAATATTTTGATGAAAAACCCGGGAAAAAACTGAATCAAACCCCATATAAACGTGTTGTACAGCACTGCTGAAACGGCTGTAAACTTTATGCAGCTTTTCACCCTGTCATATTTTCCTGCGCCGTAGTTGTAGCCCATAACAGGCTGTGCGCCGCTTGCAAGACCCATTACCGGCATTGAAAATATTTCCCGCACTGAATTTATGACTGTCATTATACCAACATACAAATCTCCTCCGTACACCTGTAGAGTGGCATTGCTGGCTATTTGTATTATAGAGTTTGTAATCTGCATTACAAATCCTGATGTTCCAAGACCAATGATTCTTTTTATTCTTTCTTTCTTAAGATGAAGGCTGTTTTTCTTGAGCCTTAAAATTGCTGTGTAACCTGTAAGAAACTTAAGCACCCACACTGCTGACAACAATTGAGATATTATGGTGGCAAGAGCTGCCCCTTTTACTCCCATGTCCAGGGCAAATATAAATATGGGGTCAAGCACTATGTTTGCAACAGCACCCATGATTACAGTCATCATTGCAACTCTGCCGAAACCCTGTGAATTGATAAAATTGTTCATTCCCAAACTTATCATCACAAAAATATTTCCCAGCAGATAAATTGTTATGTATTCATCAGCATATGCATATGTTGCATTGCTTGCTCCAAACATATAAAGTACAGGCTTTTTTATTATAAGTCCTACTACAGTGAGAATTATGCCGCTTGCTGCAAGCATAGCAAAAGAATTTCCCATTATTTTTTCTGCTTCATCTATGTTGCCCCTGCCTCTTTCTATTGAACAAAGAGGTGCCCCTCCCATTCCAAACAGATTGGCAAATGCCATTACAATTGATATTATTGGAAGACTTACTCCAACACCGGTAAGTGCTGTAAAGGCATCTCCCGGCATCCTGCTTATGTAGATACGGTCTACTATATTGTAAAGAACATTGACAAGCTGAGCCAAAATCATTGGGATTGCCATGTCCATAATATGTTTTGCAACACTTCCTTTTGAAAAATCATTAACTGTTTCCATTACTACCTCTTCTCTATTAATGTAATTAGCTTTGTCCAGTATCTCTAGAATTTTACTTCCAAACATACATTCATGTCAAGAACATAAAAAAAGGTCTTCATAACGAAAACCTTTTTTAACTCTTTCATTTATGAGGAGTAACTGGAAATAATCTTCTTATTTTACAACAGTTATTTCCAATACATCAGACAATGGTCTTGCACTGGTCCAATTATCCCATACAAAAGCCTTCACGTTATAGTCCCCTGTCGTTGGAATTCTGAAGCCGGTTGTTAATCTATTGCTTTCGCCTGTCTTTGTGCTAACATTCATGTATGAGTAATTTACCATCATATTATTTGTTTTATCATATAGCGCAACTATAAGCATTGCTTCCTTAGTTTCACTTGTATTATTGGTCAACTCCACTGTTACATCTGCATCACCGCCAAGCTTAAATGATGTCTTAGGATCAATGAATCGAATATTAAATCCATACTCTTCAGCTGCAGGTATTCCGTCGTAAATGGCACTGGCAAGCATCCTAAATTGATGCGACGGATGTGCCCTGTTAGTAATATGATTTGCAAACAGCGTGATAGTTGCATCTCCAACCTTATCCTGAATAATATATGGCTTGCCCTTCGCTAAATCATGATTTGGCCACCACCCTGCAACATAGAAATCATCTCCATCTACTAGCGATGCCAATACTTTTGAAGTAGCTGGCACTGTTTCAATCCAGGAACCGGATTTGTTATAGAGGTAATCAATTTCATTGTAATTGCCTGTAATAACACTGTCTGTATTAACTTCAGCTTTTAGTACCCCCTCATGGCTTCCGCCCGTCCTGCCCCTTTTAAGATTAGGAAGCAATCCGCTGTTTTCCAAAGAATATATAGGTCCTCCGCCTATACCTACATAAGAAGTACCTGATAAGATTAGATTCTTTACAGATGTGTTAATTGATCCAGAAGCATCAACTATAATATCTGCATCATTGTATGAATTTGTTAATTCAAATCCCAACCCCTGCAATACATAAATTAATTCGGCTCCAATTGCATATACCTTAGGTTGTTCTAATATTTTTAACTCTGCACTTTCTGTATATGGTGTTACTTCAAGGAAGTATTTGTTCTTAATGGTGTCTAAATCATT
This sequence comes from Sedimentibacter saalensis, assembly GCF_007830175.1. Classification (GTDB taxonomy): domain Bacteria; phylum Bacillota; class Clostridia; order Tissierellales; family Sedimentibacteraceae; genus Sedimentibacter; species Sedimentibacter saalensis. The sequence continues at coordinate 116,452 of NZ_VLKH01000011.1, read as the reverse complement.
TTTTGCTACAACAAAATCGCCCTTATTGAACAATTCACCATCAGAATAAATCATTTGAACAACCATATCTTTAGCAAGCAACTCATTTACAGCCTTAACTGCATCATTATTTGTATTTCGTATTACTAACTGATCAACTTGCCATGGTATATCAGTAGTTGGAATAATGACTTCAGTGACTTTCTGAGATTTTCCTTCAAAGGCATTCTCAATTCTGATTTCATACTTGTCAAAACCTCTTAAATGAGGAAATGACATTGTTACTTCTGCATACATTGCATCCCAATCTGAAAAATCTGATCCATCATACAATAAAGTATTTGCCAAACCACGTTTTGCCTGATGCATGTCTACTATGTAGCTTCCTGCTGGATACGTTATATCGCCTGAAGCAACAGGAGCTGTTGTTTTTTCAACTTTGATACCATTCTTAATCAAGTATTCTGCCATTTCATATGCTGCCAACGGATTTTTTTGCAGCTCTTTAGCTACAGGAATAACATAATATTCAGGGAAGAAATTTTCATTATCTCCTCTTGGTCTTCCTATAATCTCACGCTCAGCATTAACTAACCATTCATCTACACTTCTGTCATCGATGCCCTCTACTCCGCGTCTGTATATTTCTAATTGATTTTTAAATAAATTTTCTTTATTTTCTAAAGCATAATTTAATGATCCAAGTCCGGCATAAACAAATGCATTATTAGAATCCTGGTTTAATTCCGGTATTTCAATTGTATGTCCCAGAGCACCGTGCATCATTCCTAAAACAGCTGCATACATTGGTGCTCCGTCATCCCATCCATCGCCATAGTCATACATAGGAATAATATATTTATCATATTTTGTATTTGATATTCCTGCTTTGCCCATGGCATGAGCATGTTCAATCATACCATCCATTAACAAGTCAAACTCAAAGTTTGGATCATGAGGAGGAGTACATGGTTCTATCAAAAAATCAGATACAAATCCATGGAAATCATTCATAATCATTGGAGTCCATTTCGCCAAGCCTTGAAATACCTGTGCAGTTTCTACTTGAGTTTGATATGTTACATCCCTGTTTAGGTCAAACCCAGCTAAAGTAGTTCTTGTATTGTAGAATCTGCCATCAGGGTTATTGTTTAAGTTGAACAGCAATATAAAATTATCCAGAATATCCTGAACATTTAAAGTCACTGTTATAACCTTATTACTGTCATTAAGTGTTTCAAATGTAATCTCATCCATAGTTGCCAGCATTTCCAGCATATCTAACTGAGCATCAACACCATTAGCTTCATCTGAGTGAATGTTGTTAAACCAAATTGCCGGTTTATAGTTTCCTGCTGTTCCAGCATTGATCTTTTCAATTAATAAAGCCGGATTTTCCAACATCATAGGTAACGTATCATTCAAATAATTATCAAGGTCAGATTTATCTCTTGCAAACATAACAAATGGAATATCTCTGCCTTCAGCTGATTTGCCCATAGGATCATATTCTAAATATCTATCGGATTTAGCTATGTCCAGTATCCGTTCAATTTCAGGAAGTATCTGGTCATATGTATGATATGAATCATATGCATTTAACTTCATAACAGTCTTTGCAACAACATTAGTAGTCACATCTGTCACAGCAAGATTGTATTCTCCTAATAAATCCGGATATTTTGTTCTGGGGTATGGTCTTCCCTGAAGATTAGATGTACCATATGGCAAGTCGCACTTAATAGTAGCTCTTACAGTATCACCATCTAAATATGGCTCTATTGCAAATTTTATAAAAGGTTCACCCGTATAAGAGCCTGATTTAAAGGATTTCCAATCTCCAAACAATTTGTTTCCAAGTGTCCATTTTAGGTTGTTTAAATCAGGAACATATCCCAATTTAACAGCTACTTCAACTTCTCTGGCCTCTGACATGGACAATAAGTTTGTACTTACAGCAATGCCCACCATATCATCTGATATTGGTGGATTAATTTGTACCAATAAATTGGAAAGCAAAGTTGTGTACGTATATAATCTGTCCTCTATTCTTCCGGGGAATGCTTCATGTAAGAAGGTAAGATTATCTATTGATTTATGCATAATTTGTCCTTGCTCTACAGTTTCAACAGATCCATCTAAGCCATCTGTTTCTTCCCAATTTGTACTTTCAAAATACAAATATGGCAATCCCAGGTTTTTAAATGGTGCATGGTCACTCCAGTCTCCTGTTGTTCCTGCAGGATAATCTGGATTTAACCCTTGTTGTGTTATAACATCTAAATCTAGTGCATCTGCCAATGATAAAGCCTGGTCTCTAACCCAGCCTTTTTCCCCTGAGTCACCATATGCGTACATTTTGTCTCCGACTAATACAGTATCCAGATTTATCATAGCTATTGTATTAGCAATTTCTGCTTCAGTCATCTGAGAAGCATAATATCTTGAACCTTTGAGTCCTGCCTCTTCAGCTCCAAATGCAACAAATTTAATTGTATAATCAGTTGTCACGTTTTTTAATATTTCTGCTGTTCCCAGCATTACTGCCACTCCTGAAGCATTATCGCTTGCTCCCTTTGTATTTACAGAGTCATAGTGAGCTCCGACAATAATCTGTTTTTCAGATCTTCCTTTTTTAATTGCAATAATATTATTTGAATTTACTTCTGATTTATCTTTTCGAACATATGCAAATGATTGTACTACAGGCGCATAACCAGCCTCCTCAAATGCCCAAACAATGTAATCTTTAGCCTCTATTTCTTTTTCTGTACCGGATTGCCTTGTTCCAATCACCTCTGACAGCTGGTACAAATGTCCATAAATTGATGATCCTGTTGTTTTATCAACTTCAGGCAAGGATGAACTTTGTACTGCTAAAGAACTGAAGCTCCTGATATTCTCCTTCTCCTCATGAGCCTGCAAAGCTCCATACGGATTTTTATATTCTTCCGGATCAACAGCTGTCTCTTGAACATCCCATGCTCTGTCGCTATCTTGTATCCCAGCTGTATCAAAAGCAAAAGCAGTAGAAAACATAGATAACAACATAGAAATTACAATGACTAATGACAAACTCTTTTTAAACTTCATGCTTTCCTCCTATAAAATTTATTTGTTCAGTTAAATAACCGATATCCTTGCGTAAGAACTAAAGAAGTTCAATTATCCTATATATCATTACTGCTGCTTGTGCACGTGTTGCTCCCAGCTTTGGCTCAAATGTTGTTGCAGTCATCCCTTTGATAATTCCCATACTGACAGCTTTACCGACACTCTCCAGGGCCCATTCGGAAATTTGTTCTCTATCACTAAAGTTTACCGGTGAAGTGCTTGTACTAATTCCTTTGTATTCTAACGCCCTGATTATCATAACTGCCATTTCTTCTCTGCTGATTTCTTTATTTGGGCAGAAATTATCATTATAACCCAGGACTATACCAGCTTTTGCAACTGATTCAACTGTTGTTGAATACCAATCTTCAGAATTCACATCATTAAACATACCTTTGTATTCTTCAGATTTAAGTTCTAATAATCTGAACAGCAATGCAGCAAACTGAGCTCGTGTTATCTTTTCATCAGGCATAAAGTAATCATCATTCATTCCCGAAATTATCCCCTTACCTGCCAATATCTCTATTTCATCTATTGCCCAATGAGACTTTATGTCTGCAAAGCTTTTCCTTGGCTGCAGCGGTTCTTGAGGTTTATTTGCTGTTGACCCACCAGGAACATGGGGCTTTCCAGGTTCATCATCATCAGGTTCACTTCCCGTGCCTGATTTTACTGTAACAGCAACATCATATTTATTAAGTCCTGTACTGACCTTGCCTATATATTTCCCATCCTTCAAACTGAGCTCGAAACTATAGTTTCCATTTTCATCAGATTCAATTTGATCAATGTATTGCCTTACACCATTCTCATCTGTAATAATAATTGTAATATCTTCGTTAGCAACTTCTGATTTACCTGTTATACTGACCTTATTATCACTGGTTGAGACAACTGGTGATGTCTTTGCCAGTACAGTGCCTATTGACAACAGCATAATTAAGACTGTTAACAGGATTGTCCTCATTTTCAACATTAATTTCCTCCTTTAATTATTCTTTAAAACCATTTCTCATCATTTCATGTGAAATATCACATCACCGTCTAATTTCCAGCCTCCAAAGTCAGACTTTAAAACAAAGACAACCTCCTTTCTTTTTTTTCCGACCTCAATAACCCCTTCTATTAATGCAATTTTTTTCTCTCTTTGTATTTCAACACTGTCTATGTGGATAAGCTTGCCCAAGTCCATATAATAATCTGAATGAATTAAAAAAAAATTTAAAGGTACATCTCTTTGAAATTCTGTATCCAGATAACTGTACATTTGCAAACGTTCGCCACAATAATAGTTTTCATAAAACTCAATGACTACACTCTTAAGATGATCCTCATATTTAGTAAAGTTGCTTTCTAATCGATTCATTTGTCTAACACCTCTTATATATTATAGATAATTAAACGTGGATAATTAATCAAATTTTGTATGTAAATTCAGTAAATATCATTTTACTTTTTACAATATAATTCAAATATCCATGCAATCTATTAAATTTCTACATATAGTGATTTTATTTTTAAAAAAATTTAGAGAATTATGGATGAACGGGAGATGTAAATTAATGAAATGTTTTTTATAGATTTAAATATATGAAATTAGGCAAAAAAATAACAGAGTATCACTCTGCCAGACTATTGACAAACTCTGATGATGTCATCCTGAGCGAAAGTGAAGAATCTCATCTTTATTGAAAACATGAGATTCTTCGGCCTACGCCCTCAGAATGACAACGTCCATAGATACTTGTCAGCAACCTGAACAGAGCAATACTCTGCTTTTTTGTATGTTAACCCTAAGGTTATTATAAATATTTTTTCAATGCTTCAACCTTGTCTGTCTTTTCCCATGGAAGATCCAGGTCGTTTCTTCCGAAGTGGCCATATGCTGCAACCTGCTGATAAATAGGTCTTCTCAGCTTGAAGTTTTCAATGATTGCTGCTGGTCTTAAGTCAAAGTTTTCTGCAACTGCCTGTTCAATTTTTTCATCGGCAATTTTGTTTGTTCCGAAAGTTTCAACCATTATTGAAACCGGCTTAGCAACTCCTATGGCATAAGCAAGCTCAACTTCGCACTTCTCTGCAAGTCCTGCTGCAACAATGTTCTTTGCAATGTGTCTTGCTGCATATGCTGCTGAACGGTCAACCTTTGTTGGATCTTTTCCGGAGAATGCTCCGCCGCCGTGTCTTGAGTATCCGCCATATGTGTCAACTATAATTTTTCTTCCAGTGAGTCCTGAGTCTCCCTGAGGTCCTCCAATAACGAATCTTCCTGTTGGATTAACGAAATATTTTGTATTTTCATCAAGAAGCTCTGCTGGAACAGTCGTCTTGATAACATGTTCCAAAAGGTCTTTTTGAATTGTTTCTCTGTCAGCTTCAGGATTGTGCTGAGTTGAAATTACTATGGTGTCAACTCTTACAGGCTTGTTGTCGTGATATTCGATTGTTACCTGAGTTTTTCCGTCAGGTCTTAAGTATGGAACAGTCTTGTTCTTTCTAACTTCAGACAGCTTCAGTGCAAGTTTGTGTGCCAGTGATATTGGCATAGGCATAAGTTCAGGAGTTTCATTGCATGCAAATCCAAACATCATACCCTGGTCTCCGGCACCTATCATGTCATTTGTGTCAACATGAGCCTTCTTGTATTCGTCGGCTTCATTAACACCCATTGCTATGTCTTGTGACTGTTCTTCTATTGATGTAAATACGGCGCATGTCTTGTAGTCGAATCCGTATTCAGCGTTGTCATATCCTATGTTTTGTACTGTTTGTCTAACTATCTTTGGAATGTCAATGTAGCAGTTTGTGCTTATTTCTCCTGCCACTAGCACGAAACCTGTTTTAGTAACTGTTTCACAGGCAACTCTTCCATTAGGATCTTGTTCCAAAATTGCATCTAAGATGCCATCTGAAATCTGGTCGCACATTTTGTCTGGGTGACCTTCTGTAACTGATTCAGATGTAAATAACCATTTCTTCATCTTTTATTCCTTTCTCATATGAATTACATACATAAAAAAACTCTTCCAAAGAAGAGGTCGCAGTCTTTGTATAACCTCATCTATCGGAAATCCGCGGGATTTGGCACCTTGAATAATCAGGCTGCCGGGTTTCATAGGGCCTCGTCCCTCCACCACTCTTGATAAGGAGTTTGTTCAATAATAGCATATAGTTTTTTTAATGTCAACAATATTATTGTAAAATTTTTCTCTCAAAAAACCACTTAAATTACAATGTTGTATTGTTTCTACTGCTTGAAATTTTAATAATCTGCTAATCATCTATTCTTATATTTCCCCAATGGATTTCATTTATTACATTTATTTCAAAATTGGTCATGCAGAGTTTTTTTAAAATCCTGTAATGGAACTTTTTAATTCTCCCTACGTCTTAAATATTATCTGCATTTCTATAAATTGCTAACACATGGGGAAATTTAGGTGTTAAATTGTTATTTAAATGTGGTATAATGGAATATAAAATTGAAGGGAATGATACAATGATTATTAAAAAGATCGCGGCTGTTTCAGCAGCCATTGCTCTATTGATGGCATCTAACGCGTATGCCAGCAGTTTTTACACAGTATACGACTTAACAGAACAAACAAGGCTCTCCACGGGCATTACATATGAAAGTATAGAAAGGTACACTTCTCTGGGGTGGATGAACATCAATGTCATAAGAGCTGATTTGACGGATAAATACACAACTGTTGACCCTATAACCAATGCAAATGGAGTATCTAACAGGGCCTCCTTAAGCTCCATGATGAAATCCTCAGGGGCTGTTGCAGCAGTTAACGGAGACTTCTTCTACATGGGAAGCCCTACATACACATATGGTCCTCTTATTTCTGACAGTAAAATAATAACGTCACCTCTTCCTTACAGTTACGGTTATCCGACTGTATCAAGGTTGCTGAACGGTTCTGTTAACATATCCGTATGGAACCCCAAGATTACACTTTACGGCTCAGACGGCACAGTCTTTGATGTTACAGTAATGAACAAGACTTCATCGTTGGATTGGGCTCCAACAATTCTGACAACAGACTGGAATAAAACTTCACCAGGATACACAAACAAGGACATTGTTGAAGTTGTTGTAAAAGAAGGAACAGTTTCTGAAGTGAGAAAAAACCAGCCTTCAACATTGATTCCAACAGACGGATATATAATAGCAAGTTCCAATCAGACTTCAATGGAACAACTGCTAAAATCATTCCAGCCGGGCAATCCTGTATCTCTTGACATAGAGCTTGATTTCAGCCCTGAAAATGTTGAATGGGCTTTCGGGGCACTCAATTACCTGGTAAAGGACGGACAGTTCAATGAAGCAAGCAGCGAGGTGCTTGGATCAAATCCTAGAACTGCCATTGGATTTAACAAAGACAACACTGAAATTATAATGGTTACAATCGACGGAAGAAACAAAAATTACGTTGGAGTAAAACAAACAGAACTTGCACAGATAATGATAGACCTTGGAGCATACACTGCAGTAAACATGGACGGCGGCGGATCAACAACAATGGGAGTTGATTTTCTTAAAAACTCCAATGTAACAGTGGTAAACATTCCTTCTGATGGAAGAGAAAGAAGCATTGCTTCCGGTGTGGGAGTTTTCAATAATTCTCCTGACAGCGACAACATAAACAAAATTGAAATAACAGCAGATAAGGCAGTTTTTAACAACACTGAAGCCGCCCTTGAACTTAAGTTTTACAATGAATATTTTACACCTGTGAATGTAAAAACAAGCGAAGTAGATTACGCTGTAAAACCTTCAAATTCAGGCAAAGTAGTTAACAACATATTTTACCCCAGCAAGTCAGGAAATGTCACAATAACCGCAACTGTAGGAAATGCATCAGGAAGCATTGATATTGAAGTGCTTGATAGTCCTGTAGCATTGGAATTTGATGCAGAAACACTGGTTATGTCCCATGGAGACACCTACAATTTAGGCAATGCACTGGGAATTGACAAAGACGGAAAAACAGCATACATTCCTTCAAAATACCTTTCATATTCATACAGGAACAAGGTTGGTAAAGTAACTGACGGAATTTTCACTGCGGGAGAAACAAGCAACACCGGTGCCATCACTGCAACATTCGGCAATGCAGTCAAGAACATAATAGTAAAGGTTGGATATAGGTTCCAGACCCTTAACAGATTTGAGAATTTGGAAGGTTTGAAGCTTAACTTGTATCCCGAAGGTTCTGATGGCAAAATCTCCATTACTGATGAAATTGTAAAGGAAGGCTCAAATGCATTGAAGCTTGATTATGACTTTACGAAAATGACTGATCAAAGCATTGCATTCATAGAGTTCGGAGACAACGGTCAGGGAATTAAACTTGAAGAAAAGCCAAAGGCAATTGGAATGTGGGTTTACGGTGATGGCAAGAATCACTGGTTAAGAACAAGAATAACAGATGCCTACGGCAATGAAATAAAAATAACATTTGAAGATGAAGTGAATTTTACAGGCTGGAAGTGGGTTGAAGCCTTCATTCCTCAGGGAACAGCATATCCGGTCACATTAAAGAATATTTATCTGGCAGAAATCAATGAAACAAGAAAAGATTCCGGAACCATTTACATCGACAACTTGAGAATAATGTATGAACCTAAAGACAAAGCTTTAGGACTCAGAGACGAAACACAGTTTATTGATTCAATGAAGATTTCTTCAATAAAAAACTTCACGGAAAAACTTTCGATAACTGCTGAAAAGTCTGAATTATCAGGTTCAAAATCTGGAAACATAATATACTTTGACGGCATTGTTTCTAATGGAACCATGAGTGCAAACAACACCACAATGTGGAACAACATAAAAAGCTTTGAAAACTATAAGGACAAAGTTCTTGTTCTTTCTCTGAACAGCAGTCTTGACAAAATAAACGACCAGCGTGAAGTCGAGGTTTTAAAAGCTATTCTTGAAAAGTCGTCTAAAAATAATCAGGTGTTTGTTGTTTTCAAGGGAGCAGAAGAAAATACTGTAATAGAAAACAATGTGAGATACATCACTTACGACGACACATTTGAACTTGGTATAACTGATGGAGGAACCTCATATAAAAATTGACATTATAACCATTTAAATGTTATATTGTAAATAACGATATTACAATATTGATAAATGTCTAGGAGGAACCATGTGGAAAGAATTTAAAAAGTTTGCATTCAAAGGAAATGTTTTGGATATGGCAGTGGGTGTTATAATGGGTGGAGCCTTCGGCAAAATAGTTACCTCAGTGGTAAACGACCTTATAATGCCTGTACTTGGGTATTTAATGGCAGGCATGGACTTCAAAACAATGAAGTATGTCATGAGCCCTGCGGTCATGGATGGAGAAACCGTGGTAAAGGCTGAAGCTGCAATACTTTACGGCAATTTCATTCAGAATGTTGTAGATTTTTTAATAGTAGCTGCATCAATTTTCCTGTTTGTAAAGCTGATAAACAAATCAAAGGAAAAACTGATAAAACAGGAAGCTCCTGCACCTGCAGCACCTAAAGGTCCTACTCAAGAAGAGATTTTAATGGAAATTAGAGACTTGCTGAAAGAAAAATAAATTCAAGAGCCTTCGGGCTCTTTTTTATTAATTAAATCAATTTTCCTTGAAATTTATTTTTTTTCTGTTAGAATTAGATAGTAAAATAACACTTGGAGGAAATTATGAGTTTATATACAGAATGGACAGAAACATTAAAAGGAATAACAACACAAGAAGAATATCAGGCTTTTTTTAATGAATATATGACAAAAGAAACTGAATGCTACAAAAATATTCTTCAGACAAAAAATCCTGTTATGGAAGGAACAATAAAAGAACTGGCAGAAAAAAACAACATGACTGCCATGGAGTTTGTAGGATTTTTAGATGGTGGAAACACAAGTTTGAAAGAAACATTGGAGCTTGAAAACCTGGAAGAAGATACTCAGATAAAAGTTGAATTCGACTTTGAAAAACTTCTCTGGAACATGCATGATTCAAAAGCAGAATGGCTTTACGGCATGGAAGAGTGGAAGAACATTTTTGATGATGAAAAAAGAAAAGAAATAAAAAAAGATTTCAACCGTTCAAAAATAGTAGTAAAAGGTGAAAAGGTCGGAAGAAACGATCCATGCCCATGCGGTTCAGGAAAAAAATACAAAAAATGCTGCGGTAAATAGCCGCTGCAGGGGGGATATTATGAATAAGACAAAGGGTCTGATCTTTGCTATTTTAGCAGCTTTTATTTATGGTTTCACCCCTGTTCTTGGAAAACTGACTTATCTGGAAGGAAGTAATTCTATGTCTCTGACATTTTACAGAAACTTCCTTTCAATACCTCTTCTTTTCGCCATCCTAAAATATAAGAAAATTCCGGTTGCGGCTGACAAAAATGAACTTAAAAAGCTTGCAATACTAGGATCAATGGGTTCAACTCTCACAGCCCTTACGCTATATGCATCATACAACTACATATCTGTAGGCATGAGCACCACTATTCATTACATATATCCCGTGCTAGTAACTGTTGCCTGTGTGTTTATTTTCAAGGAAAAAATAAGCAAGGAAACAATAATCGCCCTTGTTCTTTCAACAGTGGGTGTATTAATGTTTTTTGAAGGTAACTTCAGCCTTGTTGGCATATTTCTGGCGTTGTTGTCAGGAGTTGTTTATGCCGCTCATCTGTTGTTCATCGATAAAAGCGGACTGAACAAAATGTATCCTTTTAAAATAACATTTTATGCTGCAATATTTTCATCAGTTTATTTGTTTATTTTTGGGACAATTACCAACACCTTGGTTTTTAAAATGACTGCAACAGGATGGTTTTTTACATTTCTGGTGGCATTTTTCGTTTCATTCCTGGCAAACACATTTATTCCAATAGCCGTAAAAAACGTGGGACCAACATCCACATCAATATTAGGGATGTTTGAACCAATAACAAGCATTTTGCTTGGAATAATCTTTTTAGGTGAACCAACCACCTTGAGAAATGTTGCTTCCTGCATTTTAATTTTAGCCGGTGTACTGATTGTAACGGTTTCTAAGGACAAGAACAAATAGAATTACATCAAAAAAGCATTAAGCTTTTTAAGCTTAATGCTTTCTTTATTATTTATAGTAGCTTTTATAATAAAGAGCAGGAACCATTATGCCTCCTCCTATGAAATTACCAATGGTTGCTGCAATTATATTCTTTAAAATCAGTGCAGCTGTCACAGAAGAATTAAACAGCATCCCCATGGGCAGAAAAAACATGTTTGCTACAGAATGCTCATAACCGCAAAGAACAAAAAGCATTACAGGGAACCAGCACCCAAGAAGCTTTCCTGCAGTATCCCTTGCCGTCAGTGAAAACCACACACCAAGAGACACAAGAATGTTGCACAATATTCCTCTCATAACAACCTGCAAAAATGAAAGTGACACCTTTGCATTTGCAACCTGAGCAATTGTTTCTGCAAGAATGGGTTTAGCATATGCTCCACCTAAGTACAGTATTGCCACTGCCAGGAGAGCACCTGCGAAATTTCCAATCCACACCTGCACAAGTGTTTTTATAAAATCTTTCAAACTGATTGATTTATTCAAAAATCCAAATGTCATGAGACAATTTCCTGTGAAGAGTTCTCCTCCCACCAATACAATAAGCATGAGTCCCACAGGGAAGACTGCTGCTCTTAAAAACAAGCTTTCATATGCAACTATGAAGCCATGCCCTCCCAATGCAATATAAAATCCTGCTGCTACACTTAAAAGCATTCGTTTTCCCAGAGGATACGAGGCTTTTACTGTTGATGAATTTATTAGAGCATCTGAAGTTTCCTTTGGCGATAAACAAACATTGCTCAACTAACCACCCCTTTGTATTGAATATAATATGAGGAAAAAAGGCTGCTTAGAACAGCCCTTTTATTTTTCCGTCAACGTCAACATCTATGTTTTCTGCAGCAGGCACCTTTGGAAGTCCTGGCATTTTCATAATGTCTCCTGTAAGAGCCACTAAAAATCCTGCTCCTGCTGATATGGTAATGTCTCTGATTGTAATTTTAAATCCAGTAGGTCTTCCAAGAATCTTAGGATCATCTGTAAGAGAGTACTGGTTCTTAGCCATGCATATTGGCAGATTTCCAAATCCAAGCTTTTCAAAGTTGGCAATTTCCTTGCTTGCCTTTGGAGAAAATTCAACAGTCTCTGCACCATACAACTTTGTTGCAATGGCTTTTATTTTATCTTTTATTGGAATATCAAGTTCATATGCAAATTCTACGTTGCTTTCTTTTTCTGAAAGCCTTAAAACTTCTTCTGCCAGTTCCTTGCCGCCTTGGCTTCCCTTGCCCCACACTTCAGACAAAGCAACATTTACTCCAAGCTCCCTGCACCTGTCTTTTATGAGATTCAGTTCAGCCTCAGTGTCTGTAGGGAATTTGTTTATGGCAACAACTGCAGGAAGTTTAAACACCTGAGTTATGTTTTCGACATGCTTTAATAAGTTTGGAAGTCCCTTTTCAAGAGCTTCAAGGTTTTCGGCTCCAAGGTCTGCCTTAGCAACTCCACCGTTGTACTTAAGTGCTTTTACTGTTGCAACTATTACTACAGCACTTGGTCTTAGACCTGTTGTCCTGCATTTTATGTCTATGAACTTTTCAGCTCCAAGGTCTGCGCCAAATCCTGCTTCAGTAACAGTGTATTCAGCAATCTTGCTTGCCATTCTGGTTGCAATAACTGAATTACAGCCATGAGCAATGTTTGCAAATGGTCCTCCGTGTATGAATGCAGGAGTTCCTTCCAATGTTTGTACAAGATTTGGTTTAAGGGCATCCTTAAGAAGAGCCGCCATTGCTCCATGAGCCTTCAGTTGACCGGCAGTTACAGGTTCTCCCTTTCTGTTGTATGCTACTATTATATGTGATAATTTTTCCTTTAATTCAATTATGTCATTTGACAGACAGAATACAGCCATTACTTCTGAAGCAACTGTTATGTCGAAGCCGTCTTCTCTTGTTACTCCTTCTGTCTTTCCTCCAAGGCCGTCCACTATGTGTCTTAGCTGTCTGTCATTCATGTCAACAGCTCTTCTCCACACAATTCTTCTTGTGTCTATGTCAAGCTCGTTGCCCTGGTGTATGTGATTGTCAATCATGGCTGCCAGAAGATTGTTAGCAGCTCCTATGGCATGAAAATCTCCTGTAAAGTGAAGATTTATGTCTTCCATGGGAACAACCTGTGCGTATCCTCCTCCAGCTGCACCGCCCTTTACTCCAAATACAGGTCCAAGGGATGGTTCTCGAAGAGCGATTATTGTTTTTTTGCCAAGGCTTGAAAGAGAATCTCCAAGTCCGATGGTTGTTGTTGTCTTGCCTTCCCCTGCCGGAGTAGGGTTGATTGCTGTCACAAGTATGAGTTTAGCTTCATCGTTATCTTTTAATTCGTTCTGCAGATATCTGTAATCAATTTTAGCCTTATATTTACCATAATTTTCAACATATTGGTCCGGTATTTCTATTTTGTCCGCAATGTTGTTGATAACTTCCATTTTCGCCTGCTGTGCAATTTCAATGTCGCTTAAAAATTCTGCCATAAAGACCTCCTGATTTAAAGTTACTGTTAAATTTCAACTATTTCACGTTGATACCGGGATATGTTATCCCACTAATATTATATATTTTTTTTGCTTTAATGCAAAATAATATTTCTTTATTACGGTTTTTTAACTTTCTTTGAATTCTTCAAACAATCTTTCAAAATCCTCAATGCTGTCCTTGATGTGGTAGACATGCTTTTCTTCAGGAAAATTTCCGCATCTCACATCATCGGCATATTCCTTGAACGCATTTGTTACAACTTCAGCGAGATTGGCATACTTTTTTGCAAACTTAGGTGTGAAATTCTGAAACATTCCAAGAAGATCACCTAGTACAAGAACCTGTCCATCACATGGAATTCCTGCTCCTATTCCGTAAACAGGAATAGTGAGTTTTTTTGAAATAAATTCAGTGAGTTCCGGTGGCACACCTTCAAGCAAAAGGGCTAATGCTCCTGCTTCCTGAATTGCCAGAGCATCTTTAATCAATGATCTCGCGCTGTCCACATAAAGACCCTGGGCCTTAAATCCGCCAAGCTGCCCTGCGCTCTGAGGGGTCAGTCCTATGTGCCCGAACACCACTATTCCGGCATCAGAAATGGCTTTCACTTTACTTGCAACCCTTGCTCCACCTTCAAGCTTTATAGCGTCGCAGTTTGCTTCCTTTAAAAACCTGCATGCGTTATATACTGCATCTCCGTCTGATATGTGATATGATCCGAAAGGCATGTCTCCAATGATGAATGTGTTTGGCGCACCCCTTCTCACAGCCTTTGAATGAATTATACAGTCTTCCATTGTTACAGGAACCGTGCCGTCATAACCGTACACAATCATGCCCAGGGAATCGCCTACAAGTATCATGTCCATCCCTGCCTGCTCAGCAAAAGATGCCATGGGGTAGTCATAAGCAGTAACCCATACCGCTTTTTCGCCGCTCTGTTTCATTTTATGCAAATCCAATATGCTTTTTTTCTTTGCCACTTGTAACCTCCTGCATCTTTTATTATTATTTTCCTAGTCATGGTAAATTAACTTCTCAAACTTGTGTTTACGTTTACCCAATTATAGTATAATGTTCGCAGAATGTCAACAGCGCCGTAATGTGTGAAAATTCTGGCACTGTTGATATTGCAGTATTACAGCAATCGCCTTTTATTTTTTGTTTATACTTTCTGCAGCGAGATGCCCGGTTGAAAAATTTGCCTGTATGTTGAATCCTCCAGTGTCTCCATCATAATCAATTACCTCTCCGGCAAAGTAAAGACCGGGAACAATTTTTGACTCCATTGTTTTTTGATTGATTTCAGATGTTTTCACACCACCCCTTGTGGCCATAGCAATGTTGTAGTCTCCAAGTCTTTCCACTGTGAGGCTGTGTTCACAAAACATCTCCATAAGCTTCTTCCTTTTACTTTTATCAAGTTCACTGCACATCTTGTCTTCTTGTATTCCTGTAATCTCCATTATTTTATCAGTGAAGCGCTTTGGCATGTCAAGAGATTTGAGCACAGTCTTCACATTGTACTTGCCTGAGCTGAAAATAATATTTTCAAAATCAGTTTTAAATTCTTCAGCATTTGGAAAAGAAGTGAAATTGATTTTAAGCACATCTCCCTTTTCCATATATCTAGAATTGTTGAGTATGACAGGTCCTGAAATGTTCACGTGAGTGAAAAGCATGTCTCCTGAAAATTCCTTGATTTTTTTGTTGTTTCTCCAAAGACTTATTTTGATGTTTCCAAAGGATATTCCTGACAAATCACTGAATGGGTAATTTTCCACATACACCGGTGCCAGACATGGTTTTGGCTGTTCTATTGTGTGCCCTAGTGACTTTGCAAGTTCGTATCCGTCACCGGAAGAGCCAGTGTTAGGGTACGATTTTCCACCAACAGCAATTATGAGATTTGTTCCTGCATGAGTGTTCTTTATTGTTTTCACCAGAAACATGTCTTTATCTTCATCCCTGCTCACTTTTTCTACTGACTCATCATATATAATTTTCACATTGTTTTTTCTGCACTTTTCAATTAATGCTTCAACTATATCTGATGATTTAAATGATGCGGGAAAAACTTTACCGTCTTCTCTAGCAATGGTCTCTACTCCTGATTTCTCGAAAAACTCCACTGCATTTTTGTTTGTAAAGCTGAAAAGGGCAGTCTTTAAAAACCTGCCCCTTTCGCCGTATCTTGTTAAGAATTCGCTCATCTCACAGCTGTTTGTGAAGTTGCATTGACCTGCCCCTGACAAAAGAATTTTCCTGCCTGCAGCGCTGTTTTTTTCAATGAGCAGCACACTTTTGTCCTTGATGCTACAAGCAGCAAAAAGACCTGCTGCACCTGCTCCTATTACAATGACATCATATTTCATATTATCACACTGTTTTTCCTTCTGAATTATCACTTTGGCCATCCAATGAATCCTCTGATTCTATTGTGTCCATATTTTCATTTGCACCTGTTTCATCAATGCTTTTTATGCTGTAAGCTTCCTTCATTTCTTCAATATTAATTGTTGCCGAAACATTATATTCTATTCCCTGATCCTTGTATGTTCCTTCAAATATAATGTCTTTATCATCAACACGGAATGATGTATATTTGTTCTTGCTGTCAAGCTTAAGCTCCTGGTCTGATGACAGACCAAAGTCATAAAGAGAGAAAACATTGCTTTCAGGATTTTGAATCAGCACTGTTGAAGTGTCAGGCAAAAGATATATTTCACCCTTTGCTTTGAATTCTCCTGCAACCCTGCTGTTCTCAGCATCAATTATTTTTTTATCACCGCTTCCGGAATCAATGACTATGAACCTATCCTGTAAAAGCCACTGCCACTTTCCTGACCTTTCAAAACTTGCCCCTTCGATTATTGAAGGCTTGTCTTCACCTATAGTCCACGTGAACACCTGGCTGAATTTTTCTCCGTAGCCTGTTGTAAGAAACAATATTTTGCTGTCTGTGGACTGAATTATTTCAATTTTTCTGTATGAATCATCAAGTGATGATATGCTGTCGTTCAAGTAAGATATGATGCTGTTCTTGTCTGTTCCTTCTGATTTAAAATCAGGTAAGTCATCACTTACAACTATGTCGAGTAATGATTCAGCTTCTTGAAGCCGGGAAATTATAGCTTCATTGTTTTTAGCAAGATTCAGATAGTCCTTCTCCAATTTTTCAAGTTCTAATTTTTTGCTGTCAAGTTCAGTCTTTAAGCTTTCATTTTCCTTCTTCATTTCCTCCGCACTGAGTTTTCCCGTATATTCAGAAGGCTTCACTCCTGTTTCCACAGATGCCGGCAGTCTGGTGCAGCCCGATAGAAGTGACACAAAAGTTAAAGCTAACATCAAAATTATTGCAGTTTTTTTCATATAATCATCTCCTTGTCTTGAAGTAAAAAGTTGCTCCGCAACTCCGCTAAGGGGACCTATGTCCCCCTTCGGCGTAAAAAATACTAACGTATTTTTTACTGAGCACCCCCCTTGACGGCAAGGGCGTCCCGCCCTTTGCAATCCCCGTTTTTATAATATAGGAAAGAGAACTTTCCTATATTATAAAAAAGCATCTGTTCCCAGATGCTTTTGTTTACTGTATCATTATGCTTGCTGCCACATATTCTCCGCTCTGGGAAATAGCAGTGCTCAATATGTTTTCGCCTTCCTTCAGATCCTTAAAGTATTTTGTAGATCCTGTTGTGTCAAATATCTTTGTATTGTTTGTAACGGTAAGGTAAACCAGCTCCTTTTGACCGTTGTCCTTAACATTTTGCATCATGATTATTTTGTCGGTTGAATTGATGTAGATTATTTTTCCTGAGAAGCTCTTTGCAGTCTGCAGCTGAGCTGCCTCTATTGTAACAATTTCATTGCCTGAAGTATTGACACTTACATTGTAGCCAACCCTAAGGTCATAAATGGTTGCATTGTTGCTTCCTATGGTAATTATAACATTGTTGCTCACAGCATATTGTGTTGTTTCACCATCTTCGTCGGCAATTTTAATTTTGTTGTCATCCCCTATTATAATTTCCTTAATAGTTCCGCTCATTTCAGCTTCTTTTGCAATAGTGTTGATGGCAATCATATCATCATATTCTGTTGTTACAGTAACTTCATCTCCAACCCTTACCTGGTCAAAGCTTGAATCTTTATCGTTTCTTGTTACATCCACATCGCTGTTGAACGTGAATGATTTAATAACGCCTTCTTTAGTCTTCATTTTAACCACTATAGGATAATTGTAGTCGATGGCAGTTATGGTTCCATTGAATTTCTTTATTCTGCTTATGGAATTAATTTGATAAACCTTATCGTTATCTATGTACAATGTGACTTCATCATTTTTACTAAGTTCCTTAAGTGCTATTTCCTTGCCGTCAAGGTATACTTTAACGTCCGTAGGCATATCATATGTAATTTTATCGTCGTCTTCATCTATTATGGTAATTTTTGCAGGAGCAACGTATGCAACGTAATAAATAATGCCCCTTACCACGTCTGTTGAACTGTCTGCTTCCAGTTTCACTGCAATTCTTTCGCTGTCTATCTTGCACTTTACAAGCATGTCCTCTTTAAGCTTGTCTATATTTACAGCCTTCCCGTTTAAATAAATAGCTGTATCCTTGTTTATTTTAACAATGCTTTCAACTTCGCTGTCGTTCTTTACATAAATGTATGACTCTGCAGTACCTGTCGAAACCTTTGTTATTATTCCGTTCAATGATGTTGTGGGTACATAATCGTCAAAGTCAGGATACACATCATTTTCATCTATATATTTCCACGCCTTGTCCAGCAAAGTTGCAATTTCAGCCCTTGTAATTTTATTTGATGGATTTATATTTTTATTTGAGTCTCCTGTAAATATATCCTTGTCATACATAACATATACATAAGGTCTTGCGGATGTGGATATTTTAGCTGCATCAGCAAAGGGAAGAGTGTAAACCTTTAAATTCTGAGCTTCATCTCCAAGCATCATCGCCTTTGTCAGAAGTACTGCTATTTCTTCTCTTGTTGCTTGCTGGAATATTGTTTTCTTTGCAAACATGTCTTCAATACCGTTTTCAGAAACAACTCCAAGCTCGATTATAACCGATAAATATTCAAAAGACCATTCACTGTACAATGTGTTTGTCATTTTCTTAAGTGAAGGTTCATATTCTTCAACTATCTTTTCTTTCAAGTCATCGTCTATGTCATAAAGTCTGGATATCATCACCAAGGCTTCCAACACCGTGACATTGTTGTCAGGTTTGAACGTTCCGTTATCATATCCGGATACAATCCCCTTTGCTGCCACTCTCTCTATGTAGCTTTTAGCCCAGTGAGTTGATATATCAGTAAATGCAGCGGCATTTGCAGTCATTGTAAACAGCAGAGAAATTACCACAGTTAACAATAATATTTTATTAAGTATTTTACTTTTCATAATACCTCCTAGCCATCCATATTTGAGTAAATTATATCACAAAAGCATAGTATCTGCAATTTAATTTATTGTTTTGCGCGGAATTATGACAATTTACGGCATTTTATCCAGAAGGGCAAAAAAGAGCAAATTTGAAAAAAATATTGACTTTCTGCAATAATATGATAGATTTTAATCATGAAATACATTTCGGGGGTTAGTATGTTATTAATCTTAAACAAGAATGTTGATGAATACGAAGTTCATATAATAAAAGAAAAAATATTGAAAATGGGTTTTGAATTAAATGAAATAAACGAGCCCAATTACCACATATTAAGCATTATAGGCGACACAAGCAAAATAGACCCGGACGTGTTCAAGGCCTATGAATACATAGATAAGGTTGTATTTGTACAGGAGCCTTACAAAAAAGCAAACAGACTTTTCCATCCCGATGACACCCACATAAAAGTTGGAAAGGAAACCATAGGCGCAGAAAGACTGTCCATAATGGCAGGACCATGTTCTGTTGAAAGCAAAGAACAAATATTATCAATTGCCCAATCAGTCAAAAAAGCCGGAGCTTCATTTTTAAGGGGAGGAGCCTTTAAGCCCAGAACATCCCCCTACAGCTTTCAAGGTCTTAAGGATGAGGGGTTGGAGCTTTTGAAGTACGCGAGAAAACAAACAGGTCTTCCAATTGTTACAGAGATAATGTCAACAGAATATATTGACGAATATGTTGAGAACGTAGACATAATACAGGTTGGGGCCAGAAACATGCAAAACTTTGAGCTTTTAAAACAGCTTGGGAAGACCAGAAAACCCATATTGCTCAAAAGAGGCCTTTCTTCCACTGTTGAAGAGCTTTTAATGTCCGCAGAATATATTTTGCTGGGAGGCAACGACAACGTGATTTTATGCGAGAGAGGCATAAGAACATTTGAAAATTACACGAGAAACACACTTGATTTAAGTGCGATTCCAGCAATTAAAAAACTTAGCCATCTTCCCGTAATAGTTGACCCCAGCCACTCCACGGGAATGTGGTGGATGGTAGAGCCCATGGCCATGGCTGCTGTGGCTGCAGGAGCCGACGGACTTATAATTGAAGTTCACAACGATCCTGAAAATGCATTGTGTGATGGAAATCAATCCATAAAGCCGGAAAAATTCACACTTCTAATGGAAAAATTAAAACTCATTGCCCAGGCAGTTGGAAGAAAAATATAAGTTGAAGGGAATATAATAATGGAAGAATACAGAAAAGAAATAAACTCAATCGATGATGAACTGGTGAAACTCCTGGAAAGAAGATTTAATGTGGTTCTTAAAATAGGCCAGTACAAAAAAGAACATGATCTTCCCGTATATGATGAAACAAGAGAAAAAATGGTTATTGAAAACTGCGTGAGCAAATTAGAAAACAAAAATTATTCACGCCACATTGAAGACGTATATCATCAGATAATGGACACATGCAAGGATTTGGAGAAATAAATAAAAGGGCTTTCGCCCTTTTTTTATTCCTGTGCCATTTTCTTTACCTTTTCAAATTCATCTTTTATTTCATCTGAAGGTTCAGCTGTCATTTTTGATACTGCATAAATGAAAATGCAGGAAACTATAAATGCAGGAAGCAGTTCATATACTCCAAAGAATCCTCCCATTGGCTTTAAAATCAGCTTCCAGACAAATACCGCAGTTCCTCCTGACAACATGCCTGCAATTGCACCTTCCCTGGTTGTTCGTTTCCAGAAAAGCGAAAATATTGTTATTGGGCCGAATGTAGCTCCAAATCCTGCCCATGCAAATGATACTATTGTAAAAATAACGCTGTTCTCATCAAGAGCAATGATTACTCCTAAAACAGAAATCAATACAAGAATTATTCTTGACATGTTCATTACCTGTTTGTCTGTTGCATCTTTTTTGATGAGATGCTGATAAATGTTTTTTGAAAATGCAGAAGCTGCTATTAAGAGATATGAATCAGATGAACTGATTGTAGCAGCCAGTATACCCGCCATTACAAATCCCGCAAGCACAGAAGGAAGCAGTCTTGATGTAAGCACTATAAAGATGCTTTCAGAAGCGCTGTAAGTTGTAAGCTGTGCAGGGAACAAGGACCTTCCTATTATTCCCAGGGCAACAGCTGCTCCAAGAGAAATTATAACCCATACAGTGGCAATTCTTCTTGACTGTGTAAGTTCCTTTGGATCTCTTATTGCCATGAATCTCAGAAGAACCTGTGGCATTCCAAAGTAACCAAGACCCCATGCCATAGTGGATAAAATTGTGTACCACCCATACTTACCAGCTTCATTAAACTGAGGAACACCATTTATTATCTCTTGTGTTCCGTCAGCTATCTTTGGGGAAGCAATGCCGAAAAACTCGAAAAATCCTGGAATTGATTTTGCATTTGATGCAACAATTGCCAATCCTCCGGCTGCCGATACCCCCACAACCAATATTGTAATGAGCGCAAAAATCATAACGAAGGCCTGCATGGTGTCAGATGCTGTCTCAGCCAGAAAACCTCCCACAAATGTGTAAAACAATACAAACATTGCACCTGCAATCATCATGTACTGGTATTTGAAACCAAACAGACTATTAAACAATTTTCCTACTGTGACAAAACAGCTAGAAGCATAAACCGTAAAGAAAACAAGAATGAATATTGCTGAAATGGTCATGATAATTTTATTTTTTTCTTTAAAACGGTTGCTGAAAAAATCCGGAAGTGTTATGGAATCGCCTGCAACAACTGAATAATTATGAAGTCTTTTAGCCACAAAAAGCCAGTTCAAATATGTTCCTGCAGCAAGTCCTATAGCTGTCCATGCAGCATCGCTTAAGCCATACCAGTATGCAACCCCGGGAAGACCCATCAAAAGCCATCCGCTCATGTCGGATGCTTCCGCACTCATGGCTGTAACAAGAGGGCCCAGTGACCTTCCGCCCAAAAAATAATTCTCGCTGCTTTCATTGGCTCTCCTTGCAAAATACAGTCCGATGCCGATTACAACAGTCATGTAGATTATCATTGAAATAAAAATTTGAAATGTGTCTCCTTTCATAAACAACCTCCTTTTAGTAGTTATTTAATTATATTACCACTTTTTTATTATATTAATCACATCAGTAAATTTTAACAATGTAATAAATATAAGTATAAATGCATTTTTAAATGGTGTCAAGTGTAAATAATGGTCGTGTTTTTTGACATGCAAAAAAGACAGATGATCATCTGCCTTTTTGTTCATAGGATAAAAATTAATTTATCAGCTTGTCTATTACTTCTTTTACTGTGGTCATCTTGTCAATGCTGTCAAGATTCGCTCCGGAAAAAATCAATCCATCTTCGCCGTTTACCGCATCAATTAAGCCTCTTGATATGCAGTATGGAATTTCTCTAGGATTGCATTCTGATATGCAGCCGTAGCACTTGTTCACAATACATCCGTTTTCCATGGAATTTGTAAGGAAGTGAGTCTGTATTGCTCTTGCTGGCATACCAACAGGACTTTTGATTATCATTACATCTTCTTTTTGTGCATTTATATATGCACGCTTGAAATTATCGTGGGCATCGCATTCAGCTGTGGGAACAAAAATGCTTGCAAGCTGAAAGCCATCTGCTCCTGCATCTGCCAGCTCCATTATATCTTCCTTTGTTCTAAGTCCACCTGCAGCTATAACAGGTATTTTAACTCCATATTGTTCTTCATAGGAAGCAATAAGTTCTTTAACCTCAACTACAATTTCCTTCAAGGACTTGTAAGTTCCTTCAATCATTTCTTCCATCTTAAATCCAAGGTGACCTCCGGCCAATGGTCCTTCCACCACAACAGCATCAGGCAGACGGTCATGTTTGAGCCAGCTTCTTATGATTATTTTTGCAGCCTTGGCAGAAGATACTATGGGGGCAATTTTTGTTGCCGAGTCCTTTACCAGCTTTGGCAAGGCAACGGGAAGACCTGCTCCTGACACTATAAGATCTATTTTTTCCTCAACAGCTTTTTTTACATAAAGTTCATAGTTGTTCATGGCTGCCATAAAATTCATGGCTATGATTCCTTTTGTTTTTTCTCTTGCTTTTTTTATTTCTTTAGCAATTGCTCTTAAATTTGCTTCTACAGGATTTGTTTCGAAATCAGACTCTCTGAAACCTATTTGTACGCCTGATATTGTTCCGATGCCACCCTGGTTGGCAACGGCTGCTGCAAGGTTGGAAAGCGAAACGCCTATGCCCATTCCTCCCTGCACTATAGGGATTCTTGCTGTCAAATTTCCTATTTTCAATTCTTTTAATTCCATATATTCTCCATTGTTTTAAATATCTAGTTATTTGATACTCAAAGTATATATGTAAAGACACAGATTGTCAAGAAAAAATAAAACAGTGCCGCATTTGCGACACCATTTATTTTAAAATTGTGAACTGTACTCTTCCAGTGCAGCCTTGGTATTTTCTTGTTTTTCTTCTATGGCTGCCTTGACCATCAGGTCCTTGACCTTCATGAGTCTTGTCTGATTTCCTCTTTCATTTTCATCAAGCTTCATTTGGATGTACTTGATTGTTTCCTGGAACTGAGGAATCATTACATATTCAAGAGCATTAACTCTTCTTCTTGTCTTTTCTATTTCAGCCGCAAGAAGTTGAACTTCTTTTTCAACAGCAGCCAGACGAAGCATTTCAGGAAATACTCCCGACAAATTTTCAATGGCATTGTCTAACTCTGCCGAAGTGTTGGCAAAACCGTAAGGATAAATGTTAGAAGTGTCATCTGTTGTTGTTGTAAAATCAAAAACCGGCACATCAACACTCATTACATTTTTTCTGCCTACTTCTATGGAAACTCCCTGCTTTGGATACATCAACGCTTCATTCAATACTTCTGAAGACATGACGGCGCTGGCTATTACGAAATTTGAATAGATGCTTCCGATCTGGGCTTCTACTTGCTCTCTTAACCTTTTATTTTCTCTGGCAAGCTCCAAAAATTGCTTCATAAGCTCATCACGTTTATCTTTCAGCATCTTGTGACCCTTAACAGCCACTTTTAATCGCTTTTTCAAAGAGGTTAACACCATTCTGGTCGGATTTACATTTAACCTTGCCATGCGTTTCCCCCCTCATTATTCATTTTTTGGATAGTATTTTTCGATATACGCGTCTCTTATACGTTTCAATTCACTCTTAGGAAGAAGTGTCAAAAGATTCCATCCTATTTCCAAAGTTTCTTCAATTGTTCTGTTTGTTTCATATCCCTGTGACACATATTTCTTTTCAAATTCATCAGCAAATTTTGCATAGAACTTATCTGTATCGGAAAGAGCAGCCTCACCCAGTATTGCCATGAGCTCTTTAGCTTCCTTACCTCTTGCATAAGCTGCAAAAAGCTGGTTCAGTACGTCTGAGTGGTCTTCTCTTGTTTTTCCTTTGCCTATACCTTTGTCTTTCAAACGTGAAAGTGAAGGAAGAACGTCTATAGGAGGCTTGATATTCTTTCTGTACAATTCACGGGAAAGAATTATCTGTCCTTCTGTAATGTATCCTGTAAGGTCAGGAATAGGGTGAGTTTTATCGTCTTCAGGCATTGTGAGTATAGGAATCATGGTGATAGATCCTTCTGTATCTCTTTTTCTTCCTGCTCTTTCATAAAGTGAAGCCAAGTCAGTGTAAAGATAACCTGGATATCCACGTCTTCCCGGAACTTCCTTGCGGGCTGCGGATACTTCACGGAGAGCTTCTGCGTAGTTTGTTATGTCTGTAAGAATTACCAGGACGTGCATTCCTTTTTCAAATGCCAGGAACTCAGCAGCAGTCAGAGCCATACGAGGAGTTGAAATACGTTCGATGGCAGGGTCATCTGCAAGGTTCATGAACAATACTGTTCTGTCTATTGCACCTGTTTTCCTGAAGTCTGTAATGAAGAAGTCTGCTTCTTCGTAAGTGATACCTATTGCTGCAAATACAACGGCAAAGTTTGATTCAGTTCCGAGAACTCTAGACTGACGTGCAATTTGTGCCGCAAGGTCAGCGTGAGGCAGACCTGAGCCTGAGAATATAGGCAGCTTCTGACCTCTAACAAGTGTGTTAAGACCGTCTATTGCAGATACTCCTGTTTGTATAAACTCATCAGGATAGTCACGTGCTGAAGGATTCATAGGCAGACCGCTTATATCCATTCTTTTTTCAGGAATTATTTCAGGACCGTTGTCTATAGGTCTTCCAAGGCCGTCAAATACACGGCCAAGCATGTCGTATGACACGGCAAGTTCCATTCCTCTTCCCAGAAACTTAACTTTGCTTTCTGCCAGGTTTATTCCTGCAGAGCTTTCAAACAGCTGTACCAAAGCATTGCTTCCGTTAATTTCCAAAACTCTGCAGCTTCTTGTTTCTCCGTTTGGAAGTTCAATTACTCCCAACTCGTCATATGCTACATTTTCAACATTTTTTACAAGCATCAGAGGACCTGCAACCTCAGATATAGTCTTATATTCTCTAATCATCCTACTCAACCTCCCTGCTTGCTACAAGAGCTGACATTTCAGTTTCAATTTGTTTTCTGATGTCCTCATAAACTCCTGCTATATCTTTTTCTTCTGTATATTTAAATCTTCCTATTCTTTCTCTTACAGCAAGGTCTGACAATGCTTTAAAATCTGCTCCGTCCTTGAGTGCTGCCAAGCCGTCTTCATAATATTTCAAAATTAATGTCAAAAGCTTATATTGTTTTTCAAGTGAAGTATATGTGTCAACTTCATGGAAAGCATTTTGATGCAAGTAGTCTTCTCTTATGGAACGGGTAGCTTCAAGCTTGAGCCTGTCGTCAACTGAAAGTGAATCAACGCCGACCAGCTGGACTATTTCGTTCAATTCAGCTTCTTCCTGCAAAAGCTTCATTGTTTCTGCACGAAGCTCTGACCAGTTTCTTGCCACATTTTCATCAAACCATTTGTTAAGTCTGTCAACATACAAGGAGTAGCTGTTCAGCCAGTTGATTGCCGGGAAGTGACGCTTGTAAGCAAGCTGAGCATCAAGAGCCCAGAATACTTTTACTATACGAAGGGTTGCCTGTGAAACAGGTTCTGAAATATCTCCTCCTGGAGGTGATACGGCTCCTATTGCAGACAGCGTTCCTTCTCTTCCTTCTGAACCAAGGCTTATAACTCTTCCTGCTCTTTCGTAGAACTGAGCAAGACGTGATGCAAGGTAAGCCGGATATCCTTCTTCACCAGGCATTTCTTCAAGACGGCCTGACATTTCACGAAGAGCTTCCGCCCAACGGGATGTTGAGTCTGCCATCAACGCTACTGAATAACCCATGTCTCTGAAATATTCTGCTATTGTAATACCTGTGTAGATGCTTGCTTCACGGGCAGCAACAGGCATATCTGATGTGTTTGCTATTAAGACTGTACGCTTCATAAGAGATTCACCTGTTCTTGGGTCCTTTAATTCAGGGAACTCCATAAGAACGTCTGTCATCTCGTTTCCACGTTCGCCGCAGCCTATATAAACAACTATCTCCGCATCAGCCCATTTAGCCAGCTGATGCTGAACAACTGTCTTTCCGCTTCCGAAAGGTCCCGGAACAGCTGCAACTCCACCCTTTGATATAGGGAACATTGTGTCTATAACTCTTTGTCCTGTAACCAGCGGTCTTTCCGGAACAAGTTTTTCCTTGTATGGACGACCCTTTCTTACAGGCCATTTTTGCATCATTGTAAGATTTACTTTTTCTCCGTTGTCTTTTTTAACAACATATACTGTTTCTTCAACAGTGAAGCTTCCTGATTTTATTTCTTCAATTGTTCCGCTGACTCCATAAGGAACCATTATTTTTTGCTGAACAACAATTGTTTCTTGAACAGTACCTACGATATCACCGGCCTGAACCTTGTCACCAACCTTTGCTACAGGAACAAATTCCCACTTCTTTTCTCTGTTAAGAGATGGAACCTGAACTCCTCTTGCTATGTTAGGTCCTGCAATTTTTCTTATTTCTTCCAATGGACGCTGAATACCGTCATAAATTGTTTCAATAAGACCAGGTCCCAATTCTACTGACAACTGTGCACCTGTAGTTACCACAGGAGCTCCTGGAGCTAATCCTGCTGTTTCTTCATATACCTGTATAGATGCTTTGTCGCCGCGCATCTCTATAATTTCACCAATCAATCCCTGTTCACTTACACGTACAACGTCGAACATGTCTGCTTCTTTCATTCCTTCTGCAATGACAAGCGGACCGGATATTTTTACTACTCTACCTTGGCTCATTAAATAAATCACCTGCTTTCAATTTTATATACATTTGTTTATTAGTCATTGTTGAACAATATGTCGGCACCGACTGCTTTTTCAACTGCCTTTTTGATATTCTGAATTCCTATTCCTTCAGTTCCATGCATTCCGGGAATAGGTATTATTGCCGGCAGGCGTTTTTCATTGTATTCGTAAACAGTATCCTTGATTTCAGCATAGAAATTTTCCGTAATATAGATTATGGCATAATCTTCCTTTGCTATCTCACGAAGAGTGTGTCTTGCATCATCTTTCGTTATACAGTCAAAAACATCAAGTCCAACTGCCTTAAAACCCAGAATACTTTGTTTATCTCCTATAACACCTATCTTATACATAAGTCTCTCTCAACCTCTCTCTGATAAGTTCCGGCGAGATACCTGCAAGTTTGCCTGCCATTATAATTCTTGCAATTTTAATCTCGTTGTCCTTTGCTATTAGGTAGCCTGCAAGAGGCTCTATTCCAAAAGGAATATATTTAGCACCCTTAACATGCTCGATGATTTTGTTGTCCAGAAGTTTTTCAAGCTTTGTAAACATTCCTGTGCTTACCAGTGATTCTGTGCCTTCAAGGAATAATTCCCTGAAGCCGTATGCCGAAAGCTGCTCAGCAAACTTTTCAAAAGGCTCATCGTAGTTTTTGATAAACACCTGTTCATTAATTTTTCCGCCGTTTAAGAAAACCTTCGTGAAAAAGTCCCATGACTTGTTCATTCTTTTAAGTCTCACATATGTTTTCAAATTGATTGCATCTATTTGCATCTTGACATAATCAATTATAAAATTGCTGTTTGTGTTTTCTGCTGAACTGAGCATTTCATCATAACAATATTTGTCCAGTACAAAATCTATTACCTGAGGATCATTTGTTTTAGGAAATGTTTCGATTATTTCCTTTAAAGCTTTGCTCATGTTTTCTGTGAGGCCTGAAAAGTCTCTTTCTTTTACAGAATATTTCAAAACTTTCAGGTCTATGGATCCGGTATCAACAAGATTCTCTGAAGCATCTATTCCTAAGTATTCCGCCTTCATGATTACCTTTAAATTGTGATAATCGTATGGATACAAGAACATGTTGAAGAAATCCAGCTCAGGAGCTACAGAAGTTATGAAGTCATATGTCTTCTTATGTTCAAATGATAAGAGCTTTTCATAGTCATTAGGTTCGACTGCTTCGCCGGAATTGCCGTAATTCAGATCATCCAGCACCCTTAAGGCATCTTCATTTGTTTTTGCATCAATCATCTTTTCTGCTCTTTCACGAGTAAGCATGTTTTTTTCAACACTTCGAACACGTGCAGTAGAAAACAAATAATCTGTATCTTTAATCTTTGCCAAAGCCATTCCTCCTTTCAGGCAGGAAAATTATTTAAAAAGCGCATTTGCAACTTCGTTTGTAAGTTCATCCCTCATGGAGTCCAATATGGTTTCAAAGGTGCTGTTGATTTCAATTGATCCGTTGTTAAGCACAAATCCTCCGCTTGATTCAATTGTTTTATCGCTTAATACAATCTTTTCTGCTTTTAATTTTTCATTGACTGCTTTAACTAATTTTTCGCCGATTTTGTTCTTGTCACGCTCATTCAATATTATTGTTCCCTTGCAATTTGGAATCTTTACAATTTCATCTGTAAGGAAATTTAAATACTCGTCTTCTGGCATTGTTTTAAGCTTTTCAAGTGCTGAATTGAAGCTTTTCTTAATGACTTCCTGCTTTGCGGAAAGCATCATTTTTCTTCCTTGAAGCTCTGCAGCAGATACCTTTCTGCTTTTCAAGCCTTCAGCTTCCTTTTCAGACTTTTCTGCAGCAGCTTTTATAATTGCTTCAGCTTCTAATTTAGCTTTATCTATTATGTCTTGCTTAGTTTTCTCAGCATTTGCTATGGAAATCTCAGCAATGTTTCTTGCATCGCTTAAAATATTCGTAGTTATATTTTCAATGCTCATCTTTTCACATCCTTATTTAAATTTTAGTACTTTTATTAAATAGCAATTCCGTTTATCATAAGGAAAGAAATAAGAAGTGCCAATACTGCATATGTTTCAACCATTGCAGCGTAAACCATAGCTTTTGCTATTTCTTCTGGTCTCTTGCCAATAAGCATAATACCAGCTGCTGCAACCTTGCCCTGATGAATTGCTGAAATAATACCTACCACACCTATAGGAAGAGCTGCTGCAAGGAATAATCCTCCCTGAACTGCTGAAAGTTCTGCCATGCTTCCGCCTAATAAACCGATTTTGTTAAGGATGATAAATGCAACCAAAAGTCCATATATACCCTGAGTACCAGGCAATGCCTGCAAAATCAATGTAGAACCAAATTTCTTAGGATCTTCCGCAACAACTCCAGCTGCTGCCTGACCTGCTATACCAACGCCTATTGCACTTCCTATACCTGCCAATGCAGCCACAGAAGCTCCTAAAATTGCTAAAAAGTTACCACTAACTAAAATATTGTTCATTTAAATTTCCTCCTTGATTATTCTGTTATATTTAGTTTTTTTCGTAAACGGCTTGAATGGCTCTCCGCCGCCTTCATAAAATTTACCGAAGAATTCAACATACTGCAGTCTCGCAGCATGTACGAAAGCTCCAAGAGCATTTATTGCAAAATTGAATGTGTGTCCTATAATCATAACCACCACAAACAACAATATGCCAAAAACGTTTCTGCCTCCCATAGAGCCCAATATGCTCATAACGGAAGATACAACCCCTGTAGCCAATCCTAAGGCCAAGAGTCTTGAATATGATAGAACATCACTTAAATAACTTGTTATGTTGTACAGGCTCAATACACCGCTTATGAGTTTACCCGCAATATTCTTTTTCGCTCTTCCTTGAGTAAGAACTAAACCTAAAGCAAATATTATGGACATCCATTTGCCTATCTGCCCTGAACCCGGAATCACTGTATTACCGAATAAAAGCAATATCAATCCTATTATAAGTCCATACCAGAAACCTATGTCAAACAAGGCATCCAGAGGATTTCCGTCTCTTATGAGAATGTGTGCCTTTACTGCCATACCGGTGAACAAGTGGATAATTCCGAAAACAAATGATACTATTAAAAGTGTCATAGGTTGTTCCATGGGATTCAGCCACAAAGGTTTCACAGTAAAATCAGAATTGAACAACAGTCTTGCTGCAGCAGGTATGGCATCACCGAACCAGCTTCCAAACATCACTCCCCAGAATGCAGTTGATATTCCACAGTAGAAAAATACTCTCATAAGCTTTTGAATTGATCCTTCAAGCTTGAACTTCTTCAAAACCATGTAAGTTGCTGCGGCCATAATCAAACCATAGCCCACATCTGCAAGCATCAGCCCAAAAAATAAGCAATAGAACGGAGCCATGTATGGTGTAGGATCTATGTTGCTTGATGAAGGTAGACTATAAAGCTCTGTAATTGCTTCAAAAGGCTGTGTGAAAGAATTGTTTTGCATAGCTATAGGAGTTTGTTCTCCTTCTTCAGGTTCATATATTTCAAACCAGCACTGATGTTTGTTGAGTACATTCTCAATCTGTTCCTTGCTTACCTCAGGTATCCACCCTTCAATATAGAAAGTTGAATCTGTGTTCAGCAAGTTCCCAAGTATCTTATTTTTGTCTCTTTCAATTACCAGATAATCATAAAACAGTTGAATTTGTTCCTTGTATGGAACATAATCTGTAATATTTTTTTCAACTTCTGATTTATTTTCAGAAATTTCTTTCAAATTGTTTTCATACTGCACAATGTTTTGGGCTGCAGTACCCTTTAAATCTTTGAAAGCCACTGTGTTGAAACCATATTGCTTTAAAATCTCATAAACATCATCTTTTTCCTTTATGAGGCATATAATTGAAAAATAATGTTGATCCTTATCGCTTCCAACAAGATTTGCTATGCATCTGTCTGTTTTTTCCCGAAGATCAGACTTAAGCTTTTCAACATCAACTATATTTGGAACAACACCGGTAAAGATGCTTGTATACTTTGTTTCGGTTAATTCCAAAGGAATCTCGTAACTTGCCCAAGGCTTTAAACTGAGTATGGCTGTCTCAATTTTATTTTCCTCTGAACTTAGCTCATTGAAGCTCTTGTTCATATCCAGCACCTTTGCTACGTTTTCCTCAGTCTTGCTTAATTCACTGATGGCATTTTCAAAATCTTTTGAAGATATTGATTTTCTTGTAAAGAACATTGGTTTTTTACTTTTGTCATACTTTTCCAGACTGTTTAAAACTTCGTTTATTTTTGATATTTTCGCATCACAGTCCAGCACTTCAACTTCATTTCCATCTTTTTTAACATAGGAAATCCACTCCGGGTCGGTCAATTTTGAATCCTGGGCACTTATTTCGACCACTCCTAAATCCATGAGTTCCTTTATTAATGAAGATTTAATGCTGCTTAAACCTATGGTGCTTATTTTCTTCATCTTAACTATTGCCACTGGCCTTCACTATCCTTTCCAGTATAATTGATGCTGCATTATCCATGTTTTTTTCTGCGCTTTTTAAAATGTCATCACATTTTTTTGCAGCGTCGCTGATTATGCTGTCATAAAGAAGCTGTCCCTGGGATTCTGCTGCTTTTAGCACATCAGTTCTTTTTGACTCAGCATTTTCTCTTGCTTCATCAACAATTTGTAGAGCTTGCGCATTAGCATTGGTAATAATTTGTTTTGCTTGCTGAGCGGCTTCTCGTTTTGTGACTTCAGCCTTTTCCTCTGCCTCCTTTATTACCTTGATTATTTCAATAGACACTATACCACCACCTCTGTCAAATATTTTTATAAAATCAAACATTTTCCTATTTCATTAATAATAAAATATAAAAAAATGTTTGTCAATAAATTTGGAATAATATAACATGCATCCATGAAATATTCCGTATTAATTTTCTTTGAAGCACACTGCTTGTTATTAAAGTGACAAGTTGCGATTGTAAATTTTTCCCCATTTTTGAATAAAAAAACCTTATTTTTCTTAGGTTTTTAAATTTGTAAAATGTAAGAAACCGTAAAATTCAACTGTTACCCTTAACAGTATATTTAATTTGACTTTACTTGACAAGTACGCACTTTTTTGTACTATAGTACCCTAAAAGATACTTAATTTAGATCCGGATTGTTATCTTTATATCCAAGTTCTAAATACTCTGCACCAAAACCATGCATCATTTCCAGCAAGGGAATTATTTTCTCTCCAAGCTCTGTCAATCCGTATTCAACCCTTGGTGGTACAACCGGATAAACATGCCTGAATATCAAATGATCTTCTTCTAAGCTTCTCAACTGTTGCGTAAGCATTTTTTGAGTGACATCCGGAAGTCTTCTCTTAATGTCATTAAATCTTAAAACCTTGCCGCTTAAATACCAGAGTATCATTATTTTTCTTTTTCCTGCTAAAAGCTTCTGAACAAGAACCATTGGACATACCTTGTACCTTATGCACTTGTCGCTCATATAGCATGTGCTGTGTCTTTCTTTATCACTGAACATATTGTCGCATGAAACTGCACTCATTTAATCACCTCTTCATTGTCTACAGTATCTTTTTGGATACTATGTCCTTATTAGATACGTATATGATATTATAGCACAATAATTTTATAGGGCAAGTGATTTTGTTACATTTATTTTTTGAAATATTTAACTGTTTATGTAATTAACTTTTATTTCAACATAAACTAGTTTTCCGATATTATCATTAAAAATACATGATTTGCACAAATTCAATTGTTCTTTTTATCTATGGTTAAATGTTTAACATGTAATCTCGCTAAAAATAAACAGAAAACGTCTGCAAAGGTTATAAAAATAAAAAAATGTGTCACATTATAAATTATAACACATTTTTTTAAAATATGGAAAATTTATTGTGAAAATATTGTCACAATTCTACTCCACAGCAAATATTAATTCTGCTTCTGCTGCAATTTCGCCATCAACGTAAGCAATAGCATTTCCTATGCCAAAACTAGCCTTTAATTTTGTTATTTCAGTAACAAGTTTCAATGTGTCTCCCGGACATACTTTTCTCTTGAATTTTGCGCTTTTGATTCCACCAAAGTACACGGTCTTGTTTTTGAATTTTTCCATGGAGAGTATGGCTACAGCGCCTGTCTGTGCCAAAGCTTCTATAATGAGAACACCTGGCATAACAGGGTTTCCAGGAAAGTGTCCCTGGAAAAACTGTTCATTCATTGTTACATTTTTAACTCCCACAGCCTTTTCCCCTTCTACGAGCTCCTCAATTTTGTCAATGAGGAGCATTGGGTATCTGTGAGGTATTATTTTTTGTATTTCGCTTGTATTGTAAACCATATTAGTTTCCTTTATATTTTTTAAGAACCAATGTTGCATTGTGTCCGCCAAATCCAAATGCGTTTGACAATGCATAGTCATATTCCTTTTCAATTCCTGTGTTAGGAACGAAGTTTAAATCCAGTTCAGGGTCAGTAACCTGGTGATTTATTGTTGCTGGAATATATCCGTTTTCCAAGGATTTAGCACATACTATTGCTTCTACAGCTCCGGCAGCTCCCAGCAAGTGACCTGTCATGGATTTTGTAGAGCTTATTGGTACATTCTTTGCATTCTCCTTGAAAATGTTCTTTATAGCCTGTGTTTCAAACTTGTCATTGTACAGTGTGCTTGTGCCGTGAGCATTGATGTATCCTATGTCAACAGGTGTTATGCCGGCATCTTCTATGGCATTTTTCATGGCTTTTGAAGCACCTTCTGAACTTGGATCAGGGCTTGTCATGTGATATGCATCGCATGTTGCTCCATAGCCTACCAGCTCTGCATATATTTTAGCTCCTCTTTTTACTGCATGGTCATAATCTTCAAGAACCATTATTCCGGCTCCTTCTCCCATTACAAATCCATGTCTTTCCTTGT
The DNA here is from genome assembly GCF_007830175.1 of Sedimentibacter saalensis. Classification (GTDB taxonomy): domain Bacteria; phylum Bacillota; class Clostridia; order Tissierellales; family Sedimentibacteraceae; genus Sedimentibacter; species Sedimentibacter saalensis. Next base: position 82,121 of record NZ_VLKH01000011.1, on the reverse strand, counting down.
CAAAAGGTATTGATGCTCTGTTTACATCTGTAGTTGTTGAAAGAGTAGTGAGGGCAGAAAAACCTGCTATTGAACATGGAGTTATGGCAGCTTCACTTCCTCCGGCAATCATTACATCACAAATTCCATCCTGGATTCTTTTGTATGACTCTCCGATTGCATTTGCTCCTGTTGCACATGCAGTAACTGTGCTGAAGTTCACAGACTTTGCCTGGTACTTAATAGCCACAAGTCCTGATGCAATGTTTGAAAGCATCATAGGAATAAAAAATGTTGACACTTTTCCTGGTCCTTTTTCAAGAAGCTTTGCATGCTCGGCTTCAATTGTATGAATTCCTCCAACTGCACTTCCTACTATTACTCCAAAACGGTCGCTGTCAACTTTTTCTATGTCAAGTCCTGAATTTTTTACTGCTATATCAGCTGCAGCAAGTGCAAACTGGCTGTATCTGTCCTGTCTCTTTGATTCTTTTTTGTCCATGTACAGTGTAGGATCGAAATCCTTTACTTCAGCAGCAAGCTTTACGCTGAATTCAGTAGTGTCAAAAGATTCAATAGGGCTTATTCCGCATGTTCCTTTTTTTACATTTTCCCAAAAAGCATCGCCTGATCCGATTGGACTTACAACACCAACACCTGTTATTACAACTCTTCTTTTCATTTTTTCCTCCAATTTCGATTAATTAAGATTATTAATTCTTAATTAGACTATTGACAAACCTAATTTTTATCAAATCGTAGGGGCGGATCTTGTATCCACCCGTGTTATTAATACAATAATTTTGCTATTTTCGGGAGGACACGAGGTCCTCCCCTACACTATTTTTTTAATTTACATGTAGTATCCGCCGTTGACTGATAATACCTGTCCTGTTATATAGGATGCTTTGTCAGATATTAAAAATTCAACTGCATCTGCAATGTCGCTTGGCTGTCCCAGCTTTTGCAGAGGTATATTTTTCATCATTTCATTTTTTATGTCATCTGGTATTTTGTCTGTCATTTCAGTTTGAATGAATCCAGGTGCCACGGCATTTACAAGGACATTTTTCTTTCCAAGTTCTCTTGCCATAGATTTGGTCATTCCTATAACTCCTGCTTTCGAAGCAGCATAATTTACCTGTCCTGCATTTCCTGCTAGCCCAACCACGGATGAAATATTTACAATTCTTCCGTACTTCTGCTTAAGCATTCTTTTGGAAATGTGTCTGCAGCAGTTAAATGTTCCTTTTAAATTTGTATCGATAACCTGATCAAACTCATCTTCGCTCATCATTGGAAGTATGTTGTCCTTGGTTATTCCTGCATTGTTTACTAACACATCAACAGAACCAAAGTTGTCATAGGCTTCGTCAATAAGTCTCTTGGCATCCTCATAATTTGATATGTCGCATTGTACAGTCACATTTTTAGTTTCTTTGTTTGGAAAATTATTGATTAATTCTTCCATGGAGCTTGTGTTGCTTCTGTAGTTTAATACCAGGTTGTAGCCCAGTTCATTAAGCCTTAAAGCAATTGCAGCTCCTATACCCTTTGAAGCTCCGGTAATAATTGCAGTCTTCATAGTAATCCTTTCCGATGTATTGCATCAATGCCTCAATCCTGCCTAAGCATAAGACAATTCTATTCGCAATAATAATAATTTCTAATACTTAGCAGGAAAATCACCTGCTAAGCATAAGACAATTCTATATATTCTTTGAGGGATGCAATGCTATCTATATTTATTGATTTAACATTTTTATCTATTTTCTTTATAAAGCTTGACAATGTCTTTCCAGGTCCTATTTCAACAAATGTAGTCACACCGTCAGCTATCATTTTTCTTACGCATTCTTCCCATCTAACGGGATTGTAAACCTGTTTTTCCAGCTTATCAGCTATTACCTGATCGTCTTCGTAATATTCTGTGTCTACATTGGAAATAACATTGCATTTTGGTTTCTTGAAATTAATTTTAGCCAAATCTTCCTTAAGCTTTGTACCGGCAGGTTTCAACATTGATGTGTGAAATGGCGCGCTTACCTGAAGTTTAACGGCTCTTCTGATGTTGAACTGGGAGGTCTTTGATAATGCTTCATCTATTGCTTCACTTTTTCCACCCACAACTATTTGTCCCGGACAGTTGAAGTTTGCAGGTTCAAGAAGTCCGCAGCTCTTTGTTACATCTTCACAAAATGCTATTGCATCCTGATCTGTACATCCCATGAGTGCAAGCATTCCGCCTTCGCCCAGAGGAACTGCATTTTGCATGTAGTTTCCTCTGTTGTAAACAAGCTTGACAGCAGTTTCAAAATCCATTGCTCCTGCAGCAGTCAGTGCTGAATATTCACCAAGGGAAAGTCCTCCCATGACAACAGAGTCATCCTTGTTGTTTTTCTTCAAAACTTCATAAATTGCCATGCAAGTTGTAAGAAGTGCAGGCTGAGTTATTTTTGTAACACTTAAATCCTGGTCAGGTCCTTCAAAACAAAGCTTTGCGATGTCAAATCCCAGAGCCTGATTAGCTCTTTCAAAAATTTCCTTGCTTTCTTCGAAATTGTCATAAAATTCTTTTCCCATTCCAGCATACTGAGCGCCCTGTCCTGGAAATACAAAAGCTGTCTTACTCATTACTACCTCCTGAAATAAATGAACTCAAGTTTTTCATAATAGTTTCCGCTTCATCAAACATTTCTGTAATAATTTCCTTGCAGCTTTGTTCTTTGTTCACCAAGCCTGCAATTTGTCCTGACATTACTGAACCGTAATCAACATCCCCTTCAACTGCTGCCTTGTAAAGTCTTCCTCTGCCCAGCTGTTCCATTTCTTCAACGGTTCCGTTGTTCTTTTCAATTTCTTTAAATTGATTCACAAGTTTATTTTTCAAAACTCTTACAGGATGGCCTGTTTTTCTTCCTGTAACAGCCGTGTCTGTGTCGTTTGCCTTTAGAACCTTGTCTTTGTAGTTTTGGTGAACGTTACATTCATTGGCAAGCAAAAATCTTGTTCCAACCTGAACACCCTGAGCTCCAAGGCTTAAGACAGCAGCAATACCTCTTCCGTCGCCGATTCCACCTGCTGCAATAACAGGAATATTTACAGCATCAACCACCTGAGGAGTCAGGCACATTGTTGTAAGTTCTCCTACGTGTCCGCCTGATTCAGTACCTTCGCAGATGATGGCATCGGCTCCGAGCTTTTCAAAATGTTTTGCAAAAGCAACTGAAGGAACAACAGGTATTACCTTAATTCCTGCATCTTTCCAAAGCTTAAGATATTTTCCGGGATTTCCTGCTCCTGTAATTATTACCGGAACTTTTTCCTCCATCAGAAGGTTGCTCACATCGTTGGCATATGGGCTTAAAAGCATTACATTAACACCAAATGGCTTATCAGTAAGCGATTTGATCTTATGTATTTCTTTTTTTATAAATTCCGCAGTGTTGTTGCCTGATGCTATAACTCCTAGACCTCCTGCTTCGGACACGGCAGCAGCTAGCTCAGCATCTGATATTTGTGCCATGCCTCCTTGAAAAATAGGATATTTTATGTTCAGCAGGCTGCATATAACTGTATTAATCATATATTCTCCTCGTATTGTAATAAAATTGCGAATTATTCCGCATAAGAGAAAACGCCCGCAGGCGTCTTCTAATTAATTATTGTTTGTCTGTAATGTAGTTTACTATATCTCCAACTGTTACAAGCTTGCCGTAATCTTCTTCATCAATAGTGATGTCAAGCTCATCTTCTATTTTGCTGATCAATTCGAAAAGATCCAGTGAATCCGCTCCCAAATCGTCTTTAATTTTGCTGTCAAGATTTATATTTTCTTCCTCTACGTCCAATTCCTCAACTAAAATTGCTTTTACTTTTTCTAAAATCATTATTTCCTCCATAAATTTAGATGTTTTAATGTCTATTATTTTGATATCATTTTTTATTTTATTTCAAATATTTTGATATTCGAAGTATAATATAAAACAGACTGTTTGTCAATATATTTATTATAACAAATTACAACTATTTAGGACAACAGAGCCCTTTGTCAGTACATTTTTCTGGGCGGCCAGCATATTTTGACGCTCATTGTGTTTTATTTGACATATGTTTTTGTCTTCATTTAATATTTGGCAAAAAAACAAGCCTGTTGTTTACAGGCTAAAACTATTGACTCCATATTATATAAAAACTAAGGGCTGGTTACGATAGACTGCGGGCGGACAGTAGTCCTCCCTACATTATTGACAGGCTTTGATTACAGCATTTTTTTCTTAATGGCATCTATTATGTGCATTGCAGCCATTCCGTCACCGTATGGATTAACTGCATTGGCCATTTTTTTGTATTCTTCTTCATTGTTTATGAGTATATTAAGCTCATTGTAAATAACCTGTCCGTCAGTTCCGGCAAGCTTTGCTGTTCCTGCCGAAATACCTTCAGGTCTTTCAGTTTCCTTCCTTACAACAAGCACCGGCTTGCCCAGGGATGGTGCTTCTTCCTGAACTCCCCCTGAATCTGTAACAACAAGGTAACATTTTGACATGAGGTTTGTAAAAGGAAGATAGTCAAGAGGTTCGATGAGGTGGACATTTTCCATTCCGTCAAATAGCTTTCTTGCAATTTCTCTTACCTTAGGATTTAAATGCATTGGATATATTACTTCCACATCTTTATTTTCTTCGGCTGCTCTTCTTACAGCAGAAAAAATATTTTCCATGGGCTCTCCAATATTTTCTCTGCGGTGAGCTGTCAGGAGTATTACTTTCTTCTTTTCAAAATCTATGTTGTTTAATGCTTCTTCGCTAAACTTATAATTTTTGTCTATAACCCAGCCAAGAGCATCTATAGATGTGTTTCCAGTTATGAAAATCTTGTTTTCATCATAGCCTTCCCTGAGCAGGTTATTTTTTGAAGTCTGTGTTGGAGCAAAATGGAAATCTGTAAGTACTCCCGTAAGCATACGGTTTGCTTCCTCAGGATATGGAGAATACAAATTGCCGCTTCTCAGTCCTGCTTCCACATGGCCTATTTTAACCTGGTGGTAAAATGCAGCAAGGGCTCCTGAAAATACTGTTGTTGTGTCGCCCTGTACCAAAATCAGGTCCGGTTTAAATTCTTCTATAACACCTTCAAGTCCTGACAGAGCCCTGCAGGTTATTTGCGTCAGTGTCTGGCCGCTTTGGAATATATTCAAATCATAATCCGGCTCAATATCAAATATTTTAAGAACCTGGTCCAACATGTCTCTGTGCTGTGCTGTTACGCATACCTTTGAGATGAAATGCTCTTCATCATTTTTAAGGGCTTTCACTATGGGGGCCATTTTAACAGCTTCCGGCCGTGTACCGAAAACAACAAGCACCTTTACTTTATTCATCACTACCTCCGTATTAAATGAAGAATTAAGAGTTAAGAATTAAGAATTAAATGAAGAATTTGGGCAATGCCCAAATTCAACTACTAATTTTTAATTCTTCATTCTTCATTCTTAATTGTATTATTGTTCTTTTTTTCTGAAGAATCCTGCTAATTTTGCAAAATAAAATACTGCTATTACCATAATGGTTGCCAGAATAATTCCTATAAACGGATCTGCATCGGCTATTATTACTGCCACAATTCCCAACATCATGCTGATGAAGTACATTATCAATACGGTCTGCCTTTGATTGAGTCCGATTTTCATGAGCTTGTGGTGAAGGTGTTCCTTGTCGGCTTGCATTATTGGCTTGTTGTTTAAATATCTTCTTATTATTGCAAATGTGGTGTCAAATATGGGAAGACCCAAAGCAAATACAGGCACAGCCAGGGCCACAGCCGCAACACTTTTTACCATACCTGAAACAGAAGTTACTGCAAGCATGTATCCCAGAAGCAGAGAACCTGTATCACCCATGAATATTTTTGCAGGGTTAAAGTTAAATGGAAGAAATCCCAAAGAAGCTCCTGCTATTATGGCACACTGCATCATAATGAAGTCGTGTCCCATTGTTGCTGCCGTAAAAAGAAGAGTTGTTGCTGCTATGCTGGCTACACCGGAAGCCAGGCCATCCAAACCATCTATGAGGTTTATTGTGTTAGTGATACCCACAATCCAGAACAATGTTATGGGGTATGAAAGCCATGAGAGCAAGTAGCTCATTCCTGTTTCTGAAAGGGGGTTTGTAATGAAGTGTATCTGAACGCCTCCTCTTAATGCAACAAATGCTGCAATAAGCTGCATGAGCATTTTAATCTTGGCAGGCATTCCATACATGTCATCAACAACTCCTGTTAGCACAATTATTGTTGCGCCTGCCATTATATACATGTTAGTCCTTGTATGAGGCAGATAAACAAACATACATGCCATTATTGAAACATAAATAGCCAGACCTCCGAAATAAGGCATGGGCTTATTGTGTATTTTTCTAGGATCCTTTGGTACATCCAGTGCTCCAACCTTTATTGCAAGCTGTCTTGCAGGCGGAGTCATTATAAAAGATATAATTACAGCTGAAATAAAAGCTATAAAGTAACCAGTCATGAACATTTCCTCTTCTTTATATATTTTCTATTTCCATGATTTTCTTAACTCTGTTCAAGTGTCTTCCGCCTTCAAACTCTGTGGAAAGCCACACATCCACTATGTCAAGTGCAGCCCCCTGACCTATGACACGGTTTCCTAAAGCAAGCATGTTTGCATCGTTATGCATTCTGGACATCCTCGCCATATATTCATTTGTGCACAAAGCACATCTTATACCGTGAACTTTGTTTGCTGCTATGGAAATACCTATGCCTGTTCCGCATATTACTATCCCCTTGTCATCGCTTCCAGCAACAAGTTCAGCAGCTTTTTTTCCGTAATCAGGGTAGTCCACGGAATTTGTGTCATAAACGCCTATGTCGTTTACTTCATAACCTTTCTTAGTCAAGTGTTCCCTTACTGCTTCCTTTAATTCAAATCCTCCATGATCACATGCAAGTACTATTTTCATTTTTCCTCCATTTTTTCACTTAATTCTTAGCTCTTAATTATTTTTTTGTTTCAATTTATTGACAATCGACTCTATCTCATATCGTATTTCGCTCATAACTGACTCATAAACGCTGTATTCCCTGCCGTAGGGATCATGAATGTCAAGATTAATATTACCCGATTCTTCACCGCCTGTAATTCTGGCATATTCCTTAAGCGTAAACACTTTTCCCTTTGATTTAGGCGCATAATTCAATATTGACATCTTATGAGCATCTGTCATGGTTAAAATCAAATCTGAGCTGTTTATCATTTCTCCTGTAAGCTGTCTGGCCCTGTGCCCTGATATGTCTATTCCCTGATTTTTCAAAACATCTATAGCTTTTTGGTTTGCTCTGTCCCCTTGAAAAGCACTTAATCCTGCTGAAGATACATTAATATTTTCAACATTTGAATCAATGAGCATCTGCTTGAAAATTCCCTCAGCCATGCTGCTTCTGCATGTATTGCCGGTGCACACCAATAAAATATTCATAGATACCTCACACAATAATTGTTTCGCTTGCTGCTTTTCCCAATCTGTTCATGATTGCCTTTCCAAGTTCTTCTTCTTCAACAGCCTCTGCAAGAATTACATCCATCCCCATGTGGTCAAAATTTCTCAAATCCTTGAATAAATTAGACGAAATTGATATGGGCTTTGTTCTGTCTCCAACACAAATTGTGGTCTTGTCCTCATAATATTTTTCAGTCTGGACAGTTGACATAATGCCCACCCTTAATCCATCCTGTGTAAATTTATCATAATCTTCAACTATTCTTTGTGCAATATTATCTAAAGTTCCCTTGTACAAAATAACTTTTGCTTTAGGTGAATAATGTCTGTATTTTTGTCCCGGTGATTTTGGAACAATTTTTTCATTGCTTTTAATGATTGCAGGATCGTAATCACATTTTCCTAAAACTCGTGATATGTCTTCTCTTGTTATTCCACCGGGCCTTAGTATCATGGGCACATCCCCAGTCACATCTACAACAGTTGATTCGATTCCTATGTAGGTGCTCCCTCCGTCAATTATCATATCTACCTTGCCCATTAAATCTTCAATTACATGAGAAGCTTCTGTAGGGCTTGGTTTTCCGGAAGTGTTGGCACTTGGTGCAGCAATTGGTTTTCCGCTTTCCTTTATAAGTGCCAGGGCAATTTTGTTTTTTGGAAACCTTATTGCAGCCGTACTAAGTCCTGCTGTTATTTTGTCAGATAATATATCCTTTTTATACAAAATCATAGTCAGGGGACCCGGCCAGAATTTTTCTGCTAATATTATTGCATTTTCCGGAACCTCTCTGGATAAATCATACAGTTCTTCAACATCTTGAATATGAACTATCAAAGGATTGTCCTGAGGCCTTCCCTTTGCCTTGAAAATTTTCTCCACAGCAGTGTCATTTAAAGCATCTGCTCCAATTCCATAGACTGTTTCTGTTGGAAACACAACAACACCGCCGTTGTTGATGATTTGTGCGGCTTCTTTTATTATATCATAGTCCAAATTGTCAGGATCCATTTTAACTATTTTTGTATTTATAATTTCTTTCATTTAATATAATTTCCTTTCCTGCATTCTCATTTAAGAAAATATGCAAAGAATCATTTATCAATAGTTCTATGGCTAATTATATACTACATTATAATTATGTACAAGATTTTACTTCTTAATTAATTTTTAATTTCTTAAAAAAAACTGGCTGCATATATATTAATAAGATGAACAAACAGGAGGAAACTTTGGATATTTTATATTATTTTATATGGGGATTTGTTATTGGCGGAATCGGAACATGTGTTGGTGGAATAGTGTCATTGCTGATTAAAAGCCCCAGTGACCGAACAGTTTCAGGACTTTTAAGCTTTGCAGCAGGAATAATGCTTTCTGTAATTTCTTTTGACCTCATGCCTGAAGCCTATGAAATAGGAGGTTTCTTCATTGTGACATTGGGTCTTTTCATTGGACTTATTGTGGTTTTTTTCGCGGAAGAAATGATTCCCACAAAGAAGCTTTCCAGATATGCAGGCAAAAAACTGGATTACATAAAAATGAGCATGATAATCATAGTAAGTCTCAGCCTGCACAATTTTCCGGAAGGTATAGCCGTGGGCTCAAGCACAGTATACTCTGACAATTTAGGCATAAAAATAGGAATATTGATTGCTGCCCACAATATTCCGGAAGGTATGAGCGTTGGAGTTCCTCTTGTAATGGCAGGAGCCTCGCCCTTGTATGTAATTTTATTGACTCTGCTTACGGGCCTTCCCACAGCATTCGGAGCAGTGCTTGGAGCTGAGCTTGGCGGAATTTCAACTTATTTTATAGCCTTCTGCCTGTCAGCTGCAGCCAGCAGCATGCTTTATGTTTCTGCCAGCCAGTTAATTCCCGAAGCAAACATGCTACATAAAGGTAAAAGCAGTTCTGTATTGCTTTTAATTGGTTTTCTTTGCGGCTGTTATCTTTCATATGCAGTCTAAATATCCAAGTAAATATTGTCGTAGACAAGGCTGTTTTTTTCTATTATTTCTTTGAACTTTTCCATGTCTTCCTTCTGGAACCTTACGCACAGGCCACAGCTTGAACTGATACTTCTTGGAACAGGTATTATTTTAAAATTTACGCCACACTTTTTAAGTGCCGTTTCAACTTTCATTGCATAAGATACTGACTTAAAGGTCATGTAATTGTATTGATTCATAATATTACCCTTATATTTTTTATTTAAGTATACCACATGAAAAAATTCAGTCTAATAAAATAAAGTTATAGCCTGCTTGTTGGTTATAACTCTATTTTATATTATTCCATTTCATCAAGTGTGAGTTCATATCCATCCATGAAATCACTCATGAAAATATTCACATCTTCTCTGTCCATGGAGATCAAGTCTTTTAATATTGTCTGCTTAGCCTTGAGGAATTCCTTGTTTCCCGATTTTTCCTCCTCGATACATTTGATGTAGGCACTTATTTTATCAGCAGCTTTGATTGTCTTCCAAATTTCCTTTTCATCTTCACGAGGTATGAGAATTCCTTCATAATCACTGTAAAAGTCCTCAGGCAAAAGTTTTAAGAGCCTCCTGCTCGCAGCAAGCTCCACATCCTTGTAGGCTGTCTTTATTACAGTGTTGAAATATTTAACAGGTGTTGGCATGTCTCCTGTAAATATTTCGGAAGCATCGTGATAAATTGCATAGAGAACAGTCTTTTCCGGATTTACATCCATGTCAAGACGTCTTTTCTGAATAACAGCAAGGGCATGAGCTATTACCGCAACGTCAAGACTGTGTTCCGACACATTTTCATCCTTGATGTTTCGCATTAGCCCCCATCTGTTTATATACTTCATCCTGGAAATAAAAGCAAAAAAATTAGATTTTTTCATATACCCTGCCTATTACTTAGCAATTGCTCCGGAGGCACCCTTGCTCTTCATTATTTTATCCATGCCTTCCGTTGTTTGTATTGATCCATCCTTAAATACCCACAGAGCCTCCACTCCATCAAGGGACTCAACAAGTGCTCTGCCTTCTTCATAAGGCATCAGGAATACAGTAGTAGAAAGGAAATCAGCTTTGCCTGAATTTTCAGTTACAATTGATACAGCTCTGAAATAATCCCCAGGCATCAAAGTAACAGGATCTATCAAGTGATGAACTCTTGTATCTCCAACCATGTAAAATCTCTGATAATCACCGCTGGTTACAACAGATGCATCTGTCAGAAACACTGTTTCCAATATGCTTTCATCCGATGTGCCAAGAACACCGTCAGGATTTTGAATTCCAACTCCCCACTTGTCTCTAATGCCGTCCATAGGTTTACCAAAAGCTCGTATGTTTCCTCCTGCACTTATGATGCCTGATGTGAAACCTTCCTGGATAATTTCCTTAACAACAATTTCTGTTGCATATCCCTTTGCAACGGCTCCTACATCCAGGCTCATGAGAGGATCCTCAAGATACACAGTTGAATTTTTCTCATCAACTATTACCTTGTTGATGTCAGTGTGTCCATTTGCTTCAAGCAAAATGTCCATAGGAGGAATTTTAGCTTCAGCAGGATTTGCTTCAGCCTCATCTCTGTATTCAGACCAAATTTTCAAAACAGAGCCCAAAGCCACATTTGTTTTCTTTCCTACATTTTCATACATTTCTTTTGTCATGAGGATTAAGTCAATTATTTCCTTATCGACTTTCACAGGCTGTATACCTGCATTGTCGTTAATGGTCTTTATGTTGTTCTTTCCTTCATAAGTGTTGTACTTGTCATATAACTGGTGCAGCTCAAGCATTCTTTCATGAATTTTTTCAGCATATCCGTTGAATTCTTCTTCTGTCTTAGCATAACCCACAACCTGCGTAACCGTATCAAAGGTATCTAAAAAAGTATAGCTGAATTTATCATAAACTTGCTCCTTTTCAGGCTCTTGCTGTTTTTGGCAGCCTGTAAAAAAAGCAAAAATTAAAATTCCTGTCATCAATATAGGAATTATTTTTTTCATATTTATCACCCTAGCTTATAATATCAAATATTTTAAATAATATCAATTATTTTATATAATTAAAAAGGGGCTTTTACAAGCCCCCTAATCTCATTTATTATCTTGCGTTTGCTGCTGCTTCTTTAACAACTGCCTGGTAACCTTCAACAGTGATTGTTACTGATGAAGTCAATTCAGGTACATCTGGAACTGCTTTGTGGTTATCATCTCTTTGTTTAACTGTCAATCCAGTGATTTCTTCAATAGATTTTCCAGTCATCCAGTCTTCAAATGCTTCCATTTGCTCGAACCATTCTTTGCCAATAGCTGAAGCCTTAACCATTCCGTATTCTGCTCCGAGTTCTTTCTTAGTCTTATATTCTGCTGCTCTGTCAGAAGTTACAACACCTTTTTCGTCAAATTTTATTTTAACTTGTGCGTTATCAATTATTGTTCCGGCAACTTTTCCATCTGCTGTCAAAGCTGTTGCAGACATGTATGTATCAGCCTGTGCTAATGGAAGAACATCAGCTGCTTTATCTTTAGAACTTCCTATATGAGTTTCAACTCCAAGTCCTACTTTTTCAGCGCCTGCTACATCCTGTGCGTTTGTCCAAGCTTCTTCAACTGCTGCAAGGTAAGCATCAACAGAGATTGTAACTGATGAAGTCAATTCAGGAACATCTGGAACTGCAGGATGTGATTCATCTCTTGCTTTTACTTTTAATCCAGTGATTTCATCCATTGTCTTGCCAATCATCCAGTTTTCAAAAGCTTCGATTTGTTCAAACCATTCTTTGCCTATGCTTGATGCTTTAACCATTCCATAGTCCGGTCCTAAATCTTTCTTTGATTTAACTTCAGCTGCTCTGTCAGAAGTAACTTTCAGATCTTTGTCAAATGCTATTTTTGTCTGAGCAACATCTATTGTAACGCTGGCAACTTTGCCTTCTGCGTCAAATCCAACTGCTGCTATTGTAACATCTGCCTGGCCAACTGCTGTTTGTTCAGCTGTTGCATCTTTTGATTTACCTATTTCAATATTTTGTCCTAAACCAAATTTGACAATAGGTCCTGCTTCTCCAACTGGTGCTGGTGCTGGAGTTTCAGCTGGTTTTTCCTCAACTGCAGGATATGGGAATGCTGCTGGATCAAGAGCATTGTTAACTGCATATATTATTGCTTTACTTGTATAAGTAGCGCCTGCTATTACATCTACTTCAGTTGAATTAGCTTCAACTATTTTTGCAGGAAGTTGGTCAATCGCGTTTGAACCGATTCCGGCAGTTTCTTTTTCTCCAACTGCTACAACGCTGGTGATTTTGTCACCTTCTTTTGTTACAGTAACAGTAACTTCTCCGCCAAATCCTTCACCTGTTCCAGTTAAAGTTTCAGCTGCAGGAGCTTCTGTCTTTGTTGCACATCCAAATAGAGATGTTACCATCAATAACACCAATACTAAAGATAATCCTTTTTTCATGATACCCTCCAAATATGATAAATTATGTTAAATCACTCAGTAATTATAACACATTGTTTACAAGTTGACAATATTTTTGTAACATTTTGAGAATTTTAAAATATTTTGCTAAAAATTACAAAAATGTTTTCATTGTTCATAACTTGGGATTATATCAGTATTTATGCGAAATTTGTCGAACTTTTTTAATAAAATATCAGACATGCATATACATGTCTGATATATATTTTCTATTAGTTTAATAAATATTTAACTCATTGATTTTTTTGTTTGTGGTGATGCTGTGAATCTGCATTTCATTTTCAGAGAATGTGTAAATGAAATCGCCGATGTATATTATTCTTTTTACTTCATAGCCATAGAGATAATTATCACTGTCCATATGTGATATTTTTGTTTTATAACTTATGTTGTCAAGGCTCACGTTGTACACATATGCTCCGTTGAAATCAGTCTTGTAGTTTTCTGCAGTGCTGTTGATCGGAAAAGCCATTATACCTTTATTCAGGGAGAACATCAGTGCCTTGTGGTTGTACAGAAGTTCCGAGTATGTTCCTTGTTCTCCAATAACCTCTGTGAATGTTTCCTTTGGATTTTTTATGTCGGAAACATCAAACAAGGACATTTTGAATCCACCATTTACAATTCCACCCCATTCGCTCACCTTCGTATCATATCCAAACCCAAGTATGTGTTTTTCATCAACAATGTGAAGGTATGTGCTGTAGCCCGGAATTTTCAGCATTCCTGCAGCCCTTGGATTTGAAGGATCAGATGCATCAATTACATAAAGAGGGTCTACTTGCCTGAATGTAACCATGTAAACTCTGTCTCCTGCAAAACGGGTGCTGTAAATTCTTTCCCCTGGAGCAAGACCTTCAAGCTTTCCTTTTAATTTCAAATTCTCATCAAGAATGTACATGTTGTTTTTTGATGTTTCATTCCACACTTCTCCGGTGGTGGTGGCAATTCTTAGCATACCTTCATGCTCATCCATGGAAAATTGGTTTATTATTGTTCCCGGTACCTCACCCTGAGTTGCAACCTTTATATTTCCTTTTTCAAGCTCATATTTGTAAACAACTGTACTTGTTGAATACCCTGGGCTGTAAAGCTCTGTCTGCTTTATGTTGTAATCATATGAATAATCAGCAACAGCTGCATAAAGGCTGCCCTCGGAAACATAAATTGTGTCCGAACCTCCAAGGTACACATCAACATCAGGTTCAACAGATGAATCATTAAGGTTAATTCCTGCAGTGTACATGTATCTTGAATCTATATAGTTTGGAAAATATTTTATATCATCATATGTAAATTCATGTTTTTCATTTTTAAGCACATTAGTATAATAAGGAAGAGACACATCCTGTCTGTCATAGTAAATGTTTAAATACCTTGTTGTAACCATGTACAAATACCCGTTTATTTCTCTTCCTGACAGGTAGTTGCCGTCAAGCAGCAGCTCCCTTTGAAGAACAGGCTTTTCAACATTTGAAATGTCATATACAAGCACATTTGTTCTGTCATCGTAGTAACGTGGCGGCATGATGTAGTCAACAGTCTTGTCTTCAGCCGGAACAGCCGATTTTTCGTATTCCTTCATTATATAATAAAAATTGTTTTGTCCTATGACTACAAGCTTGTTTCCTGAAATGTAAATTTCACTTATGCTTGTGTTTTCCGGAACATTTACAGTTGATACAATCTTAGGGTTTAAGGGGTTTGAATCAATTATCTTGAGTTTTTCGCCTGTTTTTATGTAGATGTATTTTCCATCATTTTTAATTATGTCACCTTCCTGTACTCCCTCAACCTGCACGTTTGTATCTGAATGGTCCTGAGAAGCTCCTGCTTCCTGAGGCACTTGCTGAACTGCTTCTTCCTTGTCTGTTACATTGGAATCTTCTGCTGCAACAAATCTGTCAGTCCACAAATAGCCGTAAAGCTTTGAGTTGTATTCAAGAAGGGCAATGAGATTTTCCTTGGATCCCACAGTCTTTAAAATATTTTTGTTTTCCGGAACAGACGTATTTTTAGTTATATATACTGAATTTGTACTGCCGTCCCATCTTACATCATGTCCAAGATTTTCACTTATGAACCTGAGTGGAGCAAATGTCCTGCTGTTTATCATCATTGTGGATACATCAATATCCTTAATTTCACCATTTACCATAACCTTGTTCTTATTGAGGAGCATTTGTATTTCATTGTTGTCATCTTTTATGACAACTTCCTGAATAGACTTGTTCCAGTCAACTCTGGCTCCAAGTTTTTCAAAAACTCCTCTTAATGGTACAAGGGTTCTTCCTCCTTCAATAAAAGGATTCACATCAAAATCTACTTTTTCATTGTCAACATACACCGTCACGCTGTCCTCCGCAAAAGCTGCAATTGTAAAGCAAAATATAAAGACAACTGACAATATGAAAATTTTCTTCATTAATTTAATTGTATTCATAATGCACCTCCTTAATTATTTATAATATATTAGACGTTTTGAGAATTGTTTTGTTCCTAAATTATATACCATCATTATTAATATATTAAACAAAAATACAAAAAAAGAATGCATGGCATCCTCAGACTATTGACAATCATCAATCTGAGGATGCATTGCATCCTATTTCTTTTAATCTCTGAAAGTGCTGCAGCATGTTTCTTCAGGAACCGATGCATTCCTGCCGTTAACAAGAATGTCTGAAGCATTGCAGTGTTCTGATTTGTTATAAATACATTTCACTGCCTCGCATTTGATTTCTGTGTCGCTTTTGGGCTCACTTACTGAACTTCTTATTCCTGGTTTTTGCTCAATAAAAGTATTGCAGCTAGTAAGGCGGCTTTTTTCGGCTTTTTTTCCGTCAACTTCAATGGAAGGCGCCGTACATCCCTGTCTATTGTTGAAGTAACAGTTTGTAACCGTGCAATTTATTTGTGCCATAATAATCCCCTTTCAATTGATTTTTCTTAGTTTGACCCGCTGAAGGATTATTATGCCTAATTTCCTTAATTTCTGTAATATGCCAGAAGCAAATCAACCATCCTGCCATAACTTTTGACACCGTCGTCCTGGTTGTTTGCCTTAAGATATGCATCATTTATGTTGTTTGAAATTTTAGCAACCTTTGTGTCAAAATTTTTCCAGTAATTCCATGAGAAAATCATGTCATTTTTTACATCTTGAGAATATGTTTCCCTGAGACTTGCATAAGATTCCGGATCTTCTGCATACAGAGAATTCATGCTGTAAGTAAGGGCAAGCATTGTCCCGCTGTATGCAAAATCTTCAAAACCTGAATTTATGCTTGAGAGATAAGCAATGAAATTGGCCTCATCTTCTCTCATGAATCCTCTCAAATGCACCAGTTCGTGAAGCATGGTTGCAGGAATCTGATATGGAGGAATATCAACATTGACGTTGGCTTCGAATGTGAATGGAAAAAACACCCCAGTTATATTCATGTGGGACATTGCCCGGGACATTTTCACAGGCTTTGGTGCAGGATAATTTCCCTTAAGGACACTATACTCTTTTGCAATATTGTCAAAAGAATCTCTTGCTCTTTGGGCAGTGCCGTAATAATTCCGGTCGAAAAGCTCTGCAGTGTTGTTTTCACCTGTTGTAAGATTCGAGCGGAGGCTGTTGGCATCATGAATTAATATTTCACACAAAGCAATGAGCTCTTCCTTTGATGATTCCTTTATTTCAAGTCCGCTGTAAAATGTGAATTCATATCTTGAATAATTGATTCCACAGAAAAGCACAAATAAAAAATAAATAACTGATGCAAAAGACAATATATTTACAGCATATTGCTTGAAAAAATCAGCCGTTTTGTATTTTACTGAGTTTACAATCATTGATAACGTATAAATGATGAGCAGGACAACCACAAAAAGAATTATTATTTCAGCTGCGGATTCAGATGTCTTTGACGAAACAAAACTTATTGTTTCCGCAAATACAGGATATATTTCAACAGCATAATATTCTGCAAAACTCATGTAATATCTTGCATACAAGGTGAGAAAAAGAGAAACAGGAATCAGAAATATAAATGAAATTCTTTTTAAATTCATATTGATCCTTTCTTATACTGTTTTACATACATTATATCATAAATTTATTTTTTATGTATTAATATTTGTTGTTGCGTTTTAAAATAAGGTAAAATTTTATTGTAGTGACGACAAAATAAAAAGGCAGCATAGCTGCCCTTTGAATTATTTTACTTCTATAACTTCATATCCTGCTTCAGTAACCGCATTTGTCAGATCTTCTGTGCTAACTTCCTTTGACAAAGTTACTTCTGCTGTCTTGCTGTTTAAATCCACAACCGCATTGTCAACTCCATCAACATTCTTAAGCGCCTTTTCAACTGCTGCCTTGCAGTGTCCGCAGCTCATTCCTTCAACTGTTAAAATCTTGTTCATTTTATTTCCTCCATTATTGTTTGATTTATTTGTAAAGTCTTTATTAATGACTGAGTCACCCTTTTGATTTTTTGTTTCATTTGTTTCATTTATTTCTTTTGTTCCTTCAAGAGATTCCACAATTCGTACCGGTTTAAAGAACTTAAGCCTCAAGGCATTTGACACAACAGACACTGAACTTAAGCTCATGGCTCCTGCAGCAAACATAGGGTTTAGCTTCCAATTCAAGATTACATAGAACACTCCTGCAGCCAGCGGTATTCCAATTACATTGTAAATAAACGCCCAGAACAAATTTTGCTTAATATTCTTGATTGTTGCCTTGCTCAGCTGCACTGCTGTAACAGCATCCAATAAATCACTTCTTATTAATACTATGTCGGCAGATTCTATGGCAACGTCGGTTCCAGCACCTATGGCAATTCCAACATCAGCTCTTGCAAGAGCAGGAGCATCGTTTATGCCGTCTCCAATCATTGCAACTTTTCTTCCCTGTTCCTGAATTTTTCTTATTTCTCTTTCCTTGTCCTGAGGAAGAACTTCCGCTATTGCTCTTGATATTCCCAGCTGTTTTCTTATGGCTTCAGCTGTTTTTTTGTTGTCTCCCGTGAGCATTACAACTTCGATTCCCATTGCTTCAAATTCTTGAATTGCTTTTTTGCTTGTTTTCTTAACAACGTCAGCAACAGCAATTATTCCAAGAACATTCTTTTCATCGGCAAAATAAAGAGGTGTTTTTCCTTCTTCTGCAAGTTTCTCACTTTTTTCACCAAAGCCGTTTATATTGATTTTCTGCTCATTTAAAAGTCTTAAATTGCCCAGGTAATAATTTTTTCCGTTTATTTCGGCTTCAAGTCCCTGTCCGGGAAGCGCCTGGAAATTCTTAACCTGGTAAAGCTCAAGGTTTCTGTTTTTTGCTTCTTCAACTATTGCATCTGCAAGAGGATGTTCTGATCCTTTTTCAGCTGATGCTGCTATTTTAAGCATTTCTGTCTCACTTATGCCGTTTGTTACCATGTCTGTGACTCTTGGCTTACCTTCAGTTATAGTTCCTGTCTTATCCATTACCACTGTCTGTATCTGATGAGCAATTTCCAGTGCTTCTGCAGACTTTATAAGAATTCCGTTTTCAGCTCCCTTGCCTGTTCCGACCATTATTGCCGTCGGTGTTGCTAAACCAAGTGCACATGGGCAGGAAATTACCAGCACAGCAATTCCTATGGACAATGCAAATTCAAATGTTGCTCCAAGAACCAGCCACACAATTGTAGCTAATACTGCTATGGTAATTACAACCGGAACAAATATGCTGCTTATTTTATCTGCAAGCTTTGATATGGGAGCCTTGGAAGAACTTGCTTCCTCAACAAGCCTTATGATTTGAGACAATGTTGTATCATCACCCACATTTTGCGCCTCAAACTTAAAATATCCGGATTTGTTTATGCTTGCTCCTATAACCTTGTCTCCTGCTTTTTTCTCCACAGGAATGCTTTCTCCTGTGAGCATGGATTCATCAAGAGATGAGTTTCCAAATGTGATTATTCCATCAACAGGAACTGACTGTCCAGGTTTAACTACTATAATATCACCCTTAACAACTTCCTCAACCGGTATTTCTTCTTCAATTCCGTTTCTTTCAACAAGGGCAGTCTTAGGAGACAAATCCATGAGTTTTTTAATGGCATCTGATGTTCTTCCCTTTGCCCTAGCCTCAAGGAATTTACCAAGAGTAATAAGTGCAAGTATTATGGCAGCTGATTCAAAATATAAGTCCATGGAATATTTCATTACCATTTCCATGTCCATGTGTCCCAGTCCATAGCCTATTTTATATATGGCAAAGACACCGTATCCAATGGCAGCTGTCGTACCTATGGCAATGAGTGAATCCATGTTTGGAGATCCTTTGAACAATGTCTTAAAGCCCACTGTATAATACTTCTTGTTAGTTATCATTACAGGTAGAGCCAGGAGAAACTGAGTAAAAGCAAAAGTCATTGCATTTTTATCACCATGAAATATGCTAGGCAGCGGCCATTCAAACATGTGCCCCATGGCCAGGTAAAGAAGCGGTATTGAAAATGCAAATGAAATTGCAAGCCTCTTTTTCATATCCTTAAATTCAGCCTGAGCATCTGTTTTTTTGTCATCAGATTTTGCAGCAGATTTTTTTGTGTCTGCAACATTTGCTCCATATCCTGTATCAACAACAACCTTTATAATGTCATTTTCCTTTAATACACTTTCGTCATACTTGACTGTCATGCTGTTGCTTAACAAGTTTACATTTACTTCTTTGATTCCTTCAGTCTTGTTTATATTTTTTTCAATCCTTGCAGAACATGCTGAACATGTCATGCCGGTCACATTAAATTTTTGTGATTTCATTTTATCTCCTTTACTTTGATACTTTATTTAAAAGTGAAATAATTTCGTCTATTTTTTCTTCTTCATTACCTTCCATAAATGCCTGCTTAACACACATTTCCATATGGGACTTAAGTATTTCGTTGTTTGCCTTTCTTAAAATTGATTGAACAGCAAGTATCTGATTTGAAATATCTATACAGTATCTATCTTCTTCAACCATTTTCATTATTCCATCCATTTGACCTGCCGCTGTTTTTAATAAACGGTTTATTTTTACCTTATCAGCTTTCATATCTACCTCCTGCACACCCCCTACCCGGGGGGTGTCTTTATAGTAACTCTGTCTTGCATTTTTGTCAATATGTTTTTTAAATATTTTTTATGTTAAAATTTTACATCAAAATTATAGAAATTTTATGAAGATATGATTAAAAACATCTTGTATTATCTTCCAATATCTTGGAATTGCTGTTATAATTGTTAGTATACTGTATTTACTTCAAAATATTAATGAAAGCAGGTTTATTATGGACAGAAAATTTATAGAAAGTCTTGATGTGAATTTCCCAAAACTGGGATTCGGCTGCATGCGTTTTCCTGTAAAAGACGGTAAAATTGACTTTAACCAGGCAAGAGAGCTTATTCGTCATGCTATGGACAATGGCTTAAATTATTTTGACACAGCTTACAATTATCACAGCGGAGAATCTCAGGAGTTTCTTGGAAAGGTTCTTAAGGAGTTTAAAAGAGAAAACTACTACCTGACAAACAAACTGCCTGTATGGAAAATCAAGGAAGAAAAAGATGCAGAAGAGCTTTTCAATGAGCAGCTTGAAAAATGCAATACGGAATATTTTGATTTTTATCTTCTTCATTCATTGAACAAAAATACTATAGAGACCGTGGAAAAATTCAATCTTTACAATTTCATCAAGAAAAAGAAGGATGAAGGCAAAATTAAAAATATTGGTTTTTCATACCATGACAGCAATGATATTTTAGAAAAGTTTGTATCTTCTCACAAATGGGACTTCGTCCAGCTTCAGATAAACTATTGGGACTGGACTGAATATGATGCAAAAGGAGCATATGAAATACTTGAAAAACACAACATACCGTGCTTTGTAATGGAACCTGTAAGAGGAGGTTTTCTGGCTTCCTTTGCACCTTCGGCCATGAAACATATTAAATCCTACAATTCTGAAAAATCTGCAGCTTCATGGGCATTGAGATGGGTTGCATCATTACCAAATGTAGCTATAATCCTAAGCGGAATGTCAAACATGGAACAGCTTGAAGACAACATGAACACATTCACAGACTTAAAAACATTAAATGATGAAGAATATAACGTTATTGACAAAGTTGTTGAGGAACTGAGAAAAATCAAGCCGGTTCCCTGCACAGGATGCCGTTACTGCATGGACTGCTCATTTGGCGTTGACATACCTGGGATTTTTGAAATTTATAACGATTACAAAAAATCTGAAAACAAAGACATAGCTGCAAGAAGCTACTTCCTGTTCACCTCTGAAGAAGCAAGAGCCGACAAGTGTCAGAAATGCGGTGAATGCATGACCAAGTGTCCTCAGCAAATCAACATACCTGAAGAACTTGAAAAAATTCACGAAGAAATGCTAAAGTTAAAATAAATATAAGGTGCAGAAGCAGCCAGCTAAATATAGCTGACTGTTTCTGCGCCTTCATTTTTTATAATCATTTTTAAATGAGATAAAAGCTCGTTTGACGGTCTTATAAAATTATGAGACATTTTATCAAGCCCTAAACATTCATACTTTTCTTCTGCAAAATTATGATATGGCAGAAGCTCTATTTTTGGGTTTTTGATATTTTCCTTAACAAACACAGCTGTTTCTTTAATGTTTTTATCATCAGAATTTACACCCTCTATTACAGGTATTCTCACAACAATGGGAACATCCAGTTCGCTCATTTTTTTAATGTTTTCCAGTATCTTTTTATTGCTTTTTCCTGTGTATAATTCATGTTTCTTTTCATCCATGTGCTTTATATCAACAAATATCAAATCCAGTCTTGCTAAAATATCCTTTACTTCATCAAAATAAAAATAACCTGATGTTTCAATGGCCATATGAACAGCCTTATCATAAAGGCTGTTCACTAAAATTCTTAACATATGCTGTTGTAGGGTTGCCTCGCCACCTGAAAATGTAACGCCTCCATTGGAATACCTGTAAAAAATCTCCTGACTTTTTATTATTTCAAGTATTTCTCTGTCTGAATACATTCTGACAAGTCTTTTCTTGCTGTTTGTAGGGCAACTTTCCACACATATGCCACAAGAAATACACTTTTTTCTTTGTCCCGGACTGTTTAAATCAATCATAACTCCACCTGGGCACAACTGTGCACATTTGCCGCAGGAAATACATGTTTCCTTGTTGAATGAAACTCGCTTAAAATCCAGTGTACTTTCAGGATTAGCGCACCATTTGCAATTCAATGGACATCCGGCAAAAAATATAACAGTCCTTATACCATCTCCGTCATTGACAGAAAAATTTTGAGGTTCCATAAAATATCCGTTCATACATTCTACAACCATTAATTAAAATTTGTCATGAGCATTTCTTGCAATGATTGCATCCTGCATACTTCTTGACAAATTTACAAATTGAGTGCTGTAGCCTGCAACACGAACAAGCAGGTCCTTGTAATTTTCAGGATGTTTTTGTGCATCTAAAAGCGTTTCAGTGGAAACAGTATTGAACTGAACATGAAATGCACCGAGCGCAAAAAATGCCTGTATCATGCTGCCCAGATTGCTTTGTCCTCTCTTTGTCTTCACAAGATCTTCGCTTAGTCTTAAATTGAGAAGAGTTCCTCCTGAATGAACATCCTGATTCAATCTTGCTGCAGAACGCATTGCCGCCAATGGAGTTGATGTATCTGATCCTGCAAAAGGAGATACTCCTTCAGAAAGAGGCTCACGTGATTTTCTTCCACAGGGGGTTGCCCCTACTACCTTTCCTGCAGGCAGGTAATTTGATATTCCCATAAATGCAGTATTGAAATTGTTTCCGTTAATGTCCTTGTACCTGTGGCTTTCCTTGTAATAATGGTTTGCTATATTTACAGCAATATCATCAACATAATTTATATTGTTGCCATACTTTGAAACACTCAATGCTTTTTGTCTCAGCTCTTCATATCCTTCCCAGTCTGCATCAATTGCATTAATTAGTGTTTCAATGTCCGTGCATTTTTCTTCATATACTAGCTTTTTAATTGCAGCCAGAGAATTTGCCGTAACAGCCAGTCCTATGCCTGTAAGTACAGGGCCTAAATTGTACTTTGCACCTGCATCAACCAAGTCCACCCCTTCATCTATACAATTTTCTATGCAGGATGACAAGAAGGGCCTTGGCACCATTTCTTTATGAAGATTTTGTGCAACCAGCGTTGAAATTACCGAATGTTTAATTAAATTGTCAAATTGCCTGTAAAAAGCCTCTTCAATTTCTTCATAACTTGTAAATGTCTTTGGTTCTTTTTCATCAACACCCATTTTTTCACCGGTTATTCTGCTGCAGCCCTTATTGAGAGCAAATTCCAAAGCAGCTGTAATATTTATATTAACAGCCGATGTCCACTCTCCTGTTTTTCTGAAATGAGGAACCACACAGCCGCAGTTGTTCCAATCCCTGGCATCTTCAGGCTCATAGCCGGCATTTATGAGCATCTGATAACCTGCCTGGTCGCTGTGTATGGCAGGAAATCCCGTGCCCTTGCTAACAAGGTGAGTTACTGCATCCAGAAATTCTCTTGGACAGTCCTGATGTATCCTCACGCTTAAGCCAGGCTGATGTGTCTTTACATTTTCTGTAGCTTCAAGAGCCATGTATGACAGCTCATTTACGGCATCCTTTCCGTCTCTGGTCTTTCCGCCGATTGTAAGATTTTGAAACTGGTTGTATCCTGCAAAAAACTCTGCAGTATTTGCAGAAATGGTCCACACCCACTCTGAAAGTTTTAACCACAGTGCTTCAATGAGCTCTTGAATCTGTTCCTTATTCATGATGTTATTTTCAATATCAGATTTATAATATGGATACATGAACTGGTCAAACCTTCCTACATTAAGGGCAAGAGGATTTTCCGACAAAATTCCGCCCAGCTGTGTGAACCATACAAACTGTATTGCTTCATGAAATGTTGAAGGTGGATTTTCAGGAACCTTGGAGCATACTTCGGCAACTTTCTTCAGTTCATTTTTTCTGTCTTCATTTGTTTCGCTGTCTGCCAATTCTGAAGCCTTTTGCGAATATCTTTTTGCAAGTGAAATGATTCCTTCAGATGTTAAAATTACTGACTGATAAAATTCTTTTTTCTTCAGGTTTTCGGCAGAAACTTCATTTAATTTTTCCATGTGTTTCTTAGCCTCTGTTATGATTCCTCCGAATCCCTTTTTAAAAAGAACATCCTGGTAATCAGGAGTGATTTCCCCCACTGCCTGCCTCCACTTGGAATCATTGTCAACAATTCCAGTGTCTACTGCAACTTTTGCAGTATCTTCCGGAAGCCTTGACAAAAATGATTCTTCCAGTGATTTTCCCTTCCAGTAAGGAAAAATATTTTTCCTGACATATTCTCTTTGTTCATCTGTCATTACATATGGGTCCTGTACCCTTTTGTCAAAGTTGTCCATTTCTCTGTCAACCCATGTCCATGAAAATTCCGGCGTCAAAATTCCGCACTTCCTGAATTCTCCCACAGCACCTACAATAATTTCGCCGTCAAATATTTCCACATCCAGCTGCTGGCATGTATCTTTGAAGGCCTTTGCCCTTCTTATGGGAATTGATTCTCCTTCTGTTTTTTTGTGAGATTCTGTCCAGATTCTTGCTCTTTCATATGAAATTGCAGTCTTGGAATTGATGTAATTTTGTCTTGCATCTTCAATTCTTTTTGTTAACATAAAACCTCCATAATGTGATAGCATTTGTTGTGCGTTATAGCGCACTATATGGTTAAAATTAAACCAGAATAAAATTCTGGCTGTTAATACTTGACTATATTTTGAAAAACAACTTCCTTGCCGTATGGATTGCTGTATGTGTGTATTTTGTCTGCTCTGAAATTAAATGCAGCAGGCGATTCAAGAACATGAGTTTTGTCGTCAACGGTAATGTCTAATTTTCCTTCAGTTACCACAACATATTCAACGGTTGATGACTTGTGGGGCTGTGACACATGATGTGCTCCGGGAAGCAGTTTTATATAAAAATATTCAAATCCTGTAATAGGATCAAAGGGAAATACATTGTACAAAATCATTTTATCTTCTGATTCATAAACAGGTTCAATTTCATTTATGTTTATAGTCTCATTGTTTTCATTGCTTGTGCTTAACAATTCAGAAAAAGATATTTTAAGCCCTGTTGAGATTTTCCACAATGTAGATATTGTAGGCGTTGACTCTGCCCTCTCTATCTGTCCCAGCATTGCCTTGCTTACTCCTGTCAGATTTGAAGTTTCATCCAGTGTCAAACCCTTTTCAAATCTTGTTTTCTTAAGTGTATTGCTTATATTTATCAATGGATCGTTCAATTTTAAACCTTCCTGTTTTTTTCTACATTATATAATATTTCAAAATTAATTGCAATAAAAAGTACACTAAATTGCACAACATGCGTTATATTGTTTATATGTCTTCAATTCTTAATTCTTAACTCTTAATTCTTAATTGCTTTTACAGGCATATTATTATATGAATACAAAATTAGGGGTATTTTATGAAAAATGAAAAATTAATTATAGGTACACTGGTCCTCACAGCTGCTACTACCATTGTGAGAATTGTCGGCATGGCATTTCGCATTTACCTTGCCAATGTGCTTGGAGCTGTAGGAATAGGTCTGTATCAGCTTATTTTATCTGTTTATTTTCTTATGGTAACTCTTGCAACATCGGGAATCAGAGTAGCTGTGTCACGGCTCATATCAGAAGAATTGTCCCTTGGAAGATACTCTAATGCAAAAAAAGTTCTCAGCCAGTCAATTTTTCTTTCGCTTATTACAGGAATTGCATCTGCATTTCTTCTTTATTATTTTGCAAACGACATAGGTGCTGAGTTTTTAAATGATCAAAGAACCGTGCTGGCTTTATTGTACCTGGCTCCAAGCCTTCCGTTCATTGCTGTGTCTTCCTGCTATAAAGGATATTTTTTCGCACTTGGAAAAGTTGTTAAGCCTTCCATAGTGCAAGTGGTTGAACAGCTTGTACGCATTGCTGTCATCTTTTCCATTATGGATCTTTTCCTTCCAAGAGGCATCGAGTACGGCTGTGCTGCCGTTTCCATAGGCATGACTGTGGAAGAATTGTTTTCTCTAATCATCACATGGTTTTTCTACATATTTGACAAGAAGCCTTACTCCGGAAAAACATTCAAAAAGGCAGACAACATGATTTTTAAAATCCTGAAAATTTCGGTACCTCTGTCCGGAACATCATACTTGAATTCCATCTTAAGAACCGTTGAAAATGCAATGATACCTGCAAGGCTTCTCTTGTATGGCATTTCTACAGAAGCTGCCATGAGTCTGTACGGAATGATAAAGGGTATGGTTCTTCCTCTTTTGTTTTTTCCTTCATCATTTTTAACGTCTCTTTCCTCCATACTCATACCATCAGTGGCAGGAGACAATGCTCTGTCAAATGAAAAAAAAGTGTCATCAACACTGTCAAAGGTTCTTCATTTCACAGCAATTTCAGGCATATTGGTTGTAAGCGTATTTGTAGCTTTTCCTACAGAAATAGCCATGGCTGTATACAATGATACTCAAGTAGGGCTGCTGCTCAAACTGATATCATTTGTATGTCCTTTCATGTATCTTAACATGGTTATATCATCCATGCTTAACGCATTGGATGAACAAGTGAGCTCATTTAAAATAAACATTGTTGAATCTGTTTTGAAAATTTCCATAATATATTTTTTGGTTCCTGTTTATGGTTTTGATGCATATTTGTTTGCATTGTTCCTTACAACAATATTAAACACTTTTCTTTACCTTGCTAAACTTCTTAAAGTGTCATGTATTGTTTTTGATATTTCAAACTGGATTTTTAAGCCCTTAGCTGCAGCCTTCATTTCAGGTTTTTCTTCCAGAGTATTGTTTAAAATGTTTGTTCAAAACTCACACAACAACATATTTTCTCTGGTGTCAGCAATAGCCATACTTCTTCTTTTGTACCTCATGGGCCTTATAGTATTCAAAAGCATTCATATTTCGTCACTTAAGGATTTAAAAAAGTCAATGTAAACAATAGTTTAAAACTAGATGAAGTTCAACATATTGCCAATAAATCCAAAGCATATTTATCTCATTACTCCAAAAAATACACTTATAAAACAACAAAGGAGAGATAATGTGCAGTATGATATAATCAATTTATTGTTTTTTTTCCTCATATATGGTTTCCTGGGTTTCGTTCTTGAAACCACATTCAGAAGTATAGTAGAAAAAAGGGTTGTTATAAGCAGAGGATTCCTCACAGGTCTTTTTTGCCCTTTATATGGTGTATCCGCACTTACTATTATTCAAATATTCACACTCAGCGAAGTTATGATTGACGGAAGGCTGACTGCATTGATAACAGCAACAATTGGAAGCATTGCAGCCGTCACATTTATGGAATATGTTACCGGAAGAACGCTCGACAGGGTTTTTCACCACAAAATGTGGGACTACAGCGATCTTCCATTCAACCTTCATTCATACATCTGCCTGGACTTTTCCCTTGCATGGGGTATTGTTGCATTAATACTTGCTAATATATTACATCCTTTAATGGAAGTGGCTGTATACTCCATTGCATATCCCATAAGGACTTCAGCAGTATACTTCATTTTGTCCGCACTCATTGTTGACGGTTCATACAATATGCGTAAGCTTTACCACATGGATACATTGAAATTATAATAATGTAGGTAACGGCTACTGTCCTCCGGAAGATATTGAATTAATGACTTGGGCGGACACAAGGTCAGCCCCTACGCATCGATGAATTGATATCTTACCATGAATTTGAAATCACGGGTTATAGGGGAGAACCACTGTTCTCCCGAATATAAGATGTTATTGAATCAACAAAGCGGGCGGACACAAGATCCGCCCCTACAATTTGTGAAAAATAAGGTTTTTCAATAGTAAAAGGATGCCTTGCGGCATCCTTATTTGTGCTATTTCATTTAGCCATTCAGCAACAGTTCATCAATAGGTCTTCCCGGAGGAACTATTGGGTACACGCTGCAGTCATGATTTATTTTGCATTCTATGAACAATGGTTCATTTAAGTTGTATGTTTCTGAAATTATATTTTTAAGTTCCTGTAATGTTTCTGCCTTGAAGGATTTTATTCCGTAAGCAGATGCAAGGACCTGGTAATTGACTTCATCATAGTTGTCTGTTTCGGAATATCTTGCATTGCTGAACATTCTCTGCCACTGTCTTACCATTCCAAGAGTATTGTTGTTAAACATCACAATTTTAATCGGAAGCTTGTATTTTGCCACAGTAACAAGTTCCTGACAATTCATTCTGAAACTGCCGTCTCCTGTTATTAAAACAGTTCTTTTGTTTGGATTTCCAACCTGAGCACCGATTGCTGCTCCCAGTCCGAAGCCCATTGTTCCAAGCCCTCCTGATGTTATAAACTCATTTGACTTGTTGAACTGCCAGTATTGTCCGGTCCACATCTGATGCTGTCCTACTTCAGTGGCAACTATTGTGTTTTTATTGTATACTTTGTTGATTTCGTTCAGTATATTTTCAGGAACAAACTGCCCTTCTATATCATTCTTTTTTCTGATGGATGTGATTTCTTCCAGCCACTTGCTCCTGTCTTTTTTTTCTGAATGTTGGAGCAATTTTTCAAGAATTGATTTCATTTCGCCTATTAATGGAATGCTTTCATAGGTATTTTTGTCAACCTCTGTAGAATCCACATCTATGTGAATGATTTTTGCCCTAGGAGCAAATTTGTCGGGGCTTCCTATTACACGGTCGCTGAACCTGGCTCCTATGGCTATGAGCAAATCACAGTTTGTAACTGCCATGTTTGTTTCAAGAGAACCGTGCATTCCCACAAATCCAAGTGATAATTTGTTGCTTCTTGGAATTGTACCAAGACCCATGAAGCTGTTGCAAACCGGTATGTCTGTTTTTTCTGCAAGGGCGAGCAAAAGATGATCATTTTTTGATATTCTCACACCTCCGCCTGCATAAATTATGGGCTTTTCTGCGCTGTTGATTAGCTTTACAGCTTCCAAAAGCATTTTATCGTCCGGCAGATCAGCTTCATGTTTTTTCTCAGGAGAGCTTCCCTTGTATTCGCACATGTGCATGAATACGTCCTTGGGAACATCAACGAGCACAGGTCCGGGTCTTCCTTCAGTAGCAACCTCCACAGCTTCCCTTATGACATCTTCAAGATTTTCAACTTTTCTCACAAGGTAGCTGTGTTTTGTAACAGACATGGTTAGTCCGGTAATATCAACTTCCTGAAAAGAATCTTTTCCTATGAGAGGATTGGCAACCTGACCGCTGATTACTAAAAGCGGAATTGAGTCCATATATGCATTGGCTATTCCTGTAATGGCATTTGTGGCACCGGGACCGGAAGTTGCAATAAATACTCCCAGTTTTCCCGTGCTTCTTGCATAACCGTCTGCTGCATGTACGCCGTTTTGTTCATGAGCCGGTCTGTACACCTTGAAATAATCAAGCTCATCATAAAGAGCATCAAAGAAAGGTATTACAGCACCGCCAGGATATCCAAACAATGTATCTATGCCCTTCTCCTTTAGGACTTTTAAAATTATTTGTGAGCCTGAATTTTTCATATTTCCTCCTTGAAACTGCGTTATTTTATTCCTGTCCTTCTGCGCTTTTGCCTATCCAGGACATCATTGATCTTAATTTCTTGCCTGTTGTAATTATTGGATGTTCAAGATTATTTGCTTTCATAGCCAGGAATCTTGGCTTGCCTGCCTTGTTTTCAGCTATCCAGTCGTATGCAAATGTACCGTCCTGAATGTCTGAAAGAACCTGCTTCATTGCTTTTCTTGTATCATCTGTGATGATTTTTCTTTGTGTTATATAGTCGCCGTATTCTGCTGTATCGCTTATGGAATATCTCATGTTTTCGAATCCGCCTTCATAAATAAGGTCAACTATGAGCTTCATTTCATGGAGACATTCGAAATATGCAATTTCCGGCTGGTATCCTGCTGCTGTAAGAGTGTCAAAGCCTGCCTTCATAAGCTCTGTAACTCCTCCGCAAAGAACTGCCTGCTCACCGAACAAGTCTGTTTCAGTTTCTTCCTTGAATGTTGTTTCAATTACGCCGGCTCTTGTTCCGCCAATTCCTTTAGCGTATGCAAGAGTTATGTCCTTACATCTTCCTGTATAATCCTGATATACAGCATATACGTCCGGAACGCCTTTTCCTTCCTGGTAAGTTCTTCTTACAAGATGTCCTGGACCCTTTGGTGCTACCATGAAAACATCTATATTTTTAGGCGGAATTATCTGATGGAAGTGAATGTTAAACCCGTGAGCAAATGCCAGAGCATTTCCTTCTTCAAGATTTGGAGCTATGCTTTCTTCATAAATTTGTTTTTGAGCTGTGTCAGGAGCAAGAACCATGATCACATCTGCTTCTTTTGAGGCTTCAGCAACTGTAAGCACTCTCAGTCCGTGAGATTCTGCCTTTGCTCTTGAACGGCTTCCTTCCTGAAGACCTACAACTACATTTACTCCGCTTTCCTTAAGATTCAGGGCATGTGCATGTCCCTGGCTTCCGTAACCTATGATGGCTACTGTCTTTCCTTCCAATACTTTTAAATCCGCGTCCTTGTCGTAATACATTGTACCCATTTCTTTGTCCTCCATAAATTTTCAATAATTTTATAATAGCAAATGCCTGTATGGCCAGCTTTCAACAGTTATTACTTCCCTTGGAACTAGTTGTTTGTATACTCACAAACATCATACACATCGACAAATTTTTTCATATGAAGCATTGCTCTGTCAAAACCCTGCTTCTTTTCATCTTCCAGCATTATTCTGAATTCTGAATTGTTTGCGTCTATAGTTTCCATGCTGAAACCCTTAACATCAAACTGCTTTCTTCTTAATGTTGTCAGCACTCTTACAGCGGAATCCATTCCGCTTGATACTTTAAAACTTATTGTTCTGCACATATTAGCCTCCTGATTTTGGTTTCAACTTGATGCGAAGGTTAGGAGGATTCCAGGATTCGCAGTCTCATTCACCAATTTATTTGCTCCCTCCGGTCGCATAAATTGGGAATTCGTTGCGTTTGACCTACCAACCATCTGCCCTTCGCTGTCGCTCGTGCATATGGGGTTAGGTCATAAAAAAAAACCTCTCGTCTCTATATACATATAGCTGTATATAGGGACGAAAGGTCTTTCGCGGTACCACCCTATTTTACGATAAAAAAATATCGCCTCATTCAAGTCGAAAAAACTGATGTTTTGTTTTTTGAACTCTATTCTTATAACGCAGAAATACGTCTTCGTCTACTTTTCTTCGACTCAGAAGCTCAGGAGTGATCATTATATCATATAACACCGGTTTTCACCATACACCGGCTCTCTGCAGTTATATCAGGATATTTTTGTCTCCGTCAATGCCTTTGTCTTAACTTATTTTGTATTATATACAGTGCATAAAACAATGTCAACACTTTTTTTATTTTTTTCTTAAAATAAAATTTTAAAATTATTCTTGACAAAGCTATGATTGAATATTACAATCAATTACAATTTTATAGTTTCATTGATGGAGACAGGTGTATACACATTATTTAAAGAGAGCCGGCGGGTGGTGAAAGACGGCAGTATAAATATACACATATCACTCCTGAGAACTTTTCTGAAATCACAGTAGGATAAAGCGTCCGGCACCGTTATAATGCCAATGTTTGATTGAACATATGAGAGGTGTTTACACAATTAAGGTGGTACCGCGGGTTATCTCGTCCTTTTGGAGAGAACCCGCTTTTTTTATACTTAAAACAAGGAGTGATTATATGAAGGAAAAAGAAATACAGGAAATGATGAATTTAAACCATGAAGAAAATATCAGAAAAGCTGCAAGGAACCTGGATGGAGTATTGAAAAAAACTGATTTAGTATACAGTGATTTTTTCAGCAGGGAATATAACAACAATGTGTACATCAAGCCTGAAAATCTGCAGGTAACAGGATCATTCAAGGTTAGAGGAGCTTACAATAAAATTGCCAATCTTACTGCTGAAGAAAAATCAAAAGGCGTTGTAACTTCATCTGCAGGAAACCACGCCCAGGGAGTTGCCTTATCTGCCCAGAAGGCTGGAATTCATGCAACAATAGTTATGCCGAAGGTCACACCTCTCATAAAAGTTGAAGGTACAAAATCCTACGGATCAGATGTAATAATCCACGGCAATGTATATGATGAGTCCTATGAAGAAGCAAGGCGTTTGTCCAAGGAAAAAGGGTACACGTTCATTCATGCCTTTGATGATTACGATGTAATATGCGGACAAGGTACAATAGGACTTGAAATCATAGAAGAACTTCACAACATTGACGAAATACTTGTTCCTGTGGGAGGCGGAGGACTCATTAGCGGTGTTGCTCTCATAGCCAAAAGCCTTAAACCTTCCATACGCATAACAGGTGTTGAACCAACAGGAGCACTCACAATGAAAAAATCCCTTGAAAAGGGACATGTTTCAACTCTGGACCGCTGCAAAACAACTGCAGAAGGAGTGGCTGTTAAAAGACCCGGGGACCTTACGTTCGGCATTGTGAACAAATATGTGGACGGAATAATTGAAGTGACTGAAGAAGACATGATGGAGGCACTTTTGCTTCTGGTTGAAAAACACAAACTCATAGCCGAAACTTCCGGAATACTTCCGCTGGCAGCCCTTAAGAAACTTAACTTTAAAAATAAAAATGTGGCGTGCATTGTAAGCGGAGGAAACATAGACGTTCTTACAATTTCATCGCTGCTGAACAAAGGTCTTGTGTCAAGAGGAAGAATATTCTGTTTCACAGTAGAGCTTCCCGACATCCCGGGGCAGCTTTTAAAAGTATCAGAAGTGCTGGCAAATGCAGGAGCTAACGTCATAAAGCTTGACCACAACCAATTCAAAGCAACAGACAGGTTCATGAACGTGCAGCTTGAAGTGACAGTTGAAACAAACGGAAACAAACACATCGCACAGATAATGGAAATGCTGCAGGAGAACGGACTGCACATTAAAAGAATATATTAAAATAATCCGGATGTTCAGAATGCTGTCATCCGGATTATTTATTTAATTAATTTATTTTTATCCATTTATGCTGATTCAAGAATCTGAACAATAGACTTTCCTTCATCAATTTTCCTGCAAAAAATTATCCTGCTCATGGTAAATTCCCGGAACTTCTTCTTTGTAATATTTTCGTTACCATAAACTTTCCAGTAACCGCTGCACTTATAATTTTTACCTTTGAAGAATATAAATCCAAGTACATCCTCTAAAGGATAACTTAAAAACAGTCCTATTTCGTGAGGAAATTCATCTGTGTCTGAAATTCTTTCTCTTAATCTTTTAAAAAGAGAATCCAAGGAACTCCAGTCACAATAACCCTGTGTTTCTAAAAATGCTTTGTTGGGAGGACTTGACAGCTCACTCCACAGAGTGTCTTTCCTGTATACAATGACAAGTATTCTTTCGTTGCATTCACAAAGCATTTCAAAGTAAATTCCTCTCAAATTGAGATTCTGGTTGTAAAATTCAAAGGATAATTTTATTTCCGGAATCAGAAATTTTTCAAGAGACAGCAAATTTGCAGCCTTTATACCTGCAAATGTAGGAGCACAGTGATATGCCAATATATGTTCAAGTTCCATAATTTCTCCTTTATAGCATTTCTTGGTTAATTATTGCTAACCCTGTGACTATAAAGTATGTAAATCAATAAGTATTATTCTATGGCACATTACATTTATATTAGTATATTCTGCTCTAATTGTAATAAAAAAACAGTTAAGCAAACTGTTATTAAAAATCAATTTTATTTTATAGCATACAGGGGAGAGCAGTAGCTCTCCCCTACAAACTGGAATTTCTCAATATGTAGGGGCGGATCTGTGTCCGCCCGTTGTTGATATTCCAGATTCCCATTCGTTAGTATTAATCAACTCGTATAATTTATTGCCTTATGAGCCTCAATGCGTTGATTATTTTCGGCACTATCTGTTTTTTCCTTGAAACGCACTTGTCGACATACATCCCCTGAAATGTTTCTTCTTCATCAAAAATTCCTTTCACGAGACGTTCCTTGCTGGATGTGTAAAACATGTAGGATCCTTCATTGACAATGTCTGTAACGGCCATGATTATAAGGAAGTAATCCTTGTCAAATGTTATTTCATCAATGAGTTTTATGAATTCATCCTTCTTGTTCATAATCTGATTTATGTCCAGTGTGAACACCTGTGAAATCCCCACGTTCTTGTATTCAAGGTTAAACTTCTTGAAATCCTGGTATATGATTTCTTCCATTGTTTTTCCTTCAAGGGATGTTCCTGCCTTGAACATTTCCATTGCATATTCATGCAAATCAATATCAACAATCTTCAACAGTTCGTCAACAGCAATACGGTCTCTATTTGTAGTTGTGGGAGACTTGAACAGCAACGTGTCGGATATTATTCCCGACAGCATGAGGCCTGCCACTTCCTTGGGGATTTCAATATTATTTTCTCTATACATGTAAAATATTATGGTGTTTGAACTGCCCACAGGATTGTTCCTGAAACTGATTGGAATTGATGTCCTTATGTCACCGATTTTATGGTGGTCAATAACCTCCAGTATTTCTGCTTCTTCAATTCCCTCGGCGCTCTGGTTCATTTCATTGTGATCAACTAAAATAACCCGTTTCCTTTGAGGGTTAATGAGATGGTTTCTGCTCAAAAGGCCAAGATACTTTTTATCCCTTGAAATTATCGGAAACTTTGAATGCCTTGATTGTTCAATGTCTTCCTTGCAGTCATTTAGATCATCTTCATCGCAAAACATCATTATGTCATGGCTCTTCATAATATCTTCCACATATTTGGAGAGCATTATGTTTTTAGCTGTGTAATATGTTTGATATGCTGTGCTTATAATGTTGACTTTGTTTGTAGTTGCCATTTGGATCAAGTCATCTGGAATTTCCAGGTCTCCTGTAACAATTATCAGTTTCACGCCTATTTCAATTGAATACGCTATGACATCATAGCGATCTCCTACAATAACAATTGAATTTCTATCGATTATATCATTTCTTCTCAATGTTTTTTCTTCAAAGGACGCAACAACTACTTCACCATCTATCACTCTGTCAAACTTCAAAATGTTTTTTCCAAGCAAAGTTTCAATAATGTTGTCATACAGAGTGCAAAGATGCTTTTGATCAGTGTTTATAAGGCTCATGGCAATGTCCTTCATTGTTATAATTCCGGAAAGATTTCCATCATCATCTACAATTGGAAGAGTTCTTAATTTGTTTTCATTCATGTAAAAATATGCAAAATGAACAGACTGATATTTCATGAAAGGCCTTATCCTTTCATAATCCAAATCCTTTATCTGTATTTTTACATTATTTAATAATTCCGGAACTTCAACATGGAAATGTTTCAGCACAAACTCTGTTTCCTTGTTGATCATTCCCAGGACATAGGGCTTTGATGGTTCATTCAGGCTGTTTTTAAGTGAAGACAGTGCGATTGCTGCGCACACGCTGTCTGTATCAGGTGTCTTGTGTCCAAAAATTAAATTTTGTTTCATGTTTTCTCCTTTGTTCTAACTTTCCATTCTCAAATCATTTCCATAAAATTTTATGAGGGCAAAATTGTTGAAAACCCTGGACATAATTCTGTCGGAGTATGCACTTGCCAGTTTATCCAGAGACAAATTTGTGGAAATTATTGTTTTCTTTTCTGCAACAAGCCTCTCATTTATTATGTTGAAAAGCTCTGCGTTTGTGAATGAATTCCCTATTTCTGCACCAAGGTCGTCTATTATGAGCAAATCACATTCAAATATCATGTTGTAATTTATTCGGTTTTCTTCAGATTCATTTTGTTTATTGAACTTGTGGTTTTCAACAATTTCAAACAGAGAAAACGCAGTTTCATAAAGAACTGTAACTTCCTTGTCAATAAGAGTTTTTGCAATGCAGTTGCACATGAAAGTCTTTCCAAGTCCTGTTCCTCCGTAAAAAAGCAGGTTTGCGCTGGTCTTGGTGAAATTCATGCAGAAATCCTCACATGCTTCAAGTATGTTGTACATATTTTGTCTTGGTGTTAATTTTTCATTTTCATAAGGTTCGTTGCTGAAAATATTTATGTCAAATGTATCAAAATTTTCCTTCTTAAGCATGTGGACCATGTTGGACATATTGTACAAGTGGCTGATGACCTGTCTGTTAAGGCAGCTGCATTTTTTACCATCTGGTGTGTACCCTGTGTCACTGCATTTTTTACATTCATGTATTGGTTCCAGGTAGTTTTCAGGTATGTTGTTTTTCTTGTAAATTTCCTGCCTCTTATTTTTTAAGTGGTCGATTTTTTCCTTCAATTCTTTAACCTGCTCATGAACATTTTCCGGATTAGTCAGGAAAATCTTTGATAAACTAATGCTTGCAAGCTTAATCATCTTTTCAATTTCTTCAAGCTCAGGAATATTCTCATAGAGATTTTCTTTTCTTATATCTGCTTCATGAGCTGATTTAAGTCTTTTCCTGTTATATTCGGTCATTATGTTTTCTACAATCTGCTTATTCATTTTCTTCTCCTTCCCCAGGAATCTTCAGACCTAATTTATTGAATTTGTTCTGAAGTTTTTTTCTTGCTATTTCTTCAAGCTCCTGTTCAGAATAATTTTTAATTTTCTGGTCGAAGTTATGAAATTTGTTTTTTTGCTTTTGAACTTCCTTTATGGAAGATTTTGTCTTAACTTCCGTTTTCTTGTCATTTACAAGGTCTTCAATGTTCTTGAACCCTTTTTCATTCCAGCTGCACATTATGGAATCAAAGTAATTAATGTTTGGATTGTTTATCTTTGTTGAATTTTCAAGACATCTCAATATCATATCCATTGAGTACCCCCAGTCAAACCATTTATCTATGGTCTTCATTTCTGCTTCCGTGAGAGTACGGTTGAATCCAAGAGCCTTGCTTATTCTTGAATACATTGAGAAACGGTCATTTCTCTTTTCAAGATACTCGACCATTGATTCAATATCATCCACGCCTTCGTCGTGCCATGCGGAAACTACAGATTCAATGTAGCTGAATCTTTTGACTTTCTTGTTGTTTATGCAGTAACTGAATGCCTGTGTCATTATTTCGGGTTTAGTTTTGTATGTGTTAAGCCATGTCACAATTTTTTGTTTTTCGTTGATTTTTAATGGCCTTCCGAACATTTCCTCAATTTCTTCCATCATTTCCTTATTTTCTTGACTTCTGCTTGAAGTAATTAGTTCATGACTGTCTACATAATTTTTTTCTGGTATGTTTTTTGCAATATGCTTGTAGACATTGTCTATATAAAGCTGCTTCAGGTTGACAAATTCAATTATGTAGTTGTACTCATCTTCAGTTTCATGCTTGATTACTATACCTTCATTTTCCCAGTAAGTCCATGCATTCAACACGTCGGAAAGCGGCAGTTTCAAATCCTTGGCTATTGTTTCATTGTTGAAGTTACCTTGCCTGTCCTTGGCATACTTATACCCCATGAGATAAACCTTCACATATGTTCCTTCGGCTAAAGGCATGTAATCATTTATAAAAATATTCTCTATAGGGGTATCTCCCAAATCTATTTTCATTTCTTGAAGAATAAAATGCATAAATTTCTCCTCTTTGGAAATAATTACTGTAATATTTTGTAATATACTTGTAATATATTTGTAATAATCTTATTATGTTTTTGTGAAAACATTTTCTGCATCTCTTGTTGACAATTTATCATATTTAATATTATAATATTAGAGGATGATAAATTAAATAATTCATATTTGATTATATCATTTTTTATTTTAAAAGAAAAATACTATTTTTTCTTAGTAATAAAACAACGATAAAAACCAGGAAGTATACTATGAAAAAACTAAATTTGCAGCAGTTCAAAGAAAATAAGACTATTAACAAGACCGTTGAAATCTTCAAGCAACTCCCCCTAAAGAAAGAAAGACAAGTCCTCGCTAAATTCAGTAAATTCAATTCTTTAAATAAACAAGTCAAAGGCGCCATAGCCCTCACATGCGCAACAACATTAATTTTAAGTACAACATACACTTTAAATTATTTGGATACTCACGAAAACAACGTGTTTTCAACAGACAGTTTTTCAATATTGGCAGATGGAAAGGAACTCGTTAAAATCAGAGATTCTGAACAATTAGACACTACCCTTGAAAAACTCGAATCAGATTTAGAAAAAAAATACCAACATGAGCTTGAAATTGAAAATACTTTTGAAGTAAAACCATCCAAGGCAAAGGATAAAGAAATTGCATCTCCTGAAGAACTTTACAAAGTTCTGGAGGAAAATGTGAACTATTCAATTCTTGCTTATGCAATAGTTGTAAATGGAAATCCAGTAGGAGTTGTTAATTCGGAATACGAAGCAAACACAGTTCTTGAAGAAGTAAAAAATTATTTTACTGATGGCTATGACCAAAGCTCTATTATTGAAGTAAACACAGAGGAAACTGTTGAAATTGAAAAAGTCAATGCCTCCAACACAGAAATTAAGACTGCAGAGGAATTAGCTGATTACATAATCAAAGGTACCGATGAAGAACAAAAATACATTGTAGAAGAAGGAGACACATACTGGACAATAGCAGAGTACTTCAATATGTCACTTGACGAATTGATTTCCGCAAACCCTTCATCAGATTCAGAACACATACAAATTGGTGATGAATTGAACCTTGTGGTTCCAAAACCATTTGTAAACGTACAGGTTACAAGAAAAATAACTCAAGAAGAAAAAACACCATACGAAACAGAATACCAGTATGTTTCATACATGTTCAACGATGAGAAAATAGTTGAAAGAGAAGGAAAGTACGGTGTTTCAGAAATAGAAGCAATAGTTACAGAACAAAACGGCATACAAATTGCGAAAGAAGTTGTTTCAGAAAAAGTAGTTAAAGAACCAACAACAGAAATAGTTACAACAGGTACTCAGGATCCGCCGGCTAGAATTGGAACAGGTACATTTATAAATCCACTTCCAGGGGCAACAATATCATCCAGATTCGGCTCCAGAAGCGGAGGCTTCCACAGAGGTCTGGACTTGGCAAAAGCCACAGGATCATCAATCAAGGCTGCTGACGGCGGCACTGTCATTTCAGCAGGATGGGATGGAAGCTACGGGTACTCCATATTAGTAAACCACGGAGGCGGCTTTACAACAAGATACGCACACTGCAGCAATTTGTATGTATCTGCAGGAGATAAAGTTTACCAGGGAGAAATAATCGCAGCAGTAGGTTCTACAGGAGTTTCCACAGGCCCTCACCTTCATTTTGAAATAATGAAGTACGGTTCAGTAGTAAATCCTGCGTCATATATTTACTAATCAAAGAAAGTTAAGCCGCTTAATCTTAAGCGGCTTTTATTATGTCTTGCAGTAAAAGTCCAATCCTTCCATGACAATAAATTAATATTTTGTTAATCAAAATAATGTCATATATTTAATTATTTTTTAATTGCATTTTTTCTTCATTAGTAATATTATGTAGGAGTATTTTAGTTTTATGAATTTGAATACCGACAACTGGTTGTGCAGCATGGATATAAATTACTTAAGGATGGTAAAATGATATATTACGACGACAGATTTATGGAAGTTGCAAGACCGATCATTGAACATGAAGAATATCAGCAGATGCGATATCTGAAACATCATGATGAAAGTGTTTTTGAACATTCCGTAAAAGTGGCATTTTATGCTTACCAAATGGCCTATAAGCGCAATTTGGACTGGGAATCAGCAATCAGAGGGGCATTGCTTCATGATTTCTTCCTGTATAAGTTTAAAAAGACATTCAGCCCTAGAATCATAACCGATTCAATCAAGCATGCAATCATACATCCGATAATAGCATTTGACAACGCAAGTAAATACTTCGATCTGAACAAAAAAGAAGAAGATATAATAAAAGGACACATGTTTCCATTTGGACTGCCTAAGTCTAAGGAAGCCTGGATAGTCAGCTATGTGGACAAGTGTATTGCAACAATAGAATATGCCAATAACTTCAGAAAAATGGCATACACTGCAAAAAAAGCAGCGTATTTTGTTGAATAAAATGAACACTAGATGCGTAAGCATCTTTTTTTTATGCCCTAACCCTGTTTTTCTGACCGTAGGGAAAGAAAAACAGCGGTAGGTCAAACGCAACGAGTTCCCATTTTATGCGACCGGAGGAAGCTGATAAAATGGTGAACGAGACTGCGCTATGCCCGTGCTTAACCCTGTTTTTCTGACCGTTGGGAGAGAAAAACAGCGGTAGCGCAAACGCAGCATAAATTATGTCAGTTTTGTAGGGGAGGACCTCGTGTCCTCCCGCAGTCTGCAATAAAACATCTCCCAGTAAAGTGAAGTTTTCAACACCCGTTCCTGCTTCTGATTATCATTATTTAAAATTATATAACATAAAATGTTTATTTGTTTCATATTTGGGTAATATTTAAGTATATTATTAATAAATAACTTGAAAGGGGCTGACCGCATGAAAATATCTATATATGGAAAAAACATGCAACTCACAGATGCATTAAGGGAGGCAGCAATAAAAAAATTATTACGACTGGATAAGTTTTTTCAGCAGGATATTGAAGCCAAGGTAGTTTTAAGCATCGAAAAGAAAATACATAAAGTTGAGGTGACTATTCCTTTCAATGGCAGAATAGTACGTGTTGAAGAATATTCTGATGACATGTACAACGCTATAGATGAAGCAGTGGAATCATTAGAACAGCAAATTAGAAAATTCAAAACAAAACTCCAGGACAGAAAACATGTTAACGAATCAATTAAATTTGAAAATATTGAACCTCTTGATGATGAGGAGGAAGAGGAATTCAAGGTTGTAAAAACTAAGCGCTTTGCAATAAAGCCTATGAATATAGAAGAAGCCATACTACAGATGGACTTGTTGAAACATAATTTCTTTGTATTCCTGAATGCAGACACAGAGGAAGTAAATGTGGTTTATAAAAGAAAAGATGATAATTATGGATTGATCGAACCAGAATTATAAACAAACAACATAACTTTACCTCCGAATATATACAAAAAGACGCAAACTAAATTGCGCCTTTTTGTTTTTGCCGACAAATTTTTATTATACGTTCCTTATTCCCCCGAATATTCCCATATAATTGATTTGATGCCTCTTTTACGCTTGTAGTTTTTTGTTTTATTCCGGAACATCCATATTATATATTACTCAAAATCCTACACATGTCGAATCGTGTCGCATGAGTCACTTTTATTTTATGGAATATTTTATTTACTAATATTTATACTTTAGGTGGCTTATCCACACTTGTCCACAACAGTGGATAAGCTGTGCAAACTTACTTTTTCAATTTTATTGAAATTTCAACAAAAACTTTTTTGAGGCATATTTTAAATACTTCTTGACATCAATTCACATTAGTTTTTTCAACTTCATGAGTTGTTAACAATTCTATCCACAGTTGTGGATAACCTGGTAATGTGCAGAACAAAACTTCTGTTTTTTGAACTTTATTAAATTTACTTAATTACTTTTGACAATAATTTAAGTATTCAGACAATTTTAAACAAACATAAGTTTTACAGCACTTTTAAAATTATTCTATGTTGCATATTTAAAAGTTAATACAAAGAAGAATTTCTCCGGTATATAGTAGGCTTGTTTATACGTGCTATTTGACAATAAAAAATTTGTAGAATATTGTATTTGTTTGTGTTATACTAATTAATAAAAAAATATTAATTGGAGCCATGCATGTTATTTATCACAAACAAATATCTCAAGCCAGGCATGATTTTAGCAAAAGACATTATTTTGTACAACAGCAGTAATTTTAACAGCTTGCTCTTGACTAAAGGCCAGGTTTTAAACAATACATTTATCAACAAAATTAATTATCACGGCATAGAAGGCGCTTACATTGAAAGCGAAGCCTTTGCCGACATTGAAGTTGATTCATACATAAATGACGTACTTAAGGCAAATACACTAAAAACAGTTAAAGATGTTTATTATGAACTGAAAATGAGTTCAGGAAAAGTTCATGCAACAGCCATAAAGCAGCTTTCAGGCATTGTAAGCAGCCTAATTACAGAAATTATGTACAAGGATGACCTTTCATACAACATAATAGATTTTAAAAATTACGACAACTACACATATCAGCATTGCCTCAATGTGGCAACTCTATCCATATCAACAGGAATTTCCCTGGGACTTAGTGAAGGTGCACTTCATGACCTTGGAATGGCAGGTCTGCTTCACGATATTGGCAAAATGATGATACCCCTGGAAATTCTCAACAAGCCTGGCAAGCTTACAGAAGAAGAATTTGATATAATAAAGGAACACCCGGTAAATGCAGTAAGTCTTTTGAAGGATCTTGTACCTTACAGCGTCCTTTCGGCAATACAAAGCCACCACGAAAAACTTGACGGAACAGGTTATCCTTATGGTGTTTCAGGAAGTAATATTCATTTTTACGGCAGAGTGCTGGCTGTGTGCGATGTATACGATGCACTTACATCAGACAGGTCCTACCGCATGACATCATTTCCAAGTGAAGTAATAGAATATATTATGGGATGTGCCGATACGCATTTTGATTACGAAATTTTGAAAAGTTTTCTTAAAGTGATAGTTGCATACCCTATAGGAACTTTTGTTAGATTAAGCAACAAAAGAATCGCTGTGGTCGTAAAAAACAATTCAGAAAATATAATGCGTCCGGTTGTGAGGATTATAAACGGCGACGGTACTGTTGGCGTAGATATTGATTTACTCTATGACAACAATTATATGAACACTACCATAACTGATATGGCATATGATTATGACAATTCCGGTCTGGAAGGCGCTTTGAAGTCCACATATGATATGAAATTGAAATTATAGCTAAAACTAAAGCCTTAGGGCTTTTTTATTTTGACTTTCTAATGAAATAACCAAAATATCCTTCTTGAATATAATGTAATATATTGTTTGAGGATGTGATATTTATGAATATAGATTTACAAAAATTGCTGGAATTGATAATTCCATTGTTGACTGTTATATTTGGTGCGTTGTCAGTATATTTGAGGACAAACGAAAAAATCATGAACAGTTCAATTAAATATATTACAGAAGCCGAGGAAATGTACAAAGATGTGAGCAAGTCTGGTGGTCAGAAGTTTTCTTGGGTTGTTGACACATTGTACAACATGGTACCGCGTCCCTTAAGAGTTGTCATTACAAAAAAATTCGTGGAAAAAATGGTGCAGGGCACATTTAATAGTATAGAGGCATATGCAAAGACGCAAATTGACAAGGCTGTGGACAATTATTTTGAAAATATATCTAACAAAAATAAAGAAGGCAACAGTGGGAAAGAAACAAACCCGGGCATAGGAGATGCCAACAATGATTAAAATTCAAAGCCTCCCCTTGGACAACATAAGCGTCAGCAGCTCTTACGGACCAAGAAATATAACAGTTGATGGTGTAAAATACTGGTGGCACAACGGTGTTGACTTTTACGCTGAAGAAAATACTCCTGTTTATGCTGTAGCTTCCGGCACAGTAAAAGCTGCAAGGTTTAATGATGGGGGCTATGGATACTACGTTGCCATTGATCACGGCAACTATGGCACCCTCTATGCCCACTTAAACAGAACTTCTGTTTTTGCAGGAAGCAGTGTAGAAGCTGGAAGTATCATAGGATACTCCGGCAAAACAGGGGCTGTGACAGGACCACACCTTCATTTTGAAATAAGAATTACACCATATGAAAACTTCTGGGACAGAGTGGAGTGTGACTCCTCAGTCTTCATGAGGACTGTTGATCCCATGTTATTTATTGAAGAATATCAGAAGCTACCAGAAGATTTATCTGTTGAAAGCGCT
Organism: Sedimentibacter saalensis; assembly: GCF_007830175.1. Taxonomy (GTDB): domain Bacteria; phylum Bacillota; class Clostridia; order Tissierellales; family Sedimentibacteraceae; genus Sedimentibacter; species Sedimentibacter saalensis. Next base: position 38,097 of record NZ_VLKH01000011.1, on the reverse strand, counting down.
CGTGAAATTGTAAAAACTAAAGCATCGCTGGAAGATAAAACCATGGATTACATTGTTAATGACTACAGATATGGACATGATTTAGTAAAAAAACTAGCAAAAGCATTGCAATAATTAAAAAACCCGCTTCCGCGGGTTTTTCTTTATGTAGTCGGTTGTCCGGCATTATTTATTTTGAAGCCAGTGCAGCATTAACTGCTTCTTTTATAGCATTGCTTGTTACAGTTGCACCTGAAACTCCGTCAACTTCTGTTGAATCTGCTTCAACAATTTTTGCAGGCAATTGATCAATTGCATTTGATCCAATTCCGTTTGTTTCGCTGTCGCCAACTGCTTCAACAGACACTATGTCATCGCCGTCAACTACTACAGTTACTGTAACGTCTCCGCCAAATCCCTTTGCTGTTGCTGTAAGAGCTCCTTCAACTGGTGCTGCAGCTTCTTCAGTTTCCTTTACTGGTTCTTCTGTTGCTGGTTTTTCTGCCGGCTCAACTGCTGCTGGTTTTTCTGCTTCTGCAGCAGGAGCAGCTGCTTCTTTGCTTGAGCATGCAGCAATGCTGAACATCATCAAACCAAGAGCCAATAATAATGATACTTTTTTCATTTTTGTCCTCCAATAAATTTGATACGTTTAGTATTATATCATTAATCCTGGAAAATGAAAGGAACAAATTCTTAAAATTTTGTTAATATTGTATGTACTATCAGAGAGTTGGTTCAGTACCACGAGAAACTTTACACTTGTTCACTGTCATTCTGAGGGCGCAGACCGAAGAATCTCATGTTTTTAGCAAAGACAAGGTCCTTCACTATAAAATAATCCACTTAATTTAATTATTTTATTTAATGCAAGAGTGAGTTATGCTACAATATTTTTAGAAATTATAATGTACATGCTTACGATAATACATGTATGTCAAAGAAGCGGCATGTATTATTGATATTTTCAAGGTAAAGAATTCAGATTGCTGCATTTAATACATATTGTTTAAAATTAATAATAAACGAAGGTGATCAAATGGAAAATAACTACGAATACATAGTAAGTGCATGCCTGTGCGGTGAAAACTGCCGTTACGATGGCAAATCTACATTGTCTGAAAAGATTAAAAGACTTGTTGATGAAGGAAAAGCAATAATGGTGTGCCCAGAGGTTGATGGAGGCCTCCCCATTCCTCGACATCCCTGCGAAATAAGGAACTCTAAGGTAGTAAACAACAATAACGAAGATAAGACTGAAGAATTTGTTTCAGGAGCAAAAAAAGTACTGGAGCTTGCAAAAAAACACAACATTAAGAAGGCAATTCTTAAAGAAAAAAGTCCATCCTGCGGCAGCAGCTTCATATATGACGGAACATTCAGCAGAAAGCTGATAAAGGGACAAGGCATTACAACCGAACTCCTGCGTAAGAACGGAATAGAAGTAATAAGTGACGAAGAATTCAATAAATAATAGCAGTCAATGTCATTATGGGAGGTATGAATGTATAAAATTAGTGAATTTGCTAAAATGTCCGGCTTGCCACAGTCTAAAGTCCGTTTTTATGAAAAAAACGGATTATTAAAAGTACGGAAAGATATAAATGGCTATAGATACTTTACACGCTGGGATGCATTTCGTGTAAATGCCTTTCGTGTTTTGCTTCAATATGGATTTACTGTAGAAAAAGCCATAAGCATGCTTGATGAAAGACAATCCGGAGAATTGTTTGTAAATTCCCTGGAAGATAAAAAAGAAGAACTTCAAAAACAAATTGATTTGATGCACAGCCGCATGAAAAAATTAGAAGCAGTTATTTCATTGCTTAAAGAAGGTTATGAAAATAAGTTTGAAATAGTAGACATGGAAGATTATCTTTATGTTTTAGCTTCAAATGGAATTGATTTTGGTATATCAGTTGAAAACGGAAACGTTATTGCCCAATTTGCCGAACTGTTATCAATAACTTCCTACGCCAGAATAATAATGATGGACGAGCTTCTAAACAGAAATGTGACAATTAACCCAAGCTATGCAAGTGCTATACCTATTTCAAGAGAGCATTTATTGGGAAAATATGATAAGTCAAAAGTAAAGAAGTTAAAATTAGGCAAATGCATACGTTATTACAGAAATGAGACAAGAGAAGGAAGTGAGAAGTTAGATTCCTTCAATGAGTTATTCAATTTCTTAGAAAAAAATAATTATAAGATCAATGGGGATGTTTTGCTGCTGCCTACCTTTCTCAATCTTGATGGTAAAGGAATTGATATTGAGGTTTTATATGTTCCGATAAAAAATTAACAATTTTTTGAAAAACATCTTGACTCTAAACCATGTTCATAGTTTATACTTCGTCTTGTATTTAACTATTTAAATATGTTTTAAATTTAAACAATTGGAGGAGAAAAGATGAAAAAAAGAAAATTATTTGGCTGCTTATTATTGATAATCGCTATGATTTCAATGATTTCAATGCTTACAGCATGCGAGAACGCTGAGCCGGCACAAAGCCCAAAGCCCGCAGAAAGTGCTAAGCCCACAGAAAACGTTCAACAGACAGAAGTACCAAAAATATCATTCAAAGCAGGTACATATACTGCAAATGTTTATGGTTACCTATCAAATCTTAATGTAGAGACTACATTCTCTGATACGGAAATAACAAGCATTAAGGTTACGGAACAAAAAGAAACTCCTGAGTTGTTCGCCTTGGTTGAAGCGCAGGTTCCTGCACAGATTATTGAAAACCAAAGTTTAGCTGTTGATACGGTAACAGGCGCAACTATATCAAGCATGGCATTAGTAAACGCAGTGACTGACTGTGCTGAACAAGCCGGAGGAGATGTTAAAGCACTTAGAGCTAACAAAATAGAAAAAAAGCCGGGTGCCGATGAAGAATATACAACAGATGTTGTAGTAGTCGGATTAGGTGCATCAGGATATATGGCTGCTCACAATGCAGCAATAGAAGGTTCAAAAGTAATGGCTATTGAAAAAGGCGCAGCTCTTGCTGTATCAAACGGATTAAAAGTATCCGGCCCATTTGCAATCGATACCCCGGTATTGCAGGAGAAAAATTCAAAGCTTACAGTTGATAAGGCATTTTATCATATGATGGATTATTCTCATTGGTCAGTGAATGCTACATTGGTGAGACGTTGTCTTGAAACGTCAAAATTAGCCGTAACTCAATTAATGGATATGGGTTATCAATTTAAAGAAGCAGACTTTAGATTTGAAACACCTTTTAAAGGTGAATATGGCGGGTTCCATTTAATATTAAATCCATTGTCTGAACGTGTGAGCATTTGGGAAAAAACACTTAAAGAAGACAATGTTGATGTAATGTTTAATACAACCGGCAAAAAGTTAATAATGGATGGAGATAAAGTTGTAGGAGTTGAAGCTCAAAAGAAGGATGGAACAAAAGTAACAATTCATGCAGATTCAGTAATTCTTGCAACCGGAGGTTTCATCGGCAACAAACAAATGATAGCAGAAAACTTTTCAGGGGTGACAATAAACGCAGCCGGCGGAAGTTTAAGCACAGGCGATGGAATCAACATGGCTGTTGAAGCTGGAGCAGTGCTTGATAAAACATTTGGTATATGCGGAAGTGAATACGGCGGAACAAACACAAAGGCAACAAGAAGTGCAAAACAAGATAAGTATGATCAAAATACTGCATTCAAGTTTGGAGTTTACGGCGGCTTGTATGTAGATGCACAGGGTTCTCGTTTTATGAATGAAGGACTGATGGTTGATTATCCTATGTCTTTCGGAAGCGAATCAATTATACGTAACAGCCCATACTATGCCATTGTAGATCAGACATATGTAGATGCAATGAAAACACAAGGATTGTACTTATATACTAAAGAAAAAGGTGCACCTGATAATTGGACAATCGGTAATTATTACAAAGAAAAGATTCTTACAAATCTAGATGCAGATCTTGAAGAAGGAATTGCGCAAGGATGGGTTTATAAAGCAGATACAATTCAGGAACTTGGTAAATTCTTTGGAATTGAAGACTTGCAAGCAACTGTAGATGCTTACAACAAATGTTGTGAAGACGGTGTTGACGCTCAATTCGGTAAAGAAGCAATGTATTTATCTGAAATAAAAGATGGACCATTCTATATTGTACAAAATCAATTCAGCGGATGGAGTACTATAGGCGGTGTTAGAGTAGATGAATCATTAAGAGCATTAAACGATGGTAACAAGGCAATCCCAGGATTATATGTTGTAGGTTCAGACGCAGGAAGCTTATTCTGCACTCCTTACTACGATATCCCAGGTTCTTTCTATGGTCTCGCCATTGATTCAGGAACTATAGCCGGTAAAGAAGCAGCAGCTTATTCTAAAATTAAATAATTTGTTAAAGCTCAAGTGTTATGCACTTGAGCTTTTTTAATGTAATATTAAATATGAATTGCTTATAATTCAGAGACAGTTCTTAGTCACCTAAAAGCACCCAACAGTTATTTATTATTTTCTATAGCTTACTCTTAAATTTGTCCATGAATACATGACCATATCTTATGTTAACTTTGTTATAGTGTATGGCAAATATAATATTCGGTATTTTCATCTATATCTCAAGTTTGTCATAATACACCTTCATCAATAAATGCAAGTGGTTATCCATTATACAGTATGTAATTATGCTATAGTCTATATCCTTCATTATCCCTTTTATTATGGCCATAGCCATATTTTTGTCTATACCCGCTTTAAATATTTCTCTGGTCATTACATGATGTATCGGTGCTGCTCTTTATTCTAGCTTGTCTTGGCATTATTTGCCTCCAAGCTTTTTTATATATACTGCTACTTTTTAAAATCAATGCAATCTTCAATCAAAAAACCTGTCCCTAAACCCTCTTAGTCTATTCATCTAACACCACAACAATTGACAAAGGATAAATAAAAAAACACCCGAAGGTGTTTTTTTATTTATTATTTATTATTCTTGAATGATTATTAAGTCTATTTCCTGGTCACTATTCAAGTAGTATTGGAATAATGTTACACCAGCTTTAATGTCATACAAGTCTCTAAGATCATTTACAGTATTATCAGACATATCAACTCCGATTACTGTTGCATGTTCAGACATTGCATACCAGTTAGCTCCTACCTTAACCATAGCGCCTCTTGCATTCATTGCTGATGCAGTAACTGCTGAAGCGAATGGTACTGCTGTAGCTTCGTCTATGTCTTCGCCATCATACTTAACGCCATAAACTTTCTTTGTTCCATTAGCTACTGTATCATCTTCAGTTGTATAAACAGTTTTCTTTGCTCCATCAGTGTAAATTACTATAGTCTGAATTTCTTCATCACTGCCATTGAATGACTGATTTACTTTAGTAATGTAAGCATATGATACTTCTGCAGCTGAATCAAGTTCATCAGCTTCAACAACAAGTACTATAATTTCACCACTAGTATTTCTTACAGCATATGCGCTGAATTCTGTTGGAAGTGCACTTGCATCTACTACATCATAATCATTATCTGTTGCGTCAAATACTACAACGTCAGAAGCTAATTTGTTTGAAGTTTTGTCTAAGTCAATATTAGTATAAGTAATACTATTGTTTACTACTTCAATTTTATTTACTTTTCCATCAGCGTTTAATCTGTATTTAATCAATGAATACTGATCAATTGCTGCATCTAATGTGTCAGTATCATCTAAGTCAGTTCCTGAGAACATGTTAGCACCATCAAGTTTAGCAGATCCTGTTACATCTCCTGATGAATTTAATTTTACATATACATCAAATACAACTGTTTCATCATCTTGTGTAGCAAGTTTGATTTGTGGGTAATCATCAATTGATGTTGAGTTGAATTTTTCTGTTATAGTTCCTGGTTCAAAACCAATAACTACTGCATAGTTTGTAGGTCCAACTGATGAACCATCATAATCAACAATTTCATCATTATGGTCTAAGAAGAATACACCTTCATCTCCAAGATCAAATGAAGCTACTATGCTGAGGTCGCTTAAATCATAAGCTGTTCCGCTAATATAGTATTTAGATCCATCTATTCTTGTTACTTTACCTTCAACTACGTTTCTTGTTACAACTAAAGTAGTTACAGTTTCATCTTCTGATAAGAATTCAACTACTATGTCATCTTCTTCAATATCTTCTAATGAATCTACATCACCAGTAACCTTAATGTTAGCTGTATCAACCTTATCTTCATATTCAGGTAATGTTAAACCGTCTAATTTAGTTTTTCCAGCTACATATGTCTGTTCAAGTCTTATAGCTTCAGTTTGAATTGTAGTAACAAAACCTACAACTTCACCAGCTTGAATTTTTCCATCTTCTTTGTTAGTTCCTAATCCATCAGTAGCAACTATTTTAATAGTTTCTGTATCTTCTAAGTCAGCAAGAACTATATCGCTTTCTTTAACTGAACCATTTTCAAATACATCTTCTGCATCCACATCATAATCAGCGAATGTTACTTTTTTAATAGTTCCTGTTGCAGTTTCAACAGCTACTGTTAAATCATCAACTTCATCAATTGTTCCTTCGATAACTAATGAGTTTGTATCTTTTACAAATACAACTTGATCATCATCATTCAAATAAACCTTAAGGTTCTGGAACATGTATGGAGCTAAGTCTACTAATTCACCAGCAAAGTTTTTGTTATGAACATCAACTTTGTCTGCTGTAACAGTGTAGTCATCATCTCTTTCAGCTATTCTGCTGATTAATTCATCATCAGATTTAACAACATCTCCGTCTGAGTTAACTGTTACTAATACTGCTGTCAATGCATTGTATAACAATTGAGCAACTCCGCCTCTGTCAGCTCCACTAGCTGATAAAGATACATCTTTTGTCAAACCTAACTCAGCTGCTTTAACTTTGAAGTTTGTTGGCCAAGTCATATTTTTGATTTCATTGCTTGCATCTGTATAACCTAATGCTCTAACTACCATAGTGATAGCTTCATCATAAGATACAGTTCTGTCTGGAGTGAATTTTCCGTCGCCAGTTCCTATTACTATTCCTTTTCCAGCTGCTAAAGCTATCCAAGAGTCTGCCCAGTGACCTTGAGTGTCAGTAAAGTTACTCTTTGAACCTGATACTAAATCTCCATAACCAAGAATTTCTACCAACAATTTAGCCATCTCAGCTCTTGTTACAGTTTTTTCTGGTCTGTAAGTACCGTCTTCATAACCTGATACTACGCCTAAAGCAGATAATGCTTCAATTGCTTTTGCATAATCAGTATCAGCTATGTCTTCGAATGTGCCTGCGAATGCAAAGCTCATGCTTGATAATACCATTGCTATTACCAAAACAAGTGATAATACTTTTTTCATTCTTTATTTCCTCCTATGAAATTTGTTTGTGGGTGTTTAGGTCCCCTGCACCTCTCATTGTGTCAGCACAATGACTAGAGTATTATAACACCGGAATATTGACAAGTCAACATTAATGAGATTAATGTAATTTTATTGTAATATTCACGGCATAAGTGCCAGCGTGCCTATGTATATAATATAGCATAGGTTTTTGAGTTTAATATTACAGTAATGTTACATGTACATGTTTTTCTGGGGATTGTCCTTGATTGGTGGGAAATGTGTCGATTTATGAATGTTAACGGATAAGAACATAAGATGATATATAATAAGATAACCACGGGCGGGCACAAGACCCGCCCCTACGAATTGGTAATTTTCAATAAAGTATTACTTGTCTGTTATGTTTTCGAAGGTATGTTCAATGCTGTCATCTGAATCGTTGCTGTTATCATCTGTCTTGGAGTATAACGCTTCAAATAGTGACAGGCACCCCAGAATTGTCATTGCTATACCTATTATTATGATTACAGTGTTAAGTGCTGCCTTGGAATTTATTATACAATATGAAGCAAACAATATTCCAGCACCTGAGGCTATGAGCATTATTACATCAGAATAGTCGCTTTTTCTTATGGCATTAAAATATATAGGAACTGTTAATATCAAAAGCAATATTCCTGTAATGAACATTATAAGTTCTGGTCTGAACAAGCCAAGGACTGCTGCAGCCACTAAAGCTGCATAATTAATTTTCTCTTTAGTTTTTAAATATTTGTACGTCATTTTAATGTTTACCAGGTTGTAGACCAAGACAGCAAACATTGCCAGGCGTATTGCTATGCTGCCAATGTATTTTGACGCCAGTATAAATATAATACCTGCCAATGTAAGGGACAGACTGATTATCTTCAATGTTCTGGTTTTTAAATTCATGTTGGAAAACAGCATATACTCACCCCTTATAATTTTGATTTATTATAACATTTATAGATTTGGTTAGCAATATTAAAGATGAGATACTAGATAAGCAAAAGATGAAATACTAGATAAGCTAGTCATTTTAATCAGATTGAAACCGGGCGGACACGAGGTCCGCCCCTACAGAATGATGAGCGAAAGTTTTTGTAGTTTTTAATGCAATGGATTTTGCTGTTTTAAATTTATTGTATAATTGAAAATTTTTATATTATAATAAACATATTACAAATGATGAGGAGATTGCAATGTTCATAGTTGATACTTCTGATACATACTATCTTGATAAAATATATGAAGACATGGATAAGCTCTGCAGCAAGTACAGTGATATTTTAAGCATGAAGATTATCGGCAAATCTGTTGAAGAAAGAGACATTATTGCTTTAAAGATAAGCGGAAGAAAAGATGAGATTCTTCGCTATGCTCATAATGACATAAATGATGACAGAGATGGGATGTCTCATTCCGCACAGAATGGCATCAGCACTGAGGCTGAAAATGAAAAGAGAGATTCTTTGCTGGCGTTCAGAATGACAGCGCCCGCTGATCTAAAAATAAAGCCCTCAGTTCTTTTTACCGGAGGTATTCATGCCAGGGAAGATTTTTCTGTAATGCTCTGCATGAAGATGATTGATTATTACTGCCACTATTACAGTGAAGCAGAATATTATGAAGGTTATGATGTCAGGAAAATAATTGATGCTGTTGATTTGTTTTTTGTGCCTGTGGCAAATCCTGATGGACTTAATATTATACATCATGGTATCGAAGCTTCTTCAAACTATGAAGAACTTAAAACTATGCATATATGGGGAGAGGATCACACTTATTGGAAGGCAAATGCAAACGGTGTTGATTTAAACAAGAATTTTGATGATGGAAACTGGGAAATAAGAACTTGCGTTCCCGGCACAGAAATTCCATGCTCAGATAGATTTAAAGGATTTAAGTCAAACAGCGAGCCTGAAACTTTGGCGCTGGTTAATCTCTGTAATGAAAATCATTTTTCACTAATGGTTACTTATCACTGCTCCGGCAACTGCACATTCTGGGCTGACAGCGGAACTCACAGTATGTTTAAAGGCCTTGACGAAAAAATTATGGATGAGTTAAATAAAAAGTACATTTACAGAAAAACTAAAGTCAGCATGGATCCGAAAATTTATGGCTGCGGTTTTGAAAACTGGTTCAGGGCAATAATGAAAAGGCCTGCATTTTGCATAGAGTTGTCTCCCTTTGTTGAAGGAGGGAAGCAGCATCCTGATTATATGTTTCATGAGCTTGTTTGGGAGCACGCAAAGAGCACAGGGTTGTTTTTTGCAGAAAAGGCTGCTGAAATAGGTGATGAGATTTTTGGAGATGCTGAGAAATTTGCTGCGTTGACTAAGTAATTTAAAATATAGATTTATGCGGGAGGACAGTAGTCCTCCCCTACGTGATTAAATTTCTAGATTATGCTTAATTCTGCGGGAGGACAATAGTCCTCCCCTACGAGATGGCATAAATGTATTACTATTTAATAAATAAGTTGTTGAAACATATTATTTTTTGAACTATATTAGTTTTATGTAATTTACAATTATTGGAGGAAAAAAATGAATGCTGAAATACTTTGTGTAGGTACTGAGCTTTTGCATGGAGATATTGTCAATACAAATGCCCAATATATATCAAAAAAACTGGCTGAAATAGCCATTGATGTACACTATCAGTCTGTTGTTGGAGATAATCCCGGCAGGATCAAAAAAGGTTTTGACATAGGATTTTCAAGAGCTGACATTGTAATATGCACAGGAGGACTCGGCCCCACCCAGGATGATATTACAAAGGAAGCCCTGGCTGAATACTTCAATGTTGAAATGGTTTATGATGAAAATAGTTATGAGCATGTGAAGGAGATGTACTCCCGCTTCAGAAAAGACTTTCCCAAGAACAACATGAGGCAGGCATATTTCCCAAAGGGTTCAATTATACTGAACAATGCCAACGGCACTGCAAATGCATGCATATTAAAGGGTGAAGACAGCGAAGGAAATATAAAAATAGGTATATTGCTTCCGGGACCTCCCAAAGAAATGGAGCCTCTCATGGACAATGAAGTCATACCTTATCTGAAGCAATTTTCAAATCAGGTGGTTTATGGTGAGAAGCTTGTTGTTGTTAACATCGGTGAATCAGCTGCCGAAGAAATGATTTTGGACATCATTGAAAATCAGACTAATCCCACAATTGCTCCCTACGCAAGCGCAGGCAAGGTAATTTTCAGAATAACAGCCAAAGCAGACAGCAAGGAAAAATGCATGGAGCTTATAGAACCGGTGAAGGAAGAGCTAATCAGCCGATTTGGCAAAAACAACGCATATGTTACTGAAACAGGCAAGGTTGAAGATAAGACTGCCGAGTTATTGATAGAGAAAAACATTACTATTGCAACAGCTGAATCCTGCACAGGAGGAATGGTGGCTTCCAGATTAATAAGTTATCCCGGCATTTCAAAAGTCTTCATGGAAGGTTTTGTAACATACAGCAATGAAGCCAAAATGAACACGCTGCAGGTTAAAAGAGAGACATTGGAGCGGTTTGGTGCAGTAAGCGAAGAAACGGCCAAGGAAATGGCATATGGTGCTGCTCAGGCTGCAGGAACAGACATAAGTGTATCAACGACTGGAGTGGCTGGCCCTGACGGTGGCACAGAAGAAAAACCTGTTGGATTGGTTTATATATGTGTATACTACAAGGGCAAGTTCAATGTTTTGAAAATAAAAAATACCGGCTCCCGCGAAATTATCAGGGACAGAGCGGCTACTTCTGCTTTGGACCTTGTAAGAAGCAGCATTGAAGGAAACGGCCAATAATTAAGAATTAAGAGTTAAGAGTTAAGAGTTAAGAGTTAAGAATTAAGAATTGAAATATGAGGGAATTTTTTCATTCAAAGTTGCGGGCGGACACGAGGTCCGCCCCTACATATTGAGCTGTGAACGTTGTATTCATGCAGATTTGTTCTGACACTGACGGTATTTTTAGATGAGCTATTTTTCAACTCCTGAAAAATAGGGTTAGCGCAACTTTCGAAATTTCTCATAGAATGCATTGCTAAAATATTGCATATATGAGGGATTTTTTTCATTCAAAGTTGCGGGCGGACACGAGGTCCGCCCCTACATATGAGCTATGAATGTTGTATTCATGCAGATTTGTTCTGACACATCCTGTATTTTTACTTGTCTGCATTGTTTGCCAGTATTCTGTTGTATTCGCTCAGCTTCTGGTCTGCCAGGTAGAAAATGCTGTCCATTGGATAATCACCGTATACACCCTTTTCTCCTGCTTCAACACCAGTAAGAAGTTCAAGTCCTTCCTCAATGGTTTTTACCGCATAAATGTGAAAAACATCCTTGACCACAGCTTCCACAACTTCATCCTTTAACATAAGGTTGTCAACGTTGCTTTCAGGAATTATAACTCCCTGGTTTCCTGTGAGTCCCTTAATGGAGCATATATCAAAAAACCCTTCGATTTTTTCATTCACTCCTCCAATAGGCTGGATTTCACCCATCTGATTAACTGATCCTGTCACAGCGAGGTTTTGTTTTATTGGAACATTTGAGAGGCTTGACAAAATTGCATAAAGCTCAGCACTTGAAGCACTGTCACCTTCAACTCCTCCGTAAAGCTGTTCAAATGTAACCTGAGCCGTAAGTCCGAATTGTTTTTCCTGTGCAAATTTTCCTCCAAGGTAGCCATTAAGTGTAAGCACTCCCTTTGAGTGGATGTTGCCGCTCATTTGTGTTTCTCTCTCAATGTTGATTATTCCCTGGCGGCCGGTGTACGTCCTTGCAGTTATTCTTGAAGGAATTCCAAAAGCATATCCCGATGCATCCATTACGGACAAACCATTGACCTGTCCCACCACAGCTCCTTCTGTGTCTATTAAAACCTTTTTATTAAGAATCTGTTCCTGCATTTTTTCTTCCAGCATGTTGGAGCGGTATTTTTTGTTCTTTATCGCCTTGTCTACGTGGTATGCATCCACAAATTCCGAATTGTCTGCCTCAGCCAGCGCTGATGATTCATACACTATTTCGCTTACCACATTGAATCTGGTTGAAAGTTTGTTTTGATTTTCAGCAAGTCTAGAGCCCATTTCAACCACTCTTGCCAATGCCCTGTTGTTAAAATGTTTCAAGTGCTGCTTTTCGCACACTGAGCCTATGAATGAAACATATTGCCTTATATTTTCCTGGTTTCTGTCCATTTCAACATCAAAGTCCACGTTAACCTTAAACAGCTTCTTGAAATCTTCATCGGAAGACAAGAGGTAGTAGTACATATAACTTCCAACCAATATTACTTTAACATCAAGAGGTATGGGCTGAGGCTTCAATGTCACTGTAGGCACAAACCTGGTTTGTTCACCGATGTTTTCCACAACAGCCTGCTTGTACTTAAGAGCCTTTTTAAGTGCATCCCAGGCATATGGGTCCATGAGGAGGTCTTTTGCCTGAAGAATCAGATATCCACCGTTTGCCCTTTGTAACGCTCCTGCTTTTATCATTGTAAAATCAGTCATTGTGGTCATCATAAGACTCTTGTATTCTATTTTCCCAAACAAATTGTAGTAATAAGGATTACTTTCTATGATTACGGGAGCTCCTGTTGCTTTTTCATTGTTTACAAACAAGTTGACCTTGTACCTTACAAATGGGTCCTTTATGTCTTTAGATTCAAAAAATCTGCCGTCAAATAACATATCTTCATCTTCATCGGTTGTTTCTGTTTCTTCCTGAGCTTCCGTAGCTACCTCATCATTTACCATGTGGTGAACACTGCTGAATATGCTGTGATTTTCTGCGGCGTCCTTAAGCACCTTGTCAAGATAATCGACAATTGCAGGTATTTCCTTGTACTTTTCTTTAAGCTGATTAATAAGAGGTTCTGCTGCCGCATGTGCAGTTTGTTTTTCCAGCTCTGTTGTCTGTTCCTCGGAAATTCTCTGCAAAACCTGTCCTTCACGTATGCGGTCATCAATTTCCTTTGCAAGCTTGTTTCTGTTTATTTCAATTTTTTCCTTTGTATCTACAGGCAGCTGGTTGTATTCATCGGGCGTTATGAGCCTGTTGTCCTTGAGAGGGATCAAAAGTATCTTTGTTCCAGCCTGCTGTATTCCAAAACCTGCAGTTATGGCCATTTTTTCAATGTCCCTCAATATGGATGCCATTTTTTCGCTCACCTTTTGAACTATTGTTTCCTTTTGCTGTTGAAAGTTGCTTCCTTCAAATGCTTTTGGTATATAAACAGCAAGGTTTGCTATTAATTTTTCCATATCCTTCTGAAAAATTTTCCCCTGGCCTGCAGGAAGAGTTATTGCCAGTGGTTTATCCCACTCGTTAAAATTATTGATGTAGCACCAGTCTCCAGGTATTTTTCCCTTAGCGGCTTCATTGTTTACTACTGATTGAGCATATGTGCTTTTTCCTGTTCCCTGGTGACCGAGAATAAAAATATTGTAGCCAGCGGCATTCATTGAAAGACCAAACTCCATTGCCTTTACCGCCCTGTCCTGTCCTATGACTCCCTTTGGAAAATTTACTTCCTTTGATGAACCGCAGAAATTAAGTTCATCATCAGTCATGCAGATTTTCTTAAGCCTTTCTGTTGGTACCTTGTATTTATCTATGTTAATTTTGTCAGCGTAATCCATATATCCTCCTTTAAATAATCACTTTAATTTACATATACCCCTCAACTTTAATATTAAACGAAAATATACAAATTGGACAATATATCCTGCTGAATTTAAAAGTTGTCAACAGTATGTGGTGTTTTTAAAATATTTATTAACATTTTAACTGCAATAAAAAAAGGTGGGTACAAAACCACCACCATATGATTACAAATTTGATTCAATGCTGTAGAGGAGCACTAATGTCATCTCGAACGAAAGATTACAAAATTATTAAATTAAAACACGGGCGGACACGAGGTCCGCCCCTACATTGTTGAAATAACTTTGTTATATGACTGAAGCGATATACACTTGTAATACAATTTACTCAGTTTTCAAAACCTTTACTCCTGCTATGAAGAATACGGCTCCCATACCCATGAGCACTATTGTTGGAAACACTGCCGCTTCAAATCCCATTCCTTTGCTGGCTATTCCTTCTATTCCCTGCATAGCCCATTTTTGAGGGGTAAGTTCTGCCAGAAACAAAAGTGCCTTGTTGTTGACTATATCAAGAGGCCACATACATCCACCAAGCATGGATGTGCTGGTCAAAACAACCGGCACAATTGCACCAAGCTGAGCCTGTGTCTTTACAAAACCAGACATCATAAGCCCCAGAGACGTTACTGCAAATATGAATGCAGCTGCAACCATCAATACACCGAACATGCTGTTTCCCCAATCAACTCCAAGCAGGTAGTTTCCGCACAAAATCAGCACTCCCATCTGAACAACTCCTGCCAAGTACGCTACGACCATGCTTCCTCCAAGTATGGAAGTCTTTGAAACCGGAGATATGAGCATCCTCTCCCATGTCTTGTACTGCTTGTCGCTTAATATTGTTCCTATTGAAAACACCATGGTGTACATGGAAAAAAACAATGTAAATCCTATCATGGTATGCTTCATACCGTCGTAACCAGACTGGTTTTTTGTATGGGCAATAGTGGATATTACATACATAGGATTCTTGTACTTCCATGAATCCATGACACCTGCATATGTCTTGGCTCTTACAGCTTCTGTATCAGTCATATTATCCTGAGAACTGATATAATCCGACGTAATATCTGCAACTTTAACTGCACCTGCCATTTTTGAAGCAATGCTTGTTACTGCCTGCTGAAGGGTAAGAATCATTGTGTCATCTTTTATTTTTATAAACCCAAGTGACACTTCACTGCCTGAAATGAGACTTTCTTCAAAACCGTCGTAAACAACCATTGCAACGCTTACGTTGCCTCCCTGAACACTTTTAGAGGCTTCATCCATGTCAGTCACAATAAAATTAAACGAATTGTTTGTTTTTAGCTCATCAATTAGCATTTCAGAATAATTGCTTTTATCTTCATCGACTATCATAATTTCAGGCCTGTAGGTGTTGAATGAGATTCCAAACACAGCCGTCAGCACAAGTGCCATTCCGGTCATAAGCACGAAAACCAGCACGTCATCCTTAAGCCTTAACAGTCTTAACTTTATTATGCTTAACATAATGTTCCTCCTTTCTATTTAATATTGCAACAGAGAGAATTAAAAATACAATGCCTGTTAAACCAAGAGCCGCAACATTTTTCATTACATCATTTAGCCCGTACCCCATCATAACCTTAAGATAAGATTTTAGTGCTAATCCGTTCAAGGATAAGAAACTTAAGTTTTGAATTACTTTAGGCATAACATCAACGGGAAAAAAACTTCCGCCAAGAAGAGCCATCCCTTGTATGATTGCAGACTCAAATGTATTGGCAAGTTTGAAGTTGCCTGCTCTGAAAGTTGCAGAAGCTATGAAAGCTCCAAGCCCTGCAACAGCAAATGCAGCAGAAGCGCTGATTATTGCAGTATTTACAATATTTCCCCAATGAACCTTGAGAGCAAAGTGAGAGTAAATTATCATTATTGTTATTTGTATGGAACAAAGCAAAAACACAACCACAAACTTTCCCGACAAAATGCTGAACTTTGATGTTCCTGCCATTATCATCCTTCCATATGTCTTATTTTCCTTTTCCTCCAGAAGCATTCTCCCCCCATGACCTGCAGAAAAGAGAATAAACATGGCCATCATGGCAGCAGCATAGTAATCTGCGCTTGTTATGCTTTTTCTTCCTTCAACCACTACATCCTTTATTTCAATGTCCATATGTTCAAGCACATTTGTAAGTTCTTCCATTACAATGTCTAAATTCTTAAGTTCGCCTACACCATTAACCATTGCTTGTTCAATAATAACATTCTTACCTATGATGACTGTTGCCATTGCACTGGAGTAAGATTCCATCACTGATTTTACTACCACCCCTTCAATGCTTTTATCAGGATGCACCTCAACCTTTATATCAACATTGTTCCTGAATGGAGTAACAAGGTTTACTTTCATGTCATACACAAATTTTTCAGGAAGAGTAACCACAGCTGATACTTCATTTTTATCAAGAAGCTCCATTGCAGTTTTTTCATCTTCGACTTGGTATGATATTATTTTTGAAACCTCATCGCTTCCAAGAAATTCTTGAAAGAATATTTTTTCAGGATCAACATCACGACTTGAATCCCCAAGTTTTGTGATAGTTTCTTCACCCATATTTTTTGAAAAAATACCGTTTCTTAAGGTTTCATCAAACATCTTTGAATCCTCATCCCCGTCATACAGCTTCACAACTGCAATCTTCACGCCTTCATCAAAATAGTCACCATCAGAAAACGAAGACTTCAAGGCAAAACTCAATATTGTCATCAATATGAGGGGCATGATTATAATTATTGCAACTGCATGTTTATCGCTTAAAATTGTTCGTAAATCCTTAATAATAATGCTTAACATTTTCATACGCTCACCTTAATCCCTAAGGGCTTTTCCCGTCAAATGAAGAAACACTGCTTCAAGATTGGGTTTTTTGACATCAATTGACTTTATAAACATTCCGTTTTCTGAAACCTTCAATGCAATGTCAGCAAGAAGAGTATCGGCATTATCTCCATGGAGCACAACAGTGTCATCAGAAATTCTTGCATCAGACACACCCTTGATTTCTTTTAACTTTTCAGATATTAAACCATCCACTCTGTTCAGTCTCACATTTATCTGTGTTTTTTCTCTGATCATTTCTACAAGTTCATCCTGACTTCCGGAAGCAATAATCTTTCCTTCATCCATGATGCAAACCTTGTTGCAGAGATACTCCACTTCTTCCATGTAATGGCTGGTGTAGATTATTGTAATGCCCTGATTGTTAAGTTTTAAAACTGTGTCAAGTATGTGGTTTCTTGATTGAGGATCTATGCCCACGGTGGGTTCATCCATTATGAGCATCTCAGGCATGTGAAGGAGGGCTGCTCCGATGTTGAGCCTCCTCTTCATCCCTCCTGAGTATTTGTCAACCCTGTCTTTCAATCTGCCGTTAAGCTCAATGATGTCTGAAACCTCTTCAATCCTATTCTTGAGCTCGCTTCCCTTAAGCCCGTATATGCTTCCCCAAAACCTGAGATTTTCATATCCGGAAAGGGTAGGATAAAGAGCTATTTCCTGGGGAACAACCCCCAGTCTTTGTCTGACTGACTTCTGATTATCAAATATACTTTTTCCATCGTACAATATTTCTCCTGAAGAAGGAGCCAGCAATGTTGAAATCATAGATATGGTTGTGGACTTTCCTGCACCGTTTGGTCCCAGCAGCCCAAACACATCACCTTTTTTTACCTCAAAGCTGACTCCGTCAACAGCATTGACTTTTCCAAAATTTTTATATAAATTTTCAACTTTTAACATAACACACCCCTAATCTTTATTATTGAACAAGTCCTTCATCATGTCAGGCATACTTTCATCCATTTCATCAACACTCAGTGTATTATCATTTGACAAAACAGGAAAATCAAAGTTTTGTTCCTTGTTGATGTCAAAATTGTTCAAATTCAGTTTGTAACTGATTGCCTTAAGATTCTTTTCTTCAGGGTCAATGACAGCAGCAGAAATTTCAAATGTTTCATTTACAATATATCCGTCGATATCAACATATGCAGTATATATAAAGCTTTCAATGTTGTAATTGTCTATGCCGATTTTAAATTCTGCAAGAATGCTTTCAAAAGATTTTACATTTGATTCTTCTGAACTTTTCTCAATATATTTCCTATAGAAACTTTTAAGCTTTTCATCCTTTGAAAGTATGTCAGTGCTATCCTTGACCAGGGTTTTTATCTGCTGATCATTTAATTTTATTACATACTCAGTTGTTTTGACTTCTCCGTCTGGAGTTGTAAGGACTATATCCTTACCCTTGAAAACATCGTCATCATTCATGAGGCTGATCCATTTTTGTGTTATAAAATCAATGGTTTCTTCTGATATGATCTCTTCATTTTCTTCAACATTAACATTAGCCTCTACTTCATCGAGCTTCATGTATTTTCCAACTACCGGCAGTTTCATAAACATTTCTTCACCGTTTATGAACACTTCAAAGTCAAATCCAAGGCCTCCCATGTTGAGATAATTTCTGAATATGCTTTTTCCTGCTTCATCGTCGTAGGAAACATTGAAGCTTCCCTTCATGTCCTTGTAATAATTAAGTTCCTTTATTTCTTCAGCAGTCATATTTTCAGTGTTGAGTTCTATTTTAGTTGCAAACTCTCCAGAAACTTTGCCCCTTGTGATCTGATCCGTTTTCTCCGATGCTTGTTTATATTCTTCAAGACTGCTGGTATTGCATGCTGACAGTGAAATCACAAGCATCAGTGCCAATGCTGCAAATAATAGTCTTTTCATAATACCCTCCTGTAGGTTTTATTATCTTACAATACCATTTTATATTTATTGAAAGTTGTTTTCTAGTATCGCAAATCACATAATTAAGTTGTGAAGCATGACTTTTGGCACATTATTTTTCTTACTGACAAGGGCGAACACAAGGTCCGCCCTTAGAAAAATCTATATTTAATTAAATATCTACAAATCATTTTTGATTGTGAAGACTGCGAGCTGTGTCCTGTCCCTAAGGTCAAGCTTTATTAAAACTCTTGTTATGTGATTTTTAACAGTGCCTTGGCTTAAAAACAATTCATCTGCAATTTCCTTGTTGTTTTTTCCCTCTGCTATGAGACGACAAATGTCTTTTTCCCTGTCCGTCAACAAATCTGTCCTTGGATCTATACTTTTATCCCTTTTTTCCTTAGCAAGCTCTGAAAATTTGTCTATTACCTTTACAGCAACCTCCGACTGTATGAGGGCTCCGCCGTTATACACAGTGCGCACAGCCCTGGCAATTTCAGAAGGGGAAGTATCCTTTAACATATAGCCTGAAGCTCCGTTTTTCAAGGCATCATAAATATATTCATCATCATTGAATGTTGTTAGCACTATTACTTTGACCTTAGGAAAATCACGGTGAATCATCTTTGTCACCTCAACGCCGTTTAATTCAGGCATTTGAATATCCATTAGCACAACATCCGGCATGTTCCACTTGCAAAATTCATATGCTTTTTTACCGTTGTTGGCAGTTCCTGAAATTTCTATGTCTTCCTCCATGCCAAGTATTAACTTTAATCCTTCAAGTAATATATCCTGATCATCAACCAACAGTAACTTTATCATACATCCTCCAAATACAGAATTCCTTTTACGTTAAAACCATTAAGGGACTGAAATTCAACACTGCCTTTAAAATCATCCACCCTTTCGCGAATTCCCTTCATTCCAAAGCCTTCTTTTATGCTTTCAGAACCTCTGCCGTTGTCCTTGATGGAAAAACTTACAGAAGTTTCTGAATAATCAAGCTCAACATCTATTCTTGTGGCGCTTCCATGCCTCACGGAGTTTGTGAGGCTTTCCTGCAATATGTGGTAAAGGGCAGTTCCTGCTTTCACATCATTTATTACTTCTCCGCTTATATTTAAATTTATTTCAGCCCCTGTCTTTTGTGAAAATTCATCAATAAGTGTCCTGACTGCTTTTTCCGGTGATATTATTCTCTCTTTTCCTCTTAAAGTTTCAACAACTTCTCTTATGGAGGAAAGGCTGTCCCTTGCTGTTTGTATGGAGCTTTGAAGCATTTCCTGAGTTTTGCCTGAACCTGTCTTCATGTAATGCTCCGCCATCTGCAGCTGCATTATCAGCGCAGTCATGTTATGTCCAAGATTGTCGTGAATGTCTCTTGCAATTCTGTTTCTTTCTTCAATTACAGAAAGACGGTTGACTTCATCAGTATATTCTCTCAATTTTCTGTGGGCATCCAGAAGCTCCTTGTAGAGCACGTCCTTTTTTTCCTTCTCCTGCTTGTTTTGTTGAGCAAAAGATGCGATGATGAGGATTAAAATATTAATCATGAAAAAAAACATCATCTGAGACACGCTTGATAAATTGAATTTATAGTAAATCAAGTATATGTACTTAATCATTGAAACTAGAACAATCAATGTTCCAAGTATTATTCCCCTTGTAAGTTGTAATGTAAGCGTTGCTTCGAGAAGTACAATTATGTAAAATGAGTGAAAAAAGTAATTGATAAGAAGTCTTGAGTTAAATTCAATTAAATAAATAAGTGCTGTATCCGCTGCAAAAGACATGATATAAACTCTCTTTTTATCCTTAATGAAGTATTTCCCCATGTTAGTAACAAGAAAAGCTATGAACAATAAACATAATATAATAAGGCGCTGCTTTTTTGCACTTTCAAAGTAAAGCGCAGATGTGAATAATGATATGAATATTACAGCCTTTAGGATGTATAAAAATTTCTTATATTTTTCCATACAAATCTCCTGCTTCATTTATGTACATTATACATTATATGAATATGGATTTCCATACAGGTGAAAAATTTTTATCAAGATTGTAAGAACATCTTTTTACGCTTTTCAAGGTATAGTATAACCCCGGGCGGACACAAGGCACGCCCCTACAAAATGACAAATAAATATAGTGCCTAACAAAAAAAACGGAATGGCTTGCCATTCCGCTGGAGCATTACTCCTACTATAATTATATCGTTTATATCAAGTTTCTCTCAACTATTTGTTTTACAACAAATGTTGCAACATGATTAGCAAAGCTGCCTGAACCAAATCCTGCATCATATCCAAGTTCCTGTGCAAGTTCGTGAGAAATACGAGGTCCTCCGCACACAAGAATCATTTTATCTCTCAACCCTTCAGCTTCCATCATTTCAACAAGCTGAGTAAGATTTGCTATGTGTACGTCCTTTTGTGTTACAACCTGTGATACCAGAATTGCATCTGCCTTAAATTCTATGGCTTTTGCAATAAGTTCCTCATTTGGAACCTGGCTTCCCAGGTTTATCGCTTCAATTCCGTTGTATCTTTCAAGTCCATAATTTCCATCGAAGCCCTTCATGTTCATGATGGCATCAATTCCTACTGTGTGAGCATCTGTTCCTGTGCATGCTCCTACAATAACAACATCTCTTTTTATATTTTCTTTTATATAATCTTCAACCTGGTGTCTGTCCATGAACTCAATGTCAACCTTTGGAACCTCAATTGTTGTGTAGTCAACAGTGTGAGTGCATTTTCCATACATTACGAAGTAAGTGTAGCCAACTCCTAAGTCCTTTGAATAAACAACTGCAGGCTCGTCAAATCCCATTTTGGATACCAGCTGCTTTGCAGCCTCGCTTGCTTCGTCGCCGTATGGTACAGGCAATGTGAAGCTCATCTGAACCATTCCGTCATTTAATGTGTCACCATAAGGTTTTACATTTGTTAAATCAACTTTTTGAATTCCTGGTTTTACATTTGTTAAATCAACTTTTTGAATTCCTTCCATTACTTCACACCTCCAAGCATTAAGTCAATAAATGGGTTAAAGTATTTTTCATCTTTTTCAACAACTCCAGCAAGTCCTTTTCCGCCAGTAAAGCTTCTCTTAACTCCGCCGAACTTTCCTTTTTCGATTGTGTCGAATATTCCTTCAGTTTCAATGTCCTTCAAGAGGTTTTCTGCTTTGGCAAGAACTTCCTGAGCTCTCTTCTGAATCATTCCGTCTTTCTTGAATTCAACTTCATCGCCTATGTTTTTAGCATTGTTGAAAATGTATTGTGCATTTTCAATTGAAAGCATTCTGTCCTGAAGATGAGGAGTGTGAATTGCTTCAGTTGGCATACCAAGAAGCTGGATGCCCTGGTGTGTCCAAATTGATATGAAGTTGAACAGCGCATCCTGCAAGTGTCCTCTGAATATGTTGCCTGTCATGAATTTTGTAGGAGGCATGTATTTCAGTGGAGCCTTAGGGAATATTTCCCTTGCCATCTGTGCCTGTGCAAGTTCATACAAAAATCCGTTTTCCAAAGCTGGATTCATTTCAAATGCATGGCCCAATCCCATTTGTTCTTCAGGAATTCCAGCCTTAAGAGCAAACTGCTCGTTTATAAACTGAGAAGCAAGTACTGTGTGAGCTTCTTCAACAGCATCTGCTGTTGTAAGGTAGTTGTCTTCACCTGTGTTTATGATTATTCCTGCAAATCCGTTGATTATTCTTGAGAAATACTGGTCAACCAATGTTCTTTGCATGTTGATGTCTCTGAAAAGAATTCCATACAATGCATCATTAAGCATAACATCAAGTCTTTCCATTGCTCCCATTGCTGCTATTTCAGGCATGCAAAGTCCTGAACAGTAGTTGCACAGCCTGATGTATCTTCCTATTTCTTCTCCCACTTCATCAAGAGCTCTTCTCATTATTCTGAAGTTTTCCTGAGTTGCGAAAGTTCCTCCGAATCCTTCAGTTGTAGGTCCGTATGGAACATAGTCCAGCAAGCTTTGAGCAGTTGTACGTATAACTGCAATAACGTCAGCTCCCTGTCTTGCAGCGGCCTGAGCCTGTAGAACATCTTCATAGATGTTTCCTGTAGCAACAATTACATATAGATAAGGTTTCTGTCCTTCACCTATTGTATTTAAATAATCTTCTCTTTTTGCTCTGTTGTTTTTTATTCTTTCAACCATCATTTTTGCAGTTTCATAAACAGCATCCATGATTTTTTTCTCATCAGCAATTGGAAGCTTTGTGATGTCTAT
Organism: Sedimentibacter saalensis; assembly: GCF_007830175.1. Lineage (GTDB taxonomy): Bacteria > Bacillota > Clostridia > Tissierellales > Sedimentibacteraceae > Sedimentibacter > Sedimentibacter saalensis. The sequence goes on along the minus strand of NZ_VLKH01000011.1, from coordinate 15,021 downwards.
TTCACCTGCACTGACTTTTTCTGCTATTTCCTGAGGAGTGAGTCCTGTGTTAACCATAGCATTTCCAATCCAGAATGCTACACCTCTTGACAGTCCGCCGCCTTCCTTGATGTTATCAACAAGTACATTTGGAAGAGGTTTGTCGATTTCGTCAACGCCGTCAACTCCCATAAGTCTTGCCACTGTTCTTTCAACTGTTACAGTTGTGTTTTTATCAATAAACTGCTGTACATTTTCAGCTATATTTTTTGCAGCTGAACGCGCGCTGTCAATGAGTCCTTGATTAAGGTTTAATTTGCTTTCCATGTTACCTCCCTTTTTTGTAATTAAGAATGAATAATGAATAATTAGCGAGCTGTCATCCTGAACGATAGTGAAGGATCTCATCTTTTTTTAAAACATGAGATTCTTCGGCTGCGCCTCAGAATGACAGCGTCTAATGTATACAATTAATTCTTAACTCTTAATTCTTAATTAATATAATTTTCTGCATCTTCGATTATTTCCGGATAAATGCCTGCTATGCTTGCAATTTTCAGTGCATCCTTTGGAATATCGCTTTTATATTTAACTTCAATAAGCCTGTAATCCATATATTTGGATATTTGTTCAATGCTTCTGTTTACAAATAAATCAGCCTCATCAGGAAGCTTCAGCCCGGCAACCTGCAAATTCTGAACTTCATCATCATTTGCAACATTGTCATAATGTGTTGTGAGCACCGTTATGCAATCCTTCTTTTTAAGATAGTTGACAACAGCCTTTGTGATTGCATATCCTTCCTTTGGATTAGTACCTCCTGCAAGTTCATCCACCAAAATAAGACACCTGTCAAGAGAATTCTCCAACGCTTCTTTTAAATTCACTATTTCCGCCCCAAAGGTACTAAGTCCTTTTTCAATGGACTGATCGTCTCCAACTGATATATATATGTGATCAAAAAGACATAATTTTGCATACTCACACGGCACAAACATACCGTAGCTTGCCATGGCTGCAATTTGTCCAATCATCCTGAGGGATACAGTCTTTCCCCCCATGTTTGCCCCTGTAATGCATATGACGTTTTTTCTTAAGTTTAAATCAACAGGAACATATTCCACATGCTTTTCTTTCAATGTCTTTTCAAGCTTAAGATTTCTTCCGCCCTTCACATCCAATTGAAGCTCAGAAATTATTTCAGGCTCAACGGAATTTGTTTTCTGAGCGAAATTTGCTTTTGCAATTATATAATCCGTTTCACCTATGACACGGGTATTTTCAATGAGCACACCATAATATTTTTTTATTTGAGAAGAAATTTCCTGCCTTATATTATATTCCTCTTCTTCTTCTTCCCTGGATAAAACTTCGTATTTTTGCTCCAGTAAATCAATGCTCTCGTTGTTTTTGATTTTGAAAATCACATTAAGATAGTTTTCTCCTGATACACGAAGATTTGTGTCCATTGACATTTCTTCGACTTTTTCTTTCTGAGATTTGCTTATTGTTGCTTCATCTCTTGTGCTCAGTTTGATGTTGTATTTTTTTTGTACATCATCTTTTATATCAGTTTTTAACTTCTTAATGTCTTTTTCAACTTGTCTTTTTTCATTTCTTACAGATTTAAGTTTTTCCGTATATTCATCGTAAATATAAAATGTGTTCAGATTTTCATGAGATGGATCCAACAGTTCATAGAGCTGCGGCAGAGGTGTAAGCTGCTTTAAATTATTTATGGATATGCCTCTTAAAATTTTATCCAGTCTTTGCACTTGAATCAGGAAATTCTTGACTTCAAAAAGCTCAACTTCATCTAAAACCTGATTCTTGTTTGCCCTCTCTATTGTTTCATATATGTTCTTGATATGTTTGAGCACGTCAATGATATCACGCCTTTTTCTGTTTTCAATAAATGCCCTTATTTTATTGAACTCATTCTTAAGATCTGCCTCTTGACCCTTAAAAAAAGGTAAAGCTTCCTGCTTTTTTTTGATACCATATTCGGTAATTGGTTTAACCTCGCTGAAAATATAATCAAAGTTTATATTTTTAGCCGTGTTCTCTGTCATAAAACGCTTCATTCTGCATCACCGCCCGACACCACATCAACTATTTTCACTGCTGGAATATGTCTTTCCATGCTTTCCCTGAACAAGGCACTGTCAAAAAAATACCCTGCAGGAGATACGGGATTCAAGGTTACAGCCACAACATTGATGCTGTTAAGCGTTACAACCTTGAGACCTTTTTGTCTCATTTCATTCCACACATTAATATCCGTGAACAATTTTGTACCATCTTCTATTATTACTTCAATGCCTCTTAAATATTTGTTTTCCCATAAATCTTTCAACAAAGCGGTTGTTACTGCCCCTTTGACAAACACGCAAGCAGCATTCTCATCAATAAGCTCGCTTATTTTTTTGCCTCCTGTTATGCTTGTTTTAATTTCAGGAACAATCACACTTCCATCATGCAATATGATGCATGTTTTGTTCTTCTTTGAAACTATCCTTTTAATTTCATCCGTTGTTTGTTTCAAAGTATAGCACTCAACTGCGTGAGCCGTCTTTTCAATGACTTTTTTCATGTCCCTGCTTAAAACCGCCCCTGTTGCCATTATACAGGCATCGGTTGCTGCAGGTGATGAAACAGCCTTTCTGTCAATTGCTCCGTCAATAAAAACAATTTGTGCCCCAAAATGTTTTAATCGCCCTGCCACGTACTTCATATCCGTAACATTAACAGGCCCGGCAATCTGTATATTGCCTCCCTGTCTTATCTTGACAATTATGACTTCTCCCATTGGAGTGCTTATTCCTGTTGTTTCCAGTATTTCTGTCTTTGCATCAGACAGCAGAAGAGTTTTTTTGGCTGTTGCCGCATACATGCCTTCCCTTACGTAGACGGAAGGTTTTTGTGTCTGCGTCACAAGATCCGTGTTTTCTCCATCTCTGCCTGTTGATGTTATTCCAATATTAATATTGTTGTTTTCTGCCTCTTCTATGAGATAATTGAGTGCCACTGTCTTGCCTGCATTTTTTGCAAGCCCGATTATCGATACTGTTTCATAATTGTTTTTTAGTATATCTTCAATTAATCTCATATTGCCCCTTTGATAATGAAGAATTAATAATTAAGAATTAAAAATTATGGTAGGATTTGTGCAAAGCACAAATCCTTTCATTCAATTCTTCATTCTTCAGCATAATTCTTAATTGTATTATTCGTGGTGAACTCTTTCTCTTCTTGCCAGTTTAGTAGGCTCTAATGCTAATTCATTTCCCTGCAACAAGCCTGCTACTCCTGTTAATGGATCTGACTTCTTGCCCTGACATACATCGCATGTACATTCAATGTCTGGAAGATGTGGTTCTGTGTATGTTGTTATAACGCCTTCATAGTTTCTTAAAATTACTTTGTCAGCTGACTGTGACAATACATAGTTTGGCATTACAGGAATTTTTCCGCCGCCGCCAGGAGCATCAACAACAAATGTAGGAACTGCATATCCTGAAGTGTGTCCTCTTAAGGACTCAATTATTTCAATACCCTTTGCAACAGGAGTTCTGAAATGTTCAATTCCAAGAGAAAGGTCACATTGATAAATGTAATATGGTCTTACTCTGTTCATAACAAGTTTATGAACAAGTTCTCTCATAATATGAGGACAGTCGTTAACTCCTCTTAATAATACTGACTGGTTTCCTAATGGAATACCTGCATCAGCAAGTTTTCTCAAAGCTTCCATAGATTCAGGAGTGAATTCTTTTGGATGGTTGAAATGAGTGTTCAGCCAAATTGGGTGATATTTTTTTAACATGTTAACCAGATTGTCTGTAATACGCTGAGGAAGAACAACAGGTGTTCTTGAACCAAGTCTGATTATTTCAACATGAGGTATTTCTCTTAATTTTTTGATTATATATTCAAGTTTTTCGTCAGAAACCAGCAAGCAGTCTCCGCCTGACAAAAGAACGTCTCTTACAACAGGAGTTTTTCTGATATATTCGATGCATTTGTCGATGTTTTCCATGGAAACTTCATCATCGCACTGTCCTGCAAATCTTCTTCTTGTGCAGTGTCTGCAGTACATAGAGCATTGGTCTGTTATAAGGAACAATACTCTGTCTGGATATCTGTGAGTAAGTCCGGGAGCCGGTGAGTCAGTGTCTTCATGCAGTGGGTCAAGCATGTCTGCAGAACTTACGTGAGTTTCTGTAAATGTAGGAACAGCCTGCATTCTAACTGGATCTCTCGGGTCATCTTTATCCATGTGTGCTGCATAATATGGTGTTATACCCATTCTGAATTTTTCCAGCACCTTTGATATATCTTCTTCTTCTTGTTTTGTGATGTTGATTATTTGTTTGATTTTTTCTACAGAGTCGATTCTGTTTTCAACCTGCCATTTCCAGTCGCTCCACTCTTCAGGTTTTACATCCTTCCAGAGTTCGATTTCATTGTAATAAGCCACTATGATCCCTCCATTTTATTATTTTTAGCATGGAAATACTAATTAAGAAATAATTCTTAATTAGTATTTGAATTTATAAATTGCTTTAAATTATGCGTATAATTTAGTGTACAAGTCTCTTAATTCTTTGCTTTCTCTCATTATTTGAAGAGAAATTTCTGCATGTCCTTTACAATATCCGTTTCCTACCATCATGTTAACGTCTTTGCCAACGCCTTCTGCACCTAATGCAGCTTTTGTAAAGCTAGTTGCCATGCTGAAGAAATATACTGTTCCTTCATCCTTTGTTGCAAGGATTGCAGACATTTCGCAATTTGGTCTGGAAACACAGCTTATAACTAAATCACAAAGTTTTCCGTCTGTAGCTTCCATAATTTTTTCATAAACTTCAATTGCGTCTGTAGCATCTCCTGCTATGCAAACATCGGCTAAACCAAGCTCTTTAACAGTATCAAGTGAGCTTTGTCTGTGTGCCCAGCAAATAACCTTACCAGTTGGACCTACTAATTTCTTTGCTTCATACAAGCAGAGAAGGCCTGATTTTCCTGCGCCACCAAGAACAAGCACAGTGTCTCCTTCTTTTACAAGCTTAACAGTCTGTGCAGGTGCTCCTGCTACGTCAAGAACTGACAAAGCCAGATTTTCAGGAATGTCTGTAGGTATTTTAGCATAAATTCCACTTTCAAACAATATTGCCTTGCCTTTAATGTCTACCTGGTCGATTTCTTTTCTTACTTCAAGTATTTCTTCAATTACTAATGGAGTTAAGGATAAGGATACCAAAGTTGCAATCTTATCTCCAACTTTTAAATCAGTCTTTCCTTCTAATGCAGGTCCTATTTGCTCAACTGTGCCTATAAGCATTCCGCCTGATCCTGTTACAGGGTTTTGGTGTTTTCCTCTTTCAGCAACTATTCCCTTCATTATTTCTTTGATTTTTTCAACGTCACCGCCTGCTTGGTCACTTATTTGTGTAAAGCTTGCTGAGTCCACATTTAAAGTCTGAACATTAATCAATACTTCATTATCATATATTTCCATTGTGTTGTCGACTTTCAAAGCTGGCTGTGGCAGCACTCCTTTTGGTTCTATAACCCTGTGAGTTCCGTATGGGTTTCCTTTTTTAATCATAGCGCCTCCTATTAATGCTTATTATTGGGTGAATATTGGGTATATTCATAATATTATAGTGCAATTATTATGCCAACTTTTAAAAAAAATAAAAATAGGCATATTTCAGTGTTTTTACTTTAACAAAGTTTATCAAAAAATACTGAGTGCCGAATTTTCAGCTTTTTGATATTGCTCTTCACTTATAACTTTGGTATAATTAACAGTATACAACATAATTATTGATTTTACACCGCAATTTGTGAAATAATAATAAAATATTAATATCCAGTACAAATGATAATAGAATAAAACCTGATCAGGAGATGATAAATTGGACAAGGTAAAATTGAAAATAACCACTACACAGACTGTTGACGAAGCTGGAAACGAAGATGTTATAGAGCTTATTACTGAAGCAGTTCTTGAACACCACGGAGGATGCTTCACAGTAAATTATGATGAAAGCGACATAACAGAAAACAAGGGAAGCAGGACCAGGCTTAAAATTTACAAAGACAAAATGATTATGACCAAGATTGGACTTTATTCTTCCAAAATGGAGTTTCAGCAGGATACAAGGAACAGCAACCTTTACACCACCCCCTATGGAACATTTGACCTTGATTTCACTACAGCAATTTATAAAAATTCACTAAATGAATTTGGAAAAGGCCAAATATATGTTGAATACAAGATTACTTTTGGCGGCGCAGAGGAAAGTTACAACAAGTTGAAAATTGATATATTTTAAACAAAGATTACCGCATTTCAACAAACACGAACATTGTTGCCCATTTTTCGGCATTATACGCCTAATTTTAGGCGCTAAAGAGGAGAGCTATGGAAATTAAATATTTTGATGCTTTAATTCAAGCAATTAATATCATTACAGATGGAATTCATATAGTTGATGCAAGCGGAAAAATAGTATATTACAACGTCGCTGCCAAGCAGCTGGATGAAATAGATGTGGACAAAGCCATAGGCAGGCACATTCTTGAAGTATACCCTTCACTTTCATTTGACACGAGCACAATTCTTAAAGTGCTTAAAACCGGCAAACCAATTTACAATGTTGAACAAAATTTTGTAAATTACAAGGGTGATAAAATTTCAACATTAAACTCAACGCTTCCCATCACCTACAACAACAAAGTAGTTGGTGCTCTTGAGGTTTCACGAAATATCACAAAAGTTAGGGAATTGTCAGAAAAAATTGTAAATCTGCAGCGTGAACTTTACGAAACAAGCGAAAGCCTTGAAAAAACTTCAAAGCCACTGGCAAAATTCAACTTTCTTGACATAATAGGTCAAAATAAGGAAATGCTTAAATTGAAATCCCTTGGTTTAAAGGCTGCTATGTCTGATTCGCCTGTAATGGTGGCAGGAAGCACAGGAACAGGAAAGGAACTTTTTGTTCAGTCTATTCACAACTCAAGCAACCGTAAGCATAAGCCCTTCATTGCTCAAAACTGTGCGGCACTTCCATCTAATCTTCTGGAAAGCATTTTGTTTGGTTCAGTTAAAGGAAGCTTCACAGGTGCAGAAAACAGGCCTGGTCTGTTTGAGCTTGCAAATGGAGGAACATTGTTCCTTGACGAAATTAACTCCATGCCACTGGAGCTTCAGACAAAGCTTTTGAGAGTTCTGCAGGACGGAAGAGTACGAAGAGTGGGTTCAAGCAACACAGTTGATGTTGACGTGAGAGTAATTTCAGCAATAAACACTGAAATAAACGAAGTTGTTGAAAGTAAGCAGCTAAGGCAGGACTTATTTTTCAGGCTCAATGTTATTACACTGGTTATACCTGATTTGTGCAAAAGGAAAGAAGACATACCCATACTTGTTGAACACTTCATAAAAAAATACAATGATAAGTGCAGCAAGTTTTTCAGCGGAATCTCCAAAGAAGTAATGGATATTTTCATGGAATACAGCTGGCCTGGAAATGTCAGAGAACTGGAACATGCCATTGAAAGTGCTGTGTCTTTGTATGACGGTGACCTCATAAGAGAAGAACACCTTCCCTTCCAGTTCAAAAATTATCACCCGACATACTCAAGTTCTCTTGATACTAGTGTAATACAGCCATTGAACGTTGCTGTTGACAAAGTGGAAAGAGAAATTATAATTTCAGCTCTCGAGCAGACAGACTACAACATTGCAAAAGCAGCAAAACTCATAAATGTTCCTCGACAGACTCTACAATACAAGATTAAGAAGCTGGATATACCCTTTCATTAATTAAGAATTAAGAGTTAAGAGTTAAAAATGAATGATGGCTTTGTGCAGATGCACAAAGCCTACCATAATTCTTAATTCTTCATTATTAATTCTTAATTGAAATTGATTCTGCGTATGTTTTAGAACGGTCAGTGGAGTAAAGTCCTGTATTTTCAACCTTGCCTTTTTCTATAAACTCAAATATTTTTGATTTCAACTTTATTTCTTCTAATCCCCTTTTTGTTTTTATAGTCTCGATTTCTTCTTCTGTCAGCACTTCTCTGAGTTTTGCTTCAGTATCGACTTCAAAAATCGGTGTACTTTCATCCTTTCCGAAATCAACAAAGCATAAAGGAGGGAACATGACACACCACCAGTTTTTCCCTTCGGCCATTCCTATTTCTATCCTCACAGAATCGTAGTAACCCTCCGGAAGGACTATATCCTCGTAAAGCTTCCTTGGAAACTTGTAATTTCCGTAATAAACGTTCACTTCATATTCATATCCTTCATTTTTAATCACTGTTTCTGCTTCCTGCCTGATATCGCCTATTTTTTCAATTATAATTTTTTCGCTGTCTTCTTTTGAAGAGATATTTTTAAACTGGTTATTGAAAGTTGTTATGATGCTGTTTCTGACCTGGTACTTAAGCTGCTGGTCCTCAAAGCTGTCAGAGTTTGCAATAACGTGAAGACGGATAACTTTTTCATTTATTTTTGCCATTCCCATGTATGATTCAACACTGTATGAAACTAATGCTGCCATTAATACAAATGCTGCCGAATATAATATTTTCTTTCTGTAACTCATTTTCCCCCCTATTTTACCAGCCCTATACTTTTTATATCCATTTTAAAATGAACATTTATGTCGGCTGCTTCAAAAACCTCATCGTATTTATCCATTATTTTTTCATAATCCTGCTTGTGGAATTTGTACAAATCATCCTTTATCCTGAGAAGATCTGCCTTGTATGTATGCTGCAGCTTATCTATGGTGGAAGATGTGGTGTCGGAAATTTTTTTCAACGACTCTTCTTTCACTTTGTTCATGAAATTTTCATCTGCAAGGCTGTCATCCCCTATAATGAATGAATCCACATAACAGTACAATGTAATATAGTAATCAACATTTAGTTTGTCTTTGTCTAAATCAATATCCTCCGTCATGCTCACATCCACTGCCCCAAGAGCCAGAGTTTTCTCGTCAGCTTCAATGTTTATGTTCTTTATGTTAGCCTTTGTTGGATTCAACAAAAGCATTATTGATTCCACTTCTTCTGTTTCCAAAAATCCAAGAAGCTCATATTCCTTGATTACAGCAGCCCTTTCTATTTTAAGGCTCTTGTCGTTCATTTCAACAACAGGAATCATTGCATTTCCTGTCTGACCCAGATGAAGTATTGCTTCATCAAAAGTGTATATGTCCTGGTAGGATTCCCTTTTAAGCTTCACAAGCATGTCGCTTAAAAATCTGCCCACAATGGGGTTGCTTGGTATTTCTGTGTTTATAATGTCTTCTGCTTTTCCTTTTGCAATGCAGATTTTTACCCTTCTGTTCATTTGAGGAGATCTTTGTATTTCGTCAAATATTTTTTTAAATATTTCCGGATCCTTTGCTGTTTCCTCCCCGAGGACTATAACCTGCATCAACCTGTCTGAAATGGCTTTGTCTGAATGAAGATAGCTTGTGTTGTAAAAGTCCGCAAAGTTGTTGTTTTCCATGGAATAAATAATTCTTTGTTCTTCGCTTCCTTCATTTATTTTTGGAATTTCAGCAGTAAACTTAAGTGTGTCCCCTTCCTTGTCTATTCCCACAGCAAACAGATATTCCCTCTTGTTTATTTCTACGCTATCCCAGCATCCTGTAAGAACCAGCGATGTTGCCACAGCTACCAGCATCATTATAATTAATTTTTTCTTTTTCATATAAACCCCTTTTTATTAATGAAGAATTAAGAGTTAAGAATTAATAATTATCGTTGGGTTTGTGCCCTGCACAAACCCTTCATTTAATTCTTAATTCTTCATTCTTCACTCTTAATTTGTTTTTATACGCTACTAACAGCGGTATGAGGAAATTCAGTGCACTCAGTGCATAAATGGGTATGCGTATGTATGGAAACATCATGTACATTCCCGGAAGCGCTGCTGCCATCAGGTACAGTATTGGTATCTGAATGAATATGAAGTAGCCGTTTTCTCTTGTTTTGAAAGTTTCCTGCATGGAAAGGTTTGTAAAATATGAAAGTATGCATATGCAGGTGAATGTAACAACAATTTGAAAACAAAGACCTACAATTTCAGTGCTTTCAAAGAAAAAACCAGGTATGTTCACAAACTTCATTACTGATATGAATGGCCACACCATGTTTACAGCTTCCTTCATTCCAAACTTTACAACTATTAAAAGATAGCATGCTATATAAAGAATGGCACTTATGACAATGAACCTTTTATTGATCAATAGATTCTTTTCCTTTATGGCCACACGGCTGTTGGAAAACATGAGTATTGAAAAACCAAAGAAACCAAGCATTGCAAAAGGTATTGATTTTGCAACTCCAACAACATCAGCAGGATAAATCGGAAGTATATTGGTGTAATCTGCATAATATGTTGAAAATATTATTATCAAAAGATAGGGTATAAGCGCAACTATAACAGCAATATTTGTTATGTTTGCAATAGTCTGAATTCCTTTTTTAGCAGCGTATCCTGCAGTTAGGAGTATTGCAATAATTATGGTGCTCAGCGGAGTATTAAAAAGCATCATCAGCTTTATCTGCTCCGAAAAGTCCTTGAGAAGGATGCTGTTTGAAATCAAAAACATAAATATGTAGTATAATCCAATGGATTTTGATATAAATTTCGGAAAAAGCTTGTTTGAAATGCTGATGATTGTGTCTTCACTGTGTTTTTCCATGAGTTTGTTTACCGGTCTAATGGCCAGATACAATAACAGTGCTGCAGCTGCAATGGAAATCCATCCCACCGGACCGTCAATTTCTGAAAGTATTGATGGCATCAGCAATGATTGAAAAGCAAATGAAACCAATATTAAAATCGATATATTCTGATAAGGTGTAATATCCTGATTAAACATTTAATTCCCCTTTTCTTTTTCTGCCTGAAGATATGTTGGTTTGCGGACCATATTTTTTATCCTCGGCCTTATGATGGTATCCTTCAGATCGCTTCTGTTTTCAATGAAACTTGACAGCGGAGACATGTATGGAATCCCGCAGCTCTTAAGTGTGCAAAGATGTATTATGAGCACGCTTAAACCTATGGATATACCAAACAGCCCGAATACGGCTGCAAGTATTATGAATGCAAATCTTATCATCCTAAGTGTTGTGCTGAAATTGTAGCTTGGTATTGTAAATGAAGCTATTGCTGTAAGGGCAACTATTATAACAGCTAATGGTGTTATAAGCCCTGCTTCCACAGAAGACTGCCCGATTACCAGACCACCCACAAGTCCTATGGTGGAGCCCACCGGTGTTGTTATTCTCATTGATGCTTCTCTCACCAGCTCTATTACAAGTTCCATCAAAAGTGCTTCAAAATAAGGCGGAAAAGGAACATTAGCTCTGGATGCAGCCACATAAAGGGCTAGCTGCGTTGGAAGCATGTTTGGGTGAAACTGAGTAACAGCCACATACAAAGCAGGTAAAAGCATTACTATGGGTAGTGCCACATATCTAATCATTCGTGTTATGCATGATGGAAGCCACCTTTCATAGTAATCCTCCGATGACTGCATGAATGAAACAAAAATGGCCGGTGCAATAAGTACAGTAGGTGTGTTGTCTACAGCTATGACAACTCTTCCTTCCAGAAGCGCTGAAGCTGCTGCATCAGGCCTTTCTGTATTTTCAATCTGAGGAAAAAGAGAATAGCTGTCGTCTTCAATCATTTCTTCTATGTAGGAACTTTCAAGAATTGCTTCAATATCGATGTTTTTGATTCTTTTTTCCACTGTATCAAGAACGGTCTTGTTTACAAGGTCTTCTATATACATGATTGCCATGTCAGTCTTTGACCTGGAGCCTACCTGAGTGTATTTAACCTTCAGCTTCGGATCCCTTATTCTTCTCCTTATAAGGGTAATGTTGACTTTCATTGTTTCATTGAATCCGTCCCTTGCACCCCTTATGAGAGTTTCTGCCGAAGGTTCCTGAACTCCCCTCATTGGCCAGCCTCTTGATGAAAGCATGATACCTTTTGTGCATGTGTCGATCAAAAGCACTGTTTCCCCTGAAAGCATCTTGTCCACACATTCTTCTAATGTTAAGAGAGCCTTCACCTCAAGAATTGCAATGTTAGTCTTTGACACAGCATTTAAAATTTCATTGTCAGGACTTTTCTCAAGGTTTTCAAGATTCAAGTTCATCATGAGATTTTGAACAGCATATTCGCTAATTGCTTCCTTTGTAGTCATACCGTCCACATACACCAACAGCATGTTGATTTTTTGATTTTGTCCTCCTTCAATTTTTCTGAAGACAATATCATCAGCATTTTTGAATATGTTTCTTAAGTTTGCTTCATTTTTATTCAGATCTTTATCAATGTTTGTTTTAGTAGTATTCTGGTTTTTATTGTTATTTTCGCTCATTTTTCCCCCTATATGTATATTGCCGCAGCTGCTGCCAGTGCAAGAATTCCGTAAACTATCCCCGTAGTGCGCACTATTTTATAATCCCTGTGATAATTTTTGCGCTTCAGATCCTTGCTGGTTATAAAAATCAATATACCGCTGATTATCAAGAAAAGAATTATTATTTCCGTATTTATCATGTGTTTAAGATCATTTATAAAGAACATGGCCCCTCCTGTATATCTCTGATATGTAATATTTGCATTTTAAGTCTTTTTTATTCAATTATTGGTAAAATTTATTGAAAAATTTTCCTGCAATAAAAAAACCGCCTAAGCGGTTACTTGGTGAGATCGTATTTTTGTTTTTTCCTTACAAGGGTCGACAGGTCTATTCCAAGCCTTAAGGCAGCTTCTTTCATGTTTTTTGAAGAAGCAAGAGTTGTTTCTATTATTTCTTTTTCATAATCATCTATTCTTTCCTTTAATGACTTGGCTTCCTGCATAAAATGGTTGTTTCCTGATAATGATTCTACCCCTTCATTAAACATGAGATTTTCAGTAAACAAATTTGTGTCAATGAATGCGTCATCTGTCATGAGCACAAGACGTTCAATCATATTTTTAAGCTCTCTTATGTTTCCTGGCCAGTCATAAACCAAGAAATGTTCAAGGCAGTTAGTTGTAAAATAGCAGTTTTTGCCGTACTTGTTGTTGTAATATTCAATGAACTGATGTGCAAGAGGAATAATGTCTTCCTTCCTGTGTCTGAGAGGAGGAATGACAAAATTAACAACGTTAAGCCTGTAGTACAAATCTGCCCTGAATTTTTTTTCTTCCACAAGATGTTTCAAATCCACATTGGTGGCTGCAATAATACGGGCATTGAATTCAACCGATGCAGTTCCTCCGATGCGATAAAACATTCGGTCATTCAGTGCACTTAAAAGCTTCACCTGAAGTGTGTAGGGCATATCTCCTATTTCATCAAGATAAAGAACTCCCCCGTTTGCTTCCTCAAAAAGTCCCTTTTTCCCTCCCTTTTGAGCTCCTGTGAAAGCTCCTTCCTCATAGCCGAAAAATTCTGACTCAAGCAAGTGCTCCGGAACAGCACTGCAGTTTATTTTTACAAACTTTCCACTGCTTCTGTTGCTTATGCCGTGAATGTACGTTGCAATAAAATCCTTTCCAACTCCTGTTTCACCCAATATCAACACAGTGCTCTCAACATTGGCTATTTTTTTTGCTTTTGTATAGATGTTTTTCATTTTTTCATTGTTTATTACTACAAAAGGTTCCTTGTTGGATATATTTTTTATTTCGCTGTTTTTAATAAACTGATTTTTTTCTTTTGTAATATTTTTCATGAGCACATCCAGTTCAGAAACATCCCTGATTACAGCTATTGTCTTAGCAAGATTGCCCTTTTCATCAAATATGGGAGAACCTGAAACCAGACATCTCTGCCCCTTGTAATAATTGTTGATTGTGGAAACTGGCGCCATTGTTTCTATTACTTTGGCACAGCATGAATTGGGAAGAATGTTGAACCTTCTTAAGTCATACACGGTTTTTCCTATTATCTGATCCCTGGTAAGCCCCGACAAGTTCAAAAATGCATCATTGACATATGTGGTTGTACCTTCTTCATCAGTTATATATATTCCATCCTTAAGCTTGTTGAGCATTTCATTGTAAAGATATTGCTGGCTGCTGAGCCTTATTATTTGTTTTTCCAGCTCATTGCCCAGGGTAAAATCATAAAAGAAAAAAACATAAAAATCCTTGCCCTGAAGCTTAAGCCTGTTATGAACCACATAATAAACCGAGTTATCACGGTATTTTACAGAATAAAGGTCATCATCAGAATCAACATTTATATCCTGAAAAAAAACTGTTAATTTTTTATTCAATATATCCTCATTATTTTTGCATATATTTGTTTTAAAGAAATTGTTTGAGTATAAAATATTGAACTTATCATCAGTTATTACAAAACCCATGTTTAAATCAATGTTTTTTGAATTCATAATTTTCCTCATTTATAAATTTTATATTTCAATTGATATTTTTTTTACAATGTGTTATTATTAAATGTGAACAATACATATTATAAACCAGTATATGCAGTTTTGCAATTACTATATATTTTTTGTATGCAATTTTGCATATAAGAATTTATAAATAATTTGCCTGGATTTTTAACTTCCTACATATATCAACGATAAATGGATAATTTAATTGTTGGCATGATAATTGCTTTATGTATCATATATAATAAATTTAGGAGGCAAATTATGAGAAAGGCAGTAATAGTATCAGCAGCAAGAACACCTATAGGTTCTTTCGGAGGAGCGTTATCACCGTTATCAGCTGTTGACTTAGGCGTGATTGCAGCCAAAGAAGCAATTAAAAGAGCAGGCATTGAGCCAAGTGCAATCGAAGAAGTTTATTTTGGAAATGTTTTAGGAGCCGGTCTTGGACAAAACGTTGCAAGACAGGTTACATTGGGTGCAGGAGTTCCAATAGAAATTCCGGCACTGACAATCAATATGGTATGCGGTTCAGGCTTAAGAGCAGTGAGCATGGCTGCACAATTTGTGGAAAGCGGACAATGCGAT
>NZ_VLKH01000010.1 GCF_007830175.1 Sedimentibacter saalensis | reverse complement strand
CTGTTTAATTAAAATAGAACCATCTTGGAATGTAAATGTTGTTGAATACTTATATCAATACATACCCATATAAATTAAAATAGAACCATCTTGGAATGTAAATAGGATTAGAGAGTAATATTGACCCTACTTAGAAATGTTAGGCATATATTTTATAATATTAGTATTTTAATTTGCTATGTTTATTTAACGTTTTTTATTAATGTTTTTTTATAGTTGATATGATAAAATAGAATAAAATAATTTAGACAAAGAGAGGTTACTATGCCAGCATTAAGATTTAGAGCAATAGATATGAACAAGGCTTTAACAATAAGCAAATTGATGATTGATGATCTTCAGGAGTTGATTCAGTGCCCAAGAGAATATTTCAGCATAGAGGTAGTAAGTTCTTCATTCATAATGGATGAAAAAGTTGTGGAAGGTCTTCCGGCTGTGGATGTTTTATGGTTTGACAGAGGACAGGAAGTTCAAGACAAAGCAGCTATGATAATTACAAAGCACATAAACCTATTGGGATACAAAAATGTGGACGTTATTTTTCAAGCGCTTGAAAAAAGCAGATATTACGAAAACGGAGAGCATTTTTAAGTATTTGTAACTGAAGCGCTTATGAAAATACTATATTAATTTTACAAGGAGGTTGCTTTGAAAACCACATTAATTAGAAAAGATGATGTTATAACTTCAAAATGGGCAGGCGGAGAAAGCAGACAATACTTTATTTATCCTTTGAATTCTTCTTATGCTGACAGGAATTTTTCATTTAGGCTCAGCATGGCCGAGTCTTACAGCGAAGAGGAAGCAAAATACAGCAATCTTGAAAATTACACCAGACACTTGATCATGCTTGAAGGGAAGGCTCATGTTTTTCACAAAGACCACTATGATTTGCTTATGGAACCCTACAAACATATTGATGTGTTTGACGGAGGATGGGAATCATCAGCGGCAGGCAAGGTAACAGATTTCAACATGATGCTTTCAAAGGACTTTCATGGAAAGATGACTGTTGTTGAAAATGACGGAATACTTAAAAATGAATTTTGCAGGGAATATAATAAAACATTTGATTTCAATGCATTTTATTGTGGCAAAGGTGAAGCTGTTTTTGAAGTGTCTACTGGCGAGAAGATTGAAATATCTGAGGGAGATATGGCAATACTAGAAAATGTGGAAAATGATGTTGAAATTAATGTTGTTCTTAAAGAATCAAAGCTTGTACGGATGGATATTCTGCATTGAATGAAGTGATTTCATTGAACGCAGTTTAGCTGATTCAGACTGGGCAAGAAATGCAATTGAAAATATATAGTAGGAGTATGGCTATGAATGATACAGTACTGATTATAATTGATATTCAAAACATGTATTTTGAGGAAGGAAGTTATAAACTGTTCGATGCTGATGAAGCATCTTTAAAGGCTGCTAAAATATTGAATCATTTCAGAAGCAAAAATTTGCCTGTAATATATATAAAACACCTTTTCAAGGACAATAAAATAACTAAGCAGGAGCTGATGAGAAAGTGTGAAATTCATAAAAATGTCATGCCTGTTCATGGTGAAACTATAATGGAAAAGAATTATCCAAGTTCATTTCTTAATACTGATCTCAAGACATGTCTGGATGATTTAAAGGCTTCCAAGCTTGTAGTAGCCGGAATGATGAGTCATATGTGCATTGATACAACTGTCCGAGCAGCGCAAAATTACGGATATGATGTAACTGTACTTGAAGATGCGTGCACAACAAAGAACTTGAACACAAAAAACGGAGAAATCCATGCAAGTGTGGTTCATGATGTGTTTATGGCTTCCTTGAATGGTACATTTGCCAGGGTTATGACAGTGGATGAATACATAGGTGCTGAAAATCAACAATAAGTAAATATATACTTCATGTTGACTTATTATATCATTAGGAATATAATATTGTTTTGCAAGAAAAAGTTGCTCAGGCAGCTTTTTTTTCTTGACTTGAAGGAGGACAAAATGGAACAAATCAAAGAAAACAAAATGGGTGTAATGCCTGTTAGAAAATTGCTGGTAAGTATGTCTATACCCATGATGATATCAATGGTAGTACAGGCTTTATATAATGTTGTTGACAGCATATTCGTTGCAAGAATCAGCGAGGATGCACTGACTGCAGTATCGCTGTCTTTTCCGGTTCAAAACCTTATGGTGGCTATAGCAGTAGGTACAGGTGTAGGAATCAATGCTTTGCTTTCAAAAAACCTTGGTGAGAAAAACATGGAAGAAGTAAACAGCATTGCAGACAATGGAATATTTCTGGCATTTTTAAGCTATTTGTTATTCCTTGTTTTTGGAATGACATTTGTCAGACCTTATTTTGGAGCTCAGACAAACAACGCTGAAATAATTGAATACGGAATTTCTTACTTATCTGTATGCACCATTGCTTCTATTGGGATTTTCGGACAGGTAACATTTGAACGTCTGCTGCAATCCACAGGAAAAACCATATTCACAATGATGACGCAGGGAATCGGTGCAATCATAAACATAATACTTGATCCAATATTAATATTCGGTTTGTTTGGCATGCCAAAAATGGGAATAGAAGGAGCAGCTCTGGCAACTGTCATAGGTCAAATTGCCGCATGGCTTTTAGCTGTTGTTTTTAACGTCAAATACAACAATGAAATTAAAATTCAGGCAAATGGCTTCAGACCTAACATAAAAACAATTAAAAAAATCTATGCAATTGGTATTCCGTCAATAATAATGCTTTCAATCACTTCTGTTACAACATACTGCATCAACAATATTCTGATGAAATTTTCAGCAACAGCAACAGCTGTGTTCGGAGTGTACTACAAGCTTCAAAGTTTTGCGTTCATGCCGGTGTTTGGCCTCAATAACGGTATGGTTCCCATAATTTCATACAATTATGGCGCCAGATACAAGGAAAGAATAATTCACACAATCAGATTGAGCATAGAAATTGCCATTGGAATAATGCTTTTTGCACTTTTAATAATACAGCTGTACCCTGAAAAGATGCTTTTATTATTCAATGCTTCAAATGACATGATAAACATTGGAATTCCGGCTCTAAGGATTATAAGTCTCAGTTATATTTTTGCAGGATTTTCAGTTGTTGCAGGGTCTGTTTTCCAGGCATTTGGCAATGGTGTAATGAGTCTCATGGTTTCGGTGGGCAGACAGCTGGTGGTCCTTGTTCCAGCAGCATATCTTCTTTCTCTCACAGGCAATGTGAACCTTGTATGGTGGTCATATCCAATAGCGGAAGTAGCTTCTCTTGTATTGAGCATATTTTTCCTGAAGATCATATACAGCACGAAAATTGAGCCAATTTCAGATTGCTTTGGCGGAGATGATGGTGATGACATTGCAGGCGGTGCATTGCAGGGAGCAAAATAATAATTAAATTGAAAATCTGCACGGCCAGCGCCGTGATACATCATAAGATTGTAAATAACTAACACGTCTTGCCGTGTTCAGACTATTGACAACCCCGACACTTGGTATTTTTTAATGACCCTTGATTATTTAAATCAAGAGTCATTTTTTTTTCTAATAAACCATGGAGGCAATGGACAAGGAAGAAGAGATTATAAGTCGTTTGAAAAATCTACCGGGAGGCAGCAATAAGGCTAAAAAAATTTGTTACCATAAAAGGATTAGTTACTGAAGTAGGAGGTTTCACTACACACGGAGCTGTTATTACACGAGAATATGGACTTCCGGGAGTAGTAGGTGTTGAAAATGCCACAAAACTTATAAAGACGGTCAGAGAATTCGTGTAAATGGTACTGAAGGATATGTTGAAATATTGGGGTAAACAATAAGAGAATAAAGCAAGATACCTACTTTTATTCGAGAAGAGTACCTTGCTTTATTTGCAATAGAATTAATTATTTACTTGTTTTAAATATTCCATAAAAAAATAATTTGCCTAAATCGCTACGTACTTTTTGATCTAAGTTAGACTGTAGAGCTTTATTTACTGCATGAATGTAAATCAAAATTGATTCAGGGGAAATGTCAGTATCTAAATCCCCTTCTAATTTACCTTGATCGATTAATTGCATTAGCAAGGGAATGGTTTTATTCTCGCCATATTCATCAAGAAATTTCTGAATTAAAGGGTCCTTTATAAAATCAATCTGATTAAAAATTTCAATAAATGTATTGCTGGAATTAGTAGAAATAAAATGCATCTTGTTTATTTTTTCTTTAAAAGAGAGATCGCTTTCAACTAGAGCTTTCATATCAATCATTATGTCATCCATTATTTTGAAGAAAGCCTGTCTTGCCAAATTTTCTTTACTTTCAAAAAAATTATATATACTAACTTGAGATACATTAGCACTTTTTGCGATTTCAGCAATACTGACTTTTTTTATACCATACATTGAAAAAAGTTTAAGAGCAGCATTTAATATATCATTAATTTTATTTTCTCTGCGTATTTCAAATCCATTCATATGATTCACCTCATTACAAGTGTAACAATATTTATGAAATATTTCAAGATAATATTTCATAAATATATTGACAATGTGATTTTTGTGATATATTATGAAATATATACTGAAAATATTTCATAATTTTAATTTATGTCTAGGAGGTATTTGCATGAATTCTTATGTGCTTAGCTTTAAGGAAATTGATAAAACAAAGCTTATGGTTGTTGGAGGAAAAGGATTAAATTTAGGTGAGCTGTCTAAAATTGAAGGAATACTTGTACCAGAGGGATTTTGCATCACAACTGAGGCATATAAAAAGGCAGTTGAGTGTGAAGAGTTAAATATGCTTTTAGATAAATTATCATCGCTTCAGGCAAGAGACAGAGAGAAAATTGAGGAAATTAGCGGTAAAATTCGTAAAGCAATAGAAGAAAAAGAAATCAGTGAAGAAATTAAGTCTGATATTATTAATTGTTTATATAAGTTTGGTGAGAAGGATGCATATGCTGTACGGTCAAGTGCTACAGCTGAGGATTTGCCATTAGCTTCATTTGCTGGGCAGCAGGACACCTACTTGAATGTAATTGGCATAGATTCTATTCTGCATTATATTAAAAAGTGTTGGGCGTCTTTGTTTACAGATCGTGCTGTAATTTATCGAATACAAAATGGATTTGATCATCACAAGGTATATTTATCTGTGGTGATTCAAAAGATGATTTTTCCTGAAGTTTCTGGAATTATGTTTACAGCTGACCCTGTAACATTTAACCGAAAAGTACTTTCTATAGATGCAAGTTATGGACTTGGTGAAGCCTTGGTCTCTGGTTTAGTTAATGCAGACAATTACAAGGTTCGAGATGGTAAGATTATCCACAAAAAGATTTCAATAAAAAAATTAGCAATTAGTCCTCTGAACCAAGGAGGTACTGAAGAAAGAAAAATTGAATTAGAAAAACAAAATGTACTAACACTGAGTGATGAACAGATCTTACAGCTTGAAGAAATAGGAAGGAATATTGAGTATTATTTTGGCCATCCTCAAGATATTGAGTGGTGCCTGTTTGATGGAATGTTTTATATTGTCCAGAGTCGCCCTATCACGACATTATACCCAATCCCAGAGGAAGAAGACTCGAATAACCGTGTGTATGTATCATTAGGACACTTACAGATGATGACTGAGGATATCAAACCATTGGGAATGTCATTTTGTCAAATGCTATCATTTTGGTTTGGACAAAATTTAAAGCCCGCTGGCGGTAGACTTTTTATTGATGGGACATATGATTTATCTTCACCTATTGGAAGAAAGGTCTTAATTTCTAGTGCGGGAAATGCTGACATACTCATGAAGAATGCTCTTGTTAACTTAATGAAAAATATAGATTTTATCAATAAGCTTCCAAAAGGAAAGGGTACTATAAATGCAGGTACAGGAGCTCTAGCATGGATAATACCTGCAATTAAAGTGTACAGGAAAAATGATGTTAAAGATATAAAAGATATAATCACCTATAATGAGAAATTAATAGTGGATATGGAACAAAAAATTAAAACATTGTCAGGAGAAAAGCTGTTTGAATTTATTTTAAAAGATACAAATGATTTAAAGGATGTTCTCACAGGTCCTGAAAATATGAAAATGATGGTAGTGGGTGGATTTGTATCTAGTTGGATAAATAAAAAAATCGAAAAATGGTTAGGAGAAAAGGGTGCAGCAGATATGCTCTCTAAATCAGTAGAAAATAATGTTACTACTGAAATGGGGTTTGCACTTTTAGAGATAGCAGATGTTTCAAGACAATACCCAGAAGTTATTGAATATTTGAATAATGCTTCAGATGAGACATTTTTTGACGATTTATCAAAATTAGAAGGTGGAAAAACTGTAGGTACGGCCATGGAGAAGTTTCTTGAAAGGTATGGTATGCGTTGCCCTGGTGAGATAGATATAACAAAGACCCGTTGGAGTGAAAAACCGACAGCTATTATTCCTATGATTCTAAGTAATATAAAAAGCGTTGAGGAAACTACAAGTGTTGATAAATTTGAGCAGGGGCGTCTAGAAGCATTAGCAAAAAAACAAGAACTACTAGGTAGAATAGAACAATTGCCTGGTGGAAAATCAAAGGTTAAAAAGACAAAGAAAATGATTAGTGTTTTAAGGAATGTGATTGGTTTTAGGGAATATCCTAAGTATTCATTTATTAAGCGTTTTCAAATTTATAAGAATGCTCTAATAAAGGAGGCAAATGCTTTACTACAAAAGGGACTAATTAATGATATAGAGGATATTTATTATCTATATTTTGACGAATTACGAGATGTCGTTAAGACACAAAAGATAGATTACAATTTAATTGCCAAGAGAAAAGAAGCGTATAAAACATATGAAAAGCTTACGCCGCCTAGAGTATTGACTTCAGAAGGGGAAGTGATTTCTGGGGAGTATAACACTGAAAATATTCCAGAAGGCGCTTTTGTAGGGGTTCCAGTCTCAGCTGGTATCATCGAGGGTACAGCAAGAGTTGTTTTGAAATTGGAGGATGCCAGCATAGAGGAGGGTGATATTTTAATAACATCATTTACTGATCCTAGCTGGACTCCATTGTTTGTATCTATTAAAGGGCTTGTTACAGAGGTGGGAGGATTAATGACCCATGGAGCCGTTGTAACTCGAGAGTATGGTATACCTGCAGTAGTAGGAGTTGAAAATGCCACTAAACTTATTAAAGACGGACAGAGGATTAGAGTAAATGGAACTGAAGGTTATATAGAAATATTACAACAGGATTCGTAAATATTACTGAAGGCTTCATAATTGACAGGAGGAAATGACCGAATGAAAAGAGAAAGAAAATGCATCAACTCTAACTTTTTATTGTTCTTATTAGGTAGAATTGTATCTGATACTGGAACGAGCATTCAAATGATGATTATGCCCCTATATATTATAGATATAGGCGGGACGGCTAATACAGTAGGGGTTTTTTCTTTCTTGTCTTTATTACCAGCGCTTCTTGTATATCCTTTTGCAGGAGTTATTGGAGATAGACTGAATAGAAAAAGAATTATGGTAGTTACCGACTTCATCAGTGCTGTAGTATTATTAGGGTTAGGTTGGTTGTCCTATTTAGGCACAATGAAGCTTTCGTTATTACTAACTGTACAGGTAATTATTTCATTAATGAATGGGTTATTTGAACCTGCTACAAGGGGAATGCTCCCCCAGCTGGTGGATAAGGAACAATTGACTCGTCA
This sequence comes from Sedimentibacter saalensis, assembly GCF_007830175.1. Lineage (GTDB taxonomy): Bacteria > Bacillota > Clostridia > Tissierellales > Sedimentibacteraceae > Sedimentibacter > Sedimentibacter saalensis. The sequence goes on along the minus strand of NZ_VLKH01000010.1, from coordinate 148,712 downwards.
TAATTCAACTGTAGCTTCTGCTAGGAGTGCATCTGTATTAGTAGGTCCATTGATAGGTGCTGCACTATATGCTAATTTTGGAATAACTATTGTGTTTTTTGCTAATGCGGTTTCATTTTTATTATCTGGAATCAGTGAGATGGGCATTGGGTATATTCATATAAAGCAGAAAGCTACAGATGGTATAAAAGGAATTATGAATGATTTATCTGAAGGTATCAAATTTGTTTTGCAAAATAATCTTATTCGTAAATTAAGCTGTTTTCTTTTAGTGAGCTATTTTGTCATACAGCCAATTTTTAGTGTGATGCTACCATTGTTTTTCAAGAGAAGTTTATCATATACAGATGTACAATACGGTTATCTACAAACAATCATTATATTGGGCTCACTAATAGGGAGTATTATGATTGGTTTATTATATAGAAAAGAAAAAAGGATGACTAAGCTACTTGTTATAGGCTCTATTATACTTTTGTGTGGAATGCTATTGTTTACAGCTTTAATTTTCCCCATCAGTGTACTAACATTAGGTAATGATACAATCATTTACTTTATTTTATTGGCTACAGTGCTAGGTATTTTTAGTGCGGGAAATATGTTTATCTCTGTTCCAGTTCAGACTTTTATTCAACAGGCGACACCAAATGAATATATGTCTCGTGTGTTTTCATTAGTAAGTATGATTTCTCGCGGAGGAATACCCCTTGGTGCTCTTGTTTATGGAATGATTCTAGAAAAAGCTGAAATGCACTGGACAGTGCTGATAACATCTGTGTTTATAGTATTGACATTTATTATATTTTTTAATTCTTTATCAAGGTCTTCAAGCAGTATGTAATGTTAAAATTTACCGAGGCTAATTAATTGCTAATGTTTTAAAATCTGATAATATGGTGAAAAATCAATTATCAGATTAAGAGTGTGCTCAGGCTGTGAAACAGCCGTCCACACTCTTTTTTTATTAACATAATTTCTATGTAACAGTAACAAGTGCCGGAAATCACAATAAAATAGTATAAGTAGTATTTAAGGAGGATATAAAATGTTTAATGAACCATATGGATTTCAAGCACCAATAAATAATAATCAAGATTACTTATTTGCTCAGCGGGAAAGAAATGTTCAGGATATCATGCAAAATATTCGTTCACAGCATGACGGCCTTTATTATGAACTTGAGCAGGAAGGTCTAAACAGAAATATAGTTGATATGCTGTTTTATCTTGCTGTAAATTATGTTATGAGCCAACAGTTAGGAAATATGTCTGCAAATCAATTGTATTCAAGGTTTCAAAATCAAATTCCATGGTATGGATTAATGGTAAGACAATTTAATATACCTCGCAACAGACTGGACCGTATTTTAATAAGGCTTATTGAAATAGTTCTGGAACTTATAAGAGACGGTGGAGGTATGCCAGGACCTGGACCTGGTCCTGAACCTGGCCAGGGATGGTCTGGATGGGAGGATCTGGGTGGTGTGCTTTCGACAGCTCCTTCAGTTTCATCCTGGCAGCCTAACAGATTGGATGTTTTTGTGGGAGGTTCTGACAATGCCATGTACCACAAGTGGTGGGACGGCAGAAGCTGGAGCATATGGGAAAACCTCGGAGGCATTCTTACTTCTGCACCTGCAGCAGTATCATGGGGGCCTAACAGAATAGACGTATTTGTACGTGGAACAGACAATGCCATGTATCACAAATGGTGGGACGGAGCAAGATGGAACGACTGGGAAAATCTCGGCGGAGTTTTGACATCAGCACCTGCAGCAGCATCCTGGCAGCCCAACAGGCTGGATGTATTTGTAAGGGGAACTGACAACGCTCTTTACCACAAGTGGTGGGACGGGGCAAGGTGGAATGACTGGGAAAGCCTTGGAGGAAACCTCAACTCTTCTCCTGCAGCAGTATCATGGGGTCCAAACCGTATTGATGTGTTTGCAAGAGGAATGAGAAACGATCTTATTCACAAATGGTGGGACGGCAGAAGCTGGAGCGGCTGGGAAAGCCTTGGAGGAACATTGACATCAGGACCGGCAGTTTCATCACGCAGGCCAAATCATCTGGATGTGTTTGCACGAGGAAGAAACAACAATCTGATTAAGAGAACATGGAATGGAACAAGGTGGGAAGACTGGCAGAACATTGGAGGTAATCTTGACTCAGAACCTGCAGCAGTATCGTGGGGACCTAACAGAACCGACGTGTTTGCACGAGGAATGAACAAAAGCCTAATCCACATCTGGCAGGGGAGATAATATACAAAGAACATCCTGAATTCAGGATGTTCTTTTAAATGTAACTAAATACCATAAAAATAAAATATAAAAGACATATTTTTGCCATAGTACTGCTTTATATTAATACCATAGAAACAAACACAAAATCAAATATTGGGAGGTCAATAAAATGACAAATTTAAAAAAATTAGCAGTACTCGGAGCAGTAGTAATGGCAATAGGAACAACAACAGTAACGGCTTTTGCCGCAGCAAATTTTGCTACGCCTGCTGAGTTAGCTGCAGCAGTAACAGGAAAAACAGTTGAGGAAGTAACTGAAGAAAAATTACAAAGCGGAAAAACATATGGAGAAATTGCAAAAGACTATGATTCGTTGGAAGAATTTCAATCAGCTATGCTTGAAAACAAAATTGCAATTATTCAGGAAAGAGTTGAGGCAGGTACCATGACACAGGAAGAGGCAGAAGCCATAATCAAAGCCATTGATGAAAATCAGGCAGTTTGCGATGGAACAGGCCAGACAAGAGTTGGACAGCAGTTTGGTGCCGGATTTGGTGGAATGATGGGTAATGGAAACGCTCAAGGCAGAGGATTAGGAAACGGTCTTGGAAGAGGCCAGGGCGGGAACATGGCAGGAAATGGTTTTGGACTTAGAAATGGCTCCTGCATAGTACAAGAATAATTTACTTAAACCTTGCAGTCAGTGATTGCAAGTTTTTTTTATGTGAATATTTTGTGAGACTTGCTTTATGGACAGCATAATAGTAAAATGAAAATAAATGTGATGAGGAGGATGAAATGGGAGAATTGTCAAATTTAATAAACATTGGAAAGACAGTTGAGGAACAGCTTAATCAGATTGGAATTATAACGTACGAGCAGTTGAAGGAAACAGGAAGCAAAGAAGCTTGGCTAAAAATAAAAGCAATAGATGCTTCAGCATGAATAAACAGACTTTATGCACTGGAAGGTGCTGTTCAGAACATCAAAAAAACACATCTTTCACCAGAAAAGAAAGAAGAGCTGAAAGAGTTTTATAATTTTTTTAAGAATTGACTTATTGTTTTATAACGATAAGTCTTTTTTATATACGAGGAAAGTTCTCTTTCCTAGTTTATAAAAAACGGGGATTGCAAAGGGCGGGACGCCCTTGCCGTCAAGGGGGGTGCTCAGCAAAAAATACGTTAGTATTTTTTGCGCCGAAGGGGGACATAGGTCCCCCTAGCGGAGTTGCGAAGCAACTTTTTTATACTTTCAATAATGTCTGATAAGTAATAAACTCAAATCATCTAAATATAATATAGTAATGTTCAATAAAATGAACAAAATAAGAATTAGCTGAAGGAGGTTATTATGAATACTTTAATAAGTGCTGACAACACTTGGGCGTTGTGGTCTATTCTCATTGGCATTGCTGCAATGAGCATTTACCTTGAACAAACTTATGCCTGGGCTTCAAAGATTACCGGCGCCATAATTGGTTTGGTGGCAGCCATGCTTTTAGCCAATTTCAATGTTATTCCTACAGCAGCTCCCACATACGATGTAGTATGGGGTTATGTTGTGCCCCTTGCTATTCCTCTTTTATTATTTGATGCCAACATCAAGAAAATCTGGAGGGAAAGCGGAAGAGTTTTAATCATGTTTTTGCTAAGTTCCATAGGAACCATTGCGGGTGTTTTATTATCATTTATGCTGCTGAAAAATTATATTCCGGACTTATACAAAATGGCAGCCATGATGACCGGTTCGTACATTGGCGGAGGCGTAAACTTTGCTGCCATGGCTGAATCATTTGGAACAGGAGAAGAGTGGATATCAGCCCTTACAGTTGCAGACAATCTTTTAATGGCATTATATTTCTTTGTGCTGCTGGCAATTCCTTCAATTGGATTTTTTATGAGAAAGTTCAAACATCCCCACATTGATGCCGTAGCTGAAAATGCAAATAAAGAAGAAGGAGAAACACTTGCTGCCCAGTACTGGGGAAGAAAAGACATTTCCTTAAAAGACATATCTTTTGCAGTTGCTATTGCTTTTGTAGTAGTATGGATTTCCACAGCACTTTCGTCATTCCTGTCCGGTGTTATACCAAAAGGCAATTTTGTGTTGAATTTGTTTAATGGCTTTTTAGGCAACAAATATCTTTTGATAACAACATTTACAATGCTGCTGGCTACATATGCTCCTGGATTCATAAATAGCATTCACGGAGCTCAGGAACTTGGAACATTTTTGATTTACATATTCCTTGTGGTAATAGGAGTTCCTGCTTCAATACCCGTTATTATTTCACAGGCACCTCTGCTGTTGGTGTTCACTGGGGTCATAGTGCTTATTAACATGATTGTATCTTTCATATTCGGTAAATTATTTCACTTTTCACTGGAGGAAATTCTTCTTTGCTCAAATGCAAACATAGGCGGCCCCACAACAGCAGCTGCCATGGCCATAGCCAAAGGCTGGAATAAACTCATAGGTCCTATAGTGTTGGCTGGAATTTTTGGATATGTAATAGGAAACTATCTTGGAATATTTATGGGTAACCTGTTTCAATTAATGTAGTTTTCAAAGGGGGAAATATGTTTCTGGACATACATGGTGATATTTGGACAGATGTTACAATTAAAAGGGGATTGGGGAGAAAAAACATCATAAGAAACGATCATCTTGAAAGATTTAAAACAGGAGGAATGGCAGGGGGGATATTTGTCATATGGGCAGATCCTCCTAATGATAAAAGACCAAGGGAAAGAATTGTTGAAAGCATAAAATCAATGAGCTGTGAGCTGTGGGAAAGCAGAGACTTTTTAAAGGTTATGCTTAACACACATGATTTTTATACGGCAATGAAAGAAGATAAACTGGCTGTAATGCTGGGGTTGGAAGGATTAAGCTGTATAGGCGAAGAAGTGGATGACTTGTACACCTTGTACCAGCTGGGCTTCAGACATGCAACACTCACATGGAATGAACAAAACGATTTAGCAACAGGTGTGAAGGGTAATCAGGACAGAGGGCTTACCCGAAAAGGAAAAGAAGCAGTAAAAATAATAAATGATCTTGGAATTATGCTTGATGTATCCCATGCCAACGAAAAAACTTTCTGGGATATATGCAATGAAACAGATGTACCTTTCATGGCCTCTCATTCAAATGCTAGGATATTGTGTGATGTGCCGAGAAATCTCACAGACAATCAAATAAAAGCAATAGGTGAAAAGAAAGGTCTAATAGGCATGAACTCATTCAATGAGTTTATAAGTTTTGAACCTGAAAACATGACAGTTGATTTTCTAATTAATCACCTGGAGCATGTTGTTGAACTCATTGGAATTGACTGTGTGGCTCTTGGTTTTGACTTCTTTGACTATTTAGAAGGAGATACTACAAACAGCTTTACAAGTGATGCTTACAAAGGAACAATAGGTCTTGAGAACATAACCAAAGGCAACAACATGCTTGTAAAACTTGAAGAAAGAGGATTTTCCAAGGAAGACATAGAAAAAATAAGCTATAAAAACTTTCTGGGTTTCATGGACAGAGTTTTGAAATAAAAACTATTATGTCCTGGTAACGAATAGGAAAAATTTCATTATATTTAAGCTTTATTTCCCTGCGAGTTTTTTATTAATCAAATGCTGATAATACAATCGGAAATAAATGGATAATATTGCCTGTATTATGATTGGGATTAACGTTTACAGATTGAAAATACAGGTGTATAATAAATGTGAACTTTATTATTAGGGGAGATAAAGTGAAAATATTATATGGGTGGGGAAGCATGAACAATAAAATTTCCTCTGATTTGCTGAGAGGACATTCTGACACTATGATTCTTAAGCAGCTTATGAATGGTGACAAATATGGTTATGAAATAACCAGATTGATTAATTCAAGTTCTGCGGTTGAATATGAACCTAAGGAAGCCACAATGTATTCAAGCCTTAAAAGATTAGAAAATGAAGGCTGCATAATCTCCTACTGGGGTGATGAATCCCTGGGCGGAAGAAGGAAGTACTACACCATAACGGAAAAAGGTAGACTGACCTATTTCGAAAATAAGAAAAACTGGGAATATGTAAAAACTATTCTCGAACAATTGTTGTAACGATACAAGGAACTTGTGCTATGCAGGTTCCTTTTTCCTTTTGTTGATTTTGAATTCGCCATGTTTCTCCTTGACCATGTGTGTTATTTAAGTTATTATATAAAACGGCCGACAAATGCCGGTGAAGGAGGATATATGACACTTAGAGATCATCCTGATTATGAAATAGAACAAAAAAGACTTGAAGAAACTGTTGATTATATTGAAAACAACATAGGTTCATCGGAAAAGAACAAGGATTTGTACAAGGCTGAAATAAAGGACGCATATTCAAACCTTGATCCCACAGATTCAAGCCACAGCTACATGTCCATAATGCTGCACACAAGACTGTTGGATGAGCTGGAAAGAAACTTCGAAAGATTTGTGAAGGCAAAGGACAAACCGTATTTTGCTCGTATTGACTTTCAGGAAGAGGGAAGAAACCTAACAGAAAAATTTTATATAGGCAAGTTATCACTGCTCAGGCCTGACTGGGAAGTTCCCATGATACTGGACTGGCGTTCACCTCTTGCCAGCGTTTATTACGACGGAAGGCTCGGACATGTTACATACCTCAATGATTTGGGAGAAGAAATGTCTGGTGAGCTTCTTTTAAAAAGACAGTACGAAATAGAAAACAAACAGCTTAAAAACATAATGGATGTGGACATTACTGCCACAGATACTTTTTTACAGGCTTCACTTGGAGAAAACAAAGACAATCGTCTTAAGGACATAGTTTCAACAATACAGGCAGAACAAAACGCCATAATAAGATCAGACATAAACAAGCCCCTGATAGTCCAAGGGGTTGCAGGAAGCGGAAAAACAACCATAGCACTTCATCGAATAGCTTATCTCATATATACATATGAAAAATCATTTTATCCTGAAGAATTCATGATTATAGCTCCTAACAGATTGTTTTTGAACTATATTTCAGGTGTATTGCCGGAGCTTGGAGCTGACAATGTAAAACAGACCACATATGCTGATTATGCCTTTGAGCTCATAGGAAACAAGTACAAACTCACGGATTCCGAAGAGAAGCTTGTTTCAATCATCAATACAAATCATGTGGATTCACAAAATTCTGAATTAATTAAAGTTTCAGCTTTCAAGGGTTCTCTTGCATTCAAAAACATCCTTGCAAGATATGTGAAGGAAATTGAACTTGGCTACATACCAGAGGAAGATTTCAAGCTTGAAGGCTGTACGCTCATGAGCATAAAGGAAGTAAAAAATGCACTTCTTCGGGATTACAACCACCTTCCCCTTTATAAAAGGTTCGAGCAAATTGAAAAGCACCTGAGGTTTCGCCTGGATAAGGAAAAATCAAGAATTTATGATGAAGCAAAACTATCCTATGACAAGAAAATTGAAACCATAAGAAAAAATGAACCTGACAGCGAAGAACGAAGGCTTGTGATAGTTGACTTGTTGAACATAAGAGATGCAGCCCTGGAAAAAATAAAGAGAAACACAAAGAATGCCGTAAAAAATTACATGAGTCAATTTGTGAAAAAAGATTTGTTCCACTACTACATTGAAATCATTACAAGCGAAGAAAAATTAATTGCACTGAGCCAAGGCAAGCTTAGCAGTGAATTTGCATCTGTTGTGAGCAATTATTCAAAAAAAATTCTTCAAATGAACATGGTGGAACTTGAAGACCTTGCTCCATTACTGTACCTTAAACACAGAATAATGGGCTTTGAAAATTCTATTAACATCAAGTATGTTGTAATAGATGAGGCACAGGATTTCAGCTTATTTCAGTTTTATGTGCTGAAAAAAATATTTAACACTGACTTTTTCACAATTCTTGGAGATTTGTCACAGGGCATACACTCTTACAGAAGCATAAAGGATTGGAAAATGGTTCTAGAGAAAATATTTGAACCTGACAGCAGCCGTTTTCTGAAGCTTGAGCAAAGCTACAGAACAACAATTGAAATTATGGACCTTGCCAATGAAGTCATAAAACTCATACCAAATGATGAGCTTATTCTGGCAAAGCCGGTTGTAAGGCACGGAGATGTTCCTGAAGCAACAGCCTTTGAAACAAAAAAAGAAGTGATTGCTGCGGCACAAAAAATGGTGTCTGAACTTATGGCTGAGGGCTACAAATCAATTGCACTCATTGGAAAAACTCCTGAAGAATGTAAAAAGATACACAAAGAACTGAAAAAAGAGCTTAACATTAAGCTCATTGAAGGAAAAGAAGAAGAGTATGACAACACTATTGTAATCATGCCCTCATATCTTTCCAAAGGACTTGAATTTGATGCAGTTATAATTATAAATATTGATGACGTGTACCAGGAAGAAGAACTGGACCTTAAGCTACTTTATGTAGCCATGACAAGGGCCCAGCACAGGCTTCACATTTATTTTAAAAAAGGAAACAACAGACTTCTTGAAATGCTTGCTGATTTATAACTTACCGGAAGCATTCGAGAAAGTGTCTGGCTGCCAGGGTCAGGTAATGATTTTTAAGCCATACAACCACTAATCCGGTGTCTATGTTTATATCCGGTACTTCATAGCTTTTTAAATTTGAATTTGAAATGAGATTAGTCCAGTCTCTTGGTACAATTGAAACTCCCATTCCCTGTTCCGCAAGAAGCAGAAGGGGCCTTGTATCTTCAATTTTACACAGGATTCTTGGCTTTAATCCTTTTTCACGGAACATGTTCACAATGTCTTTTTCAAATCTTCTGTGCACCATCAGCGGCTTTTGGGATAGTTCTTCTAGGGACAATCTACTGCCGCTTTTTTTTTCGTTAATTTCATTGCTTGATACTGCCACCATTTTTTCCATTGGAAGACATATGGATTCATAATCTTCTGAATTAAAAGGTGCTCGTATTACCCCTATTTCCACAAGCCCTCTCTTTAAAAGCTCCAAAATTTCATCAGTGGTCTGCTGCCTTATTTCAAAGTTTATGCCCGGATATTGATTATGAAAAGAGAAAATTTTTTCCGTAAGTACTGTTTCTATGGCTATTGAAAGACATCCCAATGAAAGTACACCCTTTATGCCTTTGTTGAAATCTTTCATTTCTTTTTGTGTTGCTTCTGATAAGTCTAAAATTTGTTTTGCCCTGTAGCTTAATTGTCGGCCAGCTTCTGTAACTTTAAACTTTCGTGTTGTCCTGTCTATCAAAATCACTCCCAATTCTTCTTCAAGCAATTTGAGCATTTGACTTAAGTAAGGCTGTGCCAGGTGAAGTTTTTGTGCTGCCTTTGTAATATTTCCTTCTTCAACTATTGCAAGAAAATATGAAAGTTGTCTGTTGTCCATTGTCCCTCCATTTATAATAAATTAATAATATATCAAATAGATTTTAGATATTTTTATTATATATCATTTTCTGCTACAATGAAACCAAAACATACAATCGTTAACATTTATTTATAGAAAAATACCAGCATTACAAAAATGTTTGAAAAAAGGTGAATTTGATGTATATTAGAAGTAACTTTCATGTTAAATTTAATGAAATTGAAAAAATCATTTCAAGGAATCTTGACAAGAGGGGATTGGATAAAGTTAATCTCAGAGGGCAGCTCGAATCCTGTGTGAAATCTTTGAACTTAAGTCAAACAGTGGTTATTGTAACAGGCTTTGTTATAAAATCAGCAGGAGTGGGCGAGACGGACGGACCTCCTGGTGCCCTGGCTTTAGCCTATGGTCTTGAAAGATTGGGTAAGAAAGTTGTAATTGTAACTGATAAGTATTCAGAAAAGTTTCTGAAAATAGGTGCTGAATTATTAAATCTTGAAGCAAGTATACATATTTATAAAGAGAACATGGAAGACCAGCAAGCTGAACTAATTATTAATAAATATGAACCGGATCATATAATAGCAATTGAACGCCCGGGCAGAAACATTGAAAACAGATGTTATTCAATGATTGGAGAAGATATAACTGAATTTTGCCCAAATACAGATTTGCTGTTCATTAAAGCAAAACAGCATAATATAAAAACATCAGCAGTAGGTGATGGGGGCAATGAAGTGGGCATGGGAAAAGTCAGTGATGTTGTTAAAAAGCATGTGTATAAGGGAAGTATCATATGTGCACAGGTTGAGACTGATAGCCTCATTGTAGCAGGAGTTTCTAATTGGGGTGCTTTTGCAATCTGCGCAGGTCTTTGCATTACTAACAACAAAATAATCATGTACGGAGAAGAAACATACAAGGACGTATTGGAGAAAATTGTAAAAGCAGGTGCAGTAGACGGCTGCAGCAAAAAAAATGAAGCAACAGTAGATGGATTGTCTTATGAAGAAAATTTGAGCATTTTTATTAAGTTAAAAACAACAGCAGAAAATTCAGTCAAATATAGACTGTCAGCATCATATTAAACGTCTGGAAAATAATTTTAATTAATAAGATTGATTTGGAGGTATAAATGTACAAAGTAGATTTAAACAGTGACATTGGTGAAAGTTTCGGAGATTATAAGCTGGGTATGGATGAAGAAGTACTTAAACACATTTCTTCTGCTAATATTGCATGTGGATTTCATGCAGGAGATCCCTTAACAATGGACAAGACTGTAGAAATGGCTGTCGGTGAAAATGCTGCAATCGGAGCTCACCCTGGATTTCCCGATTTAATGGGTTTTGGCAGAAGAGAGATGAAAATAACTGCAGAAGAAGCAAAATGCTACATCAAATATCAAATTGGAGCATTGTGGGCATTTGCCAGAAGCAAGGGCGTTAGTCTGCAGCATGTGAAGGTTCACGGAGCTTTTTACAACATGGCAGCAAAGGATGCAGTTCTGTCTGAAGCCATTGCACAGGCAATTTATGAAACGGATAAAGATTTAATTCTTGTAGGTCTTGCAAACAGTGAAATGATAAAAGCAGGCAAAAAGGCAAATCTAAAGGTTGCAAATGAAGTGTTTGCAGACAGGGCGTACAATAAAGACGGAACATTGGTATCAAGAAAAAAAGAAGGTGCCATGATTCACGATGAAGACGAAGCCATACTAAGAGTTTTAAGAATGGTAAAGGAAGGAAAAGTCACTGCAATTACAGGTGAAGACATTGATATTCAGGCTGATACAATATGTGTGCACGGAGATAACCCAAGGGCGGTAGAATTTGTTGAAAAAATTAAAAGAGCTCTTCAAGCAGAAGGTGTTGAAGTTGTTCCCATAGGAAGTTTCATAAAATTATAAGATGTGAGGAAATCATGTACGACAAAACAAAATATCTATTTTCAGGTGACAGTGCTATACACATGGAGTTTGGAAACAGCATCTCTGAAGAAATCAACAAAAAAATAAGAGCCATGGCATCTGCAATTGAAATTAATAAAGTTCATGGAATTATGGAGCTGGTGCCTACGTACCGTTCTTTGATGATACATTACAATCCATTAGAGACTGATTTTTATAAACTTGTAAACACTTTGAAAAAGATTGAAGAAAATTTAAGCAACATCAAGCTTCCCGCACCTGAGGTAATTGAGATACCTACATTGTATGGGGGTGACTTAGGACCGGACATAGAAAACGTAGCAAGACACAACAACATAACAGTTGAAGAAGTTGTTGAAATACATACATCCAGGGAATATCTAATCTTCATGCTTGGGTTCACTCCAGGTTTTCCATACTTGGGAGGAATGGACACCAGAATTGCTGCCCCAAGGCTTCAAACACCAAGAACTAGAATACCTGGAGGTTCCGTAGGAATAGCCGGAGAACAAACAGGAATTTATCCTGTATCAAGCCCTGGCGGATGGCAGCTCATAGGAAGTACTCCCATAAAATTATTTGATCCGAATAGAGAAAATCCAATATTGCTCAAATCAGGAAACTATATAAAATTTAAGAAAATTAACGAACTAGAATATGAAAAAATCAAGCAGCAATTGGATAATGGAACTTATGAATACATGACGTATCCTAAAGAGGACGGAGGGGATGGACATGGGACAATTTAAAGTTGTTGATGCAGGGTTTATGACAACCGTTCAGGATTTAGGAAGGTACGGCTATCAGCAGTACGGGGTGTCTGTTTCGGGAGCCATGGATCATGTTGCTGCAAAATTAGCCAACATATTGGTTGGAAATGATGAAAATGAAGGCTTGCTTGAAGCAACAATGATTGGACCTAAAGTTGAGTTTTTAGATAATGCTGTCATAGCCATAACCGGAGGAGACCTGCAGCCTGCAATAAATGGAAAATCATTAGAATTAAACACAAGCATTGCAGTAAACAAAGGTGACTTTCTTTCATTTAAAGGGATGAAAACAGGGTTAAGAAGTTACATAGCCTTTGCAGGGGGAATTGATGTTCCTGTTGTAATGGGCAGCAAATCAACTTTCCTGAAAGCTCAGATAGGCGGATATGAAGGAAGAACCTTGAGAGCTGGAGACATATTAAAGACAGGAATAGCCCCCATGAGTGTGTCAGGAATTGAAATAGCAGGAAATTTCTATGACTATGGCAGTGCAATTGTTGAATTGAGAGTTGTGTTAGGACCACAGGATGATGCTTTTACAGAAAATGGAGTTGAGACCTTTTTTAACAGTAAATTTAGTGTGACTAATAATTGCGACAGAATGGGGTACACATTGACAGGAGAAAAAATAGAGCACAAAGATGGGGCAGACATAATATCAGATGGTATTTCCATGGGGGCCATACAAGTGCCAAGTAGCGGAACTCCCATAATAATGATGGCTGACCGACAAACAACAGGAGGGTACACAAAAATAGCCAATGTCATAACTGCAGATCTTCCTAAACTGGCACAGGCAAAGCCGGGAGATGTTGTAGTCTTTAAAAAATCAACCATAGAAGAAGCTCACATGCTTTTAAAGAATTTAGAAAATAAAATTGATGAAGTTAAAAAGCAATTATATGCTAAGAACAAAAATATAGCAGACGAAATAATAGTGAATAACATCAAAAGTTACAATGTAAGAGTAAACGGAAAATCATATGCAGTAAAAGTAGAAGAACTCTAATAAATCAAGAGAAACATTGATAACAATTTTGTTGAAGGGGAATGAGTAAATGAATTATCATGACTTGCATCCAAAAGAAATAAGAAAATTAATAAGAAATGAAATAATCACAACACCCACAGCAGGCATGTGTGGCGGATATGCCCAGGCAAATCTTGTTATACTTCCGCAAAAATATGCTGATGATTTTAAATTGTTTGCAGAATATAATCCTAAACCATGCCCAATACTTGAAATCACTGAACCAGGTAGTTTTATTACCAGCATGACAGCTCATAATGCAAATATTATCACCGACATACCCAAGTATTTCATATACAAAGACGGTGTGAAAACAGATGAATGTTATAATGCACAAAAATATTGGCGTGAAGATTTTGTTTGCTTTCTCATAGGATGCAGCTTTTCATTTGAGGAAGCATTGATGCGTGAAGGAATTGAAGTAAGACACATAACAATGGGATGCAATGTCCCCATGTACAAAACAAATATACAGTGCAAAACATCAGGAATATTCAGAGGTCCATATGTAGTAAGCATGAGACCCATAAAATCTGACGACATAAAAAAAGCATATGAGATAACAGAAATGTTCCCCCACGTGCACGGAGCCCCCATACATTCAGGAAATCCCGAAGAAATAGGAATAAAAGATATTAATAAACCTGATTACGGCGATAAAGTAGAAATTAAAGAAGGAGAAGTGCCTGTGTTTTGGGCATGCGGCGTTACACCACAGGCTGCAATTGAAAATGCAAAGCCTGAAATTGTAATAACTCATGCTCCGGGACACATGTTTATAACTGATATTCTCAATTCGGAAATTGAAGAAAGATTGTTTGGTTAGAAATACACTATTATTACGAAAAGACGATAGTGTATGTTTTTAATAACATTACAGGCTATAACTTGAGTTTTATACCTGTGAAAAACTGTAAAATAATGTTATAATAGGTTTATTATTCTCTGAAAGGATTTGCTATGTCAGAAAACAGGAAGTTATTTTTATTTATACCTATTTTTACAGCTTTAACTCTTTTTTTTGCAGCAAGCATGTATATTGACAATACATATGGCTTAAGCCTTTATGAATATATTCATTATTCAATTCCGGTTACCGACGAAGAAGCTGAGTACCTTTCTGAAAAGGGTACTATTTATTTTTCATCCGACAAGAACGCTCCACCTTTTGCCTACATTGACAATGCTAATGGGCAGTACAAGGGTTTGGTACTGGATTATGCCAGCGCATTATCAATTGAACTTGGCGTTGATATAGAGTTTGTTCCACAGGTTTGGGAAAATGTTTTAGGCAGTGTCATATCTGAAGATGCTGATATGTGTGACATTTTTCCCAGTGAAGAACGCAAGAAATATTTTGCGTTTTCAGAGCCTATCTACAGTATGCGTGCTATAGCTATGACCAGAAATACAGATGAATTTATAAATGCAAATGATTTGAAAGGCTATACGGTGGCAGTCCCTGCCGGTGATTATGCAGTTGAATATATAAGAAAAAATATTGAGGGTGTAAAAATAGTAGAAACATCTGACTTGTTTGATTCGGTGAAGCAATTTAAAGAAGGCAATGTTGATGCAGTTGTTGGGGATGAGCCTGTACTCATGCATTTTGCAGAAGAAATAGGCATAGATGACAAGGTTAAGATTCTTGATGCTGCATTGTACGATCGTGAGGTGTGCATTGGTGTAAACAAGAATGACATTCAGCTGGTAAACATATTAAATAAGGGAATATTGACTTTGAAAAAAACAAATTCCGTTGAAAAAATACATCAAAAATGGTTTGGAATTTCTGAGCCGATTTTAAAATACAGAGTTCCGGACAACCTAATGATGTTTTTCACTGTTCTTATTTCAACATTAGTTATTTTTTTCATGGGTATGGCTTTGTGGAGCTACACTTTAAAAAGTGAGGTAAAAAAAAGAACAGATGATTTAAATAGAAGCAGGAACAACCTTCAGATTACTGTTGACGCATTATCAAGCTTTCTGGTTTGTGTGGATGAAAAAGGATTGATAGTTAACACAAATAGATCTTTCTGCCGCTTCATGAAAGAAGAAAATAAAAAAGTTGAAGGTATAGATTACAGAGAAATTCCAATTTTAAGCCATATAGATATAAATAACTTAAAAAATGATAATGAATTTATGTTCGATGGGCGTTACTATATGTTTTCAATTTCTGAAATAGAGCATTATGACTATAAATACCTAATAGTAATAGAAGACATAACAGACAGTAAAATAAGTCAACAGCAGATTTTACAGCAAAATAAGATGATCGCTCTTGGTCAGCTATCTGCAGGAGTTGCTCATGAAATAAGAAATCCTCTTGGCCTTATTCAAAATTATTGCTACATACTTAAAACATATGTTTTCGACCAAAATAAGGTTGCAGAAGATGCTATAGACGTTATTGAATCATCTGTTCAAAGAGTTGGTAAAATAGTCGACAACCTGCTTAATTTTTCCCATATGGAAAACAATAAACCAGAAGTCATAAATCTGAAGGAAGAAATTTTAAATATAGTTGCCTTAGAAAACAAGCTCAGCTTAAAGAAGAAAATTGAAGTGAAAGTAAACTGCAGCGACAGCATAAAGTTCCTGACAAAGGCAGGGTCTCTGAATCATATTATTTTAAACTTGTTATCCAATTCAATTGACGCCATGGATGATGGAGGGAAAATTTTTATAGACTGCAGAGCGGAAAATGAATATTTGGTGATTGATTTTAAGGATACCGGAACGGGTATAAGCAAAGAAAATCTTGAACGAATATTTAATCCGTTTTTCACAACCAAGAAGGTCGGACAAGGTACAGGCCTTGGATTGTACATAGTATATAATGAAGTTCAGAAAATGGGCGGAGAAATTCATGTTAATAGTCAGCCTTGTCAAGGAACAATCTTCAGAATGAAATTTCCATTGCTAAAGGAGACATGCTAAAATGTATGATTTTAAAATATTGGTGGTAGATGATGAAGAAGAATTCAGAAATGTATACAAGCTCATGCTTGAATTCAGGGGGTTTGAAGTTTCACTTGCTTCATCTGGAGAGGAAGGGTTAAGCTTTCTTGAAAAGGAATATTATGACCTTGTGATTACTGATTTGAAGATGGAAGGTATGGATGGTACCGAACTTTTGAAAAAAATAAAAGAAAAGAACTATAACTGTGAAGTTATTTTGGTAACTGCCTTCAGCACCGTAGAAAATGCTGTAATTGCAATGAAGCTTGGAGCATTCGGGTATTTTATTAAGGGCCAGGATCCGCAGATTCTCCTAAAAGAAATAGACAAGCTTTTAAAAATAAAGGAGCTTGAAAATGACAATAAAACCATAAAAAGCAGTCTCATGAGCTTTAATTACCTGCTTGAAACACACAGTCCGAAGTTTAAGGAAGTATTGAGAATCTCAAAAAAGGCTGCAGAAAGCAATGCAAACATACTAATTT
Organism: Sedimentibacter saalensis; assembly: GCF_007830175.1. Lineage (GTDB taxonomy): Bacteria > Bacillota > Clostridia > Tissierellales > Sedimentibacteraceae > Sedimentibacter > Sedimentibacter saalensis. Next base: position 131,900 of record NZ_VLKH01000010.1, on the reverse strand, counting down.
TAGGTGAATCGGGAACTGGCAAGGAAGTTATTGCTAAATATATACACCAATGCAGTAGTCGAAAGGAAGAAAGCTTTGTTGCAGTAAATTGTCAGGTTTTTTCTGATGGAGTGCTGGAATCGGAACTGTTTGGTCACGAGAAAGGATCATTTACCGGAGCTTTTGAAAAGAGGATTGGAAGGTTTGAAGAGGCTGACATGGGGACATTATTCATGGATGAAATAGGAGAACTTCCGCTTAATACGCAGGTCAAACTTTTAAGAGTAATTGAAAATAAAGCAATCGAGAGAATAGGAAGCAACAAAAGTATTGGTGTAAATTTAAGGTTAATTAGTGCTACAAACAGGAATCTGGATAAGGAAATAAGGGAAGGCAGATTCAGAGAGGACTTGTTATACAGAATTAACACAATAACTGTAGAAGTGCCAACGCTAAAGGAAAGGAAAGAAGATCTTCCTATTTTAATTAATTTCTTTATGGATAAGTATCAAAACGAGATGAAGAAAAAGATAAATAAAATGGAAGACGGGCTTCTGGAAATGCTTATAAACTACGATTATCCAGGAAACATAAGAGAACTAAAAAACATAATAGAAAGGCTTGTTGTGTTAAGTGATAATGGTATACTGAGAAAAAGAGACATGCCTTCGATAAAAGTATCTGTTCAGGAAAATCCAGAAATAGGAAGTGTAGTCGTTTTAAAACCCTTAAGAGAAATCAGACAAACTTATGAAATTAAGTACATAAAACTTGTTCTGTCAAGATGTGGCAACAATTTGAGCGAAGCTGCACGTATACTTGAAATAAGCAGGAGGCAGCTTTACAACAAGTTGGAAGAATACGGCATGTCTGAACAATATGTGAAATAAACTTCACAGTTTGTGAAATAATCTTTACATATGAAAAAGTATGTAAGATGAAGTCCTAATTATTCATTTCAAATATAACCTGTTTTTGAGCAAGTTTACCTTCCTTCATCATACTTTATGAATATGGCATAATTGTTGCTATATTATTGAGCAAATGATGAAGGAGGAATACTTATGGAAAAGATTGTACAAATTAATGACTTGGTGAACAGTATTGTATGGGGACCATACATGATTGCACTTTTGGTGGGCACTGGTATTTTTCTAAGTTTTAGACTTGGGTGGCCGCAGATTTTCAATTTCAGATTTATAATGAGAAATACAGTTGGGAAGATGTTCAAAAAGACAAGTGGTGTAGATGGTGATATTACCTCCGGGCAGGCAGGACTTACAGCTATTGCTGCTGTTGTAGGAACGGGAAATATTGCAGGCGTGGCCACTGCCATAGCCATAGGCGGACCTGGAGCAGTATTCTGGATGTGGGTTTCTGCATTCTTTGGAATGGCATCGAAGTTTTCAGAAATTGCCCTTGGTATTAAGTATCGCGAAAAAAAGGAAGATGGGTCAATTGCCGGCGGTGCAATGTATTATCTAGATAAAGGACTTCATAATAAATTCTTGTCATACTTTTTCTGCATTATGGTTATCATAACTTATTTTATAATGGGAGCTGTTGTTGATACAAATTCCATAGCGCTTTCTGTTCAGGAACAATGGGGTGTCAAACCTATAATAACAGGAGTAATTCTTTCGGCCCTTACAGCAGTGGTAATTCTTGGGGGTATAAAAAGAATGGGGCAAGTATGTGAGTTCCTTACACCATTTATGGGTGGCCTTTACATACTGACAGGAATTTCAATATTGATTCTTAACGCTACAGAAGTACCAGGCGCTATAGCGCTAATATTTACTAGTGCATTTAAACCAATTGCTGCAACAGGAGGGTTTGCAGGAGCAGCAATTGGCCAGATTGTAAAAATGGGCTTTGCTAGAGGATTATTCTCCAATGAAGCAGGTATGGGAAGTTCACCTATTATTCATAGTAGTGCTCAAGTTAATCATCCTATTGAACAAGCAATCTGGGGTGTGGCTGAAGTTTTTATAGACACTATAATCATTTGTACCATTACTGCAATAGCAATTGTGGTATCAGGTGAATGGACAACCGGCGTTTCAGGTGTCGCACTTACAATGAGAGCTTTCAACAAGACATTACCGGGAAACATTGGAAGCTATATAGTGCTTTTTTCAGCGATATTGTTTGGATACTCATGCCTCATTTCAGTAAATTATTATTGTGAAAGGGCTGGAGAATACCTGTTTGGACCTAAATGCATAAAACCTATGAGAATATTGTGGGTTATATTCATTGTGGTTGGTTCAATCGGAGGTTTGGAATTTGTTTGGGCACTTGCTGACACGGCCAATGGCCTAATGGCAATACCAAATCTTATAGGCTTGATATTCCTGAGCAGAACTGTTGTAAATTTAAAGAAGGACTTTTTTAGTAAAAATAAATCCGAGAATACAGGCAACTAAAAATAATATTATGAGTCAAAAGCAGACTGTTTTGAACAATCTGCTTTTTTGTATTATATTAGTAAGTACATAAATTAGTATCATGGGAAAAAGAATAAAGTAATTAATAATGAATATGTCAAAATGCAGGTATGATTTTGACAATTATGTCCTCAGAGGATATAATTGTATTTGAAATTATGTATTTTTGATGAATAGAGGAATTCAATTGAAAAACAGATGGATTTATCCCAAGGTGGAAAAGAAACTTAATATAAAAGAAATACCGGAAGTTGTACAAGCAATACTGAGTAATCGCGGATACACAACAAAAGAAGAAATGGAAGAATTCTTAAACTGTGATATAAACTCGCTTTTGGATACTTCCCTCATGAAGGATGCAGACAAGGGTGCTGATTTGATAATTTCAGCAATAAAAAACAATGAAGGAATTACAATAGTCGGTGATTACGATTGTGACGGAGTTTGTTCCACTGCTTTTGGAATGATCACATTGAAAAAGCTTGGTGCAGATGTTAATTATTATGTCAATGACAGGTTTATTGATGGATACGGAATCAACAAAAATGGAGTGGACTGCATTTTAAAGCAGTTTCCAAACACCAATCTGATATTAACGTGCGACAATGGAATTGCAGCCAATGAAGCAATTGATTATGCAAAGGAAAAAGGACTCACTGTTGTGATTACAGACCACCATGAGCCTGGAGAAAAAATTCCTGCTGCTGATGCAGTAATTGATCCTAAGCAGAAGGACGACACATACCCGTTCAAGGGATTGTGCGGTGCAGGGGTTTTGTTCAAACTAATGCTTCTTGTATACAAGAAGCTCAATGTCAACATTAACAAAGTGTATTGGCACATGGACATTGTGGCGCTGGCAACAGTGGGAGATGTTGTTCCATTGGTGGGCGAAAACAGGATTATAGTTCAAAAAGGATTAACTATAATAAACAACAATCCAAGTCCTGTATTTAAAATGTTCAAGGAAATATGCGATGTTAAGACAGAGGTCAACTCTCATTTTGTCATGGGATTCATTTATGTGCCCATGATAAATGCCATTGGACGAATAGTGGGCAAAACTGACAAGGCAATAGACTTATTTCTTATAAACAACAAACAACAAATCATAGAGTGCATAAATTTTTTAAAAGAAGTAAATGAGACGCGAAAGTCTATGACTGAACAGCAATACAGCACTGCAGAAAAAATTGTAGAAAATGATGAGCTTAAAAATGTGCTGGTTGTATATGACAAGAGCTTCCATGAAGGAATAATAGGTCTCATAGCAGGAAGGCTCAAGGAAAAATACAACAGGCCAACAATAGTGTTCACTGACAGCGAGGAAGGATTGCTGAAGGGTTCAGGAAGAAGCATCGATGGATTTAACCTGAAAGACGAGCTTGATAAAATAAGCCATCTTACTGTAGGTCATGGAGGACATGCCAAGGCAGCAGGTCTTACAATTAAAAAAGCAAATTTATCTGAATTTGCAGAGACAATTGTTGCTTTAGGCGAAGAAAATCTCACTGAAGAAAACTTCGTCAAGACATATCAGGTAGATTATGTGTTGGATCCGGATAACGTGTATGATGACATATGCACGGAGCTTAAGATGCTTGAGCCCTATGGAGAGGGATTTCCAAAACCAAATATTGTTCTGGACAATTTTGAAATTACAGGGCAGCCATTTTACATGGGAAAAGAAAAGCAGCATATAAAATTCAGGGGAAAGATGCTAAATGTCTTGATGTGGAATGAAGCTGAAGAATACAAGAGAATTGGTGAACCAAACAAACTGACAATACTGGGATTTCCTGAAACAAACACATTCAACAACGTTACGAGCCTTCAGTTCACATGCAAGGATTATCAGGTATCTTATTGATTTTACTTAATATTGCACTTTGTTCATTTTAATGATACAATGATTTGCATAATGACTTGCATACTGTCCAGAAAAGTGCAGAGTCTATAGTTTATTAATATAACTTAGGGTTATTTAGGAGGCAATATGTTTTTTAATTTAAATAAATGTGTGGGTCATATTACTGAAAATGCAATAAAGCAGATCTCGGAAGCCTTCGGCCGCAGGCTGCAGAATTCAGGTATAACACGTATTCAGTGGATTGCACTATATTATGTGAAAACAAACAAGCGAATTTCTCAAAGAGAGCTTTCCAATCTTATGAATGTGAAAGATTCTAGTGCAGGCAGGCTTATCGACCGCTTAGAGAGAGATGGTTTTATTGAAAGAGAAAGAGATAACAGCGATAGAAGGGTTGTTTACATACAACTTTCTGAGGCGGGTGACAAACTTATTTCTGATTTAATGCCCATAGGTATTAAATTCAATGAAGATTTGGTATCAGGAATTGATGAAAATGAACTTATAATTTATGAAAAAGTTTTGCAAAAAATGATTTTAAATACTAAAAAATAATTATTAAACTGCTTACCAGCACAATTAAATGATGGTAAGCAGTTTTTTTTAAAATTTTAAAAAAATTGTTTGCAATTTAACAAAATGTTTGCTATACTTAGCATTAATAATTGCTATGCTTAACATTGCATAGACAAATAAAATCAAGGAGAAAGAAAATGGCTTATAATGTTAGAGAATTACTTAATTCATTCGTGGGTGGACTTGAAAATCTTGCAACAACAAATCCTGAAAATGTAGGTGCCTTTATGGGATTGTTAGGCGCTTCTTATGAACCGAAGGCCCTTGACCTTAAGACAAAAGAATTGATGAGCGTGGCAATAGGCTGTTTCACCAGATGTGAATATTGTATTGTTTACCACTCATACAAGGCTTTTGAAGCAGGTGCAACAAAAGAAGAAATATTAGAAGCTGCTATGATTTCAGTGGCTTTTGGCGGCGGACCATCTATGGCGTATGCAGTAACACTGCTTAATGAATGTATTGTAGAATTTGAAGGCGATTTCAAATAAAAAGGGAAATCCCTTTTTATTTGAAATTATATTGGAGGCCTTAAGAAATGAAATATGATTTAATAATAGAAAAACTTTCCGGACATGACACGTCCGGAAAAATCGGAAAAATAAATAAAAAAGCCGGAGATGCTTTAAATGCAGGTGACACAATATTTTCAATAGAGTCCGGTAAAGGAACAATTAAATATACATCACAATACAAGGGTGTATTAGAAAAATTATCAATTACCGAAGGTGATATAGTAAAAAAGGGTCAGGTTGTTGGAACTGTTGAAGGAGAATTATTTAAAGAAACAGATACAGTGAAATCAAAGCCTGCCTATTCATTTGGTCTTGCAAAGCCTGTACAAAAAAGCTATGAAGTGGATGTAGCAATTGTCGGTGGAGGCCCTGGAGGTTATGTTGCAGCCATAAGGGCAGCCCAGGGTGGAAAAAAAGTAATCATAATTGAAGAAAACAGACTTGGCGGGACTTGTCTAAACCATGGATGTATTCCTACAAAAGCACTGGTAAGCAGTATGGATGCTTTAGAAAAAATAAGACGTTCTGAAAGTTTCGGAATAGAAGTAGGAGAAGTAAAGTTTTCTCTTGAAAAGATAATGAACAGAAAAAATGAAGTAGTCAATACATTGGTTTCAGGCATTGAGCACCTGATGAATGTTCATGAGATAGAATATTTAAATGGCAAAGCTGAGGTGAAAGATTCAGAAACTCTCACCGTGAAAAACAAATCCATCGATGCTACAATTAAATTCCAAAACTTAATCATAGCTACAGGATCAAAGACAGCTATTCTTCCAATTGAAGGTGCGGACAGTGAAGACATTCTTACAAGCCAGGATTTGTTGGAGATGACAGAAGTGCCTTCATCACTTACAATCATTGGTGGGGGAGTTATAGGTATGGAGTTTGCCTTTATTTATAACGCTTTAGGCACTAAGGTAAATGTAGTGGAATTCTTCCCTCAGATATTAAATAATATGGATGGGGATGTAGCAGAAGTAATTAAAACATCTGCCATTGAAAAAGGAATCAATATCTATGAGAGTGCTAAGGCATCAGCTATTAAATCTGCATTAGATGGAACAAAAATTGTTGAAATCAATGAAAATAACGAATCAAAATATCTTATCAGTGAAAAAGTAGCCATGGCAGTTGGAAGAAAGGCAAATCTTGAATCCTTAGACTTAACAAAGCTTGGGGTAGAACTTAATGAAAGACGCAACGGCATAATGGTTGATTCCCATATGAGAACAAGCAACCAAAATGTATATGCAATCGGTGATATAACAAATAAGATACAGCTAGCTCATATAGCTTCCCATCAAGGAATTGTAGCCGCAGATAATATAAACGGAATTGAAAATGAAATGTGCTATGATTTAATACCAAGTGCAATATTTACAATGCCGGAAGTTGCACATGTTGGATTAAATGAAAAAGATGCAGATTCTCAAAACATTGATTACATGACAGGCAAATTCCCATTAATGGCAAATGGTAAGGCACAAGCAATGGGGGAAACAGAAGGCTTTGTAAAACTTATTGCTGACAAGGAAACAAGAAAAATCATAGGCGGAACAATAGTTGGTGTCCATGCTACTGACATGCTTAGTACAATCAGCAACATAATAGTCTCAGGTTTGACTATTGATAAGGCTGCACACGTTATATACGCTCATCCAACTACAGCTGAGTCCATTCACGAGGCATTGCTGAATATTGATGGCCGAGGAATACATTTTGCATAAATTTAAAGTATATCTCTCAGAATCCTTTGACCCTAAATTCAATTTATCAATAGAAGAATGGCTGATGGATTGCAGTGAGCCTGATGAAGTAATTTTGTTTCTGTGGCAAAATGAAAATACCATTGTAATTGGAAGAAATCAGAATCCTTACAAGGAGTGTGACGTTAAGAAGCTTAAAGAAGATGATGTCTGCCTCATAAGAAGATTGTCGGGCGGTGGTGCAGTGTACCATGATCTTGGAAATCTTAATTTCACGTTCATAGCATCTGATAGTAATTATGATGTAGAAAATAATTTAAAAGTGATTATAGCTGCTATTGATAAATTTGGAATTAAAAGCTTTTTTAATGGCAGGAACGATTTGCTTGTAGATGAACGTAAGTTCTCGGGTAATGCATTTCTCAGTGACAAAGGCAAAAGCTGTCATCATGGAACCCTGCTTGTAGATGTTAATTTAGATAAGTTGTCAAGATATTTAACTGTGTCTCCTTTAAAACTAAAATCAAAAGGAATTGAATCTGTATTATCAAGAGTTGTTAACTTAAAAGAAATATGTCCGCAAATGACTATTGAAAGTTTAAAAGCTGCTCTCATAACAAGTTTCAATGAGTTTTACAATACAGAGGCTATAACAATCACTCTGAATGAGAATGAAATAGATGTAGCAAAGTATGTAGAAAAGTATAAATCGTGGGAGTGGAACTATTCAGAAAGTCCTGACTTTTCATTAGTATTAGAGAATAAGTTTGATTGGGGAATTTTTGAAATTAATTTAGAGCTTTCAGATGGAAAAATAGCAAATTGCAGAATATTTACAGATTCCATTGAGCTTGAAGACTTTAGAGTCTTAGAAAAATCACTTGTTAATGTGCAATTTAAAAGAAGTGACATACTTTGTGTTATTGAAAAATACATCAGAGGTGGAAAAATCAAACAAGGACTCTGTAGCTTCATTAGCGATAAAATACACATATAAACTTAACAACCTAAATAAGCCTTCATATGACTATTGAAAGTCGTAGAAGGCTTTATATTTTATTTGATAGAAAAAGCTAATTTTACAAAGTATTGTTGTAAAATTATGGATTTATCGTATAATATATATTAACATGATGCTAAATGCGGAGGAGCAAATTGGGGGATAAAAATAATTACGATATATCTTTTTTATGTGAATTTAAGGACAGAAATATTGAGAAGGAATTTTTAAATTATGAACTAAAAAGAAATGCCAAAGTCATAGGTCCAATAATTATTATATATGGACTTGTGTATTTCGTGTTTGTTGTTTCAGATTATTTTTCAATCATGAACACGCAGTCTTTTCAGTTTATTCTCACGGTTAGACTGATTTTTCTTGCCAGTTCTGTGTTGATCTATATGGGAATGAAGTTTATTAACAATTGTGATATTATGATTTATCTTATAACCGCTTATGAATTTGTAGCTGTACTGGCTTTTTTAATGATAATTAACCAATATGAAACACTCACGTTTCTTTCCATATTGAGTGTTGTTGCAATGAATGCAGCCATCTTCATCACTCCAAACAAGCTTATAAATGCTCAATTTATTTCTTTGTTTCTAAACATTGCTTTTTTCGTGTTTCCTGCAAATCATATTTACGGCATTGATACGTCAGTCCTTATAAAAACAATTTTATATGTCATAATGATTGTAACATATTGCAATATAGGGTTCTATTTGAACAATTATTATAAAAGAAAGCAGTATGCAGATAGTCTGGAACTATTAAGGCTGTCCATTACAGATTCTCTTACAGGAATCTTTAACAGAGCTAAGTTTAACGAAGAATTAAAAAAGTGGACAGATTACTGCAGTAGATATGAAAGTGATATTTCTCTGGTGTTTTTTGACATTGATAATTTTAAAAGAGTCAATGACAACTATGGTCATATGACTGGCGACAAAGTTATACAGGACATTGTTTTATCAATTCAAAATAAAATCAGAAGCACAGATATTTTTGCAAGGTGGGGAGGGGAGGAGTTTGTAATTCTTCTTCCAAATACGGGCAACGATCAGGCTGCTGAAATGGCAGAACGCATGAGGATTGCAATAGAAAAAATCACGGTGAGCGAATCAGAAAATATTACTTGCAGCTTCGGAATAGCAACTTTGAGAGAAAATGAAAGCTCGGAATCTTTTATAAAGAGAGGGGACAAACTTCTTTACGAAGCTAAAAGGAGAGGAAAAAATATAGTAGTTTATGAGATGGAAGTTTTAGAGGAAGTAAGATAATTGTTTTCAGCGCATTATTTTATTAATACATATGAAAAATCTGCAAATAAATGCAGTTTTTTTTATACAAATTGTTATTATGCTTTGATTTATATACATTTAATCAAGTTTGGTTACATTTTAGTTACACAATTTATATAAAAAATAACCTTATTGCTTGCATTAAACGATTATACATGTTATAATTACATTGTTAATTTATTAACACGACATTATACTTTAAACAAAACTTAAGAGGAAGGTATTTTTATGATAGCGTTTTTAAAGTTATCACCAGTGTTTCTAATGGCTGGACTTATGATAGCAAGCAACTTGGGTACATTAGGACTTGACATTTTACAAATTGCACCGATTGCGGTAGTTTATGCAGCCATTATTGCTGCACTTACAGAAAAGGTCAAATTTGGTGATTTGGTTGATTCCGCAGTTAACAATGTAAAAGAAATGCAATTGGTGTTTTTCATTTTAATGCTGGCTTATGCTATGGCAGAATCATTTATGTCAACAGGAGTAGGTGCTGCTATAATCAACTTGGCATTAGGTTTAGGAATATCTGCAAAGACAGTTGCAGTTACATCCTTTATAATAGCAGCCATTCTTTCGGTAGCAACAGGTACTTCTTGGGGAACTTTTGCAGCATGTGCGCCGATTTTTTTATGGCTGAACCACATAGTTGGAGGAAATCCCGTAATCACAGTTTGCGCCATAGCAGGAGGAGCTTGTTTTGGAGACAATATAGGATTAATCTCTGACACTACTGTTGTAAGCTCAGGAATCCAAGGTGTACAAGTTGTAGACAGAGTAAGAAGTCAAGGTCCATGGTCACTTTGCTGTCTTGTTCTTGCTGCTGTATGTTTTTTAGTGGTAAGTATGGGCATGCCTGGTGAAGTAGGCAATGCAGCAGATGCCATAAATCAAATTCCTAAGGAAGTATATGATGCACTGGCAATTGAAAGACCTTCGGCAGTTGAACTTTTGAGCCAGGTTAAAAATGGAGTGCCAATGTTTATGATAGTTCCATTAATACTGGTATTGATTACTGCTATAAAGGGTGTGCCAACTTTGGCATGTCTGGGAGTAGGGCTCATTTCATCACTGATATTCGGATTGTTTGCAGGAACAGTTACTTCTATTCATGAATTCCTGGACAATATGATGACTGGGTTTGCAGATGCAGGATCATGGGTTATTGTTATGATGATGTGGGTTGGTGCATTTGGAGGCATTATGTCAAAGATGCATGCATTCAAGCCATTATCTGATTTCATTGCAAAAACAGCTAAAAGTGTAAGACAGCTGATGTTTGCCAATGGAATTTTGTCTTTGGTAGGAAATGCAGCCTTGGCAGATGAAATGGCACAGATAGTAACTATTGGACCTATAATCAAGAACTTGACAGATGAAAATGTAGAGGCAAAACCTGAAGACATGTATAAATTGAAGTTGAGAAACGCAACTTTTTCAGATGCATTAGGCGTCTTTGGTTCTCAGCTGATTCCGTGGCACGTATATATAGGATTCTACGTGGGAATAGCTAACGCAGTATATCCACTGTATAACTTTGTTTCATTTGACTTAATAAGGTATAATTTTATGGCAATAACAGCCGTAGTCTCAATTTTACTGCTGACATTGACCGGATGGGACAGATTTGTTCCGTTATTTAAACTGCCGTCTGAGCCAGATGTTAGTTTGAAAAAAAGGGCATAAGAAAAATATCATTAAATAGTAATAAGGGTAGTTTGCAAAAAAAGTATAGAATCTAAGTATAATGTTCTAAAATTAAATTACAAATATTAGCATGAATTTAGCAGGATAGAATTTTTTAACGTTCTATCCTGTTTTAGTTGAATGCTATTTAATTTATAGATGGAATTATAAATACAGCATATTTATAACAGATTTATTTCATATTCCTATTTTATTTATTAATTGTTTTTTGAAGGATTCTAAAGTATAATTTAAAAAATAAATATTAATTAACAACTATTATTGTGGGTGTATTATGATGAAAAATGAAAGCAAGAAAAATATTTTTATTTTAAATGAACGGAACTTTTCTGTCCTTGTATTTTCCTTGTTTTTTTCTTGGCTGCTTGCATTTCCTTTTGAAGGAAAGGTTTTGTATGTTTTTTTGGAAAAATATCAAATTGATGCAGATAGCGTCATTTTTGAATCAATAGTGGCTCACCTTATGGGATTATTAAGCTGTTCATTTTATGTGAAGAATATTAAATCAGCAAAAAGGCTTATTATTATCTCTATATCTGCTTGTATAGCATGTACTTTTGTGTTTCTTTTCAGAACTGAATTTGTATGGAAGCTTGCATTGATTTTATGCTCTTATTTAGCAGGAGCTTCTGTATCAGCATGGGCATTTTATTTTAAGCAATTGTCCCAATCCAATGAACGCATAAAGATTGCAGCTGATGTATTGATTTTTTCTAATGTTTTTATGATTATCATTAACTTTATAGCCGTTAATATATCTGTAACTGCTGGAATAATAATTTCCATAGTCATGCTGGCAGGTGCTCTCATATTTGCTTTAAAACTTTCTGATAATTATTGTAAGACACAGGCAAGTTGTATTGAAAATTACAGTAAAATTAATATCAAAAACCCTTTGGTACTTTTATGTTTTTTTATTATTGTTATGACTGTTAATTCAGGTCTCATGTATCAGGTCATAAATCCTGATTTTGAACATTTTCCAATGCTGACAAGCTGGTATTGGGCAGTGCCTTACATTGCAGCCATATATATTATGAAAAATCTAACTGATAAGACAAATAGAACTTATATTCTATATGTGGCCATTGCAATGATAGGGTTTTCCTTTATAGCATTCATGATTTTCGACCGATCAGTTTTAAGCTATTTGTTGATTGACACCCTGCTGCTGGGTGCTTTTGGTGTTTATGATCTTTTTTGGTGGAGCATAATAGGAGAAATTCTTGATTATACTGAAAACCCTTCTAAAATTCTTGGCATCGGGCTGTCGGCTAACGTTTTTGGCGTTCTCATTGGAGGTATTATAGGCAGTGCTATTTACAACACAGATAACAGTAAATTAAATTCATCTGTGTTGGCACTTGTTATATTATTTATTATACTTATTATTTTGCCCATACTTCATAACCAACTCTCAAGGTTATTGAAAAATCATTCGTATCTGACATCAGTTCAGGAAAGAGAAAAAGATTTTAATGCTTATGAAAAATATAAGATATTTAATGAACTTACAGAGAGAGAAAATGAAATTGTCGGCTTGTTGTTAAATGGCAGGACTTATAAAATGATTGCAGAAGAATTATATCTCAGTGAGAATACTGTAAAAACTCATATAAAGAACATTTATTCAAAGTTACATATAAAAAGCAAATCTGAATTGATTAAAATGCTTTCTGATAAGATAATTTAAAATCTCATGATTTTAGCACTGTCACCCGAAAAAGGTGATGGTGCTTTTTCAATTTCACCCGTTAATAATGATTACAAAATTCCAGTAGCTATATATAATAAAAATAAAGGAAAGGAGGCAGTCAATGGCCGGTTATTCTGCTAAAATAAATGATCCTGCTTTCAATAAATATATTTTAAACACGAGCAGGTGGTCAGCAATTTTTTCAGTTTTTCTTGCTTTAATTGCAATTGTTGGATTTTTTATTTATGGTGAAACAAGCAATGAAATGGAAAATCCCCAGGCTTTGTTAATTGGGGTGGCTGTAGGAGCAATGTTCATGTTGGTGGCTTTGTTTCAAATAATTTCAAGAAACAAAGATAAAACATGGGATGGTGTTGTCCTGGATAAAAAAATAGAGAAAAAGCAAAAGAAACAAAATTCATTAAATAATGATTACTACATTAATTATTACACGGAATATAAAGTGATGATTGAGGATAATGAAGGAAAAGTTCACAGGATTGTAAATGAAGATGATGATACGGTTTACAATTATTTTAAAATAGGAGACAAAGTACGTCATCATAAGGGATTGAATTCTTATGAAAAATATGATAAGTCAAATGATACCATTGTATTCTGCAATGCATGCGGAAGCATAAATGACATTGAGGACGATTATTGTTTCAGGTGCAATTGTCCTTTGTTAAAATAAAAGGAGGCTATATGAAAAATAAAAAAGTATTTATTGCAATTATATCAGTCTTATTGCTGGCGGGATGTTCAAAATCGGCAGAAAATAACACAGAAGAGGCTATGGTACCGTCGGAAGCGGGGGCAAATGTTTTTGAACAGGAAGTGAAGGCTGATGACAAAGCAGTTGTAGGTGAAGCAGAAAAAGATGGAGCAGAAATAATGCTGCCTGAAAATACATTTGATGAAAATGTTGTAATATCTATTGAAAATATAAGTGATTACAGCGCAGACGGCTTTAGGTTTTTAGGTGAACCAGTTTCAGTGGGTGTGAAGGGCAAGGAAACTGTAAGACTAAATCAACCTGCAACCCTAAAATTCAAAATTCCAAATGACCAATTGAGTTCTATCGAAAAAGAGGAAGATGTCTTTGCAGCTTATTTCAACGGCACAGAGTGGGAATATTTTCATCCTGACAGTGTGAATCTCTCTGAGGGGACTGTTGAATTTACAACGTATCATTTCAGTGATTATGCTGTGGGACAGCTTTCCCGCCAGGAACAGCTGAAATATTATGCCCAAAGAATGGCAACAAACACTTGGGCAAAAGAAGACCAGGAAAAAAACTTCGTAGCAAAATTTGAAGGCTATCTTAACGACACTCTTGCAGATGCCTACGGCATAGAAAACAAGGAAACCACAAGGAAAATTCTTCAGTCAATGGCAAAGCAGATACCTTATATGGGAGGGATGTTTGTCAGTGCAGCAAATGGTGATGAATTGGAGTTTGCAGAAAACTTCTCTTCCGCAGCAGGGAAAATAATTCTTGACCAGATGAAGCTGGACGGTGATTTCATGGAAGAATCCGTAACCATTGCAAGCACCTATGGGAAAATGGCAGGTGATATGTCTGAAGATGATTATGAGGAAGCATTGAAGGATATTGCAAAGGGTCTGGCAACTACAATAATCAGCAAAAACATTGCAGGTAAAATGCTGATTGCCGGTGCGGAAATAATTGATGTTGCAATTACCGACTGGAAGGATAAAAACATTGAGGATGCTTTTTCGGCATATAAAAACGGTGCAGACGGAGAGCACGGATACAATTTGGATGCAGGAGACTTTGAACAGCTTAAACTTCAAATGAGGGGAATAAGCCATAAAATTTATTCTGATGGAATAAATGCTTATTGCAAAAGAAACAAAATCAGCACCGATGATTTGACAGAAGAAGAGGAAGAAAATATCAGGAGAGAAATAGACAGAAAGCTGAAGCAGGAATTCGACAACAGAATTGCAAAAGAACAGGATGTGGACAAACAAAAAGAGTACCATGAAAAGATACTGAAGATGTTTGAAGACAGAGGACTCCTGGAAGAAGGCTCTTTTGGTTACGATTATGGAATTACTCTTGAAGATAGAATCGAGAGATTATATCTTGTCATGGGACAAATATTAAGCCACACAGACAAAAAGTTTACTACCAGCACAACAGCAGGCGAAGGAGAAATATCAATAGAAGATGTATGCAAACTCATAGGAGTGTGGTATTCGGACAGAACAAACGGAAAGACTCAATATTTCGCAAAACTTAAGGAAATGGGTCATGCAAAAGAAGAAAAAGCTACTTCGGGGGAATATGCATGGGTGCTGACTGAAGTTGTGGATGGATCTAATGACAGCGAATGGGACCTGCAGAACCTGTCTGAAAGTTATACCTATTCTCCAAGCTATGGAAGAGGAGCGTATTCCGTAACAACAACTTACATTGGAGAATCTGATGATTATTACGATCCGCCTTATGTTAACGGTGAGTCGCTTACTGTTCAGGCAAACTGGAGCACTCCACCGGATGTAATAGGGAAGGATGATGTGGTTTCATTGAGTGGAACCATTACTGCCACAGCCAATACTCAATCAGCATTCAGATGGTCAGGATCAACAGGAGCTTGGATTGATAATACAAGGCTTTCAACGGAAGATGGAAAAACAACTTTTGAAACAAATGATGGCAACAACTATGAATCTCAGAGCGGAACTGTTACAGCTTCATTTGGTGAGGGAAGTGAAGGTGCAAAAAGAGTTATCGAGATATATTTCTTCAGCAGTAACAAGCTTTTCACCCAATATGTCTATGAATGGAAAGCTGTTGGCTCAAATTAAGGTATTAATATGGATACAAATATAATAGAAAAGGCACAATGGACCAACAGTATTCCCATATTTAAAAATTTAATAATATTAAAACAGCTGGGTATAGCCGTCGGCTTGCCATTTGGACTTGTAATTACCTTCATTTTGATTTCGTCCGGATGGAGTAAGGATTCTTTATATGCAGCGGCCTTAATAATTACGGCTTTGCTTTTGGCGTATTTATTAATAAAAGTAGTTTATGGCGGGAAATATGAGGCAGAATTTGCTGTGGATGAAAAAGGAATATATTGCCGTACAGAAGAAAAACAAGCTTCAAAAAGTCGATTATTGAATGGATTGACAGTGCTGGCAGGAATATTTTCCGGAAATCCTGCTGTTTCCGGAGCAGGACTTCTGGCTAAGTCAAAAAATCGCATATTCATACCGTGGACAAATGTAAGTAAAATAAAATACATTGAAAAGCATTTTGTTATATTGATTAATGGCGGATTTGCAGAAAAAATTACTTTGTTTTGCACTAGAGAAAATTATGGTGAAATAGAAAGAATCATTAAAGGTAAAACAAATGCATAGAAAAGTATCAGGAAGATTTCTAATTTCAATAATCGGTGCCCTATTGATAATTTACGGCATTAGCATGGTGCTGCTTGGAATAACTGGTGAAAAAAGCATGGCAGTTATTACTGATGTAAGAAGGGAGGGGGGAGAACTTCCATATGCAAGATCCGGAAAGTACATGTTCAACATGAGCTATACATTTGAACTTCCAAACGGAGAAGTTTTCTATGGATATACTAAAAAAAATAGTGACGGTGTATATATAAAAAAACCAAATACTGTGGTTAATGTAAAATATTTAGAAATTTTTCCTCATTTTAACGCACTGGAGGAGGATACAAGATTCGATGCCGGGAAACTGATTTTAGTTGCATTTGGGTTATCATTAATCATTATTGTCAACATAAGAGAATAAATTACTAAATATAGATATTATTACATTAAAAGATCAGCAGTAATATGCTGATCTTTTTGAATGTACACATTAAGTGTAAATAAATATTGTAGAATATACCATTAATGATTTTTATTATTTTCTATGTTATTGTAATTTTCAATAAAAACCTTTACAACATGTGGATCGAACTGTGTTCCGGAATTATTCTTGATTTCTGCCATAGCTTCATCAACAGACATTGCCTTTCTGTATATGCGGTTCTCAGTCATGGCGTCATATGCATCACTGACAGCCAGTATTCTTGAAAGAAGTGGTATATTTTCTCTCTTTAGACCTTTAGGGTAACCGGATCCATCCCATTTTTCATGATGACACAGAATGTATTGAGCTACAGGTTCCAGCTCCGGAGAAGACATTGCTATTCTATATCCGATTTCGGGATGTTTTTTCATTATTGAGCTTTCAATATCGCTTAACTTTCCGGGCTTATTTAAGATTCTATCGTCAATTCCTATTTTTCCGATATCATGAAGCATTGAAAAAAGTTCCAGCTCATCGAGTACATTAGGAGGAAGCCCCATATTACTCCCGATTTTCCTTGAAATAAACGCAATTCTTTTGGCATGTTCCTCAGTTTCATGACTTCTTTCATACATTGTAGCCATTATTGAAGATAAAATTGCACTGTGAGAACTTTTGCTGTTGAGAAGCTTTCTGTTGTGCATTACATCGCTTGCATCTTTAAGAGCTTTGTCTATACTTTCATTTGCATTTTCTTTAGTGCTTATGCCACATGAAATACTTATATCAAAGGCTCGGTCTCTTATTTTTTTGTTGTGCGCTTCACAGCAATTTTGCAGTTCACGCTGTACATAGGCACCTTCATAATTGCTGGTGTTTTTCATAATAATGCTGAATTCGTCACCTGCAGTCCTGGCTATGATGTCATTTTTCCTGCAGCAGCTCTCTATTATCTTAGCTGCTTCCTTAATAACCTGATCACCTTCATCATATCCAAACGCATCGTTTATAAGGCGCATTCCGTTGATATTTACTATCATAATAGTTACTGGAAGGCATTCATTCATGTTGTCCAGTCGATTTTTCTCATCATCGAAAAATTTCCTGTTGTATAAGTCTGTTAAAAAATCATGTTCGCTTAAATACTTTACTTGTTCTTCCCTGTCTTTTCTATCTGTAATATCAAATATGATACCTTCTAAAGCCTCAATTTTACCGTCTTCATTATAAATGCTCTGACCGATTTCTGATACCCACTTGCATTCTCCGGAAGCAGAAACAATTTCATATTCATATCTGAAAGGTGTTTTTAATGTCTGTACTCTTTCCCATTCCTTCCATACAATACATCTATGCTCAGGAGCTATTATATCACTGTAGGAAAGCGTTTTGTTGTTTATGAATTCTTCTGGATAATAACCTGTTAACTTAAAACATCCATCTGACATAAACTGCATAGTTCTTGATTTGTCAGGGAGGCAGCGATATGCTGTTCCCGGTAGATGAGAGAGCAGGACGGCCTTGCTTCTTTCGCTTTCTCTTAATGACTCTTCGGCCATTTTCTTGTTAGTTATATCCTGAACAATACACATTCGGGTTTGAGCAGCATTGCCCAAATCCAGCCTTGCTATGACCATGTTAACCCATGTAAATGATCCGTCGGGCTTAATATATCTTTTTTCCATTGAATAATTGTCTATTTCATGTGCCAACAACCTTTTTAATTGACTCATATCATATTCTATGTCATCAGGGTGAGTTATGCTTTTCCAATCAATGCCTGCCAACTCTTCCTTTGTTCTGCCCAAAATCTTCTCATACGTCTTGTTGAAAGGCTGAAATTTTGGAGAAAATTCTTTGGCAAATTCATCGGAATCGCCTATGCTTATACCTAATGGTGCCTGTTCAAGTATTGTTCTGAAAAGCAGTTCACTTTCTTCCAGCTGTCTTTTCATTTCATCAAATTCTAATTTGTCACTTCTTAATTTTTTATTTTTTTTAATTAATATAGAAAAAAATAATACTATTATAAATATGAAAAGCAATAGGACATAAGAATGAATAGTATATACAAATGCTGATGCTGCCATATTGTCACCTTTGTAAATTTATTTTTTAACTACATAAACTATTATCGTCAGAATACGATATTTATTAAGTATAAGTCAACATCATATTTTATAAAATATAGTCAGCTGATTAAAAAGAATTTTACAAAATTCATTTGATTTTTTGACAATATCCGAAAACTTTTTTCTTTCAAAAGAGACAAATAAATGTTACAATCTGTATGAAATAAAGGCATACTAATTGTAAGATTATATAAGGAAATTCATTAAAAGGATATCTGAATATTTCTATAGTTCAGAGCTGGTATAATTCTTGAAATCAAGGTTTACAAACATTAAAAATATTAATATAATCATTCTCCTGATAATTGCTTTTCTTATTTCATTTAGCAACAATTATGATTCTTCATTTGATGAATTCGAAGAAACTTCAAGAGCAAGGGGAAATCTACTCAGAGAGCATGTTCAAATAAGCAGCAGTTTTATAAAAAGTATGTCAATATACGGGAATCTATTTTTTGAAAATGAGTATGTCATTGACAACAAATATTTAAGCTTATTAACATATGAAGAAGAAACAAATACTTTCAGCTTGGATACCATCAAAGGTACTCAGCATGAAAAAGAAACAGGAAACATTACAGGCATCGGACAGATTCCAGAAGAAGGAATGGTAAGAAATGAAATAAATCTTGCACTGCAATACAATAAATTCTTTTCCAGCCATTTTGAAAAGTATCCTGATGTGGCGTGGTTGTATTACACAAGTAATAATAACTTTATAAATATATTCCCATGGGTTTCATCAAAAGACTTTAAATATTCAGAAAATCTTAAAACGGTGGAATTTTTTAAGGTGGCAAATCCCGAGAATAACCCCACGCGTAAAATAATATGGACTTCCGCATATGTTGATCATGCAGGAAAAGGGCTCATGGTTACATTGTCGGCTCCGGTATATGACGATGACACATTTAAAGGTGTTGTGTCTTTGGATTTAACAAATGAATGGCTTAACAACATTATAAATTCAAACTATGAAAGCTACCTGGTGGACGAAACAGATACAATTCTGGCAACCAGCAGCAAAAGTATGTCATCTGATCAAATTCACAAAATATATGATTTAAGCGAAGTTTCTAAAAATTATGTAGAAACTATGAAAACTTATGAAAAAGAAACAGTTCATAGACTGGGCGGTTATTATTTTTATTCTGCTTCTTTTGATGACACACCATGGAATTTATTTATTCGAGTACCTGTTTGGAGAATTGCAGTTGAAGCATTGGTAGCAACATTTCCCATAATCGTAATAAGTTTATTGCTGCTTATTTCAATACAACAGGTTGATGAACGTAAAAAAAGCGAGTTAGCAGTGAAAAAAGAAAAAGAACTTTTTAAAACCACTCTTTTCTCAATCAATGAAGGAATTATTGTCACTGATAATAAAGGCAAAATAACCCTTATGAACAATATTGCGGAACAAAGAACAGGATGGAAAAAGCAGCAGGCATATGGTCAAGACTTCCAAAATGTGTTTAACAGCGTTAATGTTAATACAGGTCTTAAAAGCAAAAATCCGGTTAATTATGTGCTTGAAACAAAAGAAAATTTTGATTTTGAACAAAATACTGCATTGATTTCAAACAGCGGATCTGAAATTTACATAAGAGGCAGCGCAGCAGGAATTATTTCCGATGACAAATCCATAGCGGGTGTTGTAGTTTCATTTAAAGACATGACAGTTGAATATGAACAGGAAAAGGAAATTGAGGAATTTCTCAATATGAATCTTGATATGCTTTGTGTCACAGACACAGGCGGGATATTTCACAGGATTAATAAAAAGTTTGAAGATGTTCTAGGTTATAAGGCTGAAGATCTTGATGGAAAGAGTATTTTTTCGTTTATGCACACAGAAAATGCAGATAAATCAGCTGTAAATATTGCTGATGAAAAACATATACCTTCGGATTTCATAAGCAGGTTTCTTTGCAGGGACGGTTCATATAAATTTCTTGAATGGCACACACAGACAAGTATTGGCAAATACATATATTATTCTGCAAGAGATATTACAGAAAAAGTTGCTACTGAGAAAAAATTAAGAGAAGATGCATTTAAAGATCAGCTGACAGGCATCAACAACAGACGTTTATTTGATACAATTATTGACAATGAAATTGATATGTCAGAAAAAAGCAACAAACCACTATCAATGATATTGCTTGATTTAGATAATTTTAAAATTGTCAACGACACATATGGTCATCTTGTTGGTGATGAAATATTAAAGCAATCAGCCCAGACAGTAAGCAGTATCATACGCAAGTCTGATATTTTTGTGAGATACGGAGGCGAAGAGTTTGTGATATTGATGTCCCAGACATCAGAAGATGGAGCTGTTTTATTGGCTGAAAAAATACGCGCTGCTCTGGAAGAAAAAAAATTTACTGTTGCAGGCAGACAGACTGCAAGCTTCGGCGTAGCTGTAAGAATGAAGGGCGAATCTTTTGAAGACTGGTATCAGCGCCTTGACAAAGCCCTATACAAGGCTAAGGAATCAGGAAGAAACAAAGTTGTCGCAGCAAGTTCAATGAAATAAATACCCCGCATAAGACTGCGGGGTTGTGAGATGTATTATTTTATATATTCATCACTTATTAAAACATCACCAAGGATATCAGAAGGGATTTGAAATTCCAGTACTCCCATATACCCAGGTGCAACTTCATATTTGTCAAATGAAATAACCAGTTTATTTTCATTATTTATATAAAAGCTCTGATTGCTTGATATTTTGTTAAATACAGCCATAGATGAATCTTCGATGCCTTCAATCCAGTAAACATTGTATTCATCAATCTCGTGTAATTTAATCATTTGTTCTTTTATATTTTCGCTTATGATATCAATATAGCTTTCATCTTTGAAAAGGCTTGGGAGAGTTATCAATATTTCATTTTCCTTGTCAATGGTATCATATTGAAAAGTCGTGGAAGAAGAACCAACCGTATTGACAACATAACGCCCCACTGACAATATTTTGTCTGTATCGGTTTTTACAACATACCCGCTATCAACGCCAAGGTGGCCACCGTTGTTTGCTTTCATACTTTCCATGTCTTTTGCAAATTGTTCATACAGCAATTTGTTTTCTTCCAGATACTTTTCATTGAGGCTGCTTTCAAGTTCCTTATTTTCAAGACCTTCTATTGCAGGTGTCTTTATGTTTGCATTATATGTGTCTTCATTTATTTTATATTCTCTGAATGTCAAAACCCTCACTATCTTGTTTATCACAGGTATTTCTGAAAGCGTAAGAGCCAATGCTTCGCTTGTGTTAATTCCTACGGTGAAAACCGCTGTAATGACTGCTGCCGTAGCTGCCGTTGTTTTTGCTATTTTTAAGTATTTTTGTCTGTTCATTTTTTTCTTCCCTTCCATTAATGATTTTCTTACTGCAAAATCCAATTCTTCCGGGATAACTATATTCATGTAATCATTTTTAAGCTGATCTATATTATTATTTTTCATGGCAATCCTCCATTAATCGTTCATTTCAATTCGAAGCTTATTCAGCGATTTATATAACCTGGTTTTAACCGTATTTACATTTTCGCCGAGTATTTGTGCAATTTCTTCTAATTTTAAATCCTCAAAAAATCTTAATATTACAATGCTGCGGCAGTCGCCGGGCAACTCATCCAGTGCATTATTCAAATCAATATTTTCATATTCATCAAAAACACAATCATAAAAAGCTGCAATGTTTTCTTCATCCATGGTTACCACCTTTTTTTGTTTTCTAAGAAAACCCAATGATGAATTGATTAATATTTTGTAAAACCATGTCTTCATATATTCTGAATTTTTCAAGGTGTTTAAAGAAACATATGCCTTGAATACAGCTTCCTGCACAATATCCAGCGCATCATCAGCATTTTTTACATAACTGTAAGCTATCCTGTAGTGCTTCTCCTTATTTTCTATAACATAATCTTCGTATTGTTTTTCTAATTTTAACCTAGTTCGCACGAATTTCACCTTTCCTTGTATTGATGCACATCTTAATTGTCTTAACAGTCTATAGACGCAGCAAGGATTCAAAAAGTTTTAATTATATAAAAAATATATTTCTATTAAACTTCAGATTAAAAAATACCATACATTTAATATGATTGTAAAGGAAAATAGGATTATAATTCTATTTTTTAAAATAAATGCTCAGTACAAAAAGCTTGCAATATATACATCATAATAATAGAATATTAAGTAATATATGTTCCATAGAGAATGGGACTAAAATATTTTGAATTATATTCGGAAATGTATAGAGATTGGATGTAGTTATTTTCAACTAAGGAGGTATGAATATGTCTTTTCTTGAAGAAAATGAGTGGATGCTTTTGAATGAAATAGCATATAACATTTCTTTTATATACTCTTTGGATGAGATGAGAAAAAATGTGCTTAATTGGATTAATATGCTGATTAGTTTTGATGGTGCAGTTTTTTCTCTGATTGAAAAGGATGCCAGTGTTTTAAAGGGTTCTATTGGCTGTAATATTGATGAAAAGTATGTGAAAATATATGAGAAAGATTATATGAAAAAAAGCCCTATAAGCTGGATGATTAGAAGCAGAAATGCATCTGCTAGCAGGGAAAGCGATTCATTGTCAAAGGAAGCTATTTCTATCAATGAATTTTATAAAGAATTCTATTCTCCAAACAGATTTTGCTATTCTGCGTGTATGAATATTGTTTTTCGAGAAGATGCTGTTGGACTAATATCAATATATAAACGCAGAGAGAACGGAGACTTTACCAACAGGGATTTGTTTGTTCTTAACCAGTTACAGAAGCATTTCGCATACAGGCTGTATTACGAAGCAAAGAAGGGAGATACTCGTTACTTCTATGCAAAAGGATATCATGATAGAATTTGCAAGGAATTCGGCTTAACTTCAAGAGAATCAGAGCTTCTAAATTATGCGGTAAAAGGCTACAGCAATGAAAAAATTGCTGAAATTATGACTATAAGTATACATACAGTTAAAAAACATTTTCACAGCCTTTATATGAAGATGAATGTGAAAAACAGAGTGCAGATGCTACAGTGCTTGCCTCTTTCAACAAATAAAATCAATTTTGATGAGATATAAAGAAAATGCAAGAACTTATCGGTAAAACCGTTAGAGTTAAAAATACAAATATTACCAATTTATGACACTAAATTTTCGTATCATATTGATTGAGAGGGCTGAATCCTGTATACAGGATTTAGTCTTTTTTTAATTTAATAAATTATATATTTCACTTTAAATACTGACATTTAAATTACACCTTAGTCTACTAAAAATATTCTAAAGTATATGACATATATAAGAATGTCCAAAACAATTAGACCTTAAGTTGGATTTTTTATCATATGCAAAAATGTTATATTAACCACAGATTGGGGTGAATAAAATGTGCATTAGTGAAATTTCAAAAACAGGTATTGTTCCGGTAATAAAGCTTACAAAAATTGAAAACAGTGAGAGACTGGCAGAGGCTCTTTTAAATGGCGGAGTAAATGTCGCTGAGATAACATTTAGGGCTGCAGGTGCAGAAAATGTTATCAGACGAATTACCAAAAATTTTCCAGATATGATTGTAGGAGCTGGAACTGTAGTAAATCTGGAACAAGCGCGAAGTGCTGCTGAAGCAGGTGCTAAGTTTGTTGTTAGTCCAGGAATTGATGAAGAGATTGTAAAATGGACTCAGGATAATGGGCTGGTTCCTTTGCCTGGCTGTGTTACACCTACAGAAATCATGATTGCTGTAAGATTTGGTATTAATGTTGTTAAATTTTTTCCTGCAGCTCAGTATGGAGGTGTGGACACTATTAAGGCACTGTCCGGGCCTTTTGAAAGCCTAAGATTTATACCAACAGGTGGTATTTCAATTGGTAACTTGGCTGAATATGCTGGAGAAGAAAAAGTTGCTGCTTGTGGCGGTTCATTTATGGTTTCATCTAAACTTTTGGAGGAAGAAAAATGGAATGAAATTACTGAGATTTGTATAGAAGCAAGAAATATTATTGAATTGGCTAGAAAGATAAGGAGAAAATGAAATGGCTAAATTTATTACATTTGGTGAATTAATGCTTAGGCTTGCACCGAAGGGATACTTAAGGTTTTTACAGGAATCTGAATTTCAAGCAACTTTTGGCGGAGGTGAAGCTAACGTTGCAGTCTCACTTGCCAACTATGGACTGGATGCAGCTTTTGTTTCAAAGTTGCCTGTACACAATATAGGTCAGGCGGCTGTTAATAGTTTGAGATACTTTGGTGTAGACACTTCAATGATAATAAGGGGTGGAAATCGTGTAGGAATTTATTATCTTGAAAAAGGGGCTTCTCAGAGACCTTCAAAGGTAATTTATGATAGATCTGAATCCTCAATAGCAGATGCAGTTTCTTCTGATTTTAACTGGGATATAATTTTCAAAGATGCAGAATGGTTTCATTTTACAGGAATAACACCTGCACTTGGGCCAAATGTAGCGCAAATTTGCTTTGAAGCTGTTTTGGCTGCTAAAAAAGCAGGATTAACGGTAAGTTGTGACCTTAACTATAGAAAAAACTTGTGGACAAGTGAAAAAGCGGAACAAACTATGAGTCAATTGATGGAATATGTTGATGTTTGCATAGCTAACGAAGAAGATGCAGAAAAGGTATTCGGAATTAAAGCTGAAAATACTGATGTTACATCAGGAAAACTTAACTACGACGGTTATAAGGAAGTTGCGCATAAGTTAACTAATAAGTTTAAACTCAAATATGTTGCTATTACACTTAGAACGAGTATTTCAGCAAATGATAATAAGTGGTCTGCAATGCTTTATGATGGAGTTAACTACCATTTCTCAAAAAGCTATGACATACACATTGTAGACAGAGTCGGTGGTGGAGACAGCTTTGGAGCAGGAATAATCTATGGATTATCACAAAAAATGTCTGCTTCAGAAAGCATTGAATTCGCTGTGGCTGCCTCATGTCTTAAACAAACCATCGAAGGTGACTTCAATTATGTATCTGTTCAGGAAGTTAAAAATTTAATGAACGGAAATAGAACAGGAAGAGTACAGAGATAACTATGAAAAAATGTGATGTATTATGGGCATTAGGATATTCAATGCTATTTTCCAGTGTGGCTACCATAGCGCTTATGGGCAAGCTTACTATTTGGAACAAGGAGTTTCCTTATTTGGGCGGATTTATTCAGTTTATGATTTTTGCTTCTTCAGGAGAAATTTTATCAACTAGAATTTTATATGGAAAATGGGAGGTAAATAAGTGTGCTATTTCTAAAGCTATTATGTGGGGAATTGGTGGATTATTTGTGACAATAGCATTTAAAGTAGTAAGCGGAGGAGTTGAACTGGCTATGAAGGACGAAATGCTCCCTTTCTATGGAAGCCATTTAGCAAAGGCATTTTTTATAAGCTGCTCTGTCAATTTGTTTTTTGCTCCTATACATTCTGCAGCTATGAGAATATTTAGTAACTATTTTGAAGAAAAGTATCTGTATAACAGAAAAATGACAGTGTATGAATCGGTAACATCTGTTGAATGGGGGGAATTTGTTGAATTTAGTTTTTTCAAGACTATTCCTTTCTTCTGGATCCCAGTCAACACATTAATATTCTTACTTCCAGAATATCTTCAGGTAGCATTTGCTGCAATGTTATCTTTGGTATTCGGGATGTTAATGACTTTATTAAAACACAATGAGAGAATGAAATCAGAAAGGATAATATAATATGATTACTATTTCAGACAATACAAAGGCAATTAAACATTCAAAAATAAGAGATATGTTTAATAGATCTTTAAAGTATGACAATGTTATTAGCTTTGCAATTGGCGAACCTGACTTTACAGCCTCAGAAGAAGTTGTACTTGCAGGTTGTAATGCAATAATAGAGGGAAAGAGCAAGTATTCTGAAAACACTGGCATTATGCCTTTGAGAATGACTATTTCTAATTATCTCTATAATGAAATAGGAGTTGAATATGACCCAATATCAGAAATTACTGTAACTACCGGTGCAATGTGTGGAATTTATCAGGTACTTAAAGTAATGCTTAATCCAGGAGATGAAGTTATAGTTATAGAACCATATTGGACTAATTACATACAGCAGATTATTATGTGCTATGGAGTTCCAATATCCATACCTGCAGATACTATAAACGGTTTGCAACCTGATATAAAAAAAATAAGGTCATCAGTTACAAATAGGACGAAAGCTATAATTATTAATTCACCTTGTAATCCAACGGGAATAGTGTTTAGTAATGAAATAATTAAATCAATAGCTGAGATTGCAAAAGAAAAAGATATTTTTATTATATCTGATGAAGTATATAAACATATTATATTTGATAATCTGCAATATAAAAGCATAGCAAGTTTTGAAGATATGAAAAAACGAACATTGGTAGTTGATAGTTTTTCTAAGACTTATGCAATGACGGGCTGGAGAGTAGGTTATGTTGCTGGCCCTCAACAAATCATTTCAAATATTACGAAACTTCAAGAAAATATCACTGCATGTGTGTCTATGCCAAGCCAATACGCTGCAATGGCGGCTCTTAATGGTACAAGAAATCATTTGAATATGATGATTTCATGTTATAAAGAACGAAGAGATTACATATCAAAAAGGCTTGAATCAATGCCAGGAGTAAGCTATAAGAAGTCATCTGGAACTTTTTATGCTTTTATATCGATAAAGGGCACGGGTTTGTCTTCTGAAGAATTTTCAATCAGGCTTCTTGAAGAAAAGCAGGTGGTTGTAGTACCGGGAACTGCTTTTGGCAACAGTGGAGAAGGATACATCAGAATTTCGTTTGCTACTTCCATGGAAAATATTCAGAAAGGAATGGATCTTATGGAAGAATTCATAAGAGGTATAAAACATGTCAATAAACATTAACCGACTGATGAATGATATAAATGAACTTGGTAAAATCGGATATGTAGACGGTATTGGAACAACGAGACAGGCATATAGCAAAAGTTTTTATGAGGGCAGAAAATTTGTTGAAGTACTTATGAAAAACGCCGGTTTAAAAACAAATATTGACAAAATAGGAAATCTCACTGGTTATCTCGAAGGAAGATGTAATGAAAAAATCATCGCTATGGGCTCACATATTGATACTGTATTAGGGGGAGGTATATTCGATGGAGCTCTTGGAGTGCTTGCTGCAATTGAAGTGGTACGAGCTATGAAAGAAGCAGGGTATAAAAATAGTCATCCAATAGAAATAATTGCATTCAATGAAGAAGAGGGAAATGTAATTGGCGGGACATTTGGAAGCAATGCTTTTATAGGCGCAGGTTTTGATAGCGTTATGCTTTCTAAGATGACAGCACAAGGATTAACAAAAGAGGATTTTTATGATTCGAAGAGAAGCAGTGATAACTACAGATGCTATTTGGAATTACATGTAGAGCAGGGTGGTTGTCTAGAAAATCAAGGAGTTGATATTGGAGTTGTAAGTGGTATCGTAGGAATTCTTAGATATAAGGCAACTGTTATAGGTAAGTCTAATCATTCAGGAAGTACTCCAATGAATTTGAGAGATGATGCATTAGAAAAGACGTGCAGAATAATAAGTGAGATGATGGAAGCTGTAAGGACTTTTAGCGATACGATGGTTTGCACTGTAGGAACTTTGAAAGTGATGCCTGGTGAGGTTAACGTTATACCAGGAACTACAGAATTCATAATTGAAATGAGAGATGTAAATCTTGATAACGTATTAATAATTATTGATAAAATTCAAACAAAATGGTGTGAAAGAGGCTTTTTTGTTGAAGAGTATATTAAACAAGGTGAAACCTTTTGCGATGAAAAATTAATGAAAATAATTGAAAACAGTACACGTAAAATTGGATACTCTTTCAAGCATATTATAAGCGGAGCTGGTCATGATTTGATGAATATGGCAAAATTTACACCATCCTCACTTATATTCATTCCAAGCCATATGGGAATTAGTCATAACATAATGGAATTTTCAAAAAAAGAAGATATTTTCAAGGGAGCAAGGGTGCTTTATGAAACATTAATACAGATTGATAAGGAAGGTAGAATTAATGAAAATTAAGTTAATTAACCCCAATACTACACAGTCTATGACAGATGGCATCAGAGAAATGGCTAAGAAGGTATGTAGGACTGATACGGAGATAATCGCAGTAAGCTCTAAAACAGGGCCAGAGAGCATTGAATGCTATGTTGATGAATACCTTGCAATTCCAGGTGTAATAGAAGAAGTTAGGAAAGGAGATCAAGAAGAGATGGTTGATGCTTTCATTATTGCGTGCTTTGGAGATCCTGGCCTTCAAGCGGCAAGGGAAGTTACGGACAAACCAGTTCTTGGCATCGCTGAATCTGCAATTACTACTGCAAAGTTCATAGCACCATACTTTTCAATAGTATCAGTTCTAGATAGATCTAGAAAAGTGACCGCTGATCTTATTGAAAACTATGGTGCGGAAAAGTTTTGCAGATCAATCAGATCAACAGGTATGTCAGTTCTTGAGTTTGGAAGTAACTATGAAAAAGGATTACTCGCACTTGAAGAGCAAAGCAGAATGGCTGTTGAAGAAGACGGTGCTGAATGCATACTTCTAGGTTGTGCAGGATTTGTGGATTTTGTTGATAAACTAAGAGAAAAACTTGGAATCCCAGTCCTAGACGGTATAATGCCTTCTGTAAAGTTTGCTGAAGCACTTGTTGAAATGAAAGTGAAAATAAGTAAATGCAATACTTTTAAATCACCAGAAAAAAAACTAGTAATAGGCTATGATAATATTATAAATATAGAAAGGTTAATGAAATAATGAGAACACTTATTAAAAATGGCACTATTTTGACTGCTGAGAATGAATACAAGGGAGCTGTACTAATAGAAAATGAAAAAATTATAGCTCTGGGATTGATTAATGAATGTAAGGCTGACAAAATTATTGATGCAACAGGAAAATATGTGATGCCGGGTGGAGTGGATCAACATACTCATTTTTCAGCTCTTTGCAATGTAGGAAATAAAGACACGGCTGGATATGAAACAACTAAATCTGCAGTAGTAGGTGGTACTACAACTATTATAGATTTTGCCCCTCAGGATCCATGGAAAGGACTTATAGAATCAATCGATTACAGAATTAACGTACGAGCAAAAGGAAAAGCATGTGT
Source organism: Sedimentibacter saalensis (assembly GCF_007830175.1). Taxonomy (GTDB): domain Bacteria; phylum Bacillota; class Clostridia; order Tissierellales; family Sedimentibacteraceae; genus Sedimentibacter; species Sedimentibacter saalensis. The sequence goes on along the minus strand of NZ_VLKH01000010.1, from coordinate 101,954 downwards.
TGATTTTGGACTTCATGCCATGGTTACATATCTTATGGATAGCATTTTTAATGAAATAGATATGCTTCCTGCAAAAGGTATTTCCAGCATAAAAATCTTCATGGCCTATAACGGTTCACCTCTTCATGTAGATGATGGATCTTTTTTCAAAATACTTCAAAAGGCTAGAAATGTTGGCGTAACTGTTTTTGTACATGCTGAAAACGGAGAAATTATAGACTTTTTTAGAAATGAATGCATAAAAAATGGTCAGACAGAACCAAAATACCATTATATATCAAGACCACCATTCACTGAAGCAGAAGGCGTTAGAAGAGCTATTTACTTAGCATCACAGACAGATACCCCCCTATATATCGCTCACATGACATGCAGAGATGCTCTTAAAGAACTGCTTGAAGCAAAGGGTAAAGGAATCAGAGTAAGTGCAGAAACATGTACCCACTATCTAACTAAAACTAAGAAAGCGCTTGATAATCCTGATTTTAATGAAGCAGCAAAATTTATATGTTCGCCTGCCTTAAGAGATGATGAGGATTGCATTGCATTATGGAAAGCTCTTTCAAAAGGTCTTCTTACTGCAGTCTCTTCTGACCACTGCGGTATCGATTTGTCTGAACTTAAACAAGCAGGCAGAGATAATTTTACTAATATCCCCAATGGTTCTCCGGGTGTTGGGGATAGAATCCACATGGTATGGACTAATGGTGTTGTGGCAGGAAAGATCAGCAAACAGAAATTTGTTGAGGTAATATCTACAATGCCAGCAAAGATTAACGGCTTATATCCTAGAAAGGGAACTTTAGAAATCGGCTCAGATGGAGATATAGTAATTTTTGACCCTAGTTATAATGGAACAGTGAAGCTTGATGACAACCCTAATGGTGTGGATTATAATGTTTATGAAGGCAATAAACAGATAGGACGAGTTGAAACAGTATTGTTAAGGGGAAACGTTGTAGTTGAAAATGCAAAGTATGTAGGTGAAATTGGAATGGGAAAGTATATTCCTGCTAAAATGTTTGCATACTGTTATGATTTATGCTAGACTTTTTGGTAAATAACAGAATTTGTAAGAGTGGGGGGTAAAATGGATGGGTAATATTAATATTTCAAAAATGCTCAACATATATAACTATTTTGATGGAGTAATAATAACCGATGAAAAAGGTGTAATTAAATACTATACCAATTTCAGAACTGACTTATACAACCTTCGACTTGACGAAGTAATTGGTAAGACTATCATGGAAATACATCCTGAAATAAAAGAAGAAGATAGCACAATTATGAATGTGTTAAAAACCAAAAAGCCTATATATGACCATATCGAACATCTTACCACTCTTCATGGTGATAGTGTAACAAATGTATGCAGTACCCTTCCTATTATGCAAGGTGGACGTATTGTTGGTGCTATTGACTTTTCAAGGTGTATTGATGATGAATTTCATAAGAACATTGAACGAAGACAGATTGTTATTCCTAATATTTCAACTAAAGATGAAAAGCTGTACAATATAGAAGATATAATTACAACTTCTAAGAAAATTAATGAAATAAAAAAAATGATACCGATGATAGCCAGTACTGAATCAGCCGTAATGATATATGGTGAGACAGGTACAGGAAAGGAAATGATTGCTCAGAGTATTCACAGTTCAGGACCTAGGGCTTCAAAACCTTTTGTTTCGCAAAATTGTGCTGCAATTCCGGACACGCTTTTAGAAAGTATAATGTTTGGTGCTACAAAGGGTTCATTCACAGGAGCCGAGGATAAAGCTGGATTATTTGAAATAGCTAATGGCGGAACCATATTTCTCGATGAAATCAATTCCATGAGTATGGTTATGCAGGCTAAAATACTTAAAACTATAGAGGAAAAAAAGGTTAAAAGAATTGGAAGTAATGAATTCATGACTTTTGATGTAAAGGTTCTCTGTGCTCTTAACCAAGACCCAATAAAATGTATGAAGGAAAATATTATCAGAGAGGATCTTTTTTACAGACTAAGTACAGTTCTAATTGAGATTCCGCCTTTAAGAGACCGAATAGCTGATATTCCTTTCATGGTAAATTATTTTATTGGCTTGAATAACTTGAAAATGAACAAAAATGTAATGGGTGTTTCCAGTGAAGTTATGGAGATTTTATGTAATTATAATTGGCCTGGAAATGTAAGAGAGCTTAAAAATATTGTTGAAGGTGCATTTAATGTTATAGGATCAAACATTATCAATATAAAGGACCTTCCTGCATATATGTTCAATCTCTTTGAAAAAGAGCATAAAACTCTTCTTAAAATCGATGATAATCTTAGCTTGGAAGACAAGGTATATGAATATGAAAAAAGAATTATTATCATGGCTCTGGATTCTACCAAGAATATTACTCAAGCAGCAAAAAAATTAAAAATATCAAAGCAAACGTTGAATTATAAGTTACTTAAATTTGGACTGAAAAGTAAAAGGTAAAAAGAAAAAGTAAAAAGTAAAATATTTTTTACTCAATAAGTAAAATAATTTTGTTTTATTAAAATGACAGTGGCCCTTAAGTTGTTGAAATGGGTGTAATATAGAAATTCATAATATTGGCACAACTATTGCTATTTATAATAGTAAAATTAGCCAGACATAAGTCTGGTAGATAAGGAGAATATGTATGGAAAATGTTTTCGGTATTTTATGTTTACTCCCTCCAGTTGTTGCCATTGTGTTTGCATTGATGACAAAACAAACAATCTTATCATTATTTGTAGCTGTATGGGTTGGAGCAACTATGCTCAATGGTTTTAATCCTGTAGTGGGATTTGTAGCTGTCTTCAGAGATTATTTTATCCCATCAATTGCAAGTGAATGGAATGCAGGTCTGTTGCTGTTGGTAACACTTTCAGGGGGACTTGTGGCTATGCTAAGAGTAACAGGTTCGGCAAACGCTTTCGCTAAAATCGTTACAAAGAAAATCAATAATGCAAAAAAAGGTCAGATTGTAACAGCCCTTTCAGCATTTATCTTTTCTTATACTGAACCTTGCCTAATTCTTGGCACAATAATGAGACCTGTAACAGACATGGTAAGGGTTTCAAGAGCAAAGCTCGCATACATTCTTGACTCAATGGGATGCAACTTAGCTGCATTTTCACCAATTTCTAGCTATGGTCCTTTTATTGTAGGACTGATTTCTGCTGAACTTTTAGCAGGAGGGTTAACCGATAATGAATGGTCAATATGGCTTCATATGCTTCCATTCAACATATATGGATTGTTTGCTATGTTGACTGTTATATTGGTAGCAATATTTAATCTTAATATAGGACCCATGTATAAAGAAGAATTAAGGGCAAGAAAAGAGGGAAAACTTCTTGGTGAAGGCGTACAGCCTCTAGTTCCTGAAACTAAGGCAGAGCTTCCAGAAGGATATGAACCTTCAATTTTGAATTTTGCAATTCCAATGATTTGCTTATTTGTGTCATTGTTTTCAACAATTTTCTGGACTGGCAATATTTCAGAAAATGGTTTGAAAGAAGCATTTCTAAACGGAAATATGACCCTTGCAATTAGCATGGGTTTCGTTGGAGGTGCAATTGGTGCTGGTATTGTAGGTGTTACGACCAAGTTATTTTCAATAACTAAGGCATTTAATAATTTCGTAGATGGAATGGCCCAGTTAATTTCAGTACCATTTATACTAATTTGTGCATGGTCGGTTGGAAGCATTACAGGACAGATGCAAGTTGGTGTATATCTAGCTAGTGTTGTTGAAAATTACTTAACGCCAGGTTTAGTTCCGGTTATGATATTTGTTTTTGGTGCTGCAATTTCGTTTGCAACAGGTTCATCATGGGGTGTATGGTCAATTATGATGCCAATAGCTTTTCCTATGGCAATCGCGTTTAATCTTCCATTTGCGTACGTAGTAGGTGCAGTAATAAGTGGTGGATTATTTGGAGACCAATGCTCACCTATATCTGATACAACAATTCTATCTTCAACAGGAGCATCATGTAATCATATAGTTCACGTTCAGACGCAACTTCCATATGGACTTACTGTAGGAATTTCGGCGGCAATAGGATTCCTGTTCGGTGGATTGACTGGACTATATGCATTGAGCATTCTGATTACTGCAGTTATCTTAGCATGTGCACTGCTTATATTTTCAAAGATTACAAGTAAACAAGAAGTTATTGCATAAATAATATTTATTGGAAGGTAGAAAATGAAGAAGGTAGATATGATCGTGAAGGCACCTCATTTTTACACAATGAAAGGAGAAGGTGTCGGGTATAAGACTGATGTTGCAATGATTGTCGACGGCGGAAAAATTATTGATTTTATTGATAGCAATAAAGTCAATACGGAATATTCAGCTGAAGAAGTATTAGATTTGAAGGAACATGCCATATTTCCGGGGTTTATCGATGGACACATGCACACTGCATGTAATGTAATGAGAGGGCTGGCACAGGATACTAATAATTGGATGATGTTCGGACTGCAGCCTTTTGATAATGTAGTGACTAATGTGGAACGTGATGCTGGCAGTGAGGTAGCAATTATTGAAGCTGTAAAGGCAGGGACAACTACAATTGGTGACTATGAATTTGAAATGAACAATGTATGCAAATTCATTGATAAAGTTGGTGCAAGAGGCAATATTACTCAAAATATAAGAGCTGCAACAAGAAGAGTATATAAGACGGGTGAGCTCTATGAATTTGATGATGAGCAAGGCGAAAAGGCCCTAAAGAAAAATATGGAGCTTTATGACAAATGGCATAACAAATCAGATGGAAGGATTAAAATTCTATTTGGACCTCAAGGGGCTGATTTTGTTAGCCCAGAAATGCTGCTCAAAATTCAGAAGATAGTAAAGGAAAAAAATACAAAAATCCATATGCATGTTCAGCAAGGCGATCGTGAGACATATCAAATAGTCAAACGCTATGGCAAAAGGCCTACTGAATTTTTAAATGATCTTGGATATCTTGATAGTAGTCTTATTGCAGTACATCTTACTGATTGCAATGATGATGAAACTCGAATTATTGCAAAGAGTGGAGCATCAATGATAGTAAATCCTGCTTCAATTGGCATCATTGATGGAATTGTATGTCCCAGCGTAGTATTTCAGGAAAGCGGCGGAAAGGTTGCTCTTGGTTCTGATCAGGCATCAGGGAATAACTGTCACAATATTATACATGAAATGAAGAATGTATGTGTTTTTAATAAGATTAAATATGGCAATCCTGAAATAATGCCTGCATGGAGAGCATTGAGAATGGCCACAATCGAAGGTGCTCAGGCAGTTGGTCTTGGGGAATCAGTGGGTTCTTTGGAAGTAGGAAAACAGGCCGATTTCATTGCTATAGACCTTAATTTCCCATCAATGCAGCCGATATACACTTATCCCATGAGAAATATAGTTCCTAACCTAGTATATAGTGCCAGAGGTTGGGAAGTTGATCTATCGGTAGTAAACGGAAAAATAATAATGCAAAATCAAAAGCTTATAAATGTCAATGAGGATGAAGTGCTTTCCAAAATCAAAAAATATCCTGATGGAATAGGCAAAAGAGCTTCTAAAGAGTTTTTTGAAATCAACGGAACAAATTCAAAGTTCATGAAAGAAGGCAAGCTGTAACAGCTGAGTACTATTAGGGACAGCTATTAATTAAAGTTTATACACTGTAAAAATAATTGTCACAGCACACGACAAGTAAATCGTAGCTGTGACTTCTTTATTAGACTACATAAAGTATATTGTTGTTGTTACCATTAATACAATAAATTTATGTATTTACTAATAAGTGGCAATCACAAATCCGTAGTAAAACCAGAAATGGATTGCCACTCTTATTTTTTTAAGTCAATGTAAACTATACATAATTTTTATCGCTGTTAATAAATTTTAAATATGCCGAATCTGGTGCGATGTCACATTTGCCGTATTTTTTTAAGGCTTTTACATAGTTTTCATCCTTCAACCTTTCCAGCGAAGCATTGATTTCATCCCTATAGTCCCAGGGCCTGAGTACTAACACATAAATCAGGAATACTGCTGAACCAGCCTTCAAAAATACATCAAAACTTATAGACCCAACAGCAATCAAAGCTACGGCTGAACCTATTGCAAAACTAATAAGAATGCACCATGCAATTGCACCTATTGTTTTAGGAAGGAAGTCTGAAGGTGACATTAGTGCGGGTTCCCTGACTGAAGTATCATAATACGTATTTAAACAGCCTGGACATTTCCTTAGAGGACTGCCAAGTTTATTGTAATAACTCTCCACATTGAAATTTGCCTTGCACTGGGGACAATAAAAAGCTCTCTTTGCCAATTGAACATCACTCCTTTTACAATCATTATAAAATTAGTATAAAATAAAAGCAATAGCTGAAAAAATAAAATAAGGGTGGGTTATATCAAATTTTTTTCTAGATATGAATATAATTACCTCTACAGTTAATTATAAAAGCATATAAAATGGAGGAGATATTATGAGCATATCATTTGAAACATTAAGAGACGAATTGATTGGGTATGGATATAAATTCAAGACACCCTATGGTGAAAGAGTAATGACTTATGCAGATTTTACTGCTTCTGCACGTGGATTAAAATTTATGGAAGAATATCTGGCAGATATTCAAAAATGCTATGCAAATACCCATACAGAAGATGACATGACCGGAGAGGTTATGACTAAAATACTTCACAAGTCACTTGATATTATTAAGAAACATTTCAATGCCGAGAAAAATTGTATTGTAATACCATCAGGAAACGGCGCTACGGGAGCCATTGAATCTTTCGCTAAAATTATGGGTATTTATATTCCGCCTGCAGCCAGCAGAAGAGTTGACAGCATAATAGGTAACTATTTTAAAAACAACAAGGGTCTTTATGATCTTGTAAATGAATCAGAAGAATGCAAAAAACATATGCCTGTGGTTTTCATCGGTCCTTACGAACATCACTCCAACATTCTCATGTGGAAGGAAGGGTTGGCAGAAACAGTGGAGATTGAACTTGATATAGATGGTAAATTTGACATGGACAATCTCAGAAGGAAAGTTTCTGATGAAAAGTATAAGGGCAGACTGAAAATAGGTTCTTTCTCAGCAGCATCAAATGTAACAGGCGTTATCACTCCTGTCTATGATATTGCCAGAATAATGCACGAAAACAATGGTTACGTGTGTTTTGACTACGCTGCATGTTCGCCCTATGTTGAAATAAACATGAACAAGGGCAGCGATGAATTTCTGGATGCCATATATGTAGCTCCCCACAAATGGCTGGGAGGCACAGGTGCTTCAGGCTTGCTTATCTTAAATGAAAGGCTTTATGACAGCAGCATTCCTCCCACAGTTTCAGGAGGCGGAACAGTATCTTATGTGAGTGCATATGCTCACGATTATATCAGCAATCCAGAATTAAGAGAAATGGCCGGAACTCCTGGAATACTGCAGTTGTTCAAGGCTGCACTTGCAATTGAGCTCAAGGATTTGACGGGAACAGAAAAAATAGAAGAAAAAGAGAAGTATAATACAAAAAAGGTATTGGATAGATTAAAGTCAAATCCTAACATTGAGATACTTGGACCTGCAGATGAAAACAGAATGCCTATATTTTCAATCAAGATTAAGCACAGTGATAAACTTCTTCACCCAAGGTTTGCTGCTAAACTCATAAATGATTTGTTTGGAATTCAAATGAGAGCCGGATGTGCATGTGCTGCTCCTTACGGCCACAGACTCATGAAAATCAGCGAAGAAAAATCAAAGGCTTACAGGCAGTTTATAAAAGACGGGGTTACATCAATAAAACCTGGATGGCTAAGATTTAACATTCATTATGTAATGACTGAAGATGAGGTTGAGTTCATACTAAACGCTGTTGAGTTCACAGCACAGTACGGATACTTGTTTTTAAATGAATATGAGATGGATTTAAAAACAGGGAAGTGGAGCCATACAAATTATAAGGATTCATATGACATGGTGGATAGCTTTGGAATAAAAGAAAGCATTAAGTTTATCAGCAAAAAAAATAAAATAAACTCCACGGAAATACATCAGCTTTCCGAAGAATTTGGCGCATATTTGTCGGAAGCAAAGACTCATGCAGATAGATTATCAAAAGAACCTGACAACTTCAAGACACTTGATGAGGGCAGGTTCTATGGCCATGGATGGTTTTATTTTGTAAACTTGAAAGACGTTACCTGATGGCTCTAAAACCCATCAGTTCTATATGAGGAGTCATGTGTGCGGGCTTTTCCTCTTGACTTTCCACTAATTCAGTTGACAGATATTTCTTGTTGTCATCAGCAAATACTGTTACAACAATGGAATCCTCACTGCCAAGAATGTCCTGAGCTTTCAGTGCACCAAGAAAGTTTGCACCGGAGGAAATGCCTACACCGATTCCCAGCTGTGAAGCAAGCTTCCTTGCCATATTGATGGCATCACCGTCATCAACGGTAATAATGTCATCAAGTTCATTAAGTTTTACAATTTCGGGAATGAAGTCATCGCCGATACCGGCGATTCTGTGAGGACCGAATGACTTACCGTCTGTTGTCATTAATGGCGAGTTTTCCGGTTCTAACGGAAATGCCTTACAGTCTGGATATATTTCCTGAAGAGCTTTCTTTATACCCATTATGGTGCCACCGGTGCCGATTCCGGCCACAATGCCATCAGGCTTCTTTCCAAATTCAGCAAGTTGAGATAATATTTCTTTCCCGGTTGTTTTATAATGGGCGTCAACGTTGACTGGATTAGAAAATTGACATGGCAGACATATACCATTTTCTTTCCCCATGTCAGAGGCCATTTCAATACAGCCCTTAAAACCTCCGTCTTCCTTGGAAACTGATGTTACAGTTGCCCCATACTCCTTCATGAGAATAAGTCGCTCACGGCACATCCAGTCCGGCATGAATATTTTAACAGGATTGCCAAGATACACTCCAATTGCTGATATGGAAATCCCGGTATTGCCGCTTGTTGCTTCAACAATTGTATCACCTTCTTTAATGGTTCCGTCATCATAAAACTGCTTCATTATGTGAAGGACAATTCTGTCCTTTATGCTTCCTGTAAAATTGTAATACTCAGCTTTGGCATATACCTTTCTTTCAGTTCCTCTGTAACGGAGAGAAATTTCAAGCAGGGGAGTGTTATTTATCATAGCAGAAATTCCATTGAACTTTTCCTGCATTATTTTGCTCATTGTCATAAAAATTCCTCCTTTATATACTGTTAGTATATGTTGTCTTTAGGATTTTTACACAGGAATAAAATGCAGGTATTTATTATTGCTTTTTAAGTTCACTACTTTGCTTATTTTTCAATAAATTTCATCAATTCTTCATTGAACTTTTCATGTTCATCATAGAAAGCACCATGACCGCTGAATTCAAACGGCAACAAAATAGAATTTTTAATTCCATAGTGTTGCACTTCGCCTAATTCAAATGGAACAACTTTATCATGAATTCCATGTATAATTAACGTAGGTACTTTTATAGACTCTATATCATAAAATAATTGTTCTTGTAACCAAGTATTTGCAATAGCAGCAGTTGACCATCCAGCCGCTTGCAGCCCCAATTGAAGGAACCATTCATTAAATGGTTCAGATGTGTGCTGAAAGAAAAAAATCTCTCCGAAACCTCTAAGCATTTTGGGCCGATCATTATAAGTGCCTTCAATTATGTCCGTGACTACATTTTTTTCTATACCATATGGAAAGTTCGGCAATTTTACTAAACTCGGGGCTGCAGCAGCAAACAAAGCAAGCTTTGACACACCATAGCCGGTATACCTGGACATATATCTTAGTGCAATTGCTCCACCTGTGGAGTGACCTGCCAATACAAAATCCTGCAGCTTCAGAGCCTCAACGATGCATCTCACATCATCAGCTAAGCGATTGTAATCATAACCATGCCATGGTTTGTCGGATTTTCCAAATCCTCTTTGATCTATTCCAATACATCTGTAGCCTCTCCTCGGCAAAACATCAAACTGATACTCAAACAAATCATGGCTGCCGGGCCAACCGTGCAAGAATACAATTGTCCTTTTGCCCTCCGGATTAAGATCCTCAACATATAAATTGACATTCGGTTCAACACTTATATAATATCCCATAATACCTCCAGATTGAATGGTTTTATTGATATAGTATTCATTTAAATGTTGAATATGATTAATGATTTTATTCTTACAAGCGGTGTTAAACTAACTTGAATTGAATTAATACTTGTGAATAATAGAAAGTAGGAGCACAATCTAGGAGTTTTTTATCACATAAAATAACTAAAGGACGGGATTCAATTCCCGTCCATAGTAGACCAACATATAATAACTATCTATGACAATGATGGCCATTGTTTTCTTCTAATGCATCTTCAAGCAATTCTTCTAAACACTCGAAAACACATTCGCAGTCGCAGTGACGATTTCTGCCAGTGCCAGCTACATTATTCCTATGGCAGCAATGATGATTGTTTTCTCCAAGCACATCTTCAAGTAATTCCAATAAACATTCAAAAACGCATTCGCAGTCACATCTTCTACCAGTTGTACCAGCAACATTACCATTATTTCTATAACCCATAATATCACCACCTTTGATGTAAGTTCATTTTCAATATATTACATAACACGTAAGGTGTGATAACTTGTCTTATTTGAAAGTACTTTATATGGATTCAATGGTGTAACTGTATAAATATTGGAAATTATTGCGCCAATAAAATGTTCGTGATATAATAAAACAATTTTAACCTTGCTCAATCAGTTTTCGTATTAGTTAACAGGAATTCATTCTTATCTTGAAAAGATAGATTGAAGAAAGAACATAAAAATTGTACTTATCAAGGAGCGTAAATTAATGAAATACATAGAAAGTATTAGTGATGATGTATATTTTAATCTTGCCTTAGAGGAATACATATTTAATAATTTAAAAGATGATACATATTTTATGCTGTGGAAAAATCATAACAGCATTGTTTTAGGAAAACATCAGAATGTCTTTGAAGAAATAAATATTAAGGCAATAGAACAAAACAATATTAAAGTAGCCCGAAGAAATACAGGAGGCGGTACTGTTTTCCATGACAGGGGAAACTTAAACTACTCAGTAATTACTGATTACGATAAAAATACATTCATTGATTATGATCAATTTATTATACCGGTAATAAATGCCCTGAATTCAATAGGAGTTAAAGCTGAAAAAAGAAGAACCAGCGATATAGCTATTGACGGTAAAAAAATTTCAGGAAGTGCTCAAACAATAAAAGGCAACAGGGCATTACATCACGGAACACTGCTCTTTGATGCAGATTTAACCATGCTTCATGACTTGTTAAAAACTACTGAAGGAAAAATTGAATCAAAGTCAGTGAAGTCAGTAAGGAGCATTGTTACCAATATTAAGGATCATCTTAGAGATGAAATTAATATAGATGAGTTTCAAAGATTATTGATTAATACAATGTTTTCTGGCAATGCAGGAAAATATGAAATAAATGAAGAACAAATTGAAACAATACAGGAACTTGCTGAAAATAAATATTCGAAATGGGAATGGAACTTTGGTGCCTCACCGGATTTTTCCTATGAAAAGGAAAGTGAAATTCTCGGTGATAAAATCAATGTGAAATTATATGTTAAAAAAGGTGTTATAACAAACTGTTATGTTCAAGGAAACAATATTCCGTGTAATGATTTACAAGAACATATTACCGATTCTCGTTACAGTTACATGAATATAGTAAACAAACTTAAGGAAATTAGTTCTCTCAAAAATATGAAAAATTTAAATTATGAAGAATTAGCTGATTGCTTTTTCTAAAGGAGGAAATATGAAAAAAATAATTACAATGCCAAAGCTTAGTGCTAATATGGAAAGCGGTTTATTGGTTACATTGTGCAAGCATCCTGGAGATGAAATAAAAAAAGGTGATGTGCTTTTTGAAGTTGAAACTGAAAAGGTTGTTAGTGAAATTGAAAGTGATGAAAATGGAAGATTAGTCACATTGTATTATAAAGAAGGAGACAATGTAAAAGTAGACGAAATAATAGCTGAAATAGAAACAGTATAGGAGTTAAAAATGGGAAGAAAATTACCTGAATGGTTAAAAGTAAATTATAATAAAGAAGCAGTTGATGAAGTAAGCCATCTAATGGCTGATTTAAAGCTTAACACAGTTTGCAAGGAAGCAAACTGCCCTAATTTAGGGGAATGTTTCAAGAAAAAAACAGCAACATTTATGATTTTAGGAAGCGTCTGCACAAGAAATTGTAGGTTTTGCAATGTTTCAAATGGACATGCCACAAATGTGGATCCTGAAGAGCCAATGAACTTAGCACAGGCTGTAAAAAAACTTAATCTAACACATGTGGTAATTACCTCTGTTACAAGAGATGATTTGCCTGATGGCGGTGCAGCTCACTTTGCAAAAACCATTGAAGCAGTAAGAAATATAAATCCGGATACTACAATAGAGGTTCTTATACCTGATTTAAAGGGTGTTCATGAAAATTTGGATATTGTTATAAATGCAAACCCAAATGTAATCAATCACAATGTTGAAACAGTTAAATATCTTTACGCCGATGTACGTCCTCAGGCTGATTATGAAAGATCGCTCCAGGTACTTCAATATGTTAAAGAAAAGGCTCCTCATATAACTTCCAAGACAGGAATTATGGTTGGACTTGGTGAAACGGATGAGCAGGTATACGAAGTTATGGACGACTGCTTAAAGGTAAATTGCGATATATTTACCATTGGTCAATACCTTCGACCATCAGAACAACATATAGAGCTTAAGGAATATGTAACACCGGAAAAATTCGAAGAATATAAAAAGGTTGCGTTGGAAAAGGGTTTTAAATATGTTGCAAGCGGTCCATTAGTAAGAAGTTCATATAAAGCCGGGGAAGCATCAAGCATATTTAAGTAAGATAAGTAAGGAGAACAAAATGCAGCTTAATGTTGTTAAACTAGGAAAGATAGAATATGATGAAGCATTTAAACTTCAACAAGAAATTGTAAAATTAAGGCAAGAAAGTAAAATTGCTGATACTTTGCTTTTATTAGAGCATTTCCCTGTTATTACAGTAGGAAGAAGCGGTGACAATGACAATATTATTGTATCAGAAGAATTTCTTGAGGACAACAATGTAAATTTACACTACGTAAATCGCGGCGGTGATGTTACCTATCATGGACCAGGACAAATTGTAGGATATCCCATTATTGACCTTAACAATCATGGCAAGGATTTAAAGCTATATGTACATAAGGTGGAAGAAGTTATAATTAAGTTGTTAAAGGAAGAATTTAATATACAAGCCTACACAAAAGACATGAAGTACACAGGGGTGTGGGTTGATGATAATAAAATCACTGCAATAGGTGTATTGATGAAAAGATGGGTTACCATGCATGGTTTTGCATTTAATGTAAACACAAATCTCGACCATTTCAAATGGATAATACCATGTGGTATACAAGATAAAGGTGTAGTTTCATTAAAAAGTTTGTTAGGCAATGAATTAGATTTAAATATTATGAACGACCTTGTAGTGAAATATTTTAGTGATGTTTTTGGATATGATGATGTAAAAGAATGTAGTTTGGAAAATATTTTACAATATTAATCGATTTAATTACATAGTAAATAATTTATGTCCTAATATTTTTGAACTGACTCTTGTCAGGTAGACAGGTAAATTAATTAAATACTTATGTAAAATTGGATGCTTGATTTCGATATTTCATCGAGTTAAGCATCCTAATTTTTTTGAAGTCTCTGATTTTCAATATATTAGCTGCTCAAGTTAATTGAACTTTCACTGTAGTCTTTATAGAATATATAAAGTGAAAATGCAACATATTATAAATGTTTTTCGTACAAATTAATTGTACATAACTTATTCCTATTTCTTGGAACATAGGCTCTTTTTATATTCCAAGGGAGTCATGCCTGTTTTATTTCTGAAATTTTCAATATAGTAGCTGGTGCTGCCAAATCCACAGTCATAAGCGATTTGACTGATTGATAAATCAGAAAAAACCAAGGAATCTATACTTTTTTCTATTCTATAATCGATCACATATTCAAATATGGTACATCCCATATGACGTTTGAATAATCGGCAGCATTCACTGCTGCAAAGATGAACTTCATCAGAAAAATCCTTAAGTTTAAGTTTATCCTTATATCGGTTATGAATCAACAACAGCAATGCTTTTATGCGGGTTTCATCCATTTCAGATATAGCTCTGACAATAGGGAGCTTTTGTTTCTGAATCATTATTATTTCTTTCCATACGGTAAGTAAACTTATGAGAATATCAAGTTCATGACCGTATTTACCTTCTGTATATAGGCTATTCATTTTTGAAAATTGCAACAGAATTTGGTTTTCTGAAGCTGTTTCAGGTGAAAAAATACAGTGAGTTAATGTTGAACTTTGAATAAATGGTCTTATTAGTCTTTGTTCTATAACATTTCCTGGTGAGCCATATATCAGTGTTGGATGTACGTTTATACATACATATTTGCTGTCCGGAATTTCAAATGGCTTAATCATATGAAGGACATCCTTATTTATAAAAAAACCTTGTCCGGATTTTAGTATGATTTCTTCATTATTGATGTAAAGCATAATAATGCCCGAAACAACATAGCAAAATTGTAGCTCATTATGCCAATGCCAGTTTACAAATCCCAAAACATTTTTATTAAGTTGTGTTTCATAAATAGCAAAAGGAAAATCTAGACTGCCATGTTGAGTTGTTTCTTTCATTTGTTGATCAATGTGAATATCATATACTTGCAAATTATCACCTCGTATAAAATCAAAATAACGATATTTTATAGTCACATTATTATATACTGTACAGTATTTTGTCAATATAATTATATTGTAGATTATAAATAAAGAGGAGATACTTTAGTGAGCATAAAACTATCAATAAATGAAGAGCGTTTTCTAAGCCATCTTAAGAAGCTTGGCCAAACCGGTCGTGAGGCAGACAAGCTGACAAGGTTAGCAGTCTCTGATGCAGATAAAGCAGGACGTGATGCAGTGGTGGCATGGATGAAGGAAGCTGGTTTAGAAGTTAAAATTGATCGCATAGGAAACATATTTGGTATTTGGAGCAACCATGAAAATGAAGGGCAAGCTCCTGTCATGACTGGGTCACATATTGACACTGTTATAAATGCAGGAATTTACGATGGCTGTTATGGTGTTGTTGCTGGAATTGAAGTGATTAATACATTGCGTAGTAATGGGTTTGTTTCCTCCAGACCAATTGCAGTAGGGGTCTTCACAAATGAAGAAGGTGTGCGCTATGCACCTGACATGATGGGTTCCTTGGTGTATGCAGGAGATCTATCATCAGATGAAGCACTTGCGACTGTTGGAACAGACGGTACAGTGCTTGGTGAAGAGTTAAAGAGGATTGGATATTATGGTCCGGAAGAACCTGGATTTTTAAAACCTCATTCTTTTATAGAACTTCACATAGAGCAAGGACCAATACTAGACAGCATGAAAATGCCTATTGGAGCAGTTGAAAATCTTCAAGGAATTTCCTGGCAGCGCATTACAATCGAAGGAGTTGCAAATCACGCTGGAACAACACCTATGGCTATGCGTAAAGATGCAGGGCATGCAGCAGCCAAGGTGATAAGTTTTGTGTGTGATATGGCAAACAGCTCAAATTCTGTTGCAACAGTTGGATGTATTGCATTTGAACCAAATGCTATAAATGTTATACCCTCTAAAGCTACATTTACAGTAGATTTGCGCAATCCTAATGAGGAAATATTAAAGAAAGAAGAAGCTGCACTTGCAGACTATCTGAAGGAGATTGAAATCAGCAAAAATGTTAATATTTCTACAGAAAGATTAGTACGTTTTGAGCCTGTTATTTTCGATGAAAATATAGTAAGACTGGTTGAAGATGCAGCAAGACAGCACAATCTGCAATGCAGACGAATGACTTCCGGAGCTGGTCAGGATGCCCAGATGATGGCACGCATTTGTCCTACTGCTATGATTTTTGTTCCAAGCGTGAATGGTATCAGCCATAATCCTAAGGAATTCACACCGGTACCTGATTTAGTAGCCGGAGCAAATGTATTGATGGATGTAATTGTGAAGCTGGCGGAATTCAAATAAATTAAAGAGACAGTCATAGGTTTTAATCTGCATGTATAGTAATTTATATAAGACGATAAAATCTATATGAAACTATGATTCAGATATTACAAAAGTTGATTTGTGAAATGGAATTAAGTAAAATAATAAAGGAGGACTGTTGTGAATAATTTAGAATTAATAAATCAATTGGTTGAATGGAGACACTATTTACACCAAAATCCAGAATCAGCTTTTCAAGAGGAAAATACAGCAAAGTTTGTTGCAGAAAAATTAATAGTAATGGGTTATGAAGTTGAAACAGGAATCGGAAAGACAGGTGTTGTTGCAAGCTTAAAAGTTGGAGATGGTACAGGCGTTATAGGACTTAGAGCTGATATGGATGCAATCAACATGACGGAAAAAGGAGAAATACCATATGCCTCCAAGAACTGTGGCAAAATGCACGCATGCGGTCATGATGGACATACTGCTACATTGCTGGGAGCAGCAAAATTGCTTTCAGAAAGAAAAAATTTCAACGGAACAGTAAGATTGATATTCCAACCTGCTGAGGAACCTGGAAAAGGTGCACAAGCAATGATTGATGATGGGTTTTTTGAAAAATTCACGGTAGATGAAATATATGGCCTTCACAATATGCCATTTCTTCCCGAAGGCACAATTCACACGCGTCCGCTTGGAATACTGGCAAGCGAAGATAATTTTGTTATTAAAATAAAAGGTAAGGGCTCCCATGCTTCGAGTCCTCATGTGGGAATAGACCCGCTTGTAACAGCTGCTCAGATAATAGTATCATTGCAGACCATAGTATCTCGTAATGTTAATCCTTTAAATCAGGCAGTTATATCATGTACTGAGCTGCATACTGATGGCGTTCATAATGCCATACCTTCAAATGTTGAGATTTCAGGAGATACAAGAAGCTTTTCAACCGAAGTTCAAGAACTGATTGAAACAAGAATGAGAAGCATCAGCGAAGGGATTTGTCAGATGAATGGTGCAGAATGTGAATTTGAGTATACTCATGAGTTTGCACCTACAATTAATTGGGAAAAATGCGTGGATGTGGTTGTAAAAGTTGCTAAAAATGTTGTGGGAGAAGACAAGGTCAATACAAATTGCGAGCCTTGGATGGCATCAGAAGACTTTGGCAATTTCTTAAAATATGTACCTGGATGTTTCTTATTCCTCGGAAGTGGAAAAAGTACAGAAGTTTCTAAAAATATTCCGCTTCACAATTCCCAGTACGATTATAACGATGATGTATTATTGACTGGAGCGGAATTTTTTGCAGAGCTAATAAAGGTGCGTCTGCCATAACTAGGTTCGGTAAATTTAAAGCGTACTCCAGGTATGTAAAAAGCATCTAAATTGTAAAATAAGAGCCTTCTATGATTTGTATAATTGTAGGAAGCTCTTATTTTAAGAGTTATATATTCAATGTAAGTGAAAAACAAAGGGTGCATTAACCATAAAAAAGTTAGATTATGAATTTGGGAGAGTATTAAAACATTAGAGATATTATATATTAGAAACATAATTTTGAATAAATTTGTTGAATTAAAAATTTATAATTATTTAACTTGTAAATATGTATGCTTTCAGTTAGACTTGATAAGTGAATATAATTAGAACGGATATAGCATATGAGTAAAAATTTGGATTTAAAAGAAGGTAAAATACGCAGTACATTAGTTAAACTTGCTTTGCCAATCATGGGCACATCATTTATACATATGGCATACAATTTAACTGATATTATGTGGCTTGGGAGATTGAGCACAGGAGCAGTTGCTGCAGCAGGAACAGCCGGCTTTTTCTTATGGTTTGGATCATCCTTAGTAATGATTACACAGGTGGGAGTAGGCGTTAATGTAGCTCAATATATTGGACGCAATGATTCTGAAAGTGCTAAAAAATATATTACCAATGGATTTCAGTTGGATATATTCATAGCTTTATTGTATTCTTTGTTTCTATTTTCATTTAGGCATAATATTATAGGTTTTTTCAATTTACAAGATTCTAACGTAATTCAAATGGCAATAGAATATTTGACTATAATATCAATAGGAATAATTTTTCATTTTCTAAATCCGATTTTTTCAGCTGCACTTAACAGCACCGGAAACAGCATTACTCCATTTAAAATAAATACTATAGGATTAGTTGCCAACATTATACTTGACCCGCTGTTAATATTTGGTGTTGGACCCTTACCTCAATTGGGCATAAAGGGAGCAGCTTTAGCAACTATAATGTCTCAATTTGTTGTTACAATATTATTTGTAATTTTGGGTAAAGCTTTTAATAATATTTATTCTCACGTATCATTACTTTCAAAACCAGATATGCAAATTGTAAAAAGTATTATGAAGCTAGGTTTTCCTCCATTTTTGCAAACAGGATTACATGCTGTAATTAACATGATTCTTACCAAAATAATTGCACAATTTGGTCCTGTGGCTGTAGCTGTACAAAGCATAGGTTCTCAAATAGAATCTATTTCCTGGATGACATCCGAAGGATTTTCATCATCAATATCAGCATTTGTTGGACAAAACTATGGGGCTAAAAAGCTTGAACGGATTAAGGAAGTCTATAAGCAGGGTATACAAATTTTAGGCAGTATCGGTATATTTACATCTTTGCTGCTGATATTTGCTGCTAAATTCTTGTTTGCAATATTTGTACCTAATGATCCCATTGCCATAAATGAAGGTGTTATATATTTAAGAATTTTAGGATTGTCGCAATTTTTCATGTGTGTTGAAATTGGAACGATAGGAGCTTTTAATGGTCTGGGTAAAACATTACAGCCAACCGTTAACGGTGTAGTGTTAAATGTATTAAGAATTCCATTTGCACTTATACTGAGTTCTACGGTATTAGGATTATCCGGTGTTTGGTGGAGCATCAGTATTTCCTCAATACTAAAAGGAATAATATTATTTATTTGGTTTAGATTTGTTCTAGCAAAATTAAAAGTTTGATTTTTATAAACACAAAATACTCTTTTTTTAACATTCAATAAGGAGAAAAAAGAATTTTTTTGACTTGACAAATATTTTTTAGAGACATATTATGTAATAAAATATAAACCGTTGAATGAGAGTAGTAAACATATTAAATTAATTCCAGAGAGCTATTGTAGGTGGGAATATAGCATTAAATTTATGTTGAATGGGCTCATGAGGGCAACCCGAAAGTGTGCGAGTAGGCGTTGACGGAAATCCTAACCGTTATGATGGAAGCATATGATGGTATGTGAAACTTGCTATTTGGGTGGCAAAACAGATAATAGACTTCTGTCCCTTTGGGATAGGAGTTTTTTTGTTTTATTAAATAATTTATGAATGATGAGGTTCATTCTAAAAAATTGTAGGAGGATTTTAATATGAAAAGAATTTTAACAGGTGACAGGACAACGGGGAAGTTACACTTGGGACATTATGTAGGAAGTCTTCAAAACAGAGTAAAATTACAAGATGAATATGATACATTCATTATTTTAGCAGATATACAGGCGTTAACAACGCATTTTGAACAACCAGAGTTAATTAACAAAGGTATCTACGATGTAGCAATCGACAATTTATCAGTGGGATTAGACCCCAATAAGGTAACAATTTTCTTGCAATCTAAAATCAGTGCAATTGCAGAATTAACAGTGTTCTATTCAATGCTTGTCTCTGTAAATTCATTGCGTCATAATCCGACTATAAAGACTGAGGCAAAGCAATATGGGTACGATGACTTAAGCTATGGTTTTTTAGGATATCCTGTCAGTCAAACAGCAGACATAACTTTCTGCAATGCTGATTTAGTTCCAGTTGGCGAAGATCAGATTCCTCACATAGAACTAGGAAGAAAAATCGTGAGAAGGTTTAATGATTTATATGGTAATGGCAGAGTTATAATCAAAGAACCACAAGCCTTAATCAGTGAAACGCCTCGACTCATTGGTATGGATGGGAATTCTAAGATGGGTAAAAGCCTTGGTAATGCAATATATTTATCAGATACTGTTGAAGAAGTAAATAAAAAGGTAAAATCAGCAGTAACTGATAAAAATAGGATAAGCGTGAAAGATAAGGGGAATCCAGAAATATGTACAATAAGTAAATACCATAAGGCATTTAATCATGAAGAATACAATAATATTTGTGAAATGTGCAAAAACGCCAGCATTGGTTGTGTAGCTTGTAAAAATGATTTGTCAAAAAAGATAAATCAGCTCCTTGAGCCATTCAGAGAAAGAAGAGCTTATTATGAAGAAAATATTAAAGAAGTTCGGGATATTATACTTACTGGCAGCCAGAAAGCAAACATGATTGGAAATGAAACTGTTGATGTTATTAAAAAGGCTATGAGTATCCATATATAACATCATGACTTTCTCCCTACTTTAATTATAACAGACTTTTGAATGAAGATAAAGACTATTCATTTTTTTGTCCTTCTGCTAAAATGTTCTAAAAGGATATGGGAGGAATAGATTATGAATACTATTAATACAAAAGAATGTTATAACGCTTTATTGGCACAGAAGCTGATTGAGGAGTTTAAAAAAAGGAATATGGAAGGACTTTATTGCGCGTCAAAAGAAGAGGCTCTTAAAAAAGTTCTTGAGATGATTCCTAAAGAAAGTCTAGTTTCCTGCGGAAGTTCTGTTACACTTGATGAAATTGGTTTGCGTGCTGCATTAAAAAGCGAAGGATACAATTTTTTAGACCCTAAAGACGCACAAGCACAAGGTGCTAGTGCTATGGAGAAAATTGCCCACCAAGCATTAAGTGCTGATTACTTTTTAATGAGTTCTAACGCTATATCAGCTACAGGTGAGATGGTAAATGCAGACGGCATTGGCAATAGGGTAGCCCCACTTATTTTTGGACCGAAAAATGTCATAGTAATAGCAGGAATCAATAAGGTGGAGCCAAATTTAGAGGCAGCTATACTTCGAGTGAAAAACTATGCTGCACAAATGATATGTCTGGCATTTAAGAAGGACTACTCAAATTTTGATGATCTTTCTAAAGTAGCGGAAGATAGCTGTAATCAGCTTGTAATTACAAGTGGGTCAGTGTTTAAAGGACGAATTAAAGTAATAATTGTTGGAGAAAGTTTAGGATATTAGCCTTACGATACAAAAAATAGGGGTTTTGTTTTTTGATGTGAAGCAATAGAAGGAACTGGAAGTTCCAGGGTTGAATTAGGTTTTTTATAGTTTTTGTAAATAAAATAAGGTTACAAGATTTATGCATAATCACATAAAAAACCATCTAAAGTAATTATGAACCTTTAGGTGGTTTTTATATATCATATCATTTTCGCATAGTAATGTACTTAATGTAACTAAAATTCTATTGATTTAGAGTTAATCCGTCCATAAATTTTTCATATGATGCTTCATTCATTATGAAAACGGCACACTTTCTATACATTATCCCATTGTTAAGTGGTGTCATTTTAATAAACACATGGTTGCCATTTACCTCATGATTCCACTGAACACCTTTAATTTCATAATTTTCGTTGCCATCTAAATGCTTTAAAAATTCATCATACAAGGCTTTTGAATCGATATTTCCATATATCTCTGATGCAATGTCAAATAACAAAGGTAAATTCTGAACTTGCTCTTCTTGAATTTGTTCAACAGAATAATCATTAGGGTACATAACTTGAACTGTTAGATATCTTTCTTCTTCATTACCGATTGAATCAATGGTAGCCGTGATGCCTGTATCAATCCGTCCGGGTTCGTCTTTTCTATCCTTTATAACAAATGAAGTTTGATACTCTTTGTTTTGTTCATCAGTAATGGTCCAATTCGAATTTTTATCGCGTACCACATTCTCTACGGTTTCTCTGTTAATGGGAAACACATAAGTCTCCACAGTCTTAGTACACGATGAAACCAAAAGTACTGTTGCAAACAAAATGATAACGAATATTTGCTTTTTCATATAATATTGCCTCCTATTACATTAATTTTATAGGATACGGTACAGACAAGTCAGCCATGTCCATATGCCTTCTTGTTGCTTAAGCTATTGGAATGTAGAGAGCAATCGGTCAGGCAGTCGCTTCCTTGGACTTCGCGTCATATAAAGTCTGCCAACCAGCTCTTCATTCGCAATGTTCGTCTTATGCAGGTTGAACTGCTTTCCCAGTACGTTCGTGTCACACCACTGTAGATTGAAGTCAAAACAGATATTCTACTTGTGTTATTGCTGATGAATAGGTTCTTCCAAAATTTTTTCCTGTTTTTACGAAACCTTCTACTTTGATTGCCCCTTTTTTCAATAAACTGTTCAATAGAATATGAATAGAGATTTTCTTCCAGTAACGTTTTTCAGAAAGTTCAATAATTTCAGAACGGGACAAAGCCTTGACCTGTGTCCGTATAATATCCATAATTTCCGTTCTTTTTTTTAATGGAAATAAGGGTTTATGGCATATAAAGACCTCTGAATGTAAAAATTGATGAAGTTATATTAAATATGACCGTATTATATATAATATTATAAAAAAGTTTAAATGTAAAGTCAATAGAATACAATATAAAAGTATAAACGTTATCAAAAAAATTATACTATTATGACAGTACATGGTATTAAAGAAAGTTTAAGTTAGCCTCGAATTCAGCTTTGAAAAGTAATTTTTGTAAACAGATACTTGAATATTTAAAAGGAACGGATACAGATTCTGCATTCTTTGTAATTGTAGGGTTTACTAAAAAAGATAAAATGTAATGGAAAATTAAAGAAGACATTTCAAAATTCAGTAAAGATTATTCTCAGTACTTTGTTGATAGTTTTTATATTAGCGCTAAAGGAAAAGAGGGAGCATCTAAATATGATTAATTGTTTTTACTTTATTTTAAGTATGATATAATCAAAGAAAAATCGATATTATATAGGGAGAGGACATGAATACACTTGAATTTGCACAGCTTGAAGATTGGGAAATATGCAATCAAATTATCAATGCAGGAAGAGATTTTCAGAAAGAGCAAGGCTTTGTTCAGTGGACAGATGATTATCCTAATAAGGATACAATCTACAATGATATAAAAAATAAAAAGGGATATGTCGTAAAAGTTGACGGTGTAATTGCTGGATATATGTGCATAGACTATGATGGCGAACCAGCATATGAGGATATTCAAGGAAAATGGAGAACAGAAGAACCATATGCAGTTGTTCATCGAATGGCATTTAATAAGAATTTTAGAGGAATGGGGCTGGCGGGAATAACGTTTAAGCTGATAGAAGAGATGTGCATTCAAAATAGTATTAGAAATATTAGAATAGATACAGATTTCCCGAATGAACGTATGCAGCATATTTTAAAAAAGAATGGTTATGAAAATTGCGGAGTCATTATTTTTCAGGGGAGTGGAAAATTAGCATTTGATAAATCATTCTAACAAACTCCAGTTTGTCGGACTTTTATTCGCCTCGAAATGATCAAATAAATTCAAACAATTGGATTTTTTAAAAATTAGTTGTATAATGTATTAGCAGATAAGTATTAATCTTTATGATAGTGAATAGGAGGTATTATTATGGAATTGGAATTTTATTTAAAGTATGGTTTATTACTAGTGATTTTAATTTCAGTATTTCTTACGATATTACTATATAAAATTTTAATTATATGTAAGGGTATAAAAAAAATTAAAATTGTACTTACTATATTTTTCATAGTTTTTTTCGTTGTTAACTTTTTTCTTATATATGTTGCAAATTATGAATTCTCACTTTTATACCAAAAAATATTATTACCTGCCATATGTATTTCATTATCAACGACCATATTCTTAAAACCTATAGTAAAAGAGAAAAACAGGTGACATTAATTGGAAAACCAAAGATAATTTTCATAAAATAGAGTAATAAGTATAGAAAAATATAAAGATATAAACATAGATGACTTCTGTTCTGTTGGAACAGGAGTTTTTTATTTTATGGCAGCAGTAATAATATACTGTTGCCTATTAATTATGATAAATGGAGGTTGAATCTATGTACACAAAATATCAAATTGCTAAAGTACAAAATATATCCTTATTAGATTATGTTGAAGGTAGAGGATATGAACTGATTTATAGCCACAGTGATGTAAGATTGAAAGAACATGACAGCTTAGTTATATCAAACAACAAATGGAAGTGGTTTTCAAGAAATATTGGAGGTGGTACATTAGATTTCTTGATTGAATATGAAGTTAGAGGTTTTAAAGAAGCCATGCAAACTTTACTAGGTGAAAAAGGTATTGATGAAAACAAACCCCAATATAAAGAACATATTGAAGAACAACATGAAAGCAAAAAATTATCTGAATTACCTTATAAAAACAATAGTTCTTTTTCAATTTTTTTCATTCCGATAGGTATTTGATTGCGATCCAACAATCCAAGGCCGACAATAGGATCTTCTTGCTTTTGCTAGATCCCCTTCTTCTAAAGTCATCCTCTCTGTCAATTTCAAAGTAAAAGTTTGTACAGTCTAAATAGGATTTGGAAACATTAAATCCAAAAAAATTGTTTGTCTATACAGTAAATATCTCTATAAATTTTTATAATCATTTCCAAGGAAGAATAAACCACCTAAGAGTTGGTCATAGGAATAACTAATAGAACCATAAGGTTCTGGTAAACACCTCGTGAAAAGTCCTGAGTTTGCTGCATGGATTGACAGCTCTGGCATAAACAAGGGAAGATAGTAATTATAAAGATCGTAGTTGAAGTCATGGTAAAGTATGTTGAACTTGTTCTCAAAGATTTATGTTAGAAATTTCTAAAAGTAGGTATTATCACAATAAATTATAATTATAAAAAGGCAAGACCTTGAAACGGTAAATATTTATTGTCGATTCAGGGTTTTTGTTATTTTTAATAAAATTATAATGCAGATATTGAAATGTTATGAATAAAATTTTGCTTTTATATACAACTTATTTAAATGGAAATGTTAACAAAATAGCGACAAGTAAAGTAAACACTTTAAACTATATTGAATTGACAACGTTTTTTCTGTTGACAATGGCAATATGTCATAGTACAATAAAGCAAACATTATAAAGAGGTATGTATGGCTAATATAAGTTTTTTTTATAAAAAGTATAATAAACTTACAAAAAAACAACAGGAAATATATGAATATATCATAAGCAATTATGAAGATGTTGTTTTTTTATCTTTAAAGGAACTATCAAGGCGTGCTAATGCATCGGAAGTTTCAATTTTGCGATTATGTGAAAATTTGGGGTTTAAAAATTTTATTGGATTAAAAGAAGCTTTACGAGGCAATGAAAAAAACAATTTAAATTTTAAAGATATTGAATATATGGCTCGACATTCATCTGATTCAAAACAAAAAATGAAAAGCTTATTCAAAATGATTTGTTTTCTTGAACGAAAAAACGTTGAAGATATGATAAAAGGCGTAGAGGTTGACAAGATTTTTGAATGTGCAAATGAGCTGCTAAATGCGAATGATATAACTATTTTTGGCCATAATGCGTCAAAAGCCTTGGCTGATTATTTATCCAATAAGTTAATCTACTTAAGATTGAAAGCTTCATCAATAAAATTAGAGGATAATGATGCTGTTAGGACTGCTCTTGCGAGGGTTGATAGTAATGATTTCATTATTTTATTTTCCTTTCCACCTTATCATATACCGACCGTAGAAGTAATAAAGTTTGCTAAGATGAAAGGTGCAAAAATTATAACTATTACTAATAGTATGAATTCACCTGCTATCACAGAAGATGGATACAATTTCCTATGTAAGACTGAAACCCCATTTTTTTACAATTCACTTTCCATGCCAATGAAATTTATAGAACTTCTTACATCGTTTATTGCAATACAGCTTGGAGAGCAGTTGGACAAAATTGTTAAAGAAGAGTTGTTGGTAAGTCAATTTATTAATGAAAATAAACAAGTTTCAGAAGAAACAGTAAATTATAAAGATTATATGAGTTGATGTTTATGCTCTAAAGAATTGTGGTTGGAAATATTGCCATTTTAAAAATAAAAAATTACGGGGATAGATCAAATGAACTTTTCAGGAGAGAATGCAAGGGATTTATATAAATCATTAGAACGAATTTTTCGACCGCAGGAATGCACGGATATTTTTCCAAGGATTGGCATACAGCATCACAATACTGATTTAGTAAAAAAAATTTATACCTCAACATTTGCTTCTGAGGAAGTAATAAATGAAGTTTTGTCAAGGAATGAAAAGGATATTATGATTTTTACACATCATCCTGTTCCGCCTAAAGCAAATGAGAACTTGGCATATCCGGATATACCAGACCATTTAATACATCGAATGAAGGAAAATCGTATTAATCTTTTTTCTTACCATATCCCTTTAGACAGGCACAGCATATTTTCTCCAAGCTATACCCTATCCATAACATTGGGATTAAAACCATATGATACATTTTATCTTCAAAACGGTGTATATATGGGGGAACTTTGCTATGGAGGTTATGGGAATGTAGCTGACTTGTGCACAAGCTTGGAAAAAATCTTGGGACATGATGTAAAATTATATGCTTACGGCGACAAGGAAATTAAAAACAAACGTATTGCGGTTATGGCTGGCTGCGCAAAACAAGACATATATGAATTTCTAAAAAAACAAGGCATTAACACATTTGTAACAGGCGTGACGAACAAGGAAGTCTTTTGGGTTCCCAAAATACACGAGCTCGCTGAATGTAACGAAATTAATATTATTGGAGGCACGCACTATTCAACAGAAAAATTTGCCTTAATATCCATTTCAAATTTTTTTATAAAACTTGGGCTACCATGCGAATTCATAGAAGAAAAGCCTAATATGAGTGATATATAGAAAGGTGAATCATCGCATGTTGTTATATATTATGCACATCCTTTTATTTTATGGGAAGGAGTCAGCAATGATAGTACAAACATGATAATACAAACATGATAATACTAAGGTTCATAATAAAAGGATTAGATATAAGTAAATAATTAGAATACAAAATAAAAAAATAGAAAGTATTTTTAACGGAGTGTGAGACATGTATAAGTATATATTTAGACGCGTATTGATGTTGATACCTGTAATTATTGGCGTAACATTCATTGTATTTTTTATTTTGAATCTTTCACCGGGAGATCCGGCAGCAATAATTTTAGGTGACCAAGCAACTGCGGAAGCATTGGAAATGAAACGTGAAGAGTTGGGATTAAACGACCCGATATTTGTTCGATATGGCAATTATATGGTGAATTTAGTACATGGAGATTTAGGTACATCTTACAGAAACAATTTAGATGTTTGGGATCAAGTAATACAAAGATTCCCTAATACCTTTATTTTAGCTGTAATAAGTACACTTATAGCATTATTAATTGGGATACCAACAGGGATAACCTCTGCGTTAAAGCAATACTCAATGATGGATAACATTTCAATGATTATTGCTTTAATAGGTGTTTCTATGCCGGTCTTTTGGTTAGGATTAATGTTAGTAATATTTTTCTCATTAAATTTAAAAATTTTACCTTCACAAGGCATGGGCGTAGGGTTTATACCGCTTATCAAAAGTTTAATATTACCTTCATTTAGTTTGGGAGCTATGTCTGCGGCTGTAATTGCAAGAATGACTAGGTCATCTATGTTGGACGTAACTCGTCAAGATTATATTAGTACTGCAAGAGCAAAAGGGTTATCTGAAAAGATTATAACAAATCACCATATGCTAAAAAATGCTATGATACCTATTATAACTGCAGTAGGGTTACAGTTTGGAACGCTTTTAGGAGGTTCAATGCTTACAGAAACTGTTTTTTCCTGGCCTGGAGTTGGACGACTTATGATAGACTCAATAAAATCTAAGGATATTCCGCTGGTATTAGGATCGGTTATTTTCCTTGCAATAATGTTTACAGTTGTAAATTTAATTGTAGATATAGTCTATGCATTTGTTGATCCACGTATAAAGTCACAGTATAAGAGAAAGTAGGTAATCACATGGAAAAAGTTAAAAATGCAAATAAAGTAAGTGAGCAACGTTCTTTATGGGAGGATACCTGGAGAAGATTCAAAAAAAACAAAATGGCTATGATTGGATTATACTTTATGATTATACTTGTCATAATAGCGTTTGCCACTATAGTTATAGATATAGCAACAGGGCAATCTTTTTATAATCAACATATAATTAAACAAGATTTACGCAGAAGATTAGAGGGACCCAGCCCTGGGCATATTTTCGGATTGGATGAATTTGGTCGAGACGTATTGATGAGAATGCTTTGGGGTACACGTTATTCCTTATTTATGGGGACAATAGCAATTGTGTTATCATGTATTGTCGGAGGAGTTTTGGGAGCTGTCTCAGGTTTTTATGGAAAAGTGACAGATAATGTAATAATGAGGTTAATGGATATTCTTTTAGCTATTCCTTCCATGCTTTTAGCAATAGCTATAGTTGCTTCGCTTGGAACAAGCTTAATTAATGTTCTAATAGCAATCGCAGTATCATTGATTCCAAGATTTGCACGTACAGTACGTGCATCAGTTCTTACTGTTAAAGACCAAGAATTTATTGAGGCAGCAAGAGCAATTGGGTGTAGTGATATTAGAATTATTCTTAAGTATATTATTCCAAATTCACTATCTCCGTTAATTGTACAGTTTACTCTTGGAATTGCTAGCGCAATTCTATCAATAGCAGGGCTATCATTCTTAGGGTTGGGAATTCAGCCTCCAACACCAGAGTGGGGCGCGATGCTATCAAATGCAAGAACTTATATAAGAGATGCTTGGCATGTTACGGCAATTCCCGGGTTAGGCATCATGTTTACTATACTTGCACTAAATCTTGTTGGTGATGGGCTTAGGGATGCACTAGATCCAAGACTAAAAAATTAATAAATTGGAAAGGTACGATGATATGAGTAATTTATTAGATATTAAGGACTTAACTATATATTATGAAACAGATGATGGTATTGTGCAAGCACTAAATGACGTTAACCTTAAATTGGGCGTAGGAGAAACTCTTGGTTTAGTCGGTGAAACCGGTGCAGGAAAAACTACCTTGGCACGGGGTATAATGGGACTTGTACCAAATCCTCCAGGCAAGATAGTAGGAGGCCAAGTTTTATATGAGGGTAAAGATTTAACAAAATTAACAAATATAGAAATGCAAAAAATACGTGGGCAACATATTTCAATGATTTTTCAGGATCCCATGACCTCGTTAAACCCTGTCTTAACGGTTGGAGAACAAATTATGGAAGTTATAATTAACCATAATAAAATAACAAAGGCAAGTGCGAGAATATTGGCCGAGGATATGTTGGAGAGGGTGGGTATTCCAAAAGAACGATATGATGAATATCCTCATCAATTTTCAGGAGGCATGAAGCAAAGGGTCGTTATTGCTATTGCATTGGCTTGCAATCCTAAAATTCTTATAGCTGATGAGCCAACTACAGCTTTAGATGTTACAATTCAGGCACAAGTTCTTGACATGATTTATAAATTAAAATCAGAAAATAATACATCCATGTTGCTAATTACGCACGATTTGGGGGTGGTTGCTCAAAACTGCGACTATGTAGCAATTATATATGCAGGAGAAATAGTGGAATATGGCTCATTAAAAGAGATTTATAAAGAAACAAAACATCCTTACACTGAAGGATTATTTGGCTCTATTCCAAGTTTAACTGTAAATGTGAACAGGTTGCAAGCTATAGTTGGAATAATGCCGGACCCAACAAAACTGCCTAAAGGGTGTAAATTTTATGATAGATGCAAATATTCAAAACCTATTTGCGCAGAAAAACTACCAGATATGGTTCAGCTGAGTGAAACTCATAAGGTTAGATGCATTCTTTACCAGTAGAAAAGAGGATAATAATATGATTGAAAATGATGAATTATTAAAAGTCGAACACTTAAAAAAATATTTTGATACGCCAAGCGGACTTTTACATGCTGTAGATGATATGAATTTTTCTATTAAAAAAGGCGAAACCTTAGGGGTAGTTGGAGAATCTGGATGTGGAAAGTCTACAATGGGCCGTGCAATATTAAGGCTTCATGAACCAACATCCGGGAAGGTATTATATAAAGGTGAAGATATCATACAATATAATAAAGTTCAAATGAAAAATATGAGAAAAAAGATGCAAATAATTTTTCAAGACCCATTTGCTTCTCTTAATCCAAGGATGACCGTTAGTGAAGCAATAATTGAACCTTTAATGGTACAAGGGATTTTCCTTAAGTCAGATAAAAAAGGATTAAATGCACAAGTTGATAAAGTAATGGAGTTGGTTGGTCTTGCCAAAAGATTGATAAATACATATCCTCATGAACTTGATGGAGGTAGACGTCAAAGAATTGGTATTGCCAGGGCATTAGCCGTTAACCCTGAATTTATAGTATGCGATGAACCTGTTTCAGCTTTAGACGTATCAATTCAAGCTCAAATATTGAACTTAATGCAGGATTTACAGGACGAGTTAAATTTGACTTATATGTTTATAACACACGATCTTTCAGTTGTAAAGCATTTTGCAAACGATATAGCGGTTATGTATTTAGGTCAAATGGTTGAGAAGGCCCCTTCAAAAAAATTATTTGAAAATCCAGTTCATCCATATACAAAGGCTTTGCTTTCTGCAATACCAGTGCCGGATCCTGATTATAAGATGGATAGAATATTTCTTAAGGGAGAAATAACATCACCTATTAATCCAAAACCTGGATGCCGTTTTTCAAAAAGATGTCTTTATGCTACTGAATCTTGTATCGGTGGAGATATTGCAACTAAAGAAGTGGAACCGGGACATTTTGTAAATTGTGTATTAGCTTAAATATGGTAGAGACTGTAAAACAGTTTTTATAAAAATTACGACAAGGAGAAGTATATGAAAAGACAATTAAAAAAACTCGCATTATTTGCAATGATTGTTGCTATGTTGGTTATGATAGTGGCTTGCTCTCAGAATGCGGATAATACTCCGGCAAACAATGACGAACAACAAAGCGACAATGGACAGCAAAACACAGAAAAGCAGTACAAAGATACATTGGTTTGGGCACAAGGAGCTGACATAACATCTTTAGACCCTCACCAAGGTAAAGAAACAACAGCGGTACAAGTAACAGATCAAATATTTGACACACTAACAGTGGTAAATGCGAAAACAGGTGAATTGGAACCTCAAATTGCTGAAAGTTGGGATCAACCTAATGATACAACTTATGTTTTTCATATAAGAAAGGGTATAAAGTTCCATGATGGTTCTGAACTTACAGCTGATGATGTAAAATTTTCCCTTGACAGGGCAATTGCTTCTGCTGCAGTTTCTTATATTGTAGACTTTATTGATACGGTTACAGTTATTGATAATTATACTGTTGAGGTAAAATTGGATGCGCCATATGCCCCTGCATTAAGAAATCTATCGGTACCATTTTCTGCTATAATTCCTAAAGCAATAGTAGAAAAAGATGTGGATGCCTTTATTAAAAACCCAATTGGCTCAGGCCCATACAAATTTGTAGAATGGAAACAAGGGGATTCTGCAACACTTGAAGCTTTTAATGATTACTATGCTGGGGCGCCGGCAACTAATAAATTAGTTATGAAAGTTATACCTGAAGCTGCACAAAGAACAATAGCATTGGAAACTGGTGAAATTGATTTGGCGTATGATATAATACCTAATGACTTGGCTAAAATTAGAAACAACCCGGATTTAACATTATTTGAAGCTCCATCATTAACATGTTACTATATTTCTATGAACACAAATAAGAAGCCATTTGATAATGAGAAAGTTAGAGAGGCCATAAACATAGCTATTGATAGGGATTTAATAATTGACACAATTGCTTCAGGTTCAGGTGAAGCAGCAGATGCCATAATTGCTCCAGCAGTATACGGTTATTTTAGCCCTGGTAAATATGAATATAATCCTGAAAAAGCAAAACAATTGTTAGCTGAAGCTGGATATGCTAATGGCTTCGAAACAAGTATCTGGGTAAATGATAATCAGATACGTATAGAAGTATGCCAGGCTATTCAAGCAATGTTACAGGAAGTTGGCATCAAAGCAAAGGTTGAGGTTCTTGAATTTGGTAAATTTATTGCTGATTCTTCTGCAGGAAAACATGATATGGGATACTTTGGATGGGTTACTTCAACGACTGATGCTGATTACACATACTATTCTTTAGAGCATTCTTCACAAAAAGGTGCTGCTGGTAACAGGTCATTTTTGAATGATCCTGAAGTTGATAAATTGATTGAGAAAGCAAGAACTAGTACAGATGAAAGTGTTAGATTGAAAGCTTATGAAGACTTATCAATTTTACTTAAAGAAATCAATAATAATGCACCTATATATTATTCAACAATAACTGCAGGTGCTAGTGCTAAAGTTGAAGGGTTTGTGATGGATCCTATAGGATATCACAAGTTAACAAACGTAAAAGTAGCAAAATAATTCTAAGTACAATCCTACTTTATGTAGTAGGATTGTACTGTTAAAACAAGAAGGAGGATGAATGATTGAGATTATCAAATTTAACATGGCCTAAAGCAAAAAAATATTTTGATGAAAATGATATGGTTATAATAGCAATCGGAAGCATTGAATGCCATGGCAGACATTTACCTTTAGGTACAGATACATTAATACCAGATAAAATATTAGAACTTATTGAGGAAAAAAGTGATGTATTAATTGCGCCTACTATCCCATATGGTGCTTGCCAATCGTTGGAGGATTACCCTGGAACAATTAATATTGATAATGAGGTATTGTATCAATTTTTATATTCAGTTATAGACAATTTATATAGGCATGGTGCGAGAAAGCTCTTAATATTAAATGGGCATGGAGGAAATATAAAAGTTATAGAAAGAATTGGATTATCATTTGAAAAGAAAGGTGCTATGGTCGTGATGCTTAATTGGTGGCTCATGGCATGGGACATGAACCCAAAATGGAAAGGTGGACACGGAGGTGGAGAAGAAACTGCTGGTGTAATGGGTGTTGATCCATCTTTAGTAGATGAAGAAGAAATAGGCGGACCATTAGAGTTAAAAAATATTAGTGACAACTTAGTAGCAACCGGGTTTAGAACAATTCGTTTTAAAGGAGTAGAGTTTGAAGTGCTAAGGAATACACCGAATGTTACTGAAAATGGTTGGATTGGTCCTGACCATCCTAATACCGCAACAGTGGAATGGGGTAAAGAAATGCTTCAGACAACTGCTAACTATATAGTAGATTTAATAGAAGAATTAAAATTAGTAAAACTATAGAATTGGTGAATAACATGGATAAAAAAAATACATTAAAAATGATTGCTGATATATCTAATGCAAATGGAACCTCGGGCTTTGAAGATTTAGTGGTAAATGAATTGCGTAAATATTCAAGTGATTTAGGTACAATAAAAGAAGATACTCTTAGGAACTTGTATGTATATAGGAAAGGAAATAAAGGAAACAGGCCGATAGTTCAATTGGACGCTCATAGTGACGAAGTTGGATTTATGGTACAAGCAATTAGACCAAATGGAACATTGCAAATAATACCTATAGGTGGGTGGATAAACAGCAATATACCTGCTCACAAAGTTTGGGTTAGAAATTCTGAAGGCGAATATATATTAGGTATTACTTCAAGCAAACCACCTCATTTTATGACAGAAAAAGAACGAAGGAATCCATTGGATATTTATGATATCACAGTTGATGTTGGTGCTACGTCAAAAGAGGAGGCTACCGATAAATTTAAAGTTAGAATTGGTGAACCTATTTGCCCGGCAGTATCTTTTGAGTATAATGATGAGCATGATTTAATGATAGGAAAAAGTTTTGACTGCAGGTTAGGGTGTGCTTCAATTATTAGTACGCTTAAGGAGCTTGAAAATGTCGAATTGAATGTTGATATAGTAGGTGCTACTGCTTCGCAAGAGGAAGTAGGTGTTAGGGGCGCCACATTGACAGCAAATACAGTTAGACCTGATATAGCAATAGTATTTGAAGGCTGCCCAGCTGATGATACTGTTGTTTCTGAGTATGAAATACAAACTGCAATAAAAAAAGGACCCATGTTGAGACATATAGATTCAAAAATGATAACTAATCCTCGATTTCAACGTTTTGCTTTAGATTTATGTAAAAAGAATAATATACCGGCTCAAGAATCTGTAAGAAAATCCGGTTCTACAAATGGAGCTGCAATTCATTTATCAAATAAGGGGGTACCAACAATTGTTATAGGAATACCGGTTCGATATGCTCACACTCATTTCGGCATATCTTCATATGAAGATTATGCTAACGGAGTGGCTTTGGCTTGTGAGATTATAAAAAGTTTAGACGTAGATGTGTTAAATAAATTTTAATTTTCAAATATAATTATATAATTATAATTTTATAATGATTCAAAGGGAGAAAAGCCATGAGGTTAGAACATCATTCATAGATGCAGATACAATAATATTTTGAAAAAGATATTTTTATAGTACCTCTTGGGAGTGTGGAAAATTATGGTTCACATCTTGGCTTGGGAACAGATTTCATAATACCTAATAAAATTGTAGAATTGCTGGAAAGAAAAGTGGATATTTTAAGCATTCTGGTTATGCCCTTTGGCATGGTTGACCATCATATGAATTTTCCTGGAACATTTTTTATAGGGAATGAAGGTTTGTTTTTAATAATGACAAAAATAACATAGTAATTATTTAATTATGGTGCAAGAAGAATTATATTTTTAAATGGTCATGGTGGAAACACACCTGTTCTTAATAGAGTTGCATTAAACATGAATAAGAAGGTGCTATTTGCGCTATAATCGATTGGTAGACTCTTGCATATCAAATAAACCCAAACTGGAAAGGTGGACATGCTTGCTGGTGCATAGGAGACTTCACATTTATCTTTGTAGAGGTTCTGATTCAGAAAGCAAAGGAAGAATAGAAGCTGTAGTCAAATATGCCCAAGTATGTATTTGCTGAACGTATATCAATTGTATTAACAAATAAGGTGTATTATAATAAATATAAAAAAGTGGTGACACCCGCACACCATTTATAACACGTGCCGTCATCGGTAGCGGCAACTGGAGGCCCATATGAATGAGATTGGTGGTTTTTTTTGTAATGAGGAACTAAATGAAAATAAAAATAACTTTTTAAAAAGCATGTGCCCTATTGATGGTGATATGGCATATTTAATGTCCGGTCGTTGCGGAATATACTATGCATTAGAGGATCTTAAAATAAAGGATAAAAAAAGAATAGCGTATTTACCGGCATATACTTGCGAAACCGTAATAGCCCCTTTTGTGAAATCTGGTTATGAACTGGTGTTTTATGATATAGATAAAAATATGAAACCAATTTTCAACAATGAATTGATTACAAAAATCAGTGTAATTTTAATATGTGGATATTTTGGATTTTGTTATTATGACAGGGATTTTATTAAACTATGTTCAGAAAACGGTGTTTCAGTGATAGAAGATACAACTCATTCCATGTTCTCAAGAAATGGCATTGACCCCAATTGTGATTATATAGTCGGAAGTTTGCGAAAATGGATAGGTATCGCATCAGGCGGATTTGCAATTAAAACACATGGAAAATTTACCTTTGGCCTATTAGATTCTGATAAAAATCATATTGCTGCCAGAAATTTAGCCATGAGCATGAAAAAAGAATATTTAGAGCATTCAGATTCCGATAATTTACAAGAAGCAACAAAAATATTCTGGAATGCTGAAATGAATTTACGAAAAGTATTTAACATATATAAAAGTGATGAAGACTCCATAAAAGTTGCAGAACATTTTAATGTACAAGCTTTGGTTGAAAGAAGAAGGGCTAATTATCAATATCTCATTGATCATCTCAAAGAAAATTCAAATTTCACATTAGTATTTCCTGATCTTGATGATGATTCTGTTCCAAGTCACCTTACAATTTATTCAAACAAAAGATTAGATTTACAAAACTATTTAACAAGTAATAAAATCATTAGTACGATTTATTGGCCTATAAATGATTCAGTAAATTTAGAATCATTCCCAAATGCTAATTACATATATAATAATGTTTTATCGATTTCTTGCGATCAAAGATATAATGAAAAGCATATGCAATATATTTGTGATATTTTAGAAAGATTCGAATATAATTTATAAATAAATTTCAAAAGAAAAAAGCCAATTTAATGAAATTGCCTTTTTCTTTTTATTAGAGGGAATGTATATTAAAAAAGTAAAATATTGTTTGTTAAACCTTTATGTTTATAGCTTTACTTTCTCAAACTTTAAAATAAAATCTGCTACATAATTAACAGTACTTTCAAGTATTTCTTTACCCCATTCAGCTGTGCATCAAAAAAGGAGTAAATGTTAAGACAAGAATTCAGAAACTAACTACATATTTGACGAGCTAAAATACATAATTTCACCAATATTATACCAAGCAAAAAAGTTCTTGTCTAACTTAACAATATTATGCAGAGAATATAATAGCAGTATAATAATCTAGGAAATTTTTGGGACATTTTTTATTATAAAAGAAAGTAAAATGTAGTTATTATATAAAGAAGTTATGACCCAAAAACATTGAAATTAAAAAGAAGTGTTAATTACATATTACATCCTATCACTTGGGAGGTAAAGCTACTCGCTCAAAACATAAAGAAGCACATGAGATTGGGAAAGTTGCGAAATATAGTTAATTAACATATAAGACTCTGGCCAATCAGCGAGTCTTTTGTAGTATTTTTACAAAGTTAATTTTAATATATAAAAAATTAAGAGCAGACATACACTATTGTGTAGGTTCTGCCCTTTTTCTTTTACTTTGTCCAAATTCCATTCATTTTTTGTATTCCCTAAACTACTTATAAAAATCTTGAATCATACTTTTTACTTACTATATTCTTATATAATTTCTCAACTATATCTTTTTATGAAGAAGCTTTAAACGGAAACCATTTAAATTCCAGTTACTTCATCATCATGTTCATTATCTGCTGTGAAAAATCGAAGCAAGTATACAAAATATCGGTACAATATACACCGTGGCAGTTTCAAAAGAACCATATAACTTTATGCAGATGACCGCCAAATATTAGTAATTCTATAGAAACCTTTTAAACATATATTTTTATTTATTATAGTGTATCCCTTTTACAATAATTCTCGCAACAGTCTGATTTATCAAACAATTCAACATTTACAAAGTCATGACATTTATGGCATTTATAAACTATGGTATCCTCACCACAATTCAAGCATAGTCCTTTAATCATGTTATTATTATACTCAATATTACCAGAATCACATATTACCATTTCTTCTCCACACCACCCACATTTAACAAAAGCAAAAATATCTTTTGAAACATCAAAATTGGTTAAGCATCGTGCACAATATTTATATGGCGTTACTGTTCTGGTACTACAATATGGGCATGTATAAAGTTTATCATATTCATTCTCTAAGAACTCATATAACTCTCGGTTATATATAGGATTATGAAGAAGTTTAGAATATTCTCGACCATTAAGATATTCTTGCATAAAATGTTTATATTCATAATCCGTACTATCACTCATCAAAATACCCATAATATGTATTAAAACATATATTATATCTTGCTCTATCTTTTTAATCTCCTCATCAGAAAAAATATATGAAGAATGTAAGATTTGATTTCTATATTTCTGAAATTGTTCCATATGCTTATATTGTGTTTTTTCAAAATTATACACTTCAATATTAGCATCTTTTGTCTTAGTGAAATTTTTTAGCATATTATACTCTTTTAATTTCAACCTATTTTCTCTAAACAACTTTTCAATTTCTTCATCCGTCATTCTACTCTGTGGGTCCATTAACACTGTTCTAACTCCATAATAATTAACAATGGATGATTTTAACGCTAACTCTATAGCAATTTGTATATTTACAATAGATAATACAATATTTCTTCTTTCATTTAAACCTAAGTTTATAAAACCAACAGCTTCATTTAAAAAAATAACCGCATTATTAAAAAGTGCTGTTGCAAATTCATGTTCCCATTTCATATTTATATCTCCTATCGAACTTTCAAAAATATACTATTAATATCTATATCATTATGCCATACTCTGTTTGTAGGCGATTATTATTTATTCAAAAAGCTTTTGATTATAAGATATGACACATGTTTTTGCATTTTAATACGTTGCTAATTTGTTCGGTATTACTAAGATTTGGATATATGCTAATCTTAATATTCATAAAAGATATAAAGTACTTCATTATTCCAGTAATTGTTTTTACCATCATAAGAATCATTATAATAGAATAAATATGAATTAAAAAATTGCTCTGTTCAAATAATATGGCAACAATAAACCCTAAAATTACCATTACTATAGTAGGAAATATAGAGAAAATATATCTTATAAATAACTCTTGTCTATTTTCATTATTATCTCCTCCAATCAACTGATTATCTGATTGAAAAACGCTAATTCCTAAAGCTATAATAGCAAATATTACAGTCATGGAAAATTCAGATAGGCTTTTTAGTAATTCTGCAGTAAAAATTGGAAAATCCTCATTATAATTAAAAAGAAATAAAATAACTAATAAAGTAATTATAAAAAGTAATAGACTTGCAATCATAATATTTATCTTCCTTGAAGGAAAAATAAAGTCAAACCAATTTCTATACTTTTTGCTTATATTTTGTTTTTTTTTCATAGTCTTTTGCACCTTTATATTTTTTTATTGTTAAGATTTGACTTATACTGGTGAGCATAATTTTGAAACAAAATTATCATAACATACTATTACAAGAATTTCCATATGTCTTTATAATCTATTATATTATAACTGTTGATTTATGAAAGATATGCTTCTTGTTAATGCAAATGGTCAGACAAGCTATTGAAAAGTTCTTTATATAAGGATTTATCATTACTATTAAACAAACATATAAATTAGTTACAACTCTTCTTAAAAAAGCAATATTAATATATGTCACTAGAGTATACCTCAATGGCACATCAAAAATTACATTTAAACCGTCCCATATAACTACAAAAAGCAACTATGGAACGTATCACAACCCCTCTTGATTCTATTGGAACATAAATGTTATTATTTTAGTATAAATTACGTAAAGGGGAAGAAATAATGTCAAATAAAATATATGGTTACATAAGGGTCAGCAGTAAAGAACAAAATACCGATAGACAAAAACAAGCATTATTGGAATATGGAGTTGATGAAAGAGATATTATTGAAGATAAAGTTAGCGGTAAAGACTTTAATCGAAACGGATATTTGACCTTGAAAAATAGTTTGCTCAGGGATGGTGACACCTTAGTTATTAAAGAATTGGATCGCTTAGGAAGAAATATGGATATGATAAAAAATGAATGGCAGGAAATCCAATCTAACGGAATTGATATTGCTGTATTAGACACACCAATATTAAATACAAAAAATAAATCAGATCTAGAAAAGAAACTAATTGCAAATATAGTATTTGAACTACTTGCATATATGGCAGAAAAAGAACGCATTAAAATAAAAGCACGTCAAGCAGAAGGTATTGCAATAGCAAAAAGTAAGGGATTGTATAAAGGTAGGAAAAAGATAGTCAATGAAAACTTTAAAAATGTTTATAATGATTGGAAAAAGGGAAAATTAACTGCAGTTAAAGCTATTGAAATGTTAGAAATGAAAAAAAGTACATTTTATAGACGTGTTAAAGAATATAACCATTTCTTAGGCCATTAAACTTGAAAAAGTAACAATATGACTACAAGATATGACACTGGAATTTTGTTAAAATTATTATAAACAATTAGGTTATCAATACTTATAAGTTTCGGTTACTTATTCCAACACAATTAAACCATTTCAATGTAAAACGTTGAAGTTTTAAACGTTTTCTCATTGAGATTTTACATATTTTCATAGTATATTTTATGTTATAAAATGCTTAAATCTTGAGACTAATTTTTAAAATTATCACTCCTTATACATAAACAAGCTGTTATGTAAATATATTTATATAAGAATAATATAAAAGGGAGAATACTATGAATATTGATTTACAAAGAACTTTTAATGAATACAGTAAAACTTTTATCTCTGGTGAATACGATATTAATACCATTTCAAGTTTATTAGATGATATTAAATATGGAATACCAGAATTAACAAGTGAAGAGTTTAATTTATTAATGCAAGTTCCTTTAAGTGTATTAAGAAGCGATCTATGGATCTCTGACATTAATAAATTAAATCAGTGGCAAGGAAAAATTGGTGACTATTTTGCTGGCAATATGTATTGCATAAAAAAAGAAGATTTCGCTATAGATTTAATCAAAAAATTCAAAGATGGAGATTTTGATTTAAAGGATATAGTGGGTTTAGCTGAGTTTGTTATGGAAAACTATGATAGTCTATCTCAAAAATATCCTGACCATTTAAAATATGTATTAAGCAATGTAGAAGTAACAATAAATCATGAAGATGTAAGTCTACTTAAGGAAAAAAACTTTTATTCAAGTGGTAATATATTTGCTGCATACTTAAATAAGGCAATAAACATATAAAGCAGAAAAAAGAGGTGCCGTATCATGTACGAACTGGTTTAGTTTTGAGGGAAAACTTATAAAAATCACTACAAATCGCAAGTAAATTCATACATAAAATTTAAAGTAGTATCATAGTTTTTTGGCAAAAAGTCACTTAAGGGATTCATTTATATGATACCTCTTAAGTGATTTTAGATATAAATATAAAATCGGAAACTTCATCTGTTCACTTACTAAATATCTTGCTTGTGTTTTTACCAATCAATATCTCATATCTTATAGTGGGCTAATTCCGTAATTTTTTGTAGACTTTAAACCAAAAAAATTGAATCATATATTTTACTTACGATATTCTAATATAAACTTCTCAATTATATCTTTTTGTGAAGAAGCTATGTTTTTTGGTAGGTTGTTTAATGGGAACCATTTAACTTCAGTTACTTCATCATCATGTGCATTATCTGACTGGGAAAAATCGAAGCAAGTATACACAATATCAGTACAATATACCTCGTGGCCGTTTGGATAAGTATAATGTCTATTTTCTCCAGCAAAAGCACCATATAACTTTATGTCATTTGCAATTAAACCTGTTTCTTCTTTAAACTCTCGTTTTGCAGATTCTTCAGTTGTTTCACCAATTTCCATATAACCTCCTGGATAACCCCATACGCCAATATCTGCTCTTTTTTGTAATAATATCATGTCATCTTTAAATGCAATAACAATTGTCCCAACGAGAAGTAAAGGTCTATCTCCAATTAACTCTCGCATTACTTTTATATAATCCACTTACTTTATTACCTTTCTTCAAATTTATGATATAAAAGATTTTCTTGTATCATCTAATCTTAGAATACAATTTTGATTTTCTGTACAACTTACTCGAGCATATCATACAATCACTTAAAAACCAATTTATTTTTTAAAGTTATTGTATCACAAACGTTTCTTATAACAATAGATTGTAAAATATTATTTGGTACACTTTAGAGTACCAAGCTATTGAAAATTGAAATTATTTACGTGTCAAAAACCACTGTTTTTGATACATTGTAAACGATTGACTTAACTTGCAATTAATAGTAGAATAAATGTGATTTATAAATCAAAACGGAGAACTGCCAATGATTAAATAGGAACTGACTGAATATTGGAAAACGCGATGATTAATTTTCGGAAGTGAGATAACAATATGAATACATTAGATGAATTATTATACTATTGCAGAGAAATCGAGCCTGTAGGTGCGTTGCTACTAACAGGGGAATGGGGATGTGGAAAAACATATCTCATAGAGAATGAATTAAAAGATGCTCTTACTGATGAAGCAGTAGTTCTACGAGTATCATTGTTTGGCATATCTTCACCTGAAGAAATACATAATGCTGTTAAGAATGCATGGATAGTAGCATATTGCAAAGTTAAGGGTATTGATGAAGTTGCTGAAAAAGTCGGTGAGGGTAAAAAGCTCATTGCAAAATTAGAATTTCTTCCGGAATGGTTAAGGGGTATCGCTTCTACAGATGTGACTTCTTTCTTTCCAATTAACAAGAAAATGGAAGACAAATCAGTAATACTCGTTTTTGATGATTTAGAACGTTGCAGGATGTGTAGTGTAGATGTTTTGGGCATTATTAATGATTATTGCGAAAATCAAAAGTATCACACGATTATTGTTGCAAATCAAGAAAAGATTAAAACTAAACAGGAACCAACTCAAATAACTGCCGAAATACAGTTTGTTTCTTCTAAAAATAGCAAAGTCGAGCCGGATGAGAAAAAAGCCACTTTGACGATCGATAAGCCCACTCAAATGGAACATGGAGAGATTTCATACACAGAAATCAAGGAAAAAATCATTCAGAGAACTGTGCAATATTTGCCAGATTACACTAAAATAGTACATGCTGTTATTAAAGATATTAAATATAAGGACAGTGAATATAACGCATTCGTGGAAAGGTGTGAAGAAGGACTATTAGAATTATTTGCACCAGATAGAAATGCTTTTGGTTATGACGAGAAGCCCACTAGAAATGAAAGGGAGCAACCGCAGAGAAGACCTCATAACATCAGAAGTTTAAAATGTGCAATAAGTGATTTTTATCGTGTATATAGTATATTGCGTTGTAATGAATTTGAAAATATTGCTGACTGGTTTTATAGTTTTGCATCATATGTGATTTCATATAAAGCAGATATTGCTAAAGAAGGTTATTACGGTACCCTTTTTTCTGACGGAAAAGTGCGTAAGCTATACCCAGTTTTTCAAGATAAATATATGTTTAGTGCTGTAAAACAATGGATACTTCATGGTGTTTGGAATGAGGATGCTATATCGCACGAGATTGAAATCATAAAGAAACGCAAAGAAGCACAAAAGCCATGTGAGATTATAAAAGCTAATCGGATAATGGATGTTGACGAAGAGATAATCGATAAGGGTTTTGAAGATTTTCTCAATAGCGCATATAAGGGGAGCTTGACTTTAGATGATTATGTTCTTTTTATTGAGAATAGCAGTTGGGCAAGATACTACGGATACTCCTTTCCTGTAGCGATAGATTGGGATAAAGTTAAGGGAGGAGTCGGTAAGAGCATAGAGAGCCTTAAAGAGGCATTGCCAGAAGGCCAAATATTATTTCATGTTATTGGAGATGACAATAAGGAACATTTTACTAATGAAGAATGGTGTATATATAAGCTTATCTCTGATTTTGCGCTTAGTGATAGATTGATGTTTTTCAGGAATCGAAAACTTTACATTGAAAAAATGAAAGAGCTTGCATCTTCATCTTTCGTGATTACTCAAAATAAAAGGTTTAACATATTTGATGAAGAAATGGCAATAGTAACAGCGCAAGCATTTGCTCTAGATGATAATGCTGGAAAGAAGCTGTTTGTTAACTATTTCAAAGATATGTGGGAATGTAATGTTGAATCACCATATATAGAGATTGAAAAAAGTCTAAAAGGATTTTCTAAACTAAGGGATTTATTAAAAGAACAAATTCAAGATTATCAAATGAAGAAAAAAGCTATTGCAGTGTTGCATACAGAAAGATTTATTCACGCAGTTGAGGAATTGATTGCATCTAAATGTACGGAAAATGCTCATGAGCTGTCAAATGGATAACGCGAGAAAATAATTACTGTTATTTCCAACTTCCTCTAATATTTATGATCTACCCTTTTACGAAATGAAATGAAAGTCTAATTGATTATGCTTATTTTTAACAGAGGGTTGAAAAACAACAAATCTCTATTGCAGATTTGTACTCTACATTTACAAACAACAAACAATTTGTATGTGCATGATACCTTTCAGAAACTCAGGGCTCACTTCTGTACCTGCCAAAATCAAACAGTGAGAGCGTACTGCAGGAGCTTACTGCATTGATTGAAGGATAAAAGTAGCAAAGTGTAGAGCTGCATTCAGTTCTACAAAATTTTTATTAACTTGTATAATCTTTTCAATTTTATACTATACATTTTGAAATAATCATAAGGTGTATAATAAAGATGATTACTCATTAAATTAAACTAGTTTAACAGAAAATAGACTTGTAATGTAGAGCTACATATTTGTACTGATACTACAATTAAATTAATTTGTTCTTACTTCTTAAAAGTTTATATGAAAGTCGAGCGCATAAATTTAGCAGGAGAATTAAAATGAAATTACTAATATTATCTGATTTACATTTTAGAGAGAAGAATGATTGGCAAGTAATTGACAAAATCGGCAGTGAACTGATTAAAAGAGTGAAAGCTAAAATGAAAGATGATGAGACCATTGCAATTGCCGTTTTAGGTGATATTATTGACTGTGGTGGTAAAGGTAATAATACAGTGAAATTTGCAGAAGCAAGCAGGTTTATTAATATGCTTAAAAGCGAATTCAATGATGCACGGTTTTATTTTATACCGGGAAATCACGAAATTAAGGATGGGAACATAATCTGTGAATTTGATGAGTTTTACGCGCGACATAGTTTAAA
This sequence comes from Sedimentibacter saalensis, assembly GCF_007830175.1. Taxonomy (GTDB): domain Bacteria; phylum Bacillota; class Clostridia; order Tissierellales; family Sedimentibacteraceae; genus Sedimentibacter; species Sedimentibacter saalensis. Next base: position 57,067 of record NZ_VLKH01000010.1, on the reverse strand, counting down.
TCCGGATTTCAAGTTCACAAATGAAATTTCTATTTTTTCTGAAACTCTCTCAGGGTTTAATATGGTTTTTGTTGATTCAGTATTAGCTCGCAGACACGATGCCAACGGAGAAATAAATATTACAGAGTTAAAAAGCAATATGAAAGCTAATTGCAAAAACATTATTTTTATGCACCATCCTCCCTGTGCTCAAGAAGGGGCTGATCGGGTTGTTGTAAATTCTGCAGAATTAATTTCAACTCATGCCAATTTTGTGTTCTATGGACATCAACATGGCTATGTTAATGTTCCCGATTTTTTGGAACATGATACAGACATTCATTCTGTTGGTGCTCTATTTAAACAGGATAGAGGCACAAGAAATGAGTTTTTATTGCTTGATATAGCGGATAGTAAAATTAACTACGCTTATAGATATGTTTTTGCGGTATCATCTTTTCTAGCGCAATTGATGTTTCCTAAAAAAAAGGAACTAAAATCACATGAATGGAAATTTGACATTCCCCCTAAAATTGAAAAAGTCCTAAGTAGAAGATATAAAAAAGTCTCAAGTAAAACTTCATTTAATGAACGTGATTCCGTATTTACAGGTCTGATAGGAGTAAATATTGAAACGCTCTTAAAAAATAATAATAGCATTCTATTGCTTGGCGACGCTGGTGTTGGCAAATCATTTGTACTTACAAGCATTTATTGGAGTTTTCAAGATAATGAGGATTATTTTCCTATATGGATAAGCCTTAGAAATACAAACTATGAAACTATAAAAAGGTATGTCGGTTATGCACAACATAATACCATCGACAATAAAACTCCTGTTCTTATTATTGACGGATTAGACGAAATGAAAAGTGAAAATGTAGCTGATTTAATCAGAGATATCGGATCTGCTATAAATGGAGATGTAGAAGTTAAAATTATTATTTCTTCAAGAACAAACTTTAAGATTGAGTTGGAACATTTTGTAGAGTATAAAATTTTACCCTTAACAGATGAAGATGTTACAGGGATTGCTTCAGAAAAAGGAGTTAATGATATTGCTATTTTTATGGAGGAACTTAAATTGAAAAATTGTTTGCCACTGGCAAAAATTCCTTTTTATTTATTTGACATAATCAATATATATAAAGAGAAAGGCTCTTTACCAGAGCGCAATCAATTGCTTATTCATATGATTTTATCGAGGTTCAAGAACGCAGATGATCGATATCAGTGTAAGTATTCAGAAAGCATCTTAGGAAACGAATATAATATATTATTAGCTTTAAAAAAACTAGCATTCTTTATGCAGTCACATCACGAATATTCATTGGCAAATCTCAAGTATACTCGAATTTTGGAAACAAATATAAGAGAGCAGCTAAGAAAAACTGGTTTAGTCGTGTATCAAGAAGCTCAGTATGCTACATCTTGGGAATTTGAACACAATATTTTCCGTGAGTTTTTAGTGGCAGACTTGTTGAAAGAAATTTCATTTGATGAATTGTTAAATATCATAACATATGATGAAGAAAAAACGAAATTACGCCCTTCGTGGGTGAATGTTACGTCTTTTCTTTTGAGCATGAGGGAAGATAGCATGTTAAAGGAATGGCTAATTCAAAATGCCAAAGATATTATTTGTGAAATTGAATCAGATCGGTTAACACTGGCAGACCGTAACGATGTATTTATAGCCATACTTCAAGATTGTTTTGCTAAAGGCACTCCAGTCTATACGTATTATAACGTTGAAAAATTAACACGATATTTTCAGAGTGAAGAAACCATAAAATTTATACTGTCTGTATTGAAACAAAGCGATAGGTACTATGAAGTTTTGAGTGTTTTGCATATTTTGTGTTATTGCACATCATTTTATTGTTCAGAAGATTTGATACTAGAAGAAATTTTAAAATATTTATCGGCTGATGTTTCAGAAAATATAGTAGTTCGTGCTATAAAAGCTCTTTCTAATCTTTGCAAATCTAATTTATCAAAAAATATATCTATCATTTTTCCTTTTATTAAAAATGATAATAGAGTAGAGGTTGCTGGGGCAGTATGTGATTTGTTTGCAATCAATAATATATCGGACGAGTATGCCGACTATATTTTAGAAAAGCTGAGCAATGTCTGTGAATTTTGTGAAAGCTACAGTGCTGAAAAGTCTCTTATGCACGCAGTTGGTTCATTTTATAACCTGAATAATTTACTGTCCGCTATGGAATTATTGTGTAAAATGGATGCCCCATATAGATTTTATAAAAGCGATGAATTATTCACAGAACTTATTGAGAAAATCCATACTATATTGAGAGGTAGAGATGAGCACCATATTGATACGCTTATCGGCATTTTTATTATTGCTTCTAAGAAACACTATTCCAAAAAAACGAATGCTCTAAAGCAATATTTCATAGGGACAAACAATCTTGCAAAAGCATTTAATAAAATACTAGAGCTTGATTTACCAGACATAGACATGCTGTTTGCAATTGAAACAATAATGGATGAGAGTTTGACTAAGATTTTAGTTGAGCATTACTCTGCAAACAAAGTAGATGCCGAGATTGTTAAATGGTATGCAAGACGATTGCCTCAAGGCTCACCAATATTTGAATCTCTAAACAGAGCTGTGATAGAAAAAGAGAATTGTGATATTTATACAGAACCTCGTATTGATTGGGAAGAAAACAATAAAATAGGCAACCAAAAGTATTTTGACAGTTTGCTTGATAAAACTGAGTTTGAATCTTTAATTAATGAGTTAATAGATTTTTTGCATCCGGAAATTACTTGTGGAGAGTTATTGGGAGACTCATTTTCAAAAGTGCCTAATGATCGTGAAGATATGCATAATTTGGTAACAGCGCTTTATCACAACGGAAATGCAGAATGGAAAGTGGTGGATTTTGTAAATTCAATTGATTGGGATAATTTTTCTATTTTCCAAATTTGTAAAATGCTTAAAGATGACAAAGGTATCTTATTTGATGAACCACAAAAGAACGTTTTGGAAGAATACTACAACAAAATGATTCAAGAAATAAATTTTGAAACATTTGATGAAAGGCTTCCAACAAGTGATGCGATTCTATCCTATGCAGAACAACTTGTATTTTTGATGAGACGATACGATTTTGCGTGTAATGATGAAAAAATATTGGAATTTCTTATGCTACCTTGGTATGTTTTTGAATCATCATCTGTTAGTAGTGAATCAGAAATACTAAAGTTTGTTTCAGATAAAATTTCTGATCCACTGAAATTAAGAAGAAAGATACTTGAAAACATCAGAAAAAAGTCACTAAATCCACATGCGTCACAGACACACATTCTCTACTGTTTAGAATATAAATTACCAGATGCTGTGAATTTGGCAACTGATCTATTCAAAAGTACTGATGAAAATAGTAGATATTTACGGAATGCTGCAGTAGATTATTTAATTACTTTAAGTGGTGAGAAATATGTAGATGATTTAATTGATGCTAATATAGATGAGGACATGCTACGATATCTTGCTATTAAGTTAGAAAATGTTAATACAAATTTGATCAGTATACTAATTGAAAAAAACCAGCAATCTACGACCCGTATGTTATTTTTAGAGGAGCTTATAATACATAATTCTGAATATGCTTTACAGGTTTATACTGAACTTGTAAAGGAGAGAAATGGATTACCCGATAAACATACTGACACAATGAGTGTGCCTGAAATTACTCATTCGATACGTGAAGTCAATGACATTTCTCTGCTTGATCATGTTATGAATTTATTTGCAATCTGTCTGGGTGAAGGATTTGAAGATAAAGATGGATTTGGTCTTTTTTCAAGCTTAAACAGTTCAATTCAACAGTTAATTCAAGTAGATAAGATTAAGGTAAAAGAAAAACTTCAAAAAATGATAACAGATTATCCGGAAAATGAAAAACTAAAAGCTAATTGCAACTGGCATATACATAATATTGAGAAAGTACAAAATGTGTCTGGGGATACTCCTTGGAGTTTTAAAATGATCATAGAGTACTTAAATAGATTTAATTAAAATTAAATGATCAGATTGAATAAGAGTTCGAATTCTGTTGAAGAAAATAGTGATACATTATCTGAAATAGCAATTGATATAAGAAATTAGGCATACATAATTCGTACATATAAATTTTGAAGCCTGATTTTTTTGATGAAAATAAAAATAATAAAAACAGGAAAGACAGTAAAATTAATGAAAGAAATGGATGAAAATTAGATAATCATAGAGTGGGAGTAATATCAGTTGCTGCCCTTTTGGGAACAACTGATTAAAACAAGCTAGTAAAAAGATACCCTGATTATATCTGCCGAAATGTAGGAGAACTGAAAGAAATAGTAAAAATCATTTTTTAATGTACAATGCAGCTTTTAACATCTTAAAAGCATGATATTTTTCAAGTTTACATTTTTCAACGTATTCCTCTTTACGCTAGAATGCCTTACAATAAGATTATTGCAAGGCATTTGTTTTGGTGAACCATGAGGGATTCGAACCCCCGGCACACGGATTCGAAGTCCGGCACTCTATCCACTGAGCTAATGGTCCATGATTTATTATTACTTTTAGATTATACTACAAAGTTTTAATACTTTAATTTATTTAAATAATATATTAACGGTAAATTTATTGAAAATAATACAAATTTTTATTAATAGTAACCAAACAGTAACCACTTTTTATTCATACATAGAATTCATAAAAATAAAATGAGTTGAAAACCTGTTATTGCAAGGCCATTATGGTTACTTAAAACGGTGAATCAAGTTATTACGAACAGATTCGAAGTCTGCCACTCTATCCCCTGAGCTAATGGCCCACGACTAATAGATTATATTACAAAGTCGTGATAATTTCAATAGTTTCGTAATAATTATTTTCTGCTTCATAATAATTATTTTATATTTTGATATGTAAGTTTTAAATTTGCTGGTAACATCTTTCACATGCATGGCAAGAGGTAAAATACTTACAAATATCAGTATTTTACCTCTTATAATATCAATATTTTTTCTTAAGCCACAAATAGCTTACATAGTAAATTAATAACTGAACGCATACGGCATACCCAATTATTGTACTTGCTTCTGGAAATTTTAAAATCCTCAAGACAATAATTGCAATTGCTTCAATCAAAATTGAATAATAAAATGTCATGCTTCTAGCTTTTTCAGCTAGGAATCTGTTTCTTTCATCATTGTTTTGTACATTCATTTTTTCAGCATAGCTGTCATCATTTTTATAACGATGTAATTGAGTCAGCCTTACGATTGATATTACTATAAAACCAACTCCCATACCGCTCCAATATGTGTCCAGCAATCCGAAAATTTCAGATGCAGCAAATAGTGATATGCCCAAAATCATGATGAATCCAAAATAAATTGTTCTGTTTTTAATTTTATTCATTATAATCCTCCTCAAAAATAAAAATATCTTCTATAGCCATTGAAAAATATTTTGCTATTTTGAAAGCAAGCAAAATAGATGGATTGTATCGTCCGTTTTCCAATGAACTTATTGTCTGCCGGGATACCGACAATGCTTTGGCCAAATCTTCCTGATTTATCCCTTTTTCATTTCTTATTTCTTCTAACCGGTTTTTCAATTGTATCACCTCCAGGTAAAGCGTGCTTTACATGCATGAGCACGTTTTGTAAAGTTAACTTTACATCTATAATAACAGATAAATTATGCTATGTCAAGCTGGCTTTACATTTTTTTATAAAAAAATTACTAATAGACTTTGTTTAATAATTTATTCATGAAACAATATTCAATTTATACCCATGGAGAACTAAGAAAAATTTAATTAATAATAGACGTATTTTGCGTTCTTATGGTATACTGAAGTGTGCAATATTAAATAAATCGATATTTATGGTCATAATTATTATGCTGAATTTTGAATATAATTTTAATTTATACAAGCTATAAGTTTATATTATAATATCAATTTACAAGGAGGTGGTAAAATGTATTTGAAGGAACAGACATATGTCTGTACTCTAGCTGAAACCGGAAACATTTCTAAGGCCGCTGATCAGCTTTTTATAACACAGCCTGCTCTTAGCACTTATATCAGCAACTTGGAACAGAACTTAGGGGTACAGTTGTTTGCAAAGGTAAATAACAAATTTGTCCTGACATATATTGGGGAAAGGTATGTGGAGAAAGCAAAAGCTATGCTCAAGCTTCAGAATGAGTTCAACCTGGAACTAAGCCTGTTTGAAAAAGGTGTCAACGGAAGGATAAGAATAGGAGTTCAGGCAAGGAGATCTCCATTTATTGTTGCTGACATAATATGTCTTTTTAAACAGACACACCCGAATATCGAAATAGTTTTCTATGAGGGAGTAATATTCACATTAGAAAAAATGATAGAAGAAAACAGGTTAGATTTAATTATCTATACATGCCTTGAAAGAAAGCCTAACCTTGTGTACGAACGCATTAAAGAAGATAAGATTCTCGTTGCAATCAACAGCTTAAGCAGCTTGAGAAGCAGGACAAACTGGAATGAAGCAGACAAGTACCCGTGGATAGACATAGAGGACATTAAAGATGAAATACTGATACTTCCACATAAAGGTCAAAGTTTAAGGGATATATGTGAATTGTTGTTTAAAAGCGAAAAATTCAAACCTAAGAAAATTATTGAAATTAGAAACATAGAAACTATAATATCTATGGTTTCAAGAAACTTGGGAGTCGGCTTCAACAGGGAAAGCTACGCTGACAACATGAATGCTGCAAATGTAATGTACTTGAATATAAAGCAGGAAAAAACACCTTCTGAGCTTGTCATAGCTTATACGAAAAATAGCAGCCAGATACCAAATTTCATGAACATTGTTGAATCTATCAAAACATTGCTGCTAAATAAGTAAAAGTAATAGATGCTATAATATTGAAAACATTTACAAAAATTTTTTTCCATTATAGACTGTCGGTAGCTTAGCTAAAACATTAAAAAAGGAGTTGTTATATTGGAAAAAATTAAAAAAGGCAGCTTTAAGATGCCGCACTCATTGGTAATTGTAGCACTCGTAGTTATTTTTGCCGTAGCTATGACCTGGATTATACCGGCAGGACAATATGCAAGGGTTGAAAATGCTCAAGGAATGAAAGTGATAGACCCAAACACTTTCGAATACGTTGAAAGCTCACCTGTAAACCCCTTAAAAATACCGCAATTTGCTGTTGAAGGTTACATTAAAACTGCAAATCTAATTTTCGTTATACTATTTTCCGGTGCTGCTTTTGATGTAATAACCACTTCAGGTGCATTGCAGTCATTAATAGCAATGTTTGCAAAAAAGTATTCAACTAAGGAGTCTGTTTTCATACCTGCATTGACACTGGTTTTTGCTTTAATCTGCACTACTCAGGGTGTTAATACATTCATTGGATTTGCACCTATAATGGTAATGATTGCAAGAGGGTTTGGTTTTGATTCTATTGTGGGTGCAGGTATTATTCTTCTTGGAGGTGCTGTAGGCTTTTCAACCGGAACGCTTAATGTGAGCACAACAATAGTTGCTCAGAAGATAGCTGAAGTGCCGTTGTACTCCGGAATAGGATACAGGACAGTGAGCTTTGTGGTGTTCTTTATCATAACCAATATATACCTGGTGAGATATGCAAAGAAAATAAGACTAAATCCTGAACAGAGCCCAATGTATGATTTAGACAAACAAGAAAGCATACAGGGCAATGCTGATAGTTTTGATGAGCCCATGACCACAAGAAAGTGGATGGTAATACTTACATTATTTGCTGTTTTAGGAGTTATAGTTTACGGAGGAATTAAGCTTGAATGGGATTTAGAAGAAACAGCAGCTGCATTTATATGGATGGCAATAATAGCCGGAATAGCAGCGGGATATGGTCCCAGCAAAATTGCAAAGTGTTTTGTAAACGGTTCCAAGAGAATGATTGGTGCTGCCTTGATAATAGGGCTTGCAAGAAGTGTATCTAATGTGCTCACTGCAGGTTTGATAATGGATTCAACTATACACGCCTTCGCACAGGCATTGGGTTCGATTCCAAAATATTTGCAGGGCCCGTTCATATATATAGCAAACATAATAATCAACATGTTCATCACTTCAGGAAGCGGACAGGCTGCAGCTGTAATGCCTATATTTATTCCATTAGCTGACATGATTGGAATGACAAGGCAGACATCAATACTTGCCTTCAATTTTGGTGATGGATTCTGTAATTATATTCTGCCCACATCAACGGCTCTTATGGGAATATTAGGTGCATCCAACATCCCTTACGACAGATGGATGAAGTTCATGTGGAAGCTGTTCCTGATTTGGGTTGCAACAGGCAGTGTCCTGATGTTAGGAGCTCAGATCATTAATTTAGGTCCAATTTAAGGAGTTTAAATGAAAGAAAAATTATTTGATAGCATAAATGCTCAAAAAGGAAAATTAATTGAAATAGCAGATTATATTTTTGATAACCCTGAATTGTCTTTTAATGAAGTAAAAGCAAGCAAGGTTCTTGAGGATTATCTGGAAGAAGAAGGTTTTATGGTTGAAAGAGGATTGGGAAGTCTCAATACCGCTTTCAAAGCAGTATATGAAAACGGACAAGGAGGTCCAAACATTGGACTTCTTTGTGAGTACGACGCCTTGCCCATGGGTCACGGATGCGGCCACCACATGCAGGGACCTGCAATACTTGGAGCTGCCGTTGCCGTTAAAGATTTATGCAGCAATAAACCTTTTAAGCTTACTGTTTACGGAACTCCGGCTGAAGAAGGCGGAGGCGGAAAAATAATAATGCTTAAGGAAGGTTTTATTAAAGAACTGGATGTTGCCCTCATGATGCATGGGGGTCCATTGACCCAGGTAGATGTAAAATCATTGGCTGCAGAAAGCATCAGGGTCATATTCCACGGAACCAGCTCACATGCAGCCTTAAGACCAGAGCAAGGCAGAAGTGCGCTGGATGCTTTACTGCTGACATTCCAGGCAGTGGAATTCTTAAGGGAACATGTGTCGGAAGATACCAGAATGCACTATACAGTACTGGATGCAGGAGGAGCAGCCAATGTTGTGCCTAAGACAGCTGTGGGTTCTTTCAGCCTGAGATCCTACAGTTCGAAATATTTGGATGAAGTTAAAGAACGATTCAGCAAGATTGTTCAAGGCGCTGCCCTTATGACTGAAACAACTTATGATCTTGTATCAGAAAAAAGACTTGAAAGCAAAGTACCTTCATACATTCTTAACGATGTGATTATGAAAAATGCGGAGCTTATCAATGCACCTTCAATAAAGCCTGCAAGAGAGAAAACTGGATCTACGGATTTTGGAAATGTTACTTATTTGCTGCCTGGAGCTGTTATAAGGATTGCCTTTGTTGATGAAAGCGCTTCATCCCATTCACAGGAATTCCTGAACGATGGAAAGACAAGCAGAGGTCATGATGCAATAATCAGTGCTTCAAAAATACTGGCTGCAACTGTATTTGATTTGATTGAAACAGAAAACTTAATAGATGAAATAAAGGAAGAGTTTAATAAAACAAAATCCTTACTGTAGTACCGGATTTAATTTTTATTATTGATCACTCCCGCAATATATGTACATGAAGATATTAAAATTTGTCAATTAGGTATAAATAAGTTATAATAAAAAGCAATTCAGTAATGCAGAATTACGTTCAACAACAAAATAACATTATAAGGGTGAGTTTTTAATCATGTGTACAAGTTTTATTCACAGAGGACAAGATATAATTATTGGAATGAACTTTGATAACAATGGAATGAGGTATACTATTGATACCAAAAATCCTAAATGGTTTACAGTGCTAGTTGATGGTGGACGTGGAAGTTATCCATCATTTGGAGTAGATAGACTGGGAAGATTTTTCAACAATCTTGTTGTTAATTCAAATGGTAAAGGCTTGTACAAGCGAGCAAGCAAAAAAGTTACTCATACAACCAAACTGATTGAAGATATTCTCAATGATGTTATTTGTGTTGAAAAATTAGGCGAGTATTTAAATAACATTGAAGTTGTTAATACTCCGAACTGTAGCAGTCATAATATGATTTGTGATTCCAGTGCAAATGTCTGGGTAGTAGAACCTGGTCGTGGTAATATATACAATCCGGCAAAATCATCACAATTTTTTGTCATGACGAATTCCTCATTATGGGATAATCTAAATGAGAATAGTGAATGTGATTGTATTAGGTTTAAAACTATAACAAGTTTATTAGAAAAAGCAAAGCAAGTAAATGTCGAAACAGCATTTAGCATGCTTGATACTGTAAGTCAAAGAAACGGAGAATGGATTACTGCTGTCTCAATGGTCTACTCAAAGAATCTTAATACTGTACATTACTGTTTAAATGGGAATTTTAACGAAAGATTTGAATATAAGTTTTTAGAGTAATAAAAGTGCGAAATTGTTACTTCGTAGTTTCAAATTATTCGAACTAACTATAAAAAACACTTAAGGACTGATAATAAACCCTAAGTGTTTTTTAGTGCTATAATATAATGAAGATAAAATATTATTTTATTTATTTTTAAACTATGTTATAATAACAGCTGTATGTTATTATCGCAAATGTACCAATTATATATTATAAAATAGTACAAAGCGGCATATAAATAAGTATAAGCGCTAAATGTGGCTTAACATTAATTGTCGGGAGTGAGTATATGGTATCTAGAAAAAAATATATTCTTACGATTATCGTGGTTGTTTTTATTACTGCTTTTTTGACTTTGACGCTGGGCAATGTATTCCTGGTTGAAATCGGACAGAAGGTGGTTTTATCAGATGAAGCATACACCGAAATGAAGGATATGTATGACAAGTATGCAAAACAGGAAAGTGTCATGGAACTTGCCAAAAGCGATTTCTTATATGAGGCTGATGAGAAAGTAATGCTGGAAGGAGCACTGGAAGGGACGCTTGCAGCATTGGGAGATCCTTACACACAGTATTTATCAAAGGAAGACTTTGCTGCATTGATGCAGGACACAGAAGGATCATATGAAGGAATAGGTGTTTACATAACAGCAAGTGATGACAATAAAATACTGATTGTTGCACCCATTGAAGACACACCTGCAGAGAAGGCAGGATTAAAAACAGGTGATAAGGTAATAAGAATTAACGGCACTGAATACACTGCAGATCAAATTGATGCAGCTGTTAATGTTATGAAGGGTTTGCCGGGAACAAGCGTGACGCTGACTATTCAAAGAGAAAATTCTGACGGCAGCAATTCTGTTTCTGATGTTGTCATAAACAGGGAAACAATAAGAATTAAGACAATAAAGCCTGCAATGCTTGAAGACGGTATTGGATACATAAGAATCACAACTTTTGACATGCAGACTGCCGAAGATTTCAAAAAAGCTTATGCGGAATTGAAGTCCAAGGGAATGAAGAGCCTTGTAATAGATTTAAGATACAACCCCGGAGGAATTATAGATGCCACTGTTGAAATATCCGATATGTTCATGGGCGAAGGAGTTGTAACTTACACAAAGACAAAATCCGGAGAAATGGAATATTTCAAATCAGATTCAAAAGCTGAAGATATTCCGGTAGTTCTTCTTATCAATGAGGGAAGTGCAAGTGCTTCTGAAATCATGGCAGGAGCATTGAAGGATACTAAGAGGGCAACATTGATCGGAACAAAATCTTTCGGTAAAGGAATTGTTCAAAGAGTTCAAAGGTTCGGCAATGAAGGTGAAGGAATTAAAATGACTGTTTCAGAATACTTCACTCCAAACGGAATTAACATTCATGGAATAGGAATAGAGCCTGACATAGAATCTGTATTGCCGGAAGACGCAGCAGGATACGGATACGAATTCTACAAAACAGACAATCAGCTTCAGAAGGCTGTTGAAGTTTTAAAGGGAAATTGAATCAATAAACATAATGGGCACCCGAAAGGGTGCTCATTTATTTTGAGCTCTTTATATGAACATAATGAAAGTACAATATGTCTGAATCAGATTAAATTAGTCTGAACCAGACGAATACATGCCTACCTAGAATAAAATGCACATATTATTTGTGATAAAATTATCACTGCAGGCATAGCTTGTGCATTTTAATTTATAGGGAGGACTTAAATGAAAAAAATAATGAGAAGAATCAGTGTGATTTTGTTGTGCATAGTAATGGTGCTTTCGTTAGCTGCATGCGGGTCACAGGAGAGCAAGTCTGTTTACAAGGCAGGAACTTACACTGCAAGTGCAAACGGAAAAAATGGTGAAGTTAAAGTAGAAGCAACATTCACAGGAGATAAAATTCAAGCGGTAAAAATACTTGAACATAAGGAAACTGCCGGAATAGCAGACGCTCCTGTAAAAAGTATTCCTGAAAAGATAGTGTCAAATCAATCTTTGGCAATTGATACTGTCAGCGGTGCCACAATTACAAGCCAGGCAATTTTAACAGCAGTGGAGGATTGTGTGAAGCAGGCAGGAGGAGATGTGGATTCATTAAAGGCAGCAAAAGTGAATGCAGTTTCTGACAAAGTTGAAGAAGTATCTTATGATGTGGTAGTCATAGGAGCAGGAGCCGCAGGAAGTTCTGCAGCACTGGCTGCAAGTGAAGGGTCAGACAGTGTGTTGCTGCTTGAAAAAACAGCAAGCCCAATGGGAGCAGGAACACTGGCAGGCGGAATGTTTGCAGCTGAAAGCTCATTGCAGAAACAAGCCGGAAAGACTGTAGATAAGAACTGGATTTTTGATGAATATATGAAGGCTTCTGCAGGATATATGAACTCTGTACTTGTTCGAACTATTATTGATGAATCCAGTGAAACAGTTGACTGGCTTATAGATAACGGTATGCAGTTAAACCTGGTGGATGCAGGAAGCGGATTCAGTTTTGCAAATGTAGGAAGACCTTCTACTTTGCACGGATACAATGAAGGAGGCATAGCTGCCATCACAAAGCTTATAAAGCAATTTGAAGGCAATAATGGAACTGTAATGTTTTCTACTCCGGCTACTGAACTGCTTACAGATTCAAGCGGCAAGGTTACTGGAGTCATTGCTACAAAAGAAGACGGAAGCAAACTGAAGGTGAATGCAAAGGCTGTAATAATAGCAACAGGCGGTTTTGGCGGGAATCAGGAAATGCTTAAGGAACAGTTTGGTGACAAGTATACAATCGGTGAAGTGGCTTCCTGCACAGGTGATGGAATTAAAATGGCGTGGAGTGCCGGAGCAGCAGAATACGGCACAGCTACAGCCCATTATTTTTGGGAGACATTCACAGGAGAAGAATTTGGAGCCTTAATCGGTGCAGTGGGAGATGATTTCTTTTCATTGACGGACTTTACTTTTTATCCTCATTTAAGGGTTAACAAACTTGGACAAAGATATTGTGATGAAACAACAGTTACTGATTTTGCAACCCACGGAGCGCAGGTTCATATGCAGCCAAATCAAACTGAGTACTTGGTTCTGGATACAGGCATATTGGAACAGATTGCTGAAAAGGGTTACGTTTCAGTGGAAGATCACTTTGGAACGTTTAAAGGTAACAGAAATTTCTACATGGAGTTTAATGAGCCTAATGATACTGATGAGCTCATTGAAAAAGAAAATACACCAAAAGATTACGCTCCTTTGCTGGAATCAGCTTTAAACACAGGTGTTGTTTTCAAGGGAAACACATTGGAAGAACTGGCACAAAACATGGGAATAGATGGAGGCACTTTTACTGAAAGTGTTGAACAATCCAATACTGCAATCAAGTCAGGCAAAGATGACATGTTTTATTCCGACACAAACAGGCTTATTCCTGTACAAAAAGGACCATACTATGCAGTCAAGTATGTAGCGCGTAATTTAAGTACATTAGGCGGCGTTGCAATCAATGAAAAAATTGAAGCAGTTGACGGAAATGGTACTGCTATTCCGGGACTTTATGTTGCAGGTGCAGATGCAGGCGGAATGTATGGAAAATCCTATGTGAATTTTGAAGGAGGAACATTAGGATTTGCATATACTTCCGGAAGATTGGCAGGTCAAAACGCAATAGCTTATATGAACAAATAATTTCTTTAAATCTGATATATTAAATGATATAATGTTATCAATTTACAACTTCAATGAGTTATTTCTTCTGGAGGAATACAATGATAAACTTGCTGGGACTTATACAAATGTACAATACTTATGACCACAAAAGCATTTTTCACAGCGTGGCAAAGTGCCTTGTAAAAAACTACAGGCTGCTGGATACCATGACATCTGCAGAAATAGCGGACTTATGCAATGTTTCGCTGTCTACGTTAAATCGGTTTTTCAGGATGATGGCGTATCCCATGACTGTTTCAAAGCTGCCGCTGCTGGCCAGTCAGACAAAGGACAACTACATGTTTGACGGTAATTATATTCCTATGCAATCAGCAAGGAGTACCACAGAGTCCAGCATAGATTATTATATTAACTCATTGCAGGAGAGAATAACATCTTTACATGAATCAATTGATAAGGAACAAATCAAGAAATTAGTGGAAGACATAAATTCATGCAGGAAGGTTGTATTTTTAGGATGCCCCATACCCCAGGGAGTATGGAGGCTGCAGATGGATTTGACTTTGCGCGGAATAGATAACAGCGCATTTATGGATCCCAATTACCAGTATGAAGAGCTGAATTCCATTGAAGATAACACGATTGTTTTCTACACACAGTACTGCAGGTTAGGGGACAATGTGTACAAAAATGGGATAATATCCGGTAAGGATAAGATTAAAAAAGTGGTTCTTGTTACAAACAGTTCAATCCATCCACTATCATCACTTGCTGATTACTCGTTTTTATTCGAGGGGAATGGCACGGAGCAGGATAACATTCTGATGAATATTTATATCAATATAATTGCCATGGCATTTCGTCAGAAGTAATAACATGAAAGTTTTATTATTAATTATAAAAACAAACTAAACATTATAAAAGGTACAGCGGAAGCTGTACCTTTATATTATCCGTTACATTCTTATGAAACTTACAAATCTTGTTCCCTGGAATGACAATGTTCCGCTGTCTCCTTCGACCAGCATACCGAATTCGTATGATGGAACAGGGAATTCAAGCCTTTCTCCGTTGTTCAGCTCAAAGGTCACATAATAAAATGTGCTGCTTGAATGATGCATGTTGTTGTCTGCTGAATTGTGGTGGTGTGTTGATACGTTATATCTCTTTGTCACTACTTTTGCTTCAACAGGTATTACAGGCTGCTTGTTGTTGTGCATGTTTACTGATATGTTTTTTACTATTGAAAATATGATCACTCCGAAAACTATTATGAACATTATGGGAAACAGAGTGAACATAAGCCCAAAAGGATTGTATGAATTAATAAATCCCATATATCCTCCTTAATATATTAATACGGTTCGTTCCGCATTGTCCCAAATAACTGTCTTGTCTATTGCTTCGCTTATGAATCTCAATGGAACCATTATGCGGTTGTTAACAAGCTTCGCCGGAACGTCCAGGGCCTTTGCAGTTCCGTTTATATATGCTGTGTTGCTGTTTGCCGGTATCAATATTTTAGTGCCATCTTTTTCTACAACTGCTGTTGATGTTGCAGTGTCCCAGCTTACCTTGCAGTTCATCACTTCAAACACTGCTCTTAAAGGAACCATGGTTCTTCCGTTCTCAATGAACGGCCATTGGCTTATTGAGCTGAAGTCTATATATTGGTTGTAGATTTTCACATTTACAGGATTTTCTGTTTTTTTGTCTGTTATGTATTCAAACGCACTTGAACTTAATGCTGATATTGAAGCTGTTTCTTTAATTCCCTGGAATTCAAAATCTATGTTGTAGCTTCCTGAATCTTTAAATGAAAGTGTACCGTTTGATATACTTATTCCTTCCTTATCATAAGGATATATGAGAACATTGTCTGTAATGTTTATTTTTCTGTTTCCGTAAATTGCATAAACATTGAAGTTTACCTTTGTTGCTGTGTTGTAGACCTTGTCAGAAAAATCAAATGCAATTCTATCCGGTGTTTCCTTGTACTTCAGGTACAAATTAAGCACGTTGCATTCACAGGTTGAATCGCTGTTAAGCTGTCCATATCCAATTTCTGATATGAAATCGTTACGGAACAAATTAGACATGGCAGCATTGAGGCTTTCCTGGGAAAGAGTCTTGCTCACTCTCACTGAAATTTTAAGTGGATGATACTTGATTTTTCTTTCCAGTATGGTTCTTAACTCGTTTTCATCCTTGGCGGTGTTTTCATCCATGTAAATGTCGAGTCCGGTTTCCGCCAGAAGTTTGTCATAACCAAGCTCTGTGAGATAATCAAAGTATCTTTTTGAACTTTGAGGCAAAACCAGGGTTTCATCTATTGTATGGTCTTTTAATAT
Source organism: Sedimentibacter saalensis (assembly GCF_007830175.1). GTDB lineage: Bacteria > Bacillota > Clostridia > Tissierellales > Sedimentibacteraceae > Sedimentibacter > Sedimentibacter saalensis. The sequence continues at coordinate 40,646 of NZ_VLKH01000010.1, read as the reverse complement.
TTCGTTGTCTGTAAGCATGTAGTAACTGTATGATACTGCACCATTGTCAGGCAGTGGATCATCCCATGTGGTGTCCATGTGGAACCAGTATTCACCAAGCTTTACCATGTTCCAGATGTGTGGTTCTCCATGCCCTGTTCCTGATACAAGCTTAACAGGAATTCCAAGCTTTCCTATCATGTTGTATGCAAGCAGGGCATATCCGTTGCAAACGGATTTTCCTTCCATCAGCAGGTCGTAATCAGAATAATATTGAAAAGTGGAGTCATACATGCCATTTTGCACAATATAATCATGGACAGACTTAACCTTTTCATGATCATTCATTGAAGGATCTATTATTTCTGAAAGTATGACGTCTATTTTTTTGTCAGCTTCAAGTCTTTTTGATCCAGTTATAATGTAGTTGATTTCCACATTGATGTTGGCGGTTTTTGAATGAGGGTATTCGGTTATTGTCCAGCTTGCTGACTTAATGTTTGAATTCACATAGATATCTTTGTCTACTGCATCCTGGATAGTTTCTTCAATGTTATCAATTTTTCCTGTATACTTGATTTCTATGTCTTGATTATATCTGCTCATTTGTTCAAATAAAACATTTTCCAATTTTTCATAAGTGTCAGCTTCATAAACAACACCGTAAGCTTCAAGGGAAAAAGCAGCAATAAAAATCAATAAAGAGCTTACAGTTGTTTTTAAAATGGTTCTTTTCATCTAATCACCTTCCCGTTCTTCATAAAACCATTATATACTATTTTGCGGCAAATTTAAAGCATTATAAACATCATGTTGAAACATAATATAATTTATTGTATTATAAATTGACGAACATTGTACGCCGCATTTTATTAGACGTTTAATATTTAGAAAAAGTTTCAAAAAAGGAGAAAAAATGTATAAAAATATTTTAAATAATATTTTAATGATGGAAGTTCCTTCCGCCGGGATATATGAACTTATTGAAAACGGGGAAATAAACAACATAATTCCTGAACTTTCAAAACTTAAGGGCTTTGAACAGCATACTCCTTACCATGACAAGGATGTGCTTGATCACACCATGGCGGTTCTTGACAGCATAAAACCTAATTTGAAACTGAGGATGGCTGCACTTCTCCACGACATAGGAAAACCGGACTGCTTTACTGTGGATGAAAAGGGAAGAGGACATTTTTACGGTCATCACATAAAATCGGCTGAAGAAAGCGAGAAAATACTTAACAGGCTTGGTTATGACCATGAATTTATAATGGATGTTAAAACTCTTATCAGATATCATTACATCAAGGAAATTGTGTCAGGAATCAAAGAAAAGGGAATAAAAAGATTCATTGATGCAGTTGGAGAACATAGACTTGACGACATGCTGGAACTTGTAAGAGCAGACATGGCAGGAAAACCAAACTCTGAGAATATTGAAGCAGTAAATAAACTTAAAAATATGTGCAGTGAATATCTGCAAAAAAAATATGCCGAGTAACAGCACATCAGATTGATGATAAAGTAACTTTTGACGTTGTCATTCTGAGGGCGTGGCCCGAAGAATCTCATGTTTTCAATAAGGATGAGATCCTTCACTATCGTTCAGGATGACAGCGTCAGTGTTTGTCAATAGTCTGACATGCCGAGTAACATATCAAACTATTGACAAACATTGATTTTCTGCATATTGTATGGACTGACCTTTGTATTCGTCCACGGGAGGACAGTAGTCCTCCCCTACATATTGAATTAATCTTGTCAGTATCATATGCCGAGTAACATCATATGAAATTATTTATAAACCTGATTTTCTGCAAATTTTATGGGCGGATTATTGTGTCCACCCACGGAAACGAATTCGCATATTGTAGGGGCGGACCTTGTGTCCGCCCGGTGTTTTAATATATAAATCACATTATCCCCTTATAAAACTTCCATTCCAAAATTCTTAATACTGATTCATTTATTCTTTCCACAGATATTTCACCGTTTGTTGCTGCTTCAAGCAATGAATTGTAGCTTTTTTCATAATCTGTAACTATAAGCATGTCATTGCCAGCAAGAACTGCTGTTGCTTCTGTTGAATTTTCAAGTGTCAGCTCCGAAACTGCTCCCATGGACAAATCATCAGTCATTATAATTCCTGTGAATTCCATTTCATTCCTTAAAATATCTATAACTTTGTTTGACAGCGAAGCGGGCAATGCAGGATCAATTGTTTCAACAACGTTGTGTGAAACAAGGATGCTTTCAGCTCCTGCCCTTATGCCTTCCTCAAAGGGGATAAAGTCCCTTTCTTCGAATGTGCTGTAGGGCCTTTTGTCATAGGCAGAACCTGTATGGGTGTCTGAATTGTTGCCATATCCAGGGAAATGTTTTAATGTTGCTGAAATATTGTTTTTTTTCATAATACCTACAACAGTCTTTACGTAAAGGCCTGTTTCTTCCGGGGATTTTCCGTAAGCTCTCTTGTTTATGAAATCAGTAGCATCAGTTGAAACATCGGCAACGGGTCCAAGATTAAGGTTTATTCCCAAATCAGCAAGTAAAGCTGATTTTTTAGCTGCATCTTTTTTTATTTCATCAAAACCTCCAATTTCATACAGTTCCTGAGGCGATTTGAAACGCTCATCTGCAAGCAGTGGATTGGAACTCACTCTTACAACTGTGCCGCCTTCTTCATCTACTCCTATAATCATTGGGAGGTTGCTTTTTTCCTGGTAGCTTTTTATATTGTCAATTACTTCTGTCTTTGTCTTTCCTTCAAAGTCTCTTCCAAACAATATGAATCCTCCGGGCTTTAGTGACATGAAAGAATCAAGCTGTTCTTCCTCAGGACACCTTACGAGAAACATCTGTCCGATTTTTTCTTCAAGAGTCATTTTGTCCAGATAGTCCTGGGCTTCATTTTTATATTCATGAAAAAGGCTTGTATCTTCATCCTCAGGCGTTTCAACGGGTTCCGAGGGCTCTGTATTTTCTATGGGCGGCGGTGCCGGGGTGTTGTTTTGATCATCTCTTGGAATTTCTCTTATGAGGGAACACCCTGAAAGAACGAATATCCATAATAAACAAATAATAATTTTTTTCACTTTCTGTCTCCTTGGTTGTTGTCTTATTAATATTAACAAATATCAAAATATTAGACGAGCAATTTTTAAATTTTGTTCAATTTGTAATTGTAATGTTAATAAATTGACTTGATTTAAAAATAATGCTATAATTACAATCATTAAAAAGCAGGTGATATTATGGAATTAGTGAATGAACCTAAGACTAAACGTGGATTGGAAACGTTAGACAAGATTAGCAAGGCTGCTGAGGAACTATTTAGTGAAAAGGGTTATTATGATACTGGAATTACTGATATAGTAATGAAGGCAGGCATTGCTCAAGGTACGTTTTACATATATTTCAATGATAAAAAAAGTGTCTTTGTTTATTTGATTAACAAATTGGGGAAAGAATTAAAAGACAGCATAAGGTTTAACACTAAGGTCAGCAAAGACAGATATGACGAAGAATACATGGGAATAAAAACATTCCTTAACTTTGTTGGCGAGCATATAGGACTTTTTAAAATAGTTTGGCAGGCTCAGTTTGTAGATATGGAACTATTTAAGGAATATTACGAATCTTTTTCAAAGGGTTATGTCAAAGGAATTTTAAAAGCTCAGACAAAAGGTGAAATGACGGATATTGACCCTGTTATATTGTCTTACTGTCTTATAGGAATTGCAAATTTCACAGCATTGAAGTCAATAGAATTTGACGGAAAAAGCAGCAACTATGATGAAGTTGTGGAAGAAGTAATGAAGTTCATACGAAACGGTGCATTTAAAAATAAGGAATCATAGGATTTGTGAAGTAAACTAAATAAGAATTTAGCAGCACATTAAGTAGTCTTAATGTGCTGATTTTTTACTTATAAAAAGTCGAAAAGAAAACGTTGACAAAATATACCAGCCATAATATAATAATCATGAAACATGACTCATGTGTCATATTAAAAAATATAGGAGGTTGGAAATGGATTTATCAAGCAAAAAAACAGCTATAATTGTAATGATAACAATATTATGGCTAACAATCAATTTTTTGGGCTGGAATGATTACTATCTGGTTTCTATGTACTTGGGAGTAGTTTTAATGTTGCTTTACATGATGCTTGGAATTGCCAAGCAAGGAATATTATCTAAAAAACTGTTTTTCTACTGTTTAATTCCATGGGCAGTTATATGGATAGCAAGTTTCACACTTGCTGATTACTATGCTGCTTTGTTTGCCGGTGCAATGCCTTCTTTCACAATCTTAGGTTTTCATCCTTCTTTTGCATCAATAGTTGTGGGATATTGGATAGGCGGAATGTTAACGTTAACAATCATGTATTACAATTTAAAAGATGAATGGCTTTCCCAGAAGGACTGGGACGATTTTGTCAAGAAAATCGCAAGCATTGATGAAACAGAAAAAGGAGGAGCACAATGAGCGCAACTGCTAAAACTTTAATTATGACATTTTCTTTCCTTATGATTGCAGTATCATTTTTTATAGGATGGTGGGCAAAAAAGAAAGTTACTTCATCTGAAGCATATTTTGGAAGCACCGGAATGTTCGGACCGTTTACAGTGGGACTTTCAAGCACGGCAGCAGTAGCAAGCGCATTTGCCCTTGTGGGAGTTCCGGGACTTATGTATTCAACAGGAAATGCCATGGCATTCTGGATGTTGTCATCAGCTGCATTTGCAATGGCATACTTGATACTTGGCAAGAAAGTAAGAGCAATGGCTGAAATAGGAAAAGTTGCAAGTCTTGGAGATCTTTCAGATTTGAGATATAACAACAACAGGGTTATTAAAATTACAATGTCACTGACTTTATTCTTAGGATGTGTAGCATATCTGGCAGCTCAAATAAAAGCAGGCTCTGAATTGTTTGGACATTTGCTGGGATGGGACCCTCTCGTTGCAGGATTTGTAATATTTGGAGTATTGGCAGTGTATATGTCTATAAGCGGAGAAGTTGGCGGTTTATTGACACAGGCTTTTCAAGGTCTTGTTATGGTAATAGCCGGTGTAGTAATAGTAGTTTCATTTTTTAATATCACTGGGGGCTTTGGAGAAGTTTTGAAAGTTACTTCCCAGGCAGGGACAGTTACAGCAAATGAAATAACAAAAGAGTTCAGTCCGGATATGCTCAATGCGTGGGGAAGCATGCCAAGGACAGTTGCCATGACATGGATGTTGATTCCTATCCTTGGAACTGTGGGACAGCCGCAGGTTATCACTCGTATGTACGCTTTAAAAGACCCAAGAGACATGCCCAAGATGGGACTTTATACAGCACTGTCTCACACAATGGTTGGATTGCTCACAATGGTTGTTTCAAGCGGTGCATTGTACCTTGTTGCAACAGGAAAAATTGATCCCCTTGTAAAAGGAGACAGAGCAATATATGCAATGGCCGATTATGCGGGAATAACAGCACAGCTGTTTGTTTATGCCGGAGTTCTTGCTGCAGCAATGTCATCTGCAAGTTTGTTCCTTTCAATTTGCTCAACTGTTGTATCACGAGATATACCAAGCGCTTTGGGTTTTAAATTTGAGTCAAAGAAACAAGTTCAGATTTCTAGGATTTCAATGCTTGTTCTCGGTATCATATCAATAGTTTTTTCTGTAACACAAGGTGAGATGGTTGGAATTCTTGGAACATTTGGATGGGGAACACTTATGTCAGCTACATTTCCTGTGTTTGTGCTGGGACTTTTGTGGAAGAGAGCAAACGAAAAAGGTGTTATGTGTGGAAGTGTAACAGGTCTTGCTTTAAACATAGCTTCCTTTGCAGGCTTCAAGTGGCCTGGAGTTTTGCCGTGGTACTTTAATGTAATAACCATAAGCATTGCAGTCACAGTTGCAGTGTCGCTTATTACAAAGGAACAGGGCTTGAGCAGAAAGCTGCAGGCAGTTATAGATTTATAAAATGGATGGGAGGTGAGTTATTCACCTCCTTGCAAAAAAATTATGGAGGTATGTGATGATAAATAATGGATGGATAGGAAACTACTCGTATTTCAGGGCAAGAATCAACGGCAGCAGCGAAGCTGTTTACGACCTGGACAACAATGTTCATTATACCTATAAGGATTTGGAAGACAGAGCCAACAGGCTGGCAAACTACATGAAAGAAAAACTTGGTATCGTAAAGGGAGACAGAGTTGCTTTCATATCCAGAAACGGAATTGAACTTATAGACGCATATTATGCAACCGGTAAACTTGGGGCAGTCTTGATTCCTTATAATGCCAGATTGTCAGCAGCTGAATTTGAAAAACTTTTAAACAGTGAAACTCCAAAAATATTGTTTTACGAAGAAATTTTTAAAAACACCGTTGAGGAATTTAAGGGAAAAACAAACATTGAAAAATATGTTGTGCTGAAGGATACACCTGGTGAAAGTGAAGAATTAGATTATATGAAAATTATGAGCTATGAAAACAACAATATGATTTATTGCAGCGATCTTGTTCTTGATGACATTCACCTGATTATACATACGGGAGGAACAACAGGACTTCCAAAGGGTGGCATGATTTCTCATCATTCATTGATTTTCAACGCTATGAATGAAATATGCACATGGGGGCTGAACTATGAAGACAGTGCATTCATAATACTTCCTCTTTATCATACTGGAGGATGGAATCTTCTTACTCTTCCTCTGCTGCACTGCGGTGGAAGAATTATAATCAATAAACAGTTTGATCCCAGACTCACTCTTGAAGTCATAGAAAAAGAAAAGACTACGCTTCTTTTTGGAGCTGCCACAATATTCAGAATGATGTCGGATTTGCCGGAGTTTGAAAATGCTGATCTTTCAAGTCTCAAATGGGTTATGGCAGGTGCTGCACCCACTCCTATCAACATCATGGAAAGGTTCTGGAACAAAAAAATTAAATTTGTTCTTGGCTATGGAATGACTGAAGCAGGTCCAAATAATCTTTCAAGCACACCGCAGTTTATGGCGGATGAGACTATTAAGTCAAAATATGCTTCCGTAGGAAAGCCAATGTATATGACAATGACAAAGGTTGTAGATGATAAGGGCAATGAAGTTGGAGCAAATGAAGTTGGTGAGCTGTTGTGGAGCGGACCTCAAATATTCTCAGGGTATTGGAACAACGAAAAGGAAACAAAAAAGACTCTTGATGGAGGTTGGGTATATACCGGAGATATGGCCACGGTCGATGAAGACGGTTACTACTATATTGTGGGCAGAAAGAAAAACATGTTCATAAGCGGTGGGGAAAATGTATTTCCACCTGAAGTAGAAAGCGCAATATATGAAATACCTCAAGTACAGGAAGTATGCGTATTCGGTGTTCCCGATGAAAAGTGGGGAGAAGTAGGGAAGGCTGTTGTATCACTGAAGTCAAATGCTTCAATAACTAAAGGTGAAATACAAAGTATTTTAAGAAACAAACTTGCTGGCTATAAAATACCAAAGTACATTCAGTTTGTTGATGATATTCCTAAAAACAATGTGGGCAAGATTGTAGTATCAAAAATAACGGAGCTTTACGGAAAGTGCGACGATTAGGAGGTTGACATGGACATCGTAGGCATAAAGAATATAGGAATCTATGTGCCGCCTAAAATAAAAGACAGTGCAAAGATAGCAGAACTTTCCGGAATACCTGAAGATGTTATCAGAGAAAAATTCGGAATAGTTCATGTTCATGAAGCGAGCCAGGATGAAACAGTGTCCTTCATGGGAATTGAAGCAGCTAAAAGAGCAATTGAAGGTTTTGATCCAAAAAAACTTGACTTGGTTGTATACTGCGGAAGTGAGTATAAAGATTACTACCTGTTTAACTGTGCAGCTAAAATTCAGCATGAAATAGGAGCAGTAAATGCCAATGCATTTGAAATTCATTCGTTGTGCTCAGCAGGTGTTTATTCTCTGAAAATATTAAAGAGCATCATGCTTTGTGACGACAGTATAAATCATGTGCTCCTTGTATCTTCTTCAAAGGAAACTCAGATTATAAATTATAAAAATCATAATTCAAGATTCATGTTCAATTTTGGTGATGGCGCTGCTGCAGTTCTTTTGGAAAAGGGTCTTGATAAAAATGTAATTCTGGAGACGCACATGATAAGTGATGGTCAATTTGCAGAGGATGTGGCTGTGTTTGGAGTAGGCTGCAGGAATTTTAAAGCAAATGCAGACATAAAATGCAGTGACAAGTTTTTAAATGTTCCTGACATTCAATCCATGAAAAAAAGGCTTGATCCTATAACACTTGACAATTTTAACAACGTAATTGCAAAATCTATTAAAAAGAGCGGATATACTGACAAAGACATAGGTTTTGTAGCTCCAATATTCATGAAGAGGTCAATACTTGAAAAAATACTGGAAAAATATAATCTCACTGAAGATAATTCTTTTGTGCTTGAAGAATATGGGCACTGTCAATCTGCAGATGCATTTATATCTTTAACAGAAGGTGAAAAAAAAGGACGGCTTAAAAAAGGAAAAATTGCGGTTCTGCTTGGAGCAGGAACGGGTTATACATGGGCAGCTACGGCTGTGAGATGGGGGTAGCATATGAAAATATTAGGAATTTGTTCAAGTCCACGGATGGAAGGAAACACTTTCTATTACTTGAAGACAGCATTGTCTGAAGCTGAAAAACTAGGAGCGGAAACTGAGCTTATACAGCTTTCAGGGAAAAAAATATCCGGATGCAGAACTTGTTACGAATGTGTTAATGCTAAAAAATGCACTCAGGAGGACGATTTTCAGGAAATTTTTGAAAAGATAACTAGAGCAGACGGCTTGCTGCTTGCTTCTCCTGTATATCATTCATGCATTACTCCTGAAATGAAATGTGTTCTTGACAGGGCAGGATTTTCCGGACGATGGGCTAAAAATGAAATGAAGGAAACAAAATCAAGCTATGAGTGGAAAGGTTCTGCTCTATCGGGCAAGATTGTGGCTCCTGTTACAGTTGCCAGGAGAGCAGGGCAGAACTTTGCATTTGCTGAAATTTTGCTTTGGGCAGCTGCAAATGACTGCATCATTGTAGGCAATACTTATTGGAATGTGGGTGTTGCAGGCAAGGGCGGCGCTTATAATGCCAATGAAGACCAGGAAGGAATCGGAATAATGACGAGACTTGCGGGAAACATGGTGGATGTAATTAAAAAATTAAATGCAGAGGTAAATTATGAACAGGCTTAAGGATAAGGTTGCAGTTGTCACCGGCGGTGCCAGAGGCATAGGAAGGTGCATTTGCGAACTGTTTGCAGATGAAGGAGCGAAAGTGATTGCTCTTGATATTTCAGATATTTTTTATGATAAAGACGGAGTTGAGGGATATAAGGCTGACTTGTGCTCTGCAAATGAGATTGAAATATTTGTTGATTATGTTGTGAAAAGGTATGGAAAAATAGATGTGCTCGTTAATAATGCCGGAATTACAAAGGATGCATTGATTGAAAACATGACTGAAGATATGTGGGATGCTGTTATGAATGTAAACTTAAAATCAGTGTTCAACCTCACAAAACATGTCTTGCCATCAATGAAGGAAAACAGAAGCGGATCAATTATTAACATATCTTCTGTTGTAGGAGAATACGGAAATGTAGGTCAGTCAAATTATGCTGCTTCAAAAGCAGGAATAATAGGTCTTACAAAGACATGGGCAAAGGAATTTTCAAGAAAAGGAGAAGCTATCAGGGTAAATGCAGTGGCTCCAGGATATGCCAACACAGAAATGATGGCTACAGTTCCTGAAAAGGTTTTGGAATCCATACGAGAAAAAACCATGCTGAAAAGGCTTGGAGAGCCTGTTGAAATTGCCAATGCCGTATTGTTCCTTGCGTGCAGCGAATCTTCATATATTACCGGACAGGTGATTTCTGTAAACGGAGGCTTGAGGCTTTAAATTTAAGAGATAAAAAAGGAGGATCGGTTTCTGCCGGTCCTCCGATTTTTTTATTGAGCTGTTTCTTCTGTTACTTTAGGCATTTCAGGAGCCTTTAAAGCTTCTGCCGGGATTTCAAAGGCAGTTGCTTTGTTTACATTTGAAATTTCCATAACCATTGTTACTTTCATGCTGTTAAGCATTGCCTTGTCAGATTCTGACATATCGCCAAGCATGTCTGTCATTCCTGACATCATTCCTGATAACATCTGGCTTAAGTCCATTTCGTATTTAACAAATTCTTTTGTTGCTTCATCAATGTATACTACGAAAGTAAGGTCTCCCATTTTTCCGGATACAAGTTCATCAAGCATCTTTGCAGTCATTTCTTCTTGTTCGCTCATTGATGTTGAAAGTTCTTCAACATATCCGCCAAGCAAATCCTTGTATATTTCTGTTGACATTGAGTACTGCATTCTTAAAAGTGTTCTTCCTGCATCATCAGTATATTTACCGAAATATTTTACATCTTTGATGTATTTCTTCATGAGTTCCTTGTTTGCTTCGATTTTATCCTGGTCATACTTCATGAGCATTGCAAACATTTCATCTTCTACTGTTGACTTCATCCATGTCAAGGCACCTTGGCTGTCAGGCATCCCCATGTAAGTTGTGTAGCCTTTGTCATCAGCTGACAGATACATTTGCATAACTGGCTGTGACATTTGTTGTCCCATTACGTCCATAACCATGTTTGCATTGATTTTTGCTTTCATTGGGTTTGTGAAGATAGTCATGAGCATGTTCATTTTCATGTGCATAGCCTGAACACTTCCTGCATCATCAGGAACGTTCATTGACATGTGCATTTCAGCAGTTGCATCATAGTTTTTCCAGTCATATGATTTGTTGTTTGCTTCTGTAAATATAGCAGCAGCATCTACAGGTGTTGTTGTTATAACTACTGTGTTGAGAGCCTGATCCCATTCAACTGAGGATCCGAATGCTTCAATGACTGCTCTTATTGGAAGATATGTTCTTCCGTTTACTATTTTTGCGGCTGTGTCTGTAGCAATTTTTTCGCCGTTTTTCATTATGTAGTTTTGTTCCACAGGAACTTCGACTTTAATGTCGCCTTTTATAGCAACAGCACTGCGGCTTTCATTGTTCCAATCAACAGTTGCACCGAATTTCTCAAGTGCGGCTCTAAATGGAACCAGTGTTCTGTTGTTTTCGTCAACAAACGGAAATCCCAAACTATCATTAAATTCAACTTTTGTTGAATCAATGCTTATTATAATTTCATTTGTTGTGTCAGCAAATGCGGTTACTGACGTAAAGATTAAAACTAATACTAGACTTAAAACAAAAACGATTTTTTTCATTATATTCCCTCCATATATTTGAATATTCGTCCTTTTACATGATATATTAATATCAATGCAAAATCAATACTTTAATATAATTATTTGATTAATTTGTAAACTATTACCAAAATCGGGTTTTTTATTTTTAGGATTGAAACAATAAGAATATATGATTAAATACTGCAAATTCAGGTATAATTGTATACATAAGGAGGAAATGATATGGAAATTGATTTTAACAAATCAGTACATGATTTGTGCAAAGAATATCCTGATGTTAAAAACATACTGGCGGAACTTGGATTTTCAGATATAACGAAGCCTGGTATGCTTGAAACTGCAGGAAGGTTCATGACAATAAAAAAGGGTTCTATAGCCAAAGGAATAGAAATTGAAAAAATAAAGCAGGAATTTATAAGAAGAGGATATGAAATAAAACAATAAATAAAGGAGAGATTATGAGCGAACAAATCAATAACAGGGAGTACAGAAAAGAGGTAATTAAGCAGGTTATTCAAGAGCTCCATGAGGGGAAAAGCGTCGAAGATGTGAAGCAGAAATTTGAGAAGGCATTTGCAGGAGTGTCTGCAACTGAAATTTCTGAAGCAGAACAGGCATTAATAACAGAAGGCCTTCCTGTTTCAGAGGTTCAGAGGCTTTGTGATGTCCATTCAGCAGTATTCAAGGGTTCCATAGAAGAAATTCACAGAGAAACAGACCCGGTTAAAATTCCCGGACATCCTGCCAATGTATTGATGCTAGAAAACAGGGAAATAGAAAAAATTATTGAAAACCAGGTAGTAAAAAATCTTGAAAGCAAGAGTCCGGATGCAATTCATAATTTGAACAGAGGGTTTGAGGAATTATCAAAAATAAACATACATTATTCAAAGAAGGAAAATCTTTTGTTCCCTTACATGGAGAAGTATGGAATCACTGCTCCTCCAAAGGTTATGTGGGGCGTGGATGATGAAATAAGAGAAGAACTTAAAATGATACAGTCTGATTTGTCATACGGAGTTCTCAATGAAGATTTGAAAAAGGGAATCAATGATTTGATGACCAGAATTAAAGAAATGATTTTCAAGGAAGAAAATATTATGATTCCAATGCTTCTGGATACAATGACTGAAGACGAGTGGAAAAAGGCAGCAGATGACAGCAGCGAAATAGGACACATGATTGATTTTGTTCCTGTATGGAAGCCTGAAATAAAGTACAAGGAAGAAATAAAGGAAGAGGCACAGGAACCAGGAGCAATTACTTTCCCAACGGGAGTTTTAAAAGCCGATGAACTTCAGTACATACTTAACACTCTTCCTCTTGACATAACATTTGTAGGAAATGATGACACAGTAAAATATTTTTCTCAGGGAAAAGAAAGAATTTTCCCAAGAACAAAGACCATAATAGGGAGAAATGTTTCAAACTGCCATCCGCCGGCAAGTGTGCACATAGTTGAAGGCATTGTGGAGGATTTGAAAGCAGGAAAGAAAGACCATGAGGATTTCTGGATTAAGATGGGAGAAAGATTTGTTTATATACGATATTTTGCCGTTAGAAACAATGCAGGAGAATTCCTTGGAGTTCTTGAAGTAACACAGGACATCAAGCCAATACAGGATTTAACCGGAGAAAAAAGACTGGTTTCAGAATAACAAAATATAAAAGGAACTCTTTTGAGTTTGTCAGATTTATTGACAAATCTAATTTTACACAAACCGTAGGGGCGGATCTTGTATCCGCCCGTGTTATTAAGCCAATAATTTGTTATCTTCGGGAGGACACAAGGTCCTCCCCTACACATTGAAACAACATTGTCATCAACCTAAGGAACTCTTATGAGTTTCTTTTTTTGTCTATTGAATATCATTGAATATTTAATTCCAGGAGTATATAATAATATTAATTATTATTTATATTTTGAAATTTCATAAATAAATTCTAAGGGGAGAATATGGATAGGAAATATGTTCTTGCATTGGATCAGGGCACTACAAGCTCAAGAGCAATTCTTTTTGACAGAAACGGAAACATTGTAAAAATTTCTCAAAAGGAATTCAGGCAGATTTACCCAAACCCCGGATGGATTGAGCACAATCCTTTGGAAATATGGGAAACTCAGCTTAATGCTGCCAGAGAAGTTTTAAATGGCATAAATAAAGAAGAAGTAGCGTGCATAGGAATTACAAACCAAAGAGAAACAACAGTGCTGTGGGACAAAAATACAGGACAGCCAGTTTACAACGCCATAGTGTGGCAGAGCAGGCAGACGTCAGAAATTTGTGACCAGCTTAAGAAATCCGGTATGGAGCCATACATAAAGGAAAATACAGGACTTGTAGTGGATGCATATTTTTCAGGAACAAAAATTAAGTGGATATTGGACAATGTGACGGGTGTCAGGGAAAGAGCTGAAAAAGGGGAAATACTTTTTGGAACCATTGACACGTGGCTTGTGTGGAAACTTACAGGGGGCAAGGCTCACATCACTGATTATTCAAATGCTTCAAGGACTATGATTTACAACATAAGAGAACTCAATTGGGATGAAAAAATATTACATGAGCTTAACATTCCGGCAAATGTACTGCCAGAAGTAAGGCAGTCATCAGAAATTTATGAAAACACTGTGAAGGATATTTTTGGTGTTGAAATTCCCATATCAGGCATAGCCGGTGATCAGCAGTCGGCTCTTTTTGGACAGCTATGCTTTCAGGAAGGAATGATGAAAAACACCTATGGAACCGGATGCTTCATGCTCATGAACACAGGCGAAAAAATAGTGAAGTCAAACAAAGGCCTCATAACAACCATTGCATGGGGTGTTGACAACAAGGTGGAATATGCTCTTGAAGGTTCCATATTTGTGGCAGGAGCTGCAATCCAGTGGCTCAGAGATGAACTTAAAATAATCCACGATGCCGCAGATTCAGAATATTTTGCAAGAAAAGTGGATGACAGCAACGGAGTGTATGTTGTTCCTGCATTTACTGGGCTGGGAGCTCCTCACTGGGACATGTATGCCAGAGGTGCAATAGTGGGACTCACAAGAGGAACAAACCGCAATCACATTATAAGGGCAACTCTTGAATCAATTGCATATCAGACAAAGGACGTAATCGAAGCAATGATTGAAGACTCAGGCATCAATCTCACAGCCCTCAAGGTTGACGGGGGAGCTACTGCCAACAATTTTCTCATGCAGTTTCAATCAGACATTTTGGATGTAAACATTGAACGACCTGAAGTCACAGAAACAACAGCTTTAGGTGCTGCATATCTCGCAGGACTTGCAGTGGGATTCTGGAAATCCAAGGGCGAAATTTCACAGTACTGGAGCATCAACAGAAAGTTCAAGCCTGAAATGGATGAAGAAAAAAGAAATGCACTGTACGAAGGATGGAAAAAGGCAGTCGGAAGGTCTAAAGACTGGGTATGACCTAGACACATTTTTCAGAGCGTTTTTTCTGAAAAATGGATGGTAGGTCAACCGCAACGAGTTCCCAATTTATGCGAACGGTAGTGAGCAGATAAATTGGTGAACTCGACTGCGTAATAAATTAAGAGTTAAGAGTTAAGAGTTAAGAATGAAGAATTATTTCACTTATTTTATATAGTCATTGCATTTAGAAACCTAAAAAACTATACATTTATTCACTGTCATTCTGAGAGCTTGCTCGAAGAATCTCATGTTTTCAACAAAGATGAGATCCTTCACTAACGATTAGGATGACAAAACTAGAGTTTTTCAGGTTCATGATGACAGTTTTAAAACATAGAAATTATAATTTTGGAGGGTTAAATGAACAGCAATTTTTATATTAATAACAGAGCGCGTTTTGCAGAAAGAATGGAGGATTATTCTACAGCAGTTTTCTTTTCCGGAAAGGCTCCAAGGGAAAGCGCAGATCAGGAATATGAGTTTTCTGTTGACAGGAATTTTTTCTATCTAACAGGAATAGACCGTGAAGACATGGTTTTAATAATCAACAAAATAGCCGGTAAAGTAACAGAAGCCTTATATATTCCGCCTGTTGATGAATATTTTGAAAAATGGTTCGGAATTCTCATGCGCAAAGAAGAAGCTCAGGAATTGTCCGGAATAAAAACGATTGAAGAAAGAGACTCATTCATGGCTCAGTTTGCCAAAAAACTTTCATCTTCAGACAGACCTGACAATGTATATATTTTCTCATACATAGCTGACAAGGATGAATCATATGACAGCTACAGGAGTCTTGCTCACTGGATTCGCAACCAGTATCCTGCAGTTAACATTAAAAGCTCCCTGGACATTATGATTGAGCTTAGAAGTTCAAAGCATGAAGAAGAAGTTAATGAAATAAAGACTGCAATAGGATATACAAAGGAAGCTCTGGAATTTGTAATGAAAAACTTAAAACCGGGTAAGTTTGAATATCAGGTCAAGGCAGATTTTGAATACCAGCTCATGCTAAGAGGGTCTAAACCAAGCTTTAAAACTATAGGAGCTTCCGGAGCTAAGGCTGTAATTCTTCATTACATAGAATTAAAACAAAAAATCGAAGACGGAAGTTTGATACTTCTTGACCTTGGAGCATTGTCAAACAATTATGCTTCAGATATTACAAGGACATATCCTGCAAACGGAAAATTTACACAAAGACAGAAAGACATTTACAACATAGTGCTTGAAGCTCAGGATGTAACAATGGATGCAATGCATGTGGGAGCAAGCGAGGTTGAAGTTAATGACAAAGTGAAAGCTCACTTTGCTAAAGGGCTAAGAAGTTTAAATATTATAAAAGATGATGCTGATGTTGAAAAATATTATTACCACGGCATAGGTCATCCTCTGGGACTTGATGTTCACGACCTTAGAAGAAGAGACAAGATTATGCAGGAGAACAATGTTTATACGGTTGAACCCGGTCTTTACATCAAGGAAGAAGGAATAGGAATAAGGATTGAAGATGATGTGTGGGTTACAAAGGGCGGCATTATAAACCTTTCAAAGGATATCATAAAGACTGTAAACGACATTGAAAATTTTATGAAATAAATATGAGTGCAAAAATCGCAGGAAAAATTCCTCAGACTACTCGACAAACTACGACGCTGTCATCCTGAATGATAGTGAAAGATGACAACGTCGTAAATTACTTTGTGATTAACCTAAGGAAAAAATCCTGCAATTTTTGTACAATAAATAATCTGAAATGTTTTAGAAAGGTAAAAATTATGAGCAAAAATAAAAGTCTGATTGGCTTAATATCAGGCATATTTGTTGCAGTTTTAATTAATATGCTTTCATTGGAAGGACTGTCACCTCAGGGAAAAATGTGCCTTGGACTGACATTGATGACTGTTGTTTTCTGGGCATTTCAAATAGTTCAGTCCGGTTATGCATCAGGACTTTATCTGGCACTTCTTGTAATTTTCAAGGTAGCTGAACCTGATGTTGTATTTTCCCCCTGGCTTGGAAGCACAATTTATCTTGTCATCGGAGCATACCTTATTGCTTCTGCTGTTAAGTCTTCAGGGCTTGGAGAAAGAATAGCCTATGCATTCATAATAAAGTTTGTGAATTCATATAGAAGCATTATAATATCTATATTTTTTCTTACATTCATATTGAGTGTTTTAATTCCACATCCTTGGCCAAGGGCGTTTCTCATCATGTCAGTTATGTCTGTAGTCATAAAAAATGCCAAGATACCAAAGGAAGATGCTTCTAAAATCGGACTGGCTGTATTTGCTTCTGCAGTTCCTGTATCAATGATTTTTCTCACAGGTGACAGCGTAATAAATACCCTGGCTGTACAAGCTACTGGAGAATCAATAAGCTGGCTTAAATGGTTTGTTTACATGGGACCTCCAAACATTATTTCAAGCATAATTACATGTGCATTGATTTTAATCCTCTTCAAACCAACTGCTGAAGTTACAGTCAACAAAAATGAAATGAAAGAAAAACTCAGTACTCTTGGCCCTGTATCAGTCAAGGAAAAAAGAACTATTGTATGGCTTTCAATATCTGTTGTACTGTGGATGACTGACTCAATACATGGAGTTAACATTGGATGGATTACGCTTTTGATTGCAATGCTCATGAGTTTTCCTGTCATAGGAGAAGTTCTGACCCCAAAACAATGGGGAGAAGTACCTGTGTATGTATTGCTGTTCCTCACAGCTGCCATGACCATAGGCAGAGTAGGAGGTGTTACGGGAATGAATGCATGGATTGCTGAAACAATTCTTCCTTCGTCAATACCTTCAAATCCCTTTGTGCTTGCATTCATCATATCTTTAATTTCTATGGTGATTCATATGGCCTTGGGGAGTGTTATTGCTGTTATAGGAATTGCAATTCCGGCTCTTTTGATATTTACAGAACCCATGGGCATAAGCCCCATAGTCACAACATTGCTTGTTTATACATCAATTGGAATTCACTACATACTTCCGTTTCATCACCTTGACGTCCTTGTAGGCCTGGGTGAGGAAAACGGCTTGTACACACAGAAAGAGGTAATGCGCCTTGGAATTTATCTTACGATGGTTGTGTTCATAATAACCGTCCTGGTGGAAGTTCCATATTGGAGGATGATAGGCTTGTTTTAGCTAGTTAGTATTTCATTAAAAAATCCCTCTTAATCAAGAGGGATCAGGTTGATGATAAAGTAACTTTAGACGTTGTCATTCTGAGGGCGTAGCCCGAAGAATCTCATGTTTTCAATAAAGATGAGATCCTTCACTATCTTTCAGGATGACATCGTCAGAGTTTGTCAATAGTCGAATCCCTCTTAATGAATAGAGGGATTTATAATTTCAAGGCTTTTTACTCCATAGTCTCCCATTTCAGAATCCCATGTAGTTAGTTCAATGCCGTGCCAATCGGTTCCGCCGGTTTTTATGAGACCGTGTTCGTCGGCAAATTTTTCATATTTTTGTATGAGCACTTCAGTGTGGTAAGGATAGTATACTTCAACTCCCCCAAGACCGTGTGGAAGAAGAAGTTCCATTTCGCCTAAATCTGCTTTTCCTATACGTGCAGGATGAGCAAAGACTGGTATTCCTCCTGCCTGCCTTATAACCTCAACGGCTTCAGATGAATGAACAGGAAAGTCGTCGATGAAGCGGTGTCCCGGGTATTTTTTTACCTTAGTGTTGAAAAATTCAGGCCAGTCCTTCAATGTGTAAGGTTCTCCGTTTTCAATCATTGCCTTCATTATATCAGACAATGCAAGTGACTGTTTGAAATCTGCATATTTTAAAATTTTATCCAAATCAAAATCTATGATGTGATTTTTTTGAAGCCAGTTGTAGTGTTCCAGGAAACTTTCATTGAAATGAGCGCCAATTATTTTCAGAAGGTCCTGAAGCTGACTGTTTTTGATGTCAATGTTGTAACCGAGAACATGTATTAAATGGCCGTTTGAAACTGAAGAAATTTCAATGCCGGGAATAACCTGAATATTTTCTTTCTGAGATTTTTCTATTATTTCAGCTACTCCGAAAGTCGTATCGTGGTCTGTCAGGGACAATGCTGTCATATTTTTATTCTTTGCAATTTCAATTATTTCATCTATGGAATTTGAACCGTCAGAATATTTTGAATGAATGTGTAAGTCAATCATGTGATACTCCTAATTTTTTATACAACATTATATCATTTTCATGATAAAATTGTCATTATAATTATTATTTCTAATCATTTTTTAATTTTGCACTAATTAATTTTGAATAAATTGTGTGTATTATATTATCAAACGAATATAATAATGGTAAAGGGAGATGTAATATGGAAATTTTAATAGGAATTTTTGTATTCTTTATATTTATAGCTGCAGCGCTTAACATAGGAGTTGTGTTGTTTAAAATATTGTTTACAATAATAGGTGCAGTTATGGGATTTGTTCTCATAATCATGCTTATTCCGCTGGGAATCGGATTCTTGCTTATTCCTGCAATAATAATAGGAATAATCGCAGCGATTATTAAATGTATACAGTTTATATTTTAGCATAAGAATACAAAACTCCGGTCTCGGAGTTTTATTTTTGTTGACAAATAAATGATATTTATGTATAGTTTAACATAAGAATTGAAATAATATATTAATGGCAATGAAGAGAAGAGTAATTTTTAAATCATGATATAGAGAACCGGGAAAGGTGAAAGCCGGGGATTGATTTATAAGTGAACATGGCCTCGGAGCCTTGTGCCTGAACTTATTTAAGGTACAACGTATGGTATACGTTACAATGCACGGTCAATGACCTGGTAAGGCTCATGCTGCGAAGCATGTGCGAAAAAGAGTGGTAACGCGAAATATCGCCTCTTAGCTTTGTGCTGAGGGGCTTTTTATTTGCAAGAATAAGCAGGAGGAAAAAATGGATAAAGGCAAATATTATTTAACGACAGCAATAGCATATACATCAGGCAAACCCCATATTGGAAATACATACGAAATCGTACTGGCTGACAGCATAGTCAGATTCAAGAAATTAAACGGATACGATGTGTATTTTCAGACAGGAACTGATGAACATGGAGAAAAAATTCAAATTAAGGCAGAGGAAGCAGGAAAAACTCCTCAGCAGTTTGTTGATGAAGTTGCAGGAGAAATCAAGCGCATTTGGGATTTGATGAACACAAGCTACGATAATTTCGTAAGGACAACAGATCCAATGCATGAAAAGAAAATTCAGCAGATATTCAAGAGACTTTACGATCAGGGAGACATTTACAAGGGATATTACGAAGGATGGTACTGTACACCTGATGAAGCATTCTTTACAGAATCACAGCTTGTTGACGGCAAGTGTCCTGACTGCGGTAGAGAAGTGCACATGGCAAGAGAAGAGGCATATTTCTTCAAAATGAGCAAGTATGCTGACAGATTGATGAAACATATTGAAGATCATCCGGAATTCATTCAGCCTGAATCACGCAAGAATGAAATGGTGAACAACTTCATAAAACCTGGACTTCAGGATTTGTGCGTTTCAAGAACATCCTTCAACTGGGGAATCCCCGTAACATTCGATGAAAAGCATGTTGTTTATGTATGGATTGATGCCCTCAGCAACTACATCACATTCATAGGTTACGACCCTGAAGGAAACCACAGCGAACTTTACAAAAAATACTGGCCTGCAGATGTTCATTTAATAGGCAAGGACATATTGAGATTCCACACAATTTATTGGCCTATACTTCTGATGGCACTTGGAGAAGAACTTCCAAAACAGGTTTTCGGCCACCCGTGGCTCATGGTTGGAGAAGGAAAAATGAGCAAGTCAAAAGGAAATGTTATTTATGCCGATGACCTGGTTGATTTGTTCGGAGTTGATGCAATAAGATATTTCGTACTTCATGAAATGCCTTTTGCAAGCGACGGAACACTGACATATGAACTTGTAATAGAAAGAATAAATTCAGACCTGGCAAACATACTTGGAAATCTTGTTAACAGAACAGTTACAATGACAAACAAGTATTTTGACGGCGAAATAATGGCACCGTCTGAGCATGAACCTATTGACGACGAGCTTATAAGTTTAGCCCTTGAAACACCATTAAAAGTAGAAAAGAAAATGGATGAGCTGAGGGTTTCTGATGCAATAGATGAAATTTTTACTCTTCTAAGAAGAAGCAACAAGTATGTTGATGAAACTCAGCCATGGGTGCTCGGCAAGGATGAAAGCAAGAAAGCAAGACTTGGAACCGTCTTATACAACCTGCTTGAATCTATAAGAATAGCAGCAGTGTTGCTGGAGCCATTTTTGCCTGAAACAGCACAAAAAATTTACAAGCAGATAAACACTGACAAGACGGACTGGGATTCTCTTGCACAATTTAACGGAATGGTTCCCGGACAAAAGGTTGGAACACCTGAAATATTGTTTGCAAGAATAGATGCTGTGAAGAAAATGGAAGAAATAAACAAAATAAATGAAGCTAAAAAGGCTTCTGAAGCACCGTCCCAAACACCTTCTGAAGTGAAAAAAGAGGAACCGAAAGAAACAAAGGAAGAAACTGCAGAAGATGATGGTCTCATTTCAATAGATGATTTTGCAAAAATTGACTTGAGAGTTGCTGAAATAGTAAAAGCAGAAAAACACCCCGATGCCGACAAGCTTCTGATACTTCAATTGAAGCTTGGTGATGAAGTCAGACAGGTGGTTTCTGGAATTGCCAAGTATTATGAGCCTCAGGATCTTGTAGGAAAGAAAATTGTAATGGTTTACAATTTAAAACCTGTCAAGTTAAGGGGAGTTGATTCAAACGGTATGATACTTGCAGCTCAAAAAGGAAAGAAACTCACTCTTATTTCCACCCTGGAAGACATTCCGGACGGAGCAAAACTCAGTTAATTAAGAATGAAGAGAACGGCGAGCCGTTCTCTATTTTTTATTATCAACATGTAGGGGCGGACCTCGTGTCCGCCCGCCGTAGGGCAGCAAGCCCTACGAATTTTTAACTAAAAAAGGATTTGTGCACGCACAAATCCTTCCATTAACTCTTAATTATTCACTCTTAATTCTTAATTGCCTTGACTAAGC
Organism: Sedimentibacter saalensis; assembly: GCF_007830175.1. Taxonomy (GTDB): domain Bacteria; phylum Bacillota; class Clostridia; order Tissierellales; family Sedimentibacteraceae; genus Sedimentibacter; species Sedimentibacter saalensis. The sequence goes on along the minus strand of NZ_VLKH01000010.1, from coordinate 18,807 downwards.
TTCTTTTTTCCAAAGTCCGTGCAAATTGCAGAACTCATAAGCAGCTTGAACTTCATCGCCTTCAGCAAGTGCAAATACTGCAACTGGTTCTTCTCCAGGAGACAGACATTTTCTCTGAGCGCCTTGCTTAGTAACCAGGTAAATCCATTGAATGAAATGTTCAGGAAGCATTGGATGAGTTACGCTACCAACTTTAACTGTTACTTTGTTTCCTTCAACTTCTATTACAGGAACATGTTTTTCAGTAGCTGCGTCAACAGTGTTTGGAACCAGTTCTTCCATTTCTTTTCCGCAACATACCAATTTTCCGCCGCCTTCATTAATCAATCCTACTAAATTACCGCAAGTCTTGCAAACATAAAACCTTCCTTTGTTACACATATAATACCTCCTAATATTTTTGAATTATTCAACATTTAATGTATACCCAAAATTATAGAATTTAAAACATAAATTTTAAAATCATTCTGTTTTTCTTGTTCCCATCTTAAGGGCAATCAAGCTTACCATTGCCATTGCAACGGCCATGGCTCCAATGTTCAAAAATGTGTTGACGCCGGTTTTCAAGGCTTGAAATATATTGTCTTCAACCAATGCGAATATTGTCTGATAAAGTCCAAATCCTGGTACTATTGGAATCAGTGCCGGAAATATAAAAATAGTTGCAGGCATTTTAAATTTGCGGGCAAAAATTTCACCGAAAAAAGCAATAACTGTTGTTCCAAGGAAGAATCCAAGCCGTGGACTCCCTTGATTAACACAATAATTGTATACCATGTAACCTAAAGACGCCACAACTGAAGAATATATCAATGTTTTTTTAGGAGCATTCATTATCATGGCATAAAAATAGGCGGCTAAAAAACAAAATATCATTTCTAAAAAATACTTAACTATCATAATAACCTCCACCCTATAATATGCCTAAGGAATAAGCAAAATATATGAACACACCTGCTCCTGCTGCCAATGAAGCTGCAACCAGGAGAGCTTCTGCGCCTCTGGCCATGCCGGAAATAAGATCACCTCTTATGGTGTCACGTATGGCATTTGTCATTGAAAGACCAGGCAAAAGGGGCATTATGCTGCCGACTATAATTTAGTTGTAGTTGCCTGTTTTGGCAGCTGATGTTGCTATGATTGCAATAGCTGCAATAATTGTACCCAACACTATGCTTGAGAAAAACTGATATGAATGAAGGTTTACAAAGTGCTTTGTAATTTGAGTAATCAATATTCCTGTAAAAAGTGCCACTACAAATTCAAAAATTCCTCCACCAAATAGTACAACAAAAAATGCTGATGAAATTCCTCCATATAATTGAGCATATTTGTATTCATGAGGTTTATCATTTTCTATTTTTTCAAGTTCCTCAAGGGCCTCATCCAGATTGATGGCATGCAGGGCAATTTGCCTTGACACATTGTTCACGTCGGCTATTTTTTGAAGATTTATTGTTCTTTTTCTTATTCTTTTGACAACTGTGCTGTTTTCGTTTCCGTCGCTTGAAATAGTTATATAGAACCCTGTTGGTGTTGCAATTGCTTCTATTTCTTTGATGTCATATGCTTTGCATATGAATTTTATCGTTTCTTCAGCCCTATATGTTTCACCGCCGTTTTCCAGTATTATCTGGGCGGATAATTTTATTATTTTTAAAAGCTTTGCTGAAATTATTTCCAAGATAAATATCACTCCTATTAATTTACATCGATTATATCATTTTTAATGAATTTGTAAAGTTTTTAATGTGCAACTATACAATTTATGATATAATATTAAAAATATGCAGGAGGATTCAATATAATGAGAGAAAAGGAAGTCAAAGTCCTTAATATTGATAAAGACGAAATAGAAAAAAAACTTATAGAAATAGGAGCACTCCTGGTTAAAGATGAAGATCAGGTGAATTATAGATTTGATACTGATGACAGCATATTAAAGAAAAGACACAATGGTTATTTAAGAATCAGAATAACCAAGAACAATTTAAACGGCAAGGTAAAAAGTGTCATGACTTTCAAGAAAAGCATCAACAGGGACTCCTTACGAGTAAACGAAGAAACAGAAACTGAGGTTTCAGACTGGGAAAGCACAGCTAAAATTCTTGAGATACTGGGATATAAACAAAAAAGACCAGGTTATAAGCATCGCAGGTCATACTTTTTTGAAGAAATATATTTTGAAATAGACACATGGGATGAGGCGACATATTCAAAACCATATCTTGAGATAGAAATTTCAAATGATGAAGATTTAGAAAAGGCAATAGCTCTTTTAAATCTGGACAGAAGCCAGGTAACAACAAAATCAATTGATGATTTAAGAAAAGACTAATAAGACATTCAGATATTGGCACCGGTAACGGTGTTTTTATTTTACAAAATCTTAATATATTTGCATATACAAAATAATGTGTTATAATCAATTGAAATTTGTCTTGTATCTGCATGGCAGAACGAGAACAGGAGGAAATTATGAATAGAAATTTACAAACAGGCAAACTCACCTTTATGGGAGTTATGCTGGCACTCACTGTTGTGTTTGTTGCTATGACTGCAATACCCACAACATCTGCTTCAATGGCACTTTTTATTTTCCTGCCCACAATGGTAACAAGCATTGTGCAGGGACCTAAGGACGGCGCCATTATGGGTTTTCTTGCAGGAGGGGTTACTCTTTTAAGGGCTCTTTTGGCTCCTGCATCACCTCTGGACTATCTTTTTATAAATCCGTTGGTTTCAATATTACCGAGGATATTTGTAGGGGTAGTGCCGTATTTTGTTTATGTTATATTTGAAAAACTTATAAAATCAAAAACAATTTCTTTGTTTATTGCAGGAGCGTCAGGAGCTTTGACAAACACAGCCCTTGTTATTCTCATGCTTTATTTTATTTACAGCGAAGAAATTGTAAGATTGAGCACAGAATTTGGGATAGGCACTACTTTTGCGGCCTTTGCCATTTTCCTTGTCACAACAAGTTCCCTTTTGGAATGCACAGCGGCAGGAATAGGCACGACAGCAGTGGTAAATGTCTATAAAAGGATAAAAAAATAGGAGGATTGCCATGGTTTTGGTAGTTGACATCGGAAATACAAATATTGTCATCGGAGTTTACAATGGAGACGATATTACAGGAAGCTGGAGGATGGTCACTAGAAGTGAAAAGACATCCGATGAATACGGTATTTTCATATTAAATTTGCTGAATTACAACAATATTAAGCAAGAAGAAATTAAAAGTGCAATTGTTTCATCTGTAGTTCCAAATGTAATGCATTCTTTTCAAAATGCATTGAAAAAGTATTTCAATATTGAACCAATAATAGTTGGACCTGGAATAAAAACAGGGATAACAATTGCCACTGACAATCCTCGTGAAGTAGGAGCTGACAGAATCGTAGGACTGGTTGCAGCATATCATTTATATGGCGGAGAGCCTCTGATTGTAATTGACTTCGGCACTGCAACAACGTATGATGTTTTAAGCGAAAGCGGAGAGTTCAAATACGGAATAACATCACCGGGAATTCAGATTTCAGCAGACGCCCTTTGGCAGAAAACTGCGCAGCTTCCAAGTGTTGAAATAAAAAAACCAAAGTCAATTCTTGCAAGAAACACAATTACAAGCATTCAGGCAGGTCTTGTTTACGGATATATAGGTCAGGTTGAATACATTGTAAAAAAAATAAAAGAAGAATTGAACATTGAAAACATGAAGGTTATTGCTACGGGAGGACTTGGACGTGTCATGTCTGATGAAACAGATGTTATAGACCTTTATGACCCGCAGCTTTTGTTTAAGGGACTGAAAATAATTCACGACAAAAACGTCAAATAATTAAGAGTTAAGAATTAAGAATTAAGGAACAAACAGATTTGAGCTATCAAATCTGTTTGTTTTTTTGTAACAAAAAAACTCTTTTAAAATTAAAAAACTGTGATATAATAATAGAACAAACGTTCGGTAAAAAATAAAAATGTTTGGAAACTACAGCTTTTGAAAAGATTAAGGAGGTGGAAATGTGGGGCAGATTATAATGCATATAGACGTCAATTCAGCTTTTTTAAGCTGGACTGCAGCCTATGAACAGCAAATGGGAATAGACAGGGATATTCGCACGGTTCCTTCGGTCATTGGGGGGAATGAACAAAACCGCCATGGAATTGTTCTGGCTAAATCAACTCCGGCTAAAAAATTCAAGATACAGACAGGAATGTCGCTGATGGAAGCAAGGCAGCTGTGTCCGAATTTATTGGTTATACCGCCTAATTACAGAGTATATGTGAGGGCCAGCAAGACACTTAGAGAATATTTAATGAAATTTACTCCCGATGTGCAGCCTTTCAGCATAGACGAATGCTTCCTGAAATTTACAGATTTAAAAAGAGAAGAAGCAGCAGAGCTTGCTTATAAAATAAAGGACGGAGTAAAGGAAAAGTTCGGATACACTGTCAATATAGGAGTATCGGAGAACAAGCTGCTTGCCAAGCAGGCAGGAGACCTTGAAAAACCCGATAAGTGCCACACAATTTTTCCTGATGAAATAAAAGAAAAGCTTTGGGTTCTCCCTGTTGAAGATTTGTTCATGGTTGGGAGAAGAACAAAGCCTAAGCTTAACAGATGGGGAATTTACACAATAGGAGATCTTGCTGCTTCTGATTACAATTTCATATCAACAATGCTTAAATCTCACGGAAGAATGATTTACAACTATGCCTGGGGAAGGGATGATTCTGTTTTCAAAGAAAAATCTCCAATTAAAAGCGTGGGGAATTCCAGTACCTTAAAATTCAATGTAGACAACCGTGAAACTGCACATGCCATACTCTTAAGTCTCACGGAAATGACGGCCTTAAGATTGAGGGAAGCAAACATGAACTGCAGGGTTGTGAGCGTGAGCATAAAAGACAAGGATTTCGGATACGAAGCAAAGCAAAGAAAGCTCATGTATTTCACTGACTGCACAAGGGACATTTATCAGAACATATGCAGCCTATTTGACGAACTGTGGGACAGAAGGCCTATAAGGCAGCTTGGTGTTTCTGTTTCAGACCTTGAGTTTTCTCATATAAAACAAACAAATATTTTTCAGGATGAACTGAGCATAAAAAATGAAATTCTTGATAAGGCTGTGGATAAAATAAGGGTTAAGTATGGGGATGAAGCTGTGATCAGAGGAGTATTTGCCAACAGTGACTTAAGTCCGATTTTGGGAGGATACCCCGACGACGAATATCCTGGTATGGGAAGTATCTTGTAAAGGTGATAATATGAAAATTTTAAATGAACCCATAAAAGTAATGGTCATTTTCAACACCGACGGCAAAATAGAACCTGTGAAATTCAGGCTTGAAGACAAGGTCGTGAAAATTGAAAAAATAATGAAGACATACGAAGAAAGTATTGTTGGAAACACAAGAATAGTCTTTGTTTGCCTCCACAACGGAAAAGATATTTTTGAGCTTAAATATGAAGTTGACAGCAAGATCTGGTATTTGTTTAAAAAATAAATCCTGATGACAGCGTATATAATTGGACGTTGTCATTCTGAGAGCTTGCTCGAAGAATCTCATGTTTTTAACAATGATTAGATCCTTCACTATGGTTCAGGATGACAGCGTCGTGATTTGTCAATAGTCTAAGTCCTGATTAAATCAGGATTTTTTATATGAAACACGATACCACTACTCCTCTAGTTTTAAAATATGACAATATCTCGTTGTAATAAAAAGGATTAGATGATATAATAATGCGTAATTGTAACTTTGAGGTGAGAAAAGTGAGCGAGTTAGATGAATTGGCAGTAAGTGCCAAAACAAACGAAGATTCCATGAACAAATTAATTAAGCAATACGAGAATTTCATATTGAAGTGCGCATCTTCGGCAGCCCGTATCTATGTCTCAAGAAGTGATGATGAATGGTCCATTGCATTGGCGGCTTTTACAGAAGCTGTAAAAAATTATTCTGCTGAGAAAGGCAGTTTTTTAAACTTCGCAGAACTTGTAATAAGAAGGCGCATTATTGACTTCATCCGGAGCAAGTCGAGATATGCCCCGGAAATTTCGGTAAATCCGTCTATGTTCGGTTCTGAGACGGATGAAGAGGAAGATTATTCAATGCAGGCTGAAATAGCCCAAAAGGTGGCAACTACGGACGAAAATTCAGCAAAGCTTGAGATATATCTGGTCAATGAAATTTTTTCAGCCTATGGATTTTCCTTCATGGATTTGGCTGAATGTTCGCCAAAAGCCGACAAGACCAAGAGGGCTTGCGGCAAAGTTGTGGCATATATGCTAAAAAATCCCATATTGATAAGCGAAATGAAAGTAAAAAGGCAATTGCCGTTGAATTTAATTGAAAAAAATACAAAAGTACCCCGTAAATTGTTGGAACGTCATCGAAAATATATAGTAGCTGCAGTGGAAATTATGTCGGGGGATTTTCCATATCTTGCAAGTTATATGCGATATATTCGCGAGGAGTTAGAAAAATGAAAGCAGTAATTGTAGAAATCAAAGGCAGCAATGCAGCCGTTCTGTCTGAAGATGGCCGCATATCGCAGGTAAAAAACAGGAATTATAAAATTGGGCAAGAAATATCAATGTCAAACAACAGTTATGCTAAGTGGGCTTTAACAGCAGCTGCTGCAATGCTTTTGTTTGTCACTCCGGCATGGGCGTACATGACTCCGTACTCCTATGTAAGTCTTGATGTCAATCCTTCTTTTGAATTTTCTATAAACCGTTTTGACCGTGTATTGGAGGTTAAGGCTGTAAATGGTGATGCAGAGGAAATGGTTAAAGAAATGAATATTGCCGGATTGAAAAATAAAGAAATAAAAGATGCTGTAAGAAATGTTTTGACAGAGCTTAAAAATCAGGGATACATCACTGAAGGCGAAGATGGCGGAGTAGTAGTTGCTGCTTCAAGCAAGAGCGAAGAAAAAACCAATAACCTGGCAGCAGCTTTAAAAACAGCTGTCAATGAAGAAGTGGGCAAGTATAAAGAAAAAGATTCTATAGAAGTTTCAAAGGATACAATGGAAGTTTTGGAAACTGAAAACAAAGATTCTGAAGAAATTGAAAAGTCTGATGATTCTAAAAAACCAGAAGATAAAAGCAGCGTAGCTTTGGACAATGCTCAGGATAAAAACAAAGATAAGTCCGAGAACAAAGATAATGTCAAAGTGGAAAAGAATGCATCGGATAAAAATAAAAATAAAGACGAAGATGATGAAACAGGCGTTGAAGTTGAAGTTGTAAAAGTCAGCCAGCAGAAGGTTGATGAAGCAAAGGAAAAAGGTGTTACGCCAGGAAAGATGAACATTGTTGACAAACTTGCAGAAGCTTCAGGAAATCCTGAAGATTTTGACAAGGAAGAATGGCTTGACAAACCTGTCAAAGAAATAATGGAAGCTACAAAGAATTACGAGAAAGAAGCAAAAAATAAAGATAAAGACACGGAAAAATCCGTTGAAGTTGAAACTGAAAGCAAAGTAAATAACAATCAGGGAAACGGAAACAGCAATAACGGAAATTCCGGCGGCAAGAAAAACTAAAGCGTTTAAGGCCTCTTCGGAGGCTTTTTTTCATTTTCTTGACAATTTTTTTTACATATAGTATTATTGTTTAAATAAATCTTTTTGCACTGCAACGTAATTTTACGCAAATACAGTACAAACTGAGCAGGCGATGGACATTGTTCATGGGGCTGGGCCAATGGCAGCAGGTTATACCTGTGGGACGGGAGTATGTTCCACGGGTATTTTTGTATGCCCTAACCCAATTTTCGGACGTAAGTGAAAAAGTTAACATATGATTAAAAAATAGAGGGAATATAATGATTGAATTAGGAATAAGCAATTTATCAAAAATGTATGGTGTGGATAAAATATTTGAAAATGTAACATTTGATGTAAAGACAAAGGACAAGATTGCCTTAATAGGCCGAAATGGTACAGGAAAAACAACGTTGATGAAAATCATGGCAGGAAAAGAAAGTTTCCAGGAAGGTCAGGTCAATAAAAGAAAAGGATTAACCATAGGATATCTTGAACAAATACCAAATTATGATGATGATAACACAGTGTTGGATGTTTTAAAAGAAGCCTTTAAAAATACAGAAGAAATTAAAGCTCAAATGGAAGAAATTGAAAAGACATTTGATATTCTTAAGGGTGAAGAGCTTGAGACAGCCATAAAAAAATACGGCAATCTCCATGATTCCTATGAAATAGCCGGCGGATACAGCGTGAAAGAAAAACTGAGCAAAATACTTAAAGGCCTTGAAATATCGGAAGAACTTCAAAACAGAAAGTTTAATTTGCTGAGCGGCGGGGAAAAAACAAGGGTAATTCTCGGTAAAATTCTTCTTGAAGAGCCGGAACTGCTTCTTCTTGATGAACCATCAAATCATCTTGATATAAAAAGCGTTGAGTGGCTTGAAGAATATTTGAATTTGTATCAGGGAACCATTGTAATAGTTTCCCATGACAGATATTTTCTTGACAGGGTTGTAAACAAAATAATTGAGCTTGAACCAGACGGTGTACAGATTTACAACGGAAACTACTCAAAGTATGTGGCCGAAAAAGAACTGCGTTTTCTGCAGGCAATGAAGGAATATGAAAGCCAGCAGAAAAAGATTAAGAAAATGGAAGATCAGATTCAAAGATACCGCATATGGGGCGAAATGCGTGATTCCGACAAAATGTACAAAAGAGCGAAGGAACTTGAAAAAAGGCTTGAAAAAATAGAAAAAATAAACAAACCTATAGTTGACAAAAAAACTGCAGATTTTCACATAGACAATGTGTCAAGAACCGGCAGAGAAGTAATAAAGGTTGAAAATCTAGAAAAATCTTTTGATTCGAAGAAATTATTTGAAGATTTGAGCTTCACATTGTTTTACAAGGACAGCCTCTGCATTTTGGGAGAAAACGGAACTGGAAAATCTACCATGCTTAAAATAATACTGGATGAAATAAAAAGCGATGCAGGAAGCGTAAAAATAGGCTCAAATGTTAAGATTGGATATCTTCCTCAGGAAGTTTCTTTCGACAGGGAAGATGTTTCAATTGTTGATTATTTTTCATATCATTATGGGATTTCCATAAGCGAAGCACGCAAGGAGCTGGCTAAAATCATGTTTGCAGGAGAAGATGTCTACAAGCATATAAGCACGTTATCAGGCGGAGAAAAATCTAGGCTTAAACTAGGCATGCTCATTTATGAAAATGTAAACACACTTGTCCTTGATGAACCCACAAACCACCTTGATATTGAATCAAGGGAAGTGCTGGAGGAAAACCTCATAAATTATGAAGGCACAATACTTTTTGTGTCCCACGACAGATACTTTGTTGATAAAATTGCAACATGCATAGGAGAAATTGAAAACAAAAAATTTAAAATTTATGATTTTGATTATGAAAGCTACAAAAATGAAAAGCAAAGAATTGCAGAATTAAAGCAGTCTGCTGAAGAAAAGGAAGAAAAGGCAGTTTCTAAAAACAAGGAAATTTATCAGAAGAAAAAGGAAGAAACAAGGGCTGCAGAAAAAGCAAAAAGAGATTTGGCGAAGCTTGAAAACAATATTCTTGACACAGAAAACAAAATCATAGAACTTGAAAAAATACTTAACACAAGTTCTGCCGAATGGGATTTAAATGAATATAATAATAAATATGATGAATATGTAAAACTCAAAGAAAAAATAGAAAATTTGTATTTGGAACTGGAACTATATCAGTAAAGGAGAAACAATGACTGATTATATTATTAGAACGTTTATAAAGGATTATTACAATGTAAAGGACTCAGGCGTGAGGCAGACGTATGGAACTGTAAGCAGCATAGTTGGAATTGTCGTCAATGTTTTGTTGAGCCTTAGTAAAATTGCTGTAGGAACAATTTTCAACAGCATTTCTGTAATGGCAGACGGCGTGAACAATCTGTCAGATGCAGGTTCAAATGTAATATCCCTCATTGGATTTAAAATATCCGGCAAGCCAGCAGACAAGGATCACCCCTTCGGGCACGCCAGAATAGAGTATCTTACAGGGCTTGTACTAGGTATTGTAATTTTATTGGTTGGAATAGAACTTTTAAAGTCGTCCTTCAACAAAATTCTCAATCCTGAAAAAACAATATATTCACTTGCCATGATTATTGTTCTTTTCATTTCAGTAGCAGGGAAACTTTGGCTCAGCAGATTTTATTTTAATGTTGGAGTAAAAATAAATTCAACAACAATAAAGGCAGCATCCATGGATTCGAGAAATGATGTGTTTGCCACATCGGCAGTTCTTGCATCTGCACTGATATCAATGGTTACAGGCTTCGAAATAGACGGGTACATGGGGATTTTAGTTGCTTTGTTCATCTTGTATTCAGGGATAGGAATATTAAAGGACATATTGAATCCTCTCCTTGGAGAAATGCCTGATGTTGAGCTTATAAGCATGCTTGAGAAAAAAATATTGTCTTATGAAGGAATTTTGAACATACATGACCTGGTGGTTCACAATTACGGACCCAACAGGTATTTTGCAACAGTGCATGCAGAAGTTGATGCAAAGGAAGATATACTCAAGTCCCATGACCTCATAGACAACATTGAAAGAGACATTTCAAAGGAATGCGACGTCAACCTTGTAATACATCTGGACCCCATAATAACAAATGATCCTGAAATTAACAAACTTAGGTGCAGCACGGGTAAAATAATCAGAGCAATAGACGAAAAGCTCACCATGCACGACTTCAGGGTTGTTAAGGGAGAAACTCACACAAATTTAATATTTGATGTGCTGATTCCTGTGGATTACGATATGCAGCCTTCCGAGCTGGTTAAAATTATTGAAAAGGCAGTGAAGAAAGAAAATGAAAGATATTTTGCAGTAGTGACCATAGATAAAAATTATGTTTCTACATACATGAACAATCCATATTTGAAATGATATTGACAAGGAAATATAATACATGATTTGACAAAACAAGAGTTGAGCTCAGGCTCAACTCTCTTTATGTTTTATATCTTATCTTTTTCCGCTGCAGCCCAGGACATCTCTCATTTTGTGAGCTACCATGTCTTTAATTGCAACTCTTCCTGGTCCTAAGTATTTTCTAGGGTCAAATTCTGCAGGATTTTCAACAAGCACTTGTCTTATGCATGCTGTCATGGCAAGTCTTAAGTCAGTATCTATGTTTATTTTGCAAACTCCCATCTGTGAAGCACGTTTCAGCATTTCTTCAGGCACTCCTGCAGCTCCAGGAATTGCACCGCCGTATTTGTTGCAAAGATCAACAAATTCTATGGGAACTGATGATGAACCGTGAAGAACTAATGGGAAGTTCGGCAGAAGTTTTTCAATAGTTTCAAGTCTTTCAAAGTCAAGGCTTGGGTCTCCCTTGAACTTGTAAGCTCCGTGGCTTGTGCCTATGGCAATAGCAAGAGAGTCAACACCTGTTCTCTCAACAAATTCCCTTGCCTGGTCAGGGTCTGTATATGTGGCATCTTTTGCGTTTACCTTTACAGCATCTTCAACTCCTGCAAGCTTTCCAAGTTCTGCCTCAACAACAACACCTTTGCTGTGAGCATATTCAACAACCTTTTTAGTCAATGCTATATTTTCTTCAAAAGAATATTTTGAACCGTCAATCATTACAGATGTAAATCCGTCATCAACACACTGCTTGCATATTTCAAAATCTTCGCCGTGGTCTAAGTGAAGGCAAATGTCTATTCCTGAGTCTTCTATTGCTGCCTCAACCAGCTTTCTTAAATAAATTGGATTTGCATACTTCCTGGCTCCTGCGGAAACCTGGAGAATCACTGGTGCATTTTCCTGTTTAGCGGCATCCACAATACCCTGAATAATTTCCATATTATTTACATTGAAGGCTCCAACAGCATAATGGCCTTCATAAGCTTTTTTGAACATTTCCTTTGATGTTACAAGAGACATTTTATTTCCTCCTAAATATTAATAATTGAAATGTGTTATACTATATATTCAAATTATACTATAGTCAAGGGTAAAAAACATCAACTATTTTGTAAATTTTATTTAAATATTGTGAACAAAATCCAAAATGAACATAAAATGAGAAATATTAAGAAAATTAAAGCAATCTAAAGAAATAATGTTAATAATCCCTTTAAATTAGTTTAATAATCGAAAATTATGCTAAATGGCACTTGATAACGAAACAACAATTGGTTATTATATAGATTGTAAGTGTTAGCACTCTACGACATTGAGTGCTAACAATCAAATGGATAAATAATTACATTAAATAAAATAGGAGGAACAAATTATGACAGTTAAACCATTAGGCGAAAGAGTAGTAATTAAAATGGTGGAAGCAGAAGAAAAAACTAAAAGCGGCATCGTGCTGCCAGGAACTGCAAAAGAAAAACCACAAGTAGCAGAAGTTCTTGCTGTAGGAGCAGGAATCACAGCTGATGAAAAGAAAAAAGATGAAATAAAGGTTGGAGACAAAGTAATTTTCTCCAAATTTGCGGGAACTGAAGTTAAAGTTGACGGAGAAGAATTGATAATAATCAAATTATCTGATGTTTTAGCAGTTATAGAATAATATAAGGAGAGGTATGGAAAATGGCAAAAATAATAAAATTTGACGAAGATGCACGCCGTTCAATGGAAAGAGGCGTAAATGCTTTAGCAGATACAGTAAAAGTAACATTAGGACCTAAAGGAAGAAATGTAGTTCTTCAAAAATCATTCGGATCACCGGTTATTACAAATGACGGTGTTACAATAGCAAGAGAAATCGAACTTGCTGATCCGTTTGAAAACATGGGAGCTCAGCTGGTAAAAGAAGTTGCAACAAAGACAAATGACGTTGCAGGTGATGGTACTACTACAGCAACTCTTCTTGCTCAGGCTATTATAAGAGAAGGTTTGAAGAACGTTGCAGCAGGCGCTAACCCTATGATACTTAAAAGAGGAATTCAGGCAGCAGTGGAAGCAGCAGTAGCCGAACTTAAAAGCACAACAAAGAAAGTAGAAACTTCAGAAGAAATCGCTCAAATTGCTTCAATTTCAGCCGGAGACGAAGAAATAGGAAAATTGATTTCTGAAGCTATGGACAAAGTTGGTAAAGACGGCGTTATCACTGTTGAAGAATCCAAGACTATGGGAACTGACCTTACAGTAGTTGAAGGTATGCAGTTCGACAGAGGATACTTATCAGCATACATGGTTACAAACACAGAAAAAATGGAAGCAGTTATGGATAATCCATACATTCTTATAACTGACAAGAAAATCTCCAACATACAGGAAATTCTTCCTATATTGGAACAAATAGTTCAGTCAGGCAGATCACTTGTAATCATAGCTGAAGATATTGAGGGTGAAGCACTTACAACACTCATACTCAACAAGTTAAGAGGAACATTCAACTGTGTTGCAGTAAAAGCACCTGGATTTGGCGACAGAAGAAAAGAAATGTTAAGAGACATTGCAATTCTTACAGGCGGCCAGGTAATAACTGAAGAATTAGGATATGAACTTAAAGATACAACTATTGACATGCTTGGTAATGCAGCAACAGTTAAAATAGATAAAGAAAACACAATAATAGTTCACGGAGCAGGCTCACAGGAAGAAATCGCTGAAAGAGCAAAACAAATCAAATCTCAGTATGAAGAATCAACTTCTGAATTTGACAGAGAAAAACTTCAGGAAAGACTTGCTAAATTAACAGGCGGCGTTGCAGTTATCAATGTAGGTGCAGCAACTGAAACTGAAATGAAAGACAAGAAATTGAGAATTGAAGATGCTTTGAATGCTACAAGAGCAGCTGTTGAAGAAGGTCTTGTATCAGGAGGAGGCGTTGCTCTTCTGGCTACAACAAAAGTTGTTTCTGAAGTTGCAGCAGGCTTGACAGGAGACGCTAAAACAGGTGCAAAAATAATTGAAAAAGCCCTGGAAGAGCCAGTAAGACAAATTGCAGCAAATGCTGGCCTTGAAGGAAGCGTAATTGTTGAAAAAATCAAAAACAGCGCTAAAGGAATCGGCTTTGACGCTTTGAACGAAAAATATGTAAACATGATTGAAGCTGGTATAGTTGACCCAACTAAAGTTACAAGATCAGCTCTTCAAAATGCAGCAAGCGTAGCTTCAATGCTGTTGACAACAGAAGCAGCCGTAGCTGACGAACCAAAAAAAGATGAACCAGCAATGCCTCCAATGGGTGGCGGAATGCCGGGAATGATGTAATAACAATTTAAGTTATAGTATTGAATATGTTACAGAGTGATAAACCGTCCAGCTTTTGCTGGACGGTTTTTTTATGACTGTTACTGAGAACTGAAATTATTTAAAGGCAGTAAACTTTTTAAATGCACCTATGACGGACTTGACAGACTGGTGAGCAAAACAGACGCTGAAGGTGGAGTTTCCTCCAAGACATACGATGCAGACGGACGTCTCATCAAGTTTGTAAACGAGGAAGGTGCACAAACACATTATATTTATGACGATTGTGGCAGAATAGTTAAAATGACAGATGCACTGGGCAATGCAACCCTATACACCTATGATGAAATGGACCGTGTCCTCACCGTTACAGATGCACGTGGAGGCGTGACTTCTTATACCTACACCGACCGCGGCAATGTGGCGACCGAAACCAATGCCGAGGGTTATACCGTATCCTACGAGTACGACGGCAGACACAACATGGTTAAGAAGACAACAGTTGATGGCTCTACAACTTATATATACGATGCCTTAGACCGTCTTGTTTCCATTACCACTCCTGACGGAAAGACAGAGACATTTGAATATAATGGAGAAGGAAAGATAATAAGCAGCACTGACAAGGGCGGTCATAAGACTAGATATAAACTTGACGCCAATGGAAATATTGTTGAGACCATAGACGCTATGGGAAACAGCGCCTTGTTTGAATACGATTCAATGAACAATTTAATAAAGACTTCAATGCACCGCATAGATACACAGGACAATGTGGACGAATGGGAAATCACTTTGTACGAATTTGACGGAAGAGGACTTGTGACAAAGGAAGTAAATGCACTGGGATCAGTTACAACCTATGTATACGACGGTAACGGAAATCTTAAAACAAAGACAGACGCCGACGGAAAAGTGACTGTATATGCCTATAATGGTCTTGATATGATTACCTCTATCAACTATAATGGAGGAAAAGAGGTATCCTACCGATACAATAAGGTTGGGGATCTGGTGGAAATGAATGACTGGACAGGCAAGACATCCTTCGAGGTTGATTTATTAAACCGCATTACCAGGACTACCGACACAAAAGGAAAAGTTGTAGAATACAACTACGACGAAACAGGCAACCAGACTTCAGTCAAGTATCCTGACAACACTACTGCTGCCAAGACTTATGACCTTTTAGGAAATCTGAAGTCAGTAACAGAAACTGATGGACGTACAACTCGATACACATATGATGGGATGAACCGTATTTCTAAGATGGAATACCCACACGGCTGGGTTGAAGATTATCAATATGACTCCGTAGGTCAGCTTCTGAATGTAACAGACACAGACCCGTCAAACAATGACATGAAGCAGCAGAAGCATGCTTATACCTACGACGACTGCGGCAATATGACATATGAATACATGCGTGGAAATGGTATAGGAGAGGCAACAGTTGAAAATACCTACACCTATGACGCATTGCACCGCGTAACATCAGCACACGAGAACTACGGAAACAAGACACGAACATATCAGTATGATTCTTTGGGTAACCTGACTTATGAAACCGAGCTTGGCAATAAGTCCATAGACTACAAATTTAATAATCTGAACCAGATTACCAAAAAGTCTGAGGACAGCTGGAATACACAGAGTGATTTCACATACGACAGGCGCGGTAACCTCATTCAGGAAACCTACACCAAGAACAGTAAGATTTCTGTCACCGGAGAGTATACCTACGACGAGACAAACAAAATGGTGCTTGGGGTAAATGAGCTGGGAGAAAGCAGTGCATACCTGTACAACAGTCTGGGTGCCCTTGTTGAGAATACATGGGTCATTAAAAAGAATGCTTACGGCTACCATGACGTATCTGCTCTGACAAACATGGTAGCGGGAGAGGTCGTTGTAGACCCACAGACAGGCAAGAAGGACAAAAAGGATAAGCTTGCTCCGGAGGTAGTAGCAGCCAGCCCTGAGCTTAACAAGACATCCACGGTTGTAAAGCAGTTTGTTTTGGACTACACCAGCGATACCTTCGAACCTCTGATGGAGTACGAAGTAAACAGTCTTGAATACCGCTATGTCTACGGCAATGACAGACTAAGTGTCAACATCACCGGCGTAGATACAAGTGCGGGCAACCTAATTGAAAATGTCAACCAAATAAGGCTGTACTACCACATGGACTATCTAGGCACGGCAGATTATCTGACAAGTCCAATGACCGGCAAAGTAGAAAGCTGGACTCACTACAACGAATGGGGAGAAATCACCCACAATGCAGTACTAAAGTGCGGACAGCGAGAGCTTGACATGGTAAAACGCTACGCAACCCACGATTATGATAGTGTGCTTAGTATGTACTATGCCAAAGCAAGATTCTATGATGCGCAAAACAGAAGGTTTGCTTCAATTGATCCAATCTTGGATGGCAGTGTCTATGACATTACAGACTATGCTAAAGACCCTGTTCAGCTTGTGCAGTATCTGTATGTAAAAAATAATCCGGTTATTTATATAGACCCAGATGGACTGCGTCCTGTAATAGATGACTTAGATCCATATGGAGCATATTCAGAAAAGAGTTTTGATTATCGGTATTATCGACAAGAACATAAAGATATGTTTATTGAGGGAATTGTATCGTCAGCAACTGCACCTGTACATGGATTCGATTTATCCCAGGCCAGAGATTATCAGAAAAAGATTAAAAAATGTGATAATAATCTCATTTCTGATGAGAAAACGAATAAAGATAAAATATTTGAACTTCAAACACGATATCGTAATGCAAATACTCTATTAGAAACAGCAGCCGTGATTGCAGATATGACAAAATATACATGGTCACTTAGATATAATAATGCAAGAAATTATTATATTATAGGAGCTGGTGGAAACCAGAGTGCAGGTGAGGCATTTGATGTTTCAATGGGCTATTTGATTGGAAGTCAGGTTAGCTATGTAGCTGGTCAATCAATAAAAGGTGTAAGTAGCCAATTAAATAAAATTAAGGGAACGGTTAACTCTTGGAAGAATGCTGGCTTACTCGATGAACTGGCAAGTAATGGTGTTAAGTATACTGCTGATGATGTTTTAGCTGTAACAAAAACTGCGGATGGAAAATTAGTATGGCTGGAATCAGGTAACTCAAAGGCTGGTATGCAACATATTCTTGAACATGCAGATGATTTTGCCCAAAAGGGTATACAACAGAGCCAAATTAAAGATTTGGTTATGGAATCACTAACCAACGGAAAAATCGTAGGATATCAAGGTAGAGGAACAGGAAGGCCGATTTACGAAGTAACATTCGGTGGAAAAACATATCAAACAGCTATAACTGTAGGTGATAATGGGTTCATTGTTGGTGCAAACCCAACAACATGGCCATAGGAGGAAAATATATGAAGAAAGTAAAAATTTATTTAGATTACCATTGTTTTCCTGTATGGATTTATAATGAAAATGGAGAATTAATAAATAACGACCTGCCAAAGGAATTAATGGAAGATAAAGAAGTAGATAATGTATTTGTAGAAATTCAAAACTTCTATGATGGTCTATTCATTGATAACTCAATAGAGTTTAAATACAATGGCTTTAAAAGTGACTTAGATAGACAAAGATTTTTAAAAATGATAGAAGAAGCCATAAACCTTATTAAATCTAAACTTGATGATTCATACATTATAGAACAAAAAATTGATATTTAGTTGTAAGCATTTAGTATTATAGAAAAGAGGATAATTTAATAGAATTTCCTCTTTTGCCAAGGCAATGTTGTTCATAATGTATGAAAAGAATAATATAAACAATAGGCCACACAGTTTGATGATGTGGCCTTTCTTAGATCAATAACAAATATTTTATATGATGCTTGAGTTCAAGTGTTGAAAACGCATGAACCGTATTTCTAAGATGGAATACCCTCACGGCTGCGTTGAAGACTACCAATATGACTCCATAGGCCAGCTTTTGAATGTAAAAGACACAGACCCGTCAAACAATGACATGAAGCAGCAGAAGCATGCCTATACATACGACGACTGCGGAAACATGACATATGAGTACATGCGCGGCAATGGTACATGAGTGGCTACGGTTGAAAATACCTACACCTATGACGCATTGCACCGCGTAACATCAGCACACGAGAACTACGGCAACAAGACACGAACATACCAGTATGATTCTTTGGGTAACCTGACTTATGAAACCGAGTTTGGCAACAAATCCATAGACTACAAATTTAATAACCTGAACCAGATTACCAAAAAGTCTGAGGACAGCTGGAATACACAGAACGATTTCACATATGACAGGCGAGGTAACCTCATTCAGGAAACCTACACCAAGAACAGTAAGATTTCCGTCACCGGAGAGTATACCTACGACGAGACAAACAAAATGGTGCTTGGGGTAAATGAACTGGGAGAAAGCAGCACATACCTGTACAACGGTCTGGGAGCCCTTGTTGAAAATACATGGGTCATTAAAAAGAATGCTTACGGCTACCATGACGTATCTGCTCTGACAAACATGGTAGCGGGAGAGGTCGT
>NZ_VLKH01000009.1 GCF_007830175.1 Sedimentibacter saalensis | reverse complement strand
AGCAAAGAGGACACACCCGTTCCCATCCCGAACACGGAAGTTAAGCTCTTTAGCGCTGATGATACTTGGTGGGAAACTGCCTGGGAAAGTAGGACGTCGCCGGGTAATGAAAACAGTTGAAATTTTTCAACTGTTTTTTTGTTATTAATTTATGATTTATAAATATTATTGAATTCAATAACTCATTAAAAGAACAAGCGCCTTGAATTTAAAGCTCAAAAAGGATATACTTGTATAAAGATTAAAGGAGGTGTGAAGATGGAAAGAGTTGTTTTTCTGGTTGATATGAATGCTTTTTTTATAAGTTGCGAAAGTACGCGCCATCCTGAAATTGCAGGGAAGCCTGCAGCAGTAGCAGGTGACCCTGAAAACCGAACCGGAATAATTTTAACTGCAAATTATGAAGCCAGAAAATATGGAATCAGGACCACTATGGTTCTCAGGGAAGCATTCAGGCTTTGCCCTGATCTTGTTGTAATCCCACCGGACCATCGTTTCTATGAAGAAAAATCAAGTGAATTAATGGAAATTTTATCTTCATTCACTCCTGTTGTAGAACAAAACAGCATCGATGAAGCATGGCTTGACATGACAGGAACCGGAAAAATTTTCGGTCAACCTCTGGAAGCTGCTAAAAATATAATGGAACGCATAAAAAGTGAACTTAATCTGTGGTGTTCCATTGGTATTTCTGAAAATAAATTTTTATCTAAAATGGCTTCAGAGATGAAAAAGCCTCTTGGGATTACAGAGCTTTGGAAGAAAGACATACAAGAAAAAATGTGGATTCTTCCTGTTGGCAGCATGTATGGAGTTGGAAAACAAACTTCTATTAAGCTTCAAAATATGGGATTGAGAACTATAAAAGACCTTGCTCTTTCAGACAGGGATTATTTAATAAGCAAGCTGGGAAAGATGGGCGGAGAAATTCATCTGCTGGCAAACGGCATTGACATGTCGCCTGTTGCACCTCACTGTGAAGGTGACATGAAATCAATTGGAAGGTCTGTTACTCTATCACATGACACCACCGATATAGAATTTGCAAAATCAGTTCTTTTAGAACTTTCAGATGATGTGGGAATGTCTGCAAGAAAGTATAAAAAAAAGGGCCACACAGTTCAAATAGTAATAAAGTATTCGGATTTTAAAAGCATCACAAGGCAGATGAGCGTTCCTCCTACCTGTCTGGTGAAGGATATTTATACTGCAGGAGTTCATCTTCTTAAGGCTAATTGGAACAGAAATCCCGTGAGGCTTCTTGGCATAAGTTTAAGTGGTTTTGATAAAAATCATGAATCAAAACAAATATCATTATTTGAACTTCCAAAATCAGACAATGAAATGACAAGTAACAACAAAATTGACAGCCTTGAAAATGCCATTCATAATATACGTCAAAAGTACGGATCTTCAATAATAAAGCCAGGTACTTTAATGGACTTAGATAATAATAGAAAATTATAAATTAAATCCCCGATTGAATTCGGGGATTAATGTTATGTGATTTTTGTTCCTTTGTGTTCTATGTTGAATTGTTTTTTTGCTTTTTCTATATATCCACCCACGTAGCCGTTTTGTCTTGAAGTAAGATTTCCTCTGTCTGTTGCCTGTGGGTTAGCTATGTCAAGTTCTCTGGACATTTCGGCTTTCATCTGATCTAAAGCCATTCTTGCTTCAGGTGAGACAATATTTTTACTTAATATTTTATCATCCATATTAAATTCCTCTCTTTATATGAATATTATTGTCTCCATTTTCAAAATTAAACGTAGAAATAATTGTTATTATATTTTTATTTGGAAACAATATTAAAAAAGCTTTGCAATTTGAAAAAAATGTTATATAATAATCAAAACAAATATTTTAAGCGATGATTAAAGCTTCGATTTATGAATTTCTCAAGAGAGCCGGTGGTTGGTGAGAACCGGTGAAAGACTAAATCTTTCCACTTTAGGAGCTGTCGGTGATGAATCGAAGGTTAGTAACCTTTATAATACTGCGAGTGGTCAGCTTATGCTGACAATTTGGGTGGCACCACGGTTCTTTCGTCCCATGTACGGGATGGAGGATTTTTTTATTGTTTAAAAATATTGCGGCATTTGCCGGTAAAAAAATAATTTGGAGGTTTGACATGTTAGATTTAAAATTTGTGAGAGAAAATCCTGAAATAGTAAAAGAAAATATTAAGAAGAAATTTCAGGACAACAAGCTGCCTATGGTGGATGAAGTAATAGCACTGGATGTTGAAAGCAGAGAAACAAAACAAAAGGCTGACAATTTAAGAGCAGACAGAAACAAAATATCTAAGGAAATCGGCGGACTCATGGCCAAAGGCAAGAAGGAAGAAGCTGAAGAGCTGAAGCTGCAGGTTACAAAGGATTCTGAAATGCTGGCTGAACTTGAAGCAAAAGAAGCAGAGCTTGAAGAAAAGATTAAAAAAATAATGATGACACTTCCTAACATAATCGATCCAAGCGTTCCAATAGGCAAGGATGACAGTGAAAATGTGGAAGTGCAGAAATACGGTGAACCGGTTGTTCCAGACTTTGAAATTCCATACCACACTGAAATAATGGAAAAATTCAGCGGACTTGACCTTGAAAGTGCAAGAAAAGTTGCCGGAAACGGATTCTACTACCTCATGGGAGACATTGCAAGACTTCATTCAGCTGTTATTTCATATGCAAGAGACTTCATGATAAACAGGGGCTTTACATACTGCGTACCTCCTTTCATGATAAGAAGCGAAGTTGTTACAGGAGTAATGAGCTTTGCTGAAATGGATGCCATGATGTATAAAATCGAAGGCGAAGATTTGTACCTTATAGGAACAAGCGAGCACTCAATGATAGGCAAGTTCATAGATACAATTCTTCCTGAAAGCTCATTGCCTCAGACATTAACAAGCTATTCTCCTTGTTTCAGAAAAGAAAAGGGAGCTCACGGCATAGAAGAAAGAGGAGTTTACAGAATCCACCAGTTTGAAAAACAAGAAATGATTGTTGTCTGCAAACCGGAAGAAAGCCCAAAATGGTTTGATGTGTTGTGGCAGAACACTGTTGATTTGTTCCGCTCACTGGATATTCCTGTAAGAACCCTGGAATGCTGTTCAGGAGATTTAGCAGACCTTAAGGTTAAATCTGTTGACGTTGAAGCATGGTCACCAAGACAGAAAAAATACTTCGAAGTTGGAAGCTGCTCTAATTTAGGAGAGGCACAGGCAAGACGTCTGAAAATTCGTGTAAATGGCGAAGAAGGCAAGTATTTTGCTCATACACTGAACAATACTGTTGTTGCTCCGCCTAGAATGCTTATAGCTTTCCTGGAAAACAACCTGAATGAAGATGGTTCAGTAAACATCCCTGTTGCTCTTCAGCCATACATGGGCGGTATGACTGTTATAAAATAGATTTTCAAAGTATTGTAACAAAAAAACGAAAATGGAATAATATAAGTACAAGTACAAAATAAAGGATTTGATAATATGTGGTGTACTTTATTCCCATGGTTCATACTTGGTTATGGAGTTGGCAGGTGCAATAATCGCTGTCGCAGAAGATGCTGCAGAAGATTCTAGCTCATAAAGAGTCAACTTTTATATAAACAGATGAAACAAAAGCTGCAGTTGTATTAGTTTTCAACTGCGGCTTTTTTATATACTAGGAAAATTCTCTTTCCTAGTATATAAAAAACGGGGATTGCAAAGGGCGGGACGCCCTTGCCGTCAAGGGGGGTGCTCAGCAAAAAATACGTCAGTATTTTTTGCGCGGTCGGGGGACATAGGTCCCCCTAGCGGAGTTGCGGAGCAACTTTTTATTTGTATCATTGGCAACAAATTATTATGGAGCAAAATATGTTGTGAATTGTATCAGTGCAGGTACTGTTATCAAGGAAAGCAGTGTTGTTGCAGATACAATTATGGCTGCAAATTCTTTTTCTTTATCAAAACTTTCTGCAAGGATGGAAGTCATGGCAGAAGCAGGCATGGCAGTCATGACAATAACAGAATTGACAGCCTTAGAATAATCATTTAACAGCAGTGAAAATAAATATATGGTTAATGGAATAGCAACAAGTTTTAATGTTATTCCGTAATATATTGTCCAGTCTCTGAAGTGGTTTTTAATTTTTACATTTGACAGAATGTTTCCTATAATGAACATGGATAATGGTCCAGTAATGTTCCCTATGCTTTTAATGCTTGAAAAAATAGGAGCAGGAAGCCTTATGCCTGATATCATCATGAAGATTCCTATAAATACTGCTAAAATAGATGGATTTAATATCACGCTTAACATTTCTTTTTTGATTTCATTTTTATTTAGAGAACCTTTAAAAAGCAGGAGCCCGTAAGTCCAGACAAATACAACAAAAAACATGTTGAATATTGATCCGTAAATTACACCTTCTGCACCATATATGGAATATAAAACTGGAAAACCAACATAACCGGTATTTACGAAGACATTGGCAAAATGAAGGATTATTTTTTTGTCATTTTTCACAGGAAAAAGAGCAAGCCAAGAAAAGACGGCCATTAATGCATATGCAGTGAGGCTTAAGTAAAATGTCTTTAAAACATTTGTCCTTATGGTGTCGTCATATGTAAAAATAAAAGAAGAAACAATCATGAAAGGCAGTGCTATTTTTATTAGGATATCTGTAAGTCCCTTGTTGATTTCTGGGGTAATTATTTTTTTCTTGCTGCCATAAACTCCTACAAGGATTATTATGAAAAGCGAAAAAACACTTTCTGCAATTGCTGATACTTCCAAAAGAATACCTCCTTTTTAGTGTATATTATCTTATGTGGAATATTTATTTGGTTACAAAAAAAGAAAACCTCATAAAGGTTTTCTAAGCACTTTTTTAATCTAATGTTTTGTCCATTTTTATGTTTAGCTTATCCATTTTGTAGTACAGTGTCTGCCTTGGAAGTCCAAGTTTTTTAGAAGTTTTGGAAATGTTGCAGTCATATTGCTTAAGTGCGTTTATTATTACCTTTCTTTCAAACTGTCCTACTTGTTCACTCAGAGTAAGGAGTGAAGAACTATCATCTGTTAATAAATCATCTGTCATTTTAACGTCAGCATTTGTTTTTTTATTTTTCAGTTTAAAGTAATCAGGGAGATCACTTTTAGAAATTGTGTTGCTTTCAGTTATATTTACAGCATATTCAATTGAATGTTTTAGTTCTCTTACATTTCCGGGCCAGTCATAACTCTTGAAAAACTCCAGAACTTCATCTGAAAATCCTTTTATGTTCTTGTTAAGCTTACTGTTAAAAAATTCAAGGAAATAATTACTTATTTCAATTATGTCTTTTTTGTTTTCCCTGAGAGGAGGAAGACTAAAATTTATAACGCTAAGTCTGTAAAATAAATCTTTTCTCAGTGTGCCTGCTTCTATTGCTTCATATGGGTCTTCATTCAAAGCTGCTATAACACGAACATCAACCTCATGGGACTTGTTTTCCCCAAGTCTTCTTATGTGGCCTTCCTGCAGGAATCTAAGGAGCTTAGCTTGTAATGTAATATCCATGGAATTAATTTCGTCAAGAAACAACGTTCCGCCTTCAGCTGATTCGATGAGACCTTTTGAATCCTTTGCTCCAGTAAAACTTCCCAGGGCAGTTCCAAACAAAATACTTTCGAAAAGTGTGCTTGGGATGGCAGCACAGTTTTGTGCTATAAAAGGTTTATTTCTGCGTGTACTTTCGCTGTGAAGGCACTGTACAACCAGTTCTTTTCCTGTTCCGGTTTCGCCGTAAACAAGGACGGGTGAATTGCTGTTGGCTGTTTTTTTGATTTTTTCTTTCAATTCTTTTTTTTCCTTGCTGTTTCCAATGATGTCATTGAGTGTGTATACGGTATTTTCCATGAAGCCTTTGCTGCTCTTGGTCTGGTTCATGTTATTGTATTTGTCCACATCAGAAAATATTTCAACAACACCTACAAGGTGCCCGTCTTCATATATTGGAACAGTGCTTGAAAGAATTGTTACTCTCTTATCCTGGTAGTTATAGTAATTTTGAACATAATTTTTTAAACCTTCCCCGGTTTTCAATGTTCTCAAAATGGTGCTTGTTTCTTCTGTAAGTTTTGGAAAAATTTCAAGCATATGTTTTCCTACAGCGTTTTCAACATTCAGCCCGGCAAGATCATTGATTGACTGATTATAGAATATTACCCTTCCTTCATTATCAACAATAAATATTCCACAATATAAGTTTTCAGATATTAATTTCAAAATATTTTTATAGTCCATGATATCCTCTGTTTCTGTTTTTGTGATTTACACTCTTTTAACCATAATAGCACTGAAAAAAATGAAATTCAACATATTTGAATAAATCAAATGTTGTAATTTGTCGATTACTGTTATAATATCAGCATAGGAGCCGATTTATTGAAAAATATGAAAATTTTACAACTGTCATAAAATCGGGCACATTTTTGTATTAAAAATTATACATAAAAATAAAAACATTGAAATTTAAATGCTAATTATTGGCTTGAAAATTGCATATATAATTGTATGAAAATATAATTGGAGATAAAATGAATACAGCAAATATTTTTAACATACAAAAGTTTTCTGTACATGACGGACCCGGCATAAGGACAACCGTATTTTTTAAGGGATGTCCACTTAAATGCCTGTGGTGCCATAATCCAGAGAGCCAGAATATAAACACTCAAATTCTTTACGACAGGGACAAATGCGTTCTTTGCGGAACATGCGAAAAAATTTGTCATAAAAAAGCCATTAAAATTGAAAACAACAAGCTTACTACAGATGAGTCATGTGACTGCTGCGGGCAATGTGTAATATACTGCATTCAGGGCGCAAGGCAGATTGCCGGAAAAGTATACACTGTTGATGATGTAATGAAGGAAGTTCTGAAGGACAGGGTTTTCTACGAAAAATCCAGCGGAGGAGTGACATTATCAGGAGGAGAGCCTTTGATTCACATTGATTTTGTAGAAGAGCTCCTAAAAAAACTTAAGGATAATAATATTCACACTGCAGTTGACACCTGTGGAGCCGTGAGCTTTGAAAATCTTAAAAGAGCAGCAAAATATACGGATGTGTTCCTTTACGACATCAAGCTCATGGATGATGAAAAGCACGTTGAGTTTATCGGAATGTCAAATAAGCTGATTCTTGAAAACATAATAAAATTATCTGAAATCCACAACAATATTAATCTCAGGATGCCCATAATTGAAGGTGTCAATGGAGACGAAGAACACATTATTAAAACAATTGAATTTATTGAAGGGTTAAACATCAGCAAAGTAAATCTACTTCCATACCACGACATAGCAAAGCACAAATACAAAAAACTAGGAAAAGTTTATGAAGATGACAGGATGTCAAAACCATCCGATGAAAAGATGCAAAAATTTAAGGAAATGTTTGAAAATAAGGGCTATAAAGCAAAAATAGGAGGTTAATATGAGAGGCTATACAGAAAGAACAAAGATGTTGAGACTGGAAAGTGTGTCTACACAGCCTAGGGTAAGTTTGGAAAGGGCACTGCTTGAAACGGAGTTTTATAAGAATAATTTCGGAACCGTGGAAATCCCGGTGCTCCGTGCAATGAACTTTAAATATCTAATGGAAAACAGGAAACTGTACATTGGTGAAGGTGAGCTTATAGTTGGAGAAAAAAGCGAAGGACCTCAGGTTGTTCCCACATTCCCTGAACTTTGCGCCCACACCGTTGAAGACATGACTGTAATGAACGAAAGAAAATACATCAATTTCAAAGTCAATGAAGAAGACAAAACAGTACAGGCTGAAACAATTCTGCCTTACTGGCAGAACAAGTCCACAAGAGACAAAATTCTTGCCTCCATGACACAGGAATGGAAAGATTGCTACGCAGCGGGAATGTTCACGGAATTCATGGAACAAAGGGCTCCGGGACATACAGTTGCAGATGATAAATTTTATCACAAGGGATTTTTGGAATTTAAAAAGGAAATCCTTGAAGCAATTGATGAGCTGGATTTTTTAAATGACAAGGATGCTTACGACAAAAAGGCACAGCTTGAAGCAATGGCAATTTCATGCGATGCCATAATGATTTACGGACAAAGATATGCAGCCTATGCAAGGGAACTGGCTGAAAAAGAAACTAACCCAAAACGAAAGGAAGAACTTTTGTGGATTGCCGGAAACTGTGATGTTGTACCTGCAAACAAACCGGAAACTTATGCACAGGCTCTTCAGATGTACTGGTTTGTGCACATAGGTATCACAACAGAACTGAACACATGGGATGCATTTTCTCCAGGAAAGCTTGATCAGTACCTGTATCCTTTCTATAAGAAGGAAAAAGAATCAGGAACAATTGATTACCATAAGGCAAGAGAGCTGATGGAGTGCCTGTGGATAAAATTCAACAACCAGCCTGCTCCTCCAAAAGTGGGAATAACCCTCAAGGAAAGCGGAACATACACTGACTTTGCAAACTTCAACACCGGAGGAATAAATCCTTACACGGGTGAAGACGGAGTGAATGAAGTTTCATACATCATACTTGATACCATGGATGAAATGAGACTTCTCCAGCCAAGTTCAAATGTGCAGATAAGCGAAAAAACACCTGATGAGTTTTTAAAACGCGCTGTTGAAATTTCCAGAAAGGGATGGGGACAGCCGGCATTTTACAACACAGAGGAACTCATACAGGAGCTTATAAACGCAGGTAAATCTCTTGAAGATGCAAGGTTCGGAGGTTCCAGCGGATGTGTTGAAACAGGATGCCATGGAAGAGAAGCATATGTATTGACGGGATATCTCAACGTTCCTAAAATATTCGAGCTTGCAATGAACAATGGTTTTGACAAGTACACAAACAAGCAAATCAGCATTCAAACCGGCAATCCTGAAGACTTCAAATCATATGAGGAGCTTGAAGCTGCATTTTTTAAACAGCTTGAACACATCATCAATGTTAAGATAAGAGGAAACAACGTAATAGAAAAAATATTTGCAGAACACATGCCTTCACCATTCATGTCTGTTCTTACAACCGGCTGCAAGGAAAGCGGAAAAGATTACAACGCTGGCGGTGCTAAGTACAACACAAGGTACATTCAGATTGTTGGAATAGGAACAATCACTGACTGTCTGGCATCAATAAAATACAACGTGTTTGAACAAGGACGATTTACCATGAAGGAACTACTTGCTGCCATAGATGCAAACTTTGAAGGCCATGAAATGATTCATAACCTTGTTCTCAATCATACACCAAAATATGGAAATGACGATGACTATGCAGATGACATTATGCTGGATGTTTTTGAAAATGTAAGAGACAGAATAAGAGGAAGAAAGGCAGTATGCGGCGGAACGTACCAGATTGACATGCTTCCGACAACCTGCCACGTATATTTCGGTTCTGTCATGACAGCATCAGCAAACGGAAGGCTCAAGGAAAAACCTGTTACAGACGGTATTTCACCTGAGAAGGGGGCAGATACAAACGGTCCTACTGCAGTTATAAAATCATGTGCAAAAATGGATCACACTTCAACGGGAGGAACACTTTTAAATCAGAAGTTCACACCGTCGTCAATAGCAGGAGAAGAAGGACTTGACAATGTGTCAGCGCTTATAAGAGCTTACTTCCACATGATGGGTCACCACATTCAATTCAACGTCATAGACAAGAGCACTCTTCTTGACGCACAGAAAAATCCTGATGAATATAAGGACCTTATAGTGAGGGTTGCAGGATATTCAGACCACTTCAACAACCTTGAAAAGGCTCTGCAGGATGAAATAATTGACAGAACAGAACAGTCATTTAACTAAATAACTCATCGGCAAATGTGAATATCACATTTGCCTTTTTGTTATTTTTTTAAAATGTTTTCCTATGGCTATGCTAAAAAATAAATTTGAATTATTGACTTTGATGCTAAAGTGATATAACATCAAAATGATATTCTTTTGATTGGAGCAAGTAATGAAGCATAATATTAATAAATATGATATAACTGAAGGGGTTATATGGAAACAGATACTCATATTCTTTTTTCCTATTTTGCTGGGAACATTTTTTCAGCAGCTTTACAACACTACAGATGCCATTGTTGTGGGAAGATTCATAGGAAAACAAGCGCTGTCGGCCGTAGGGGGAACAACAGGCACTCTTATAAACCTTCTTGTTGGTTTTTTTGTTGGACTTTCTTCAGGAGCCACAGTAATAATTTCACAGTATTATGGAGCAAGAAAACATGATGATTTAAATGTTGCTGTTCACACTGCCATAGCAATGGCAACCATAGGAGGAGCACTTTTCACAGTTGGAGGAATACTGATTGCTCCTATTGCACTTGAAGCAATGGGAACTCCTGAAGATGTAATACAATATTCCCTGATTTATATAAAAATATACTTTGCCGGAATGATTCCAAACATGGTTTACAATATAGGTTCAGGAATTCTCAGGGCAGTTGGGGATTCAAAGAGACCTCTTTACTTTTTGATAGCCAGCTGCATTATAAATATAGTGCTTGACCTGTTGTTTGTAGCGGTGCTCGGTCTTGGTATTTACGGCGTTGGTATAGCCACTGTGTTGTCACAGTGCATAAGTGCATTTCTGGTAATTTATATATTAATGCATACATCCGAGTCATACAGGATAATGCTTGGTAAAATTAAAATAGATAAAGACAAGCTTGCACAAATTTTCAGAATAGGACTTCCTGCAGGGTTTCAGTCTTCAATGTACAACATAGCAAACATAGTGATACAGTCAAGTATAAATTCCTTCGGTACAGACACGGTTGCCGCCTGGACTGCATTTTCAAAAATAGACGGATTGTTCTGGATGATTATGGGAGCCTTTGGTGTTTCCATTACAACTTTTTCAGGACAAAATTACGGTGCGGAAAAAATCGACAGAGTGAAAAAAGGAGTTCGCCAGACCCTTGTAATGTGCATGGGAGCAGCAGTTACCTTAAGCATAATATTGTACTTTACAGGACAGTATGTGTACCTTTTGTTCACTGAAGATGCTGCCGTTGTTGAAAAAGGAATGGAAATTTTAAAATTCCTAGTTCCCACATATTTTACATTTGTATTTATAGAAATATTGTCAGGAGCGCTGCGAGGCATGGGAAATTCGCTTGTACCAATGCTTCTCACTAGTATAGGTGTGTGCGGATTAAGGGTTTTATGGATATTAATAGCAGTTCCAAAAAGGCCTGAAATCAAGACGGTTATATTCAGCTATCCTTTGAGCTGGGCTGTAACTTCAGTGTTGTTTATCATATACTACATGTATTTTTGGAAAAAGAGAAGACATAACACAGAAGGTGAAACAAAAATAGGAACAGAAATAGAATCAAAAATGGCATAAACTTGACATATAATTTCAATAATTTATAATGTAAATAGATGTAATTTTTGGAATAATAAACTTAATTGCATTTAAGCGTTGATTTTTCGGATAAACTTCGACTAAATCTGCAATATTTTCATGATAAAATAATTTGTAAAATAAAAAAAGGAGTTATAATATGTCTGATTTTATTGTCACATCCTGTTCAACTGCAGATATGCCTCTTGAATTTTTTAAATCTAGAAATGTACCATTTGTTTGCTTTCATTTTATTATGGACGGAATAGAATATGAGGACGATTTAGGTCAATCAATGCCCTTTGAAGAGTTTTATAAAAAAATATCAGATGGATCAAAGCCAACTACGTCTCAAGTAAATGCAGCTCAATTTGTAGAATTTTTCGAGCCGTTGCTTAAGGAAGGAAAAGACATACTGCATATTTCGTTGTCATCCGGACTTTCCGGTACATACAACTCTGCTAACATTGCAAGAGAAGAACTCATGGAAAAGTATCCTGAAAGAAAAATAATGATTGTGGATTCTCTGGGGGCATCATCAGGTTACGGACTACTTGTAACATCTGCCTGCGACATGCGGGATGGAGGGAGCACAATTGAGGAAACATTTCAATGGCTTGAGGAAAACAAACTGAGAGTCAACCACTGGTTTTTTTCAACTGACCTTACAAGTTACTACAGAGGCGGCAGAATTTCAGCAGCTTCAAATATAGTCGGAACAATGCTCCATATTTGCCCTCTCCTCAACATGAACCATGAAGGAAAACTCATACCTCGGTCAAAATACAGAGGGAAAAAACACGTTATTGAAGAAATTGTTACAAGAATGGAAGAACATGCGGAAAACAAGCTTGATTATTCAGGCAGGTGCTACATATCTAACTCAGCCTGCTATGAAGATGCCAGAAAAGTTGCTGATTTAATCGAAAGCAAATTCCTCAAATTGGACGGTAAGATAATGATAAACAGCGTTGGAACCGTAATAGGCTCACACACTGGTCCGGGCACAGTTGCCTTATTCTTCTACGGTGACAAAAGGATAGATTAATTGTATAGTATTAGGTTCCGGCAAATTTGCCGGAACTTTTTATGTGATAAGGGCTATTCAATGCAAAATCATGGATTATTATGGCTGAAAAACTAAGTGCAAAACAACTTGCCATATATTGCATTACCTTAATAAAAGGGGCTATGCTATACTTGTATCACTACAACATAGGAGAATTATCATGAATAAGAACTTAAAAATCAAAAAAACGTTATCAATTGCTCTTGCCTTTGTGCTGCTCGTTTTGTCTTTCGACAACTTTGCATTTGCAGACAAAGCGGACAAGCAGCCGCCAACAGCTCCAGCCAATCTTCATATGACGTATGCAAATGAAACATCGGTTACTCTTAAGTGGGATGCATCAACGGACAATGTGGGTGTCAATGCATACAGCATTTACAAGGACGGTACATATTTCGCATCAACTTTAAACTGCACTTATACAGTCGAAAATTTGACTCCGGGAACTGAATATGAATTTTACATAAAGGCTAAGGATGTGAAGAGAAATCTCTCAAAGCCAAGCAATGTTATAACTGTGACTTTGTCAAAGGATTATGCTCCTGATCTTCCAACAGAATCTACAAAGAAAATTGTGGGCTATTATGCTGCGTGGTCTGCATATTCCGGATTTACTCCGAACAAGCTTGATGCAAGCAAGCTTACCCACATAAATTACGCATTTGCTAATATCGGTTCTGATTTTAAATTAGTAATGGGATATCCTGATAAGGATCCTGCCAATTTTAAAATGCTTCAAGACTTAAAAATAATCAATCCTGATTTGAAAATTCTGATTTCAGTTGGCGGCTGGACATGGTCCGGAAAGTTCTCAGATGCTGCTGCAACTGAAACATCAAGATCAGCCTTTGCATCCGGGTGTGTTGAGTTCATTACAAAGTATGGACTTGACGGCGTAGACCTTGACTGGGAATACCCTGTAGGCGGCGGCCTGGCTGAAAATTCAAGGCGCCCTGAAGACAAGCAAAACTTTACACTTCTGTTGAAAAAAATACGTGAAAAAATGGATGAACAAGGCTTGAAGGACAACAAGCATTATCTTTTAACAATTGCAGGCGGTGCTAGCAATTACTACATAGGAAACACCGAGCCTGGCATTTTTCATGAATATGTAGACTATGCCACACTCATGACATATGATATTCATGGTACATGGGATTCCTACACAGATTTCAATGCACCTCTTTACAACAACACTGATGCCTCTTTGCAGTACAAGTGGAGCGTTGATTCAAGTGTCAATGCCTGGATAAATGCAGGTTTCCCAAAGGAAAAACTGGTAGCGGGAGTTCCGTTTTACGGATATTTATATGAAACTTCAAGCACAGGCAACAATGGCCTCTATCAGACTTTTTCAACAGGAAAATCTTTGAGTTATTCAAGTATCGAAGCAAATTACATAAACAAAGCTGGCTTTGTAAGATATTTTCATGAACAGTCCATGGTTCCATGGCTTTACAACGGAAAAATTTTCATAAGCTATGATGATGCTGCCTCAATGTCTCTTAAGGCAAATTACATAAACACTAAGGGGCTAGGGGGAGCTGCAGTATGGGAATTAAGCCAGGACCCGAACAAAGTGTTGTTGAATTCTCTCTACGAAAGTCTTAATAATTAAATTATAACAGAATAAGTTGTATGGGCGGACCTTGTGTCCGCCCGTATTATATATCCAACAATTTTGTCATCAATCTGAGCTAATGCAAATTGACTTTTTTAATTTTCAAGTATTTGTTTCAGCATCATGAGCTGAGATATTTCATATGTAGGTTTAAATTTTGATTTATTTACGTTTTTATCCGGATTGTACCAGCATGTGTCAATTCCTGAGTTGATTCCTCCCTGTATGTCCGTGGTGAGACTGTCACCCACCATTATAACCTTGCTTTTGTCATGGTAATTGATTTTTTTAAGTGCATAGTCAAAAATTCTGAAATCAGGTTTTGAAAGACCCACTTCCTCTGATATTATAACTTCTTCCATGTACTTACCTATGGCAGAATTTCTTACCCTGTTGTGCTGCACATCTGTAAGTCCGTTTGTTATAATTGTCATACGGTAATCATTCTTGAGGCTCTCCACCAATGGAATGCTGTCTTCATACAGGAATGAACCTTGAGACAAATTTTTCATATAAATTTCTGCAAACTCATACTCATCAAATCCTGCACCCAGTCTATGGGACAGTTCTTTGAAACGCTGGTATTTCAAATTTTCCTGAGTTATGAGCCCATTATCGAAATCTCTCCACAGTGCAGTGTTTATTTCATCATATATTTTGTAGTGGTAATTTTCATCATAATTGATACCATAACCAACCATTGTATTCTTAAAAGCTTCCTTTTCTGCTTTTTTAAAATCAAACAGTGTATCATCTGCGTCAAACATTATTACTTCATATTTCATAGTCATTCTCCCTAATTTGTTATTTTATTTTACATTTAATTATCTACGTAGTCAACTTGCTTTTGTAATCCCTGTTTAATAGAATTTGAAAAAATAATCTCATTTTGTCGTCAAAAATATTTCACGAAATACCTTTGTGTGATATAATTTATGCAAATATCAATAAAACTACTACATAGCATAACAGGAGGAAAATTATGCACTGTATACAAAATATAAGCAAGAATATAATTTGGGTTGGGGGAAATGACAGAAGACTTGAGCGTTTTGAAAATATGTTTCCAATACCGTCTGGGGTATGCTATAACTCATTTGTAATCATAGATAGTGAAACTGCACTCATAGACACTGTTGATCAGTCTATTAGCAGACAGTTTATTGAAAACATAATTGAAGCTTTGGACGGAAGAAATCTTGATTATCTTGTCTTAAACCACATGGAGCCTGACCACTGCGCAAACATTGAAGAAATAGTAAGAAGGTACCCAAACATTAAAATTGTAGGAAATAAAAAAACATTCCAGATGATAAGCCAGTTTTACAATTTTGACTTCCACATGAACATGCATGAAGTTAAAGAAGGCGATGTTCTATGTATTGGAGAACACAGCCTGAAATTCTTCTTTGCACCCATGGTTCATTGGCCCGAAGTTATGTTTACCTATGAAATGACTGAAAAAATTCTATTCTCAGCAGATGCCTTCGGTTCATTTGGAGCACTATCCGGAAATCTTTTTTCAGATGACACTGATTTTGAATGCACATATGCGGAAGAAGCAAGGCGCTACTATGCCAATATAGTTGGCAAGTACGGACAGCAGGTTCAGGCTGTAATGAAGAAATTGTCATCATGTGAGATAAAAATGATTTGTCCTCTTCACGGACCGGTGTGGAGAAACAACCTGTCATACATTTTAAATAAATATGATTTGTGGAGCAGGTATGAACCTGAAAAGAAAAGTGTAATGTTGGTTTATGCTTCAATGTACGGCAATACGGAAAATGTAATGAATGTAATTGCAAATAAGCTTGCTGTCAAAGGTGTGAAAGATATGCACATGTATGATGTTTCTAAGACACATCCTTCATACATCATTTCTGATGCTTGGAAATACAGCCACATAATTTTTGCATCTCCAACATACAACCTTGGACTTTACTATGGAATGGAAAACCTCATGAAGGAACTTGCAGCACTTCAGTTTCAGAACAGGAAGGTTGCACTGGTAGGAAACGGCTCCTGGGCACCAAGAGCATCAAAGGTCATGGAAGAAATAGCATGTACAATGAAAAATGTTGAAATAATTGGGAATCCCATTGAAATAACATCATCAATGAAAGAAGAGCAGCACAAAGCAATTGATGAATTTGTTGACAAAATAATTGAATCAATGAAGTAAAAGTAAGGCGCAGAAAATTTTCTGCGCCTTTTGCTAAATTCCTTTTTTATAAAGCATGTATGAATATATTGCCGGTACAAAAACCAGGGAAAATACTATAGTTAGGAGAAGCGGCAAAGAATTCACGTTTAAAAATGTGGTCAAAACAAGAAGTATTCCTCCTATGGTCCAAATAAAACCTGCCAGATGATGTGTCTTGTTCCAGTTTTCCTCACTGTTCAATGTCCATGGAAGCTTAATACCCATTGTGTAATTTTGTTTGCACTTCGGAAGATAGTTGCCGCATATTATTATAATAATACCAACAAAAACCGGAACAACTATATTTATTTTGATGTCATAGCCCATGGAAATGAGAAGAGTAACAGGAACCAGGAACAATGTCATCACAGGTATGAGCCATAGAGAAAACTGCTTTAGAACAACTGAATAATTGGCTTTCTTAGGATCATTGTTAAGGCTCATATGCACTATGAAGTTGATGAAAGCCATTAAAAAAGGAAGTCCAAATGCTCCAAATGCCTTTGAAGCGTAGTTGTCTACCTCGCCTTTGAAGTTCCAGTGAACCGGAATCTGATCCGGAAGACGGTCAAAGACAATCAGTGACATTATTACGGGAAGAATACATATAACAGTGGTTAAAATAAGCATTTTGTCAAATTTAATTTTCATTTTTCATACCTCCAAACTGGGTGAACCACAACATAACCTCTTCAAATACGGAAATATTTATTTCATAATAAATAAAATTCTTATATTTGCTTTCAAAAATCAATCCAGCTTTCTTAAGCTGTGACAGGTGGTAGGATATGGTAGCGCCTGTCATGTCAAAGTGTTCTGATATTTCTCCTGCAGACATTTTTCCATCCTTGAGCATCACAAGTATTTCTCTTCGTACCGGATCGGAAAGCGCCTTAAAAGTTTCTGGGAATCCCAATTTATCACCTCTCACTATTTAGATGTTTTTCTAAATAGATTATAATCCAGTAAAACATAAATGTCAATACCTATTTCGAAATTTTTCTAAATAGATTACTGAATGAAATAATGACTATGCAATTGTAAATTTTTAATGTTTAAGATATAATATATATTGAATTATAGAATAAAATTTCATTGATATAGAGGGATAAAATGTCTAAGCAATTAAAGGCAGACTTAATGCTGCTGCTTGTAACATTAAGCTGGGGGGTTTCTTACTACCTGGTGGATTTGAGTCTTGAAGATATGGGTTCGTTTACACTTAATGCAAACAGGTTTCTCATTGCATTTGCAGTTGCAGGAATATTGGCTTTTACGAAACTAAAAAACGTTTCTAAGGCAACGCTGAAGTACAGCGTGCTGCTGTCAGCCATTCTTGTTGTTGTTTACATAGGAGCAACGTTCGGCATTCAGTATACAACTTTGTCAAATACAGGATTTCTTTGTGGGTTGACTGTAATTTTTACACCCATATTGTCCAGCATTGTGTACAGAAAAATACCGGACAAAAAAGTCATTCTTGCTGTGTTTATGACTCTCATTGGAATAGGGCTCTTGACACTTACCGAAAGTTTTACAATTAACTATGCAAATTTAAAGGGAGATCTTCTCTCCATCATGTGCGCTTTCATGTATGCCATTGATTTATTGGTAACGGAGAAAGTTGTTGCCCATGAAGAGGTGAATCCATTCCAGCTGGGAGTTTTTCAACTTGGATTTACAGGATTATTTAATTTAATCTTGGCTTTTGTGTTTGAAACACCACATTTGCCAACAGAACCCAAAATATGGGCTCCTGTGTTGTTCCTGGCTGTGTTCTGCACGGGAGTGGCATTTATTGTACAGGCAATTGCTCAACAATATACAAATGCCTCTCACGTAGGTATTATTTTTTCCCTGGAAACATTGTTTGCGGGAATTGTTGCATTTTTCGTTGCAGGAGAAATTCTTACTGCAAAGTCGTATGTGGGAGCAGTGCTTATGATTACAAGCATTTTTATAATGGAAATAAATTTTGGCGAATTATTATCGTCACGTAATAAAAATAAAATAAAGCAGGAATAATATGGAGAGAGAGATTATTAACAGAAAAATCAGTGCATTTTATTTTAGCGCCACAGGAACAACAAAAAAAATCACTGAAAAATTGGCGCTGGAGATTTCAGCAGGAGCAGGGCAGAATTCGTGGGAAATAATTGATTTCACATTGCCTGAAGCAAGAAAAAAACAGTATTCATTTACGGAAGATGACATAGTGGTAGTAGGGGTTCCGGTTATAGCAGGAAGGGTTCCAAACGTACTTCTTAAGTTCCTGAACACAGTCAAAGGAAACAAAGCAACGGCTGTAGCCATTGTCATGTACGGAAACAGAAATTATGACGATGCCTTGAAGGAACTTTGGGACATACTCGATGAAGATGGTTTTAATGTTTTATGTGGCTGTGCATTTATTGGTGAACATTCATTTTCTGACACACTTGCCATGAACAGGCCTGATGAAGAAGATATGAATACAGCTGCTGATTTTGCAGCAAAAATCATTAAAATAATAAATGAAGAACCAAAAATCAATGCAGTTAATGAATATAAGGTAATAGAAAAAGTTTACAGGGATTACTACAAACCAAAGGACAGAGAAGGTAATCCGGTGGACTTCAGAAAAATTACTCCAAAGACCGGTGATTCATGCACAGACTGTAAAATTTGCGCAGAAGTGTGTCCCATGGGAAGCATTGATTATGATAACGTATCAACACTCAATGGCATATGCATAAAATGCTGCGCTTGCATAAAAAAATGCCCTGTACATGCAAAATATTTTGACGATGAGAATTTTGTGAAACACAAAATAGAACTAGAAGAAGAAAACGAGGCTAGAAAATTGCCGGAGTTTTTCTTAATAATGTAAGGTGGACTACTGTCCTCCCGAAGATAAGAAAATTATTGATTTGACAACGGGCAGATACAAGATCCGCCCATATTTGTCAATAATCTGAGAGTTGCACAGCAACTCTTTTATTATAGGAGGAATTATGAGTATAGGATATGCATGTCTTACAGTTGGTGTACATAACGCAGGATTTAAAAGCTGCACAATCAAGAATGCAGGATATGAAAAACTTCTGGGACTTATTGAACACAATCTTACATCACTTGAAAATATAATTGATTACAACATTGAAAACAATATAAACCTATTCAGAATAAGTTCCGACATCATTCCTTTTGGCTCAAGCGTTGTAAACAACATTCCCTGGTGGGATATTTTCGAAGAGAGATTTCAAATAATAGGAGAAAAAATCAAAAAAAGCAACATGAGGGTTTCCATGCATCCCGGTCAATACACAGTTTTGAACTCTCCAAAACACGAGGTGGTTCATAGAGCTGTGGAAGACCTCATTTACCACAACCACTTTCTGGACTGTCTGAATGCTGGAAGAGATTCGAAAATAATTCTCCACATAGGAGGAGTTTATGGAGATAAAAAATCAGCCATTATGAGATTCATGGACAATTATAAACTGCTTGACGAAAACATAAAGAACAGACTTGTTATAGAAAATGACGATAAATCATTTAATGTACGAGATGTGCTTGAAGCAGGAGTTCAGCTTAACATACCAGTTGTATATGACAATTTGCACAATACTGCAAATCCTTATGATAACTCAAGTGATGATTTCTGGATAAAGGAGTGCAGCAAGACTTGGAATATTAGTGACGGCAGGCAGAAAGTACACTATTCTCAGCAAAATCCTCATAAAAAGAAAGGCTCACATTCTGAAACAATAGGAATCAATGAATTCATGGAGTTTTACAAACATGTGGGAGGAGAAAATTTAGATATAATGCTTGAAGTTAAGGACAAAAACATTTCCTGCATAAAATGCATCAACTCAACAGTTCAACATGAAAATATCAAGTATCTTGAAAAGGAATGGAGCAGGTACAAGTACAGCGTGCTGGAAAAATCACCTGAGGTTTATTTAAAAATAAGGCAAATGTTAAAGAACAAGAATGTTTATGATGCTGTGGGTTTTTATAATATTCTCGAATTTGCAATGTCAAAGAAAGAGGAGAAGGGCCATGCCATAAACTCGCTGCAGCATGTATGGGGATATTTTAAGGGCGTGGCAACAGAAAATGAAAAAAGCATTTTCATGAAGCTGGTGGATGAATACATGAAGTCGGAAACATCCCTTCAGACAGTTAAAAGTCACCTTAAAAAACTTACCATCAAATACAGGCAGGAATACTTAAAAAACTCATATTACTTTATATTGAGCTAATAAAAATAATATATTTTAAAACAGTGTTTAATTTCAATTTTTATAGGGTATTATTTCATGGAAATTCTCACAAGGGAGGACTCTATGAAAAAGAATATAAAGACTGTAATAATTATAGTAACAGTAATAATAGTATTTCTATTTGTTTATTTTATGCTTTCAAAGGATGATGAAGCTATTGAAGTTAGCACAATGAAAACCTACTATGGAAGTGTAACTAAAAGTATAGAACTTTCAGGGGTGATAAAATCAGCAGATTACGAAGAAATAACAATACCTTCTGAATTGAAGGTCCTGAAAACCTATGTTGAAGAAAACAGCACTGTTGAAAAAGGGCAGCTTCTTGCAGAACTTGATTCAACAGACCTTTTGATTGAACTTAAGAAATCTGAAATTAATCTGGAAAAACTTTATTCAGATCTTGATGAATCAAAAAACGGAGATTCGCAAGTGAGCATCCTTAAAAACAAGCTTTTAAAGAGTCAGGAAGCGTACAACAATGTTAAATCTGATCTTGAAACATCATATGAAGACCTTAAGAAAATCAGTGTGTTGTATGATGAAAACGCCATAAGCAAATTAGAATATGACAGATATGATTCAGCAGCAAAGGACTTAGAAAGCAAACTTAATATAGCCAATCTTGATTACAGCGATGCTGAGGCTAATTACAACGACTATATTAAGTCTTTACAAATTGACACCATAAATACAGGAAGAGACATAAATACCCTGAAGCTTGACATTGAAAACATAAACAATAAAATTGAAAACAATAAAATTTACGCATCTGTAAACGGTGTTGTCACAGAATTTCCATTGAATGAAGGAAGAAAAACTTCTGCAGGCAGCAAAATCATTATTTATGACACAAATTCCTACGAATTTACAGCAAAGGCACCTCAGGAAGATGCTGTATTAATTAGAGAAGGCCAAAAATCAATGGTGTATTTAAACGGAATGAGCAGCGTCTATGAAGGAGAAGTAATAAACGTAGGAAAAACGGCTGAGATTGACAAGGACAGCGGCAGCAAAACTCCAAAAGTTGAAATAACAATAAAGATTACAAACAGCGACAATTTCATTAAGTCAGGATATGAAGGAAAAGCAAATATAATAATTGACATCAGTGATAATTCCCTTTTATTAAAGAATGAGTCTCTTAAAAGAGATGTTGACGGCA
This sequence comes from Sedimentibacter saalensis, assembly GCF_007830175.1. GTDB lineage: Bacteria > Bacillota > Clostridia > Tissierellales > Sedimentibacteraceae > Sedimentibacter > Sedimentibacter saalensis. Next base: position 135,658 of record NZ_VLKH01000009.1, on the reverse strand, counting down.
AAATGTACCTTTTTGTTTTAAAAAATAATACTGTAGAAAAGAAATACGTTGTGACAGGATTATCTGATGGGTATCTCACAGAGGTATCAGGAATTCCTGAAGGTGAAAAAGTTATTTTAAACCCGCCTGAAGAATTGATTGACGGTGATTCTGTGAAACTTAAGAATTAAGGAGATCTGTATGGATGAGTTTAAGTTAAGTTTCATAAATCATTTCGATAAACTGGACAAGGATGCATGCGTATTGCTTGCAATAAATGCATTGAAAAATAATGAGATTACAATTCCTGAGCTATATGAGGATGTTCTTCGTCCTGCCCTTTATTCCATAGACACAAGCATGGGAATGGAAGACTCCATATGGATTGAACACGTTAAAACTTCCATCATCAGGACTGTCATAGAATCCGCATATCCTTTTGTAATAGAACTGAAAAAACATGTAAAGCCTCTTGGAATGAAGGTGGTCCTTGCGTGCCCCGAAAGGGAATATCATGAGGTGGGACTTAGAATGATTGCAGATTTTTTTTCGCTGAACGGATATGAAGCAATATTTGTTGGAACAAACACTCCCAGAGAACAGGTCTATTATGCAATTGCAAGCAATAGTCCAAAATATGCAGCCATAAGTGTCACAGATTATTATCTTTTGTTTGAAGCTCAGAGAATGATAAATAGAATAAAGGAAATGACAGGCGGAAAAGTAACTGTGCTGGTTGGAGGCAATGCTTTCCGGAGCAATTTGGTTTCAGTTGAAAAAATAGGCGGAGACATTTACCTTGAGTCATACCAGGATATAGTAAGTTTAAGGGCAGGTGAAGAAAAGTGAGATTATCTTTTACCATAGCCCTGCGCTTTTTAAAGTCAGGCAAAGGACAAACACTTTTAATTATACTTGGAATATCTGTGGGAGTTGCAGTGCAGCTTTTTATAGGATCGTTAATACAAGGTCTTCAGGCAAGTCTCATTGATACAACTATAGGAAGTTCATCACACATCACCATAGTTCCTGCAAATGGCAAAACATCAATCAAGGATTGGGAGAGAGCAATGTATGAGGCTGGGATTTCAGACAGCAACATAATTAACATATCAGCTGCTGCAGAGGGCTCAGCTACCATTGACTATGATGATACTGCTCCTGTTCTTGTAAGAGGATTTGTGGTAGATGATGCTGACAAAATATACAAATTCAGCGAAGGTCTTTATGAGGGAAGACTGCCGGTCAAAAAAGATGAAGCAATAATAGGAAAAGACCTTGCACTTAAGTCAAACACAAAGATAAATGATGAAATAACACTTATATTGCCTTCAGGAAATGTAACAAGACTGGAAGTAACAGGTCTGTTCGATTTGGAAGTTTCATCCCTGAATGAATCATGGGTTGTAACAACAATTGAAACAGCACAGGACATGCTGTCACTGGACAGCAGCATCACAAAAATAGAAATGCAGGTCAAAAAAGTGTTTACAGCCGATGAAACAGCAAAGGATTTAGCGTACAATCTGTCAGTAAATGATGTTGAAGTTGAAAACTGGAAGGATCAAAATCAGTCTCTATTAAGCGGTCTAAACGGTCAAAGCGTATCAAGCTATATGATTCAGGTCTTTGTGCTGGTTGCAGTACTTCTTGGAATTTCCAGTGTGCTTGCCATTTCTGTAGTCCAGAGGTCAAAACAGATAGGAATACTTAAGGCAATGGGAATAAAGGACAGGGATTCAAGCTTAATATTTGTTTTCCAGGGTTTCATGCTGGGTATTGTGGGAGCAGTGTTTGGGATAATCCTTGGTTTTGTACTCTTATGGTTCTTCACAAAATTTGCAGTGAACCCTGACGGCTCACCAATTGTTCCAATTTACATAAACATAGGATTTATTACTCTTTCAGGAATGTTTGCCGTATGTTCTGCAGTTGCAGCATCACTAATTCCTGCAAGACTGTCCTCGAGACTTAACCCCATAGAGGTGATTAAAAATGGCTGATATTATTGAACTTAAAAATATAAATAAAATTTACGGAGAAAAAATAAAGACGCATGTTTTGTTCGACATTAACTTAAGCTTTGCAGAACAAAGCTTCAACTCAATAATAGGAGAATCAGGAAGCGGGAAAAGTACCATGCTGAACATCATTGGAACATTGGACAAACCTACAAGCGGAGAAGTTTACATTGACGGATTCAGGACTGACACATTGGACAAGGATTCTCTTGCAAAGCTAAGGAATGAGACTATGGGCTTTATATTTCAGTTTCACTACCTTCTTCCTGAATTCACAGCAAAAGAAAATGTGCTGATGCCTTATAAAATAAAAAATTTTAATGTCCCAAAGGAAGTAGACTTTTGGGCAGACGAGCTTCTTGACATGGTGGGGCTTTCAAAGGTTAAAAACAACCTGGCTACGGATATGTCAGGAGGGCAGCAGCAAAGAACTGCCATTGCAAGGGCACTTATTAATAAACCAAAAATAATTCTTGCTGACGAGCCTACAGGAAACCTTGATTCCGATACAACTGAAACTGTTTATTCAATATTAAGAAGCATAAATCAAAAATATAAAACAACATTTGTTATAATAACCCATGATCAGAGAATTGCTGAAAAAACAGACAGAATTGTTGAAGTAAAGGATGGAAGAATAAACCTTGATTTAAGAAAATAATATTCATATTTTCTCGCTTAAAGGAAAAGATAAAACAAAATCTTTTAAGGAGAAATATATGTTTAAACATGACAAGAAGTTACTTTTTGAAGTAAAAGTGGATAATATTAACCCAAATTATGCGGCTATGATGCAGGAACAGCTTGGAGGACCTCATGGGGAACTTAAAGCAGCACTGCAGTACATGTCCCAAAGTCTACGAATCAAGGACAAGGAAATAAAGGATTTGTTTCTTGACATTGCTGCTGAAGAATTAAGCCATCTTGAAATGGTTGCAACAACAGTGAATTTGCTGAATGGACATGAACTTGATGCTCAAAATGCAACCATAGGAAACATTCAGGCTCATGTATCATCAGGACTTACACCTGTGCTTTCAAACGCTTCAGGATATCTTTGGACTGCTGCTTACATCGAAGAAACAGGAGATCTGGCAGCTGACATTTTGTCAAACATTTCTGCGGAACAAAGAGCAAAGGTTGTTTATGAATATTTGTACAGACAAATCAACGACAAGGGTGTAAGAGAAACTATAGACTTTTTATTAAACCGCGAAGAAGCACATAACACAATGTTTCGTGAAGCATTCAATAAAATTCAAGACACAGGTTCCAATAAGAGCTGGGGTGTCACAGCTGATTCAAAACTTTATTTTGATTTATCATCACCGGGAAGCAATTCCTTCAGTGCTCAAAATGCACAGCCACCAAGTTTTGCAGCACCTAATTCAAAAAAATAAACAAACGGCGGGATACCGCCGTTTTTTCAATTACATAATATTTCCGTAAATCGGACCGCCATCATAATGATTTGAGCACCCTTCATTTAAAAATGCAGTGACAACTCCTATGAAGTACTCAGACTCTCTTCTTATGTGGTTTACAACTGTTACTGCTGCAGGATTTTCCTTTACTGCTTCACTTTCTCTAAGAAGCATTCCAAGAAATTCAACAAAGACTTTGCTTTGCCTTATTGATAGATCAACAATGTTCACTATGTTTTCGTACATTTCCCCTGATATGATGTTACTGCAGTTTATTGCTGCCTGTGAATACTGGACTGCACGGTCGTGGGTTGAGTCAAAAATCTGCTTATACTGTTCAAGTTTTTCAACATATTCGTTTTCCAGGTCGGGAGCAACCTCCATTATTACATCTGTATGCTCACTTTCCTGATGCTTCCAGAACTCAGCTTCTTCCAGAGCTCTAAGGATGTTTTTATCGCCATAAAAGAATTTCATTTTATTCCTCCTCAATATTATATGTCATTATACGCAAACTGCTCTGTTTGGTTATTAATGGGTATTTAATAAATTAAGAAATAATATATTGATTAAGACATAAAATAATGATATTGTTAGTAAGATTAAAAATTATAAATTATTAAGGAATGCAATATGAATAACAAATTAAGGATAACGCCTTGGCTGCCTGCTGCAGTATGGATGCTGGTAATATTTTACCTTTCAGCTCAGCCTGCTTTTGCTTCAAACAGCCTGAGCAGAGGCGTGACTAAAATTATTGTTGAAACTATTGGAAAAGTAATTCCTTTAGATATTGAAATGAGTACGTTAAATGACATTGTTTCTCAGCTGAATCATTTTGTGAGAAAATTTGCACATTTTTCAGCATATGCTGTCCTTGGAGTACTGGTTTCATATGCTTTGGTTAAAAATGAAATCCGAGGAAAAAGAACCATTGCTTTATCACTGGCAATCTGCATAACTTATGCTGTAAGCGATGAGCTACACCAGCTATTTGTGCCAGGCAGGGGATGCCAATTGAAAGATGTGATTATTGACACTTCAGGAGCATTAGCAGGAACATCAATTTACAGGGCAGTAAATATATTAAGAGCTAGACATTAACATAAGCTTCAAAGGGTATGGGGAAATGCAGTATTTGCATGAGCAAATATTGTTTTTTGCATTCTTGTTTTTTAGGATATTACAAGGAGAACCATATGAAGAGTTGCAATAACATAGCAAAAAAGATTATAATAATGTGCCTGGCTTTGCTTACATTTGTTGATGTGTCTGCAGAAGCTCTGAAGCATGGACAGAATGAAGTTGCAGAATCACTGCCTATGATGTTTATATTTAACTCCAAAGGTCCTGCAATTTCTTTAATTTTATATGTGTTTGTATTGATATATGTTTTTTATTTAATGAAAACAAATGCAGAGCTTAAAATCAGAAACAGTCGCTACTCAATGCTTGCTGAAATATCAAACGAATATTTCTTTGAGTATGACGTTAAAAGAGATGTTTTGATACTATCAGATAAAATTGCTTTACTCATTGGAACTGAAAGAAAGATTAGAGGATATGGAAACAGACTTAAAAACCATCTTGTTGATGTAATTCATGAAAATTCTTCTGAAACTATGGAATTGAATAAAATGATGAAGGAAAATGATAAATCATATGAAATTGAAATTCCATTTCTTGATGGAAGGAAAGGGCATTTCAAGGTTATAAATACAAATCTGTATGGAAAAAATCAAAAGATTGAATATGTAGTAGGAAAGCTCGTAGACATAAGTGAAGAAGTTGCTGAAAAAAATGCTCTAATCAGGAAAGCTCAAATTGATGGTATGACAGGTTTGTACAATCCAACCTCAACCAGGGAGAAAATCATAACTATGATTGCAAAGAGACAGGCAGACACTGTTGATGCATTCATACTAATCGATGTGGACTTCTTCAAAGAAATAAATGACAACTATGGCCACTACACTGGGGATCAGGTTTTGCAGAGACTTTCCGAAACAATTAAAAAAACATTCCGAAAAACAGATGTGGCAGGCAGGTTTGGAGGCGATGAGTTTTGTATTTACATGCAGAATATACCTTCTGAAAAATTCGTCAAATCCAGATGCAGGCAGCTTAATGAAGAAATCAGCAGTTCTGTGGATGGTATGAACATATCATTGAGTATTGGAATTTCTCTTGTGGATGACAAAAAGACATTCGATGACATATACAAGGAAGCAGACCATGCGTTGTATGAGGCGAAAAGAAACGGGAAAAACCAGTATGCCGTCTATGAAGATACCACAAAGGATAAAAATGACTAGTTGTGATTAGTGAAGAATGGGGAAGACTAACATAAGGAGAATATATGAGCAGGATAATATTGAAAGATGCCTACATAATAACAATGAACAAATGTAGGCAGGTTTACGAAAAAGGAAGTATAGTTGTAGAAAATGATAAAATAATCAAAGTAGGAGAGCTTATAGATTCCGACTTAACAGATGCTGCAGAGATAATTGATCTTAAAGGAAAAATTGTAATGCCAGGATTAATAAACACTCATGTCCATATGTCACAGCAGCTTGGAAGAGGACTAGCCGATGATGTGGATTTACTCACATGGCTAAGAGATAGGATTTGGCCCTACGAAAGCAGCATGACAGAAGAAGAGCAATACATTTCTGCCCTTGCATGCTGTGTTGAAATGATTAAATCAGGTGTTACATCATTTGCAGAATCAGGGGGCTTCCATGTGGACGGCCTGGGAAGAGCAGTTGATGAAGCAGGATTGAGATGTGCCCTTGCCCGTTCAACAATGGATTCCGGCGTAGGCCTTCCACTGTCATGGAGAGAAAGCACAGACTACACATTGAACAAACAGGAAGAAGCTTTTGAAAAATGGAACAACAAAGGAAATGGCAGGATAAAGTATTGGTTTGCAATAAGGACCATATTCAATGCTACAGATGAACTTCTTATAAGGACGAAAGAGCTGGCTGACAGACATGGCACAGGAATTCACATGCACATAGCTGAAATCCCGGGAGAAATAGATTATGTTAAGGAAAGAACAGGAGGGTATTCAACTGTTGAGCACTTATCAAGAATAGGTTTCCTGGACAAAAACATACTTGGTGCCCACACAGTGTGGCTCACTGACAAGGAAGTTGATTTGTTCAGGCTGCACAACGTGAAATCATCTCACAACCCGGCTGCTGCCATGAGAGTTCTTGGTTTTGCAAAGGTACCTGAAATGCTTAAAAAGGGAGTGGTTGTATCCATAGGAACTGACGGAGCGCCTTGCAACAACAGAATGGACATGGTTGATGAAATGTATCTGACTGCTCTCATTCACAAAGGAAGAACTCTTAGTCCCAAAACAACTCCTGCAGAAACAATAATTGAAATGGCAACCATAAACGGTGCAAAGACAATATTGAGGGAAGAGGAAACAGGAAGCCTCGAAGTTGGGAAAAAAGCGGATTTGATTGTTATTGACCCTAGGAGCATTGGAAACATGCCTCAGCATGATCCTGTGTCAAGTATTGTATATTCAATGCACTCAACAAATATTGAGTCAACCATGTGTGATGGCAGGTGGCTCATGAAAAACAGAAAAGTTGCGGTTGTTTCAGAAGAAGATATATTGGACAGAGCAGAAGAAATGGCCGAAAAAATAAGAAAAAGAGCAGGAATTGTAATACCTGATCGTTTCCCGACCATAAGATAGTGATTAAAGAATTAATAATACGGGCGGACACAAGGTGAGGCCACTGAAAAACTATACATTTATTCACTGTCATTCTGAGGCGTAGCCGAAGAATCTCATGTTTTCAACAAGGATGGGATCCTTCACTATCGTTCAGGATGACATGAAAGACTTTTTCAGTGACGTCCAAAAGGTCCGCCCCTACGATCCGTGGAAAACAAGGGTATCAATTGTCTAAAGAATTCTTTGAGTTCTTTTTTTTATTTCAAAAAAATGTTGACAAAGATAGTTAGCGATGGTAAACTCGTAACAGTTAGCAATGACTAACAACTATAAAGGAGTGATTTTAATGCCTTTAACAATGGCCAAGGCTGGAGAAAATTTGTTAATTAAAAAAATACTGGGCAGGGATGAAACTAAAAAATTTTTGGAAACTTTGGGTTTTGTAATTGGAGGATTTGTCACTGTAGTATCTGAAAATAATGGAAATGTTATTGTTATGGTGAAAAATTCCAGAGTTGCAATTGATAAGTCAATGGCAAACAGAATAATGGTCTGATAATGGAGGGGAAATGAAAACTTTAAAAGAAACAGAATGCAGAGAAATTGTAAAAGTTGTAAAAATTTCAGGTGAAGCTGCTGTAAAAAGAAGAATTATGGACATGGGAATTACAAAAGGAACTGAACTATGTGTTAAAAAGATTGCTCCTCTTGGGGACCCAATAGAAATAACAGTAAGGGGATATGAACTGTCCCTAAGAAAAGAAGATGCAGATAAAATAATCGTAGAGTAATATTTTTTTAAAATTGAGTTAGCGATAGCTAACAAGGGAGGGTTTATGAATATTAAAATAGCACTAGCCGGAAATCCTAATTCCGGTAAAACAACCATGTTCAACGAGCTTACAGGAAGCTCCCAGCATGTGGGAAACTGGCCGGGAGTAACGGTTGAAAAAAAAGAAGGAATTCTAAAGGGACACAAGGGTGTTACAGTAGTGGATTTGCCGGGAATTTATTCGCTTTCTCCATATACGCTTGAAGAGGTTGTTGCAAGAGATTTTTTACTTAAAGAGAAACCGGATGCAATTATAAATATTATTGATGCTTCAAATATAGAGCGAAATCTATATCTTACAACACAGTTAACAGAACTAAACATACCGGTTGTAGCAGTGTTAAACATGATGGATATTGTTGAAAAAGCAGGCATTAAGATAAATACAGATAAACTTTCGAAACTTCTTAACTGTACAGTTGTGGAAACTTCTGCAGTCAAAGGGACAGGGCTTAAGGAATTGGCTTCAAAGGCTGTTGAAGCTGCAAAAACAAATGTGAAAATTATTCCGACCATTGAGTTCAGCAAATATGTAGCTGATTCCATAACAAGAATAGAAGACATATACAACAGCTGTGAATATTCTCCAAATTCACGATGGATTGCAGCAAAACTTTTCGAAAAAGATAAGCTTGTTATGGAAAGTGTCAAACTTCCTGAGAATTTTAAAACAGAAATCATGGAAATAGTGGAAGAAGCCGAAAATAAATACGATGATGATTCTGAAAGCATAATTACAAATCAAAGATATGAGTACATAGAAAAAATTGTTAAGGATACTGTTGTCAAACAAAGAAGAAACGGCTTGTCATCATCTGACAAAATTGACAGCGTAGTTACAAACAAGTTCCTTGCACTCCCTATATTCTTTGCAGTGATGTGGTTAATATATTATGTATCAATTTCAACCATAGGTGACATGACCATAGGATATGTGGAGTCAATTGTGGAATCCATACAGACAGGAGTAGAAAATCTTCTTGTCAGCACAGGAGCTTCATTTTGGGCGATTGACCTGGCAGTTAACGGTATAATAGGAAGTATAGGGGCAATATTCACATTTGTTCCTCAGCTCATGATATTATTTTTCTTCCTGTCTCTTCTGGAAGACAGCGGATACATGGCAAGAGTTGCATTTATTATGGATAGAATATTCAGAAAATTTGGACTTTCAGGAAAATCATTTATACCAATGCTCATAGGAACCGGATGCTCCATTCCTGGTATTATGGCAAGCAGGACTGTGGAAAATGAAAAAGACAGAAGAATGACCATAATGCTCACTCCCTTTGTTCCATGCGGAGCAAAACTTCCTGTGTTTGCAATGTTTATAGCGCTCATGTTTCCCGGTGCTGCATGGGTAGGACCGTCAATGTACTTAATTGGAATTTCAGCTGTTATAATTTCAGGAATATTTTTGAAAAAAACGAGATTGTTTGCAGGAGACCCTGCACCGTTTATTATGGAGCTTCCAAACTACAAGTTGCCTAGAATGAAAGGCGTTGCAATTCACATGTGGGAAAAGGCAAAATCTTTTGTTGTAAAGGCAGGAACTGTCATATTTCTTTCGTGTACAGTGCTGTGGGTTCTTCAGAATTTCAGTGCAACATTTGAATATCTAGGTGCCGAGAGAGTTGATGAGAGCATGCTGGCAGCCATAGGCGGGTCTATAAAATGGATATTTGTACCTATTGGGTTTGGAGATTCATGGGCAGCAAGCGTTGCTTCAATTACAGGCCTCATTGCTAAAGAAGTTGTTGTAGCAACATTTGCATCGGTTGGAAGTGTTATTCCAATTGAATTTACACAAGTTACAGCTTTTGCATTCATGGTGTTCACTCTTCTTGCAGCACCTTGCTTTGCTGCCATAGGAGCAATTAGAAATGAGATGGGCAACTGGAAATGGACTTTGATTGCCATAGGATATCAGACCGGATTGGCATATGTACTTTCCTTCCTTGTAAACACAGTTGGAAGTTTTTTACTAAGAGGTACTTCTGCAACAGAAAGAAAAGTTCTTGATATATCTATTATGGAAGAAGCAGCTGAAGGTGCTGTTGTAAATGGTGATATTGTACTAATAATTTTCACAGCATTATTTCTTGTTGCTATTGGATTTATGATATACAACAAATTCAGTCTATACGGAAAAAAGGCTGAAGCAAAAGCATAAATAAAAATAAACTCCTGTTATTGATATGATACTTCCAAAGTAGACAGTCTAATTAATTAAAATTAGATTATCTACTTGGAGGTATTTTTTATGGGCAGAAAAACTAAACATAGTAAAGAAATTAAGATTCAAGCATGTAAGAATTATGAAAAAGGTAATGGTAGCTTTGAAAGTATTGCGAAATCAGTCGAAGCTGATGAAGCATCTGTACGTCGTTGGTATCTAAGATATAAAGAACATGGACCTAGTGCATTTGAAACATCAAATAGAAATAGTTCATATAGCAAAGAATTTAAATTGTCAGTAGTTGAAGAATATGTAATAGGTAAAGTTCAAAACACTTGAAGAATTAAAGGAGAAAATAGTTAAGTATATTGAGTTTTACAATGAAAAAAGATTTCAAAAAAGACTAGGATGCATGGCTCCTTTAGAATATCGAAACCATACATCCATATGTGCATAACGTTTTAATTAAATTACCTGTCTACTTGACAAGTGTCTGTTCATATTTCGCAGGAGTTTTTATATATTCTTTCATTTTTTGAAAAGTTTCCTCGCTTACTATGTGCTCAATTCTGCAGGATTCTTTTTCGGCAGTTTCTCTTGATATTCCAAGAGATGCAATCATAAATTCTGCAATGACATTGTGACGTTCATAAATTCTTTCGGCAGTTTCTCTGCCAAGGTCAGTAAGAAGGATATGGCCGTTTTTATCCACTGTTATGTAGTTCGAATTTTTTAAAATGCTCACAGCACGGCTTATGCTTGGTTTTGTGTAATTCAACTCATTGGCTATATCTATTGATCTCACATAACCGTTCTTATTGTGAAGCATGAGTATGGTTTCTAAGTAATCTTCTCCGGATTCGTGTATCATGACATCCTCCCAAAATAGTTTAACTGATTATAACATATGCTTCAGATATTTTCAAGGAGTCCTGATTTGTTACTTACCAACATAATTTTTCATGAATATGTTTACAATTGAAAAATGTAGGTATATATATAATACAATGGAAAAATGATTTTAAAAAAGGGAGGTACCTATATGAAAAAAATTCTTGTTCCAATTGACGGTTCTGCTGCATCACAGAAAGCGGCAGAAAAGGGTGTGGAATTGGCAAAATTGTTCAACAGTGAACTTACATTTATTCATGTTATATATATTCCTGACACTGTAGGCCATACAAAGTACGGTATTTACATGGAATATGACTTCAAAGAAATGAAAGAAAAAATGATTGCTACAGGTACAAAATTCGTGGATTCCTTCCTTGAAGGACTTGATTTGAACGGAGTGGCAGTCGAAAAATTGATTGTTACAGGACAACCCTACGAAGAAATTCTTGCAGCTGCAGAAGACGGAAAATTTGATTTGATTGTAATGGGCAGAAGAGGATTCTCAAAGGTTAAAAGATTCTTTGTTGGTTCGGTTACACAAAGGGTAATTTCTGATTCTCCTTGCCCGGTATTTATTGTACTTGAATAAAATTAAGAAGCACATAAGTGCTTCTTTTATTATGAAATTACTTTTCGCTTTTAAGTCCGGCACCGCAAAGAGGTATAAGTGAATTTCCTTCAAGGCGGTGTTTTGAAATATAATCTGTGTATGCTGCATAAGTTGCTGCAGTAGTGTGTTCCACAAAAAATCCTCCCAAAGCAAGTTCACTTCTTGCAGGCAGTATTTTTTCCTCAGGAGCAAGAATTATTTCCTGAACTCCTGCATAAGTGCTGTTTAGTATTTCTTTTCCACGCATGGGCTTTCCAACTGCAATCCCTTCAGCATATGTGTTATGGGGTACTATTTCAAGAGGAGTATCCGTTGCATTGAAAAGAGGAGCGCACTTCTCGCTTTGGACTATAAAAATTTTCGGAAGTTTCTTAATTAACCCTGCTTCATATAGCTCCATCAAGGCAAGGCGGCATCCAATAAGCAGTGTTCCGTTTCCTACAGGTATAAACAAATTGTCTGGAATTTTTCCAAGCTGTTCATAAACTTCATAGATGTATGTCTTTGTTCCCTGATAAAACATGGGGTTGTAAACATGGTTAGCATAGTAGATATTTTCCTCAGCTGCTTTTTTTCTGCACGCATCTGCAGTTTCATCCCTTGTACCGTCAAATACAGTCACGGTTGCTCCATGGGATTCTATCATTTTGATTTTTTTGGGAGATGTGCCTTTAGGAACAAATATTTCGCATTCAATACCTGCTCGGGCACAATAGGCTGCAACAGAGTTTCCGGCATTTCCGCTGCTGTCCTGCACAACCTTTTTAACTCCTATGGTTTTCAAGAGCCATACAAGAACGGCTGCTCCTCTGTCTTTAAAGGAAAGAGTTGGCATTGCATAATCAAGCTTCACGTACAAATTTTCGCTGTAGTGTATGATTGAAGTCAGTCCTTCTCCAAGAGTAATCTGTTTCCACAAATCATTATCTAAAGGCATGAAAGCTCTGTACCTAAAAATATTGAACTCTTTTGTATCTATTAAATTCATGGAAAACTTCGGCGTAGAAAAATCCAGTTCGTAAAGACCGCCGCAGCTGCACTTAAAGGACAATGTGCTTAAAGGTGCAGTAGTTTTGCATGAAGAACACTTGAATTGTGCCATGTAAACCTCCTGTTTAATTTGATTTTACTTATAATTTAAGATATAATAATTGAAAGAAAATGTCAACAAACAAAGGGTAGGAGAGCAATGGATAAATTCATTTTAGGAATTGAGGATTTTGTTGAACCGTCACAATTGAAGAACAATGACGCAAAATTAATTACAATTCATGATGTGAGAGAAATTATAACTAAGAGGAAGAGAGATTCCCACAAAGGAACATACGGAAAAGCTGCTTTTGTATCAGGTTCAAAAGGAATGGCTGGAGCTGCAGTTCTTAACCTAAACGCTGCATTAAGGAGCGGATCAGGGCTGGTTAAAGGGTTTATTCCTGCTTCAATATACAATGTTGTTGAAACAATGTCTCTTGAAGCAATCACACATCCCTTCAATGAAGAAAGATTGTATTTTGACGAATTCAGCAGGGAAGTTCTTTCATTTGCAGATGTGGTTTCAACAGGTTCAGGATGTACTAATTTGTTCAATTATGAAAAAATCTTGAACAGCCTTCTGGATGAATGTTTAAATCCACTGGTACTTGATGCTGAAGGCATAAATTTATTAAATCTTGAAAAATTAAAAAATCATCGCCAAGAAATTGTATTAACCCCTCATTACGGAGAAATGGCGAGGCTGTTAAATAAGGGTGTTGCAGAAATTAGAGAAAATATAATTGAAACTGCAAGAAGTTTTTCTTTGTTTTACAATGCATACCTTGTGCTTAAGGGAGCACGGAGTTTAATATCATGTCCGGATGGCAGCATTTTTATAAATACCACAGGTAATCCGGGAATGGCAACTGCAGGAAGCGGAGATGTGTTGACCGGTATCATAACATCGTTTATTGGGCAACAAATAGATATTAAACATGCTCTTATGGCTGCTGTATTCATTCACGGCCTAGCAGGAGACATTGCTGCAAAAAATGTTGGTGAATATTCGCTTATTGCAGGGGACATAATCAAGTACCTGCCGGAAGCATTTAAGGAAATCTCAGCGTTCTGAGATTTCCTTTTTATCCTCTTTCAAGAGCAGTAGGGCCTGTTCTTGTCATTTCCACAATGCCAAATGGTTTAAGAAGTTCTAGAAAAGCATTGTTTTTGTCTTCATCTCCGCTTATTGAAACAATTAAGTTTTTATGTTGCACATCAATTATGTTTGCTTTGAAAATATTCACTATCTGCACTAATTCAGACCTTTTTTGTCCTTCAGAATTCACTTTTATCATCATAAGCTCACGCTGTACGGAGGACTCAGATGAAAGTATTGAAATTTTAATAACATTGATAAGCTTATGAAGTTGTTTAGTTATTTGTTCTATTACATATGAGTCGCCGGTTACGGTTACTGTAATCCTTGAAATTTTAGGATCCTGTGTTTCTGCTACATTAAGGCTGTCAATATTGTATCCTCTTCTGGTAAAAAGTCCGGCTACCTTGCTTAAAGTTCCTGAATAGTTTTCAACAAGTATTGACAACAATATTTTTTTGTTTTCGCTCATGATCTGCCTCCTAAACGCGGTACTGAAGAAATTTCAGGATCTACAATGCATTCAAGCACAAATGGTTCATTGGTCTTGAACATTTCCTTAATTGCTTCGTCAATTTCTCCATTGTCTGAAATTTTCATGGATTTGATGCAGTAGGCATCTGCAATTTTCATAAAATCAGGATTGAACCCGAACTCTATACCGAAGTATGACTGATTCCCGTAGGAATTTTTTTGAAGTTCCCTTACCATGCCAAGTTTTCCATTGTTAAAAATAATGAATTTTACACCAACGTTGTGTTCTCTGGCAACAGCAATGTCGCTCATGAGCATTTGAAAGCCCCCGTCTCCCATGGAAGCAATTACGAGTTCTTCATTTAATGCCATTTTTGCACCTATGGCAGCAGGAAGACTATAACCCATTGTGCCCAGACCTCCGGAAGTAAAGAATCTCTTGTTTAAACCTGCTGAAAAGCTGTGGGCTGCCCATATTTGATTAAGACCTACATCAGCAACCCATGTTCCTTTTTCTCCAAGAAAGTCAGAAATTTTCTTGATTAACAGCCTTGGATTCATGGTTGTATCATGGGAGTAAATTTTATCCATGTAGTCTTTGCGCATGTGTTGTGAAGCGCTAACCCATTCAGCAGTGTTTAAGCTGTAATCCCATTCTAATAAATCAGTCAGTATGTCCTTTGCATTTCCTACAATGGGGACAGCTGTTTCAAAATTTTTTCCTATTTCCGCCGGGTCAATATCAATGTGAATAATATTACTGTTAAAGGACTTCTTCATCATTGATGTGGACCGGTCTGCAAAACGTGCTCCAATAACTATGAGCAAATCAGAATCATTTATCATCCTGTTTGCAAAGGGATAGCCGTGAGATCCTATGAGTCCTGCAAAATAAGGGCTTGTGTTAGAAAAAGAGTCTACTCCCATAAGGGTGCACACAACCGGAATTCCTGTTTTTTCAACAAACATGTTAAGTTCATTAAAAGCCTGGGCAGACCTGATGCCTCCGCCTATACAAATTATCGGCCGTTGGGATTTGTTTATCAGTTCAACAGCTTTTTTGATTTGTTTTGCGTTGCCGCTAAGTGTAGGCTTGTATCCTCTTATGTTAACTGTTTCAGGGTAAGAAAAGTCAATTGCAGTCTCTTGAATATCACGGGGAATGTCTATAAGCACAGGGCCCTTCCTTCCGGTGGAAGCAATATAAAAAGCTTCTTTCAGTATTCGCGGAAGTTCACTAGCATGCTTTACAAGGTAGCTGTTTTTTGTGAAACATTGAGTTGCTCCGATGATGTCAGCTTCCTGAAACATGTCTCTTCCGATAGTTGATGAGTTTACCTGACCTGTTATAACAACAAGAGGTATTGAATCCATATAAGCCGTTGCAATTCCTGTTATTAAATTTGTGGCACCTGGACCTGAAGTGGCAATACATACTCCAACTTTGCATAGAGCTCGTCCATAACCGCTTGCCATATGTGCTGCTGATTGTTCCTGTCTTACAAGTATGTGTTTGACGGCAGAATTACGAAGGGCTTCATAAAGGGGGAGGACTGCTCCGCCGGGATATCCGAATACCAAGTCTACGTTTTCTGCTTCAAAACATTTTACGATTGCTTCTGATGCTTTCATTTTCATACGCTTACCTCTTTCTTTTTTTTTGTAAACAAAAAGCGGGAATTCTCACATAAGGACGAGAATTCCCGCGGTACCACCAAATTTCCATAAAGGCTCTTGTTATTATAACGGAATAACCGTTTAATCCTACTGCTACTTCAGATTAAATGCTCCAAAGCTACCTTCAATACAAATTCAACTGTGAAATCTTTCAGCCTGTGGACTTCACTCTCTGTGAGCATTTGTACTTACTCCTCTTTTTCATGGCATGTTTTAAATTTATCCCATATTATTAGAATCCATATGATTTGTCAAGAGTTAATTTATAAAATAATTTTCACATGCTTATAAAAATAAAAAACCCCAATTTTTCAACTGAGGAATTTATCAAATATATTAATTCAAATAAGTACATATATTGGCTTATATATCTTTATTTTCATCATCTTTCTTAGTTTCAGCAGCTGCATTATCTGAAACCTTATTAGCGTGAGCCTTAAATTGTCCCAATGCTTCTCCTAAAGATTTTCCAACTTCAGGAAGCTTGGAAGGACCAAATATTATAAGCGCAATAGCTAATATTAATATAAGCTCTGTTGCTCCAATTCTACCCATAGAGTACCTCCTACTTTATATATGTACATTGTAAATCATTTATCAATTTTAATCAAGTATTATTAATAAAACGAGGATTGCTCCTCGTTTTTATTAAGCTAATTTAGCATTTAAAAGCTCTACCATTTTTCCTGTAACGTCAGCAGCAACACCTGCACAACGAGATTTTCTTTCAGGGTCACCCATTGCATATCCTGATTTTGCCATGAAGTTTCCTACAGAGTCTGAACACAATATTGAACCTGCTACAGTTGTTGGCAAATTAAGATTTTCTGGCTGATACATTGGAAGTTCTGCTTCCTTGTACCAGTTTTCCAATTCTCCTAATATTGCTTTTGCTGTATCTGCATCACATACTGAACCAATACATGCTGCAGCACATCCCAGTGAACCACATAAAGATGCTTGAGTGAAACCTGCTCCATAGTTTGTAAACATTTGTGCTGGGTATTGATTGAATGGATATCCAACCTGTTCAGCTAATGTACCGAAGAACCCTTCGGCTACGCCGCTGCCTCAGCCACCTTTTTCTTTATAGCCTGCATAAGCTTTTTCCTGTGCTGTTGCTACGTCGATTTTCTCATATTTAAATGGCCATGCTGGAGCCTGTGATGTATCTACTGCCGCTGCAACAGCTGCTGGTGCTGGTGCTTCGGCTTCCTTAGTTGAACATCCTGTTAAAACTCCTGCAAGAGATCCTGTTACTGCAACGCCTGCTACAGTAAGGCCCATTCCCTTAAGAAAATCCTTCCTTGAAATTTGTTTGTTTTCTGTCATATTATTTCTCCCGATATAATTATAATATGTAAGACAATGTTTGTCTTCATTAATAGTTTAGCATCGAGTGTATGAAAGTTCAAGATATATTTTTGGGTGAACGCGTTCTGTAACGTTGAAATATGAACAAAATATTGAGTTTTCAACATTTGTCAAGAATAATTAAAATAATAACAAAGTCAATTTTACATTACTTTATTTTATAATTGGATTACAATTTAAAATGTTAATAAATGATTAGAAAGGAATAATATGGTTAATTATTCGTTAATATAAAATCATAAACACAGTATAATAGGATTTATAAAGGTTTATTGATATATTTTATTTTAGTGAAATTATGTGAAGGGATGCTGCAATAAAAAAAGTGGCAATGCCACTTTTTTTATTGCACGTTGTACATACCGTTGCTTTCCATATATTTGAAAATTGATTCTCCGTGCTGTTGTTCTTCTTTTTGAATGTGGTTAAGGATGTTTCTTACCTGTGTGTCTCTGAATTCAAAAATTGCAGTGTTATATGCTCCTGAAACATATTTTTCAGTCATGAGCATATCTGTACAAAGATCTCTGTCGTTTGTATTCATACTTCCGCTGCCCTGTGAACCAGACTGATTAGTGTTTTGGAAAATCATATTCTGTGAAGAGCTGTTTTGTTGTCCTTGTGACTGCATACCTTTAGATTGCATACCACCGGACTGCTGCTGACCTCCGCTTTGCTGTCCCACAGCAGGCATCTGTCCTTTAAGAAGCTGGTCAATTGTATTGTAATGTTCTTGTTCAATTTGACCATTCTGCTTAAAAATGTTTTTAAGAGCTGGGTCTGAGGCTAAATTGGCGTAATTAGCATACTTCTGAATACAAAGTTTTTCATGGTTTTTCTGGTCTTCAAGCAAATATCTTTCTTTTGTTGAAAAATTCATATAAACACCTCCTACAATATTATTTTCAAAACAACAAAATATATCCCTTAAATGACCGAATTTTTAAAAAATCAAATTTTATATTTTAAAAAAGGTTGTGTAATGCTTAAAAAGTATTATAATGTTATCAGCATGCTGGAAACATTTGCTTAATACTTAATTAGGAGATAGTTATGAAATACACCGTTGATAAATCAGTATTTGAATTGAACAAAGACATTAAGTTTGGAATTTTAATAGGAGAAAACATTGAAAATTCTGAAACAACTTTTGCAGATGAAGAAAGATTAAGACAAGCAGAAAACAAAATGAGAGAAGAAATTAAGCCTGAAAACCTCAGAAGCCTTCACAATGTTGAGTTGTACAGAGATGTGATGATAAAATCAGGAATAAATCCCAACAAATATCCTCCTTCTGTTGAAGCGATGTTTAAAAGGATAATCAAGGGAGGTCAGCTTCCTGTCATTAATGCACTGGTTGATTTATGTAACGCAGTTTCCATAGAAAACGGCATATCATTGGGAGGACATGACCTCAGGGATATACACCAGGACCTTGAAGTAAGATACAGCAGAAAAGGCGACATTTTTCTACCTTTCGGCGCCGAAGAATATGAGGATGTTCCTGAAGGAGAGCTTGTTTTTACCAGCGGCAATGTAGTGCAGACGTTAAAGTGGGTGTGGAGGCAAAGCGAGCTTGGGAAGCTTACAAATGAAAGCAGCAATGTATTTTTTCAATTGGTTGGCTTTGAATACAACGAAGATTCAACATTAAAAAAATCCATGGATGAAATAGAAAATTTGGTAATAAAAAGATTCAACGGAAAAGTAAAGAGATTTCTGGTTGACATGAACAATGATTCCATTGAATTCTAATATTTATATGTTACCCCCAAAAAACTTTCTAATAGTACGAAAATTATAATGTATCTGTGTTACAACCTTGATACAGAAATATAATTTAAATATATTGTATAAAATGGAGGGAAAAAAATGAAAAACAAAAGTATGCTAAGAGTATTAGCATTGGTGGTTGTATTGAGCATGATATTTACCACAGCAGCATTTGCTACACCGGGGAATAAAAAAGTCAGAGATGAAAAAAACTATAAAATTGCTGTTGAATCACTGATTGAAAAGGAAATAATGAAAGGGAACGGACATGGTGATTACGGTTTAGAAGGTAATGTAAAACGTGGGGATGTTATCGTTATGATTGTAAGAGCCTTTAATATTCAAATTAGCAATGAAGAGTTAGGTGAAAACTTTCTTGATATAGCTAAAGATGAATACTTTTACGGACCTGTAAAAGCTGCTAAGGAGCTTGGTATTGCAAAGGGAGATGGAAAGTATTTCAAACCAAACAAACCTGTTACAATTCAAGAAGCAATATGGCTCATTGAGAGAGCAGAGCAGTTGGTGGATGATGATCTTGATATTGAAGAAGATGACTTAGACGTATTGTTTGATGAAAACGAACTGAATAAATTTGCAAAAAGAAAAGATATCGCATTGATGCTTCATTACATGATGACAGGCGAAAATGATTATGAAGATGACGAAGATGAAGGCGAAGTTGAAGATGATGAAATCGACGATATTAAATTTAAAATAGACGAAGATGAAGTTCTTCCATTTACATCAACAGATAATAACTTTAAGGATTCAATTGAAGATATTCTTGAAGATTTTAATTCAGATATAGAATATGTAAAATTTGATTATCCAAAAAACGGCACACTTTATTATGAATATAATGCCAACAGCAACGAGAACGATTTGGTAACAGAAAACACAAAATATTATTTAGATGGTTCCGGCAATTTGCTTGAAAAAATAACATTTGTTCCAAAGAGCGATTTCAGCGGCACAGTAAATGTCAGCTACCATGCATATGATGATGATGGCAAACATTATTCAGGCAAGATTATAATAACAGTTGTTGATGATGGACATGAAGATCTTGCTTTAATCAAGTATACAACTAATGAAAACACTGCAAAAGAATTTGAAGACGACCTTGACAGCAACATGGATGAAGTGAAATTTGTTCAGCCTAGCGATAAAAAGGGAACTTTATACTTTGATTATAACGGTGACGGAGACCTTTTAGATACAAAAGATGTAAAAGCAAGTGAAAGTAATTTCTATGATGACAGTGAATTTGACAATATAGTATTTGTTCCTGCTCAGGACTTCAGTGGCGTAGTAGACATACAATACACTGCAAAAGACGGAGAAGATTCTTATTCAGGAATGATCAGAATCACAGTAAAAGAAGTTCAGGAAATCAAGACATTAAAACTTTCTGTTGATGAAGATGAAGATTTGGTTATAGATTTTAAAGATGAACTTGATGGCTTGACTGAAAGAGGAAAGATTTTCACACAAACAGTGTTTGACTCAATTGATTATGTAACATTTGAACTTCCTGACCAGGGCAAATTAATGATTGACTTGGATGGGGACAGCGACAGTTATAAAAATGTTGTAGCTGGTACAGAATATAAGTTAAATAAAATCCTTAATTTGAAATATGTGCCGGTTGATGATTCCAATGGAGATGATGAGTTGGTAACTATTAACTTTACAGCAGTTGACGAAGACAAAGCTGATAAAGAATACAACGGCGTAATCGAAATTAAAGTAATTGATTAAATCAAATAAAAATGCTAATCCGAAAGGATTAGCATTTTTTATGTGTTATTATTTGCTTACTTTTTCTTTAGCAAAGAATTCCTTTGTAAGCTTGAATACAGTTCCGCTTAATGCAAGAACACCTATTAAGTTTGGAATTGCCATCAAACCATTTAATGTATCAGCCAATGACCATACAAATTCAAGTCCGCCTATAGCTCCTACCAATACAAACGGAATCCAAATTATTCTGTATATCATGTTTGCTTTTGGTCCAAACAAGTATTCAGCACATCTTTCTCCGTAATACTCCCAACCAACAATAGTTGAAAATGCAAACAATACTATACCTATTGAAACAATGTATCCGCCGCCGGGAATTGCCTGCTCAAAAGCTGATGTAGTAAGAGCAGCACCTGTAGCACCTGATTCCCAAACACCTGAAGTTACTATTGCAAGTGCTGTAATTGAGCATATTACTAATGTGTCTGCAAATACTTCAAATACTCCCCATAAACCTTGACGTACAGGATGGTCTGTTGTAGCAGCAGCATGAGCTATAGGTGCACTACCTAAGCCTGCTTCATTTGTAAATACTCCACGAGCAATACCAAATCTTATTGCCTGAGAAATTGTAGCTCCGGCAAATCCGCCTACAGCAGCTTTTCCTGTGAATGCGCTTGAGAATATCAAAGCAAATGCTGCTGGAATCTTAGCTGCATTAATAACTATAATAGCAAGTCCACCGAGTATATAAATAGCTGCCATAAAAGGAACTAATTTTTCAGTAAAAGCACCAATTCTTTTAATTCCGCCTATAATAACCAGTGCTGTTACAACTGCTAATACTATACCTGTTACCCAAGGATTAAGATTGAATGAAGACTGTAGAGCAGCTGCTACTGAGTTGGATTGAACCATGTTGCCTATACCGAATGCTGCGAATGCTCCAAATAATGCAAACAACACTGCAAGCCATTTCCATCCCAGTCCGTTTGTGATGTAGTACATTGGTCCGCCCACGAAACGGCCGTCTTCAGTTTTTTCTCTGAAGTTAACTGCCAGTACAACCTCAGCAAACTTTGTAGTCATACCTAAGATTGCTGCCAACCACATCCAGAAAACTGCACCTGGTCCGCCTGCTGCAATAGCTGTTGCTACTCCGGCTATGTTTCCTGTTCCTACTGTAGCAGCCAAAGCTGTAGCTACTGCCTGGAATGCTGTTACTTCTCCTTCACCTTTGTTTTCTTTAGAGAACATTTTTAACAGTGTATTTTTTAGGATATAACCAAGTTTAAAAATTGAAAAAAATCCGGTTTTTGCTGACAGGAAGAGTCCTGCTCCAACAATTAAAACTAGAATAGGTGGTCCCCACACAATACCGTTAATGGTGTTGTTAATGTTCATTATTGTTTCCATAAATACCTCCAAAATTTAATTTGTGTTAATATTTTTACCAATAATAATTTAAAAAAACAAAATTTTAATAAAGACTGAAAAAACAAATGTTTTCCCGTCAAAAACAAGCTTTGGTATAAATGCGAAATACAACGAGAGTCATTTAAATATTGCAAAATCATAAATTATGCAGTCTGCCAAAAAGCAAGGCTTCATCATGTAATGAAGTGTTTTGCCGTAAAGTATGTTCTAACATTTGCTGCAAGCTGCGGCAACAGCTTTGGGTGGTAACTCCATAGCGCAGAACAAAGAACATTAATAGAAGTGTAAAAGGAAAAGTAAAGGTGAGAATTAGAATTATGGTAGCGTATAGTCAGACAGGCGGTTCCGCATAATTTTGTCTATTCTCAAAAGTGTAACTGCATCATAGTTCCTCCCGTATGTTTTGAGAAAACAAACAATAAATAACGTTTGCTTTTAGATTATAGCATATAATACAGCAGTGTTCAATTATAATATAATGAAAAAAACTTCATAATAATTAATTAGTATGTTGGTTTTTATCTTTCAAAAAGCAGGGAATTAAAATTTTTCCATAAAAAAATATTATATTTTACATTTATTTAACAGAAAGTTAATTAAATAACATTTGCCCCTTACAAATAGATTTGCGAAATGGTTTTCAAATTCCACATTTTTCAATATTTTATCGTTTCATTAAACATATGTTGCTGTTTCTGAGTGTTTTATGTATCTATTATGATGAATAAAATGGTTAATTGACTAAATTTTTGTACAAATCATGAGAATTTCATAACAATATTTCATATGCAATAAAAGTTGTAATAAACATTACACTGTGATATTATTCATTTATACATAAGAGAGGCCATAATATGAGTAAAATTAAAATTGAACCAATGAAAGAACCAAACAAGCTGATTAATTATTGGAAAAAAGAAAAATTTGCTGTCACGTGCATCTTAATTTTTGGACTTGCCTACAATGTATCAATGGTTTTGGGTCCTGTATTCCAAGGAAAACTCATAGATTCCATTGCAGACGGAAAATTGGAACAAGTAATTTTTTCTTCTGTTAAATTTATATCAATAATTGCGGTCATACAGATTTTCAGATACTTCAAACGTTTTTACATACGGCGTTTTGCCAACCGCACCAGTGCTGTAATGCGCTTTATGATTTACAATAACATAATGCATGAAACTGCTGAAAAGCTGGACAAAGAAAATGCAGGAAACCTAATGACAAGAGCTGTATCCGATGTGGAATTTTGTGTGGAAGGAATGCGTAAGTTTACAACCGAGGTTTTTGACACCGGTGTAATGATGGCAGCGTATTTTGTATCCATGCTTTTTTATGATGTAAAATTAACATTGTTATCAATTGTATTTATACCTGTAGCAATGCTTCTTGCCGAAAAACTTAAAGTTAAAATATACAAGTATTCTATGGATTATAGAAAAAAAAGCAGTGAGGTTGCTGAAGTTACTTACAGCACGATTGAAAATGCAATGCTTTTCAGAATAAGCGGCATGGAAGAAACAAACAGAAAAAATTATGAAAAAGAAATAAATGACCTTAAGAACAAGACTGTTAAAGCTAATCTCCTTGAAAATTCCATGCATCCAATTTATAATGCCATAGCCATGTCAGGAATTATTATTGTAATTTACATGGGTGGAAATATGGTTATAAGAGGTAGCTGGACAATTGGAACTTTTACTGCATATGCTGCAATGTTCGGAGATTTGGCCATAAAAGCAAGCAAGGCAGCAAAACTCTTCAATACAGTTCAAAAATCACGGCCTTCATGGAACAGAATAAAAGATTATCTGACAGAATATAAACAAGATGAAAAGAAGATGTTCACAACAAAAGAAAATATAACATTGACTGTTGATAAATTATTTTTCAGATATCCGGGAACTGAAGAGAATATAATTGAGAATATTACATTTGAAGGAAGACAAGGAGAAATAATAGGTATAACAGGGCCTGTTGCATGCGGAAAATCTACTCTTGGAATAGCATTTCTGGGCCTTTATTCATACGGTGGGAGCATCAAGATTAATGGAAGGGAATTAAAGGACTATTCTGCACCGGAGAGAAGTGAAATGATATCATATTTGAGCCACAAGCCACAGCTTTTGTCAGACACCATATACAACAACATAACCCTTGGAATCAAAGTGGAAATTGAAGAAGTTTTAAAAGATGTATGCTTCGATCAGGACATGATTGAAATGTCAGAGGGACAAAATACAAGAGTGGGCAACGGAGGAATAAGGTTAAGCGGAGGGCAGCAGGGAAGAATAGCTCTGGCAAGAACTCTTATAAACAAAAATAAAATTATCATACTGGATGACCCTTTTTCGGCCGTTGACATGAAGACGGAAGAAAAAATAATTGAAAACATTAAAGCAAAATATCAGGACAGCCTAATTATTTTAATTTCTCACAGGATTGCCATTTTTGAAAAAACTAATAATGTGCTGTTTATGAACAAAGACAAATCTTATGAATTTTCAACCCATGAGAATATGATGAAGAACAATCCCATATACAAGGAAATATACAATTTACAAAGTGCTGCAGGTGATGACAATGAAAAAATATAATGTGAAAAATTCAGTTATTGGCACTGCAAAGAAAAACAAAATCTACATAGCATTGCTTTTGTTGCTTGTTGCTGCTGCAACAATTTTAAATGTCGTTCCTCCTTTGCTGATGAAAAAATTGATAGATTACAATTTTACGCTGAAAACTGAAGACAAACTTATTTTTACGGCAGTTATTTATGTAATGGTTATTTTTGCTACAGGTGTTGTTAATTTTTTTAGGGAAGCAGTTCTGACAGTGTTGGGTCAGAATATAACCACGGATATTCGTCTTTTGATGATGGAAAAACTTGAAAAAATCAGCGCTTCTTATTTTTCAAAAAATGAATCCGGACAAATATCTTCTAGATTAATAAATGATGTGGATGCAGTAAGTTCAATGTTTACTTCAGGAATAGCCGGAATGGCTATAGATTTGTTTAAAATAATCGGAGTGCTGATTTCTGTTTTTTATTTAAGCAGAGGCCTTGGAATAATAGCCCTCTTGCTGTTGCCGGTAATTTATTTTATAACTAGATTTTTTCAAAAGAAAATGCTGGGGGCTCAAATTGAAAACAGGAAGCAGGTGGGGGAAGTCAACAACCATATTGCTGAAAGCTTCAAAAACATCTTCATGATAAAGTCATTTTCCAAAGAAAGTTACATGGAAGACAAGTATGGCTTAATACTTGAAAACAATTATGAAACCCTGGAAAAGGTAAACTTTTATGATTCAATATTTTCACCAATAATTAGGATAATCCGTGCTGCAGTTATTGCTTTTATTGCAGTTATGTGTTCTAAGGAACTTGATTATCTAGGTATTTCCGTAGGTATGGCAGCAGCAAGCATAGATTTAATATCCAGTCTGTTCACACCTGTGGAAAATCTGGGAATGGAGCTTCAAAGCATACAAAAATCATTGTCCGGCGTTAAAAGGGTCGACGAATTTTTAAGAGAAGAGGAAGACATAAAAGAAACAAAAGAAATATTTAATTTTGATATAAACAACGTTGATATAAGATTCAACAATGTATCATTTGCCTATGACAAAGGAAATGAAGTTTTAAAAGACATTAACTTTCAAATTAATTCTTTTGAAAAAGTAACATTCACTGGAAGAACAGGGGTTGGAAAGTCCACTCTTTTTAAGCTGATTGTCGGTCTGTTGAAACCTACTGAAGGAAGCATCACAATTAATGGAACAGATGTTTTTCAAATACAAAACAAAGACAAGAGGAAAATATTTGGTTATGTTGAGCAGAACTTTCATATGATAAAGGGAACTGTTGCAGATCAGGTAAGCCTTGGAGACAGTGACATTACAATGGATCAGATAAAAAATGCCTTGAACATGGTAGGACTACTGGAATATGTGGAGGGATTCGAACAAGGATGCAGCACTGTTGTTCAAAATGAAAATATTTTTTCCCAGGGCCAAAGACAGCTTTTGTCTATAGCAAGAGCACTGGTAAATAATCCTCCCATATTGATACTTGATGAAATTACAGCAAATCTTGATCAGGTAACTGAAGAAAAAATAGTTTCTGTTCTTGAAAAAGCATGTGAAAACAGAACAATACTCACAATATCCCACCGCCTGTCATCAATGGCAGCATCAGACAAAATTGTAATACTTGAAGCAGGAAGGGTAAAAAATATTGGAACACCTGAAATGCTTCTGAAAAATGACCAGTGGTACAAAAATCATATGAAGCTTGAAAATCTAACATGGACATAAAAATAAAGCATCTGGGATGCTTAGGCTGAAGGCAAAGTCATTAAATGAATTAATTGCCCCGGGCGGACACGAGGTCCGCCCCTACGGTGGTGTCAATATTATGAGCATCTGGGATGCTTTGTTTTTTTCATTTAGCTAGCTTCTTTCAAATACAAATTCTCCGCCTATCATTGTTTTTTCTGCTCTTATATCTTTTATTTCATTGTGATCTACAGTGAAAATGTCTCTGTCTATAACAACCAGGTCGGCAAGAAAGCCTTCCTTGATTCTTCCCTTTGAGAATTCCTTAAATTCATTAAATGCACTGCCAATAGTATATGCATCAACACAATCACAAACGTCCATTTTTTCAACCGGATTAAATCCTCCCTCAGGTTTCAAGTCCATTCCCTGCCTTGTTACTGCGCAGTATATGTTGTTAAATGGATTTAAATCTTCAACAGGGGAGTCTGTTCCGAAACTTATTGCTGCTCCAAGATTTTTAAGCGTGTTAAAGGCATATGATGTGGAGGCCAATTCTTTTCCGACTCTTGATTCAACAACTTTCAAGTCGCAATCCAAAAATATAGGTTGGTACATTACAGGTATGTTAAGATTTGCAATTCTTCTAAGCTGTTCCATGCTTGTAATCTGGCAGTGAACAATGCCGTGGCGAAGTGGATTTTTCAAGCCTTTCATTGTTTTTTCATATGCATTTATGACGCTTTCAACTGCACCGTCTCCTATGGCGTGGGTTACTACCCTTATGTTGTTTTTTGAAGCTAAATCACACAAATTATTGAGTTGTTCATCGCTTAAAGCTGCAACTCCCTTTGTGTCAGGAGCATCAAAGTATGGGTTTATCATCAAAGCTGTTCTTCCACCCAAGGAACCATCCTTGAAAAGCTTTAAAGCACCTCTGGAAAGGTATTTTTCATCATATACACCTGTTTTAAATTCTGTATCCAGATATTTTTCAAAGTCCTCAATTTTCTGAAAATTAAACTGATGACTATACCTGAGTTTCGTTTTTTTATTTTTATAAATGCTGCTGATTAAGTCAAACATAATTTGAAAGTCTGATTCCATTATGTCACAGGATTGAATGGATGTTAGCCCCATGCTTACTGCATAAGACACAGCTTTCAAAAATTCATTTTCTTTGTCTTGAATTTCTTTTTTAGGAATTGCCTCCTTAATTAAACGTGTTGCATTTTCGTTGAACACTCCGTTTGGTTTGCCGTCAGGTCCAAGTTCAACCACTCCTCCGTCAACAAATGTGTTTTCGTCAACTCCAAGAACTTCCAATGCTTTTGTGTTGCCTGATACTATATGGCTGCAAACTCTTTCGAACACAACCGGAATGTCAGTTGAAATTTTATCAAGATCAAAGCGGTTTAAATTTCGTTTTTCTCCTTCTTGAAAATTATCCTGATTCCATCCTCTTCCCTTGAGTGCCTTGAGACCAGGATTTAAACGGATGAAGTTTTTGCCGATACTAATTATTTCATCAATTGATTTTGCAAATGTCAAATTGCATGAAGTCATAGCATCTCCAACAAGTGAAATATGCATGTGGCTGTCGTTTAAACCAGGAATTACAGTCTTGCCATCAAGATCTATTATTTTGTCTGCACTGTTTTTAAGTATATCTTCATGTGAGCCTACTTGTTTAATAATGTCGTCTTCAATCAGCACTGCTTCTTTAAAAACATTTTTTTCAACATAAAACTTTCCGTTTTTCAAAATTGTTTTCAAAATATCATCTCCTTATAGAAATTTTGCATTTATAATAAACACTGCAGAAATCTTCAGTCAAATGTTTCCATATAAATTCAGTATAACAGAAATTTCGTACTGTTTCAACGATGTTGAAGAGGTCGAATCATAAAATATAAATTTGTTGCTTAAGTGTCAAGAAAACGGGTATATAAGAATCATAATAAATGTACTTAAATTTTAGGAGGAATAAATGAAAATATATGATTTTAAAGTAAAAGATGCAGAAGATAAAGAAGTATCTTTATCAGAATATGAAGGAAAAGTATTGCTTGTTGTAAACGGTGCAACAGGATGCGGCTTTACAAAGCAATACGATGGACTGGAAAAGCTATATGGTAAATATAAAAATGACGGTTTCGAAATCCTCGACTTTCCAAGCAATCAGTTTTTAGGTCAGGCACCGGGAACCAATGAAGAAATAGTTGGTTTTTGCAGGTTGAACTTTGGAGTTGATTTCAAACAGTTTTCAAAAATTGAAGTTAATGGCGAAAATCAAGAACCATTGTATAAATATTTGAAGACTGCAGCTGTTGAATATAGAAACAAGGAAACTTTAGATTTTTATGAAAAAGTTGCTCAGTACACACCGGGCATAGCAGATGATGATATCAGATGGAACTTTACAAAATTTTTAATTGACAAGGATGGAGAAGTTGTAGGAAGATTTGCTCCAAACATAACTCCTGAAGAAATCGATGAACATGTTGCAAGATTAATATCCGGCGAGGAAGTTGAAATTGTGTGTCATCCGGATTTCTCACAAGGCTGTCTGTAACAATTAAGAATTAAGAATTAAAAACGAAGGCTTTGTGCATGCACAAAGCCTTTGACTATTGA
Organism: Sedimentibacter saalensis; assembly: GCF_007830175.1. GTDB lineage: Bacteria > Bacillota > Clostridia > Tissierellales > Sedimentibacteraceae > Sedimentibacter > Sedimentibacter saalensis. The sequence goes on along the minus strand of NZ_VLKH01000009.1, from coordinate 106,486 downwards.
CTAATCCCGAAGGTGTCATCCTGAACGATAGTGAAGGATCTCATCTTTGTTAAAAACATGAGATTCTTCGAGCAAGCTCTCAGAATGACAATGCCAAATACTTTATGTTTTTGTACAAAGCCTTTTTTAATCAAAAATATTAATCGTATCTTATTTTAACAAATCCTCATATTCAGGATGCTTTTCAAACCAGCCCACAGCGTAAGAGCAGGTTGCAACTGCTTTTTTATTTTTGCTTTTAAGTTCCTGAGCCAGTTCCGACAGAAGTTTATCTGCTACGCCCTGTCCTCTCAAAGAGCCATCCACGAATGTATGGTTTATGTCTACAGTGTTATCAGAAGTTTCCGGAAATGTTACTTCCGCAATTGTTTTTCCTTCTTCGTTGTTAAGGAATATTCTGCTTTTTTCATGTTTGAATTCCATAAATACCTCCAATATTCATTTGATTAGTAAATAAAACATACATTAAAACTCTGCGGGTGTCAAGCTTGAATACATTTAATAATTACTAATATGAAGAAAAAAGATTAGCTCAAATAAATCAGGGTATAAAATTATCGGTAAAGGTAAAAATTTTATGTTGGTAACATATGTTACAGAAAAAGTGCTGGTTTTATTTTATGATGTACCTACAAACAAACTAAAAAAATCTGGAGGAATTAAAAAATGGAAAATGCAATGTTTTGTTATCAATGTCAAGAAACTGCCGGATGCACAGGCTGTACAAAAGTCGGAGTATGCGGAAAGAAACCTGAAACAGCAAGAATGCAAGACCTACTTATATATACATCAAAAGGATTATCTGAAGTAACTACAAGATTAAGAAAAGAAGGAAAAGAAATTGAATCAGATGTAGATTTCCTGATTACATTGAACTTGTTTACAACAATCACAAATGCAAACTTTGATGATGATGTATTTTATGACAGAGTAAAAATGACATTAAAAGTTAAAAATGACTTATTAAATAAATTAACAAATAAAGAAAACTTAAGCGAAGCTGCTTTATGGACATCAGAAGATGAAAATGAGTTTGACAAAAAAGCAATGACAGTTGGTGTACTTGCAACTGAAAATGAAGATGTAAGAAGCTTAAGAGAACTCATCACTTACGGATTAAAAGGTATGTCAGCATACGTTAAGCATGCAAATGCTTTAGGATTCAACGATGTTTCAGTAAATGCCTTCATGCAGGAAACTTTGGCTAAACTCCTTGACAATACATTGACAGCTGATGAACTTGTTGCACTTACAATGGAAACAGGAAAATTCGGCGTAAATGGAATGGCACTTTTGGACAAGGCTAACACAACCACATACGGCAACCCTGAAATTACAAAGGTAAACATTGGTGTTGGAACAAACCCTGGAATCCTTGTTTCAGGCCATGACCTTAAAGACCTTGAAGCACTTTTAATTCAGACTGAAGGCACCGGAGTTGATGTTTACACACATTCAGAAATGCTTCCAGCTCACTACTATCCACATTTGAAAAAATACAAACACTTAGTAGGAAACTACGGAAATGCATGGTGGAAACAAAAAGAAGAATTCGAGTCATTCAACGGACCAATTCTTATGACTACAAACTGTATAGTTCCTCCTAAAGACAGCTACAAGGACAGATTGTTCACAACAGGAGCTGCAGGATATCCAGGATGCAAACACTTTGAAGGCTTCTCAGGAGACAAGAAGGATTTCTCAGAAATCATCGAACTTGCAAAGAAATGCCCTGCTCCTACAGAAATTGAAACAGGATCAATAATCGGAGGATTTGCTCACGAACAGGTATTTGCACTGGCTGATAAAGTTATTGATGCAGTTAAATCAGGAGCAATCAAGAAGTTCTTCGTTATGGCAGGATGTGACGGAAGAGCAAAATCAAGAAACTACTACACTGAATTTGCACAGGCACTTCCAAAGGATGCTGTAATATTGACAGCAGGCTGTGCTAAATACAAGTACAACAAGTTAGATTTAGGAGATATCGGTGGAATTCCAAGAGTTCTTGATGCAGGACAATGCAACGACTCATATTCATTGGCATTGATTGCACTTAAACTGAAAGAAGTGTTCGGACTTGACGATGTTAATGAGCTTCCTATAGCTTACAACATTGCATGGTATGAGCAAAAAGCAGTTATAGTTCTTCTTTCACTGTTGTACCTGGGAGTTAAGAACATTCATTTAGGACCTACACTTCCTGCATTCCTTTCACCAAACGTAGCTAAAGTATTGGTTGATACATTCGGAATAGCTGGAATAGGAACTGTTGAAGATGATTTGAAAATATTTTTAGGATAATAAATAAAAATTAAGAATTAAGAGTGATGAGTTAATAATTAATTGTCAAATGGGCAAATTATAATTAATAAACGGAAAAGGAGACTATATGAAAGAAGTTACAAAAGGAATGTATATAGGCGAAGTTCTTCAGATGGACAGAGGACTTGCAGAAATATTGATGAACGCCGGCATGCACTGCCTGGGCTGCCCTTCTTCACAAATGGAAACAATTGAAGAAGCAGCAATGGTTCACGGTTTCAATGTTGATGATTTACTAAATCAGCTGAATAATTACCTTAAATCAGCAGAATAATTATATGTAGGGGATGGTTACTGCCCTCCCGCGGGCGGATACAAGATCCGCCCCTACAATTTACAGAATAGGGTTTGATAATAATCTGAGCATGATTAATTCATGCTCATTATTATAAATAGGAAAAATTGGAGGAAGTATGAGCGCATTTTTAGGGCCAATACACTTTTGGCTGTACAATAAAATTAAAATTCAAAACAACATAGTTGAAGAAATACTGGATTTCTCAGAAGAAAAAGGATTAAATCTTAGAAAAGATCTCTACAGTGAGTTTGGTGACGGGGACTTAAAAGAACTTGATCAGGTTATAGACACATCAAACATTCATGGCTGGCTTCAGGATCAAATCATAAAGGTTGAAAACAAACTGGCGATTTCAGTAACCCAAATAATCAATAAGAATTCAGATTCAATAAAAACATTGAAGGACATTTTCTACAACAACGGAGTGAAAGCTTCTGCACTAAATGAAAATTCATCAGTTGAAGAAGCATTTAAATCAATTAATGACACACTTCTTGACGGAATGCCCTGCGACCATGCATTAGGGGTTATATCGCAGGATGAAAATGAAGCAGTTTGGAAAAGATATGAATGCGTACACAGCAGATTCTGGGAAGCTGCAAAAGGAGACATTGCCGTATATTATTCATTGAGAGATGAATTCATAAAAGGACTGGTTGAAAAAGCAAATTTAAATTATGAGAAAATAGACGAAACAACAAGTAAAATTTCCAGGAGGTAAAAATGAACAGTGTTGAATTAATGGTAAAGGAACATGACAATATACTCAGAATGCTAAAGGTTGTCCGTAAGGCATGCATGAACATCTTAAATGGCGGAGAAATAAATTATGATGATTTCAACAACATGATTGATTTCGTAAGGAAATATGCAGATGCCCATCACCATGGAAAGGAAGAAAAGTTTCTTTTCAAGGAAATGCAGCTTAAACTTGGAAAGCTGGGAGAAAATCTGATCACTCATGGAATGCTGGTTGAGCATGATTACGGAAGACTTTACATGAATGATCTTACAGAAGCACTTCACAGAGTAAAAAACGGAGACGAAGAAAGCAAGCTTGATGTAATAAGCAACGCCATTGGATATGCTTCTCTTCTTACAAGACACATAAACAAAGAAAATGATGCAGTATACAAGTTTGGAGAAAACAATCTTCCTGCAGATGTGATGGAAGAAATAAACAAAAAGTCTGAAGAATTTGAAAATGAAGCAGAAAAACAAGGAATACAGAAACATTATATTGATATGTTAGAAAATCTGGAGAAGAAATACCTGGCTTAAAAAATAATTTCATGTTTATTGCAGATAATAAGAAAAAATATCTGGAGGAAAACATGAATTATAGAAATACGGAAAGCAGCATTGTTTTTAACGACAATCAGTTTACTAAAAAAATAGTATTTGAAGATGAAAATGTATTGAGCTTTGTTCTTAACTTTAAGCCAGGACAGTCACTTCCAAACCACCAGCATGAAAATTCAGATTTGATATTCATAGTTATTCAAGGAAAAGGTGAAGTGCAGGTTGGAGAGGAAGTTCAGAAGATCCAAAAAGGCTCGGCAGTTCTTGCCAAGGGAAAGGAATCCTTTGGAATACCAAGTGTTGAAGAAGACCTATCCATTTTTGTCACATTAACTCCTAAACCAAACAACACAAAATTTGCTCAGGAAATAGGATAAAAATTATGGGAAGAATCTCCTTTTACAGGAGGTTCTTCCTTGAAATTATAAGGAGGAAATATGTTTAAAATAACTGATAAAGTAGACTGGGTCGGAAAAATAGACTGGGAACTTAATCGCTTTCATGGCGATGAATATTCAACACACAAAGGCTCATCATACAATTCATATTTAATAAGAGACGAAAAAACAGTGCTCATAGATACAGTATGGGAACCATATGCAAAAGAGTTTGTTAATAACCTAAAAAAGGAAATTGAGCTGGACAAAATTGATTACATAATAATGAATCATTCAGAAGTTGACCATGCAGGTGCTCTTCTTGAACTCATGAAGGAAATACCCAACACTCCTGTATACTGCACAAAAAACGGAGCAAAAATAATCAAGGGACTCCACCACAAGGATTTTAATTTTGTTGAAGTTAAAACCGGGGACACTCTGGACATAGGAAAAAACAAGCTTGTGTTTGTGGAGGCAAGAATGCTTCACTGGCCTGATTCAATGATGACGTACATGTCTGGTGAAAACATTTTGTTCAGCAACGATGCATTCGGTCAGCACTATGCTTCTGAGCTCATGTACAACAATCTTGTTGATCAGGATGAACTTTATGATGAAGCCATAAAATACTATGCAAATATCCTGACACCTTTTTCTAAGTTTGTAACTGCTAAAATCAATGAAGTGCTTAATATGAAAATCCCTGTGAACATGATTTGCCCCAGCCACGGGATAATATGGAGAGATAATCCTCTGCAGATTGCTGAAAAGTACCTGGAGTGGGCTGATTCATACCAGGAAAATCAAGTTACAATAATTTATGATACCATGTGGAACGCAACCCGCAGAATGGCAGAAGCAATTGCTGAAGGAATAAGAGCAAAGGATCCGTCTGTGAATGTGAAATTGTATAACTGTGCAAAGAGGGATAAAAATGACATAGTTACGGAAATTTTCAAATCGAAAATGATTCTGGTGGGTTCCTCTACAATAAATAATGGTATTTTATCTGCAACGGCAGGTATTCTTGAGATGATTAAAGGCCTCAAGTTTACGGGAAAGAAGGCTGCAGCGTTCGGTTCCTACGGCTGGAGCGGCGAATCAGTGAAAATCATCTATGATGAACTTAAGGAAGCAAAATTTGAAGTGGTTTCTGAAGGAATAAAAGAACTTTGGAACCCGGATTCTGATTCACTTGAAAGATGCAGGGAATTTGGGAAAAACCTAATATAACGTCTTTTCGGACGTCAGACTATTGACAAACCCTGACGCTGTCATCCTGAACGATAGTGAAGGATCTCATCTTTATTGAAAACATGAGATTCTTCGAGCTGCGCTCTCAGAATGACAACGTTCTATATATAATTTGTCATCAAGCTGACGTCCTTTCGGACGTTTTTTTTGCAAATAAAGGATATCCACTATAAAATGTAAGTCAGATTAAATTAGCATAAACAAAAATATTGCTATACTAAAAACAATAGTTTATAATGTAATAATTAATTCTAAAGAATATTATTCTTTGGAATATTTTAGGTAAATTGAAAAAAGAAAGGTAGTGGTGTTAGGGTTGGAAAAAAAGCTGGCATTGTATGGCTTTAATAATCTTACTAAATCTCTTAGCTTTAACATTTACGATGTTTGCTATGCCAAAAGCGAGAGAGAACAAAAGGAGTATATAGAATATATTGATGAGCAATATAATTCTGAAAGGCTTACGAAAATATTGTGCAATGTAACGGATGTTATAGGAGCACACATTCTGAATATTTCCAAGCAGGACTATGATCCTCAAGGCGCTTCGGTTAATATTCTGATTGCGGAAGGAGCATTGACCCCGGAAGAAATAGATGAATCATGTAATCAAGGTATCATCGGAGAAAAGAAGAAATTGGAGCATGAAACAATACATGCCCATTTGGACAAAAGTCATGTAACCGTTCATTCTTACCCGGAGCATCATCCTGAAAATGCCATATCAACATTCCGAGTTGACATAGATGTTTCTACGTGCGGGCAGATTTCACCTCTTAATGCATTGGATTATCTTATTGACAGTTTTGATTCTGATATAATCACAATAGATTACCGTGTCAGAGGTTTTACAAGAGATGTTTCAGGCAAAAAGTTTTTCATAGACCACGATATAAAATCTATTCAGGATTATATTGACAAGGAAACTTTGAAAAAGTATGACGCCATAGATATAAATGTGTTTCAGTCAAATACATTTCATACAAAGATGCTCATAAAGGACATTGATTTGCAGAACTATCTTTTTAACAAGGATGTCAATGAGCTTGCTCCTAAGAAAAGGCTTGAAATTTCAGACAGCTTGAGGAAAGAAATGATTGAAATTTTCAGCGGAATGAATATTTTTCAGGAGGATAAATAAATGGAATTATGGTTTACAGAAGAGCACACTAAAGATGTAAGATTCACCATCAGGGTGGACGAACAGATTGAAAGCGTGCAGAGCGATTTTCAAAAAATTGATGTTTTCCAAACTCCGGAGTTTGGGAAAGTGCTGGTTATAGACGGATATATTATGCTCACTGAAAAGGATGAGTTCGTATATCATGAAATGATAACACATGTACCCATGTCCGTTAATCCAAACATTAAAAAAATTCTTGTAATCGGAGCAGGAGACGGAGGAACAGTAAGGGAACTCACACGCTACAATACGGTTGAAAGAATAGACATGGTTGAAATCGACAAAATGGTTGTTGATGTGTGTGTGGACCATATTCCACAAACAGCATGTAAATTGAGCCATGAAAAAGTCAATTTATATTTCGAGGATGGTTTGAAGTTTGTAAAGACCAAAGAAAATGAATATGACCTGATAATAGTAGATTCAACAGATCCTGTTGGCCCGGGAATGGAACTTTTTACGGTTGATTTTTACGAAAATTGTTTCAAGGCTCTGAAAGAAGATGGAATTCTTGTGAATCAGCATGAAAGCCCATACTATGCAAGGGAAGCAGCGGCAATGCAGCGTGCTCACGAAAAAATCAAGAAGGTGTTCCCTGTGGCTAAAGTATACCAGGCACATATTCCTACTTATGGCTCAGGTCACTGGCTGTTTGGGTTTGCTTCAAAGAAGTACGACCCCATAAACCATATGGATGAAGAAGCATGGAACAAGCTCCTTATAAAAACAAAGTACTACAACAGTGCTCTTCACAAAGGAGCATTTGCACTTCCAAACTACGTGCTTGAAATGCTTGAACAAAATATATAGCTATCTAGCAGCGAACTTTCATTATTGAAAGATTCGCTGCTTTAATATTTATAGAGAAAGTTAAATTTTTAATTAACCTTAAAACGATTGCCATATGTTGCTAATTTGATTATAATATATTAAATATCAGCAAAGGGAGTTTAATATGAAGATTGAAAATGTTGCTTTAATAGGAATGGGAGCCGTAGGAACTGTATACGGCAATATACTTAACAATCACTTCGGCAATAATTTTGCCGTTATATCTGATGCTTCACGAAAAGAAAGACTGCTTAAACAAGGGTTCACCTTAAACGGAAAAACATTTCACACAAATGTGCTGTCAAAGGGAGATCTTGATGTAAAATTTGATCTTTTAATATTCTGCGTAAAAAATTATCAGCTTGAGGAAGCCATAGAAGATGTTAGAAGTTTTATTGATGACAACACTATTTTAATTACATTTTTAAACGGCGTGACTGCAAGAACCAGAATTCATTCAGCATATCCAAACAACAAGGTTCTCTATGGACTGTCCATGAAAATTGATGCCCAAAGAGTTGAAAATGGAGTTGTAAACACAGAAGACGGTGAAATTCATTTCGGTGAGGCCGACAATACAGTATTGTCTCCTGAAGTGAAGGCAGTGCAGGAATGCTTCAACGATTCCGGAATTAAAAACATTGTATTTCCGGACATGATCAGAATGATATGGAAAAAGTTCATGCTGAATGTCGGAGTAAACCAGGTAACGGCTGTTACGAAAGCCCCTTACGGCAAAGTGACAAAAATAGGTACAAACCTTACTCTTTTCCGGGAAGCCATGACGGAGGTTCTATTAATAGCCAAAGCTTCAAATATTGACCTTCGGGAAGAAGACATAGAAGACTTTGTAACATTAATGAATAATTTTTCTCCTTCAGGAAGGACATCCATGCTACAGGATGTGGAAGCAAGACGCAAGACTGAAGTTGATTATTTCGCAGGCACAGTTATTGAACTTGGGAAAAAACTTAACATTCCAACACCGGTCAATCATGTTTTGTACTGCATAATTAAGTCGCTGGAAGAATTATACTAATAATTAAAATGATATTTTGTTGACAAACATAGACTATAAAGGTAAAATATATTTTATGCAAATACAAGCTTAACTTGAAGGTAAATTATGATAAGAAGAAAAGAAAAAGTAGAAGATGTAAAAAATTTAACACTGGTCGAACATCTGACTGAACTGAGAAAAAGGCTTGTTTATTCAAGCATAGTGCTATTGGTTGCTATTTTGGGATGCTATAATTTTTCTGAGTTTGTAGTCAAGGATATAATAGGAATAGTTCCAGAAATCCAATTTGTCTTTATAGCACCTGCAGAGCTTCTGATGTCCTATGTGAAAATAGCTGTAATAGGCGGATTTGTCATAGCTGCACCATTTTTGATTCTTCAGTTATGGATGTTTATAAGCCCGGGGCTTAAGAAGAACGAAAAAAGAACTATTGCCGTTTCGTTGTTTGTAGGCGGAATATTTTTTATAGTCGGAATTGTTTTTTCCTACATGGTAGTTATGCCTATAATGCTCAGATTCTTCATGGGATTCCAGATTGATGAGATACAGGAAATGATAAGCTTTGAAAATTATCTGAGTTTCGTTATAAGAACATTGTTGTCCTTTGGACTGATATTTGAGCTTCCAATAATAATGGTAATTTTGACAAAATTCAGAATAGTTAAAGTTGAGTTCCTTAAGGCTAACAGAAAATACTTCATTCTTGCCATATTTGTAGTAGCTGCAATATTAACGCCGCCTGATGTAATAACACAGACGCTGTTGGCAGCTCCAATGCTTCTTTTGTTTGAAGTTGGAATAATTCTCTCCACATTGATAGAAAAGACAAATAAGAAGAAGGCAGAAGACAAAGAGGAAGATTAACAATTGACATTAAAAACATACAGCTATATAATGTAATAAAGAACTTTTAAACAGGACAGAAATGTCCTGTTTTTTAGAATAGGAGATATTAATGAATAAAAAAGTAATGGTTGCCATGAGCGGCGGGGTTGACAGCTCAGTTGCCGCAGTACTTTTGAGGGACCAGGGTTACGACATATGCGGTGCTACGTTAAAACTCTTTTCAAATGAAGATGTAGAAACCTCATGCAGAACAAGAACTTGCTGCTCCTTAGAGGATGTGGAGGATGCAAGAAGGGTATGCTACAAGATTGGTATAGAGCATTTTGTTTTCAACTTCGGAGAAAAATTCAAGGAAGAAGTTATGCATAAGTTTGCTCATAGCTATGAAATGGGAAACACGCCTAATCCGTGCATAGACTGCAATAGATATATAAAGTTTTCAAAACTTATCCAAAGAGCAATTTTAATGGAAAAAGATTATATAGCAACTGGTCATTACGCACAAATTGAACTGGACAAAGGAAGCGGAAGATATTTGCTTAAAAAAGCCGTTGATGCTTCAAAGGACCAAAGCTACGTCCTTTACGTTCTTTCTCAGCATGATTTGTCCAGGACGCTTCTGCCTCTTGGAGGAATGTACAAAACAGACGTTCGAAAAATTGCAGAAGAAAGAGATCTCATAAACGCAAGGAAGCCTGACAGCCAGGACATATGCTTTGTTAAAGACGGAGATTATGCCGGATTTCTTGAAAATATAATGGGTGTTGAATCCCCACGTGGAAACTTCGTTGACATGGAAGGTAAGGTTATTGGACAGCATCAGGGCATCATCCATTACACCGTTGGACAAAGAAAGGGTCTTGGGGTTGCTTTCGGAAAACCTGCTTATGTAGTAAGCAAAAACAAGAATATGAACACTGTTACCATTGGAGACGAAAAAGACTTGTATTCAAACAGGTTGACGGCTTCAGACATTAACATGATTGCTGTAGAAAAACTCACTGCACCAATGAAGGCAATGGTGAAGACAAGGTACAGCCAAATGGAAACTGAGGCTACTCTTCATCCTGTTGATGATGATAAAATACTTGTGGAGTTCAAAGATAAGCAAAGAGCAATAACTCCCGGACAGGCAGCTGTTTTTTATGATGGAGACATTGTAATAGGCGGCGGAACAATAATTTAACAATCAACAGCATGCATAGCATGCTGTTTTTGTTTATCTGCACAGTAATTGGGTATCATTTATAAAAATGAAAAATTTGGAGGCGACATGATAAGAGAGATTAAAAAGACCGTTGAAGGAGCCAGGGCTGTCGATGGTGCAGGAGTAAGATTGGTAAGGGTAATAGGACATAAGGACGTTGAGGATTTTGATCCGTTTTTGATGCTTGATGCGTTTGATTCAACAAATCCGGAGGATTACATCAAAGGATTTCCGTGGCATCCGCACAGAGGAATTGAGACTATAACATATCTTATAAATGGAGATATAGAACATGGTGACAGCCTTGGGAACAAAGGGAGCATAAAGGACGGATGTTGTCAATGGATGACTGCAGGAAGAGGAATAATGCATCAGGAAATGCCACAGGCATCAGACAGAATGCTTGGCACTCAGCTATGGCTTAATCTTCCTGCAAAGGATAAAATGACGGAACCTGCTTACTGTGATATTACAAATGACATGGTGCCGGTTGTTCATGAAAACAATGCAGAAATAAGGGTGATTTCAGGTGATTATAAGGAAAATACCAGCACTGTATTTGGCAATTATGTAAAAATGCTTTATCTGGATGTTTCTTTGAAACCAAATGCTGTATGGAACTTGAAGATTGACAGTGATAATACTTTGTTTGTTTATATAGTCGAGGGTGAAGGCTTTTTCGGCACATCAGAAGAACTTGTTAAAAGCAGGAGAGCATTGTTGTTTGGTGAAGGTGATGAGTTTAAAGTAAAGGCTTCTGACAGTGAAATAAGATTTTTCCTGCATGCAGCAAAGCCTCTAAAAGAACCTGTAGCATGGGGAGGACCCATTGTAATGAACACAAGAGAACAGCTTAATCAAGCTTTCAAGGAGCTTGAAGAAGGAACATTCATAACACATTAATAAAGATGGCTTACGCCATCTTTATAAACAAATATTTTATTCTGGTGAAAACATATCTTTGCCTACACCGCACAATGGGCAAACCCAATCATCCGGCAAAGCATCAAATGATGTTCCAGGAGCGATTCCGTTGTCTGGATCTCCTTCGGCTGGATCATAAACATAACCACAAGCGTCGCATACGTATTTTTGCATAGTTTCCTCCTAAATTATATTTTGTTCACTTATTATTTTAATATATTATAAACAAAAGTCAACCAAAAAAGGAAATGATTTTCTCCATGTAAGCAATGAGACTACTTTATCAAATTTTAAAAGAAATGTAGACACCTATTATTTTTATATATATAATGATGTAAAATAATAATATGAGGTAATTATGGCAATAAATAAGGTTGTAAGAGCTGCCCTTAAGGCATTGTCCTACAAAGACATAGATGTTAAAAAAAATTATGAGCTTCAAAGGAATTTTGTAAATATTACTCACAGGCACTACCTTAAGCCGTTCTTCAAGACATGGGACTGTGAGGTTGATTCTGAAAATCACAGCATACCTGTGAGAATTTTTTCTCCTGAAAAGGAAGGAGATTATCCCATGCTTCTTTTTTTCCATGGAGGAGGATGGGTTACAGGAAACATAGATTCTTACAGCAAAGTGTGCGCCAACATGGCAAGAATAACAAATCACAACGTCGTTTCAGTGGATTACAGGCTTGCTCCTGAACATCCGTTTCCTGCAGGGCTGGAAGACTGTTATCAGGCAGCGAAAGCCTTTATAACTAAGGAAGAAAACAATTTTAAAGAAATCACCATAATAGGAGACAGCGCAGGAGGCAACTTAGCTGCTGCATTGTCCCTCATGGCCAGGGAAAGGAAGGAATTCAGCATTAAAAAGCAGATATTGATATATCCTTCCACTTACAACAATCACAGTGAAACATCACCATTTCAGTCTGTTCATTTAAATGGAACTGATTACCTTCTCACATCCAAAAGAGTATGTGATTACATGGAATTATATAAATCAAATGACAGCGATTATTCAAATCCTTATTTTGCTCCACTACTTGCAGATGATTTATCAGATCAGCCTGAAACGCTTATAATAACGGCTGAATTTTGCCCTCTCAGAGATGAAGGAGAGGAATACGGAAGGAAACTTCGAGCTGCCGGAAATAAAGTTGAAATATTCCGAATCAAGGATGCCCTCCACGGATTTTTTGCTCTTCCTCCCAGCTTTCCGCAGGTGAAGATTTGCTATGAAATAATAAACCGCTTTTTAGATGAGGTGAGTAACGTTGAAGAATAAAAGAGTATCAGAATGGAGCAAGCTGGACAATGCTGCAAAAATATTTCCCCCAAACAGCAAAAACAGCGATACAAAGGTGTTCAGATTTGCATGCGAACTGTATGAAAATGTTGACAAAAATGCACTTCAGAGCGCCCTTGACATTACAATTGAAACATTTCCTCTTTACAAGTCCATAATAAAAAGCGGCTTGTTCTGGTATTATTTTGAAAAAAGCCACTTCAAGGCAGTTGTAACTGAGGAAAATCTTCCTCCGTGCTCGACATTGTACGATAAAAACAACAAGACGCTTCTTTTCAGGGTTATGTACTTTAAAAAACGCATAAGCTTTGAGGTATATCACGCATTGTCTGACGGTGCCGGTGCGCTGCAGTTTTTCAAAACTCTTGTTTTTCATTACATAACCATAAAGCACGAAGGCCAATTTAAGGAACATGTTCCTGTATTGTTGAGCGATGCTTCCAGAACACAGAAAATGGACGACAGCTTTCAAAAATATTATTCCAAGACAAGTACATCTAATGGCAAAAAAAGTCAGAAGGCTTTTAGAATAAGGGGGTTGAAGCTGCCTGAATACAGAATACGAATTATAGAAGGTGTTATTCCTGTTGATTCAATACTTGCAAAGGTAAAGGAATACAACACATCTCTTACCATATTTTTAGCTGCAATATTAATGATTGCAATTAACGATGAAATCCCTGCAAGACTAAAGAAAAGACCTGTTGTTCTAAGCATACCGGTAAACCTGAGAAATTATTATTATTCCCAGACAGCCAGAAATTTCTTCGGGGTAATAAATGTTGATTATAATTTTTCGGGAGGGGGCAACGAAATAGAGGAAGTTATAGAAGCTTTAAAAAACAGTTTCAGGGAAAACCTGACTCCGGAACACCTTGGAAGAAGGATAAACTCTTTGGCTTCTCTTGAACACAATTATTTATTGAGGGCCATCCCTTTGTCAGTAAAGGACTTTTTTCTTAAAATTGCAAACAGCTTTGTTGACAGAAGCTATACTTCAACATTGTCAAATGTGGGAAAGGTAAACATGCCCGATGAAATAAAACCATTCATTTCATCCTTTGATATTTTTGTAAGCACAAACAAGCTTCAGGCTTGTGTATGCTCCTACGAAAACATATTGAGAATAAGTTTTACTTCTGCTTTCGTTAGTACGGAAATTCAAAGGCGTTTTTTTAAAACACTTACTGACATGGGTATACCCGTTGACATAGCATCCAACAAAGTTGATGAAGAATAGGAGTGCTTTATGAAATATTGTAATAACTGTAAAGTAAATGTAGTGGGAAATCGAAAATATTGCCCTCTTTGTCAGGAAGCAATAAAGGGAGACCCCACTGATGAAGTATTTCCAACCATATCGTTTGTATACAGAGAACATGGGTTGTTCTTTAAAATAATGCTGCTTGCTTCAATAGTAATAGCCACAGTGTCTGTAGCATTTAATATTCTTTTTCCTCAAAGGGGAGCATGGTCATTGTTCGTGCTGGGCGGCCTGGGGTCAGTATGGGCCAGCCTGATTACAGCCATAAACAAAAGAAACAACATTCCGAAGAACCTTGTATACCAGGTAATGATTATTTCTGTAATAACAATTCTGTGGGATTTGATAACGGGATGGAGAGGATGGTCCATAACATATGTTATTCCACTTGCATGTGTGTTTGCCATAATATCCATGGCGATCATATCAAAGGTCAGAAATCTTCACGTTGAAGATTACATCCTTTACATAATAATAGACGGATTGTTCGGAATAATTCCGGTTATATTCATACTGATGGGGCTGGTAAAATCATTGTTTCCTTCGCTGTTGTGCATAGTGACAAGCATAATTTCATTATCTACAATACTCATATTCGAGGAACAAAAATTGCGCGCTGAAATAAAAAGACGCCTACATATGTAGGTAATTAAGAATTAAAAATTAAGAGTTAAAAATGATTGAAGGCATTGTGCTTAAGCACAATGCCTTTCCTTTAATTCTTAATTCTTCACTCTTAATTCTTCATTTCTTTACAAAAGGTGTATTTCATTTTTCTTGCACAGCTCTATCATGTTTTCAGGCCATACAGATGACTGAACTTCACCTATGTGGGCCTTCTGAAGGAAGAACATGCATATTCTTGACTGTCCGATGCCGCCGCCGATGGTAAAAGGAACTCTCTCATTGATGACATCCTGATGGAACGGAAATTTAGACTTGTGCATTTGATTTCTTTCTTCAAGCTGAGAAAGAAGTGCGTCCTTGTCAACTCTTATACCCATTGATGAAAGCTCAAGTGCAATGTCGAGAGTTGAAAAATAAAACAATATGTCGCCGTTTAATGACCAGTCGTCATAGTCGGCTGCACGGCCGTCATGTATTTTTCCGTCAGACAGTTTTTTTCCAACTTCCATTAAAAATACAGCTTTCTTTTCTTTTGTAATCAGGTATTCTCTTTCCTTTGGAGTTTTGTCCGGATAAAGGTCAAGAAGTTCCTGGGTAGTTATAAAATGAATTTCTGAAGGAAGTTCATTCCTCAGGAACGGATACAAACTTTCTAGGTATTTTTCTGTAGATCTGAAAACATTGTAAATCTGGGTAACAACATACTTGAGTGTATCTTTGCTGCGATCAGTTTTCTTTATGATTTTTTCCCAGTCCCATTGGTCAACATAAATAGAATGGATATTATCCAAATCTTCATCACGTCTGATGGCATTCATGTCTGTGTAAAGCCCTGTATATGTGTCAAAGCGGTAGCTTCCCAGAGCATTTCTTTTCCATTTTGCAAGAGACTGTACAATTTCAACATCATACTTTGTATCAAGCATATCGAAGCGAACTGCTCTTTCAATGCCGTTCAGGTCATCGTTAAGTCCTGATTCAGGTCGCACCATAAGTGGTGCTGATACTCTTATGAGTGACAGGTTTTTTGAAAGTTCGCCTTCAAAAAAATCTTTTATTTTTTTGATTGCAATTTGAGTTTCCAGCAGTGAAAGTTTACTGGTGTAGTTTTCTGGAATTATAAGGTTTTCTAAAGACATATTTCCTCCGATTTTCTATACATAATTTTCATTTTTAACTTTTTTGTTTATTAATATGAGCATTGTCAAACATCCTATCATAGAAACAGGTGCGACGTAAAATGCAGCGTATGTTCCAAGCAAATCATTTAAATATCCTGTCAGATTAAATATGATGACATATAAAATGTTGCTTAATGTCACTGAATAACCAATGGCAAGAGATGATTTCTGTTTAAATATGGAATTGATTATGACCATCATTGTTGGGAATGTTATTGAAATAAAAAATCCTGACATGGCGATGAGCATAATTCCTTCACTTTTTAATTTAAGACCTGCCAAAATACACACGGCACCTGCAAGCAAAAACATCTGCAGCCCCTTTGAATCTCCTATTTTATTCACTATGAACCCGCCTAAAAGCCTTCCCATAGCAAACATCAGAAAAAATATTGAAGCATATTTTGCTGCTGCTGCAGGATCAAGACTGTAAGAGCTTCTTATGTAGCTTATAAACCATGTATTGATAACAGCTTCTGTCACCAGTCCAAATGTTATGGCAAACATGAACATGTATATCAATGGCTCCTTGTACATTTTGTTCTTCATTGGTGAATCTTCGCTTTTTATTACCTTGATGCTTGGTGTTTTTACAATCAAACTTAATATTACCGATACAACATAGAATATCCCCAGGAACAGATATATTCTCCTCCATTCCACTCCTTGTGTAAGAAAGTTTCCATAGGCATTTTGTCCTGCAAAACTTCCAAGACCGTATGTAAAATGGGTTATGTTCATCAATATGGATTCAAATCCTATTGACAAAACAGGAACCATGGAGTCTACTCCCACGGATATGGCTGAACGCCCGATTCCGAATATGAAATTGAAAAGTCCAAGCATAAATATGTTTGAAGTAAAAGGTGCAATTAATACACCGATGGTTGATAAGACCGAACCTGCTATGTACACAAATTTATGTCCGAATTTTTCACAAAAATATCCTCCAAGAAAACTTCCTATTACACACCCCACTGTGTTCAGAGAAAGCACAAGGCTTAATTCAGCATTGGTTATTTTGAATTCTTCAAGAAAAAACGGAACAAAGTTTCCTTTGGAACTTTCAAAAAGAGCCATGATGAAGTACAAATAAAATAATGTGAATATGAGAAATATATTTTTTCTTTTGATTTTTTCCCACCCCCTGAAGTCAGCTATAATAATGTATACTATCACAAATAAAATGCTTAGTAAAGCAAAATAAGTTGACTTATGAGCAGATGAAATATAAAATTGTAATAGTCTTAAGGGGAGTGATTTAATGTTTAAACAGACGCGATATGAAACGGAAAGACTGTACTTAAAAATTTTAAAACCTGTATACGGCAGAGAGGTTCTTGAATATTACAAGAGGAATCATAATTTCTTAAGTGAGTGGGAGCCAAAAAGAACTAGAGATTTTTATACCCTTTCATATCATAAAAGACAGCTTAACTATGAATACAACACATTTAAGAACAACAGCCTTGTGCGCTTCTGGATTATAAAAAAAGAAGACAATAAAATCATAGGCAATGTTTGCTACAGCAATATTATAATGGGAAATTTCAAATCTTGTTTTTTGGGATACAAATTAGATAAGGATGAAATAAACAAGGGTTATATGACAGAAGCAATAGAAAAGACAGTTCAAATAATGTTTGACGATTTCGGACTCCACAGAATAGAAGTCAATGTGGTGCCAAGGAATCAGAGGTCGTTGAAGGTTATGGAAAAACTTAAATTTGAACAGGAAGGATTTTCAAAACGCTATCTTGAAATAAACGGGGTGTGGGAAGACCACATTCATTTTGCTGTGTACAACGATAAATAGCTTTCCACTAATTGTAAGGGCAGATTCAGTGTCTGCCTGTTTTATTAAATCAAAAAATATCCGGGATTTCTGATTCACCGCTATATGTTAATTAAATAGTTCGTATGGGCGGATCTTGTGTCCGCCCGAGTGTTATTAATTCAAAATATTGTTATATTTGGGGGGGACGGCAGTCCTACCCTGCATTATTGAAAAAAATTGGTATCAACTGAATGGCAGTGGTGCTGGTCTTTTTTATAAAAGAATATCTGTTCATGATTTATGATGACTTTTTAAAAATGCTATATTATAATAAAATGGTAATGATATTTGTGTATTATATATTAGCGAGGTGATATGGTGTTAACTGAATTGTCATGCAGGGATTTTGCAGATGAGCTTGCAGCAAAAAAACCTGTTCCAGGGGGAGGGGGAGCTGCAGCACTTGCAGGTGCTTTAGGAGCTGCCCTTAATTCAATGGTTGTAAACTATTCCGTTGGTAAGAAAAAATTGCTGCAGTTTGAAGAACAGCACATGGATATTTTAAGAAGAGCAGACATATTAAGAAACGAACTGCTGGATCTGGTGGAAAAAGATGCAAAAAGCTTTGAACCTTTGTCAAGAGCATATATCATGCCCAAAGAAACAGAGCAGGAACAAAAAATAAAGGAAGAAACTCTTCAGAAGTGCCTTAAAGAAGCGTGTGAAGCACCTTTGGAAACATTGAAGCTTTCATACGAAGGAATACTTCTTCATGAAGAGCTCATAGAAATTTGTACGAAGACAATAGTAAGCGATGTGGGCGTTGGTATACAGTGTTTGAAGGCTGCCATAAACAGCGCGTATCTTAATGTACTCATAAATCTGAATTCCATAACAGATGAAGAATATGTTAAAAACAATCTGGAAAGTTCAAAAAAACTTCTCAAGGACGGCAATGAAAAAGCCGATGAGGTTTATGAAAGGGTAATTGAAATATTGAGCAATTAATTATAGGAGAATAATATGGGACTATTGGCAAAAGGAAAGCCCGTTGCAGATAAAATAACAGAAGAAGTTAAAAAAGAAGTAGAACAGTTCAAGGGAAAAAACATTTTTCCAAAACTTAAAATCGTAAGAGTTGGCGAAAGAGAAGACGACTTGTCTTACGAAAGAGCAGCTGTTAAAAGAATGAATTCCTGCAAAATAGAATGCGAGGTTCTGGAACTCTCTGCAGATATAAGCCAGGATGATTTTGCACAGGAATTAAAAAAGGTTGACGGTGATGAAACTGTACATGGAATACTTTTGTTCAGACCTCTTCCAAAACAAATAAATGAAAATGACGTTAAATTTATTATAAGTCCTGAAAAGGACATTGATTGCTTCAACCCAATTAATGTGGCAAAGGTTTTGGAAGGTGATGAAACAGGATTTCCTCCATGTACACCTACTGCAGCAATTGAAATTCTTAAGCACTACAATGTTCCCTTGAAAGGCAAAAATGCTGTAGTTCTTGGAAGATCCATGGTTGTAGGAAAGCCTGCTGCCATGCTTTTATTGAAAGAAAATGCATCAGTTACCATATGCCATTCAAAGACAGAAAACTTGCCTGATGTTGCTGCAAAGGCGGACATTTTAATTGCAGCCATAGGAAAATCAAACATGGTAACATCTGACTTTGTAAAAGAAGGGGCAGCAGTAATTGATGTTGGTATAAACGTCGACAGCCAAGGAAACATGACAGGTGATGTAAACACAACAGATTGCATTGAAAAGTGCGGACTCATAACACCGGTACCTGCAGGAGTGGGTTCTGTAACAACAGCTGTACTGGCAAAGCACGTTGTGAAAGCATGCAGACAAATAAACAACAATATAGAATAGAGGATGATAAAATGAAATTTATTGATTTGAGAAGCGATACTGTAACAATGCCAACAGATGAAATGAGACAGGCAATGGCAAATGCTGAGGTCGGTGACGATGTTTACGGGGACGATCCAACAATAAACAAGCTTGAAAAGCTGGCAGCTGAAAAAGTTGGCAAGGAAGCGGCAATCTTTGTTCCAAGCGGAACTTTTGGAAATCAGCTTGCTCTTTTTACTCATGCAAGAAGAGGACAGGAAGTCATTATAGGTAAAAACAACCACATTGTTGTTCATGAAGTAGGAGCTTCTGCAGTAATAGCAGGTGTCCAGCTTCGTACTCTTGAAACTCAAAATGGAGCCATGAATCCCCAGGATGTGGAAAAAGCAATAAGAGTCGATGACATACATGAACCTGAAACAGGACTCATATGCGTGGAAAATGCTCATGGCTGCGGGGCTGTTGTTCCTCTTGAAACAATGAAAGAAATAAAAAATATAGCAGAAAGACATTCACTTCCTGTTCACATGGATGGAGCAAGACTGTTCAATGCTGCAATATCATTGGGAGTCGATGTTAAGGAACTTGCTGCATGTGCCGACACAGTTATGTTTTGTCTTTCTAAGGGTCTGGCGGCTCCGGCAGGGTCAATGCTTGCAGGAAGCAAATCATTCATAGACAGGGCAAGAAAAAACAGAAAATTAATGGGCGGCGGAATGAGACAGGTTGGAATACTTGCAGCTGCCGGAATAATTGCGCTGGAAAAAATGACAGAAAGACTTGAAGAAGACCACAAGAATGCAAAATACATGGCTGAAGAACTTTCAAAGATTGACGGAGTAAAGGTTGTAACTGACAGGCTCGACATAGACATGGTGTTCTTTGAAATCAGCGAAGAAATAGTTTCAAGCAATACACTTGTTGAAAAGCTCTATGAGAAAAACATAAAAATAAACGGCGAAGAAGGCGGAGAATACCGTTTTGTATGCCACATAGGAGTTTCAAGAGAAGACATTGATTTCACCATAAAATGTCTAAAAGAAATTATAAAATAATTTTTATTGCCGCAGGAGTTGTTCTTGCGGCAATTGATTAATTCAGTTAACTGTGGTATACTAAGGAAAAATTAATCCGGAGAAGAATATGGAAAATATCAGCTTAAATCCAGTTAAGAGCAAGAAAGCATATATGCAGATAGTTGAAGGAATACTTAACAGCATACATGAAAACAAGATTGAATATGGAGATAAGCTATACAGTGAGCCTGAACTGACTAAGATGCTCAATGTAAGCAGGCCAACCCTTAGGGAAGCCTTGAGAGTGCTGGAGTTTCTGGGCATTGTTACCGTAAGTCCCCGCAAGGGAATAAGAATCAACAAGCCGGACATGACTGACAGCTACATGCCGCTTATTTATATGTTGATGTTTGAAAAAACCACGGAGCTTGAGTTGTTTGAACTAAGACGTGCAATTCAGATTGCCATGGCTGAAGCTGCAGCAAGGAACAGATCAGAGGAAGATTTGCATGTTCTTGAAGAAATCATAAAAAACCACAAGGAACACATAAATGAAGACTACGAAATCTTTGCAAGACTGGATTATGATTTTCACCAGCAGGTAGTTAAGTGTTCAGGCAACGACATGTGTTTCAAGCTTATGGAAACTTTGAACATTCTCATGAAGAAGCAAATGGTTGAAACTATATACAACCTTCCTGTGGAAGACCGCAAGCTCACAGTGAATCTCCACGAAAGAGTATATGAGTCCATACGGGATCAAAAACCTGAACAGGCAAGAGAAAACATGCAGGAGCACATGGAAAGGCCATACAGGTTTTACAAAAATAAATAACAAGCAGACGAAATCTTCAGACTTGACAAACTGAATTTTCAACGAGTTGTAGGGGCGGATCTTGTATCCGCCCGTATTATAATTCAATAGTAAAATTTGCGGGAGGACATGAAGTCCTCCCCTACGGTATTGAAAAACCATATCAACATATAAACAGACAATGATCTGTTTTTTTGTTTGTTATTTTTACACTTAATATCATTGACAGCATCTAGTAATTGTGCTAAACTTTCTTCAATCAGTTAACTAAATTAATTCAATCATATAAGCGGAGGACCAATGGAAAATTATAATACCTTTGCTGAAATGTACAGTGAGTACCTGAGGGACGAATCACGTCAGACAGGAACCGCACAGAGCATTTCATTTCCAAAGACAGAAGAAGAAATCATACATTCCCTAAAGGAATGTGCTTATAAAAACATGGAAATAACAACACAGGGAGCGAGAACGGGACTTGCTGCTTCTGCCGTTCCTTTTGGCGGCCACATCATAAATCTCAGCAAGATGAACAAAGTTACAGGAGCAAGATATGACCATGAAAATGATCGCTTTTTCCTGAGGGTTCAGCCAGGTGTTCTTTTGACGGAAGTGAGAAAATATCTCGCTAACAAATCATTTGTGACTATGGACTGGGATGAGCAATCAAGAGAAGCACTTAATAATATGGAAAAAAATCAGTGGTTTTATTCTACGGATCCAACAGAAATTTCTGCTTCCATAGGAGGGATGGCTGCATGCAACGCATCCGGAGCAAAAAGCTTCAGATATGGTTCAACCAGGGATCACGTTGAATCACTTCGTGTTGTTCTCGCAGACGGAGATGTGCTGAGCCTAAAAAGAGGACAGTACATGGCAAGAGATGGACACTTCCAGCTGGTCACAAAGAGCGGAAGAACAATTAAGGGAGAACTTCCAAAATACAAGATGCCTCATGTGAGGAAAAACACTTCCGGATACTACAACAAGCCTGACATGGACATGATTGATTTGTTCATAGGTTCGGACGGAACTCTTGGAATAATAAGCGAAATAGAAATTGAACTGAATAAAAAGCAAGGAGCAAACTGGGGAGTTACTGTCTTCATGCCGGATGAGGACAAGGCTCTTGATCTGGTGCGTGCAGCCCGGGGAGAGAAGATTTTTGAAGATATGAAGACGCTTAGCTTAAAACCTTCAGCCATTGAATTTTTTAGCCACAATGCACTGGAAATGCTTAAAGTGCAGCAAAAAACAAATCCTGCCTTTGCAGCCATACAGGAAATTAAGGACGGATATCATACAGCTGTCTACATAGAAATTGAAAGCGATTCTGATGACGAAATATGGAGTGGAATTGATAGCCTTGGAACTTGTATAGAAAAACTTGGAGGAGATGGAGATGCAACCTGGGTTGCAAACAATGCAACAAGCCTTGAAAAACTTCACAGTTTCAGGCATGCATGCCCTGAATGCGTGAACATGCAAATAGATATTGCCAAGAAAACTGACTCAAGAATTACTAAGCTTGGGACAGACATGTCCGTTCCTGATGACAAGCTGAAAGAACTGATGAAAATGTACAATGAAGACATCCAAAAAAATAATCTTCATGCTGTCATATTTGGTCACGTAGGCAACAACCACCTCCATGTGAACACAATTCCAAGAAACATGGAAGAATATAAAAAAGGTAAGGAACTGTATCTCACATGGGCTGAAAAAATTGCTGCCATGGGAGGAGCTGTTTCTGCTGAACACGGGGTTGGAAAGCTTAAGGTTCCTTTCCTTCAGAAAATGTACAGCTATGAAGAGCTGGATGAAATGAGAAGTATAAAAAAATTATTTGACCCTGATCAGCTATTAAACAGAGGCGCTGTGTTTCCATATGAAAAAGGGGAGGACATATAATGAAAATAATTGTATGCATAAAGCAAGTTCCGGGAACCAATGAAGTAAAAATGGATCCCTCAACAAATACAATAATAAGAGAAAATGTAGCATCTATCATAAATCCATTTGACACTTATGCCATTGAAGAAGCTGTGCGCATAAAGGAAAAATACGGTGCTGAAGTTTACGGCCTTTCCATGGGGATACCAGCGGCCACTGAAATGCTCAGAGAAGCAATTTCACTTAAAATAGACAAGGCAATGCTTTTAACTGACAGAAAATTTGCCGGAGCAGACACTCTTGCAACATCCTATGCCCTGAGCAGAGGAGCTCTAAAAATCGGAGAATATGATCTTATTATATGCGGAAAACAGGCAACAGATGGAGACACTGCCCAAGTGGGACCAAGCCTTGCAAAGACATTGGGAATTGCCTATGCAACAGACATAAGCAAAATTATTGAATTAAACTGCAGCTTTATGCGCTGCATGAAAATAACAGATGACGGTTATGAAGAAATAGAAATAAAGCTTCCAGCCCTCATAACAGTTGTGAAGGAAATAAACATGCCAAGGCTTCCTTCTATAAAAAGCATGAGAAATGCTAAAAGTGCGGAAATTGAAATTGTTACATCAAAGGATGCAGCAGCTGATGAAAACAGATCAGGCCTCAAGGGTTCACCAACACAAGTTAGAAAGACATTTGTTCCTGTTCATGATGTGAACAGTATCTACCTATTGGGAACACCTTTCGAACAATCGAAGAAGTTAGCTGAAATATTGATGGGGAAGGAATCATAATATGGCAAACATAAACATAATTAAAGAAAAATGTGTTGGCTGCAAGAAGTGTGTGGGAGCATGCCCATTTGGAGCAATTGAAATTAAGGATAAAAAAGCAGACATAAATGAAAAATGTACATTGTGCGGTTCATGTTCTGATAGCTGCAAGTTTAGTGCAATTAATTTTGTAAGAGATGATATTGTTCAAAAAGATTTAAGCTCTTACAGAGGAATATGGGTTTTCGCCGAGCAAAGATATGGGAAGTTAAAGACAGTTTCACTTGAACTCCTGGGAAAGGCAAGAGATCTTTCGAAAAATTTAGATGTGCCTGTTACTGCGGTACTCATTGGTAACAACATAAAAAATCTTGCACAGGAACTTTGTGCATATGGAGCTGATGAAGTTCTGGTTATGGAAGCAGAATGGTTGGATGATTTCAACGATCATGTGTATGGAGAAATGATGATACAGCTTATTCAAGAGTATAAGCCTGAAATAGTCTTAATAGGTGCAACATCAAACGGAAGGTCTTTAGCTCCACACATTTCATCCACATTGAGAACAGGACTTACTGCAGATTGCACTGTGCTTGAAGCTGACAAGGAAGAAAGACTTCTTCTCCAGACAAGGCCAGCATTTGGTGGAAACCTCATGGCAACCATAGTGTGCCCAAACAACCGCCCACAAATGGCTACAGTAAGACCAAAAGTTTTCAAGCCCCTTTTACCAGACTATACAAAAACAGGAAAAATAACAATACTACCTGTTCCTTCACCAATAGAAAGTTTTGTAAAAAAAATCAGAAACATTGACAATGAAGAAGGAGCAAATCTTTCCGATGCAGATATTATTGTAAGTGTGGGAAGAGGAATAGGAAGTGCAAAAAATATACAGCTTGCACAGGAACTTGCAGATGCCCTCGGAGGAGCATTAGGGTCTTCAAGGCCTGTAGTTGATCAGGGATGGATGCCCTACAGTCAACAGGTTGGACAGACAGGCAAGACAGTTGCTCCAAAAGTATATATAGCATGCGGAATTTCCGGAGCAATTCAGCATCTTGCAGGACTTGCAGATATAGAGACAATAGTTGCAATAAACATTGATCCTGATGCGCCGATATTCAAGGTTGCAAACTACTGCATAGTAGGAGACGTAAGAGAAATTCTGCCTCTTTTAATAAAGGAAATAAAAGAAGCAAAAAAATAACATGCATAGCCATGTCAGTCTCATAACAAAGTTGTTTCAATGATGTAGGGTTGAGTTTAATAATACGGGCGGACACAAGATGAGGCCACTGAAAAACTATACATTTATTCACTGTCATTCTGAGGCATAGCCGAAGAATCTCATATTTTCAACAAAGATGAGATCCTTCACTATCGTTCAGGATGACAGGAAGGACTTTTTCAGTGACGTCCACAAGATCCGCCCTTACATTTTGTGAAAAATTATGTTGTAATCAATAGTCATGTTATTCTTCAAAATAATCGTAAAGAAGTTCCATCTGTTCGTAAGTAAGCATTCCTACATAACCTCTTACGGCTTCTCCCTTTTTATTTACTGCAATTGTTGTAGGATATGAGCGTATGCCGTAATTGTTCGACACAGCCATGTCCTTATCCAGTACTACAGTTAGATTTAAGTTGTTTTCTTCCATGAACTTCTGAACAATTTCTTTTGACTCACCAACATTCACAGTTAAAACGAGCAAATCGTCCTTATATGTTTCTTGAAGTTTTTGAAGGTCAGGCATTTCAATAACGCAGTACCCGCACCATGTAGCCCAGAAATTTATTATTACATTTTTGTCTCTCATTTCACTGAGTTTAATTGTCGTGCCGTCCAGAGATTCAAGTTCAAAATCGGGGGCTATTATTGCATCTTCGGAAGTCTGTGGATTTTCCTGTTTTTGAGTGCTCGTGTTTTTATTTTCTTCAGTCTCATTTTTTTCGGAGCATCCTGAAGCAATTAAAGCTATTATTAGTGCTAAAATTATGATTTTTTTCATATACATCCCTCGCATTCGTCATTAAGCTAATACCCATACCGCAACAATTTAATCACAAATTTCGATGCCTTTTAGAGTTGTTTTTGTTTTAAATGTATGGGGAAATTCTTTTACAATGTTATTATATGCTTCTTCTAGACTTTGTTCGCTTTCAAAAAAACCAAGTACTGCTGAGCCGCTTCCTGTCATTCGTGCTGCTACAGCCTTATTTTCAAGCAATAAGTTAATAATATCTTTAATTTCAGGATGAAATTTTTCAACAACTTTTTCAAGGGTGTTTGAAGTCGATATTGCAGCATTGTAAAATTCACCGGAGTTTATAAATTCAATTATTTTGTTTTCTTTGAATGAATTGTAATCCTGCGGAAGAAGATTTTTGTAAACAAATGCCGTAGACATTGAAAAATCAGGTTTTATAATCAATATATTTTCCCACTTAAAATCATTAAGCCTGCTTAATTTTTCACCAATGCCTTCAGCAAGGTAAGTTCCTCCAAGAATGCAGAATGGTACATCAGCGCCAACCTTTAGTCCAATGTTAAGCATTTCATCCTGGGACATGTTTAATCTCCACAGTTTGTTAAGTCCCTCAATTACAGCTGCGCAGTTACTGCTTCCTCCTGCTAGACCAGCTTCTGATGGAATTTGCTTTTTGATTCTAATTTTAACTCCGTACTTGATATTATACAGTGTTTTTATAATATCAGCTGATTTCCAGCAAGTGTTTCTTTGGTCTGTTGGAATTAAAGGATTGCTGCATTCAATTTCTATTTTGTCTTCAGCAATTGAATCAATGGTAATTTCATCGTAAAGGTCGATTGACTGCATCACTGTCTTTATAAGATGGTAACCGTCTTGGCGCCTTCCTTCAATATCAAGAAAAAGGTTTATTTTTGCATATGATTTCAACTTCAACATAGGAACCTCACATAAATATAATATGAACATTATATAGCAAACACAATCTATTAACAATGAATTTAAAATTAATTTCAATTTTTTCAAAACCAATGTTTAAAAAATAAAATGTCGGGTATAAATATAATACAACATATGTTTTACATATTTTCTAATATTTAGCTTCAATAAAATTCATGGTTTTAAGTATTAAGTTAATGGTTTAAATTTAGTAAAGATTTAATAGATATAAATTAATATCGGCAGTTTAGATTTAAAATTAATTTAAATAAAGCTATTGGATCAAAAATTAAATGATTTTTAATCAAGATTTAGGCTTTAAAGTAAAAATATTTAAATTTACACAAAAGATTAAGATTAATATCAATTAAAGATTATGAGTTTAAGTAGTTTATTTACAAACTTAAAACAAATTGAATTTCCTGAATGTTGAGGTATTAAATTATCGGATGATGTAAAACAAATGTTAACAACAGATGAATGGAAGAGGTGAGTCCTCCAAACACAGAAAGTGAAATGCTAAAAGAATAACACCCGGTTTTCTAGTGTGTAACTGCAGAAAATCGGGTGTTATTAATTTTTGAAATATTTAAATTAAAACAGATTCTTTTTCACAAGTATGAAACCAACTGTAGCAGCAGAAACTACTGACGCCCCAAGAATTATCCAGAATCCGAAAGGGGAGTTTGCAAATGGCATATTTATCATGTTCATTCCAAAGAAACTTGAAAACATGGTCGGAATTGCCATCAATATTGTTATTGAAGTCAATAGTTTCATTACTATGTTCAGGTTGTTTGATATTATGGAAGCAAATGCATCCATGGTACCGCTTAATATTCCTGAGTATATGTTAGCCATTTCTATGGCCTGTTTATTTTCGATTAGAACATCTTCAAGCAAATCCTCGTCTTCGGAATATTTCTTGATGATGTTGATTCTTAATATCTTTTCAAGCACAACCTGGTTGGCCCTCAAGGAAGTTGTAATATAAACCAATGATTTTTCTAGGTCAAGAAGCTGAATCAGCTCTTTGTTTTTCATTGATTCATGAAGCTGTTTTTCAATAAAACTGCTCATCCTGTCAATTTGTCTCAGGTACAATAAATACCTCTGAGCATTTTTATACAATATCTGATACAAAAAACGGTATTTTTTGTATGTGTAGAATGTACGTATTGAATTTTTCTCAAACTGATCCAGTACAATGGAATTTTTCAAGCATACGGTTATGATGTTATTTTCAGTTATTATAATTCCAAGAGGAAGTGTCTCATAAATAATATGATCATCCGTTTTCTCGACATATGGAGTATCCACTAAAATTAAAACCTGATCGTTTTCGCTTTCTAAACGTGCACTTTCTTCCTCATCCAGAGCAGCTCTTAAGTAATCTCTGTCAACACCCAGCTCATCCTCGATTCTGTCCAGTTCTTCTGCAGTTGGCTCTACAAGGTTGATCCAAGCACCGTCCTCGATTTCTTCAAGCTTGAATAAAGTGTCGTCAATGGTTTTGAATATATCAAGCATTTTTCACCTCAATTTAATAATAGATTTTCTCTATTGCCAAATTGAAATCAAATCAGTAATAGAGAAGTATTCAGTTGTTTTTAACAATTTTATAGACTTGACCGTAGGGACCTCATCCATTACTTTCACATCCTTTTTTATATGATTAATTGCCTTTATTATAATAGTCTATTTTAATCTGTTTTGCAAGACAATTATACGCAAATTAAAGAAAAATAGAATAAATTTTATGTAAATGGTTAAGATAAAAGCAAATGAATTATATTTCACCACTTTTCATATAATATAGTATAGAAGGTGATTTTTTGACAGTGAGTTCTGTAACAAGAGTAAAGGGAATTGTTGAAGGCTGTGTAGGACAGAAAGTTAAATTCAAAATAAAAAAAGGCAAAAGCAAGCCTCTTATAAGCGAAGGGGTTATAGCTGAAACATACCCGTCTATTTTTACCGTAAGGGTGGAAAGCAAAGGATTAAAAAGAGTTGTATCGTTTAACTATATTGATATATTGACAAATTACGTTGAGCTCTTCATATGCAATGAGAATGAAACTCGCATTGTGTAGCATTGAAGTGAAACTTAAACATTTAAGTTTCGCTTTATTTTATTGTTGAAGTTTGATATACTAAAAATTGAAACTTTCCTAGGAGTATAAAGTGAAAAAATTTTTGAGTGTATTATCAATACTTATGACAATTCTAATAATGATTTACATATATGCAAGATTCATAGAGCCGGAGCTTCTGACTGTGCGCTATGAAACAATCAACACAGATTATTTAAAAAACGATGAAATAAAAATACTGCAGTTTTCAGATACACATATTTCTGAATATTTTGACATTGATGATCTGAATAACGCAATAGATAAGATAAATGAGGAAAACCCAGACATAGTTGTTTTCACAGGAGATCTCATTGACCAATTTAACAATTATGAAAACAAGGAAAATATTCATGAAATTTGGGAAATCTTAGGCTCAATAAATGCCCCCATAAAATATGCTGTCTACGGAAATCACGATTATGGCGGCGGAGCAGAAAAAGTCTACAAGGAAATAATGGAAAAAAGCGGCTTCAAGCTGCTAATAAACGAAAAAGAAGAACTTCCCCAGTACAACATAAACTTCATCGGAATGGATGATTCAATATTTGGAGAATATGAACCTGCAGTAATTTCAGGAAACATGGATAAAGACATGTACAACATAGTGCTCAGTCATGAACCGGATGTAGCTGATAGACTGCTTGAATACAGCATAGATTTATTGTTAGCTGGACACAGCCATGGGGGACAGGTTAATCTTCCTTTCGCAAACTACTTGCCCAGCCTTGGAGAAAAATATGTGAGGGGATTTTATGATTTTGAAAATTTTAGACAAACAAAGGTTTATGTGAACATAGGTCTTGGGACTTCAACAATTCCAATGCGCTTCATGGCAGCTCCGGAACTGACGGTTATTACCCTGAAGGGTAATCACAATTAAGAGTGAAGAATGAAGAGTGAAGAATTATTAGTTTAACCTTGAAGGTTAAACATATAGAACTAAAATATACATCTGTTAATTTTATTAACTAATGTCAGACTACTGATAAACCCTGACGCTGTCATCCTGAACGATAGTGAAGGATCTCATCTTTATTGAAAACATGAGATTATTACGTGTCGCCCTCAGAATGACAACGTCAACAATTTATTTTTTCATAAAAACAAACATCCGTTGATTTTATCAACGGATGTTTTCATTTAATTCTTAATTCTTAACTCTTAATTCTTCATTTTTTACTTTGCCGGTACTTTTATTACCTGGTTCGGGAATATTAAGTTCGGATTGCTCAGATTGTTGTATTTAGCCAAAGCTTCCCATGTAGTGTTGTATTTTTCAGCTATTTTCCACAAAACATCTCCTGATACAACTATGTATGAAACTTCAGTCTGTGCAGGAGCAGGAGCTGGTGCTGGCTCAACAACAGGAGCAGGCTCAACAGGTGCCGGAGCAGGTGTTGGTTCTGCTGCAGGAGCTGTTGCTTTAACAGTGATTCTTCCTGAAACGTCGCTTCCCTTAGTTCCGTTTGTATTCAGATAATCTGCAAATACTTCTTCATAAGTTCCAACTTCACCGTAAATAGGATAGTTCTTGAAAACTTCATATCCGTCTCCGCCTATTCCAAGGAAGTCAT
Source organism: Sedimentibacter saalensis (assembly GCF_007830175.1). Taxonomy (GTDB): domain Bacteria; phylum Bacillota; class Clostridia; order Tissierellales; family Sedimentibacteraceae; genus Sedimentibacter; species Sedimentibacter saalensis. Next base: position 75,750 of record NZ_VLKH01000009.1, on the reverse strand, counting down.
TTATTGCAACAGTGTATTCTGCTGACAAATCAAGTTCGCTTTCGCCTACTTTAACTCCCACAACTCTTGAACCTGCAGGCTGTGAAGGATCAAATTCAAAGCTCATTCCGCTTACCTGCATAAATCCTCCCTGAGCTTCAGGATATGCCTGTACTGATATTTCAAGAACCTTTAACAGGTCTGCACCTGTGATTTTCTTAACCTGTACTGTGTTTCCAAATGGGAACAGTTCAGCAAGCTTGCCAAATGTAATGTCTCCAGGCTGAATATCAACTCTTATATTTCCGCCGTTAACAAAACCAATGTCTGAACCCGCAGCTTTTCTAACAGCATCAGCTGAGAGGTTTCCAAGGTTTGTTTCCCTTGTTCTTACATTTGCTCTTACACCGTCAAGATATACATCTGTTTTTGCAACAACCTGTGCAAATACTTCTGCATTTTCAGCATTTATTTCATCTATTATTTTTGTAACTTCAGGATCCGGGGTAACTTCAGCAACCTTGCTTACGTTGATAAGTGCTGCTGTTTTGTTCACAACTTTTCCGCCTGTTACTTCAATTGTTACTTTTCCTAAATTTTTGTCGTGTTCGAATGTCTGAGCTATGAGTGTATTGTTAACAACTTGACCGTTTTCAAGCAGCGTGTGGCTGTGTCCGTCAATTAATACATCTATTCCTTCAACTTCTTTTGCTAATCTTTCTGAAGTGAACTCAGAACCTCCATCAAGTCCAAGGTGTACAATGCCTATGATGACATCTGTCTGATCCTTGATTTCATTTACAATTTTTTGAGCAGTTTCAACAGGGTTAGCAAATGTCAGTCCTTCAACATTTGCAGGGCTTGTTTTGTACGCTGTTTCCGGAGTTGAAAGTCCAAATATACCAACCTTTACTCCGTTGATTTCCTTAATTACATAAGGTGTGAACAGTGACTTGCCGTCTTTGTCAAGAACATTTGCGCTCAACATTCCAACTGAGCTCATGTTTTTGAGTTCCAAAAGTCTTTCCTGTCCATAGTTGAAGTCGTGGTTTCCAAGAGTCATGTAATCATATCCTGTCGCTTCAAGGACTTTGACTGCATTTTGACCCTTGCTTATGTTTACTATAGGCATACCGTGAAGCGTATCTCCCGCATCCAACAACAGGGTGTTTGGATCTGATAACCTTGCTTCTTTAACCAATGTAGCAATTTTTGCAAAACCGATGTTTGTGTCGTTGCTCAAAAGTCTTGCATGAGTGTCATTGGTATGAAAAATTGTGATTGTTGTAGAAGCATCAGCTGCAAATGCAAAACTGAAACTGCTTAAAATCAGCAAACTGATCATGACCAAACTCAATACTTTTCTTTTCATAAATTCCCTCCTAAGTAAAATTATGTAACTGATTACATTATACATTCATGGAATTACATTTTCAAGGAAACATTTTCATTTTAAAATATAATGAATTGAAGTTGACAAAAATTAAAAACTAATATACTATAATATTAATTGTTGAATATTAGACTATGAAGAGAATCAGTATTTATACATGGACTCAAGAGAGAAAATCACCGGTGAAAGATTTTTGTCCCTCTGTGTAGAGAACCCGCCTCCGAGTTTTTGGGAAAACCCAAAGGGCCAAAACCCTTATTTAAATGAGATGCTTATAATTTAAGCAATTAGAGTGGTACCGCGGACTAACCCGCCTCTTGTATGGAGGCGGGTTTTATATTTTAAAAGGAATTTAAATTTGTAATGAGACTGCGGACATTAACGCAGGTGTATGAAAGGAGAAATTATGGCTAAACAAGAAAAGAATTTTGTAAAAGAAATAACGCCAATGGAAGAAGACTTCAGCAGGTGGTACACAGACGTAATATTGAAAAATGAATTGGTAGATTATTCACCGGTTAAGGGATTCATGGTTATAAGACCTTACGGATATGCTTTGTGGGAAAAAATTCAGGAATATGCAGATGAAAAGTTCAAAGCTACAGGGCACAAGAACATGTATTTTCCTCTTTTGATTCCTGAAAGTCTGTTGACAAAGGAAAAAGAGCACGTGGAAGGTTTCGCTCCTGAAGTTGCATGGGTTACTCACGGAGGAAGTCAGGAACTTGCAGAAAGACTTGTAATAAGACCTACTTCAGAAACAATAATATGCCACATGTACAAGAAATGGCTCAGTTCATACAGAGACCTGCCATACCTTTACAATCAGTGGTGCAGCGTTGTAAGATGGGAAAAAACTACAAGACCATTCCTCAGAACTTCAGAGTTCTTATGGCAGGAAGGTCACACACTTCATGAAACAGAAGAAGAAGCTCAAGAAGAAACACTCAAGATGCTTAACATATATAGACAGGTTGCTGAAGATTTAATGGCAATGCCTGTTGTTGTAGGACAAAAAAGCGAAAAGGAAAAATTTGCAGGAGCTCATGCAACATACACAATGGAAGCATTGATGCATGACGGTCAGGCTCTTCAGGCAGGAACATCACACAACTTAGGCCAGCATTTTACAAAGGCTTTTGAAATCAAATTCCAGGGAAGAACAGGCAAGGAAGAATTCCCATACCACACATCATGGGGTATTTCAACAAGACTTATAGGAGGACTCATAATGGTTCACTCCGACAACAGAGGTCTGGTTCTTCCTCCAAAGATGGCACCAGTCCAGGTTGTTATTATTCCAATAGCTCAGAAAAAAGAAGGAGTGCTGGAAAAATCAAATGAACTTTTCGACAAGTTAAAAGCAAAAGGAATCAGAGTTGAGCTTGATGATGACACAGAAAATTCACCAGGATGGAAATTCAACCAATATGAAATGAAGGGATATCCAATCCGTATTGAAATAGGACCAAGAGACATTGAAAACAATCAGGCTGTGGCTGTAAGAAGAGATAAGCTTGAAAAAGAAACTATATCACTGGACAACATAGAAGAAACACTGTCTTCAATGCTTGAAACAATGCAAAAAGACATGTTTGAAAAAGCTAAAGCACACAGAGAAGCTCACACATACATTGTGAAAGATTACGAGCAGTATAAAAAGGATCTTCCAAACAAGCCTGGTTTTGCAAAAATGATGTGGTGCGGCTGCAGAGAATGTGAAGACAAACTGAAAGAAGAAACAGGAGCAACAATCAGATGCATTCCTTTTGAGCAGGAAAATTTAGGCGACAAGTGCCACATATGCGGCAAGGAAGCAAAGCACATGATATATGCTGCAAGAGCTTATTAAAATAAGCAACAAAATATATTAATAACTTTGGATAACGATAATAGGGATGGCAAAGTAAAAAATTGGACGTTGTCATTCTGAGGCGAAGCCGAAGAATCTCATGTTTTCAGTAAAGATGAGATCCTTCACTATCGTTCAGGATGACATCGTCAGGGTTTGTCAATAGTCTTAGGGATGGCACAGCCATCCCTATTTTTGTTGTATAAAGGTCCCCCTAGCGGAGTTGCGGAGCATCTTTTTTATATTGATTGTGTTAAAAGAAAATCAACATGTTTGTTATGTAACATGAAATATAAAAAGAATAAAAAATTGAAAAAAGTGAAATAAAATTAATATATGTGCAAACTTTACTAACTAAAAGATAATAAAACATATTAATATGTTAAACAAGCATAAGCGGGTGAATTTATTTAGAATAAGTAAAAATCAAACTATTTAAGCAAATGATACATAAGAATCACCAATTATGATAAATAATTAACAAAAACGAAAGCATCAATATACAAAAAGGAGGTGAATGAATGAATCATTTAGCAGAAGAATTAATGCATGAACTTACTTGTGAGACTGTGCTGATTATCCCGGTGCTTGGAGGAATAGAAGTACTTGAATCAGTTGTAGTAACATGGGTTATAATGGCAATTTTATTGATTGCTTCTATGTTGCTTACAAGGGATTTAAAGGTAGAAAACATCAGCAAGAAACAGCTTATATTAGAAACAGCTGTTGTAGGGCTTCAAGATATGATTGAAGGCATAATTGGAGAACATGGGAAGAAATTTGTACCTTACTTGGCCACGGTTCTGATTTTTCTTGGAATAGCCAATACAAGTGCTCTTTTTGGATTTAAGCCCCCCACAAAGGATCTTAATGTAACTTTGGGACTGGCCATAATGAGCATAGTTTTGACAGAAGCGGCTAAGTTTCAAAAAAAGGGGCCGAAAAAATTCTTTAAAAGCTTTGCAGAACCTGTTGCTGTTGTTACCCCAATAAATATTTTAGAAATATTTATTCGTCCATTATCGCTATGTATGCGACTATTTGGGAATGTGCTTGGAGCCTTTGTAGTTATGGAATTAATCAAAATCATAATACCAGTGGGTATACCGGTTCCCTTTAGTCTGTATTTTGATATCTTTGATGGGCTTATACAAGCATACGTCTTTGTTTTTTTAACATCACTTTTTATCAAAGAAGCAATTGAATAAAACACTAAAAAAGAAAAGGAGTATTATATGACAACTTTATTAGCAATTGGAGCTGGAATAGCAGTATTAACAGGTATAGGAGCAGGTATAAGCATAGGTATAGCAACAGGTAAGGCTACAGAGTCAGTGGCAAGACAGCCGGAAGCTGAGGGAGCAATTACAAAATTGCTGTTATTGGGATGCGCACTTGCAGAAGCAACTGCAATATATGGATTCGTAGTAGCCATATTAATTATTTTGTTTTTGGCATAGCATTAAGAAAAAGAAAGGTAGGAGAAAGCGTTGCTTAAAATAAATATCAATCTCTTGTTCACAATCATAAATCTGCTTGTTCTCTATTTCTTAATGAAAAAGTTCTTGTTTAATCCAATAAACAACATATTGGATAAAAGAAAGAGCTTGCTGGAACAACAGTATGCAGAAGCTAATCTGACTAAGGACAATGCATTAAAATTGAAAATTGAATATGAAGATGCTTTAAAAACTACAAACGATTTATCAAAACAAATAATTGATGAAACTAAAGCACAAGCAAAAATAGAATACGACAACATAATAAGAAGCGCAAATGAAGAGGCTGGAAAAATAATTGCCAATGCACATAAAAATATTGAATCTCAACATAGCAAAGAACTTCTTAAGATGAAGACAGAAATTGCTAATCTTGCAATGGACACTGCGACTAAAATTATTGGTGCAAATGTTACACCACAGAGCAATAAGATAATCTATGAAAGGTTCTTAACCGAAGCAGGTGAATTAGATGGTACAAAAGACAGCAGATGAAAATAAGAAAAAGCTCTCTATCATTATTTCATATGTAACAGCGCCTGATGAAGGGCAGTATAATAAAATCATAAATTTCTTGTCAAAAAAATATGAAGTAAATATTACTGATATGAAAATTGATTTAGTAGAAGAACCTCAGCTCTTAGGTGGATTTATAATACGTGTCGGCAATCAGGAATACGATTGTAGCATGCGTGGACTTCTTAACCAGGTGAAGCAGGAAGTTTTTGATAGCAACAAAAACTTCTCCAGTTCTGAAGAGATAATTTCCTTGCTTAAAGCAAAAATTGAAAATTTGGAGTTTGAAAAAACAGAAAAGGAAATTGGATTTGTAAAAAGTATCGGAGATGGTATAGTTGCAGTAGACGGTATAGATCATGCAATGTTTGGCGAAATAGTAATTTTTGAATCAGGCGTTAAAGGAATGGTTCAGGATATACGGTCTGATGAAATAGGATGCATTTTATTCGGAAGTGAAAATGATTTAAAAGAAGGCTCACGTGTAATCAGGACAGGCAAAATAGCAGGTGTCTTTGTAGGAGAAAATTTTTTAGGTAGAGTAGTTGATGCTTTAGGAACTCCCATAGACGGAAGGGGAGAAATTCTAGCAGAAGATTTTCGGCCCATAGAATGCAAGGCGCCGAGTATTGTAGACAGAAAATCAGTCAATACTCCTTTGCAAACAGGAATTCTTGCAATTGATTCCATGTTCCCCATAGGGCGCGGCCAGAGGGAACTCATCATCGGTGACAGGCAGACAGGTAAGACAACCATTGCTACTGACACTATTATAAACCAAAAAGGACAAAATGTTATATGCATATATGTAGCTATAGGACAGAAGGCATCAACAGTTGCAAAGGTAGAAAATACCTTGAGAAAGCATGGCGCCATGGATTATACAATCATTGTATCATCAGTTGCAAGTGATCCAGCTTCCTTGCAATATATTGCTCCATATGCAGGTACCTCAATGGCAGAATATTTTATGTATAAGGGAAAGGATGTATTGATAGTCTATGATGATTTGACTAAACATGCGGTAGCATACAGATCTCTTTCTCTTTTACTTGAACGTTCACCAGGCCGTGAGGCATATCCGGGAGATGTTTTTTATTTGCATTCCAGACTTCTGGAAAGGTCCAGCAAACTTGTACCCGAGTTAGGCGGCGGTTCCATAACTGCGCTTCCAATTGTTGAAACACAAGCAAATGATGTTTCTGCATATATTCCTACAAATGTTATATCAATTACTGACGGTCAGATTTATTTGGAGAGTGACCTGTTCTTTGCGGGACAACGTCCTGCTGTTAATGTTGGACTTTCTGTGTCTCGTGTAGGAGGTGCAGCACAGACGAAAGCGATGAAAAAGTCTTCAGGAAGCATTCGTATCGACCTTGCCCAGTACAGAGAAATGGAAGTTTTCACTCAGTTCAGTTCTGACTTGGATGAAGCAACATTTGCACAGCTGAATTATGGAAAAGGATTGATGGAACTTTTAAAACAGCCGTTATGTGAACCGTTAAGCATGGCAAAACAGGTTATTTTGCTTTGTGCTGCAACAAAGAAGTGTATGACAGGCATTGATACTAAACGCTTTAAAGAATATAAGAACGGATTGTTGGAATTTTTCGAACAGTATCATCTCGATATCATTCAGGAGCTGGAAACTACAAAAGTGCTGAGTGAAGACCTTGAGAAAAGAATATTAAAAGCATCATCCGATTATAAAAGCAGGTGGTAGCATATGTCAAATGCAAGAGAAATCAAAAATAGAATAAGCAGCGTTAAGGATACCATGAAAATTACAAATGCAATGTATATGATTTCTTCTTCAAAGTTAAAAAAGGCGAAAATAAACCTTAAAAATACTCAGCCATATTTTTATTCACTACAGGAAGCAATTGTTCGCGTGATTAAGAGAATACCTGAAGATGTAAAACTCAGCTATTTTGATGACAGGACTGATAAAATAGACAGAAATAAAGGGTATATAGTAATAACCGGAGACAAAGGTCTGGCGGGTGCTTATAACAATAATGTTATTAAAATTGCTGAAGATGAACTTAAAAAAGATGGAAATCATGTTTTATTTGTAGCCGGTAATGTTGGAAGAAGCTACTTTGAAAACAAAGGAACTAATTATGATGCTGAATTTAAATATACAGTTCAAAACCCTACACTTCATAGGGCAAGGGTTATTTCAGGAAGGGTTGTTCAAATGTTTAATGAGAAGAAGCTGGATGAAATCTATATTATATATACAAGGATGATTAATTCATTGGAAAGCAAAGCTGAAATTCAGAAAATTTTACCCTTAAGGAAAGTCGATTTCATGGATGAAGATGGAACTGACGATGGTACAGATGAAACAAATTACATACCGACACCCCACGATGTTTTAAACAATTTAATACCGAACTTTGTAACAGGTTTTATTTATGGTGCATTAACAGAAGCTTATTCAAGTGAGCAGAATGCCAGAATGATGGCAATGGAAGCAGCTACGAATAATGCAAAAGACATGCTGAAAGAGTTGTCGATTATTTATAATAGAGCTAGGCAGGCAGCTATTACTCAAGAGGTAACAGAAGTAATCAGCGGTGCTAAAGCACAGAAGAGGAAGAAGCTATGAATAAAGGAAAAATAGTTCAAATTTTAGGCCCTGTTGTAGATGTTGAATTTGATGAAAATAAACTGCCTTCTATAAAAGAAGCATTAGAAGTAATAAAAGATGGTGAAGTTCGTGTTATGGAGGTAGCGCAGCACATTGGAAGTAATATCGTGAGATGCATCATGCTTTCGTCCAGTGATGGCCTTTTTAGAAACATGGAAGTAACAGCAACAGGTGACGGAATTAAGGTCCCTGTTGGGAGAAAGACACTTGGAAGACTATTTAATGTAACAGGAAATACAATAGATAAAGAAGAACATTTAGAAAATGTGGAAAAATGGGTTATTCATAGAAATCCGCCAAAATTTGAGGACCAGAATCCGGTTGTTGAAATTTTGGAAACAGGAATCAAGGTAATAGATCTCCTTGCTCCCTATGCAAAAGGAGGTAAGATAGGTCTTTTTGGCGGGGCAGGAGTAGGCAAGACTGTATTGATTCAGGAATTAATACGAAACATCGCAACAGAACATGGAGGTTACTCGATTTTTACAGGAGTTGGAGAACGTTCAAGAGAAGGTAACGATTTGTGGATAGAAATGAAAGAATCAGGTGTGTTGGAAAAAACTGCTCTTGTATTTGGTCAAATGAATGAACCTCCGGGAGCACGTATGAGAGTTGCAGAATCTGGGCTTACAATGGCAGAATACTTCAGGGATGTGGAACATCAAAATGTATTGTTGTTTATAGACAATATATTCAGATTTGTTCAAGCAGGTTCAGAAGTTTCAGCGCTTCTTGGGCGTATGCCTTCAGCAGTAGGTTATCAGCCTACTCTGGCAACAGAAATGGGCGAGCTTCAAGAAAGAATAGCATCAACTAAAAATGGTTCTGTAACGTCCGTACAGGCAGTATATGTACCGGCAGACGACTTGACGGACCCTGCACCAGCTACTACATTTGCTCATTTGGATGCTACAACTGTTCTTTCCAGAAAAATTGTTGAGCAAGGAATTTACCCAGCTGTTGATCCACTGGAATCTTCTTCAAGAATATTAGAAGTTGATGTTGTAGGAGAACAACATTATAACACGGCAATATGTGTTCAGCAGATATTACAAAAATACAAGGAATTGCAGGATATTATTGCAATTCTCGGTATGGAAGAACTTTCAGATGAAGATAAACTTACGGTTTTAAGAGCAAGAAAAATTCAGAGATTTCTGTCTCAGCCATTCCATGTGGCAGAAGTTTTTACCGGTGTACCTGGACAATACGTTCCTTTAAAAGAAACCATTCGTGGTTTCAAGTCAATAATTAACGGTGAAATGGATGATTATCCTGAATGGGCATTTTTCAATGTGGGAACCATAGAAGAAGTAATCCAAAAATCAAAAAAAGGTCAGTAACGAATGAGGTGATAAGATGAGCTCCTTTGAGTTGAAAATAATTGCCATTAATAAAATATTTTACGAAGGTCAATCAAAGCAGTTAATATTGCCGTCAACAGATGGATCCATGGGTATTTTGGCTCATCATGAGGATGCTGTTATAGCTGTCAGTGTTGGTGAATTACGCATTCAAACTGCTGAAGACAAATGGATTATAGCAGTTACAGGTGCCGGCCATATTCAAATTTCTAATAACAAAGTAGTTATGATTGTGGATACTGTGGAACTTCCGGAGGAAATTGATGAACAAAGAGCGCTGGAAGCAAAAGAACGTGCAGAAGAACAAATGCGCCAGGATCAGAGCACATATGAATATTATATGTCAAAAGCAAATTTAGCAAGAGCAATGGAACGTCTTAAAATAAAAAAGAAATATACATCAGGACTATAGCACTCAATGGCGAAGTGAATACGACGCCATTTTTTTATGTGTTAAAATATGTTGCAGTCTATTTGTTATGAGAATAATAAAGTTAATGATGGAAACAATTGATTAAGAAGGAAGATTATATAAAATTAATATAATTGGGAGGATTGTTTTTGAAACCATATTTTACTGAAGACGCAAGCAATGTTTTAACCATAGCATCAGAATCAGCCGGAAAATTTGGACAAATAAATATTGGATCTGAGCACATTCTGCTGGGGCTTATCCGGGAAAAGACTGGATTTGTTTCAAGGATTCTTAGTGAAAATGATGTTGCTGATGAAATAATAACTGAAATGATAAAAGAATGGATTCCTGCCGGTGAGACACCGGTATTTGGAGTCGTTCGTGATTACTCGCCTTCCGTTATGAAAATAATAGAGAATAGTCACAGTCAGGCAGACTGGTTCCATGCACAAGCTACAAGTTCAGAACATATTATTTTAGCAATTCTAAAGGATAAAGATAATATGGCTCTAAAGTTGATGAAAATATTGGGAGTTGAAGCTCATAAATTATACATAGACATTATTTCGGCTATGAAAGAAAATAAATCCGGCTACAGGGTTAAAGAATCCTATGATGAAGGTGCTGCATGTAAAAAAACTGAAACGCTGGATAAATACAGCAGAGACCTTACTGCATTAGCCAGGGACGAAAAACTGGATCCTCTGATTGGAAGAGAAAAAGAAATACGCAGAATGATGCAAACATTAATACGAAGAACTAAAAATAACCCTTGTCTAATAGGTGAACCGGGTGTTGGAAAAACTGCAATTGTCGAAGGCCTTGCAATGCTTGTTGCTAAAAACAAGGCACCTGTTTCTATGGCGGGTAAAAGAGTAGTTGCATTAGATTTGGCTGGGATTGTTGCTGGCAGTAAATTTAGGGGAGAATTTGAAGAAAGGTTTAAAAAAATTTTGGGCGAAGTACTGGAGGCTGGCAATATTTTGCTGTTTTTAGATGAAATTCACACAATTGTTGGAGCTGGTGGTGCAGAAGGAGCTATTGATGCTTCTAATATATTGAAGCCATACTTGGCACGAGGAGAAATTCAACTGATAGGTGCAACAACTTTAGAAGAATATCGAAAGTACATAGAAAAGGAAGCTGCATTAGAAAGAAGATTTCAGCCAATAATGGTTGAAGAACCTACTACTGAAGAAACCATATCAATACTCAACGGGGTTCTTAAAAAATATGAGGATTATCATAACGTATATATTTTGCCGGAAGCAGTTGAAGCAGCAGTGGTTATGTCCAATCGTTACATTAACGACAGGAGATTGCCTGATAAAGCTTTTGATTTGATAGATGAGGCAGCTGCAGCAATGAGGTTGAAAATTATTGATACACCAGATGCAGGTGGAAATGTACTGACTGTTCATAAAACAGAAATAGCTAATGTGGTATCTGACTGGACAAATATTCCGGTAAAAAGTCTTACAGAAAAAGAAAGTGAAAAACTTCTTAAGTTAGAAATGCTTATTCATAAACGTATTATAGGACAAAAATCAGCAGTAGATGCAGTAGCAAGGGCTATGAGGCGTGGAAGAGCAGGAATACAAAATCCGAATAAACCCATTGGATCATTCCTGTTTCTCGGACCTACTGGTGTTGGAAAGACAGAGCTAAGCAAAGTGTTATCAAATATTATGTTTGAAAAAGAACAGTCTTTTATACGAATAGACATGTCTGAATATATGGAGTCTCATTCTATATCAAAAATGATAGGTTCTCCTCCAGGGTATGTGGGTTTTGAAGATGGAGGACAATTGAGTGAATTAGTAAGGCGCAATCCATACTCGGTAATATTATTTGATGAGGTTGAAAAAGCTCATCCTGATGTATTGAATATTTTGCTGCAAGTATTGGAAGACGGTCAGTTAACAGATGCAAAAGGCAAAAAAATCAATTTTAAAAATACTGTTATAATTATGACGTCCAATGTGGGTGCTCATAGGATTATGGTGCCTGAAACTATTGGTTTCACAAGTATAAACAGCGCTCAAGAAAATTATGAGAAAATGAAAACAAGTGTCATGGCTGAAGTAAAGCGAACGTTTAAACCAGAATTCATTAACAGAATTGATGATGTCATAGTGTTTAATGCATTGAATATTGATGATATGAAACAGATTATGACATTGCTTGTAAATGAACTTTCTAATAGGTGCAAGAAGCTGTATGGAATTAACCTTGTAATTGAAAATGCAGTTAAAGAGTACATTGTAGAGAAACATAACGATTTAAAAATGGGTGCCAGGACGTTGAAACGTGCAGTCAAGCTGGAACTTGAAGATGCATTGGCTACTGAGCTCTTATCAAAATATGTTGCACCGGGAAGCAGCATAATAGTTAAGCTTATTGATGAAAAGGTAGTATTTTATGTAATAGACAACTTAAGTTGCAACATTGAATGCTGCGAAAAATTGTATGATAATGTAAATGTTTAAGCATTACATATGGGCCGGGTAAAATTATCAGAAATTAATTAACAAATAATGAAAGATGTTTAGTAAAATGCTGAACATCTTTTTTATTTTTTGCTTTTCATCAATATAATTTTGATAAAATATTTTCATTTCATGGATTGCAAGAATGTTTTGAAAATTTAGTCAACAAACATGAAAACACGTAAATATTTGTTGGAAAATCAAACAATTTGAAGAAAATAAACAGAATAAAATTTTTAAAACTGTGCACTTTTCACTAACTCATAATTTTGGGTAGCAGTATAATGAGTTAAATTTAACAAGGAGGAATTGTTATGAGTTCTAATGAAACAAAATTACAAGATGTTTTAAAATCACGCGGCATAGACATTGCTCAAGTTGACGAGCAATTGGAAGCTGAAATACCAGAAGCAAAAGAGTCTTCAAAAAAATTAATGGAAACTTATTACACCTTAAAAGTTACTGCAGATATGGAAGTTCCATACTGGTACAACAGAAGCTGGTGGGAAAATGACGGCGAATTAATTGAAGTCAGAAGAGCCAGAGCCATGGGAGCTGCTTTATCACACATGACACCGACTATTCAGCCTTATGAAAAAATTGTTATGAACAAGACAAAAAATGTCAGAGGCGGATTCCCTTTCCCTTGGACAACGTCAAGCTTTTTCCTTGCTCAAGCAGATGCTTTGATGGCAGAAGTTGATGCTCCTGCTGAGAATGAAGCTGATGCTGTAAGTATCGTTGGCGCAGGTGGTGGAAACGTTACTAAAAGCTATGGCAATATTATTTCTTTAGCTAAGAAATTCGGTATGAGAAAAGAAGAAATTCCGGTACTTGTTAAAACATCTGAACCTTGGAGAGGAATTTCCATAGAAGATATAAGTGATAAATATTCAAGAACATTACCTGGATATGGACAATATAGAGATTTAATGGACAGTGTTGTTTGTATGTTTGACTCCTTTGCAATTGCACAAGGACGTGAAGTATCAAACTACTATGTTCCTTTAGAATATGGCTTTGACAGAATCTTAGAAATATGTGATGAAAAAATGGCTGAAGTGATGGGTGAAGCAGGAGATGACGGAATCCTTGGCATGAGCAGAGGATATTACTATGCAGCCATGAAAGAAATTGTAATGGGTTTGAGCAAATGGTGTGAAAACTATTCAAGACAAGCAGCTTACCTTGCTTCTGTTGAGACAGATCCTGAATTAAAAGCTAATTACGAAAAAATCAAAGAAGTTATGCACAATATTGCACATAAGAAACCTGCTAACTTCTGGGAAGCTATACAAATGACAGTATGTTGTCATCTTGGTGTTACAAATGAAGATGCAATGTCAGGATTATCTATTGGTAGACTCGGACAGGTATTGCAGCCATACTATGAACATGACATCCGTGAAGGAATCATGACTGATGAAGAAGTAATAGAAATCCTTGAATTATACAGAATTAAAATTACTTGTATAGAATGTTTTGCTTCTGCCGGAGTATCAGGCGGAGTTCTTTCCGGAAATACATTCAATAACTTGTCAATGGGCGGATTGAACAAAGAAGGACTTACAGCAGTTGTTCCTTTGGAATATTTGATTATTGAAGCAGGAATGAGAAACAGAACTCCTCAGCCAACACTGAGCGTTTTATATGATGAAAAAACACCTGAAGATTTCCTCATGAAAGCTGCATCTTGTACAAAACTTGGACTTGGATATCCAGCATGGATGAACAACCAAGGTGGTATGAACTATATGCTTGACAACTATGGACCGGAAGGCATGAATCTTGAAGATGCAAGAGCTTGGTGCCTGGGAGGATGTCTTGAATCTTCACCTGGATGCTTCCAGCCATTGCATTTTGACGGAAAAGTAACTTGGGTACCTGGAGGAGCTTCACCAACATGCGGTACAGGAGTTCACTTCCTGGCAATGCCAAAGATACTTGAACTTGTATTGACAAACGGAGTAGATAAGAGAACAGGCAAAAGAGTATATCCTGCACATAATAAAAATCTTGATTCATTTGAAGCTGTTTATGAGCAATGGAAACAGTACATGAATGATTCAATACTTATTCTTAATAAAGTAAATAACATTCAGATGGATGTATGGAGAAAATACCTTATGCCAGCTGTTAACTCCTTGTTGAAACCTGACTGCTTCAGAAAAGGTCAACACCTGGGTACTATGGGGGCTAGATACAATGCCAGCATCAATGTTGAATCATGCGGAACTATTACATTAATAAATTCATTAGCTTCTATTAAGAAAAACGTATATGACGACAAGAAGTTTACAATAGAAGAAATGACAGATGCAATGATCAACAACTTTGGTTTCAAGACTGCTTATGAAACAGGAGTATTCTCACCAGACTTTAGAGAAAGCACTGAAAACAGTCCTAAATATGAAAAAATATTTGCAGCATGTGTAAATGCACCTAAATATGGTAATGCAATTCCATATGTTGACCAATTGCTCAAGACATATGAATACGACATGTATGAAATGGTACACAGCTACAATTCATATTATGGAAAACCATTATACTTGTGCCAGATATCAGTTTCAACACATGGTCCTCAAGGATTTATAACATTGGGTACAGCTGATTCCAGACTTGCAGGAACAACATATTCAGATGGTTCTTTGTCAGCAGCACCTGGTACAGATAAGAACGGACTTTATGCATTGTTTGAATCTGCAACTGTATATGATCACGGTATACATCAGAATTCTCAAATGAATCTAAAGCTTCATCCATCAGCAGTAAAAGGTTTGAACGGAACAAGAAAGCTTCTTGACGTTGTAAGAGCTTACATGAGAAAAGGTGGTTTCCACGTTCAATTCAATATTGTTGACTCTAAGACATTAAGAAGTGCACAGGTAACACCTGACAAGTACAGAGATCTTATGATTCGTGTTGCCGGATTTACACAGTACTGGTGTGAAATCGGAAAACCGATCCAGGATGAGGTTATCTTTAGAACTCAATATGATGAAGCATAAAAAAATTGATGGAGGTATGATGATGAAACATTATGATTGTAAAAATTATATAAACTTGGACTGCGAAAAAGGACAATGCGCATTAAGTAAAAATTTAATTCCAATAGATGGCGAAGGCAGCGATGCATGCCCAATGTTCATGCAGGCTGAAAAATGCGGAGTTTGCAAGAATTTTGCTGATCCTGACAAGTATGGAGTAGGAACTTGTAAAGGTTTTGCCAAAGAAAACTGGGCATATGCTTCTTGTGGAGCATTTGCATGTGAAAAGTTCAATAAATAACAAAAAACAACCAACAATAGGATTTGATATGGATAAAGAAAATATAAATTTAGGCACTGGAAAAAAAGGTTTGATATTTGACATACAGGCATATTCAGTGCATGACGGTCCAGGTTGCAGAACTAATGTTTTCTTTGTAGGTTGTCCTATGACATGCAAATGGTGCGCTAATCCTGAAAGCTGGAACAAGAAAAAACATATTATGTTTTCGGATAAAATGTGCAAATGGGAAAAGGGATGTGCGGCATGCAGAAATGTATGCCCACATCACAACATAAAATTTGATCAGTCAGGCAAACCGAGCATAGACTGGGGCATTTGCATGAAATGTGAAACATTCGACTGCATCAATATTTGTCCAAACAATGCTTTCAAACAGGTCGTTAAAGAATATTCAGTTGATGAACTTGTTGCATTACTTAGGCGGGATTTCAACAGTTGGGGTCCGGACGGAGGAGTAACATTTACAGGCGGAGATCCGCTGATGCATTATGAA
Organism: Sedimentibacter saalensis; assembly: GCF_007830175.1. Classification (GTDB taxonomy): domain Bacteria; phylum Bacillota; class Clostridia; order Tissierellales; family Sedimentibacteraceae; genus Sedimentibacter; species Sedimentibacter saalensis. The sequence goes on along the minus strand of NZ_VLKH01000009.1, from coordinate 59,797 downwards.
TTTTTGCTGGAGGTATTAAAAAAATGCCATAAACTGCAAATTCACACAGCAATTGAGACCGAAGCATATGCAAAACAGGAAGAATTTTTGGAAATTATGAAATATATCAATTTTGCATTTATTGATGTCAAGAACATGGACAGAGAAAAGCATAAGGAAGGTACTGGAGTTTATAATGATTTAGTACTTTCGAACATCAGGGCCTTGGTTAAAGCAGGTTGGAAAGGAAGATTAATTCTGAGACAGCCAACTATAGCAGGGTACAATGACAGCGTTGAAAATGCTCATAAATTAATTGAGTTTATGAATGAAAATGGATTGTACGAAATTAATCTGTTAAAATTTCATAGACTTGGATTGACCAAGTGGGAACAGTTGGGGAAAGAGTATGAATATAGCAATCATGGAGATATGACAGAAGAAAAAATGGAACTTCTTCAAGGAATATATTTAGATAATAATATAGCTTGCTATATTGGTGATGACACTCCTTTCTGATCTATAGGGTACACTAATAGGGCTGGTGATAATGATTGATTTTCATTTCTCCAGCCTTTATTATAATAAGTAGAATAAAAAATTAAAATAACATGGAGGAAGTAAATGAAAACAGCAAAAAGAGTATGTCTTTATCTATTAGGATTTTTAATATTAGCAATTGGAATAAATATTTCGAAACGAGCAGGTCTCGGTATTTCTCCTGTTAGTTCAATTCCTTATGCCTGTGAACTTGTTTGGGGAGTTGAACTTGGAAAGGCAACATATTTTGTCTACATGGGATTAATGGCACTGCAGATAATATTGTTGAGAAAAGAATATAAAGTAAGAAACTTGCTGCAAATTGTTCCGACTTTTATTCTTGGAACTTTCATAACATATACAAGCACAAAATATTTGTTGTTTTGGTTGCCAGCTCCTGGTAATTACGTAATGCAACTTGTATATTTGGCAATAAGTATAGTGGTTATCGGTATAGGTGTTTCCGGATTTCTTATTCCAAACATCATGCCTCTTCCGGCAGAAGGCCTTTGCGCTGCTATTGTGCAGGTGAGCAAGGATAAAATAAAGTTTGGTAATGCTAAGGTTGGAGTTGACACAGGCATGGTTTTAGTATCAGCACTTTTGTCTCTTGTATTTTTAGGTTCTTTGAAGACAGTTAGAGAAGGAACAATTTTAGCTGCACTGCTTGTTGGAAAAGTTGTTGGCTTTATAATGAAACATTATAAACAGAGAATTGTTGAATGGTTAGACAAGGGTGAGGTAGTTGAAGAGAACAAAGCTGTTTAAGCTGCTTGTATAGTTTGTAAGTTTGAATTATAATAATATATTATAATTCAAACTTATATTGGAGGTATTTTATGTTAATTGAAAACTCTCACATATATACTTACATTAAAGAATGTTTAGATAATATTCCTGTTTTGACTTTGAAAAAGGGAACATGTTTTTCGAGGGCAGAAAATATAGATAATCAAATTTATTATATTCTAGAAGGTACAGTTAAAATAGAAAGCTATTCTGATTTGGGCAAAAAAATACTTTTAGATGTCATTTCAGAAAATGAGTTTGCCGGACAGATCAGTTATTTCAGAAAACATAATTTTTACGGCAATAATATTGCTGTGACTGATGTTGTACTGCTGTGCCTGAATACTGATATGATGAACATGCTGATGAAAAATTCAGAATTTTCTACTTTCTTTTATTTTAAGACAAGCAGCAGGGTTTATGTAATGTATAAAAAAATGCTCATGAGCAATTTGTTTTCTCAGTGCGAGCTGGTATCCTACTATGTCCTGGAGAATTCATGCAATTGCAAATTTATCTATAAAAGCATTTATGACATATGTGACAACTTGAATATTAGCAGAAGAAGTTTATATAACATCTTAAATAAGTTTGAATCTGAAGGCATTATTGAAAAATTAGATGATGGTCCCTATAAGATTATAAATGAAAAATATTTGAAGGATAAATCTGATAGAGTTAAAAGGTTTTCTGAAAACAACTATTAGTAATGGATAAAACAGTTGCTTTTATATTAATGTGGTTCAAAAAATGTTTTTAATTAGTTATGATTAATACCGGACTGTCAAATTACTCATTGTGGATTGGCAGTCTTGTTTATTCATTTCGGCAAAAAGCATAATTAATAGGGAGGATAAAATGGAGGTCACTTTACAATTAAATTGTTCGAATATTGATTTTAATAATGTTTGTGAAATTTTAAAACGAGTTGGCATGGGGTATTTTGATGGTGAGGTTCATAAAAAAGCATTTGAGAACAGCCACAGTGTTGTGTTTGCTTTCCATGAGGAACAAATGATAGGGTTTGGTCGGGCTATTTCAGATGGAGCTTATGAAGCTGCAGTTTATGATATAGCAGTAGTACCTGAATATCAGGGGAATGGTGTAGGCAAATTAATTATGGAGAGCATCATACAACGTCTTTCCCATTGCAACATAATACTATTTGCATCTCCAGGAAAAGAACCGTTTTATCAAAAGTTAAATTTCAGGAAATTGAAAACAGGAATGGCAATATTCGTTAAAGAAGAGCAAATGCATTCAGCAGGATTTACTGAATAATGATTAATACTGACCAGAAAATGTCAGCCTCGTATTATTGGCAAAAATTTCCGGTGCTTCATCCTGAGCAAAGGATCTCATCATTTGAAGGTATGAGTATTCAGTCTACATACCCAGAATGACACGTTAGAAAGATGCTTTGTGATAAAAATTCATATATATATATTTATTGACTTTATATTCATCTAAGCTTAATATATAAGAACAATGTGAAAGTAATAAAAATAAATTGAAAAGGCAAAACCATTGAAAAGTGGTGACGCAAAGCCGTGAGTCTAAAGCTTAATGCCATGATTGTCAGGTTGCCAAGATTATTAATGACTATATAGTCTAATTTTTGTAGGCAATTTTTGCCTACTTTTTTTTTGACGGATAACTCTGTGCAATTATATTTAATTTTTAGTAAGGATTGGTACGTACTGCCGTTAAGGGGCATAGGTGAAGGGGGCGCTGCCCTCCTTTGCGGAAGTGGCGCAGCAACATTTGTTCGGTTAAATTTTATACTTTTCAGTTGATTTTTATTAACATAAATTTAAAGGAGATGAAAAACAGGAGGGAAAATTAAATTATATATTACACATGACCTATAAGCTGTATAAGCTAAAATTGAATAACAAAAATTAAAAGCAAGTATGCTAACGGAATTGGGAAATCTGTTTTTGTTCGTAAATTATTTTATAGCAAACGTTATGAAAGAAATTATGAACTAGCTAAATTAAATCAACTAAGGAGAACTTAAATGAAGCTTAAAATTAGAAAAGATTTGTCAATTAGAGGAAGATTGCTGCTTGGATTTGGTATTATAACTATAATTCTTGCATTTATAGGTTTGTTTTCAATTTATTCACTGGGAGATATAAATAATAGTACAACTGTCATTGCAGAAAACAGTCTGCCCAGCGTAATGTATTCAAGTGAAATGAACACAGCTGTTTCAGATTTCAGAATATATGAACTTGGTCATGTTTTATCTAAAGAAAAATCTGAACTTGCTCAATACGAAGATAAAATGAATTCAAAGAACATTGAAATAAATAATTACTTTGATTTGTACAGCGATTTAATCAGCAATGACACGGATAGGGCACTTTTAGAATCCATAAAATCAAAATGGAATGAGTACCTGAAAATAAATGAAGAGATTGTTGCTCTAAGCAACAATATGATGACAGATGAAGCAGTAGCTCTTGCAAAAGGAAACTCAAGGGTAATATATGACGAAGTATCAGCTATGCTGCTTGAATTGGCAGAATTTAATCAGCAAAATGCAGATTTGGAAAATCAGAATGCTGACAAACTTTATTCATTTACAAGCACTATTTTAATTATAGTAGTTATAATTTCTATTATTATCAGTATAGTATTAAGCCTTGCAATCACTAAAGGTATAGTAAATCCAATAAACAATCTTGTTGAAGTTTCGGATGAACTGGCAATTGGAAATGTAAATGTCAATGTTAATACAAGCTCAAATGATGAAATAGGAAGACTGATGAAAGCCTTTGAAAGGATGATTGAAAACATCCGTTCTCAAGCTTTGACAGCGCAAAGCATTGCTGAGGGAGATTTGACTATAAATGTGGAAGCCAGATCGGATAAAGATATCCTTGGGATTAAGCTTGCTGAAATGGTTGCAAATAACAATGCCATTTTATCAAACATAAGTGTTGCTTCTGAGGAAGTGGCAGCTGGTGCAAGCCAGATATCTGAATCAAGTATTATGCTGTCACAAGGAGCAACAGAACAAGCAAGCTCCATAGAAGAACTGACAGCATCTTTAGAAGAAATTTCTGCCCAGACGTCCCTGAGTGCTAAAAATGCCAATAAAGCAAATGAATTTGCAGAAAAAGCAAAGTTTACTGCTGAAAACGGCAATCAGCAAATGAAGGAAATGCTCAATGCCATGAATGAAATAAATAGTTCTTCAACAAATATATCAAAAATTATAAAGGTGATTGATGACATAGCTTTCCAAACAAATATACTTGCTCTAAATGCGGCAGTTGAAGCTGCAAGGGCTGGGCAGCATGGCAAGGGTTTTGCGGTGGTTGCAGAGGAAGTAAGAAATCTTGCTGCACGATCTGCCAGTGCCGCTAAAGAAACAACTGAAATGATTGAAAACTCTATTAAAAAATCACAGGTGGGAACTAATATAGCACAAAATACAGCAAAAGCCCTGAATGAAATTGTTGAAGAGGTTGATAAAGTAGCAAATCTAGTAAATGATATAGCAACATCATCAAACGAACAAGCAGCCGGTCTTGAGCAAATCAATATTGGTGTTATGCAGGTGTCACAGGTCGTACAGGCAAATTCAGCAACATCTGAAGAAGGTGCTGCTGCAAGCGAAGAGCTGACAAGTCAGGCACAAATGTTAAAAGAAATGGTAGGAAAGTACAAGCTTAAAAAGTAAAAGCAAAAAGATTTGCGGTGAACGCAAATCTTTTTTAGTTCTTATTTTACTGAAGCATTTTTTCCTGCGATTTTACCGAATACTATATCATCCAGAGTGTTGTTTCCTGCTATACGGCCTGCACCATACAAACCTCCCACAACTTCACCTGCTGCATAAAGTCCTGGTATTGCTTCTCCAGATTCGTTTGTAACCTGTGCATTTTCATTTATTGTAATTCCAGCCATTGTGTAGTGTGAAGACGGAGCAACTTTTACACCGTAAAATGGTCCTACTGTTACTTTACCCATTGTGCTTCTTCCAAACTCGTCAATACCTTCGTTGTAGCTGTTAACAGTTTCCATGAGCTTTGCAGAATCAAGACCGAGTTTTCCTGCAAGTTCTTCTATAGTTGCTGCTTCAATCATATTTCCGTTTTTTATTGCAGATGTTCCATTTTTTGTAGCAGCCATTTCGGAGTCGAAAACTACGTATGCAATTCTGTCCGTTTGTTTCAAAATCTGAGGAACCAGTTCAAGAGGCTTTAAAGTTTCATTTGTAAATCTTACAGCTGATGTGTTAACCAAAATTCCGCCAAGGCCTTCTTCATTAATAACTGTTTCTCTTATCCAGTAACCAGGTGTAGCCAAAGGTCTCATCTGGTGGTGTTCCATGTCTCTTGTTCCTGCTCCCACAGCCACGGCCATTTTAAATCCGTCTCCTGTTGAACCGGCAGTACTCATGATGTTGTGTGCTCCAACATAATTTTTGTTGTATTCGCCTATTAATTCAGGTGCGTTTCCAAATCCGCCTGTTGCTATTACAACTGAATTTGCTTTGATTACAAATTCTTTGCCTTCTTTGTCAGCAACTTTGGCTCCAACAACATTACCTTCTTCAACAATCAATTCTGTAGCTTTTGTATCAAGTTTGATTTCTATTTTGTCTCCAAGTTCTTCAACTTTAGTGTTAAATGCATTGAAAAGCTGTCTTCCGTAGTGTCCTTCAACAGGTATTATCCACCAAGGTTCTTTTTCATCAAGTTTGTAGCTTAATCCCATAGAAACCAGCCATTCATATGCGTCATTGCTGTTTTCTGCAAGGATTCTAACCAGCTTTTCATCAGGAAGATTTTTTCCTGTTTCCATTGTTTTTTTAATATGATCTTCAACTGTAAAAGGGATTCCTGCTTTTTCATGAAGGTCAGTATCAGAAGCAGTGATACCTGTTGCTGAAATTATAGTATTGCCTCCAAGCATTGGCATTTTTTCAACGATTATTACTTTTGAACCATTTTCGGCTGCAGTAATTCCTGACACCATACCTGCGCCGCCGCCACCTATAACCAATACATCAGTTGTAACTTCAGTATTTTTTTCACTATTGTCAACTTGTGGCTGCTGAGTTTGTTGAGAGCATGCCGCAAGCAGCGAAACAACCATTACTGCAATTAATAATAAACTTCTTTTCTTCAAATTCGTATCCTCCATATAGTTTTAAACAATCAAATTGTTATATTATTATCATAGCAGAGAGACTGGTTATTTACTATATGTCCAATGTCCTTTGATTAAGACAAATGTCCCTCATTTAAGGGACATTTGTCTTATGTAATATAATGCTGCTTCTGTTCTGTTGGTTACATTGATTTTTTTAAGTATTCTGCTTACAATGTTTCTTACTGTCTTATCAGCTAAAAACAATTCTTTGCTTATTTCTTTGTTTGTCTTGCCCATGGATATGAGCTGCAGTATGGTTTTTTCCTGAGCAGTAAGTTCTTCGAGCTGTTCTGTCTTCTTTACTATGTTAAATAAGCTGCCTACCATGGCAGTATCCAGTATGGAAGCACCCTTTATAACATTTTCTATTGCTGTAATTATTCCCTTGCTGTCAATATTCTTGAGAAGGTATCCATCAGCTCCTGATTTCACTGCCTCTGCAACTATGGAGTCATCGCTGTACGCTGTGAGTATGATTATTTTCACGTTTGGCACTATTTTTTTTATTTCTCTGCATCCTACAGCACCGTCTCCGTCAGGAAGTTTTATATCAAGGAGGACTATATCAGGCTTTAGTTTTTCTGCCAGCTCATAAGCGCTTGCCAATGTTTCTGCCTCTGCACATACAAACCAGCCTGGGTTTTTCTCAATCAAAGATCTTATGCCGAATCTCACAACAGCGTGATCATCCACAAGCATAATTGATACATTATTTTTCATATTCACACACTCCCCAAGGAATAATAATTTTTACTTCAGTTCCATTGCTGGAGCTGTCTATGTTCAGTATTCCGCTTACAATTGCGGCCCGCTCATTCATTGAAAGTAAACCGTAGTGATTTTCCTTATAGATTTCCTTGCTGTAATCAAATCCGCTGCCGTTGTCTTTTACGGTTCCCCGAATGGAGTCGATGGTTGAAACAACAATGACTTCAATAGTATCACCATTAGAATGTTTAACTGCATTTGTCAGGGCTTCTTTTAATATATAGTAAAGTTCGGTTATTTTCTCGTTGGACAGGCACGATGTATATATTTCAGAAACGTTGTATCTGTATTTTATGCGCAGTATTCGTCCTCGCTGAACCTGCTGCACAAGTTCCTGAAGCTTGACATTTAAATCTTCCAAATCCATGCTCTGGGCTAGTGAGTTTTGAATAAAACTCCTAATTAGTCCGATAGTATCATTAAGATTTGATTTAACGTTTAGTAGACTTTCCTTATTATGAGCATCTTCTGTGTTTTCAATTAAATTTTCTACAGCAAGTCCAGAAGCAAAAAGGTTTTGAATGATAATATCATGGAGCTCACGGCCTAACTTTCTTCTTTCAAGACCGGCAGCGTTACTTCGTGAAAGCCTTGCTAATTTTTGTTTTGTTTCCAGTCTGAAAATATCTATTACCAAAATGAACAAAATCGTAATGGAAATAGCAGTTGCTGTCCTTCCTACCTCTACAGGAAAATTGAATATATTCATAAACATTTGCCTGTTTAATATGCTTGCAGGAAAAAATTCTCTTTCATCAACGATGAGTCCCGATAGAATGCCATAAAGCAAAAATAAATATGAAATTCCTTTCAACCTTGAAGCAATTTTCTTATAATTAAGAAGATTCAGTGCTCTGGCATTTTTATAAAGGGCATAACATGTTATCAAACTGCCGGGCAGCCCCAGGAAGTAGCGGTTCATTATATCATCAACAAAGAACCACTTAAACAAAAATGTTTTTTGAACAAAGTAAAAATAAAAAAATTCAATTGCCCAAAATACAGACACTATATAAGGCAATCTTTTCGTTATTTTATTAAATATTCCGTTGTATTCAATGAGTTCTGTGCCGAATCTCCATAAAAATGAAAATGACAGCGTGTTTAAGTAAATTGCCAGAGCAAAGAATTCAGTATAAAAGTCCGGATAAGCCTTCAACATTATGATCATCCAAACCCATTCAGCCATTCCATGAACCAGTCCAAAATATCCAAGGTATTTTATGGACTTAAGAAGAGTGAAATTGCTGTCACCGTATGTATTTTGCTGTAGGGCTGAAATACCCATCGAAAAAAATGCCAATCCGTATATAAAAAAAACAAGTGTAGTTTTTTCAGCTTCTAACAATAGTTTCACCTCTAAACTTTTTCTTTTATTATACCATCAAATGAATTGTATAATCATAAATAACAAATTAAGGAATCTGTTCTTCAGATTCTTTTCAGTTTGTATGCAGTGTTTTCATGAAATCAACATCTTTTATGAATATGTAATTTGCATCAAATTCAACCAGTCCGTCACTTCGCATTTTATTAAGCTCACGTGACAGGGAAGAACGCTGAATTCCAAGTTTTTCAGCTAAATCTTTCTTTGACATCTTAAGTTTTATTTTATTGCTTCCCTGGGAATAATACTCTATCAAAAGAAAATCTACGATGTATTGCCGTATTGTCTTCATAGTAAGAGACTTTATCTTGTTTGAAAGGATAAGTGTCTTGCTTGAAAGTGACATGAGAAAACTCTTTAAAAAGCATTCGTTTTTTTGACAAAGGGACAGTACAAGAGAACTTTTCATGTGAAGCAAGGTGCAGTCGGTCTTTGCTGTAATTGTCATGGGATAGTTGCTGCTGGCTGAAAAAAGCAGGTTTTCCCCTAAAACGTCTCCGCTCATAAAATCACTGATTGTAAGTATTTTACCGTCCTGATCAATTTTTTGTATTGTTATTACTCCTTTTAAAATAATGTCCAGACTTTCGCATTTTTCATTTTGTAAATATATTATGGTGTTTTTTTCATAGTCTTTTACTGTGTAATAATGTTCATCAAAAATTTCGTCAAGTTCTTCGCAGGTAAAGCATTTGAATAATTGAGTATTTACAAGTATTTTATTAAAATTTTTCATAATATTTCCTTTCCGATGAACTATAAATGTTTTTCAAAAAGTTACCGTGGTAACTGTTTTAACGACTGATTTATATTATAGTTGTTCAAAGCTGAACAATCAATATAAACGGAGGGCGTTATGCAAAATATTTTTAATCATCTCAAGTCAAATGGCAAAATAGTAATCATGCCTGTCATAATTTTTTTAGTTCTCATTTCAATTTATATTTTCAACAATTTGCAAAAAAATGATTCAGCAGTGGTATATGCAAACAATGGCACATTTATTGAAGCATCAGGAACCGTAGAAAACAACGGAATTTCAATAAGCAGCCAAATAACAGGAATCATAGAAAAAATAAATATTGAAGAAGGAGACAGTGTAAAGGCAGGAGACATAATAGCAGAAATTAACAGCACAAGCCTTAAAAATCAATATGAGCAGTCACTGATTAACCTTAAGATTTCAGAAAAGAACCTGGAACTTCTTGAAAAAAATCAAAGCAACTTAAAACTTCAAAATGAAGACATGTCAAACCAATCCAAAAGTGCATACTTGTCTGCTCAGGCTGAATATGAAAAAGTAATGGGTGGAGCAAGCGATGATGAAATTAACCAGGTGCAGGAAGCAGTGAAGCAGGCAGAAGCAAATTTTGATTTTGCAAAATCAGCAGCAGAGAGAACAAGAATTTTGCTTGATGAAGGAGCGGTTTCACAGAGCAGGTATGACGAGGTGCTAAAGGGCTACGACATAGCACTGGCACAATACAATTCAGCCCTGTCACAGCTTAACATTGTAAATTCATATCCTACAGAAGAAATCGCTTCAGCAGCAAAAAACAAAATGCTTCAGGCAAAATCAGGGTATGAACTATCTTTGTCTTCAGGAAACACACAGCTTGCTCAGCTTGAAAGTCAAATTGAAATAGCAATGGCTCAGCATGAACAAGCACAAAAAAGCATGGAACAGTCTAAGGCAGAACTCGAAAAAACACTCATTAAAGCACCTGCAGATGTCTTGGTAAATACACTTCATGTAAACAAAGGAGAATTTGTGTCCGCAGGGAAATTGCTTGCAGAATTATTTGAAAAACAGAACACAGAAGTAATATCTTACGTTTCTGAAAAGAACATAGGCCTCATAAAGGTAGGGCAGGAAGCTGAAGTATATGTTGATTCAGATAGTTCAAGAACATTTAAAGGTAATGTATCAAGAATAAACGAAGAAGCTGAGTTCACTCCAAAGAACATACAGACAAAGGAAGAAAGAGTAAACACTGTTTTTGAAGTGACAATAACTGTTAATGACTCCAACGGAGTTGTGAAACCAGGAATGCCTGTTGACATAAAAATCAAGGTGGATTAGGAGGCATTATGGAACATGACATTCAGACATTTTCCCTTGTTAAGAAATTTGGCGACATTACAGCTGTAGACAACCTAAATATTAATGTAAGAAAAAACACAATATATGGTCTTATAGGACCTGATGGAGCAGGAAAGACAACAACCATGCGCATGCTGTGTTCCCTTATAAAGCCTGACAGCGGCACAGGAAAAGTAGGAGGCCTTGATATAGTTAAAAACAGCGAAGAAATAAAAAAACACATGGGATACATGCCTCAAAAGTTCAGTTTGTATGGAGATCTGACTGTAATAGAAAACCTTGAGTTTTATTCTGAAATATACCAGGTTCCAAAAAGAGAAAGCAAGGAAAAAATTAAATTTCTGCTGGAATTCAGCAGCCTATTAAACCATTCGTACAAGCTTGCAGACCAGCTGTCAGGAGGAATGAAGCAGAAACTTGCTCTTTCATGCAACTTGATCCACACTCCTAAATATTTGTTTCTGGATGAGCCCACCATAGGTGTAGATCCTGTTGCAAGAAGAGAACTTTGGAAAATACTTTTTGACTTGAGGGAACAAGGAGTAACCATTTTTGTCAGCACTCCTTATATGGATGAAGCAGAAAGATGTGATGAAATAGGACTCATGTATCAGGGAAGCATTATTAAAAGTGACAGACCCGACAACATAATAAGGGACTTCGACAAACACATTTTATGCATTGTTTCCGATGACATCTACTCCTTAAAGGAAGCTGTACAAGGAATTGAAAGTGTACAGGATGTGTATTTGCGAGGAGAAGAACTTCATGTGGTTACGGCAAACATGGAATGTACAAAAAACATAATTGAAGAATCCTTAAAGAATATAAATTTAGATTTTGTTATGAGTGAAAACATACCGACTCTGGAAGATGTGTTTGTAAATATTGTAAAAAGCCGTGCGGAGATGACATATGGAAAATGCAATTGAAATCAAGAATTTTACAAAACTGTTCGGTGAATTTGTTGCCGTAAACAATGTAAGCTTTGATGTGAAAAGAGGAGAAGTGTTTGGTTTTTTAGGTCCTAACGGCTCGGGCAAGACTACTGTAATAAGAATGATTCTCGGTCTTTTAAATCCAACATCAGGCTCAGGTCACATACTTGGATATGACATAATGGAGGACAGGGAAAAGCTTAAGAGTAGAATAGGTTACATGTCACAGAAGTTCAGCCTTTACGAAGAACTGACCGTCGAAGAAAATCTGGATTTTTACGGAGGAGTATACTGCATTCCAAAAAACAAATTGAAGGAAAAGAAAAAAGAAATTCTTAAAATGGCAGATTTGTGGGGAAAAGAAAAGCTGATTGTTTCAAATCTTTCAGGAGGGTGGAAGCAGCGGCTTGCTCTTGGATGCTCCATAATACATGAACCTGAAATACTTTTGCTGGATGAGCCTACAGGAGGTGTTGACCCCATAGCGAGAAGGCAGTTTTGGGAAATAATTTACAAATTGTCAAAGAAAGGTGTTACCATTCTTGTTACAACTCACTACATGGATGAAGCTGAACACTGCAATTCAATTGGTTTTCTATACTATGGCAATATTTTGTCTCTGGACACTCCCAACAACATGAAAGAAAAAATTATAGATGGGAATATAGTTGAAATAAAGTCTGACAGCACATTGAAGGCTATTGAACGTAAGCCGACACTTGAGGACGTGTTTGTTTTCCTTGTGGAAAGGGAAAAAAGTAAAAAAGAGGTGACAAAATGAATTTCAACACGAACAGAATAAAGGCAATAATCAAAAAAGAATTTTCTCAGATTAAAAGAGACAAAAGAACCATTGCCATAATAATAATGATGCCCATCATGGAGCTTCTGTTGTTCGGATATGCGGCCTCAACAAGTGTCGATCACATTCCTACGGCAGTGCTGGATTACGACATGGGAAGAGAAAGCAGGGAACTGGTACAAAAACTTGTAAATTCTCAATACTTCGATATGGATTATTATGCTGAAAGCATGGATGATATTGAATATTATATAGACAACGGCTATGCCAAGGCAGGAATTGTAATACCTCCTGATTTTTCAGCAGATTTAAAAAGCGGCAAATCTGCTCAGTTACAGCTTATTGTAGACGGGACAGATCCAACAACAGCGCAGACCATACTTTCTAGTGCAGGAGGAGTAGTTCAGTCAATGTCTGTAGAAATAATTCAGGAAACAAGAGGAACAACTGTGCCTAAGTCACTGGATTTGAGAAGCAGAGTGTGGTACAATCCTGACATGAGCAGCATTTACTTCAACATTCCGGGGCTCATTGGAGTTATACTTCAAACTGTTACACTCATGCTTACTTCATTTTCCATAGTGAGGGAAAGGGAAAGAGGTACAATGGAGCAGCTCATAGTGACTCCCATAACAAAAATGGAGCTGATGATAGGAAAAATCATTCCCTACGTTGTGATAGGCTTCGTGGATATTGTTCTGGCACTGGCTCTGTCGGTGTTCTGGTTCAGGGTACCCATAGCTGGAAGCATTACGCTCCTATTGCTGTTCTCGGCAGTATTTTTGTTCGGAGCTCTGGGAGTGGGACTAATAATTTCGACGGTTTCAAAAAGCCAGCTTCAGGCAATGCAGCTATCAATGTTCATGATAATGCCGAACATACTTCTTTCAGGCTACATGTTTCCCAGAGAAGCAATGCCGGATTTTATACATGGATTAAGCAACGTTCTTCCACTCACATATTTTATCAAGGTTCTTCGGGGAATTATTTTGAAGGGAAACGGATTTGGAGAACTTTATAAAGAATTTGCAATTCTTGTTGCTTTCGGCATAGTCTTTCTAGCCCTTGCAACATTAAAATTTAAAAAGAAAATTGATTAAACAGGAGGATTTATGACATCGACAATTGCCTTGTATGCAATTGCTATAGCAGCCTTGGCTGTATCTTTTGCAAAAAGCAGACAAAATACAAAACTCGCCTTGAAGAAGGCATGGAAATCATTTGAAAATATTTTACCGCAGTTTCTTTCTATACTGGTCATCATCGGCATCATGTTAGCCATTTTAACACCGGAGCAAATTTCAAGCATGATTGGGAGCGAATCCGGGTGGTTTGGAGTAATCATTGCTTCGGTAATAGGAGCAATAACACTGATTCCGGGATTTATTGCATTTCCCCTGGCAGCAGCTCTTTTAAAAAGCGGAGCAGGATATATGCAGATTGCAGCATTCATATCAACTCTCATGATGGTTGGTGTGGTTACTATGCCCGTTGAAATGAAATTTTTTGGGAAGAAGGCAACTCTCATTAGAAACGCAGAAGCATTTGTGTTTTCTTATATAGTTGCATTTGTTATGGGGGTGTTTCTGTAATGGATAAGCTTAATAAAATAATAAAAAGATACAAGGTGTTTTTTGCCCTTGCAGCAGTAAACATTGCAGTAATAATTGCAAGACCTGACATAGGAATGAAGTCAATAGACTTGACAATAGACAATGCCCTTGAAATGCTTTCCATACTGCCCCCTATTTTTATACTCCTTGGACTTTTGGATGTATGGGTTAAGAAAGAAACAATGATTAAGTACATGGGAGAAAAATCAGGGATTGTGGGAGTGCTGCTCGCGTTCTTCCTGGGCTCAGCTGCAGCAGGTCCTTTGTATGCAGCATTTCCTGTGGCAGTTGTCCTTCTTAAAAAAGGAAGCAAGCTTTCAAATGTGCTCATTATGATAGGAGCATGGTCTACAACAAAAATTCCTCTTCTTTTATTTGAGGCGTCATCCATGGGAATAAAATTCATGGCACTTAGATTTGTCCTTGATATTTTTGGAATAGCATTCATTGCATATACAACAGAAAAATTGCTTTCTAGTGAAGAAAAGGATGAAATTTACAAAAATGCAGCCAAGGCTGAGTAAAAATAAGTAAAATTTATGCTGTAACTGTATATTTTGTTAATAATAAAATTGACACTTCAACAACTCAGTGATACAATAAGTTGGAAACCGACCGGTCGGTCGAAATATTTGGAGGGAATTTTGAAAAAATTATTGACATTATTATTAGTTACAGCATTAGTTTTTACTGGTTGCGGCAAAACAAATGATATAAGTGCCGAAGTTACAGAAGAATCATATACAGCTGTAGAGGTGGAAACATTGAAACCAATGGAGCTGCATATTGAAAATATTATGACAGCAAAGACTTATGCAGACAAGGACGTGTATGTTGTACCTCTCATGTCCGGAAAAGTTGAAAGAATCAATGTAAAGGTTGGAGACAAGGTTAAAAAGGATGATGTGTTATTCGTTATGGATACGGATAGTATTACAAACCAGGTTAATCAAGCTCTTGCTGCATATGAATCAGCGAAGGCAGGATATGAAGTCAGCGTATCACAAATTGAAAATGCTAAAAAATCATTTGAAAGAATCCAAAAGCTTTATGAAGAAGGAGCAGTACCTGAAAGTCAATACGATCAGGCAAAGCTTGCTGCATCAGACGAGTCTTTGGAAGTTGCTGCAAAAAGTGTTGATCAGGCAAGAGTTGCCTATGAAAACGCAGCAGATGCTTTGGACAATGCAGTTGTAAAGGCTCCCATATCAGGAGTTATTTCTGATATAAGCATTGTTGAAGGAGAATTTGCAACTTCAGCAAAACCTCCTGTTACAATTGTTGATTCAGACAGCATAACAATTGAACTTGCAGTTCCGGGAAACATGGTCAACAAACTTCATAAGGGAACAGAAGCTAATGTTGAAATCAGTGCTGCAAATTACAGCGAAAAAGCAGTGATCGACAGCATCAGCACCAGCTCGGACCCAATGACAAATCTTTATACAGTGAACATCATACTTGAAAACAACGGGTCTATTAAACCCGGAATGTTTGCAAAAATAAATTTTGAAACAGACAAAATCGAAAATGCTCTGGCTGTTAAGACGGAAGCTGTTGTTGACAGAGACGGAAAAAGTTATGTCTATGTTGTTAACGGCGATGTATCTGAAGAAAGAGAAGTTGTTACAGGACTTGACACTGGTTCGTACATAGAGATTAAATCTGGTCTTACAGCAGGAGACACTGTAATTGTGAAAGGACAGGATTACATAACAGGCGGCAGCAAAATAAAGGTAGTAAGGGGTGAATAAGCATGTTTGCTAAGTTTTCAGTAAAAAAACCCGTTACAATAACCATGATGATATTGATAGTTATAGTTCTGGGAGCCATATCCCTGAGCAAACTGTCAATAGATTTGCTTCCAAACATCGAGCTACCAATAGCAATTGTTCAAACCACATACTCAGGTGCAGGACCTGAAGAAGTTGAAAACCTCATAACAGTTCCAATGGAACAGGCTGTTGGTACCATAGAAAATATCGACACAATTACTTCTTATTCAAATGAAGGCAGCTCACTGTTGCTGATGCAGTTTAATTTCGGCACAGACATGGACGAAGCAACACTTCAGATGAGAGAAAAAATTGATATGATAAAAGGCTTCCTGCCTGACGGAACAACGTCACCTATTGTAATGAAAATAGACCTTGACAGCATGCCAATAGTGCAGCTTGCAATTTCAAGCAAGGGAAGTCTTCAGACAACTCAGAAATTAGCAGAGGATGTAATTCAGCCTCGACTGGAAAGAATAGAAGGAACTGCTTCAGCAGATGTTTCAGGTGGACTTGAGCGAGAAGTTGAAATAATGCTCAAGGAAGAAATGACAAAGGGCTACAATTTGAGCCAAAGCTACATTTCCGGAATACTTAAGTCTGAAAACCTAAACCTTTCTGGCGGAACGGTTATGAAGGGAAGCAACGAACTTACGGTAAGAACTGTAGGGGAATTTAAAGATATTGAAGAAATAAGAAATTTAAATATTACTCTTCCCAAAGGAGGAACAGTTAGATTAAGCGACATAGCTGATGTTGAATTTGTGAACAAAGATCAGTCCACTGTGACAAAACTTAACGGCCAGGACGTTGTTCAAATATCTGTTATGAAACAATCTGACGGAAATACTGTAAGTGTTGCAAAAGACGTTACTAAGGAACTTGAAAAAATTCAGAAGGAATATCCTGATTTAAAGATTGAAACGGTTTTTAACCAGGCAGATTACATAAACCAGTCCATTGACAATTTAAAAAACACAGCTATTACCGGAGCTATGCTTGCCGTAGTAATACTATTGATATTTTTGAGAAGTTTCAAAACAACATTGGTAATAGCTCTTTCCATACCAATATCAATAATAACCACATTTGTTCTTTTATACTTTGCAGGAATAACACTGAACATGATGACCATAGGAGGTCTTGCTCTGGGTGTTGGTATGCTGGTTGACAACTCCATAGTTGTACTGGAGAATATTTACAGGCACCGAAGTATTGGAATGGACAGAATAAATGCATCAATTGAAGGAGCAAACGAAGTTTCAATGGCAGTAACAGCTTCCACACTTACAACAGTTGCCGTATTTATTCCAATTGTGTTTACCGGGGGACTTGCAGCAACCATATTCAGAGATTTTGCCCTGACAATAGTAATGGCACTCATGAGTTCATTGCTTGTAGCGCTGACACTTGTTCCAATGATGTCATCAAAGTTGGTTTCAGTAAGAAACCTCGAGTCCGAAGAAGAACAGGAGAAAAAACACGGCAAAATTGTTACAACATACAAGAGAGTTCTTAGCTGGAGTTTGAGGCATAGAATTACAACTGTCTTGACAGCAATAGGAATATTTGCAGCAAGTATTGCAATGGTGGCTTCAGTTGGAGCAGAGTTTTTCCCTGCTACGGACGAAGGACAAATCAGCATAAGTGTTACTCTTCCTGACGGAGCAGAAGTTACTCAAGTTGATGATACTTTAAGCGAAATAAATGAAATTATTAAAGAAATACCTGAAGTAAAGACGGTGTTCACCTCAGCAGGCAGCGGAGGAATGATGAGCATATCAAGCGGCTCAAATGCAGGAAGCATAATGGTAATGCTTACAGATCTGGCTGACAGGGACAGAAGCGTCAAGGAAGTAAGCGATGAAATGAGAACATTGCTTAAAGATGTTCCTGGTGCTGAAATAAGCGTTACAGAAACTTCAACCATGTCCATGGGCATGAGCGGCGGAGCAATATCTATAGCTATTAAGGGCGATGATCTTGACACTTTAAAAGGCATTGGCGAGGACTTCAAGAAAATTATTGAAAATGTAGACGGAACAAGAGAAGTAGAATCAAGTTATGAAGACGGCATTCCTCAGGTACAAATTATAGCTGATAGAGGAATTGCATCTCAATATGGTCTTACAACTGCTCAAATAGGCTCTCAGGTTGGAAGTACTCTTGCAGGTTCAACTGTTACAAAATTCAAAATTGACGGAGATGAGCTTGATGTAGTTTTAAAAGGAGACAATATGTACGGACAAAGCATGTCGCTTTTGGATATGCTTCCAATAACAACTCCGGCAGGAGGAACAATTCCTCTTTCTGAAGTAGCGGAAATTAAAACAGCCAAGGGCCCTGTAAGAATAACAAGAGAAAACCAGACAAGGACTCTCACCGTTACAGGAAGTGTTGCAGGAAGAGACGTTCAGTCAGTTTCCAACGACATTACAAAGGCACTTGCTGATTATGAGATGCCAAACGGATACAGCTACACATTTGGAGGAGAAACTGAACAAATACAAGAAACTTTTGCAGATTTGTTCATGGTTATGATAGTTGCTGTAGCCCTTGTTTACATGATAATTGCAGCACAGTTTGAATCGCTGATTCAGCCGTTGTCAATCATGTTTTCTGTTCCTCTTGCTTTGTCAGGAGGATTTATAGGACTGTTTGTCACAGGACTGCCTCTGAATGTAATAGGTCTCATAGGTTTGATTATTCTTGTTGGTATTGTAGTTAACAACGCCATAGTGCTTGTTGATTATGTGAACAACAGGAGAAGAAACGGTGAAGACAGGACTTCAGCAATTATGAAGGCAGGTCCTATAAGAATAAGACCAATCATGATGACTGCACTCACAACTATTCTGGGTCTTGTGCCAATGGCTTTAGGAATCGGTGAAGGAGCAGAGCTGACACAATCCATGGGTGTTGTAGTAATCGGAGGCTTGGCATTGTCCACTGTTTTAACATTGGTACTTGTACCGGTTATGTACACAATATTTGATGATATTACAGAATTTTTTAAAAGAAAATTCATTAAACATAAAAATACAGTAGAACAAAATTAGGAGGATTCAGTGGCGGAATTCAATCAAAAAAGACAAGATATTTTAAACTCTGCCATGGAGTTATTTAAAGAAAAGGGATTTCATAATACCAGGATGGAAGAAATTGCTTTGAAGGCAGGGGTAGGCAAAGGAACACTATACGAATACTTCACCAGCAAGCAGGAAATTTTCGATGAAACCTGCATTGAAAAAGTGACAGGAATCAAGGAAAAAATTGAGGAAATAAGCTTAAGGGACATTACTTTCAGAGAAAAGCTCACAGAAATGATTTCAATGAAACAAGGCAGTGAAAAATGTCCTGAACCAACTATCGAAGGTATAATGTCCAATAAAAACATAATTTCTGAGAAAGTGGTTTATGCCATGATGAACCATGTATCAGACATGAATAAAATCATAATCAGAATGGTAGAGCAGGGCAAAAAAGAAGGAGTTGTTAACAAGAATATTCCTTCCGATTTGGTAGTAACAATGATTGTTGGAACCGTCAGCGAGTTTATCAGAAACAAATGTACAAACAATTTCGCCGGAATTAGCGGAGAAGAAATTATAATAAATTTACTTTTCAACGGTTTTGGTGTAAAATAAATAAAAACATTAAATACGGGAGGGCGTATGAAAAGAAAAATTGCGCTTTTATTGGCGATGGTACTTACATTGACTACAATACAAACAAATTATGCTTTGGCAGATGAGGAAAAAGCAGTTACAACAACTGCTGAAACTACAACAGAGACTGTACAGCCTCTTCAGCTTTCAATTGAAGATGCCATTAAGCTGGCTGTTGAAAACGACAGAGGAATGTGGAAAATTAACGATGGTATAAAACAAATGCAACAAATGAGAAAAGATGGAAGTGATGCCAAGAAACAGGTTGAATATTTGATGTCATTGTCACTAGAAGCCACTGCAGGAATGAATATAACAGACAATTATGTTGAAAAATTGCTGGTTAAAAATGATTATTACATAAAGACGGCTGACACTCAAATGAAGCTTCTTGAAAAAAACAAGGAAGTTCTTACGGTTGGAATAGAAATTAAAACAAAATCTCTTTATTACAATGTGTTGATTGCAGAAAAAACAATCGAAATAAATAAGGCGAAGCTTGCCAGTGCAAATGAACAGTTAAGAGTTATAAATCTGAAGTTCAACACAGGTTCTGCTACAAAAGCTGAAGTTTTAAGCGGAGAAATGTCAGTTCAGCAGGCTCAGACAGAACTGGATTCTGCCAATGACGATTTAAACATGTCAAAACTCAATCTATTAAATGGATTGAATCTGCCTTTTGATACAGAAGTAATTCTCACAAGCAAGGATTTAAACTATGTTCCAACACAACAGCTAAACCTTAATGCAGCAATTGAGAAGGCAAAAAAAGATAGAACAGAAATAATCGAAGCAGAAAATGCTTTGGAAGTTCAAAAAATAAAAACTCATGTATATACTGCATACTACACTTCAAACTTAAGACAACACAAAGCTGCTGTAGAAGAACTTAAAGATGCAGAACTTAATGTACCTCAGGCATACAAAGATGTGGAGCTTGATGTTAGAAAATCATATCTGAATCTTGTTAAGGCAGAAAGATCTTTGGTAAACATGGATAAGACCGTTGAATTGGCAAAGGAAGCAGCAAGAATCAACAAGCTTCTATATGCAAACGGCATGGCCGCTGCAGCTGATGTGATTTCTGCAGATGCGAATCTCGCACAGGCTGAAATAGGACGTTACCAGGTCCTGGTTGCTTACAATTTAAGCAAGCTTATGTTTGATAATTCAAACTTAATAGGTTCAACTTCAGCAGGCAATTAGAGGAAACAATGAGCAAAATAATTATAGTCAGCATGATTTTGACAGAATTAAATTAGTATACAGGGAAGTCGAATAAGACTTCCTTTTTTTTATTGAAAATTGACGATGAATTCGAAACACCAGATTGTAGGGGAGGACTACTGTCCTCCCGTGTCAACAAATTTATTTAAATTAAAACCTCGGGCGGACACAAGATCCGCCCCTACGAGTTAATATATCAAAAATAGCAGTGAATTCGAAATTCCAGATTGTAGGGGAGGACTACTGTCCTCCCGTGTCAACAAATTTATTTAAATTAAAACCCCGGGCGGGCACAAGATCCGCCCCTACGAGTTAATATATCAAAAATGGCAGTGAATTCGAAATTCCAGATTGTAGGGGAGGACTACTGTCCTCCCGTGTCAACAAATTTATTTAAATTAAAACCCCGGGCGGACACAAGATCCGCCCCAACGAGTTAATATATCAGAAAATAGCGGTTAATTCAAACACCAGATTGTAGGGGAGGACTACTGTCCTCCCGCAAATAACAAAATTCAAAAATTAAAATGCAATATGCCAATTTAGCCCAAATATTGCTTTATATTGATAAAAGGGTTGAAATATAGCACAAATTATAGTATAATCGGAAAAGTTGGCTTAAAATCTGCTTGTATTTAACGTTTAGTCGTGAAATCATTATTAATTTAACAAACTGTTGTTAATCATAATGGTCGAATCATATAAATATCGTCTAAAAAAACGTTATCAGAGAAAAGTCTGCATTTTTGAATGGGAGGTTAAAAAGTACCTATCAACAAAAAATTAACAATACACGGGAGGTAAAAATGTCAAATTTAAATTCAACAGATGAAAGAGGTTCATGGGGATCCAGAGTAGGCTTTTTGCTTGCAGCAGCAGGTTCAGCCATAGGGCTGGGAAACGTATGGAAGTTTCCTTATTTATGCGGTGAATATGGCGGTGCAGTCTTTATTTTCACTTATATAGCAATACTAGTATTAGTTGGTTTCACAATTATGCTTACAGAGCTAATCCTGGGCAGGCATTCTCATCAGGGTCCGGTTGGAGCCTACAGGGCAATCAAGAAGAGATGGTCTTGGGTCGGAATAATAGGAATACTGGCATCATATTTAATATTAACTTATTACAGCGTAATAGGCGGATGGATAATAAAATACATTGTTTCTGCTTTCACTGGCAATTTTAACACAACAGATATTGATGCTCTTGGAAACATATTTACCACTTTCATAGGCAAGCCATTTGAACCTTTGATATATCACGCTATATTCATAACATTGACCTTGGGCATTGTAATGGGTGGTATACAGGGAGGTATAGAAAAGGCAAGCAAGATGATGATGCCTGCATTGTTTATAATACTGTTTGTTGTAGTTATCAGAGCCGTTACGCTGCCTGGAGCATCAGCAGGTCTTGAATACATGCTGAAACCTGACTGGTCGAAGTTTGGCATTAAGGTAATAATTGCAGCTCTTGTACAGGTGTTTTTTTCTTTGAGTCTTGGTATGGGAGTTATAATCACATATGGAAGCTACCTTGATAAAAATGAAAAGCTTACAACAAGCTCAGTGCAAATTCCGCTTATGGACTCTGCTGCAGCACTTTTATCAGCATTTGCAGTATTGCCTGCAGTGTTTGCTCTTGGTTACAACCCATCAGCAGGACCTGGACTGTTGTTCATAACATTGCCTGGAGTATTTGCAAAAATGCCAATGGGTTCACTTTTTGGTTCCATGTTCTTCATATTTGTTCTTTTCGCAGCACTATCATCATCAATATCACTGCTTGAAGCTGCAGTGACATATTGTGTAGATGAGCATGGCTGGAAAAGAAAAAATGCAACAATTGTTTTGGCAGCAGTAGCATTTTTAATAGGTGTTCCTTCATCATTGGCCAATGGACCGTTATTTAGTGAAATAACATTTATTAATGGAATGAACTTCTTTGATTCAATTAGTTTCCTGGCTGAAAATCTTCTTCTGCCTCTAAGCGCATTCATGCTGAGTATTTTTGTTGGATGGGTATGGGGAACAGATAAGGCTCTCAAAGAAGCAACTAATAATGGAACTGTGAAGTTTGGCTTAGCCGGAATGTGGGCATTTTCAATCAAATATTTGGCACCAATAGGAATAGGATTTATCTTGATTCAAAATATAATAGCTTTATTTTAAATAAACAAAAAAATGTGCTATTATAAACACATCAGGCTATTCACAACCATATATTCTTCAGGTTGTAGGGGCGGACCTTGTGTCCGCCCGCAGAATGGCAGTCTGATGTGCTTACAGCACATTTTTTATTTTTCTTTTCCAAACAATCCTGATATTGCTTTCAATGCAGTGAGGCCAAATCCTATATACATGTTGATTCCGAAAACAAAGCCTCCAAAACCATATAACATTAAACGGCTGAAATATTTCTCTCCAAAGGAATTGAACATTTCATGAATTTTCTTTGGCTCCATTTTTTCAATTTCTTCTCTTGCTATCTGGTCAAACTGAACTGCCTTCAATATATCATCAAGATTTTTCTTCAAACTCATAATACATGAGTCGACAAAAATATTCAAAATATAATTCTTTGATTTTTCATCAATGAAATTAAAATTATTACTTGCAGCTTCATCAAATGAAGAAAGCATGATAGTACTTGACAATTCTTCGAATTCCTTGCTGTTTGCAATCCTTTCAATTAAGGTGCTTCCTGATTTTATGAATTCATCTCTGTCTGCGACATCAGAAATACTTAAGTCACCTAAATATACAGCGATTTCTTTGAATGCTTCTGCTGTAAACTCTTGCAGTTTTTCATCTTTTTCAAGAGCTTTAAATAAGCTTGATAACATCTTGCTTAAGTCTTCTTTGCTGAGCCCTTCAAATATTTCTGTCACAGGAATTTTAGAAATACTGTTCAGCACTTCATTTATAAGATCAAAAATCTTATTATGAATTTCCTGACTCCCATTTTTAAGAGAAGAACCCAGTTCTTCAGTGAATGCATTTATTTCTTCGCCGTAATGATCAAATATGCTCTCTATGTTACTTATATAAATAAATCTTAATAGCTCATCTATATTTTTAGAAGCTTCATTGCACATTATATCCTTAACGATTTTTTGAATGTTGCTTTCAATTTTAGCTGAATTTCCTTCATCCAGGTATTTGTCAATCATACTGCTAAATTCTATCTTATCAAGTTTTGAACGCAGGACCTGTACCTTTGATTTATATAATTTATCTTCTATTACTGCTCTGAAAATACTCTCCAGCTCTTCTTCCTTGCTATCAATGAAAAGGGGCAATTTTTCTGACATTACTTTTTTCATCAGTTCATCTACAACTGCATCGCCGCCCATGAATGAATACATTCCTCTTTCAATGAATCCGAGACTGTTTTTTATTTCAGCCTGCACCATGAGAGATATTTTGTCCTTGTTTTGTACAGAACTGTTTTTTACAGCTGAGGATAACTTCTTGAGAATACCGGGAAGATTTTTGTCTACATATCCTTTTAATTTACCGTCAAAAAGTTCTTCGAATTTCTTGTCGCTGTCAAAATATCGATTGATTATTTTTACTGAACCTTGAGAAATTTTTTCTCTGGAGGATTTTGAAGTAGCCATGGATGAAATTTTTACGGAGGCACCCTCTGTAAGTTTTTCTGTTTTTTCATTGCCAAGTATTTCAGTCAAGGACTTGCCGGTTAAAGTATTGTATTTATCCTGCTGTTTCAACGCGAAATTTTTGATTTTAGTGCTGTCACTTACAAATTCCTCAAATGATGTGTAATATTTATCAACTGTACTTACAAGCACCTTTTTAACCGCGGGTGATGATACAAATTCAAGTGTGTTTGTATCGCTGGTTATCTTTTCGAAAGCCATACTGCTTAACTTATTGCTTGAAATTCCTTTTAATGCTTCATCTGTGAAGTTTTCTGCCATATTGGAGTCAACAATTGCCGATAGTTTTGTTGTTCCTACCTTGTCGTAAAGAGAAGCAGCAACTACACTTGAATTCTCTGAAATTTTATTTTTGCCAAACTTCAATATGCCTTCTGTAATACTTTTTTTGTTGTCAGACAATATTCTTCCAGCAGTTTCATAATTTTTATCTGCTGCACTGTTCAAGAAGCTTTCCTTTATAACTGATTCGTATTCGTTGAAAAGGGAATTGATGCTTTCCTGACTTAACAAGCTTTTGTCAATAAAGTCTGCTGTGCTCTTTGCAAAAGCTTTCTGGTTTTTTAAAATAAATCCATGGGAAAAGTGTCTTAAAATAGGGATTTTGCTTAAAATCTTCACTTCCTTGTAAGGCTTGAAAAGCATGTTTATTGCAAGGACGTTTGTAATGAATCCCACGAATGCATATGTTGCCATGGTTACGGCACTTATGCTGCCCGGATCTGCAGGAGCATTTTGAAATGCAGCCAAAATAAGACCGGCAGTAACTCCCAGAACTCCTCCGAAAAACATTATTGGTTTAAGCTCGCGCCCTATAAATTCATTTGCAAATTCAACAAGGTCATCATCACTAAGCTTGTTGAGGTTTGAAGACACTATTCCTTTTATTGAACCCTTGAGAATTGTATCTGTGTTGTTAACCACATATTCACGAAGAGATCTTGAGCTGTTTAGCGAAAGATTTTCGATGGAGTTTAATTTGTCCAGTGCCTCTGAAACATTCATATGTTTTAAATTTTCAGACAAGGATTTGTAAGCACCATAAATTTCACCGTCCACCTGCTCATATATTGATTTACTTTTCAGGGACGACTTCATATTCCATGCGTTTTCAATTTTAATCTGGATTTCTTTCCTAATGTCTCCATCACTGTTCTTAACTAGATTTACAATCAATTTGTCAGTCTTATCTATAACTTTCTTTGCAGTCTGTTCTGTTGAAAGCTCAGATAATTTTAAGGATAATTTATCATTAACAGCTTGCTGAGCATTTTTATTTGCCATTGATAATATAGCATTTGAGCTTAGGATGTTCTTAAGGCTGATATGGCCGAATGCATAGTCAGGAGCCATGTCGCTGATTTTCAGATTTCCAGCTTTGTCTATTACTTCGTTAAATATTGCTTCAAAATTGTTGTTAATGTATGTTGTTGCTGCCTGAGAAAGACGTTCAGCTGTTATGTTGTTTTTTTCGGCTTCAAGCACGATTTCTGCAACAGTCATGCTGCTTAGAATTTCTATAGCCTTTGAACTAAGCTTTTCTGATAATTTTTCAGGCTCTGCAATCTTTTCAACAAATGATATGATTTTATTGACTATGCTGTATTTCTGGCTGAGATTTCCAAAATATGAGTTTTTAATTGTAGACAGAAGCTTTCTCTTTAAACCGTCTGATTCCTTAATAACTTCATCAATTGAATCTTCAAGAAGCTGATCAATAGACTTATTGTTTTCCTCAATCCATGCTACAATGCTGCTGGTCAGGTGAGGCAGATTTTCTTTGATATATTCCTTCAGATTATTTTCAAATGAAGAATCAAGTAGGTCAAAAATGCTTTTATCAAGTTTTTTTCCATATTCAAAAATAGAACTTCCAAGCTTTGATACTAAGTTCTGGCCTTTGTCTGAATTTATGAAATCAAGAAACTTCTTTGAAATTTCTGCTTTTTTAAGGCTATCTATGTTAAGTATAGTTTTTAATTCTCTATTGTATAAAACTTGCTTTGAACTGTTCAGAGCACTGGTTAAGTTTATTAATTCTGATACATCATCTATATTTGAGCTTGAACGGAAGATATCCGGTAGTTTTTCAAAAATATTTGTTAATATTGCTGAAGAAAAATTTTCTGCTCCGCATAAAAGCTCATTTACATTGCAATCCTTGACTGTTTCATATAGTTTTAGAATAAACTTTTCTAATATATCCTTGCTTTCAAGAGTTTCAACAATAAAATCATAAAGAGTAGAGGATATTTTCTCAAGCTGCACATTGCTTAAAATGTCTCCTGGTTCCATGCTGTCAACAATCAAATCAGTTCCTGGGGGAACAATTTTTTCTATTAATGATGATACATAGTTATCTGTATTTGACATAGTGGAGCTGAATCCATCAATGTCTGAAAATTTGTCATTTCCTGCTGATTCATAAAGGCTTTTTTTAAAGAAATCCTCTGTGAGAACATCAAATTTTTCCTTAAACTTGTCATCTGTAAGGATTTCATGGAGCTTTTCCTTGTTTATAATGTCATTTTCAACCATGGAGCTTAAGTTGTCAATAAACTCTAATCTTGTTTTTTTGATCACTCCGCCTATTTTCAACGGAGTATATTCCTTGAAAAGCATGTTAATTGCATAATCGTTTGTTATGTATCCCGATGCTCCGCCTAATACTGCCTGTGCTAAAAAATTTAATAAAATTTCATTCATAATTTTCCTCGAATTGTTAATAATAGTAGATTATATCACTCTTTTAAAAAAATGCAAATATGCATTAAATGTATCATTATTGTCTGCACAAAACAGGCATAATAGTCCCAATATTAAAATTATATTGATTTATCATGTAAATTAATGTAAAATATAATAAATAAGCAGAATCTATTAGGAGGAATAAAGTAAATGAAAACGTATAGCACAGACAAAATTAGAAACGTTGCCTTAATTGGCCACAGTAACTGTGGCAAAACAACGCTGACGGAATCACTTTTATACTTTACCAATGTTACAAACCGCATGGGTAGAGTCGAAGACGGTAATACAGTTTCAGACTTCGATAAAGAAGAAAAAGACAGACAAGTTTCTATTGGCACTTCAATCATACCAATAGAGTATGACAATACTAAAATTAATTTTCTTGACACTCCTGGATATTTTGATTTCGTCGGCGAAGTGTATGGAGCCCTAAGGGTTGCAAGCAGCGCTGTTTTAGTAGTAGATGCAAGCTCAGGTATCGAAGTAGGTACAGAGAAGGCATGGAAATATGCTGAACAAAGAAACATGCCAAGAATCATAGTGCTTAATAAAATGGATAAAGAAAACGTTAAATTCGACGAAGTACTTGATTCATTGAGAGAAACATTCGGAAAAAAAGTAGCTCCATTTACAATTCCTCTGGGTAAAGGTGAAAATCACGACGGATACATGGATATCCTGAACAGACAATGCTACATAGGACCAGAACCAGTTGATACACTTCCAGATACAGCTGAAAAGGCTGAAAGAGTAAGGGCTCTTTTGATGGAAAGCGTTGCCGAAACAGATGAAGAACTGCTTGATAAATTCTTCAACGGTGAAGAGTTTACAGACGAAGAAATACATACAGGCTTAAAGAAAGCTGTCCTTTCAGGAGAATTGGTTCCTGTAATACTGGGATCAGCTATCAAAGGTCTTGGAGCTAGACTGCTTTTAAGAACCATAATCGAGTATCTTCCAAGTGCTCAGGATCTTGCCGAAGTTAAAGGAATGAATGGCTCCAAAGAAGAAACAAGAAACGTTGATATAAAATCTCCACTTTCAGCTTTAGTTTTCAAAACAATAGTAGACCCGTTTGTAGGTAAAATTTCGTTGTTCAAAGTTATGTCCGGTTCTATTAAAAAAGATATGGATATTTACAATGCAGATTCAGGCGAAACAGAGAGAATCGGAAGTATTTTCTGTTTAAGGGGAAAAGATCAGGTTGAAGCTTCTGAAATAGCAGCAGGAGACATTGGTGCAACTTCTAAATTGCAATACTTTAAAACAGGAGACACTATTTCAATAAAAACAAACCCAATAGTATATGAAGGCATAGATTTCCCTAAACCATGCTATTTCATGGCAGTAAGTGCCAAGTCAAAAGATAATGACGAAAAAGTTGGTACAGGACTTCACAAACTTAACGAAGAAGACCCAACCTTTACGATAGAAAGAAACGTAGAAACAAAAGAACAAATATTAGGAGGACAAGGAAACATTCAGCTAGAAGTTATTGCCAACAAGCTTAAAAACAACTTCAAGGCTGAAGTAAATCTAACTCCGCCTAAAGTGGCATACAGAGAAACAATAAGAGGAAAATCAGACGTTCAAGGAAAACACAAGAAACAATCAGGCGGAGCCGGACAATACGGCGATGTTCGTGTAAGATTTGAACCTTCACAGACAGAATTTGAATTTGTGGATGAAGTATTCGGAGGAGCAGTTCCAAGAAACTTTATACCTGCAGTTGAAAAAGGACTCCATGAATGCATGGACAAAGGTGTCCTGGCAGGCTGCAAAGTTGTTGGCGTAAAAGCAACATTGTATGACGGTTCATACCACGACGTTGACTCAAATGAAATGTCATTTAAACTGGCTGCTTCATTGGCGTTCAAAAAAGGTATGGCTGAAGCAAAACCTGTTCTTCTTGAACCAATTGCCAAAGTAGAAATCAGCATTCCTGATGAATACTTAGGAGACATCATGGGTGACATGAACAAGAGAAGAGGAAAAATCCTCGGTATGGAACAACAGGATGACGGAACTCAGCACGTAATGGCAGAGGCTCCAATGGCAGAAATGTACACATATGCCATAGACCTGAAATCCATGACTCAGGCAAGAGGAAGCTTTGAGATGGAATTTTTAAGATACGACGAAATGCCGTTCATGATGGCTGAAAAAGTAATATCAGACTACAAGGCTAAGAATGAAAATTAGACTAGATATATAAGTAAAATTACAATGAAGCACCTATTGGGTAGTAAACAATAGGTGCTTTTTACGTTATTAATAAACAAGTAGGATATTGACTCAATACTTACATTAGAAACTAAAATATTCGTTGCATTAGAAAAATAAATGTATTAATATGGTTGATTTTATCAAAATATGGGAGTACAATTAATATACGATTTGAATGCGGGGGGTGTTCGGTTGTATGTCCAATATAATATAAAGCCAGAATAATTTGGCTATCTCAATGAATACTTTTACTAAAAAGTATTTGTCAAATCATAACTTATAATTTTCTAATCTTAGAATAATGAGTCTAAATTTCCATTGTGCACAAAGACATGTCATAAAAGTAAATATATATCATTAACACTTTTTTATTAAACATTGAAGGCTATTTTGTATGTTATGGTAATTTATTAAAATTTTATTTTAAATATTATACAATCTCCAATTATCTCAAATTTTAAAAATAATTCATTATAATCAAGCCACTAATTATAGCAATAATGGGAAGTTCATATGTGCTGTAGTATATGGAAATGTACCTAATAATTTTATTTTAATAAGAAAATGGTGAGGTGTAGAAAATGATTAATTTA
The DNA here is from genome assembly GCF_007830175.1 of Sedimentibacter saalensis. GTDB lineage: Bacteria > Bacillota > Clostridia > Tissierellales > Sedimentibacteraceae > Sedimentibacter > Sedimentibacter saalensis. Next base: position 29,783 of record NZ_VLKH01000009.1, on the reverse strand, counting down.
CAAAAAGAATTTATTGATTTTCATGACGAAATCAAGCTGGATGATGAAAATGCTACTTTACGAGAAAAAAGAGATATTTTGTTGAAAAAGCTTAAAGACAATATATCTAAGGATGCAGCTTCATATACGACCTTTAATCAAGGAAGTTATTCTATGGGTACTGGGATCATTCCCGAAGATGAAGATTATGATATTGATGTTGGCATTAAGTTCAACATTAATAAAGATGATTATTCAGATCCACTTGTGCCAAAGAAATGGGTAAGGGATGCCTTGATAGGTCATACAAAGAGTGTTGAGATACGTAGATCTTGTGTTACTGTTACATATCAAAAAGACGGTGAGTCTGTTTTTCATGTAGACTTTGCAGTATATGCAGCGGATAATGCTGATGGGAAGCTGTATATAGCCAAAGGTAAAGAGTTTTCTACGACTGAAAACAAAAAATGGGAATTAACGGATCCACAAGGATTAATTGCAACAATCAAAGGGAAACATAGTGGAGATGATGCAGCTCAATTTCGAAGAGTGATTCGATACATGAAAAAGTGGAGGACACATCAATTCTCTTCAAACGGAAATGAAGCGCCAACGGGAATAAGTCTTACGGTACTAGCATATCATTTGTTTTCTGTTACCAAACAGTATGATTGGGCAACCCAAAAGAATGTGTATGATGATTTTTCAGCACTTGATAATATGGTAAAGAATATTAAAAATACATTCACATTATCATGGAATAGTCAGGACGAAAAGTACTACCATGTGATCGATACAGCCTTACCGGTAGAACCCGGTAATAATTTGTTTGAAAAGATGACGGATAAACAGATGGAGAGTTTTTATCAGAAGATTGTAACGATGAGCACAAAACTTGATGACGTAAAAACAAAAGAAAAGAAGGCTGATGCGTGTTCGATTTTAGTCAATCTATTTGGTGCAGATTTTCCTGTTACTGTAGACAAGAGCATGGTCGGTACATCCGAATCAGCTTAAGTGATGCCTATGACAAAGGAGGATGTAGTAGGTATCATTAATAATCTTAATATTCATCGCGATGTTTGTTTCGAACAAATTGAAAACTGCAAAAAGAAATATATCGTAGAGTATAGTGGAAACATTCTACTAAAAAATTACGAAAAGATTGAGTTGATAATCTCGTTTTTCTCTGATTTCCCACTAACAATGCCGGATATTTTTGTTGTTGATAATAATAAATTTCGCACACATGTGGGAACAGAGGGGAAGATATGCCTTTTTGACTCTAGTGCAATATTAATCAAACAAGATATGGCTGCTCAGTTAGTGATTGATTGCTTCGATCAAGCGGTTAAGATTCTAAATATACATCCTGGAAGTGAAACTTATAATAAAGAGGTTTGTAGAGAGTTTGATTCATATTGGCTTTCAATTCGAAATAAAATGGTATACTCCTCTCTTGATACAAAGGACATAAAATATGCTGAAGTACCGATTGTCATTTCACATGGTATTAGTATTGTAGGCAATACAAAAGATGAAGCTGAGGTTATTCTGCGTAATAATTTTGGCCTTGTTCCGGATAAAGACGATTTCGAAAAAACCTGTCTAGTTATAAGAATTAGAGTGGGAAGTTCTATGATACCATTGTCAAAACAATTTAAGTGGAGCGTGATTCGAAGGTACATTGTTGAGAATACCAGTTCATCTGTAAGGCATCAGTTTAAAAAGTTTCTTGATAAGAAAGTTAAGTACTATATGCGATATATAATCCTTGCTTATCCTTCTGACGAGGGAGATATATTATTTGGTTTCCGTATTGAATTTAATAATTCAAGGTATTTAAAGATTGGTTGTAACCAGATGTGTAGAGTAGAAAATGTTTTTGTCGAACGAATAGATTTTGAGTATTTAACTATGCGGGGCGGTGCAATGTCAGAATTGAAAGACAAACGAGTACTTTTACTTGGATGTGGTTCGATCGGGGGCTATATTGCTAATAATCTTTGCCAAGCGGGAATTATGAATATTGATATTTTAGATAATGATCTTTTCCAGCCTGAGAATGTACATAGACATTGGCTAGGTTTTGATTCAATAAGCCCTAAAAAGTGCGGATATAAAGCTGATCTTGTTAAGGAGAAACTAGAAGCAATGTATCCTTATTCTGATATTGATCCATTGAATTATATAGATAGAAGTGCTCAAAAATTTATTTCCGATGAGAAGCGATTAGGACAATATGATCTTATAATTTCAGCACTTGGTGAACCAACGATTAATCTTGAGATAAACAGAATTTTAAATGATTATAATCTTGACGTACCATTTGTATGTTGCTTCAATGAACCATATGGTGTCGGAGGCCATGTCATATCAATAAATATTGACAATAAATCATGTTTGCAGTGCCTATATACAGATGTGATTTCAAGTGACTTGGTTCAATTTAGAGGTAGCTTTGTTGCTCCAGAACAGAATTTTAAGAAAAATCTATCTGGATGCAGTGGTGCTTTTGTTCCATATAGTTGCTTGGACTCACAACAGACAGCGTTGATGGCGGCAAGACAGTCTATTGGTATTTTGAATGGCACATATACTAATAATTCAGTGTCTTCTTGGATAGGAGCATCGGAAGAATTACTTGGACAAGGATTTTACTTATCGCAATGGTATTTGGCAAATAAGAATAAAAGTAGCATTACCATAGATGCAATTACAAACCACAATTGTAGCATATGTAATCGAAGAAGTAAGGAGTAAATCACATGGACTATTATTGTGAGAATTTGATGATTTTTTCTATAGATGAAATTGTTTATCAAAAATGGACCAGTTATATCCACAATTATAACTTTGAAATTGAAAGCGGTGGAATTATCGTTGGAAAGCTAAATCCGGCAGAAAAACAAGTCATCGCTACTGATATAACAGAGCCTCAAAAGGAAGATAAGTGCACCAATAATGCGTATAAACGTGCAGAGTGTGGTCATCAAGAAATAATGGATAATTTATGGAAAGAATCAGGATTTGTAAAAACCTATATTGGAGAGTGGCATACCCACAATCAACGTATGCCTCACCCATCTTGGATAGATCGAAGAAACTGGTTACAGATATCTAAGAGAAAACAAAATTCGGAATGGCTCCTTTTTGTAATTGTTGGTACTGAGCAGATTGGTGTGTGGAGTGTGCTGGACGGGAAAATAGTAAAAATGGAAGCACATGATATGTAGGAATGTTTTGAGTAATGAAAATTTTTTATAAAGCTTTTATTACGCTTGAATGGAGGGACTTATAGATGAGGTATAGGTGGATACACTTATCAGATTTACATTCGATAGCTTCGGGAATTAAAACCACTATTATGCGAGAAGCATTAATCGCAGAGATTCAAGATATTAGTCAACAGAGCCCGTTTGATTTTATTATTATTACAGGAGATATAAGTGATAAAAATAATGGATATCAAGATGCTGAATTACTGATTAAAAGGATTATTGCAGTTACTGATGTTCCATTTCTCAAAGTTTTTATGATTCCCGGAAACCATGATTTGAATAGAAATATACCCGACGAAAGAGAACAAATCGTTAGGAAAGCCTGGGAAATTGAATTACTAGATGAAGATGAAAGAGTATATTATGACAAGCTAAACAAGGCTCAATACGATTTTTTTGACACATATCAAAATATACTTGGGCGAAAATATCCTAAAGACAAGATTCATTTTGTGGAAAGTTTGGATGACAATATTGCAATAATTCATCTTAATACAGCTTGGATGTGTTACAATTCAGAAAATGAATCTGGTAAATTACATGTTGGGCTCAATAGCCTATTTGAATGTCTTTCTGAGCCATTAGTAAAGACAAAGCCAATTAAAATTGCAATTGGACATCATCGAATAAGTGATTTTAACAATTGTGTAAAAGCACACATAAAAAGTCTGTATAAGACAATGGATATTGATCTATATTTAGGTGGTCATTGTCATGATGCTACGGTGGTCTATGATCCATCTATAAATACAGAATTTTGTTCTTGTAGACAGGGAAGAGCTGAAGATAAAGATTATCCTGCAGGATTCGTCGTAGGAGAAATAAATACAGAAACTGATCAAAGCCATTTTCAATTCTATAATTGGGAAGTTAGTCTTGCTAAATGGACATACGATTATAGAGTTACTCCAGCTAAACATGGTAAATACTATCTTCATGGAGAAAAATTTACGAAGATTCCTGAAGCGAGTAGAAGCATTATTGTTGATTTTAAGTTGTATGGGGTAGCACTGGATTACGATGTTATAATGAAAGCGTTTAATATTGAAAATTCTGCGATTTATAGATCATCTATTCAAAATATAAGACCAAAATCATCTGAAGAATGGAATGTATGTTTGGATAATGTTATTAATATCTATGAGAGCATAATAAAGAATTCAAATAATGCAGTACATATATTCCCAATAGCAGCGATTCCATTACTCGTAGCTTTTGGATATTTGCTTCAAAATGATAATCCGAATATTAATATATACCAGTATTTTGAAAATGAAAATAAATGGGTTTATAATGAACAAGACGACAGTATAAATATTGTTTTAGATTTGAAAGCAAACGGTTCAAAAATATTGGCAGTATCAGTTAGTGTAAGTGCACCTGTTGATATTGGGGACGTTGAATCAGCTCTAAATGTTGAGTTTGACCTTCTGTCTATTGGAGTAGATAATCCGCAGTTATCATACTTAAACTATTATGCTGATGTTCAAAGATTTAAGAAAACATTGAAGAGTGAGTTGGATAAGATTTATTACAAATATGACGAGATACATCTTTTCTTAGCGGCTCCTGCAGGAGTATGTATTGAAGTTGGAAGAATAATACGCGAAAATATGTACCCGAGTACATTTGTATATAATTATCAAATGGTACCTGAAGGGAATAAATATACAAGAATATATAATTTAAAGGCAATTCGTTGTTGAGCGATTGATGATAGCACATATTTGCAATTAGTCTAAAAGGATAACTTACAGTAACCTATGTTACAGTATTGTACATGCAGTTGGTTTCCATACCACTACACGTACACAGATTTGAAAGTATAATCATTTAACTACAAATACATACCATTACTGAAAAGAAAAGAACAGCAAGAGTGATCTGACCCCAAAAAGTTAGACATATAGCTTTAAGCAACCAATAAGGATTGAGTTTTGTATTTCAGGACTCAGTCCTTTTAGTTTACTCTTTATTCTTTTTGTATTATACCAGTTGATGTAATCTTCTAATTCTTTCTTAAAATGTTCTATACTCTTAAAATCTTGTAAATACAATAGCTCTGATTTAAGTAATCCGAAAAAATTCTCCATAACTGAATTATCAATGCAGTTCCCTTTTCGAGACATACTTTATTGTATTCCTTTTTCTTTTAGTTGAGCTTGATAAGGCTTCATCTGATATTGCCACCCCTGGTCAGAATGGAAAACAGTTATTTAAGACAACTCAAAAAGCAAATTATTTAGTTAATCCATCGATAAAGGAGTGAATGTTTTGAATCAGTGTATCGTTTCATACGATGATTGGCAAATGCAATGTTGTGGTACTCCTTTCAAAATCGGAGATTCTGTTAGTTAGCTTGTGTTAAAATGGGATGGTGATAATTCACCTGTTAATGTTGGGACAATAGATTATTACTATGAGGCGCATGACTCTGATTATAAAACACTTTTTATGCTCAATGGAGTTGTATCCGAAATTAAAGCTTTACATTACAAGTATGAGGAATCACCTAACAATTCTCATGTTATGATTCCAATATCTGGGTCTACATACAGTGAATGTAGATAGTGCGGTGGTTGTGATGAACCTATTGAAGGGTTACCTTTTAGTGCGTACATTGTTAAACTCGATGATGCAAATATACGAGCAGCTAAAAAATCAGAAGTTACCTTTAATTAGCGATATGAACCATGTATAAATGTACAAAATTAGTAAACTGTAAATTTGGTGTAACTTCCCATTATGTTTATAACGCGAAAGTTAGACAAGTTAATTGCATGTTGAGCTACTTTTTAATTATGCATGAAAATATGATTATATCATATGCCGCAATAAAGCAGAAAAATAAAGGTGCTATATTTAGACCAGGAGAATGATATGAATATAAAATCTATAGATATGAATTATATAGAGGCAGCGACTAAATTAGCAGTTGATAATTATTTAAGCGAACAACAAGAAGTCAGTGCTTTATTCAATAACAAATATGAAACTGAGATTAGTCAATATATCAACGAGTTATTTAGATGTGATTTAGGAGTAATGGTATTTGAAAATGATAACTTGTTAGGATATATGGCATTCAGATTAAGTGGATATGAAGATTATAATGGATATAAAAAGGCTTATTCACCTATATATGGATATGGAATAAAGGAGGGCATAGACAGAGGAAAGATTGCTTCATTATTATTTCAATATGCCTCAGAAAACTTAATAAAATTAAATGTTAGAAATTTTGAAGTAAAAGTCTATTCACATGATAAAGAGGTTATTTCTTCATTTGTATTAAATCAGTTCGGCATATTGTGTACAGATGCAATAAAGAACATTGATACACCATTTTGCGATACGAATACTTACATTTTAAAGTATAGTGAACTTACAAAACATGATATATTATTACACAGAGAAAGCCTTTTAAAGTTATGGAGGAGTCTAGCTAAACATTTACAAGCAAGTCCGACGTATTATTATGGTGAAGAGTTTACGGATGATGCTTATTGGGAATATATTAATGATGTGAACACAAGATTATTTGTTGCGATGGATGAAGGAGAAATCATCGGAATTCTTGATGCATCATGTGATGGTAATTGTTTTGCTAATAGTGATAAATATACAATAAATGTTGGAGATTTATATTTGAAAAGTGCTTATCGTGGAAAGAATATTGCACAGGAACTATTACAGTATGTAAGTAATGTTTTAAAAAAGAAAAATTATAAACGCTTGTGGGTCGAACATGGAACAACTAATCCAAATGCACAAAGGTTCTGGGATAGATATTTTTCAAGATTTACATATACTCTAACAAGGAATATTGATGAAAGAATTGTGAAGCAATATATTGGCAATTCGCATGATTGTGAAAAGAATGTAAAGTAAATTATTAATAAAATGGGAAATAGTTTTGCTCAATAAAATTAAATTAATAATGAGTAGAATCAGCAAAATCAAAATTAGCATTTTTGAATTTAGTAGGTTTATAACTAAATGATTATGTCAAACTTTGTTGCAAAAACTAAAAAATTGACTGCTGCAATTTAAATGTTTTTTAGTTGTATTATGTCAAACTTTCTTTTACCGCTACATACTAGATATATAAATAAAATTACAATGAAGCACCTATTGGGTTATAACCAATAGGTGCTTTAGTAGAGGTACAAATTTGCAGTTTAAAAAGTAAATTAATCTTGTAATAATACAGCTTGAATGATATAATCTAAGAAATATAAGATAATTTAATATGTTAAATGGCGATGGAGTTCGCCCTTAAATGCATAAGCTGATGACTCCTACAGATGTTATTTTTTCATTTGTAGGATTTTTTATTTAATGAAATTAAGGCAGTAGCTGTGGTCTTATTGGAAATGCATGAAATAAGCGTCACAAATTTTTAATTTACAGAGTCATAGTTATATTCTTGAAAGCATAATTTAATGATTCTGAAACACTACATAATAAATTTACATTACAATCAGGAGGTATTTATGCTAACAAGTTTAGCTTTGATTTTTTTAATAGGAATGTTGATGGGCTCAGTTTTTAAAAAACTAAAGCTGCCAAGTCTCCTAGGTATGCTTTTAACAGGAATTGTTCTTGGTCCGCATGTACTTAATTTACTGGATAGTTCAATACTTGGAATATCAGCCGAGCTGCGCAAGCTGGCTCTGATAATAATTCTTGCAAGAGCAGGGCTGTCTCTGGATATTAAGGATTTAATCAAGGTGGGAAGACCGGCTGTTCTCATGTGCTTTGTTCCAGCCTGCTTTGAAATGGTAGGAATGATTCTTCTGGCACCAAAGTTATTGGGAGTTTCATTACTTGATGCAGCAATTATGGGAGCTGTGGTTGGAGCTGTATCTCCGGCTGTGGTTGTTCCGAAGATGCTTAATCTCATGGAAAATGGCTATGGCACTGATAAAAGCATTCCGCAGCTTATATTGGCAGGAGCATCTGTTGATGATGTTTTTGTCATAGTAATGTTTACTTCGTTTACAGGCTTGGCCATGGGAGAAGGTATTTCTGTATCAAGCTTCCTTGAGATTCCAATATCAATTGTTCTGGGACTGGTTGGTGGAATTGCTGTTGGACTTTTGATGCTGGAGTTGTTTAAGAAATTTCACATGAGAGACTCATACAAGGTTATAGTTATGCTGAGCATTGCTTTTTTACTTGTTGCGTTAGAAGACAAACTAGCAGGAATGTTGCCGTTTTCTGGATTGCTGGCAGTAATGAGCATGGGCATAATTGTGCAAAGAAACAATCAAAATCTAGCAGGTCGCATATCTTCAAAGTTTTCTAAACTGTGGGTTGCAGCTGAGTTGATTTTATTTGTTCTTGTAGGTGCTGCAGTTGACATTGAGTATGCCGCCGCTGCCGGACTCAGTTCAATATTGCTGATAGCAGGTGTGCTGATTTTCAGGATGATTGGAGTTTATACCTGCTTACTTAAAACACAGTTGTCAAATAAGGAACGTCTTTTCTGCATGATAGCTTATACACCTAAGGCTACAGTTCAGGCAGCAATTGGTTCAGTGCCACTTGCAATGGGTCTTGCATGCGGCCAAATAGTTCTTACTGTTGCTGTTATAGCAATACTCATTACTGCTCCGCTGGGTGCCTTTGGAATAGACATGACCCACAAAAAACTGTTGAATCATAATTTAAATCGTTAGACATATAAAAATAGAAAGGAGATAAGTATGAAGAGAATATTATTGCCTATTGACGGCAGCAAAAGAAGTATCAAATCAATTGATTTGGTAAAAACTCTTTACAAACCAGATCAGGTTGATGTTTCCATAATTCTCGTCAAGGAAGACGATGGAATTAGATCGGAATCAGATTACAAGCAAATCAAAGAAGAAACAATGCCATTTTTGGATGAAGTCGCCGGAAAACTTGAAGGTTTCAATGTAACAAAACATGTGAGAGTAGGCAATGCCGGTGAAGAAATATTGAAATTTGCAGAATCTGATGAAACGGATATCATAATAATGACAAAATCAACACGAAAAGGGTGGACTCAAATGATAGGCTCAGTCACAGCACATGTGGTGAAGTATGCCAAGTGTATTGTTATGATAATACCGGAATAACCCTAATTAATAATAACGCAAATTACTTTAAACATGTTACATATTAAACTTTTATGTTGTTGATAATATTATTTAATAATACAATAAAAGTTTCTACTTATCACAACTTTATTTAATTAATGTTATTCAATTTTTATATCAATTTACAAGTTACAACATATTGTAATAACATAAATCTAAATATAAGGTGATAATATGTCTACGAACATAACAAATCAAGATAGAATAAATACCGTGACCGTTGGAAGGCTGGCACCTGATTTCAGGGCTTTATCAACTCACGGATATATTAATTTATCAGATTACAGAGGGTCATGGGTTGTATTATTCAGTCATCCTGCAGCCTTTTCTCCGGTATCAACCACAGAAATTATTATGGGCTCCTATTATTATCCGGAATATCTAAAAAGAAATGTACAAATAATTGCACTGACTACGGATAACAATTTTGCAAATTTAGAATGGGTATATGATGTTTTCGCTAAAACAGGAATAACCGTTCCATTTCCTGTTATTTCAGATAACGATAAAGAAGTTTCAAATCTTTATGGGATGGTTAATGCAGACAGGACATATGAAGAATCTGTGCGAGATGCTTTTTTAATAGACCCTGAAGGAAAAATAGCGGCAATTGTAACAATGCCTCACACCAACGGAAGAAATGCTGTAGAACTGTTAAGGATTATTGATGCGCTTCAAGTAACTAAAAATTATAATTATTACACCCCTGCTGCATGGCAGCCTGGTGACCCGGTCTTAGTTCCTCCGGTTCATACATATGAAGACCTTATTAACAGAGTCGACTCAGCTGCTGAATTAGGCTATGAATGTCCATTCTGGTATGTATGTTATAAAAACATGACAGCAGAAACTGAAACGGAAGCAATTAATAATCCAAATCCAAATTTAAACGCACAAAATAGCAATTGCTGAGATTGAATTTTAGTTCCTAAGAATTTTTTCGTTTACGAAGGATTATAATCAATAGAAAACTGCTAACTTATCACTACATTTATAAAATATTAAAGTTAAATAGTTCAAAAATAGGGGTTAGTCAAACTTAGTTTTAAATCGAGGAATCACCTATTGGTACATTACCAATAGGTGATTTTGCGTTATAAGGGAATAGGTATAAGCCATATTAATACTTAATAATAAACGCATTAATATAGTTGATTTTATCATATTGTGGGAGTACAATTAATATGCAATTTGAATGCGGGGGGTGTTCGGTTGAATGTCGTAAAATATAAAGCCAGAATGATTTGGCTATCTCAAATTAATATTTTCAATTGATAAGTATTTGTCAAATTATGCATTTATAATATTCTAATTACATAGTCAGTTAGCGTAAATAATCCCTTGTAAATTAAGCATACAATAATTAAAGAAACACAAATAAGAGCAGTTTTTAAGCATATATCTTTATATTGCTTATCTTCCAGATATATGACATAAATCTAGATATAATTTTGTCTCTACTTTTTATTTTTTAATATTTAATATAAGGAGTCAAATAATGAAAAATAAAAAAATACTTATTTTAATCGCTTTAATTATTATAATATTTTTTATTAATGTACTAGAAATAGATTATTATAAAAACAATAAAACAATAACATTAGATGATTTGTTAATAAGCAATAAACTCATTTTATTTGATAGAAAATCTGAAATTACTAAAATTTTTACAGATTTTAAAGACTATAAATATGAAAATATAGGAACAAATTCGCCTAACAAAAAAAGAATACACGAAACATATATATATGATGATATTAGAATTACTTATCTTACTCATGAGGGTAGTTCAGAAAATGGATTGGTAATATCATATGATATTATTAGCAATAAATATCCTATTAAAGATATTATGGTTGGTGATGATATAAAATCTCTAATTAATAGATATCCTGACTTTGAAGCTATAGATTTAACCGCTAATTCCGAAATTACTAATAACATTTTAAATATAACTAGTAGATATAATGGTTTCAATAGTTCTAAACTTAAATACACAAAAGCTGTTATTATTCCAATAAATTATTCCAAGCTTGACTTAATAAGGTATAAAAATAATTTACCTCCATCTATTCTTATAACATTATTGTTTTATAATGATAAACTTGATATTATTAACGTTACGTGTCCATCAGCAGAATAAAAAGATTTAAATTTTTGGAGACAGTTCTCTATGGCTAATCGCAAATTCCTAGATTAACGGTGTAACGACCTAATGAATGGTCAAGGAGAACCGTCCCCTATGACCTACCCTATGACCTTTTATTTGAAAAACTTATAATAAAAAAGATGATTTCTGAATACAGAAATCATCTTTTGTTTCTCCTCGTAGCTATCGAGGGATAATGCCTAAATGAGAAAGCTCATTTAGATTTACATAAATACTTTGCAAATTGTCAGCTTATGCTAATGCTGCATTTAACAATTCAACCATCTTTTTGGCAGTGTCTGCTGTAACGCCTGCACAACGAGATTTTCTTTCTGGAGAACCATACTCAAAGCCAGTTGCTTCCATCCATTTTCCTACTGAATCACCGCAAAGAATTGAGTCTGCAACAGTTGTTGCAAGATTTAAATTCTCAGGCTGATAAGCAGGGAATGCTGCACCCTTGTACCAATTTTCAAGTTCAACTAATATTTTTTTAGATGTGTCTGCATCACATACAGTACCTATACATGCTGCTGCAGCTCCTAATGAACCACATAAAGATGCTTGCTGGAAACCTCCGCCATAATTAACGAATGCTGCTACTGGGATTTGGTTGAATGGATATCCAACTTCATCAGCTAATGTACCGAAGAACCCTTCGGCTATGCCGGCACCTCAGCCGCCCTTTTCTTTATAGCCTTGGAATGCTCTTTGTTCTACAACTGCAGGATCTAATTTCTTGTATGGAAATGGATGTTGTGGTGTTTGTGCAGTATCTACAGCTGTTGCTGCTGCTTCAGGTGCTGGAGCTGCTGCTGGAGCTGTTGCACATCCTGTAAGCAATCCACTGATTGATCCAACTGCAACTACACTTGCTGCAGTGTAACCCATTCCTTTAAGAAATTCCTTTCTTGTTAATTGTTTGTTTTCTGACATTTAAACTCTCCTAATATAATGATATAAATGTTTGCAATACTTAACAAGTATAACATATAAATATATATTTATCAATGCTAAAGTTTCGGTTCAATATATAATATCGTTAACAAATTAATATAGTTAGGTGCATTTTAAAAAATCACTTATATAATTAAGTAAAATTAAAATTGAACTAAAATTAAGATGCCGATTTTGCAAAAAAATAGTTATGCATTTACTAACAAAAACAAAAAAATAGTTATATTAAAAATGTTAAAATCTTAATAATCAAGATTGTATAATATTATATTTTCTCATATTAGCCTTCGTAATTTCCAAATTATAACATTGTGCTTTACCTATTTCCAATTTCTTAATATAATGATAATACAATCAACATAATTAGTCATATTGTTAAAACAGACTTATCAAATCATAACGGGGGTACTATGAGAAACTTTTTAAGCAAAGCAGAAAAGTATTTTGTGAAAAATTATAAATACATTATATTAATAATATTGATATTGATATTATTTATATTGAATGTAGAAAAACAAGTGAACAAAAATATTGTTGGTTCTTATATTATGGGGGAAGCTATAACTGGAGATGCAGAATATTTTGTTTTTGATAATAATAATTATTACTGCAGATATAAGCAGTTCGATGTCCTCCAAGAGGGTGAATATGAGAAAATTCATGATAACGTATATGTTTTAAACAATAAGTCAAAAGAGTATATTGTCAAAAGCAATGATGAAATTTATTATTTTAATGAAGAGGATGTTTATTTTTATTCCAGAATAGACGACATACCTATATTTATCAATGTCCATCCGGAAAAAAATCATTGATCTTTATTTAGTTTGTAATAGGAAATTTTTCTGAACAATATATGAAATATTGAAATAAAAACTTCAAAATAAATATGGCATATGATATAATTCTCCAAATATCGTTTTACTTGTACAAAAATTAGTTATTATATTGATTATGGAATATGCCATAGGGTATACATTTAGTAATAGATGGGAGGGAGTCTTAATGGAAATAACTACTGAATTAAGGAAATTCGTTGCACCTGAAATTATTACCGGGATTGATGCAAGACTTATGATAGGAAGATATATTATGCATTTTGCTTCAAAAAAACCAATGGTTGTAACAGATGCAAATTTGCTTTCTCTTCCATGGTTTATGGATATACTGGAAGAGATTAAAAATTGTGCTGCTGATTATTGTATGTTTAGTCATGTGACATCAAACCCAAGAGATTGTGAAGTCATGCAGGGAGCTGAAATGTTCATTTCTGAAAAGTGTGACTTGATTATTGCCATTGGAGGAGGCAGTCCTATTGACTGTGCCAAGGGAATAAGCATTGTATCAACCAATGGCGGAAATATCCTGGATTATGAGGGAGTTGATGAAATCAATTTTCCCGGACCTCCTCTTATTTGCATACCAACAACTGCCGGCGCATCAGCAGATGTGTCACAGTTTGCTATAATTTATGATACGGCTAATATGGTAAAGAAAGCAATTATCAGCAAGAAGGTTGTACCGGACCTTGCACTGCTGGATGTTGTTCCCCTCATGACTCTAGATCCTTATCTCACAGCATGCACCGGTATGGATGCCTTAACTCATGCAATTGAAGCTTATGTTTCAAATGCACACTCGCATCTTGCAAATGTTCATGCCCTTGAGGCCATACACATTATAGGAGAAAATATTGAAGAATCAGTAAAGTGGGAAAGAAGTGTTGACACCATGTTTAAGATGATGTTTGGTTCTCTCCACGCAGGTCTTGCCTTTTCAAATGCGAGTCTTGGGCTGGTTCATGCAATGGCACACAGCATGGGAGGACTTCTTGACCTGCCTCATGGCGAATGCAACAGCGTATTGCTTGAACATGTCATCGACTTAAACTTTGATGCTGTACAACAGCGTTATACAGACATTGCAGAAAAGCTGAACATAGAAATAAAAGACAAAAATAGTTATGAGATAAAAGAAAGTCTGATTGAAAAGATTAAAACATTGAGAATTAACCTTGGAGTTAAAGGTTATGAGGAAGTAGAAGCATTGAATGATGACATTTTAGACAAACTGTCAGAAGATGCAATGGACGACCCATGCATCATTACAAATCCTAAAAATGTCACCAAGGAAGAAATAAGGGCAATCTTTAAAAAGATTCTAAGGAAAAGTAAGGAATGATAATGAAATATAATGTTGAAAATTCAGTAAAAAAATTGATTGAAGGACGGCGGTGATTATTTTTATGGAAAACTCATATGGCCAGAAGAACAAGAAAAATTTCAGCAGAGATTCTATTATTGGATTAGGAGAGGATTCATTTCGTAAAAATTATTACCCGGAGCTTCAGAATAAAATACAGGATCTTGAAAAAATCAATGCACGAAACAAGGCTATTATTTCAACAATTCCTGATATTTTGCTTGTGAGCAATCCCTACGGAAGCCTCAGTCCGGTTACAGCAGCATCAAGGGATGACGATTATATACTTAAACATTTTCTAAGCAACAGTGAAATCATGGAAACTTTAAGCAGTGCTGCACTTAAGGTGCGTATGGGACAATCTGTTTACATAAAAGAACTGAAGTTGGAAATTGATGGACAGTCTTATTATTATGAAGCCCGTTTTCATCAGTCAGAAAGCAATGAAATCCTAATTATGCTTCGAAACATGACGGAACGCATCATCATGGAACACAGACTGAGAGATTTGGTTGAGAGGGACAATCTGACAAATCTTTACAACCGCAGATGCTTTGAAGAAACCATGAATAAATTCAATGGAAAAGAAATAGAAAAAATAACTGCTGTATCAATAGATTTGAATGGACTCAAGTTTATCAACGACACATTGGGTCATCTTGCCGGTGATAGGATAATTATTGACACCGCAAATATCATCCGTGAAGTATTTGAAGATTATGGACATATTTCGCGCATTGGAGGGGATGAGTTCGGGGTCATACTTGAGAATGTTGGAGAGGAAGAAGTGGAAAAGCTGCTTAATATTCTTTCCTTGAAAATTGAGCAGTATAATTTTACTGCACCAAACGGCAATATGTCTGTTGCTTATGGATATTCTCACCATACAATTGGACTTGTCAATATGGAATACTTGTTTCAAGTAGCTGATAACAATATGTATCAGAACAAGCTTCTCAAGAAGGAAAGTACAAGAGGCACTTTTGTAAAAACCCTCATGAAGGCTTTGGAAGCAAAAGATTATGTTTCTGAAGGACATGTGGTGCGAATGGAAAAATTGGCTGTTCTAATAGGAGAGGCACTTTTTCTGCATCAGGATCAAATGGACCGTCTGATTTTGCTGACCAAGTTTCATGATATAGGAAAAATAGGTATACCGGACAGCATTTTGAAGAAGCCGGAAAAGCTCACAGAAGATGAATGGAAGGTTATGATGACACATACATCAATTGGTGAAAGAATTGCTTTGGAGTCATTAGAAATTAAGGATATTGCTCCTCTAATTTTTCACCATCACGAAAGATGGGATGGTACAGGATATCCTTCGGGACTGTCAAAAGAGGATATACCAATTGAGTGCCGCATTCTTGCTGTTGTTGACAGTTTTGATGCCATGACAAACGACAGACCTTATCACAAGGCAATGCATGAAGCTGAAGCAGCAAAAGAAATCATAGCCTGCAGCGGTATATTTTATGACCCAAAGATTGTTGATATATTTTACGGCATTGCAAAAGAACTCAATCTTATTTAAATTTGACTTATTTGCAATGTTGGATTTGATAAAATTCATGCATGATGTTATAATGAATGTAATAACATTTTAACCGGAAATAAATATTTCAACATCATTAATGAGGAGAATCATGGAAGATAAAGATTTCGAAGAGAATTATAAAATAATTAAAGCATTGTCAGACGTAAACAGAATGATGATAATCAACACTCTTACCAGCGGTGAAAAATGTGCATGCAAGATACTGGCTGATTTTAACATAAAGCAGCCTACATTATCCCATCATATGAAAATTTTAACTGAATGCGGACTTGTGTCGTCAAGAAAAGAAGGCAAATGGATGCACTATTGGTTGAATGAAGAAAAAATTGAATATTTTCGTAGTTTTATCACTGATTTAACATCAATTAAATAAATTATAATAAAAAGAAGAGGTGTACCTAGGCACACCTCTTCTCAGTTCATTATCGTCTATTTCACTTTTTCAAGTATTGCTTCTATATCCTTAGGCTTAAGAACTTTACCGTAGGACATAACTTTTTCATCAATAACCAATGCAGGTGTCTGCATAACACCGTAAGACACAATGTCTTTCATAGCTTCAACTTTAATGATTTCTGCTTCGATTCCTGTTGATTTGAGGGCAGCTTCTGTGTTTTCCTTTAAAGCTACGCAATTTTTGCAGCCTGAGCCTAAAATTTTAATTATCATATTATTTCTCCTTATAATTTAAATAAATATATACCCGAAGGCATTAAAAGCATATCCGATAATTATTATACCCACAGTTACCAAGCCGAAGAAGGTCCATAAAAGTCTTGGTTTAACAACTTGTTTGAGCATAATCATTGATGGCAGTGACAATGCCGTAACTCCCATCATGAATGAAAGCGCAGTTCCAAGTCCTACACCTTTTGCAACCAAAGCTTCGGCGATGGGTAATGTTCCGAATATATCTGCATACATTGGTACTCCGACAAATGTTGCTATAAGTACTGAATACCATTTGTCCTGGCCCAGAATTGCACTTATAACTGATTCCGGAATCCAGTTGTGTATTGCTGCACCAATTCCAACACCTATTAAAATATACAGCCATACTTTTTTGATTATAGATAAAACCTGCTCCTTACCAAAAGCTAGTCTGTCCTTAACTGTCAGTTCTTCCTGTTCAACATCCGCTGACTTGTTTCCGTATACAAAAGGTTCTACATATTCTTCAAGATGAAGTTTGCTGATTATAGTTCCGCCTAATACTGCAAGAACTAGACCAACCACAACATAAGCTATAGCAATTTTCCAGTTGAAAATACTTGCCAGCAATAACACTGACGCTAAGTCAACCAGGGGTGAAGATATTAAAAATGAAAATGTCACTCCTAAAGGAAGCCCTGCACTTGTAAATCCAATGAACAACGGAATGGAAGAACATGAACAAAAGGGAGTAACTGTTCCCAGCAAGGCTCCCAGGATGTTACCTGATATTCCATTAAATCTTCCTAATATTTTTTTTGTTCTTTCAGGAGGAAAGTAGCTTTGTATATATGAAATTGCAAATATCAACACTGAAAGCAATATGAATATTTTAATAACATCATATATGAAAAAATGAATACTTCCGCCAATTCTTTCCTGGACACTGAGCCCAAAAACATTTTCTACCAAAAGCTTTATTAAATTGGAAAGCCACTCCATTTTAAGTAATTGATTATTTAACCATTGAAATATAAACATTAGTTCTCCTTTTATATGGTATTATGATATGGTGCTCATGTTGCCGTCTATGGTATCAATGAACCTTCTCAAATCTTCTAGAGATTCTTTGTCGATGGAATATAAGGTCTTACTTCCATCTTTTCGACTTCTTACTAAGCCGCATTCGCATAAAGTCTTCATATGATAGGACAATGTAGGTTGAGTAATGTTAAACTCTTCTAAAATATTACATGCACAAAGTTCATTGTGAGAAATCATTTCAAATATTTTTATTCTTGTTTCATCTGAAAGAGCTTTCATGGACAATGCGTAATTTTTATAATCGTTTTTCAAATTTAGCACCTCTTTAAATTTTTCTTACTCATAGACGTTCATCTATATATGCATTATATTCGACATATAGATAATTGTCAATATGCTTGCGAAAATATTTTTATATAATGAATGAGCAGATAAAGTTATCTCACTATCATAATAAATATATTGACACATATCTATGTATAAACTATAATACTATATATTGATGATTGTCAATGCTTTATACAATTATAAGTTAAATTTTTAACTAAAGGAGGTGTCTTGTGATTAGAGATACTATAAATACAACAATTGCTATATTAGGAGGAGGACCAGCCGGATATGTGGCTGCCATTAGAGCTGCAGGCCTTGGTGCTGAAGTTGTACTAGTAGAAAAAGGGGAACTTGGCGGAGTATGTTTAAATGTAGGATGTGTTCCTACAAAGACATTATTGAAGAGTTCGGAATTGTGCAATAACATTCAACAGTCCAAGGAATTTGGAATTGATGTAAGTCAATCTAAAATTGACTGGAACATTAGCATAGAACGAAAAAATCGTGTGGTTAAAAATTTGAACATGGGTCTTGAAAACATTTTACCTCACAAAGGAATCAATGTTGTAAAAGGAACTGGTAAAATTATAAGCTCAAAAAAAATTATGGTTATAACAAGTGAAGGTGAAATAGAAGTTAATTGTGAAAAATTGATAATTGCTTCAGGATCTGAACCCTTAATACCAAATATAGAAGGTATAAATTCACCAGGAGTAATAACAAGCACTGACGCCTTAAGCTTGAATAAATTGCCGGGGAGTATGGCAATTATAGGAGGTGGGGCTATAGGACTTGAATTTGCTACTATGTTCAGCTCAATTGGTGTTAAAACAACAATAATAGAAATGAAAGATAAGATATTACCTAATGAGGATAGTGAATTATCAACAGAACTGATGAAAATAATGAAAAGAAAAGGAATCAGTTTTAAGTTGTCTGCAGCTGTTAAGCAGATAAAGCGCTCAGAAGATGGACTGGAGACAATATATTCTATAAAGGATAAGACGGAATCAATAAGCTCTGAAAATGTACTTCTTGCTATAGGAAGAAAACTTAATTCTGACAGTGACTGGATTAAGACACTGGGTTTACATATTGAAAATGGTGCTGTTGTTGTAAATGATAGAATGGAAACTAATGTAGATGGGGTTTATGCTGCAGGGGATATTGTTGGTGGAAAGCTTTTGGCACACCTTGCATTTATGGAAGGAAAAACAGCGGCAGAAAACGCTCTAGGAATAAACAATGTAATAAATTATGATGCAGTTCCGGCTTGTGTTTATACAAACCCGGAAATAGCTTCTGTAGGCATTAACGAGGAAGAAGCTATTAAACGCGGCATAATGGTCAAAACGGGGAAATTCAACCTGAGAAATAATGGACGAGCTTTATCATTAGGGGAAAGAGAAGGATTTGTAAAAATAATTGCCGATGAAAACAACACAATTATCGGAGGTCAGATTATGGGACATAGCGCTTCTGAAATTATCTCCGAAGTAACCCTTGCCATAGCCTTAAAGGCCAAGGCAGATTTGTTAGCAGATATGATTCACCCTCACCCAAGCTTAAGTGAAGCCATATGGGAAGCATGTGCAGAAATAGCAGGAAGATCTATACATAAGTAAATGGTTGCATTAAAAATGTAATTAATTAAATATTATGGAGGTTTTGAAATGGAAGATAAACAACGTTACGGATTTATAATGTGCGTGTGCACAGGAAAGTGCCCTGGATTTCAAGCCATGGACATATGGGATTTTATTAATCAGGTCAGAGTTGAATTGCCGGTGGAATACGGCTTTATTCATCCTCAGCTTTGCGAAGAGGATGGTGACAGATTCCTTGCTGATTTCCTGCAGTCCAACAGAAAATTGATCATAGGCGCCTGTGCTCCAAACATGCAGAAAAAAATGTTCAAGCAGGCTTTTAAGGACGCAGGACTAGATATAGAAAAGGATGCTGTAATGCTTGATATTAGAGATATGACCAATGAAAAGGCATTTGATATCGTTAAAACAGCTCTTGAAAGACTGGGATTTGAAGGAGATGAGGAATAATGAGTGAAACCACGTTTATGGGAGTTCCTAGAGAAAGAATTGACTGGAGTCCAAGAATAGATTTTGCAAAATGCAACTATTGCATGGAATGCGTCAAGTTTTGCCCTCACAATGTATTTGAAGTACATGAAAGTGAAGTTCAGAAGTTTACCGTAAAAAATCCTGAAAACTGTGTTGTTTTCTGCCGTGCATGCGGTAAAACATGCGGCCTGGATGCAATAGAGTTTCCGGATAAAAATGCAACAACAAAAATGATTAAATCTATAAGAAAGGAGATGGAAAGCAATGACTAAGTCGTATGCAATTCTTCCATGCAATGGTCTTGATAAATGTGCAGGATGCATTACAAAAGAAGTTGCAGTAAAGCTTGCTGAAAATACAGAAAGTGAAATCATATGTCCTGTCTTATACAGAGTAGCTGATGCAAGATACAGTAAAATTGCTGCAGAAAAGCCGCTGCTTGTTCTGGACGGATGTGCTACAAGGTGTGCAAGCAAGCTAGCTTCTGAAAAAGGTTTAAGAATTTCAGAGAAGCTTAATGTTACCGATGAAGCAAAAGCCAATAACGTTAAATTGGGAAGCAGCTTAAAATTGGGAACTGCTGAAGAAGAACTCGTAAATAATTTAGTTGATAAACTGAGCAAAGAAGAAGAAAAGGCAGAAATAAGTGAAGCAGGTATGTTTCCTGTAGATTTGGAATATGAAACATATCAAAAAGATAAATTTTTATTCAAGGTTCCAAAAGAAGGATTTTATTTCAATGAAAATGACAGCTGGGTTTATGTAGTGGGAAACAAGGCAAGAGTGGGTGTGACTGATTATGTGCAGCACAGCCTGTCAGACATAATGTTTTTTACTCCTCCGTCAGTTGGAAACGAAGTGAGCCAATTTGACGAAGTTGGCACTATAGAATCAGGAAAGGCTGTATACGAAGTCATAAGTCCTGTAAGCGGAACAATTACTGCCGTTAACGACACATTGTCACAAAAACCGGAACTTATTAATGAAAGTCCATATGAACAGGGATGGATTGCAGAAATAGAATTGAGTGATTTTGAAAATGATAAAGATTTTATTTGTGATTTTAATGAATATTTTGAAATATTAAAAAGGAAGGTTGATGAATTTCATGTCTAAAATAAAAGTAATACCATGCAGCGGAATTGGTAAGGTGTATGGTTTAATGGCAAGAGAAGCAATGTTAAGAGTAAGCGGAGAACTGCTGCCTGAGGAAACAGAAACAGTCTGCCTCGCTCATATAGTGACAGGCGAAGAAGATGCAAAAGAAAAAGTAGAAGGATTTACATGCGTTACCATGGATGGATGTCCTAAAATGTGCGCTGCTAAAAACGTTGCTTTTGTAGGCGGAAATGTAGTTAAGGAGTTCAAATCCATAGATGCAATGAAAGAGCACAGAGGAATTGATGCAGGAACTGCAACTTTCCTAACAGATGATGGCTGGAATATAGTTGATGAACTTGCCGATATGGTTAAAAAAGAAATACTGGAAATCATAGAGGGGGAGAAATAAAATGAATAAATCAAAAGTAGGCGTATTATCCTGCAGCGGCGAAGAATGCCTTGGGGGAACAATCTCAAGACTTGCAACAAGAAAGGTGATGGAAGAATTAAGAGAAGGAAAAGTAGTTTCCTTATGTCTCCCGCTATACGTTGCAGGAGGTCAGGAAGAAAGATTTTTTGCAAAGGCGTTTCCTGTTATAGCAGTAGAAGGCTGCGATAAATGCTGTGCAAAAAAAGCTACAGAAAAATACAGCGGCGATGTTTCTGACCTGGTAGTTGTTTCGGATATTATCGGTGAAGAAGCTGCAGCAGGCAAGACAGTATCAACAAGGAACTTATCACAGGAACATCTTGATATGGTTGATAAGGTTGCTGAAGATATATGTAGAAAGGTAGATAAAATATTAGCGGACTAGAAGGAGGGAAATATGAATATTAAAATTCAATCAGAGGTTTTGCAGGAATTGAAAGAAGCATTGAATAAAGAAGGAAAAACTGCAGCCAGATTTGAAATGGTGGATTTTGGCTGAAGCGGTCCTATTTTTGACATCAAGTTTGATGAATTAAGAGAAGATGATGCTTTGGAAGAAGTTGATGGAGTTAAATTTGTAATAGAAAGTGATCTTGAAGTAGGTATTGGAAGTCCAGAAATAATAAAGACTGGGGATAATTTTAAAATAAATAGAAAGTCATGTGGATGTTAATCATTTAATTTAAAAGACTGCTTATCGAAAACAATCCTGACTATTGACAAAGCGTAGGGGCGGACCTCGTGTCCGCCCGTGGCTATAAATTCACTTAGATTTCAAGTTCACGACAATTACCAATATTAATTGATTTAATGACTTTGTTATCAATTTGGATTGCTTTCTCCAAGGGTGTGGTTTTTAGCTCAATACGCATACTGTTTTTAATTTTATTTTCTTAGCATCCATCTATTTCATTGACTCGTTAATTATCATAACAGGGCATTTAGCATTTGAAATTACTTTCTGTGTTACTGAACCCATAAAAAAACGTCTAATTTTTGATAAGCCTCTGCGGCCCATAATGATAAAATCACAATTTTCTTCCTCAGCATATTTTAATATTTGGTCATGAGGTTTTCCGATCAACACCTTTTTTTCGAAAGGAACACTGGAACTGTAATATTTATCAATAGCAGCATCTAATATTCTAGTTTGTTCTTTAATCAGTTCTTCATTTGTTTTTGTGTAATCAATTACATAACCTATCCCTTCTTCACTGAAGCGAGCTATTTCGTTAACTTTCACGACGGTTATAAATTTAATTTCGCTGTTGTTCTGTCTTGCAAGGTCAATAGACATATCGGCTGCTGATTGTGACACGGGAGAACCATCAACTGGCACAAGTATTTTTTTCATACATTTCCTCCTTGTTTGTCAAAGCAATATTTATATTTCATTACCCTTCATGGTATTCGATTAAATGTATAAAATGTATACATAAATTTTAATTATATATAATAATTAAAAAGAAAATTAAAGAATTATCTGACAAAATAAATCATAAGTTATGTTAATAAATAAAAATATATTGACAAGAGGCTATTTAATGGTACAATTTGAAGCAGTAAAATAATATTGTATAAAAGCCATTGACAAATGGCTATAAAAAACAGCGATATATGAGTACATGCTCATATGAGCATAATATAAATGTTTGTCAATAAGACCAGAAAAAATATGATAATTCATATGTAAATTAAGGAGATAATTTAATAATGGAAATTTTTAATCCACAAAACATAAAACTTACAAAATACTTGTTTTACACAGGCAAGGGAGGAGTCGGAAAGACATCTTCTGCTTGTGCTACTGCTGTAGCACTTGCTGACAGCGGGAAAAAGGTGCTTTTAGTCAGCACTGATCCTGCTTCAAATTTACAGGATGTATTCAATGCTGATTTGAATAACAAAGGAGTTCCAATTAAGGAAGTTCCTAATTTGGTTGTGGCAAACCTTGATCCTCTTCAAGCGGCAGCAGAGTATCGTGAAAGTGTAATTTCTCCATATCGAGGATTGATGCCAAAGTCTGTAATAAATAACATGGAAGAGCAGTTATCAGGCTCCTGTACTGTTGAAATTGCTGCATTTAATGAATTTTCTAACTTTCTAACAGATGAAGCAGCACAGAAAGAATACGATTATATATTATTTGATACTGCACCAACAGGTCATACTCTAAGAATGCTGCAGCTGCCATCTGCATGGAGCAATTTTATAATTGAAAATACACATGGAGCTTCCTGCTTAGGGCAACTATCCGGACTGGAAAGCAAAAAGGAAGTTTATAAGAAGGCGGTTGAAACATTAGCTGATGGTAAGCTAACAACCCTTATTCTTGTAACAAGACCTGAAACCGGCCCTCTCACAGAAGCAGAAAGAGCTTCCAAGGAACTTTCTGAAATCGGTGTAAACAATCAAATGTTGATAATCAATGGTTTGATGAATTCCTATGATGATGAAATATCCGAGAGTCTTTATAATAAACAAAAAATAGCTCTGTCACAAATTCCGGAGGGCTTAAAGAACTTAACATCTTATGTTATTCCACTCAGAGCCTATAACATTACAGGTCTGGAAAATGTCAGAGCATTATTAACGCGGGATAATTATATATTAAGTGAAGAAAAAATAAATGCTGAATATGTACCTGGTCTAAAGGATGTTGTAAATGATTTGTATGACAGTGGTAAAAGGGTAATCTTTACTATGGGCAAAGGCGGGGTCGGAAAGACTACAATAGCTGCTGCTATTGCTCTGGGGCTTGCTAGAAAAGGGGAAAAGGTACATTTGACTACAACAGATCCTGCTGCTCATCTTAATTTTGTTATTAATGAACAGGAAGGTATTACATTAAGTAGCATTGATGAACAGGCTGAACTTAAAAAATATAGCGAGGAAGTTCTTTCAAAGGCCAGAGAAACCATGTCTGAAGAGGATGTAGCATATGTGGAAGAAGACTTGAGATCTCCATGCACACAGGAAATAGCCGTGTTCAGAGCATTTGCAGAAGTCGTTAATAAGGCAGAAGATCAAACAGTAGTAATTGATACGGCACCCACAGGGCATACATTGCTGCTGTTAGAATCAACACAAAGCTATAACAAAGAAATATCTCGTTCTCAAGGGGATATTCCTGAATCTGCTAAGAGGCTGCTGCCTAGATTGAAAAATGTTGATGAAACTGAGGTAATAATTGTTACACTGGCAGAAACAACACCTGTATATGAAGCAATGCGCCTGGAAGAAGATTTGAAACGCGCCGGCATAAGTGCGAAGTGGTGGGTTATTAATTCTTCTCTATATCAGACAAAGACTACCAACAAAATGCTGGCTGCAAAGGCAAGCAATGAAATTGAATGGATTAACAAAATTGCAGCACATGCAAATGGTAATTTTGCGGTTATAGGGTGGAGAGCAGATGAAATTAAAGGTGATGAATTAAACAAGTTATTATAATAGCAGATAATTATCTGAAAGGAGCAACAATTCTTCCTTATATAAAATGTTGATTTACATTATAAAATGCCGACAAGGTATTAATATGCCTTTGTTGGCATTTTTGTTTCTAATTTGAATAGCAAATATGTTAGCAAAAAAAACAGAATATCATGTAATAATAGTTGACAGCGGAAACCAAAATGCATATAATAATAGTTGACAAAGGAAACTATTATTGTGAAAGGAGGGAATTAATGAATAGCAATATACTGAATGTCTATAATTCAATTCAAGATTTATCTTGGTATTTTGGAAGCCAGGGCTTCTGCGGAGATTGTTGTTGTGAAGATTTATCTTTGATAGAGTTTATGGCACTGAAAAAGTCATCTAAAAACAAACACATAACAATTCTTTCAATAGGTAATGAATTGAATATAACTAAAAGCGGTGCAAGCAAAATTGTAAACAGGCTGGAAAAAAAGGGATATATTATGAGAGTTCAATCTCCTTTAGATGGAAGAGTATGCTGTGTCAGAATTACAGAAAAGGGGAGATCAATAATCGATAAAATTGAACAAGAATATGTTGCATACCTAGAAAACATACTTAAGGAACTGGATTCTGAGACTGTTGATAATATCAAAACATCATTGGATATTCTGGTGAATTTAGTACATAAGCAAGGATTTATATGATTTAATTAATTTTGGGGGCGAGCTAGTTGAACACTTTTATTGATACAACTAAATATTTTATATCTATTATGGCTGAACTTGTTATCCTATTTTTAGGAATCAGCACTCTTATAGCATTGTTATTCATGTACGTATCTCAGGATAAACTTAAAAACTGGATGTCTGGAAAAGGTGTATGGGGCAATATTATGGGCGTAATTTTTGGAGCTGTAACGCCATTTTGTGCATGTTCAACTGTTCCAATGACTCTTGGATTTTTACAGGCTGGTGTACCATTCGGAACGGTTATGTCATTTGTAATTTCTTCTCCTTTAATGGATCCGTTGGTATTTGTTATGCTCGGAACATTTATGGGGTGGAAGGTTGCTGTAGGATTTCTGGTGCTGACATCATTCTTTGCAGTAATATTTGGAATGATTCTTGATAAAATGGGCTGGTCAAATCAAGTTAAAAATGTACGAATTAAACAAAATGGGCATGAGCAGGATAATGCTGAAAAGCCGGAAGGGTTTATAAACAGGCTTAAGGTTTCATTTATAACAGCCTGGGAAGATTTTAAGAACGTATTTATTTACATGGTAATTGGGGTCGCAATAGGGGCGGCAATTTATGGATACCTTCCGGAAGAGCTTATAACAAAAGTCGCAGGACCTGAAAACCCATTTGCTGTCCTGGTTGTAGCGATTATTGGTATGCCTCTTTATATACGTGTAACGTCAGCAATTCCCATAGGCCTTGCATTGATGGATAAGGGTGCAAGTATTGGTGCTGTCATAGCGCTTATTATAAGCGGGGCAGGTATAGCTATTCCAGAGTTGACAATGCTTGCAAGTATATTTAAGGAAAAATTGATTATTACATTCATTGTTGTAGTTTTTATTTCTGCAGTATTGTCTGGCTTGATATTTAATATGATTCTGGTTATTTAAGTAAAATAGTTTTAAAAATTGCCTTGCAAGGGGCATAATCCTTGTATAGAATAAAAGGAGAAATTTTATCATGGATAATGAAAAAAAAGGAATATTTGGACGCATAACTGGAAGTAATAAAAAGAAAAGCTCATGCTGCAATATTGAGATTGAGGAAATTCCGGAAGAAGAAAACGTGAAAGTTAGCGAAAACAGCAGTTCTTCATGTTGCTCCGGGTCATCTGGCTGCTGTTCAAACAAAGAGGAAGTCAAGGTTAAGGTTGAAAGGAAAAAAATTACTATAGATTTCCTGTTTCTGGATTTAAGTGTGTGCACAAGGTGCCAGGGAGCAGAAAGCAATCTTGATGAGGCTTTGAAGGATGTTTCTCATGTTCTCGAAGCAACAGGAACAGATGTTGTAATAAACAAGGTCAATGTAAACACTGAAGAACTGGCTGTAAAATATAAATTTCTCACATCTCCCACAATTCGTGTAAACGGACGAGACATTCAAATGGAATACAAGGAAAGCCTCTGTGAATCCTGCGGAGATTTGTGCGGTGACGAGGTTGACTGCAGAGTTTGGATTTATCAGGGAAATGAATATACGGAACCGCCTAAGGCAATGATAATTGAAGGAATTCTTAAGGAAGTGTACGGAGGAGTTTCAAACAGCAGTTACAAGGAAGATGAATATGTTGTTCCGGATAACCTTAAACATTTTTACAGAGTTATGAAAGAGAAAAAATAAGTTGTAAAGATAATGGGCTGTTGCATAGTGATTATTATCGTGTTATTCTGAGAGCTTTAGCTCGAAGAATCTCATTTAAGAAATGAGATCCTTCGCTGGTGCTCAGGATGACATGAACATGGTTAATGCAACAGCCACATTTTATTTACTTGGAAGTTTTCCATTCTTCAACATACTTTCCTAAAATATCATAAAGAATTTCGCCTATTTTGGAATATGATTCATCGCTTAGATTAGCCAGAGAAATTCTAATGGACCATTCAGAAGCTCCAAATCCGCTGCCGTTCATAAGCACAATGGATGATTGCTCAGCAAGACGTATGAGAATGTCAACCGGTTTGTAATTGTCCTGCAGATATCTGGCAAATTCAGCATTGTAATTTGTTGTAGCCCATTCAAGAAGATCAAAGTGGGTGTAGTAAGCTGCATCATAAGCATCTGTATTTAGTTCCAGGCCCAATCCGTCAAACAACAGTTTTTTACGGCGGCGGCATATGCTTTTTGTTAATTTTTTGTATGTGTTTTCCTTATCTGTTATGGCAAACAGTGAAAAGAATGCCATCTGAACCTGCTGTGGTGTGGAAAGACCTGCAGTATGGTTGAGGGCAACCTGTCTGCTGTCAGCTACAATCCTGTCTATGAACGGAATTTTATCAGGATCAGTTGACAAACCGGAATAACGCCTTCTTGCCCTTTGTTTTCTGTCATCATCCTGTTCTCTCAACAGTTTGTCAAATACATTGTCTTCGTATAATGCAATTGTTCCAAGACGCCATCCGGTCACACCGAAATACTTGGAATAGGAATAAACTCCAATGGTGTTGTATGGCAAATCTGCCATTATGGAAACAAAATTGTCAACAAATGTGCTGTATACGTCGTCTGAAATAATCATTAAATCGGGGTTAGAATTATTAACTATATCCTTTAGCTGTTTTACAGTCTCTGCCTTCATTGCAACTGATGGAGGGTTGTTTGGATTTACAACAAACAATGCTTTGATAGATGTATCTCTCAGCTTGTCCAGTTCACCTTCAGGATACTGCCACGTGTGTCTTCCTTTTTCATCAACTTCATCAGCTGAAATATTCACGACTTCGAAATTATATCTGGGCAAGTGGGGAACTTCCAGGTATGGAGTGAAAATAGGAGTCATCAATGCAATTTTGTCACCTCTGGACAATATGTTGTTTGCAATAAGCGAATCGAAAATATAGCACATTCCAGCAGTAGCACCTTCAACTGCAAATGTGTTGAACTTCCTTTCAAG
Organism: Sedimentibacter saalensis; assembly: GCF_007830175.1. Taxonomy (GTDB): domain Bacteria; phylum Bacillota; class Clostridia; order Tissierellales; family Sedimentibacteraceae; genus Sedimentibacter; species Sedimentibacter saalensis. The sequence goes on along the minus strand of NZ_VLKH01000009.1, from coordinate 836 downwards.
AGGCTCATTGTAGCAAAGTTCCTGAATCAAGTAATCATTGACTACAAGTTCCACATGGCGCAGCATTCTGTCAGGCTGAGGATAATTGTCTCCTATAATTCCATCAACAAGTTCATGTATCCAGGCGTCTGCATTAAAACATTTAACGGTGATTCCATAATTTATCATTTTCTTAAGTAAATTAATTCCAGGAGCATCTGGATTGTTTTTGACAAATTCCTTGAAACGCTCCGCAATACCTTCTTTCCTTGGCATACCCGACAGGTCTCCTTGATTCCAGACTCTGCGGCTTTCTAGAACAGCAAATTGTCCAAATGTAAAAAAAGCTTCTCTAGGTGTTGCAGCAATCCAGTTGGGATTTCCTCTTCCTGCATCAAGCAATGAATGGGCGCTTCCCTTGCTGGAGTCCTCTGCAAGGTTTATCAATTTGTCCTTAAGTTCAAAAGGACTTATTTTTCCGTATACTTTTTCGATTTCTTCTCGATGATAACTTGAGTTATACATGTATCCTCCCAATAGTAATATATTTAAATAATTTGTTCTCAATCAGATTTAGAATGGGTTGATTTTATCACAGCACTTAAGAATATGGAATACATTATATAAGGTGTATTTGAAAAAATACATTTGATAATTACGACTTATTGTTTTTAAAATTATTTAAAAAAGCAAATCTTAAATATGCCTGAACAAAATAAAAAACCTCTTTGTATAAAAGAGGTTAGTCAATATTTAATAAACACGGGCGGACACGAGGTCCGCCCCTACGCACCGAATATTAACATTTGGCTGTGAACCTGGATTTCAGTATGTAGGGGAGAACCTTGTGTTCTCCC
>NZ_VLKH01000008.1 GCF_007830175.1 Sedimentibacter saalensis | reverse complement strand
CTTGATTTGGTGAAGCGCTACGCAACCCATGACTATGACAGCGTGCTTAGTATGTACTATGCCAAAGCAAGGTTCTATGATGCGCAAAACAGAAGGTTCGCTTCAACTGATCCGATCTTGGATGCGTCTAAGTATGACATCAGGAACTATTTGGATACCCCTGTACAGTTTACGCAATATATTTATGTAAATGATAATGCTATCACTTGGATTGATTCTACCGGTGAAGTAGCAGCTGCGGCGGTTGCTACAGCAGCAGAAGGACTGGTTGTTGCGGCGGTAGCTGCTACGGCAGTTTACCTGACAACACCGGAAGGACAAGATGCAATCAAACAACTGTCCGAGTTACTCGGTGCATCCATTCAATCGTTTGTTTCATCTGCGAAAGGATTCTTGGATCAAGTTGATGAAGCTATAGAATATTTTTATCAAGTTCAATGCGTTATTGTAGAGAATGTTCAGAAGAAGGTCGATGAAGCGGTTAAATCTGATAATCCGAATAAGGAATGGAACAAGAATACGGTTTATGTTCATTATGATACTGTAACCGGTAAAGTCTATTATGTTGGACGAACCAAGGATTTTGATAGAAGATATAGAGAACATGCAAAGAAGGTATTGGGGTTTTATGTAAGCAAACATCCTATTGGAAAAGATGTTAATAGAGATATGATTCCCGTTGTAACGGGTCTTACATCAACGCAGTCAAAGATTGTTGAACAAATATTAATATAATCTTTTTCCCTTGAAGCTCTGGAAAATATGCGCCGTGAAATTTCTGAAAAGAACTGGGTAAAAGTATTGGAAGAGGCAAACCGAATTTCAGAGTTACTTGAAGTTGATTTAAGTCTTGGTGATTTACTTCCATAGAAAGGAGAGTTGTGTATATAGATAATAAAGAGTTATTGTCTAACCTTATCAATTTCAATTTAAGATTAAACAATAAAATTGCATAACGATTATTCCATGAGACTGTCCGTGGGCAGTTGCAGTAATCTACAGCTGGGTACTATTGAAATATGATTCTTCAGTTTTATAAAGAAGGCTGCTGAAGCTATTCAAACATAACTTGCCCAGAAAGCCACTCAGTGGCTTTCTGGGCGAAAATCAATTTAAATCAATTTATTAATAAGGAGGAAAATGTAATGGGAACCTGGGGAGTTAAAATATTTGATGATGACGAAGCCTGTGATGTGAGGGATGACTATCGCGAAAGGATCATAACAGGTCAAACCGACGTAGAGGCAGAAACAGGAATTATCAATGAATATAGTGAAGACCCTGAACAGTCATTTTGGCTTCCGTTGGCGATTACCCAGTGGAAAGTAGGGAGATTAAGCGAACTAGTAAAGAAAAATGCTCTTGCTTCAATTGATAGGGAGCTTGATTCTCTTCATGAGTATTGGAAAAAAGAGGCTATATCTAAACGTAAAAAAGAATTACTTCATGCAAGAGAGACACTTTGTTCAGAAATGCCTGCTCGCAAAAAACTTAAGAAGCCATTTGGGGCGTGGAAATGCCCGTGGCCTTTGGGGAGTGTTTTGCAATATAAGATACTCTACCCTAAAGATGACAATCCAATATATAACCAATATGTACTGCTTCAGGTTATAGGAATTTCTGAAACTAAGCCAGGAAAGATTCCTTATGAGGTAATTGCGGTTAGGCTATTCAATTGGCATAGCAGTGTTTCTCCTTGTGATATTCTAGATGAAATACTGAGCAATCCACCTGAATTAGTTGATTTTTTGACTCGCGGAGGTACACGGAAAGAAACTCATAGTATAGCTCCTTTGCCACATATGATCAAAGAAAATGATATAAAATGCACTAGCAAAGAACCCCTTTCCGGTGCCGATGTGATTGCTAAACCGGTCTACTCTCCAACAAATAGCACTTTTGAGGAACTTATAAGTAGGACATTGTTAGCTGAAATGGACAGAAAATAAGTCTAGGAAGACTATTCAGAAACCACATCAAGGACGTTATATGATAAAATGGAAATATCCACCGAGATAATCAATGCAGCCGGTAAATCTTATACTTATATGTATGACATTCTTGACAGATTAATTTCTTCAACAGACTGAAACGGAAATTTTTGCACTATGATTATGAGGCCGAAGGAAATACAACGGGAAATACCGACCCTCTGGGATATACTTCATCACAGTCCTATGACGCATTGGAGCAACAAATTAAGTAGACTGACAGAAACGGCAATGTGCGTGAATACACCTATGATGCAGACGGCAACATGACTTTCTACATAGACTGATGGCCGAGGACGGATGGATGTCCCAGAGCGATTTCACCTACGACAGGCGCGGCAATCTGATTCGAGAGACCAACACAAAAAATGGCAAGGTTTCCGTCATCGGAGAGTATACCTACTACGAGTCAAACAAAATGGTGCTTGGGGTAAATGAGCTGGGAGAAAGCAGCGCATACCTATACAATGGTTTAGGAGCCCTTGTTGAAAATACATGGGTCATTAAAAAGAATGCTTACGGCTACCATGACGTATCTGCTCTGACAAACATGGTAGCGGGAGAGGTCGTTGTAGATCCACAGACAGGCAAGAAGGACAAAAAGGATAAGCTTGCTCCGGAGGTAGTAGCAGCCAGCCCTGAGCTTAACAAGACATCCACTGTTGTAAAGCAGTTTGTTGTGGACTATACTAGTGAGACCTTTGAACCACTGATGGAGTACGAGATAAACAGTCTTGAATACCGCTATGTCTACGGCAATGACAGACTAAGTGTCAACATCACCGGCGTAGATACCAGCTCGGGCAACCTAATTGAAAAGGTCAACCAGATAGGAATGTACTACCACATGGATTACCTGGGCACGGCAGATTATCTGACAAGTCCAATGACCGGAAAAGTAGAGAGCTGGACTCACTACAACGAATGGGGTGAAATTACCCACAACGCAGTACTAAATAGTAAAATCTGGTTTGTTATTTGAACAGGTTAGAGGGGCAGAACAGATGTTGTTTGAGAAATCTTAGGGATTTGAAAAAATGCTTAACAAGATTAACCCAATAATTGATGAATATCTAAAAGCAGCAGAAGAATTATTTAAGTAGGAAGGAGAGTGAAATTGTTGGTAAAAAGAGTTAAGTATGTTGAGGGAGATATTTTCGAATTAAGACTAGATGAAAATGGGAATATAGGGTATGGAAGGATACTCAAACTAGATAATCCCTCGATATTTGTAGAACTATTTGAACTGCACCCTTCACAAGACAGTAAAGAGCTAGCAACAATAAGAGAATTTAACACACTATTCTCTGTTTGGTGTACAGATAATGGTTTGAAAAATGGGGTATGGAATGTAATTGGTAATATTCCAGCAATCGGAGAAGTAACCATACCCGATTTTTGGACAACTGATGCATTTACAGACAAAATACTTTTGGTTAGAGGAGAAGAGAGAATAGAAATTTCAAAGGAGCAAATTGGTGACCTTCTGGCAGCAGGAATATACGGGCATGAAGCCGTTAGGCTTACATATATTCAACAACTCGTGAAGAAGGGATTATACCATAAGTAAGTAGTAAGAGCCAACAGACTTACTCCGTTGGCTTCTTTTATCTAAAATTCACTGGCTTACTTTGTATCAAATGAGTATTTATTTAGGACAATATTTATTATAAAATCCTCTAATGAATCTGTGTAGATTTCCACTTCCCCCCGATACGAAATTCACGTTACTAACCTCATTGTATTGCATCCATATTTAAATAACGTGAAATACTTTCCTTTGTAAACTTTGTCCTTGTTATATTATCAATTATTTGTTACAATTTTGTAAATAGAAAATTTCAAAGGAGCAGCTTTCACAGATGGCTAAAATAATTTCAATTTCAAACCAAAAGGGCGGAGTAGGGAAGACCACAACAACAGGAGCTATTGCAGCCGGATACAAAAGCCAAGGGTACAGAGTGTTGTGTGTCGACCTTGACCCGCAATCTAACTTGAGTTTCAGTTCGGGGGCTGAAACTGAAGATTGTCCCACAATTTATGAAATATTGAAGGGTGAGGCAAAAACAACATTTTCAATTCAAAAGTTGCCTTCTTATGATGTCATATCCTCCAACATTTTATTGAGCGGAATCGAGTTGGAGTTTACACAGACAGGAAGAGAATTTTTGCTTAAGGAACAATTGAGCGTAGTCAAGGACAAGTATGACTACATATTTATAGATACTCCTCCTGCTTTGAGTATTTTGACAGTAAATGCATTTACAGCATCAGATTACATTATCATTCCCATGCTGGCGGATATTTTCAGTCTCCAGGGGATTGCACAGCTTTCAGAAACAATTGAAAGAGTTAAAAAGTACTGCAATCCAAATTTGAAGGTTGAAGGAATTGTTCTAACAAAATTCAATCCAAGGACAATTTTGAGCAGGGAAATAAAAGGAACAGCCGAACTTATAGCACAACAGCTTGACACCAGTATTTTTAAATCAACAATAAGATCCAGCGTTTCCATAATGGAAGCACAGACGAACCAGCAGGATATATTTAACTATTCTCCTAAAAATCCGGCAACCATGGATTATATGGATCTGGTAAAGGAACTTATTGAAAGAGGGATATAACGCATGGCGAAAATTAAGAAAACATTTGACAGAGAATTGATGTACAAAAAAATAATGCCTACTAATTTAAAGAAGGAAGAAGAGCAGGAGGAAGGTGAAGATTTACCTTCAGCTGAAAAAATATATCCTGCGGAAAAAAGTGTACCCATGGAAACATCAATTTTTCAAAACAAGGAAATTAATGTTAAGAAGGAAGAAAAAAACGACGTTATTTTGTACAACGTCATGGAAAAACTTGTATTGAACAAGCTGGATGCAACTCTTAAAAAAATGAACTGCTGCAGGTGTGATCGCTGCAAGGAAGATATAATAGCTATTGCTTTGAATAATTTAAAACCAATGTACATTGTTGCAAACAAGGATAACATAAACCAGAAAATCCACGATCTGGGTGACATAGGAAGCGAAGTAACAACTGAAGTAATAAAGGCAGTTCTCACCGTTAGAAAAAATCCCAGACATTAATTTTATATTTCTTCTTAAATTTTATCTTTTTGTGACGATATCATATAAGAAATAACAGTATATTATATGAGGTGATCACATGCAGGATAAAATAAACACCATCGATGAAATCAATTTGGACGAAGACACTTTAAAGAATAAATATCTTACTTTTTATACAGAACATCAGCTGTTTGGAATTCCAATCGCTGATGTTGTTCAAATTGTGGGGGTACAGGAAATTACAAGGGTTCCTGAGTTTCCGGACTATGCCAAGGGAGTAATAAATTTAAGAGGAACTATTATTCCTATAATTGACGTAAGGCTGAGACTTAATAAGGAAGAAAAGCAATATGACGAAAGAACTTGTATAATAGTGACAAGCATCAACGGTTCATATATTGGATTCATTGTTGATTCTGTGGACGAAGTTGCAAAAATTAGTGAAGCCAACATATCAAATCCTCCTAAAATGGGTTCTGATTATGTCAGCACATACATAACTGGAATTGCAAAATTGGAAAATAAGATTGTATTGTTGATGAATCTGAAAAAAATGCTCAATGAAAAAGAAATTGAATTGATAACCAACCTGGATTAAATCTGTTGCAGAAGGAGAAAAATATGTACGAAGAAGCTCAAGAAGAATTTGAAGAAATTGAATTTCCATGGCTTGTTTTTAAAATAAAGGAAAATCTATACACTGTGAACAGCAGGACAATAACTTCAATTGTCATGCTGCCTGAAAAAGTAACAAAAGTTCCAAATGTGCCAAACTACATGCTTGGTCTCATTCACTTAAGAGGAAACGTGATTCCACTTACTGATTTGAGACTTTTGTTCAACATGAAATCAATTACAGAAGAATATGAAGAGTTTATAAAAATGATTGATGACAGAAAAGCTGACCATACCAACTGGGTAAATGAACTTGAACGTTCAGTATCTCATGATGATGAATTTAAGCTCACTACTGATCCCCATCAATGTGCATTCGGTAAGTGGTATGATAATTTCACAACTGACATAGAGGCTGTAAACTTCCATCTTAAAAAAATAGATGAACCACATAAAAAAATACACCAGGCTGCAATTGATGTTCATAACTGCACACATGACTGTGACAACTGCGACAGGGAAAAATGCCTGAAGGATGTGTTTAAAGAAACAAAAGAAAAAAACATGCCGTATATGTTGGGGTTATTGGATGAAATGAAGGAAATTTTCAAGCTCCACTACAAGGAAATGGTTATAGTGTTTGAAGATGACAATTCATTCATGGGCATTCTAGTGGATGAAGTTTTGTCTGTTGAAAATATAACGCCCTATGAAGAAACAGAAGAAATACGAAAAATGTGCAGGGAAGGTTTCGTAAAGGGAGTTGCAAAGGGACATAAAAACAATGATGTACTATTAATACTTGACGAAGAGAAAATTATGAACCTGGCATAAGTTGAAAAAACTACTAAATTTTCTCAAAAATGTGACGAATATATATGTGTAAAAAATAAAAGAGGTATTATATGAAAATCCAAAACATTAACAATTATATGGGCTACAATAAAAGCACAAAATCTACAAAAAGCGAAGAAATCGTAAAAGTGAAAAATTACGATGTTATTGACATTAAAAAAACTTCCGTAAACAAAGACGGAAAAATTGAAAATGTCAAGAAAAATGTTGCTTCACAAATAGAAGCTGAAACTCAGGCTGAGAAGATTCAAAAGATAAAAGAAAGCATCGACAACAAGACATACAAGATTGATGTGGATGAAATTATCAAAAAACTATTGAAATAAGAGGATAGTATGAAAACATTGTATGAAATACTCAGGGAAAGTGCAGAGCTTTATAGTAATTTTTTGGAGTTGGAATATAAAAAATACGAATTCATAATTAAAGACGATACGTTGTCTTTGGATGAAACAGTAGCAAAAGAACAGGCTTTTTACATGAAAATGAGGGGCCTTGAGCAAAAAAGAATAGCATACATTGAAAAAATAGGTATGAAAGATAAAACTCTTGCAGAAATTATAGAGTTGTCCAATGAAACTGATAAAGCAATTCTCAATGAAGCATATGACGAATTGAACAGGCTTATAACTGAAGTAAAGAAAATAAGCGATTTGTGCAAGCTGGTTATTGAAGTTAGACTTCGCAGGATAGACAGGGCAATGAACAAGCTGGGACATAAAGAAAATACATATTCAAATGAAGATGTAAAGAACAACAATACTAAAAGTTTTTTGCTCTCTAAAAAAATTTAAGGAGAAACATATGCTTAGATCAACATTTTTAGGATTTAAAACAGCTACCAGTGCCTTGACGGTAAGTCAAAACCAGATGGACATAGTGGGTCAAAACATTTCAAACGTTAATACAAAAGGATATACGAGGCAGCGTGTTGACATAAACTCAGTTTCATTCAGAACAAACAATTTAAAATACGGACTTACAGGTGTTGTAATAGGACAGGGAGTTGAAGCAACAGGAGTAAGCCAATACAGAGATTCTTTTCTTGACTTGAGATATAGAACCGAATCATCAAAGGTAGGAAGCCAGGAAGTTCAGTTGAGTGCTTTAAGCGATTTAGAAGCAGTCTTTGATGAAATTACAACTGATGGGCTTGATGCCCAATTTTCCGATCTTTTGGAACAGCTTCATTCATTGACGTCATCTCCTTCAGACCCGGTGCTGGAGGGAGTTGTAAGGACCTCTGCAGAAATGCTGACTCAAATGTTCAACAATTACTCATCTCAGATACAAACAATCAAGGATCAACAGCAGACATATCTTAAGGACGGAGCAATTGAAAAAGTAAACCAGCTCCTGGACAACATAGCAGAACTCAACAGTCAGATAAAGGCAGACAACATAAGCGGCAATCCTGCATTGGAGCTTAATGATAAAAGAAACATGCTCATTGATGAACTTTCAAGTTACCTGGATATTGAAACGGAAGTGGTCCCTCTTGATATAGGTGCCGGGAGAAAAATCGACGAACTTGTGATTAAGCTGAAATTGTCTGACAACAATATGGTAAACATTGTAGACAGAGATAAGTATGCTGAATTTTCATCAGAACTGGATGGTACAAGCGACGATGTGAAAGTTGAACTTGCAAAAAACATAGATGATGATTATACGAACACAAATTTAACCGATTTAATTGATAAGGGGCAAATTGGCGGTTATATAAAATTTATAAACGGCAAGGGTGATTTTACAGATAAAACTGATGTGGATTCACAAACCAAAGGCATACAGTACTACCAAAAAATGCTGGATACAGTGGCTAACAAGTTTGCAACGGAAATGAATGAATTGAATATTAGTACTAATGCTGATGGAACAATTACAGGCTATTTATTTGCTGCTAGAAATAACTCGGGCACTGATGATTATACAGGTTTTACAGCCAGAAACTTAAAGATATCTGATAACTGGGCTGATTCTACAAATTCATACATAAAGAACACCACAGTTATTACTTCTGGAGACAATACAGGAGCTACAGATAACATTTTGAGAATGATAGCAAAATTTCAGGAAAAGATGGATTTTGCTACTGGTGGTAATCCTACAGATAAGGTGTTGTTTAAAGGATCGTTTCAGGAGTTTCTTTCATTTACAACCACAAGGCTTAACCTTCAGGTGTCTGATGTCGAAACATCCTATGAAACATATTCGGAAACACAGTTTCAAATTGAGTATTCAAGAAACAGTTTGTCTTCAGTTGACTTGAACGAAGAAGGCGTAAATCTTCTTACATACAGCAAATCATACAATGCAGCTGCAAGGCTTATGACAACAATAGATGAAATGCTGGATACATTAATTAACCAAATGGCTAGATAGGCGGTGAGATTATGAGAATAACTACAAACATGATGTCTAACAAGTATATAAAAAACTTGAACAAATCTGCAAATGAGATGAATTATTTAAACGAAAAGGTATCAACAGGCAGGAAATTTTTCAAGGGTTCAGAGGATCCTGTAAGTGCAATAAAGGCATACAAGCTTAGGCGCGAATACAGAAGCACTGAAATGTATGATACAAACATAAAGGATGTTGATTCATTCCTTACAACGGCAGAAACAAACCTTACTGAAATAAGTGACAACCTGGAGACAGTGTATAAATCTTATTTAAAAGGTATAAACGGAACAATGGGTTCAGACGATAGGGAAATAATTGCCAAGGAACTCGACAATCTGCAGAAATCCATTTTTGCGTCATTGAACGGAAAATTCAGTGACAGGTATGTTTTTGGTGGTACCAGCAAAGATGAGATTCCATTTACTCTTAATGCAAGCGGCGAACTTCTTTACAAAGGGGTAAATGTGAATTCAAACGATGCAGCTACCAAGGAAGTGCTTGAAAAATTATCCAAGGAAGTAATAAACATAGATCTTGGTCTTGGAATGACATTTAACGGAGGAAATCTTAGTCAGGACACTGTATTTAACATTTCCATGTCAGGAATAAGCTTCATGGGATTCAGTGATGCTTTAGATAAAAATGGCATTACCAAGCTTGACTCTGAGGGTAAGCCGGTTCCTAACAACCTTTATACTTTAGTCGGAAAAATTAAAGATGCATTAAGAAGTGATGATTATTCACTGGAAAAAATTACTCCGTTCTTAGATGAGTTTGAAGACCAAAAAAATCAAGTGTTGGTAAGCATAACAGATATAGGATCAAAAACAAATTATTTGGATTTCCTTAAGCTTAGAAATGAAGATAATCAATATAATTTAAATGAAAAGCTTGTTGAAGTTGAAGAAGTGGATAAGGCAGAGGCAATTGTTGATTTTTCGATGCAGGAGTATTCGTACAATGCAGCGCTGTCCATGGGAAACAAAATTCTTCAAAACAGTTTCATTGATTTCATGAAATAATAAAGGAGTGAAATTATGATTGAACCTCTAATAGAAATTAAGACCATTCCCATGTCCATGGAATTTAAAATTAATAAGGCACGATATGAAATAATCAATACAAACGCAACATTTGAGATGACAAGGGATAAGGGCGGAGTGCAAATGCATATGAAGCCCACAAGGCTTAATATTGACACTGTTGAAGCAAGATATTCAGCAGGAATAAAAAGCGCAATGCGTTCCGTAGAAGACTTCGCACAAGAAGGTATACAGGCAGCATACAAGGCTACGGCCAGATATGCTGAAGAAGGAAACTTAATGCTTGATATTAATTTCATGGATAATCCAATTCCTGAAATTGCCATGAGAAGATTTTTCAGCGATATTGATTTTAATATTGGATTTTCTCCGAGCACCGGACCTGATATTTCATGGGAACCGGGAGAACTTTCAATTAATTTTGAAATGGATAAACTTAATTTTGACTGGAATGTAGAAAGACCGCAAATAAACTTCATTCCGGGAAGTATAGAGTTCATAATAAACGAATATCCAAGGGTAGAAATAAATTATGTAGGTACCCCAATTTTTGTTCCACCAAGTTCGAATCCTTATAATAAGGCGATAGACACAAGAGCATGAGGTAAAAAATGAATATAAAAACTAGAGATTTTGGATATATTGCCGTAAATGAAGAAGATGAAATAACATTCACATGTGGAATGTATGGTTTTGAAGAATATAAGAAATATGTCATATTGAAAGACTCACCGGAAGATGATGTTATGTATCTTCAGTCTCTTGAAAATAGTGATTTATCTTTTGTGTTGATTGATCCATATGCAGTTGCCACAGGTTTTGATCCTTCAGTTAATGAAGAAGACTTGAATGATTTAGAAACAGCCGGTGAATCTGAATTAAAGTTTTTGGTTATTGCAATTATAAAAGAAGAAATTAAGGACTCTGTTGTGAATTTAAAAAGTCCGATTGCATTGAATCCAAAAACGAGAAAAGCCAAACAAGTTATTTTGCAGAATTCCTATCCTCTCAGATATAGCATATTACAAGAGGGGGATTCCATATGTTAGTAATAAAAAGAAAAGAGTCGGAATCCATTCTGATCGGGGATGACATTGAGATAATAATTTCTGAAATTTCTCAGGATAAGGTTAAAATAGCAATCAATGCACCCAAGGACATTAAAATAACAAGAAAAGAGCTGGCTGAAACATGTGAATTTAATATTAACGCTTCGGAACAAATAAGCAAAATTAGCTTAAATAATATTAAGTTAAGTTTAAAAAACACAGACAAAAAGTAGAAATATTAAAAATTTCTTAACTTTTTCTGCGTCTATTTTGAATTTTTATTACAAAAATAGTTTTAAATATACAAAGGTTTGCAAAAATATAAAATTTGCAGGCCTTTTTTTATTACCAAAAATTATAAAGTCATGAATAATTCAGTATTGTTAAAAAAAGAAGCAAAAATATTCAAACTTTTTCCATGCAACATATATGCACGCAAAAGTATTAATATGCAAAATATGGCGTGTCGAAAAAGCTTGCAATTTGCAGAATCTTCTATTATAATTATTTTTGTTAGTAAAAAAATTGATAAGTGGTAAACCTGCCGAAAGGCAGCGACACAAAGCTACAGGGCCTAAAGATATTTATTCTATGGTTGCCAGCTGCCAATAATAAGGAAATGTAATTATTTTTTATAATTATAATTTAATTATTATTGTCGCATGCAAACATATAAACTTTATATGTTTTTTATTATGCCTTTTTTTAAGGTAACAGGAGAGATTAAGATGAATTTTAATAACAATGTAAGTTTAAATCTATTGAACAAGAGTCTAGACGGGCTTTGGCTCAGGCAGCAAATCACTATGGAAAACATAGCGAACTTTTCCACACCGGGTTATAAAAGCAAATTTGTTGACTTTGAAAGCATTCTTAAATCAAATCTTCATAATACTGAAAAAACTTCAGAAGCAAACAATCAAATAAAATCAAGCAACATCTTAATTGAAGAAAATAACGATCAATCATTGCGACTGGATGGAAACAATGTTGATCTTGAAAAAGAAAATCTCCAGCTTGCAAAGACGCAGCTGCAGTACATGTATACAGTCACTGAAATGAATTCTTATTTTTCTAAACTTAAGTCTGTTATTTCAGAAGGCAAAAAATAAGGGGGAAAGTTATGTCATTTTTGGAGTCACTTAATATCAGCGGATCAGGGCTTACTGCTCAGAGATTCCGCATGGATGTAATATCTGAAAATATTGCAAACATTGATACAACAAGAACAGAAAACGGGGAACCTTACAGAAGAAAGATGGTTGTTCTGACTTCTGAAAACAGTTTCAAGGAAATGATGGTTAAAAATATTAAGGATTATGAAGCTGGTGGAGTGGAAGTTTCGGAAATTGTTGAAGATCAAAGCGAGTTCAAGCTTGTTTATGATCCTGAACATCCGGATGCGGATATGAACGGATATGTAAGGATGCCCAATGTTGATTCACTTAAAGAAACAGTGGACATGATGGAAGCATACAGAGCGTATCAGGCAAATGTAACTGCTCTTAACACAACAAAACAAATGGCAGTGAAGGCTTTAGAGATAGGGAGATAAAAAATGTTTATAGAACCGATACAACCAATTAAGGGAATTAACCAAATTGCTGAATTAAGCAAGAATGAAAACACAGTCGAAAAAGGAAACGGTCTTTTCAAATCCATTTTTGACAATGCAATAAATGATTACATAAGTGCTGAAAAGCAGGTTGACGAAGACATATACAAGCTTTCAACAGGAGAAAGCGATGATGTTCACAATTTAATGATAAACACACAAAAAGCAGAATTGTCTCTTGATCTTATGATACAACTTAGAAACAAGACATTAGATGCTTACAATGAAATAATGCGTATGAATTTATAATAATATAGCGTACATATTTAGGAGTTATTAATGGCTGATCAAATCAAAAACATCGTCAAAAGTATTAAAGACTTTTGGGATAAAATAAGCATCAAAAGCAGGAAAATTATAATTGGCGGATTTGCAGGCATAGTTGTGGCGTCTTTAATTATTGTACTTGTTTTGAACAACAAGGAATATGTTGTTTTGTTCAGTGGAATTGACAAGGAAGAAACTGCTGAAGTAATGAAGCAGCTTCAAGAAAACAACGTTGATTACAAATATGAAAAAGACGGAACCATTCTTATACCGGAGGCGCAGGAAAGCACTCTAAGAATGCAGCTTGCACAGTCAGGACACCCCAGAAGCGGAACCAATTACGATGTTTTTACTGAAAATATTGACTTTATGACAACAGATTATGAAAAAAGACAATATGAAATATTTCAACTTCAGGAAAGGCTTCAATCATCAATTATGACAATAGATGGTGTTAAGGAAGCAATTGTGACTATAAACGTACCTGAGGAAAAAAACTTCGCATGGGAAACAAATACTACTGAACCATCCGCTTCAGTAAAAGTAAATCTTAAAAACGGAAAATCATTGTCCTCTTCTCAAACAGATGGAATAATGCAGCTAGTTGTTAAAAGCGTTAAAGGTCTGAAGGAAGAAAATGTTGCCATTATTGATACTGATGGAAACAGTCTTGTGGCAAGTGGAGAAATAAAGCAAACGAACACCATAAAGCTTAAGCTGGAAATTGAAAAGCAATTTGAAAAAGAAACAATCAAAAATGTTTCAGAGTTTTTGGCAAAAATTTACGGTGAAGAAAATATTAAGGTATCTGCAAAATGCACTATTAATTTCGATAAGAAAATAAGCGAGATGCTTCAGTACTTGCCTGATGAAGAAACAAAACTTGGCGTTCCCGGAAGCACACAAAATCAAAGAGAAATAACCGGCCCCGGAGAGACTGTTGGAGGAATATCAGGAACAGAATCAAATGCTGAGGTTCCCACATACCCGGGAGTAGTTGTAGAAGGTGACAACATTTATTTTAAAGATTCAAACTCAATTAATTACCTGGTAAGTCAACTGAAGGAACAAATTGAGCATAATCCGGGCGAAATTGAGCAGCTGACTGTTGCTGCTGTAATTAACAAGGCAAGCATAAGAGATGAGGAACTTACTGAAGTCAAGGAACTCATAGCTTTCTCGGCAGGCATATCTACAGAAGACATAGCACTGCACAACATGCTTTTCTACGATCCTAATGCACCGGCTCAACCGGCTATATCAGATGAAGTAAATACAGAACAAATAACTATGAGAGAAATACTGATTTACGGCGGAATTGCTCTGGCAGTCTTATCAGTGCTGATATTCATATTGAGCATTGTATTAAGAAAACGAAAGAAGAAAAAGGAAGCTTTGGAGGCTGCTAAATCAAAGGCAGAAGCTGAAGCAGCCGCAGCAGGTGATTTCTCGTGGCAGGATATTCAGGATGGAATTAAACTGCAGGAAACACAGGAACAGGCAATTAAAAAACAGCTTAAGGAATTTACAACGACAAATCCTGAAATTGCAGCTCAGCTCATAAGAACTTGGATAAAGGGGGATGAAGAATAATATGTCGGACACAAAACTTACAGGAAAACAAAAAGCAGCGGCAATTATCATTTCTCTTGGAGCCGACGATGCATCGAAAATATACAAGTACCTTAAGGAAGAAGAAATTGAGCAACTAACATTTGAGATTTCAAGGCTGCAGCATTTAAGTCCACAGGTGATGGAAAGTACATTAAAGGATTTTTATGATCTATGCCTTACTCAAAAAGTTATAACTGAAGGCGGATTCGAGTATGCCAGAAATGTACTTGAAAAGGCCTTTGGTGCTCAGACTGCTTCAAGTTTACTTGAAAGAGTTACAAAGACCATGAGAACAAAGTCATTTGAATTTCTTAGAAAAGCGGATTACAAGAATCTCATTACAATAATTCAAAATGAACATCCTCAGACAATAGCACTCATATTGTCATATGCAAGGGCCGACCAGGCTTCAGCTGTAATTGCAGAGCTGCCAAAGGAAAAAAGAATTGACGTTGTTGAAAGAATTGCAAAAATGGACCGAACATCTCCTGAAATCATCAAGTATGTGGAAATGGAGCTGGAAAAGAAATTCAATTCCATTGTTTCTGTTGATTTCACGGAAATAGGCGGAGTAAACTACGTGGCAGATGTAATGAACAACATGGACAGAAGCAACGAAAAATATATATTTGACGAACTCAATAAAAAGGATGTCAAACTCGCAGACGAAATCAGAAAGAGAATGTTTGTATTCGAAGACATTGTTACAATGGATTCCCTTGGAATTCAAAGATTCCTGCGTGAAGTGGACAGCAAAGATCTTGTATTTGCAATTAAAGGCTCCAACAAGGAAGTTGCCGATGTATTGTTCAGCAACATGTCAACCAAGATGGGTGATACAATTAAATCTGAGCTTGAATACACTCATAATGTAAGGTTGAGAGATGTTGAAGAAGCTCAGCAGAGAATAGTTTCAGTAATAAGGCGCTTGGAAGAAGAGGGAGAGCTTTTCATAGCCAAAGGCGGAAAGGATGATATTATTGTCTAATATAATAAAAGCCCAATATGTAGTTTTTGATGACAAAAATATGCCCCGTATAATAAAAACCGAGCCTGAACCAAAGGTAATAAATACCCCAAGAGAAGACCTGTATGAAATTTACAACCAAAGGGAAGTAATTTTAAAAGAAGCCAATGAAGAAGCAATGAAAATAATTAATGCAGCAAAAAGAAATGCTCAGTCTGAAATAGCTGAACTTAAGAAAAAGGGCTATGAGGAAGGCTTCAATGCAGGAATGGAAATAGGCAAGAATAAAGGATATGAAGAAGGACTGCTTACGGGCCGCAACAAGGCATCCGATGAAATAAATAAGCAGAATCAATCGCGGTTAAAAGAAATATCGGAAATGATTGCTGAAATAGAAAATGAAAAAGAAGCCATAATTTCAAAATATGAAAATGGTATTGGTAATTTATCAATTGAAATTGCTGAAAAAATCATAAGACAAAAAATTGACTCGAATGAAAATGTAATTACAAAAATAATCGACGATTCAATCAAGGATTACAGAAACGTTGAATGGATAAAAATTTACATTTCAAATGAAGAGGATGTTAAGAAAATCAAGGCCGACAAGGACCTGATTAATAATTTAAATAAAATTTCCAGTGACGTTAAAATAGAAATTGCAAGTGACTTGCAAGAAGGAAGCATAATAGTTGAAACTCCGGAAGGAATAGTGGATGCAGGAGTAATAACTCAGCTTAACAATCTTAAGGAAATGGTGCTCAATAAAAATGATATGTGATGAAAAACTTAAAAGTATCCGTGACACCATAGCAAGAGAAGATCTTTGCTCATACATAGGCAAGGTGAAAAGAATATCAGGAATGTTGATTGAAGCAACGGGAAACAGGTACAAAATCGGAGAGGTATGCGAAATACTCAATGATTCAAGGGATAAACGAATCCGTACAGAAGTAGTAGGATTCAACGACGGAAGGGTACTGTTGATGCCTTATGAAGACCTAAAAGGAATCGGTCTTGGAAACATAGTTGTGTCAACAAAAAACAAGTTTAAAATTCCGGTTGGAGATTTCCTTATAGGACGAACAGTTGATGCAACCGGACATCCAATAGATGGCGGAGAAGAATTCAACAGCGAAGAGTTCTGCTATGTTGACAACGAGTACATAAATCCATTGTCAAGGCCGAGAATCGAAGAAAAATTGAGCTTTGGCGTGAAAGCAATCGATGGTCTCCTTACCATAGGAAAAGGGCAGCGTATGGGCATATTTGCAGGAAGCGGAGTTGGTAAAAGTACACTTCTCGGAATGGTTGCAAGAAATGTAAAGGCTGATATAAATGTAATAGCCCTTGTTGGTGAAAGAGGAAGAGAAGTAAGAGAGTTCATAGAAAAAGACCTTGGTGAAGAAGGATTGAAGAGATCTGTGCTGGTCATAGCAACTTCCGACCAGCCTGCAATGCTCAGAGTAAAATGCGCCATGGTTGCAACAACCATTGCTGAATATTTCAAGGACAGAGGAAAAGATGTGCTATTGATGATGGATTCACTCACAAGATTTGCAATGGCTCAAAGAGAAATTGGCCTTGCAACAGGCGAACCTCCTGTAGCCAGGGGTTACACTCCTTCCATATATGCTGAACTTCCGAAGCTTCTTGAAAGAAGCGGGAACTTCAGCACAGGATCCATAACAGGAATTTACATAGTCTTGGTTGAAGGTGATGATACGAATGAACCAATTGCAGACACAGTGAGAGGAATTGTGGACGGACACATTGTTCTTACAAGAAAGCTTGCCAATTCAAACCATTATCCGGCAATTGACATAAACGCAAGCATATCAAGGCTTATGAATGACATTGTGTCAAAAGAGCAAAATGACAATGCTAAAAAAATGAGAGATTTGCTTTCCGTGTACTATGCAAATTATGATCTGATATCCATAGGTGCATATAAAAAGGGAACAAACTTGAAGCTGGACGAAGCAATTTCCAAAATCGATATGGTAAACAACTTCCTCATGCAGAGAGTGGACGATAAATTCACATACGATGACGTGCTTGAGCTAATGAATGAAATATAATATATGGGGGAACAGATGAAAAAGTTTAGTTTTTCGTTGCAGAAGGTATTGGAAATAAAAGAACAAGTTTTAGAAAACTTGAAAGTGGAACTCAGTAACTTAAATCATGACTACAAAGAAGTGGAAAATGAAATAGCAATTATGAAAATCAAATATTCAGATATAAATATTGAATTTTCTGAAAAATCATCTGTTTCAATTTCTGTTGGTGAAATGTCTTATTATAAAATGCTTTTAAGCAGCATACTGAGAAAAATTGAAAACAAGGAAGAGGAAAAAGAAAAAATCCTTAAAAAAATAGAAGATAAAAGGCATGAAATTGTAAGCAAGAATGTAGAAATATCAAGCCTTGAAAAATTAAGGGAAAAAGAGTTGGAGAAATACAACAGTGCCCTGGCGAAAAGCGAAGAACTTTTCATTGAGGAGTTTGTTTCAAACAAAAGCATGGTCAAGGGTTACTTAGTATGATAAATGATTTTTAACTATTGAAGGGAGGTGATTATAATGAACGTAAATTTAAACGGAATGATTCCGGGACAACTGGGACAAATGCCAAAAAACATGGCTGCAGTAAGTACAAAAGAAAATTCTTTCATAAATTTGTTAGATTCTTTGATGGCAGAAACCATACCAGGAACTTTGATAGCAGCCACAACGGTTGATAATCCTGATGTATCAGTTAAAGATGTTAACTTGCTTGAAATAATAGGAAAAGACATGGATTTAAGCAAATCGTCAGATTCAGTGACTACTTCTTATGAACAGCTTGGTTTGAAGGAAATTGAACCAACAGAAAAAGTTAAAAAAGACACGGATGATAACTTGATGGCTTCAATTGAAGTAATGAGCCAATACCTTGCATACGTACCAAATTTGGAAACTGACAACTATGAAGTGATTAAGGCTGATGACAGCATGAAGGTTTTTAATGAATTGATAAATCAGTCAAAACCAAAATCAGATTCTATGCAAAGCTTGAAGATACAAGAGCAAAATCCGGCTCAGGAAAAAATAAATCCTGATGTTCCACAGACAGAAATTATAAAAGAAATCAGCACATATGCAGAGAAGCTGATTACACACATTGAAAACAGCAGAAGCAAGCTTAAGAATGAAATTGATCTTAATGCAAATCTGGCAGAAAAAAATAAATTAATGTTTTCTGATAACAAAGTAATTCAAGTAAGCGATGAATCATCTTACATAAAATCTTCAGCCATTTCTCAAATTAAGGACAAAATTGAACTGATGGTTAATGAAAGAACAAACGGTACAAAAGAAGTGACCATGGAACTGCAGCCTGAAAAATTAGGCAAGGTAAACATAAAAATGTTCTATGAGGGCAACAAGCTTACAGTGGAAATAAAGGCATTGAATGAAGAAACAAGCAAGCTGCTCATGTCAAATTCACAGGAGTTAGCAAAAGTATTGAACAAGGCAGTTGATTCCAACGTGAATGTTATTGTAAAGCATGATGAAACGGCTTATGGTCAAAATCCTCTTGATTACGACCAGAATCAAAACAAAAATCAGCAAAAGAACAATTATACATACAGTGGAAATGATCATGATGACGACGACGATGACATTTTTTCTCAGATTATGAACAGCACAGCATAAGAAAGGAGGATAATATGGAAATAAACGCATACGGTACAAGTGGTACATCTAATTTAAATATAAGCACAAAAAAAGGTTCAGAACTGGATATGAACGACTTTTTAAATTTGATGGTTTCTCAGATAACTAACCAGGATAGCATGAATCCAATGGAAAACACTGAATTTGTATCCCAGATGGCTCAGTTTTCAGCACTGCAGGCAATGACAGATTTATCTGAAATATCAATGCAGGGACAAGCAACTTCGCTCATTGGAAAAAATGTTGTTATGGCAAGCTACAACAGCAGGGGAGAGCTTGAAATACAGGAAGGTATAGTTCAAAAGGTAACTATCCACAGCGGAGAAACAAAGATTTATGTGAATGACATTGAATATGATTATTCAAATGTCATGGAAGTAAAAAATAAATCCGAAGAAGCTGTAACAGAAATGGACATAGTCACTCAAATGCTTGAAGGAATAAACAGCATAAAAAATTTCCTCATTAAGGATGATACTTTAGAAGGTTCAGCAATTGAAGGCAGTCAGATAAACTAGGTGGTGATTAAATGACTGACATAAATTTCATAAGAAAAATAAGCAACTTAAACAACGGTATTCAGCCTGGCAACAACTTAAAACACAGACAGGACATAGATTCATCTTTCAAGGACATATTCAAAGAAAAGTTTAGAGAAAATGAAGTTACATTTTCAAAACATGCAAATGAAAGAATATCTGAAAGAAATATCGATGTCAGTCCGGAAGTGACTGAAAAACTCAATGAAGCCGTAGAACAGGCAAAAGACAAGGGATTAAAAAACGTGCTTGTAATGATTGACAATCAGGCATTCATAGTGAGCACCATGAGCAACAAGGTTATAACAGCAGTAAACAGCAATGAACTTAAAGAAAATATATTTACAAATATCGATGGAGCTGTAATAAAATAGCCGGTCCTTTTTAGGGGGTTATAGTCCGGATTGTTTGAAGGACTCACAGCTAATAAAAAAAAGGAGAAAGATTAATTATGATGAAAGCACTTTATTCTGGTGTTTCAGGCTTAAGAAGCCACCAGACAAAAATGGACGTTATTGGTAACAATATCGCCAACGTAAACACCTACGCATACAAATCACAAAGAACAACTTTTTCAGACGTTTATTATCAAGCAGTACAAAACCCAAGCAAGGCAGTAGCAGGAACAGTTGGAGGTACTAACTCATCCACAGTGGGATATGGAGCTCAAGTAAGCTCAATTGATACAATACACACATTATCAGGTTATTCTCCAACAAATAAGTCAACAGATTTGTACATAAACGGCGAAGGATACTTTATTGTTCAAAATGCAAGCGGAGAAAAGTTCTATACTCGAAATGGAGCATTTAACTTCGACTCTCAAGGAAACCTTGTTGATTCAAATGGATCATTGGTAATGGGTATTGTGGGTACAGATGTTCCTGCAGATTTATCAACAATAAAAAATGAATTGACAACGGCTGATGGCGGAGCTGGAACCGGCGCAAGTGGCATAAAAGTTATTAACATAGCTAATTTCAAAAATTATACTAATGTAACAATAAATTCAGATGGTTCTATAACAGCCAGTGACATGACTGATAATAATAATATTAAGACTCTTGCCGTGATTACAGTTGCAACTGTTCCGAACCAAGGCGCTCTTGTTTCAGAAGGAGGTTCATATTATTCTGCAGGTAACAACACAGGCATTATAACTGCTTATGCACCGGGATTAAGCGGATCAGGCGGATTAGTTTCCGGAGGACTGGAAATGTCAAATGTGGACCTTGCCAATGAATTTTCAGACATGATTATAACTCAAAGAGGTTATCAGGCAAATTCAAAAATAATAACTGTTGTTGATGAAATGCTTGAACAACTTGTCAACATGAAGAGATAATTAATAATAATAAATTATAAAGACGGATAACAATAGACGAACAATGACAAAATTTATTGACGTTGTCATTCTGAGAGCTTGCTCGAAGAATCTCATGTTTTCAACAAAGATGAGATCCCGCAGTTTCGCACACAAATTTATTTACTCGCTAACGCTCACATAAATTTGGTGCTCATTGCGAATGGCCTACCGCTATTTTTCAGAAAAACACCTGAAAAATAGGGTTAGGGCATCTTTCACTACCGTTCAGGATGACAGCGTCAAGGTTTATCAATAGATTTATTTTAATCATAAAAGTATTAACCATGTCTATAAAATGTTGTGGTTGTGGTTAATATTTTTATAAAAATAGGAGGGCTTATGGTAGAAGTATTGGGTATTAACGGGGAATCATTTATATTGAATGCAAGTTTAATTGAAAAAATAGAATTCATTCCTGAAACAAAAATAACCCTGACAACAGGAAAGTATTACCTGGTTAAAGATTCAAAAGAAGAAATAGTCAATAAAATAATCAAGTACAATCAAAAAATATTAAAAGGCGTTACTGCTGAATAACAAGAGGTGAAAGATGAACATATCGTTTATAGTTGGGTTGGTGGCAGGAGTTGCCTTAGTAGTATACGGAATTGCAACAAGCGGGTCAAGCTTGTCTCAGGTTACACAAAGCTTTATTGATTTTTCCAGCATGTACATTACATTTGGCGGAGCTTTCGCAGCAACCATAATGTCCGTTCCGGTTAAATATCTCAAAGATGTACCTAAAAATTTAAAGGTGTTGATGAAAAAGGAAAAGATCAATTTGAATGAATATATCGACACCATAGAAGAGCTTGCCAAGGAAGCAAGGCTTAAGGGATTATTGGTTCTCGAGGAAAAAGTCAATGCCATGGATTTGCAGGATGAATTTTTAAAATACTGCGTAATGCTCATAGTAGATGCCATTGAACCAACAAAGGTAAGAGCACAGATAGAAAATGAAATAGACTGTATTGAAGCTCGACATGCTTCTGCATGGAAGGTATTTGATACATTGGGAAGCTTCGGACCTGCCTTTGGTATGCTTGGAACACTCATTGGACTCATAAACATGCTTGCAAACATGGATACATCAAACGGAGCAGATGCTCTTGGTAAAGGTATGTCCACTGCACTTGTTACAACATTTTACGGTTCAGCTCTCACAAATATGTTTTGTGTTCCCATATCTAACAGACTGAAAGCAAAGCATGACGAAGAAATGATAGCCAAGGAACTGATTATGGAAGGTGTCCTTTCAATACAGTCAGGTGAAAATCCGAAATACATAAGAGAAAAACTGAACTCATACATAACATATGAAGAAAGAGGTTCCGCAGCTCAAGCAGATAGTGAAGAAGGCGGAACAAAGAAAAAATCAAAAAGAGGAAAAAGCAGAAAAAGTGAAGCAAATGCTTAAAACTGCAAATAGGGGTTAATATGGCTAGAAAAAGAAAAAGGGACGGCGGTGGCGGAGCAAGCTGGCTGGAAACATACAGTGATATGGTTACATTGCTGTTGACATTTTTTATAATGTTGTATGCCATGTCAACAATCGATGCCCAAAAGTATGCAATAATTGTGGAGGCCTTTTCTAAAGGCACTGAAGTTAAAAAGGAAATTGAAGATTTATCCGGAACAGGGATGATGGATGGTGGCTCCATTGAAGTAGAAGAAGCTGATGAAGAGGATATAGACCAGCTTTATGAAATGCTTAAAAGCTACGTGGATGAAAACAACCTCAGTGAAAGCGTAGAAATAAGCAAAACCGAAGAGTATGTGTTCATAAGATTTTCAGACAACATTACATTTAAGGGCTACAGCAACAACTTAAACCAAAGCGGGCGTGACATTTTAGATGTTCTTGCAAACGGGTTGAACCTGGTTGATGAATATGTGGAAGAAGTAATTATAGCAGGACATACTGCAGAAGTGGAAAAAGACAAGTCAAACATAGACAGAGCACTTTCAACAGACAGAGCCAATGCAGTGTTTCAGTACCTGGAGAGCAAAAATGTAATTAGTCCGGCCAAGTATCTGGCTATAGGATACGGGCTGTACAGTCCTATTGCAGACAACAGCACTCCTGAAGGAAGAGCAAAAAACAGAAGAGTTGAAATTTTCATAAGCCGCAAGGGACATCCGATAAGTTATACAGAAATAATTAAAGATACAATAAATGGAGATGACAACACTGAAGGTGAAGATAAAATTGAGTATCAGAGCAATCAGTTAAGATAAGGAAAAATCATGGAACGAGGGCATATGATATGGCAGAAATACTATCACAGAGCCAGATAGACGAACTGCTTAACAATTTAAGCAGCGGAGATGTTGATATAAAGGAAATTGAAGCAAACGAGAAGAAAGTAAAAGAATATGATTTCAGAAGTCTTAAAAAAATCACAAAAGAAACAATAAAACTCTTAAAGGGAATTTATGAAGGCTATTGCCGCATGCTTTCATCAAGATTGACGTCCATGTTAAGGCTCATGTGCGATGTTACGGTGGAACAGGTTGAAGAAAGCATATTCCATGAATACAACAATGCTCTGGATGATTATGTGCTCATGGGCTTAGTAAATGTAGGATATCCGGACGATTCGGTTTCAGACAGTCAGATTCTCATGGATATTTCAAAGCCGTTGTCTTTTGTAATAATAGACAGGCTTTTGGGCGGAAGCGGTGAAGAGTATGAAAATTTAAGAGATTATACGGACATAGAGCTTTCACTTCTTGGAAACATGTTGAAACAGGTTGTTCCCATGATGGGTGTTTCATGGGAAAGCACAATTGAACTAAAAACGGAACTTGCTAAAATAGAAACCAATTCAAGATTCATTCAATCAATAAATTACAATGATACTGTAGTTATAGTGGTCTTGAATGTCGCTTTGAATGAATCTACAGGGAAAATAACCATATGCATTCCTTCAAGTATCATTGGCGAAGTGATGAAGAAAGCAAATGTGTTTTCAAAAACAAACAAGAAAAAAATGGATCAAAGCGTGGAAGAACAAAAAGAAATTATCATGGATTCCATAAAGACTTCAAAGCTTGCAATAACAGGAGTACTTGGAAAAGCCCAGGCCACTCTAAAGGATATAGTGGACATGCAGGTCGGAGACCTGATTATTCTTGACAAGGCCGTCAATTCCTATGTTGATGTGAATGTTGACGGTGAAAAGTGGTTTGAAGGAACATGGGGAACAAAGAAAAATAAAGGCGTAATAAAAATTAAGAATATTATACGATAGAGGAGCTACTTATGATGAATGAAAATATTTTTTCAGATATGGAGCGGGATGTAATAGGAGAAGTAATGAATATAAGTTTAGGCTCTTCTGCTACATCACTGTCCACCTTGTTGGGAAAAAGGGTTGAAATAACCGTGCCTAAAGTAAATGTAATAAACGCCACGCAGTTCAGCTATGAAAATCTGGAACCTGCAATAGGCGTTGAAATCAACTATGTTGAAGGATTAAACGGCGTCAATCTCATGATATGGAAAAGACATGACGCAAAAGCCATAATAGAAATATTGATGGGGCAATCCATTGGTGATGATGAGTTTGAAATGGATGAGATAAATTCCAGCGCCATATGCGAAGTAATGAACCAGATGATGGGTTCAGCAGCAACTGCATTGTCAGACTTCCTTGGAAAGTCAATAAACATATCAACACCTTTGGCTTATGAAATAAACGACAAACAAGAATTTAGAAGTAAATATTTTATAGAAGACGATGTTATTGTAGCAGTAAGTTTCGATTTGTTCATAGAAGGAACTGTACAGAGTCAGTTCATAAATGTAATGCCAGTTTCTCTGGCAAGAGAAATTGTTTCAAACTTTTTAAAAGGAGCAGACAACTTTTCAGATAGTTCTGCTGAAGAAACAACAACTCATGAAGAAGCAAAGAAGGCAGACATTGCGGCAGAAGTCAAGGACATACAAAGAAACACCGAAGTATATGAATATGAAGATGACGATGACTACGAAGAAAGGCCAAGACAAAGAAACGTACAACAAAGGCCAAAACAAAAAAAGAAAGAACAGGTTCCTGTAAATGTAAGGCCCATGGATTATGAAAGATTTGATGAAGATGAAGAAGAACAGCTTTCAGAAGAACAGCTTTCGAATCTTGAATTAATAATGACAGTGCCGCTGGAAATCAGCGTTGAAATAGGGAAAAGCAGAAGAAAAATAAAAGATATACTCGAATTTTCTCAGGGTACCATAATAGAGCTTGACAAACAGGCAGGAGCTTTGGTTGACATTATAGTTAACGGACAGCTCATTGCAAAAGGAGAAGTTGTTGTTGTAAATGACAATTTCGGAGTAAGAATAGCAGAAATAATCAAAAAAGATGAATTGATAAAAATCACATTATAGAATTACGGAGGTTTGAAATGGAAGGAAAAATATTAGTAGTGGATGATGCAGCGTTTATGAGAATGATGATTAAGGATACGCTGAAAAAGAACGGTTATGAAAATTTAATTGAAGCAGCAGATGGTGAACTGGCTGTACAGGCATATAAGGCAGAAAAACCGGAGCTGGTTATAATGGATATTACAATGCCAAATAAAAACGGTTTGGAAGCATTAAAGGAAATAAAAGATTTTGATCCTTCGGCAAAAATAGTAATGTGTTCTGCAATGGGTCAGGAATCAATGGTTGTTGAAGCAATACGAAGCGGAGCAAAAGACTTTATCGTTAAACCATTCAAGGCTGACAGAGTATTAAAAACAGTACAGGGCATAATCGGATAGGAGCTGGTTTAAATTAAAGAAATATTTTCACTGATTGTTTCTTTGGCAGGAATCATATTTGTTTTGTTCTTGACCTACTACGGCACAAAGTGGATTTCCACTAAAACAAATCTTGCTTCAAGTTCAAGGTACATGAACATAGTTGACAGGATTGTCATAGGCCAGAACAAGTACCTGGCAATAGCTGAAATAACAAACAAGTATTATTTGCTGAGCATCACAGAGAAAGATGTGAACATCATAAAAGAACTGGATGATTTTCAATTAAAACATGAAGAAGAAAAGACAGAAGTTATGGATTTTAACAGCATTATAAATAAATTTTTGAAAAAATAGCATGGCAGTGAGAATGCCTGGTGCAATAGGCATTCTCTAAAAGAGGAAAAATGGCAAGCAAGATAAAACAAATATCAGCAACAATTTTAACAATGATGGCTTTTGTGTTATTGAACACAAAGACAGCATATGCAGGAACAATCAACATGGACATTAACGGGAATTCAGCTCAAACTATTGAAATTCTGGTCATGCTCACATTGATTACACTTCTTCCGTCTATTTTGATAATGATGACGGCTTTCACAAGAATAATAATAGTCCTGTCATTTTTGAAAAATGCCATGGGTTTGCAGCAAACGCCTCCAAACCAGGTTCTAATAGGAATTGCAATATTTCTTACACTGTTCATAATGTCGCCGGTTATTGATGAAATAAATACAGAAGCTTATGAGCCGTATAAAAATGAAGAAATAGCACAGGATGAGTTTTTTGACAGAGCGTCGAAGCCTTTAAAGATATTCATGTTGAAGCAGACAGGAAACGACGAGCTTCAAATGTATGTGGACATGTCAAACGACGAAGAAGTAAAAAATCCGGAAAGTGTGGAAGATCTGCCTTTGACTGTGGTAATGCCGGCATTTGTAACAAGCGAACTTAAAAGAGCATTCATCATAGGTTTTCTTTTGTATATACCATTCCTCATAATAGACATGATAGTATCAAGCGTCCTTATGTCAATGGGAATGATGATGCTGCCGCCGGTGATGATATCAATGCCTTTCAAGCTGCTTCTCTTTGTTGTAATAGATGGGTGGTCGCTGTTGTTTAAAACACTGATTTCTACCTTTAACTTCTAGGAGGGCTCATGAATATATCATTTGCAATGGGAATCATGCAGTCTGCAGCAATGGCTGCAATTAAAATAGCAGCTCCGATTTTGTTATTGAGTCTTATCATAGGGCTTCTCATAGCGGTTTTTCAGGCAGCTACTCAAATACATGAACAAACACTGACTTTTGTTCCAAAACTTCTGGTAACGGCATTAGTGCTCATAATGTTGGGGCCATGGATGATGGAAGTTATGTCTGACTTTGCTCTTCACATATTTGACCTTATGCTGACTGTTTATTAGAGGTGCATATGACACTTACTGGAGATATAACTTATTTTTTATTAATACTTGCAAGAATGAGCGGATGTGTGTTTTTTAACCAGATATTCGGAAGAGGAAATTTACCTTCAATATTTAAAATATCCCTCAGCTTGTTTTTTGCAGTTACAGCATACGGAATGCTTCCTCCCGAGGCAGATATGGTAATAAGCACAAATATTGAATACATGGTCCTTATTATAAAGGAACTGTTCATAGGATACATCATAGGCTACATAATCAACTTGTTTTTCAGCATAGTTGTAATAGGAGGAGAAGTAATGGACATGCAGATGGGCATGTCAATGTCAAAAATATATGACCCAAGCAGCAATATTTCATCAGGTATTACTGGAAGTTTTTTAAATATAATCTTGATATTTTTGTTCTTCAGCGCCAATGGGCACATATCACTCATAAAAATATTCATGACTTCCTGCAAGCTCATAGGAATAGGATCTTTCCAGATACCTCAGGACTTGTTCAGGAACATGGTTCAGATGTTTTCTCAAATACTTACATTGTCGCTGAAATTAGCAATGCCTTTAATGGCAGTGGAAATTATTTTAGAGTCGGGCATTGGTGTTTTAATGAAAGCAATTCCTCAAATACAGGTGTTTTCAGTAAATGTCCAATTGAAAATAATAGTGGGGCTGCTGCTGATACTTATACTTGTGCCCACATTTTCAACATTTATTGATAAGGTTCTTACTCTTATGTTTGACCAGGTAAGGAACAGCCTAAGTTCACTGATAACATAGAAATAATGTAAAAGGAATAAACATGGCAGGCGAAGAAAAAACCGAGAAAGCCTCCCCCAAGAAAAGGCGGGATGAACGTAAAAAAGGTAATGTATTTCAAAGCAAGGATGTTGTAACAGTTGGGGTCATTGCCATATCATTTATAATGCTGGATTTTTGGGGACCACACATTTATAAATATACAAGCAATGTCTTCAGAAAATATGTTTCACTGATGACTTCAACATACAGCATAGAAGGAAACTTCCTGTCACTGCTTGTAAAAGACATTACATGGACATTGTTGTCCAGCGTGGGTATAATAATGGTTGCTGTAATGTTTACATCAATCATATTTACAGGAGCACAGACAAAGTTTCTCATATCAAAAGAAAACATAAAGTTTAAATTTTCAAAGATAAATCCTCTTTCAGGGATAAAAAGAATGTTTTCCATCAGGTCTGTTGTGGAAGTCATAAAAAATCTTATTAAAATCGCAATACTTGGATACTTGATTTATTCATCCATAATGAAAAATCTGCTGCAGGTTCCAAAACTTGCACAGGTTGATTTGCTATCAGGAATAAATTTTATATTTACATCAATTATGGCGATTGTTAAAAAGGTAGTAATAGCATTCGTTGTTATTTCAGCTTTTGACTTTTTGTATCAATGGTGGGAATATGAAAAGAACATCAAAATGTCTAAACAGGAAGTCAAGGAAGAATACAAGCAAATGGAAGGGGACCCGAAGGTCAAGGGAAAAATCAAAGAAAAACAAAGAGCCATATCCTATTCAAGGATGATGCAGCAGGTTCCACAGGCCGATGTAATAATCAGAAACCCTACACATTTTGCAGTAGCAATAAAATATGATATTGAAAAAGACCGGGCTCCAATTGTTCTGGCCAAAGGACAGGACAACGTGGCACTGAGGATTATAGATAAAGCAAAAGAAAGCAACATTAATATTGTTGAAAACATCCCTTTGGCAAGGGCATTATATAAAACTACAGAAATAAATCACGAAATACCATTGGAATATTACGAACCTATTGCAGAAATACTGGCATGGGTATACAGGTTAAAGGAAAAGGAAAAACAATAAAATATGAAGAAGATACTTAACAATTCCATTTCATTATTCATAATAGCAATAATACTCATGATAATAATTCCTCTTCCGGAGTTTATGCTGGATTTGATGTTTATTATCAACATAGCACTGTCCATAATCATATTGCTCACAACAATGTATATAAAAGAAGCCTTGGAATTTTCAGTTTTTCCTTCGCTTTTGCTCATTACTACACTGTTCAGGTTGTCATTAAACATTTCTTCAACCAGGCTTATACTTACAAACAGCGGGAATGCCGGAGCAGTAATTGCAACATTTGGTAACTTCGTCCTCGGCGGCAATGCAGTAGTAGGATTCATAGTGTTCATAATAATTGTTTTGGTTCAGTTTATTGTAATCACCAAAGGCGCTGAAAGAATCGCAGAAGTAACTGCTCGTTTTACACTGGATGCAATGCCCGGAAAGCAAATGGCAATAGATGCCGACTTAAGCTCAGGAATAATAACTGAAATTGAAGCAAAGAGAAGAAGAAACAACATACAAAGAGAAGCAGATTTTTACGGTGCTATGGACGGAGCCACTAAATTCGTCAAGGGCGACTCCATCATGTCAATCATTATTACCGCCATAAACTTTGTAGGCGGAGTAATAATAGGAATGGTTCAGGGCGGTTCCACATTTGCCATGGTAGTTCAGACATATTCAATTTCAACAGTAGGAGACGGCTTGGTTTCACAGATACCCGCTCTCTTGATATCAACGGCAACAAGCATGATTGTTACAAGAGCTGCTTCAGAATCAACCATGAATGTGGATTTGACAAGCCAGTTTAAATCACAGCCTATAGTACTGATAATTTCAGGAATTGTGTTAATAGTAATGGGTCTCATACCAAACTTTCCTAAAATTCAGACATTTACTCTTGCAGCTGTTTTCATATTTTTAGGATACAAGCTTCTTGACGGCGGCAGTGAAAAAGTCATTGAACATGAAAATGAAGAAACCGGCAGCGAAGCTCCTGCACCTTCTGAAGAAGAATATTTCAGAAACATTGACAACATATATGAACTCATTCAAATAGATCCGATTGAAATGGAAGTTGGATACAGCCTTATTCCTTTGGTGGACGAGGCAAGCGGCGGTAACTTCATTGACAGGGTTGTAATGTTCAGACGGCAGTTTGCCCAGGAAATGGGGATGGTTGTTCCTTCTGTGAGACTGAGAGACAACGGATACTTAAACCCCAATGAGTATGTGGTCAAGCTCAAAGGAGAGGAAGTAGCAAGAGGAGAAATACTGGTTGAATATTTCCTTGCCCTTGATCCGGGAAGTCTGTCTGGTGAAGTTGACGGCATAGAAACCATAGAACCTGCTTACGGCATACCAAGCAAGTGGATTACAAAGGATAAGAAGGAACTCGCAGAAATATACGGTTACACAGTAATTGATCCTTTATCGGTGCTTTTAACACACTTGTCGGAAGTCATTAAGGTACATGCCCATGAGCTGTTATCAAGACAGGATTTAAACCAGCTATTGAACAACATAAAGAAAGAAAATGAGCTGCTGGTTCAGGAAGTTGTTCCAGGAGTTGTTTCTCAGGGAAATCTCCAGAAAATTTTAGGAAACCTCCTTAGAGAAGGAATTCCAATTAAGGATATGGAAACAATTCTTGAAACTATAGGCGATTACGGTTCTTCCGTAAAAGACACTGAAATGCTCACAGAATATGTTCGCCAGTCTCTTAAGAGGACAATTACAAGAAAATGGTCTGAAGGCGGACAAATAAAGGTAATAACACTCAGCACCGATGTTGAAAAAATAATTATAAACGCAATAAACAAAAATGAAAGAGGATCTTATTTGTCCATAGACCCTGAGGTAATGCAAAAGCTTGTGGGACAGCTCTTAGAACAGATAAGCAAACTGAAAAGCGAGCTGAATACTCCCATTATTCTCACATCTCCATTTGTGAGGGGATATTTCAGAAAACTTTTAGATCAATTTTATCCAAAGGCCATTGTGTTATCATTTAACGAAATTGATAATTCAACACAGATACAAGCGTTAGGCAATATTGCAATTTAATTGGTATGAGAGAGTGATGATATGATTTTAACTGAGAAAACAACAACTGTTGATGAAAATTATTTGTGGGAACAATATGCTTTTACAAAAGACATAAAAATAAGAAACCAGATTATAGAAAAATACAGCTACCTGGTTAAAATAATCGCTTTGAAATTAAGAGGTGTCTATCAACAGTACGGTGATGTGGAAGACATAGTGAACGAAGGCATAATTGCGCTTATTGATGTCATAGACAAGTTTGATCTGTCAAAGAACATCAAGTTTGAAACATACGCAACAATTCGAATACGAGGATCTATCATTGACTATGTCAGAAAACAGGACTGGATACCAAGAAAGGTTAAAAATGACTTCAAGACAGTAAAGGAAGCTCAGGATGAACTTACTTTCAAGCTGGGAAGAGAGCCTGAGGACAAAGAAGTTGCAAGTCACCTGAAGCTGGATATGTACGAATACAACAACATTGTAAGAAATGCCCATGGCACTGCCATGCTGTCCTTCGAAGAACTGTTGAGCGAAACAAATTTACGGGAACTGGAAACAAGCTCAGGTTATGAGCTTCCGGAACAGGAACTTGAAACTAAAGAACTTTATGAAATCTTAAAAGACAGCATAAACAAATTAAATGAAAAAGAAAAACTGGTTGTATCCCTTTATTATAAAGAAGAACTGAAACTTAAAGACATAGCAGAAATTTTAAATATCAGCAATTCTAGAATATCGCAGATACATACTTCAGCTCTTCAGAAACTGGAACATGGAATAAGACAATATATGTACGATAAAAAATAAAGAGGTGTTTTATGTCAAGAGGATTTTATGCTTTAACATCAGGAATGCTCACACAGCAAAGAAAAATTGATATATCAAGCAACAACATATCAAATCTTAATACTGCCGGATATAAGAAAGAACAAGCTGTTACAACTAACTTTGGAAGTCTTTTCATAAACAAGTACAAGCAGGATGGAATAAATGAAGAAGCAGTTCCTTTGGACAATGTTTCTGTTATAAGGACAATGGCTGAAAACAATACCATACATTCACAGGGAACGCTGGAGCAGACAGGCAGAAAAACTGATTTTGCCATTATGGGAGCAGGCTTTTTTTCAGTGGACAATGGAAGAGAAATTTTATACACAAGAAACGGCAGCTTCAATATAGACAACGAAGGATACCTTGTTCTTCAGGGAGCAGGAAGGGTTCAGGGTGAATACGGAGAAATATATGTTGGAACAGATGAGTTTGAGTTCAATAACGGAATAATCTATGTTGACGGAGAAGAAGCTGACAGACTTGCAGTATATGATTTTCTTGACTACAACAGTCTTAACAAAACAGGAGAAGGTCTGTACACATCAACTGAAGATCCTGAACTTGTAGAAAATCCAGAGGTTTTAAACAGTACAATTGAAAGATCTAATGTTGATGTAACAAAGGAAATGACAGATATCATGTCATCTCAGAGAGCACTTCAGACAGCAGCCCAGGCATTCAAAATATATGACATGATTCAAGACAAGGCTGTTAATGAAATTGGGAAAATAAATTAATTTTAATTAGTTTCATTTCCCGGGAAATTTGTCGCTTAAAAGTGAAAAAATATCGTAATTTTATAATATTAGTCAATAAGGAGCAATTATGATTAAAGCATATTACACAGCAGTAAACGGAGCTACAAGCAATCAAAATTATCTAGATGTTATTTCAAACAACATGGCCAACATTCAGACAGAAGGATTTAAAAAGTCAAAGGCAGAGTTTTCTGATTTGATGTATACAAACATACGCGGACCTGAAGGAGAAAACACTGAAATGAAGTCAGGAAGCGGAAGCAGAATTAATAAAGTAGACGTAATGTTCAATCAGGGAGCCATGTATTCCACCGGAGGGAAAACCGATTTTGCAATTGCGGGAGACGGCTATTTTGCTGTACAGTTTGAAGAAGAAAACTTGTATACAAGAGGAGGCAGTTTTCAGGTAACAAATATTGACGATGAAAATTACCTTACTTATCAGGGAGGTTTTGTTTTAAATAGTGAAGAAGAACCTATAATTTTGGAAAATACTGACGATAATATAGATGTAGGCGTTTTTGAGTTTATGAATAACAGTGACTTAATGCAGGCAGGAAATAATTTGTTTCGTATTGCAAATGAAGATGCAGAGTACAGCCTCTCAGAAAACTCAAGGGTTATGAAAGGATTCCTGGAATCTTCCAATGTTGACTTGGCTGAAGAAATGGTAAAACTTATTCAAATTCAAAGATCATTTCAGCTTAATTCAAATGTAATACAGACTGCAGATGAAATCGAACAAACAATAAACTCTTTAAAAAGCTAAATAACTAAAGGAGCGATACTATGGAAGAAATTAACAGCGTACAGGACAGTGTGGAGGATAATGATGTTCAAAGTGTTGAAGCACTGCCGAAGTATAACATTAATCATTTAGTATCAGCGAACAAATTAAAAACTTACATAAGAATAGAGCTGTATGACAAAGAAGCACAAATCAGCCCAGAGGATATATTAAACTATCTGGCTGAACAGGGAATAATTTACGGAATAAGAGAAAACGAAATCAGAGCATATTGCCAAGACAAGGAATATAGTAAGGAACTTACGGCTGCTTGCGGCAAAGAGCCTGTAAATGGCAAAGACGCAGAGCTTGTTTATGATTTCGATATTTCAAAGGGATTAAGATTTACAGAAAAAGAAGACGGTTCAATTGATTTTCACAATTTGAACAATGTTATAAATGTCAATAAAAACGATGTCCTCTGCCACATAATTCCTGTGCAGGAAGGGGAGGACGGAATTGATGTTTATGGAGATGTAGTAGCTTATAAAAAAGGCAGTACAGTTTCATTCAACAGCGGTAACAACACATATGTGTCTGAAGACGGCCTCAAGCTTCTTGCATCTTCAGACGGAAGTGCTGAAATACTAAATGACAAAGTCTATGTGGAAAGCGTCTACAAGGTTGAAAATGTGGACAACGAAACAGGTAACATAGATTTTGTTGGGAATGTGGTAATAAACGGTGATGTGAAAGCAGGGTTTTCAGTTGTTTCAAAAGGAGACATAAAGATACGCGGTATGGTCGAAGGTGCCCACATAAAAGCTGAGGGAGAAGTTGTTATAGGCAAGGGAATG
Source organism: Sedimentibacter saalensis (assembly GCF_007830175.1). Classification (GTDB taxonomy): domain Bacteria; phylum Bacillota; class Clostridia; order Tissierellales; family Sedimentibacteraceae; genus Sedimentibacter; species Sedimentibacter saalensis. The sequence goes on along the minus strand of NZ_VLKH01000008.1, from coordinate 125,210 downwards.
AACGGCATGGGAAAAGGAACAATATGTGCCAAAGGCAATATAACAAGCAAGTATATTGAAAATGCAACAATTGTTACAGATAAATGCATATATGCGGAAGCTCTTATTAACAGTGATGTGACTGCAAAGGAATCAATAATACTTCGTGGTTCAAGTGCAGCAATAATAGGAGGCACAAGTCAGGCTGAAAACATGATTTTTGCAAAGACCATCGGAAGCAAGACAAACGCAGAAACAAATGTAATTATAAATTTGACACGATACATGGAAGAACAAAAGCTTTATGCTGCTAAGAAAAAAATCAACGACAGCCTTCAAAAGGAATTGGATTTGAAAAATAAAGAGCTTAAAGAGATAGAAGAAAAAAATGATGTTATAATGAGTTCAGGAATGGATGCCAACAGCAAAAATTCAATTAAGAAGCAGTTAGTGCTTAAAAAGATAAAGGTAAACAATGAAATACAAGATTTGCAAAGACAGCTCACTGAAATTGTTCCAACAGACAATGTAGCCAATCATAAAATAGTCTGCAAAGGAATAATGTACGCGAACACACGAATAACAATTGGATGGATGAAGCACAGGGTAAGACAGGATATTAGCTACAGCAAGATTTACAATGATGGAAACGACATATCAGTTGTGCCATTGAATCCGTCTGACCTTGAATGAAAAAAGAGTCAAGGAGGCAAAATGGAGTTAAACGAAATTCATATAGATATTTTAAAGGAAATAGGAAATATAGGAGCAGGAAACGCTGCAACTTCTCTTTCACAAATGTTGTCAAAGAGAATTGACATGAATGTTCCCGAAGTAAGTTTGCTTGATTATGAGAATGTAATAAATTCCATAGGCGGAGCAGAAAATATAGTCGTTGGAATTTTAGTGAGCTTTGAAGGTGAAATTGAAGGAGTAATATTGTTTTTACTTAAAAAAGAATTTGTGCATATGATTTTGAATTCGCTTTTAGGCACTGAACTTCATGGTTTCGAGGATATTTCCGAAATGGAAATGTCAGCATTGTCGGAAATAGGCAACATAATGGTATCATCCTATGTAAATTCAATATCTTCTCTCACAAACATGGCAATTGACATAACGGTTCCAAGTCTTAACATAGACATGTCAGGAGCTCTTCTTGATGCGGTTACCGCAGAATTTTCAGAAGCAGCAGACAGGGTAATTTTCATAAGAGAAAAATACTTTTGTCAGGAAGAAACCATATACAGCCACATGCTTCTATTGCCAAGCATGTCATCCCTGGAAATTCTACTTAGAAAGTTTGGAATGGAAATATGAGCCAAGAAGTAAATGTCGGAATATCTGACATGAAGATAGTGACTTCACCGGAAGGGCTCATATCATATGCCCTTGGATCATGTGTTGGAATTTGCATAACAGATAAAGTGCTTAAAATTGCGGGGATGGCTCACATTATGCTTCCATACAACAAAAATGAAGATAAGGCAAATATATTCAAATATGCTGATACGGGAATAGCTGAAATGGTAAAGAAAATGGAAATGATGGGCTGCTTGCGCTCCAGAATGGTTGCAAAAATTGCAGGAGGAGCCAAGATGTTTGAAATAAAAAGCAACTCAACCATCGGAAACATTGGTGAAAGAAATGTTTTAGCCACAAAAGAAACTCTTCAAAATTTAAAAATAAAACTTGTGGCAACAGACACAGGAGAAAACTATGGCAGAACAATAATTTTTGACAGCAATACAGGAAATCTTACCATAAAATCATTTGCCAAAAACATAAAAGTAATTTAAAAAAACTCCGTTTCCGGAGTTTCAGGTTGATGACAAAGTTAATTCAATATGTAGGGGAGGACCTCGTGTCCTCCCGCGGGCGGATACAAGATCCGCCCCTACAATTTGGAGAATGGAGTTTGTCAATGGTCTGAAACTCCGTTTCCGGAGTTTTTTTATTGATGTTTTTTGTTTTTTGTTACGAACTCTATAGCTTTTATAACTTCTGTGATAACTTCAGCCTGATGCTGCGTTTCCAAGGAAGAGTATTCAGCAAATATTTCCCCTTTTTTGGTTGTTATGTAGTAAGGTTTCAGATTGTTTAAGGCTTTTGCCATCATATCATCCATGCAGCTTGAGCATTTGCATGTATCTGCGTATGTTTTGTCGGTTTTTAAAACGTTGTTAAGATAATTTTCAACTATTTCTTCCATGTAGTTTACTACCATTACGTTCACTCCTTTATTGGATTATTTCCCTGTACATTCCTACTGCAGAAATAATTATGTCGTTGTAATATTTGTGACCTTCAATATCTGTAAAACGGTAATACTTTTTATACATTGAATTAATGAAGTTCAATTCCAGTTTTGAAGGGTTGTATCCATAGAGCATGTTTATGGCATGTACTACCTCAGCCCTTGAAATTGGCTTGTCCGGATAAAATAAGCTGCCTGAGCTTGTTACTAAATCCCTGCTTGTTATTTTTATTATTTCGCTTTCTGCCCAGTGACCTGCAGTGTCATCGAAGTTGTAGTTGCTTGAAGCCGGGATTGCGGTTAGTCTTGCTTTGTATGCGCTGATTTTTGTAAGCATTTGGCAGAACTCTGCTCTTGTAACATATCCGTCCGGTTTGAAAGTCTTGTCCTTGTATCCTGAAACAAATTTTTTTGCGCTTCCCATGGAAATGTAATCCCTTGCCCAGTGTGTTTCAATATCTGTAAATTTTGCCTTCAAATATGCGTTTCTGTCATAGGGCAAATCATTGAGCCTGCAGAAGACTGTGACCATTTCAGCTCTTGTGATAGGTGAATTTGGCTTGAACAGGAAATTGCTGCCGCTCATATAAGAAGGAATCATTGATTCAAAATAAGTCTCTTCATCTTTAGAGTCATCATATGGGAGACCTTTGTTCTCAAATAATTCTTTTGAATAGTCCTCTTCGTGCACATCCAGGTTAAGTTTGTGTTTTTTTGCAGTTTTTTTATGATCAACTTTTACTGTTTTAACGTTTCTGTTTCCATTTTTGTCAACCACAGTGAAAATATATTCGCCGTCATAGGCTATGGCTGTAGCATGGGTGTATTTAAAGTCTTTAACTGCTGTGGATTTGCCTATGGGAACATACTTTCCGTCAAAGGTAATCATGTAGTCAAGTCCAAAGTCGTCCTTCATTTCAAGGTAAAACATTCCGTCGTCCTGCAGTTCTGTTTCAAGCTCGGGCCTTCTGTAATCAATATCATCAATGTTAAATATGAACAAATTTTGCGATGAACCTTCTGTGGATTTAACTAATGCTTCATAATTGCCGTTGTCTTCATATATGTCTTTTGACGGAAATACTGTGTAGTTAAAGTTATTTGTGAAATTATAACCCTTGTATTCCACAAGCGTGCTGTAGTTGTCGTAATTCAAAGGCCAAAGCTCAATCAAGAGATAAAACTCTCCTTGTTTGATAATTTTATAGTCATAGTTCATATCATCTATTGTAATGCTGAACTCACTAGGCGCGTTGTTGGTCAAATTATCTACGTAATAGTTTACTTCATTTGTAACAGAAGTGCTCTTAGTAGTTATGACTTTCCTTAGCTTGTCTATTTCCATATGAAAAAGGATCTGTTTTTTCTCATAATCATACTCCAGTTCATATTCAAAGCTAATGTCAGTGTCATCATCATCTGTATCTTCATCTTCGTCTATGTCATCCACCTTGTACACAAATGTTTTTTTATAATTGGAGTAATAAACTGTGAATGGATATTCTCCTTCTCTGTCTGCCACAAAGGTTGCACTTTTTCCGATTACCTGATAACCGGAAGGAAGGTATATGTAATAAGATGTTTCTTCATCGTCTTCTAATTTTCTACCGTTTTGGTAGCGGTAGGGCGTTATTGTTATTTCCTTGAAATTGGTGCCCGAAACTGTGCTTTCAGTAAATTTAGCCCTCAAATAATTGCTTTCTGCTCCGTAAACTCTGCATAGGCTTATGGAAAACAGCAATGTCATGGTTATTAATAAAATTATTTTTTTCATTTTACCTACCTGTTCCTGTAAAGTTGAAGCTGCCTGTCATACAAATACTGCATGATAACCGATTCGTTGTATCCGGCCATTTTTTCAAATGAACATCCGTAATTGACGCTTTCAATATTTTCATTATCTGGATCTTGTTTTTTGTCGATTCTGATTACTTTTGCTTTGATTAAAATGAGCTGATACTTTGCATATTGAAAGTAAAATTTTATTTCATCATTTAATAATAAAACATAATTAGATGAAATTAACATTCCTCCGACGCTTAAATTGAGCACGTTTATTTTCATGCTGGGTACATCTTTTGTAATATCTTCGCCATTTCTAATGAGGTTTTCAATATAGAAAGACAAATCTGTTCTAACTTTCAATGAATTTCTTCGCTCAATAATATTTTCCCTGATATTGATGTGTGCATTAAGCTGATTTCTTGAGGCAATGCCTATTTCACAAATATAAGGTGTAATTCCTGTAAGTTCATTGTATATTTCAATATAGACCTTTGTTCCGGATTTGATTTCAGGAAGATCACTTCCCTTGATTTTTATTGTATCGTTGTTAATGCTTAACAACGTACCGATACCTTTCAAATCTTTATTTAAATTGTAAACTTTAACTAAAAGTCCTGAGTTGTCCATATAACTCCTCCCTTTGTATTAGTATCATTATGTCATAATTTTTTAAGATTCGTTTTTAGGAAGTTTGAAATTTAAAAAGTAAACATATATATCAACCACTGCACTGAAAAGCTCTTCAGGAATTTCTGACCCTACATCAAGCTGCGAAAGTATCACAGAAAGTGAATCATCCTTGTATACTGGTATTCCGCTTTCTTCAGCTATTTCAACAACTTTGTCTGCAATGTAGCCTGAACCTGATGCAATTACAACAGGTGCTTTGTTTTTCCCTGCGTCATACCTTAATGCTGCTGCTCTTTTTGAGTTTGAATTGTTTTTATATTGTGACATCTACACCGCTTTTCCTTTCTGACAAATTGCTGAAGACTTCATTGAATCTTCTTTTTCTTATACTTTCATTAACATTTAAAGATGAAGCTGATAAATTATCTTTACTGAGAATATTGTTAAGGTCATTTTTGATTGTTTCAATAGAGCCTGTCAGACAATTTGGAACATAAATGTCAAGTGACAATCTTGATTCTTTTAGCACAAGTGTTGTTTCAAAATAACCTACATTTTGTATGTCAAATGTTATAAAAACTTTGTATGTCTGCACATAAGTTTGCTTGCTTTTTTTGTCCTTTTCGGAAATTTCAAATTCCTTTCCAATCCATATCTCAGAAAACATGAACATGTTGTTGAAATTCAGCGGCAAGAACATGTGTGTCAGAGGGATGTGGACATCCTGACTGAAAAGCAGGGATTCTGCCATATCTTCCATGGTCCCCTTGTTTACAAGATTTTTGCTTTCTTTAATGCCTGAATCAATGAGTTTTAAAAACGAATCAACGGAATCATTTTTTTTGCTTGAAGCTGTTTCATATGTATCTATAAGTGACATTTTTAGCTTTTGCATATCCTCTTCATCTAAGCTGAAGTTATATCTCACAAATTCAAACAAATTATCCAGATTCTCAGAAAAATTATCTCTTGATGCATTTTCCAGTCTGACCATGTTGTGAATAAGGACAGAAACGTAATCTCTTACTGGACCGAAATCATTCATTTTTGAAATGTATCTTCCCACAAATGGCAGTATTTCATTTTTTAATAGGTTTAAATTTATGTCCGTGCCATTTGACGAGTAATTATTCAACAGCTTGTCTGTAAGCTCACGGAAGGAACTTTTAAGCATATCAGGCAGATTTCTTTCTATGTTTTTAAGGGCTGCATTGATGGATTTGTTTGTTTCATCAACTGAAACAAAACAATCATAGCTTTTTAAGAAGTTTCTGAGTACAATTTTAAAATCATTGTTGTCAGGGTTGCTTTTTAATAAACTTCTCAATGAATTGAAAAAGTCGCCTTGAAACTTTGTATATGATCCATGCTGAAACTTGAGAAAATTTAAAATTTCAGTTTCGTCCATCTCAATGCTTTTTAAAAATGTTTCAAATAAAGACTTTAAAACAGAATCGCTTTTAATGTTAGAATTGATAAACTGCTTGTTCAAGAGCAGTTTTTTAGCTCCTTCAGATAATACAGGAGAATTTCCAAGTGATTTAATGAATTTTTCAAATACAGAATCCGGATTGTAGTTTAGTTGGTTTTGACCGGATTGACTGCCGAAATCCTGTTTTGGTGTCCTGGTGACCCTTGCCGGGTCAGCAACATCAAGTGGTGCAACCTGTACCGGCTTATGGGTTGGCTTGCTGGCATTATTGTTGTCTACGGGATTATGGGTTTTTATGTTTATATTGTTGTCTAACATAGAATCTCCTGAAATTAATTATATAATATTATAACAAAGAATAAGCAGTTTTGCTAATTATTATATCGTCATATTTAATATTTTAATAAGCCGCTTATATATAAATTTTAAAAAAATTCTCTATTATGCTTAATAAATTTCAAATTTTGCCGATATAAAAAGCAAGATAGATAGGAATATTAAGGAGACCTAAAATGGATAATAGTTTTGATTCTGTGCTTGACATGTATCTTTTTGAAGCAAGACAGCTGCTTGAACAGTTGGACGATATACTTCTGAGAGCAGAAAGCGAGCAGGCATTTGACAAAGAATGCGTAGATGAAATATTTAGAATAATGCACACTATAAAAGGCTCATCCGCAATGATGCAGTTTAATAGCATCATGACAATATCACATAAAATTGAAGATTTATTTTTTTACATAAGAGAAAACGGCGCAGACAAAAAATACAATGAGGAACTTGTAAATCTCGTATTTAAATTTACAGATTTTATAAAGGGAGAAATATCCAAAATAGAAAAGGGTGAAGAACTTGAAGAAAATCTGGAACATTTTGAAAAAGAAATATTTGATTTTCTGCAGGTGATATCAAACAATGGCTCTGCAGCAGAAGAAGCAGTTCTGACGGAGGACGTTACTAACAAGCATATAAAAGAAAAATATGCAATAAAGGTTATATTTGATGACGACATAGGAATGGAAAATTTAAGGGCTTTCATGATTGTCAACCAATTGAAAGAAACAGGCATTGATTTTTCCTACAAGCCTCAGAACGTTGAAACAATAAGTGAAACATCTCATGAAATTGTTAAAGAAGGATTTTTCGTCTACTTGTTTGACAAGGAATCTGTTGAACCTGCTGTGGGTGTCATAAGAGAAGCGCTCAATGTAAAAAATTATACAGTGCTGGAATACAATGAAAATATTCAAAATGAAGAAACAAAAAAAGATTCATCACATACAGATGCTAAAAACAATGAAGTAAAGCCTGTACAGAATGCAAAGACGGAAAAAACAGAAAAGGTGGAATCTTCAGCAAAGCACAGCAAGCAAAATTTAATCACAGTGAATCTTTCAAAGCTTGACAAGCTTGTTAACATAGTGGGAGAGCTTGTAATTGCAGAATCAATGGTTGCAGCCGACAATGAAATAAAGAAGCTCAACCTTGACAGCTTTACAAAATCCACAAGACAGATGAGAAAACTTACAGATGAGCTTCAAGACATTGTAATGTCTTTGAGAATGGTGCCGGTATCCGGAATATTCCAGAAAATGAAGCGTATTGTAAGAGACATGGGAAAGGAATTGAACAAGGAAGTTGAACTTATTTTGTCAGGGGAAGAAACTGAAATAGACAAAACAATAGTTGACGGAATTTCTGACCCCATCATGCATCTTGTGAGAAATGCCATGGACCATGGAATAGAATATGAGGATGACAGAATAAACAAAGGTAAAAACAAAAAAGGTACTATTAGGCTTTCAGCATCCAACACAGGCGGTGAAATTCACATAACTGTAGAAGATGACGGAAGAGGATTTGAACTGAAAAGAATACTAGAAAAAGCAAAATCAAAGGATCTTCTCACAAAATCAGAAGGTGATTACACACCTAAAGAAATATTCCAATTCCTCATGCTTCCTGGTTTTTCAACCAATGAAACTGTAACAGAATATTCCGGAAGAGGCGTTGGAATGGATGTGGTTAAGTCAAATGTTGAAAAAGTCGGAGGAACTGTAGTCTTAGACAGCAAGGAAGGCATAGGAACCGTCGTTACATTTAAAATACCTTTGACATTGACTATAGTGTCAGGTATGCAGATTGTAGTTGGAGATTCAGAATTCATAATTCCTATTAAAAATATACAGCAGTCTTTCAAGACAACTGAAGAAGAAATAATACACAACACTGACGGCGGTGAAATGATCCTCATAAGAGACAAGTGCTATCCTGTTGTAAGACTTAATGAGTACTTCAACATAAAAACTGAAATCACCAATATTGATGACGGAATACTGATACTTGTGGAATCAGGTGACGGAAGCCTGTGCTTGTTTGTGGATAAAATTGTTGGGGAACAGCAGGTTGTAGTAAAACCACTGCCTCCCATACTTGCAAAGTACAGCCTTAAAGAATCTGGAATTTCCGGCTGTTCCATACTCGGAGACGGCAGCATCAACTTAATCCTAGACATAGGAAATCTAATAGAAAGTATGTAAGTATGGTAAAATTAACAGATAACGAATTTTTGGAATTTGTAAAAATAATGCATGGCAATTACGGCATAGACCTTTCAAAAAAAAGAATATTGATTGAAGGAAGGCTGTCCAATTTAGTAGAACGAAAAGGCATGAACAGTTTCAGCCAGTACCTTGAAAGCATAAAGAAAAATGACAAGGAAGAAATAACACTTCTCATCAACAAGCTTACGACAAACTACACATATTTCTACAGGGAAGAAAACCACTTCAAATTCTTGAAGGAAGTGTTTCTTCCATATGAAGAAAAAAACAACAAGATGAAAGTGCTGAACATCTGGAGTGCAGGGTGTTCTTCTGGAGAAGAGCCATATACACTGGCAATGGTAATGGATGATTATTTTAAATTCAATTCTTCATGGAAAATACAAATTCTTGCTTCAGACATATCAGAAAATGTTCTTTCAAAAGCCAGGGAAGGAATTTATGCTGAGGAAAGCCTATCTAAGCTGCCTGAATCCTACAAGAAGAAATATTTTGAAAAAACTCCTGACGGAAGATACCAGGTGGTTCCGGAAATAAAAAGGAATATAACATTCAAAGTATTCAACCTCATGGACACCATCCGTGAAAAGAACAAGTACGATGTGATTTTTTGCAGAAATGTAATGATTTATTTCAATGCAGAAACAAAGATGAATATTGTTAACAAGTTTTATGAAGCTGTAAAACCGCAGGGGTACTTAATGATTGGACATGCAGAAACAATACAGAGAAACCAATCAAAATTCATGTACATAAGTCCTGCAATATACAGAAAGGAATAACTATGATAATTAACAAAATAAGGGTTCTAATCACAGATGATTCTCTTCTGTTCAGAAATGTTTTAAAAAAGGAATTAAGCGAAGATCCTCACATAGAAGTTGTGGGAATGGCTGTTGATCCCGTGGATGCTCTTGAAAAAATAAAATCCCTCAAGCCTGACATTCTCACCCTGGATGTTGAGATGCCAAAGATGAGTGGATTGGTGTTTTTAAAAAAGCTCATGGAGGAAAATCCATTGAAGGTTGTTCTTGTTAGTTCTATGAACATAAGTGTCTTTGATGCCCTTCATGCAGGAGCAGTTGATTTTGTCAAGAAACCGGATATGTCTTCTAAAAACGATCTGCCGATGTTTTTTAGAGAAATCAGAACAAAAATAAAAGTTGCTTCCATAGCAAAGCTTGTTCCTTTTACATCGTCTAAAGTTCCTGAAACAAAAAAGCTTGAAAAAATATCCTCTTCAAAAGTAATAGCAATTGGAGCTTCAACAGGAGGGACGGAAGCAACACTCACAATTTTAAAATCACTTCCGGCTCATATGCCGGGAATACTGGTCACTCAGCATATGCCGCCAGGATTTACAAAAATGTACGCTGACAGGCTCAATAAAATATGCGATTTGGAAGTAAGAGAAGCACTGGACGGAGACAGAGTTGAAAAAGGTCTGGTTCTGGTAGCTCCAGGCGATAAACAAATGAAGCTTGCAAAGGACGACAAGGGGTACTATGTTTCCTGCAAGCCCGGCGAAAAAGTTAGCGGTCACTGCCCGTCAGTTGACGTATTGTTTAACTCCGTAGCTGAAAATGCCGGCAAAAATTCCGTGGGGATAATCCTCACAGGAATGGGCAAGGACGGAGCACAAGGACTTTTGAATATGAAAAAAACAGGTGCATTTACCGTTGGACAGGATGAAAAGTCCTCTGTTGTTTATGGAATGCCAATGGTTGCATTCAACATAGGGGCTGTGATTGTTCAATCGGATGTAGAAGATATAGCAGAAATACTTATAAAGCATTTGAATAAATAATATGGAGTTGCCAATTAATTTACCGGCAGCAGAAAGGGGAAAAAATGTCAACATTATCAACAAGCTTATATGGCTCATCAACAAGCAAAGGATTTGGAGGACTGGTTTCTGGACTTGACACAGACGATTTGGTAAATCAGATGCTGTCAGGAACAAAATCAAAAATAAACAAGGCTTACCAAGCAAAACAAAAGCTGTTGTACAAACAGCAGGCATACAGGGAAATAAGCTCCAAGCTTGTTTCATTCAACAACAAGTATCTTTCTTATTCATCTGGGTCAAAAACAAATATTATGAGTTCAAACTTTTTCAAGGCATACTCATTTAAATCTACATCTGATTATGTAAATGTGTCCGGAGATCAGGCAAATATTCAAAATTTCTCCATAGACAGCATATCAAGTGTAGCAGATTATGCTTCCATGACTTCCACATATAAAGCATCCGCTCAGTCCTTTAGTTCAGATGGTCTGAGCACCTACCTGTCATCTCTGGCAGGAGATTCCATGAACATTGAATATGGAGGCAAGTCATACAAGCTCACCATTGACAGCAAGTTCGGATTGGGAAACGAGAAGGTGAATTTACAGGATGTAGCTGACCAGCTCAACAGCCAAATTGAAAAAATAGCTGACTTGAATGGGGGCACTTCTACTGACGCAAGCGATAATGTATTGCGATACAGTGTATCTGGGGATAACAGGTTGGTTATTAACTCACCCGAAGGAACAACAACAAAGCTTACAGCTGCAAGTAATGATGTTCTAGAGTTTCTTAAAATGAAGGTTGGTGAGCCTGCTTCGTCCTTAGAGACAGAGACAGTAGACAATGAAAAATTAACCAGGACACAGTCCGATGTATTTTCAAATACAAGTGCATACTTTAAATTTGATTATAACGGAGTTTCAAAGACTATATATTTAAAAGAAGGGTTAACAGACGGCTCGGATCTTAAGAGTTATTTGCAGACTGAACTGGATAAAAGTTATGGAGCCGGAAAAGTTGAAGTTAGCTATGACAGTTTGGACACAAAAAAACTGACATTTAAAACAGTGGACAGCAGTTCAAACACAAATCTGTTCAGCGTAAGCGGTATTAGTGCAGAATTAAGCAGTTTTACAGGAATTCAATCAGGTGACTGCAACAGATTGAATAAAACTTCTGCAATAGGTGAAGCTGGTTTAAAGCTTGGGCTTAATGAAACAACACTTTCAAATGGCAACAGCGGATATGCAATAAAAATAAACGACAAGCTTTTTGAGTTTGAAAAAAGCACATCATTAAACGATATAATCAAAAAAATCAACAACGATGCTGATGCAAAAGTAACAATTTCATATTTGTCAACCACAGACACTTTTTCAATCAAAGCTGATGAAACCGGGTCGAACATGGCTGTAAAAATTGAAGAAGTAAGTGGCGGAAATCTGTCAGAAGCTTTGTTCGGAAATGCAACGTATCAAAATGTAGTCAATGGTAAAGACACTGTAATGGACTATACATTAAACGGTGTAAAAACTTCTGTAGTTAGAAGCACTGCCAATTTTTCAATTGATGGAATCAACATAGAACTGAATAAAAAATCAGTAGGGCTGACTGACGTAAGCTTCAATGTTACAAACAATGCTGATGAAGTAGTTGAGAGAATTAAGGGATTTATAAATGATTACAATGAAATAATAGAGTTATTGAATACAAAAACAAAAGAAAAACCTAACAGAGACTATCAGCCTCTTACACCAGACCAGCAGGATGAAATGGAAGAAGACGAAATAAAGGACTGGACCGAACAAGCCCGAAAGGGAGTGCTTTATGGTGACAGCAACATGAACAGTGTGCTTAGGAAGATGCGACAAGCCATGACCGGTAAGACTTCAGTGAGCAGCCTGGCACTTTCCGATATAGGTATTTCTTCTGCATCGATGGACACCAGTGGAAAACTGGTAATAGATGAGGAGAAATTAAAGGCGAAATTGCTTGAGAGTCCTGATGAAATTGCAAACCTGTTTTCGGCATCTACGTCTGTTGAAGGCGGAATTTCAGGCATAGCTGTACAGATGAGAGAATTGCTTGTGGCAAATGTGGGAGCATACGGTTCATCCGGTATTCTCATTGATGAAGCAGGGCTTGACAGCGGGCGTACTTCAGACAAGAACAATATTTCTAAAAGAATAGAAGACTATGATGACAAAATGGCAGAATTAAAGGACAAGATGGAAGTTGAAAGAAAAAGGTACTGGAGTAAGTTTACATCATTGGAGACAACTTTGAATAAGCTTAACTCTCAAAGTTCCTATTTCACTGACATGATGGGTTAGAAAGGAGATTAAATGATAAGCGCTTTTGAGCAATATAAAAAGACTTCAGTTAATACAATGACCAGAGGAGAACTGCTGGTGCTCCTTTACGATGAAGCAATTAAAAAAATGAATATGAGCAAAATATTGATGGAAAACAACGATTTTGAAAATGCCAGCATCAACCTTGAAAAGTGCAGGAAAATTTTTAATCATCTCATTGTTACGCTTGATGACAATTATGCAATCTCCAAGGATTTAAGAGAAATGTACATGTTTTTTAACAAGGAACTTATACTGGCTTCATCCATGAAGTCAATTAAGAACATAGATAACATACTACCTTTGGTGAAGGATTTGAGAAATACATGGGAAGAAGCTGATAAAATTTCAAAATCAGCGAAAAATTAAGGTGACTCATGGAAAATTTATTTAAATCAAAGCTTGAAGCTGTTGAAAGACTAAATAGCTTCACAAGGGAAATAGCAGAACTTTCACTAAAAACTGACTATGATAATGTAAATTCAATGGTTGAAAAAAGAAATGAATACATTGTTGCAGTAAGAGAAATAGATGAAAAAATTATAAAAATGAACAGCATAAATGATACAGACGAAATAAAAAACATTAAGAAACTCATTAATCAATCTGTTCAAGAAATAATTGAAATGGACAAGCAAATCAGAAAAAATCTGAGTGATGAAATAAAGCTTGTTAAAGCGAAACTCAATGAGCCTGCATCATCATTGGGACAGCTAAATATCAAAGCATAATGTCATTGTGGGGTAATACGGGGACGAATCATTGCGGGGACGGACACTAATTAGGGTCTGTCCTCAGTAATATTTTAAGTAATATTACTAAAAAAATTATGATTGCAGTAAAAAATTAGGAACGGCTAGGAGGATTTATGAAAAGAAATAGCAATAAGGTAAAAGTTACTTTAGGAAAAACTTCAATAGCAAGCAAAATAACATTAACATTGTTTGTGTTATGTTTTTTAGCTCTCCTTGCAACAGGTGTCGTAATTGGAATGACAGTCAACGATTATTTTACTAACAGTGAAAAGGATATCCTGAATGAAACCACAAAAAGCGTCAGCAATGAAGCAAATGCATTTTTTGAACGTTATATTGCAATAGTAGAGCAAATGGCACAGGATAAGAATTTACAGAACTTTATGTTAAATGCAGAAGGACGAGATACCCTTTTAGAAACAGAAGGATTTATGATTGCAGGACAGACAGTAGATGAAACACAAAAGGCAAATCCGGATGTAATCTTGTCAGCATATGTTGCTGAAGGTGATTTTTATCTTGTTTCGCCAACAGTCTATTCAAAGGAAGAATACGATGTTTCTTCCAAGGACTATTACAAGGCAGTTACAGAAAAAAAAGTAAATATAACAGATCCTTATCTTGATGCAATAACAGGAGGAATTGTAATAACTATTTCTGCTCCTGTAACTGTGAACAATGAGGTCATAGGATTGACAGCTGTGGATATTGCCATTGACAAGCTGACAGCTATGGTAGGAAACTATAAGCTGGGGGAAACAGGGAATTTTACATTGCTTACTGAAAATAACATCATTGCAGGACACAAGGATGAAGACAGCCTTCTTAAATCCATAAAGGACATAGACATAAGTGAAAATATGATCCAGTCTGTAAACAGCCGCACCGGAGAAGTCACAGAATTTACATACAACGGTGAAACATATATTGGAAACAGCGTTGAAATTGGAAATACAGGATGGCAGATACTATCAATGCTGCCAAAGGATGAATTCACATCTCATACACAAAAGATTATTATGTCAATTGTAATTATATTTGCAGTCATGATTGTTGCGCTCCTGGCTGTGATGACGGTAATGATTAAAAAGATGACAAAACCAATCAAAAAAATAACTGATATCACTGATAAACTTGCTGCGGGTGAACTTGATGCAGAAATAAACATAAAAAGTAACGATGAAATAGGCGAATTGGCCCAGTCAATAGGTAGTCTCACAGCACGACTCAAATCTTATATAGCATACATTGCTGAAAGTGAATATGTGCTAAATGAAATGGCTAGAGGAAACTTAAACGTTGAACTTAAAAATGATTATGACGGTGAGTTTGCAAAATTAAAAGTTTCTTTGCTTTCACTTTCAGATACTCTCAAGGAAACTATAGGCAAAATCAAGGAATCCTCTGAATCAATAAATATGAATGCTGAACAGGTGTCAAGCGGAGCACAGGTACTGGCTCAAGGAACAACAGAGCAGGCAAGCGCTATAGAAGAACTGTCGGCAGAAATTAATGAAATATATCATACCATAGTCAACAATGCTGAGCATGCTGTAAGTGCAGGAAACAAGGCCAAGGAAACAGCCAGTGAAGTAGAGAAAGGAAACGTGCAGATGAGTGAAATGCTTTCTGCAATGGATGAAATCAGCAAGACTTCAAGAGAAATAAATAAAATAATTAAAGTAATTGATGACATAGCATTCCAGACAAACATACTTGCTTTGAATGCTGCTGTTGAAGCAGCAAGGGCAGGTTCTGCAGGCAAGGGTTTTGCAGTTGTTGCAGATGAAGTGAGAAACCTTGCGGGAAAATCTGCTGAAGCTGCAAAGCAGACAACAGCTTTGATTGAAAATTCCATAAATGCAATCAACAAGGGCACAGCTCTTGCTGATGAGGCAGGAAAATCATTGTCCGGAATAGTAAATAAAACAAATGAGACTAATGAGCTGATTGCTGAAATTGCAAGTGCATCTTCGCATCAGACTGTTTCCGTAAATCAAATAAAGAGCGGAATAGAACAAATTTCATCAGTTGTTCAGGAAAATGCAGCATCGGCAGAAGCCAGCGCTGCAAACAGCGAGGAACTGTCTGGCCAGTCACACATATTAAACGAACTGGTAAGCAAATTCAATCTGTAAAAAAGTCAGGGGCGGACCTTTTAGTTTTTTTACTCAAAGGTCCGTCCCAATATTAATTTCTATAAATGTTAAATTTATGAAAAAAATGCCGATATATTAAATGGACTGTATATGATTATAAATAAATATGGGGGATCTTGTGAAAAAAATAAAATTTAACTTTAACATTAAGGAAAAACTAAAAGTAAAAGACTCACTAGGCAAAAATATTAATATTAAAAATCTTATCAATAACATTAAGAAAATCTTCAGCAATATTTACAAAAGTATCAGCACCAACAAAGTGTTAAAAAAAATCATTGAATTCATAAGAAAAAAAGTCGGAGAATTGGCATTTACAATCACAAACAAAACCAGCATAAAGTCAAAAATATTCTTAAGCTTTATTTCACTAATACTTGCAGTAGTAATCATATTAGGGGGAATTTCTGCTTATCAAAGCTACAAAATCACATTTGATACTCTTGAACGTACAATGGATAACGTTGCCCAGGTATCATCAGAGTCAATTGAAAATGAACTTGAAATATACAGGGCAATTGCCAACAACATAGGGCTTAATCAGCAGCTTTCTGATATGACTGTAAACAATCAGCAAAAAGCAAAAATAGTCACACAAATGACGAAGGCATATGGGCTGCTTGATGCGTATACAACCAATACAAAGGGAAAAGGAGAATCTCCAATCACAAAACAAATATACATGATAGGAGATACTGATTATTTCTTTTCTGCTATGGCAGGAAGTACAGTAATTACTGAACCAAAGATGAATGATAAATTTGACAAGGTTACATTTACTGTATCAGCTCCTCTGTGGGAAGACGGAGTATATGGGTCGAAAATAATTGGTGCTGCAGTCATAGTGCTGGACGGTAAAGTCCTGTCAGACATGGTTTCCTCTGTTAAAATCGGCGAAGGTGGATTTGCCTACATACTGGACAAGGATGGATATACAATTGCACATCCTGTTTATGAAAAGGTCGTTGAATCTGAAAACATAATAAAATCCTACGAAGAAAATGGAATCAACAAGCAATTGGCTGAAGTCGAGCAAAAGATGCTGAGCATGAAGCTTGACCTTGGTGACTATGAATTAGATGGACAAAAAAACCTGATTGCTTATTCATATATTAACGGAAGCGATGGATGGGGGTTATTTATAAGCGCTCCTCAATCGGAATATACAGGCTCCACAAATTTAAGTTTACTCATCACTTTGATAATTTCAATATTGTCTCTTATAGCAGCATATTTAATCGGAAAGAAGGTATCTGACAACATTGCAAATCCAATTATTTTATGCGCTGAAAGGCTTAAGAATCTTGCTGAAGGAGATTTACACACAGAAATTGAAAAAACAACACGTGATGATGAAATTGGAACACTAATAAAATCGTTAGGTTCTACAGTGAAAGGACTAAATATAATAATAAATGACATTTCATTTCACTTAGGTGCAATTGCAGATGGAGATTTTTCAAACAAAATTGATAATGAATACAACGGTGATTTCAATTCAATAGTTATTTCATTGAAGCAGATTAGCAGCTATTTAAATCGCATGGTAAGACAGGTAAATGAAAGTGCAGAACAGGTTGCATGCGGTTCAGAGCAGCTGGCAGGCGGAGCACAGGCACTGTCCCAGGGAGCAACTGAACAGGCAAGCTCTGTTCAGGAACTTTCTGCAACAATCAGTGAAATAACAGAACAAATAAATGACAATGCCAGAAATGCAGGCAAAGCAAAGGAAGCATCCCTTGAATCAGCAGCACAAGTTGAAAACAGCAGCAATTATGTGAAGGAAATGAATGATGCAATGTCTGAAATAAACGAGACTTCCAAGGAAATCGGGAAAATAATAAAGGTTATTGACAACATTGCATTTCAAACAAATATTCTTGCTCTCAATGCATCTGTTGAAGCAGCAAGGGCAGGCTCTGCAGGAAACGGATTTGCAGTTGTTGCAACCGAAGTTAAGAATCTTGCACTCAAGAGCGCAGAAGCAGCAAAAAATACTGAACAGCTAATAGAAAATGCTTTAAAAGCAGTTGAAAAAGGAACTAAAGTAGCAGCAAAGACAAATGAAGCACTTAATATCGCTGTTGAAAAAACTCAAGTTGTTGAAGATATGATAAAAGAAATTACCGAAGCTTCTAAACAACAGTCAGAAGCAGCAACTCAGGTTTTATATGGAGTTGAACAAATTTCATTTATAGTACAAACAAATTCTGCAACAGCGGAAGAAAGTGCAGCTGCAAGTGAAGAATTGTCAAGCCAGGCGCAGATTATGAAAGAACTTGTGGAAAAAATAAAATTAGTTGAAGAATCCGGCGAAGTACATGAGGCTATCTAAATTATATGATTAATAGTTGAAAAATAAGGGTATAAACCATAAGTATGGAAATGAGTTCTTAAAGACACAATTGTAAATTTTCATGCATAATAAAATATTAGGAGGCTCATATGGCTTTATTGTGGACTAAAAATTTAGAGGTTGGGGTTGATTTGATAGATCAGCAGCATAAAAAGTGGTTTGAAAAAGCTGATCAGCTTTTTGAAGCAGGCAAAAGCGGAAAATCTAAGGAATACATAGTTAAAATGTTTGACTTTCTTGATGAATATACCAGGACCCATTTCAAGGATGAGGAACGCTACATGCAAAGTATCAATTATCCTGAATTAAGCGCTCAAAAGCAAATGCACGAAGGATTCATCAAAAAGCTTAAGGAATTAAGAAGTGAATATGAAAAAGACGGTGTAAATTTAACTGTTATTTTGAATTCAAACCAGTTTATTTTGGACTGGCTCACTAAACACATTTCACAGGCAGACAAAAAAATAGGCGAATTTGCCAAGAATCTAAAATAATATAGACGGGTCATTAGTTAAGTACTTATGATCCGTTTTTTGTGCATACTGATGTACGCAAGCTTCGTATTAAACTTAGAAACAATAATATTTCTTTATACGTAAAATGTAGACATTGCCTCTCTTTTAGTTTCTAATCGTTATAATTTTATATTTATAAAAAAATGGTAAATTTTCGCAGTAAAAATCCGATAATATATTTGTATGCATTTTTAAGGAGGAGAAAATGAAAGGGATTAAAGGCAAAAATAATGCAACTAAAAGAACCGCTGCAAAGAGTATAAAAACAAAGCTTGTAATCGTTTTGTTCATTGGCAGCACACTGTTGTTAACGTTAACAGGAATTGTGCTGAGCACAACCTTAAACAGCCGGCTCACAGAAAATGAAAAGAAAATATTGAGTGAAACATCCCAGAGTGTAAGTAAGGATGCAGAGTTGTTTTTTGAACGCTATATTACAATTGCAAAGCAAATGGCACAAGATAAAAACATACAGAATTTTTTGCTGGATGCAGAACCGGGTGACTACATACCAAGTGTAAATGGATATGAAGTGCTCAGAAATACATTAATAGAAACGCAAAAATCAAACAGCGACGTAATGCTTTCAGCATATATAGCTGAAGCTGACCCATCATATTATGTGGATGATTTAAGCGGAGTATCAGATGCTTCATTTGACTTGAAAACAAGAGAGTACTATAAAACCATAACAGATGATATTACATGCATCACAGAACCTTATGTAGATGCTGCAACAGGAAGCATGGTCATAACAATTACTGCCCCTGTCCATGCAGAAGGTAAAATAGTGGGTTTGACCGGTATTGACATAACCATAGACAAGTTGTCCCAGGTCGTAGGAGAGTACAAACTTGGAGAAAATGGATATTTTACTCTTTTGACAGAAGGTGATGTTATAACATCCCATAAGGATGACGACAATATTTTAAAATTGTTCAAGGACATTGGTGTAAGCGAAAACATTCTTAAATCAGCGGAAGATATAAATGATGAAGTCATGAAGTATTCTTACAATGATAATGAATACATGGGAAATACAGTCCTTGTAGGAGATACAGGGTGGAAGGTTGTTTCAGCAATTCCAAGAGATGAATTCATGTCAAACACAAGAGAACTTACGAAATTAATAACTATAATATATATTATGACAATTGTTCTGTTGTCAGCAGCAATGTTCATAATTGTAGGAATTGTTACAAAACCAATTAAAAAGATTACAGGCATAACAAACAAGCTTGCAGAAGGTGAACTTGATGTGGATATAGACATAAAAAGCAGCGATGAAATAGGAGAACTAGCCCACTCAATAGGAAGTTTAACTGGACGTCTAAAATCATATATAACTTACATAGATGAAAGTGTAAATGTGCTTAATGAAATGGCTGAAGGAAAATTAAATGTGGAATTCCAAAATGACTATGAAGGGGAATTTGCCAAGTTAAAATCTGCACTTCTTTCCATGTCAAACACATTGAAGGACACCATAGGAAAGATCAAGGAATCATCAGAGTCAATAAACATGAATGCAGAACATGTATCAAGCAGTGCACAGATTTTGGCTCAGGGAACAACTGAGCAGGCAAGTGCCATCCAAGAGCTTTCAGCAGAAATAAACGAGATTTATCAGACAATCGCTAACAATGCAGAACATGCAGAAAGCGCAGGAAACAAGGCTAAGGAAGCAGCCAGCGAAGTTGAAAGAGGAAATGATCAAATGAATCAAATGCTTGCTGCTATGGATGAAATAAGCAATACTTCAAGAGAAATTAATAAAATAATAAAAGTTATTGATGACATAGCTTTCCAGACAAACATACTTGCATTGAATGCAGCAGTTGAAGCAGCAAGAGCAGGTTCTGCAGGCAAGGGCTTTGCCGTAGTTGCAGATGAAGTGAGAAACCTGGCAGGAAAATCAGCAGAAGCTGCAAAACAGACAACAGCACTGATAGAAAATTCAATTAACGCCATAAACAATGGAACAGCTCTGGCAAGCGAGGCAGGAAAATCATTGTCCGGAATAGTTTCAAAAACAAATGAAACAAATGAACTCATTGCAGAAATAGCAGAAGCTTCATCTCATCAGGCAGTTTCTGTAAATCAGATAAAAAGCGGAATAGAGCAAATATCCTCTGTTGTTCAACAAAACGCAGCAACAGCAGAAACAAGCGCAGCAAGCAGTGAGGAGCTCTCAGGCCAGTCACAGATACTAAATAATCTTGTGAACAAATTCGAAATATAAAATCCGTAACTGTAAAAAGGAGCTAAGACCCTCTGCGAGCCTTGGCTCCTTTATTTTTTTATTCTTGAGGCTATATTTAAATTATTGGCCAATAAAAAAACCTGAAGCCTATTTTAGATTCAGGTTTTTATGGTGATATATCTAGTTTTATTCTTTTTGCCAATCATCAAAACGCTTCATAATTTCATCATATGTTTTATTGCATATTTCAGGAAGCCCTGCACCGTCATTAAACTCCATCCCTGCTGCATCAAAACCTTTTATAACAGCATCCTTTAACAGAGAAATTTTTGATTTGTCGCCTCCGGACAGTGCTTTTGCCATGTCCATAATTCTGGTGGCAACTGCATCAATTGAATATTCGCCGCCTTCTTCAACTTGCTGGGCTGCTTTTTGAGAATCTTCCAAGGAAACGTTTATTTTTTGCCCAAATAATGTTAGATTTGATTCTTCGCCTTGTTTAGCAATCATTTTTTTGATTTGCTCTTTAAATTCACTAATTCTTTTTTCATTATCTGAAATTAGCTTGTTAATTTCTATACTGTCAAATTTCTTATTGTTTTTTATGGTGTCAGAGTCACTTTTGTCTTTATGTTTTATATATTCTGCAGTCTTGCTATTTTGTACACCTGATGGTCTAACGGAATTAATTTCTTTAATCATATGACATCCTCCTTATAGTCTATATCGGCATTATAAATGAAAATTAAAGTCAAAATGGATTAAATTAACAAAATTTATATCAAATTGCTGAAATTAAAAATTCGCTAAAATAATTAATATTTGCACAAAGCAATTGTGAATAAGGCAGTTAAATGTTATAATTACTAACATAATAATATTTTTATAATTGAGAAATTATTAGAATTTATAACAAGATGATGGTACAAACAATTTTTATATGATATGAAAGAAAGCATCTAAATATTTATCTTTTTAAGCCGATATCTATTAAAGATGCTTAATTTTTAAGTGTTTTAGAGGAATATATTTGAAGAAAGAAGGAAAATTTATGAATATACGTGTTAAAGATAAGGTATTGGAGTTTAAAAATGATCCTGAAATTATAGAACAATTATTTGATAACATTAATGAATTAATACAAGAAGATGATTTGCTGTTTTCTCATCTAATCATTGATGGAGAAGAAATATACGATAATTTCGATAGATATATTATGGAAAATATTGTAAGCATAAAAACAATAGACGTTGTTGCCATATCAATCGTAGAAATGGTCAATGAATCTATTGAATCAACAGAGCAGTATGCCAAAAATGCAATTCCGATAATCCATAAATTATCTGAGGAATTCTACCAAAGGCCAAGTGAAAATACTTGGTCACAGCTTACAGATTTATTTGAAGGAATTCAGTGGATTATTCAATCGCTTACTCATATAAGTTCAATTGAAAGCTCCAGTGACATAGTAAGTGATTATGGGGCTTGGAATGAGTATGTTCAAGAAGTGTCAAAATTAAACAATATTGTTGTTGAATTAGAAAATGCAATTTTAAACAATGACAACATATTAATTGGAGATATGCTCATGTATGAAATAACTCCAGTATTTGAGGCAATAGTGGAAAAATTAAGTTTTCTAACATCCGAGGCGGTTGAGTAAAATGTTAAAAGATAATGTTACATTTTTAAAAAAAAAATATCCAAGACTATATGAAGAACTAGCAACAATAGAAACAGATAATTTACATAGTAATATTACTATTGAACATACAAAAGATAACCATAAAACCATTAAAGTAAAGAAAGATGAAAAAGATTTATATGTTCATAGCAAGTACGCCCCTTTGCGAGAAGCTGAAGCAATAATAAATAAAATTGAGGAAAGGGATAGCATTGATGAAAATTCACATGTAATTTTTTACGGGCTTGGACTTGGCTATCATATAGATGTGTTTACACAGAGATATCCATCTACATCATTTTCAATCTATGAACCATCTGTTGAAATTTTTAGACACTTTTTGGACAATGTCAATTTTAATAAATCAGCATTTAATAATATAGCAAACATCCAATTTGAGTTTGACACAACTGCAATAGATGTTTTTTTAGGGAAAATACTTAATAAAACAAACAAGAAAATAGTAATTGTGGATTTACCGATTTATGAAAATGTATTTAATGAGCAATACAATACATTCCTTAGCAGGTTTAAGGAATTAATAAACAGTAAAAGAGGAAATCTGCATACGAATTATGTTTTTCAAAAAAGATGGATAATAAACTGTATGAAAAACATTAAAGAAATATTGACTACTCCAAACATAGTAACAGAAAGGATTGGTTCATATAAAGGCAAGACTGCAATTTTAGTTGCAGCAGGTCCATCTCTTAATGAAGAAATTGAAAATTTAAGATATATAAAGAATAATGGTCTGGCTTATATATTCAGCGTTGGTTCAGCGATCAATACACTTATTATTAATAACATATATCCTCATGCTGCATGTACAATTGATCCAAGTGTTAAAAATCAGGAAGTCCTGGAAATAATAAAACAAAAAGATATTAGTGAAATACCTATGATATTTGGTTCATCAGTTGGATATGAAACATTAGAAAATTATCCGGGTAAAAAATATCATATGATTACTAGCCAAGATTCAATTGCAACATATTATCTGAGAAATTACGACAATAGTGCAATAAATGTTATTTATGATGCGCCAACAGTAGCTGCAGCAACATTACAGCTATTATATGTTTTGGGATTCGATAAAATTATATTAGTTGGACAAAACTTGGGTTATCGTGATAAAAAGCGATATTCAGAGGGAATAACATATAGCAGTATCGAACTTACAGATGATGAATTAGAAAAAGGTATATGGGTAAAAGATGTTTATGGAAATGAAATATTAACTAACAATTCATTTAATATGATGAGAAGTCAAATTGAAAGCTATATCAAACACTTTTCAAATCTTAATGTGATAAATACTACTAAAGGTGGAGCAAGGATAGAAGGAACAGAGTTTATAGAACTTGAGGAAATAATCAAAAGCTGTTTAAATGAAAAAGTAGTAGAAGAAGATGGATTGAATTCTTTAGAAAAAAATAAAACAGACTATGATAAGGAATATTTGTTAACTCAGTCTAGGAATATGGATAAATCATATGAAAATGCTCTGAAAATTAACAAAGAATACAGAGATATACTAAATAAAATTGAAAAAGCTATCAACAATAGAAACTACACACAAGCTCAAAACTTGTATGTAAAACTTGATAAAGAGTTAAAGAAAATTGAAAATAATGACTTTTATAAGACATTTATACTTCCAATGAACAGAGTACAGTATAAAATATTGGCAGATGGTATAGAAAGTTTTAATGAGGAAAAAAATCCTCATGAACAAGGCAATAAAATTATAAAAAGTTTTAGTAATTTCATTGATATATGCATTAATGATATAGAAATGATAGAGCCAATTTATAATGAGATGAAAGGAAGCATTTCAATTTATGCAGAATCTTCTTTAACAAAAGGGGTGTAAGATGAAAAAAATTTTAGTAACAGGAGCAGATGGCTTTATTGGCAGTCATTTAGTTGAAAAGCTAGTTAATGAAGGCAACAAGGTAAGGGCGTTTGTTTATTATAATTCATTTAATTCGTGGGGCTGGTTAGATTCTTTTTCAAAAGAAATGTTGTCAGAAATTGATGTTTTTACAGGAGATATAAGAGACCCCAACGGAGTAAGAAAAGCTGTTGAGGGAATGGACGAGGTTTATCATTTAGCAGCGCTGATTGCCATTCCATTCAGCTATCATTCTCCTGATACATATGTTGACACCAATATAAAAGGTACACTGAATATATTACAGGCAGCAAGATCTTTGGAAACGTCAAGACTGCTTGTAACATCAACATCAGAGGTATATGGTACAGCTCAATATGTGCCCATAGATGAAAAACATCCATTCCAGGGTCAATCACCATATTCAGCAACAAAGATTGGGGCTGACAGATTAGCAGAATCATTTTATAGAAGCTTTAATATGCCACTTACAATAGTGAGGCCGTTTAATACATATGGCCCAAGACAATCTGCAAGAGCTGTAATACCTACAATAATCACTCAATTATTATCAGGACATAAAGAAATTCAATTAGGTTCATTAACTCCAACCAGAGATTTTAACTATGTAAAGGATACTGTCAATGGATTTATTGAAATAGCTAAATCAAATATGACAATCGGAGAAGAGATTAATATTGCAACACAGCAGGAAATTTCCATTGGTCAGCTTGCGGAGGAATTAGTAAGACAAATAAATCCTAGTGCAAAGATTGTATGTGATGAGCAAAGATTGAGACCCGAAAAGAGTGAAGTTAACAGGTTGCTTGGTTCCAATGAAAAGATAAAAAGGTTAACAAATTGGAAGACACAATATTCCTTTGAAAGTGGACTTGCTGAAACTATTGAGTTTTTTAAAAATAATTTAGATAAATATAAGACAGATATTTATAATCTATAGGAGATAATATGGAAAGAAAATTTATTCCGCTTTCAGTACCTAATTTAAAGGGAAAGGAATTAGAGTATGTAACTCATGCTGTTGAAACTGAATGGGTTTCTACAGGTGGACCATATGTTGATGAATTTGAAGATAAAATAGCTCAATACGTTAATGCAAGGGGTGCAGTATCATGTCAAAATGGTACCTCTGGATTGCATATAGCTCTTCAAGTGTGCGGAGTAACAAAAGAAGATGAGGTAATAGTTCCCGCTTTGACATTTATTGCTGCGGTTAATCCGGTTAAATATATAGGTGCTGAACCAATTTTTATGGACTGTGATGATTCACTCACCATGGATGCAGACAAGTTGCTGGAATTTTGCCAAAATGAGTGCAGTTATGTTGATGGAAGACTATTAAATAACAAGACCATGAAACAAATAAAGGCTATAGTTGTGGTCCATGTATTTGGTAATATGGCCGACATGGAAAAAATAATGAATATAGCTGACAAATTTAATTTGAAGGTGGTTGAAGATGCTACTGAAGCAATCGGAACTTATTATTTAACAGGGAAATATAAGAATTTCTTTGCTGGTACAATCGGAACGGTAGGTGTATATTCTTTTAACGGAAATAAAATTATAACAACAGGTGGCGGTGGTATGATTGTATCTAACGATGAAGAAATATTAAAGAAATCAAAGCATCTTACCACACAGGCTAAAAGCGATGAGCTATACTATACTCATGATGAAATAGGATATAACTATCGCATGACTAATTTACAGGCTGCACTTGGTTTAGCTCAATTAGAACAGCTGGAAATGTTTATTGATATAAAAACTGAAAACTATAACTTATATAAAGTAAAAATTAATGAAATAAAAGGATTATCTATTTTAAACTTCAATGAAAATATAAGGAGCAACCATTGGTTTTATTCGCTTCAATGTAACAATGATTACCCTATAAGCAGAGATGAAGTAATTAAATATTTAGCTGATAATAAAATTCAGTCAAGACCAATATGGGGCTTAATCAATGAACAACGACCATATATTGGTTGTCAAACATTTAAAATCGAAAAAGCAAAATACTATATAGAACGTATAGTTAATATACCATGCAGTTCTAATTTAGCAAAGGATGATTTGTTATATGTAGTTGAATGTTTGAAAAACATGCAATTTTAGCTTACAGGCAAGGGGGAGAGTATTATAGATATAAATGATTTTTTGATAGATGAAGAAATTACAATGCTTGAAGCAATGGAATTGCTGGATAAGGTAGCTAAAAAAGTTCTTTTCGTTGCAAAAGAAGGGAAATTAATTGCGGCTATTACAGATGGTGATGTGAGAAGATGGATATTAAAAAAAGGTAATCTTGATGCAAAAGTTAAATGTATCGCCAATTATAACCCAAAGTTTGCATATGAAAAAGATAGAGATAAAGCAAAAGATCTTTTGAAACAGTATTCTGTTGAAGCATTGCCTATAGTTGATATTGAAATGCATATAATTTCTGTAATATTCTGGAATGACAAAGAGATCAGAAACAAAAGCAAGTTGAATGTTCCGGTTGTAATTATGGCAGGCGGCCTTGGTACAAGACTTTATCCTTATACAAAAATTCTACCGAAACCGTTGATTCCTATTGGTGAAATTCCTATTGCAGAACATATAATAAATAGATTTCATACATTTGGTTGCAATAACTTTTTTTTAATTGTTAATCATAAGAAAAATATGATTAAAGCATATTTCAATGAAATCGAAAAGGACTATGCAATAAATTATATTGATGAAAATATCCCTCTTGGTACTGGCGGCGGGTTAAGTCTGCTAAAGGGAAAAATTGATACCTCATTTATATTGTCTAATTGTGATATTATTATTGATGAAGATTATGAAAAAATATATAGATTCCATAAAAAAGAAAAAAATTTGATTACAATGGTTTGTTCCTTAAAAAGCATAAAAATTCCTTATGGAGTAATAGATATTAGTGAAAACGGAGAAATAGAAAGCATGAAGGAAAAACCTGAAATATCCTTTTTTACAAATACTGGAGTGTATGTAGTTGAGTCTAAAGTTATTGAAGAATTGGAAGAAAACACAGAAATAGGCTTTCCTGACATAATAGAAAGATACAGAAAAACCAGCGAAAAGATAGGGGTATATCCTATCGGTGAAAATGCCTGGATGGATATGGGACAACTTGATGAAATGGAAGAAATGAGAAAAAGGTTGGAATAAGAATAAACATACATTCAAACATACAACAAATATTCGATTAAAGGGGAAGGTATGAAGCAAAAGAATATTGTAATTTTGGGTTCTAGTGGATTCGCCAAAGAAGTATTATGGCTTATTCAAGAAAATAATCGCATCACAAACGAGTGGAACATAATAGGTTTTATAGATAATTCTAATGATGTGAGAAGTATAGCTGGATATGAAGTCATTGGTGATGACGATTGGTTACTAAATTATCCGGAACAAATTTATGTAGTTTGCGGTATTGGAAATTCAAAATTAAAAGAAAAGGTAGTAAAAAAATTCGTAAATAAGGAAAATGTTATTTTCCCATCTATCATTTCAAAAGGTGCTGTAATATCAGATAGTGTTAAAATGGGAATAGGATGTATTATATGTACGAACAGCATTTTAACAGTAGACATAACCTTAGGGGACTTTGTCACTGTGAATTTAGATTGTACAGTAGGTCATGATGTTATATTGGAAAATTTTACGACCTTATATCCAAGTGTTAATATTTCAGGAAATGTTAGAATAAAATCAAAGACTGAAATTGGTACAGGGTCACAAGTAATACAAGGCTTGAATATTGGAGAAAATTCAATAATAGGAGCGGGTACCGTTGTAATTAAAGATATACCAAGCTACAGTACTGCGGTTGGAAATCCTGCAAGGGTCATAAAACAGAATAAATAGTTAAGAAAGGAATTCTATGAGAACTCTTATAATCGCTGAAGTTGGTGTCAATCATAATGGAGATATTGAGATTGCAAAAAAAATGGCTAAAGAAGCAAGACGGTGCGGAGCAGATATTGTAAAATTTCAAACTGGTAAGATTGAGTTGCTTGTATCTAAAAATGCAGAAAAGGCAGATTATCAGAAATTGACAACAGGCAATGAAGAAACACAGTATGATATGATAAAGAAATTATTATTATCATTTGAAGAATTTGAGAAATTAAATGAGTATTGCAAAGAAAATGATATTGTGTTTTTATCAACACCATTTGATCTGGATAGTATAGACTTTCTTGAGCAATTGGACATACCTTTTTGGAAAATACCATCCGGAGAAATTACTAATCTACCATACCTAATTAAGATAGCAAAAACACATAAGCCAATTGTCATGTCTACAGGAATGTGCACCATGAGAGATATAGAAGATGCAATGGAAGTATTGCAAGTTAATAATTGCGGAGAAATTACCCTGCTTCATTGTACAACAGAGTATCCTGCACCTTATGAAGATGTTAACTTAAAAGCAATGGATACATTAAGAAAAAGATTTAATGTATCTGTAGGCTATTCCGACCATACAAGAGGAATAGAAGTGCCAATTGCCGCAGTTGCCATGGGTGCCGAAATAATTGAAAAGCATTTTACTCTTGATAGAAATATGGAGGGCCCAGACCATAAAGCAAGCTTAGAGCCGTATGAATTAAAAGCTATGGTTAGCGCTATCAGAAATATTGAAGCTGCAATGGGAGATGGTGAAAAAAAACCTTCAGAATCAGAAAAGAAAAATATAGTTGTTGCAAGAAAGAGCATAATTGCAAAAACATATATTAAGAAAGGCGAAATTTTTACAGAAAAAAATATAACAGTAAAAAGACCTGGAAATGGTATAAGCCCAATGAAATGGTTTGAAGTAATAGGTCATACTGCATCAAGAGATTTTGAAGAAGAAGAGCTGATAGAAATATGAAGAGAAAAATATGTATTATTACAGGAACTAGAGCTGAATATGGACTGTTGAGACCTTTGATAGAAAAGATAGACAATGATGATGAATTACAATTGCAGTTAATTGTTACAGGAATGCATTTATCACCAGAGTTTGGGCTTACGTATAAAGAAATCGAGAACGATGGGTATACAATAAATGAAAAGATTGAGGTGCTGCTGAGTTCAGATACACCTTCAGGTATTTCAAAATCAATGGGCCTAGCTATGATAGGTTTTTCAGATGTTTTTGAAAGATTAAAACCAGATATGGTTGTTTTGCTTGGAGATAGGTATGAAATATTTGCTGTTGCCAGTGCTGCTATGGTATCCGGTGTGCCAATAGCACATCTATATGGAGGTGAAACCGGCTCTGGTACAATTGATAATATGTTGAGGCATGCTATTACTAAATTTAGCAGAATACATTTTACTTCTACAGATTTTTATAGAAAAAGAGTGATACAGTTAGGAGAAAATCCTGGTTGTGTTTATAATGTTGGTTCTTTAGGTGTGGAGAATATTTATAATCTTAAATTGATGTCCAAGGAAGAACTGGAGAAAGATATTAATTTCATTATTGACAATAAGACAATTTTATTTACATTCCACCCTTTATCATTGGAACCAAATCTGGCAAAAAGCCAATTCCGTGAAATACTGTCAGCTTTTAGCAGGATAGAAAATCTTAAGGTAATATTCACCAAATGTAATTCAGATACCGGAGGAAGAATTATAAATGAAATGATAGATGAATATGTAGGAGATAATCGCAACACAACAATCTCATTTTATTCATTAGGAACGATTAGGTATTTGAGTGCAGTTAAGTGTGTGAAGGCTGTTGTTGGAAATTCATCCAGCGGAATAGTTGAAGTCCCAAGTTTAGGAACATACACATTAAATATCGGTAAAAGACAGGATGGAAGGATACAAAGCGAGACTATTTTTAACTGCGAACCAATAGAAAAAGAAGTTTATGAAAAACTATCTATGATAATTGATATTCCAAATTTGTCAAAAACAAATAACCCTTATGAAAAAAAAGATACATCAGCAAATATAATCAAAATAATCAAGGAACAACTTCTTATTAATAAATTTGAAGAAAAGAAATTTTATGATATTGATTTTTAGGGGGAAATATATTGAATTTTAGAAGATATAATAAAGGCGATGAAAAGCACATACTTGAGGTATTTGAAAGAGCCTTTGGCAGAAAATTATCCAAGGTTTATTGGAAATGGAGATATATAGATAATCCCAATCATAATACAGATCTTATAAACCTTGCTTGGGATGAGGATAAATTAGCTGCACATTATGCTTTATCGCCGATTCCCTTGTACGTCAACGGAATTAAGCACTTTTCGGCCTTGTCAATGACTACATTTACTGATCCAAGTTATTTCAGAAGAGGGTTGTTTGCAAAACTTGCCCAAGATTTATATTCAAATACTAAGGAAACAATAGACGTTGTCTTTGGAGTACCAAATGATAATTCAGTAAATGGATTTGTAAAAAAACTTGGATTCCATTTAATTAAAGAAATTCCTATGCTAGAAACAAAGATTTTAAATAGAAAGTTTATGTCTAGTGCTAATTGCGAAATTGTAGAAAATTTTGATGAAAGGTTTGATAAGTTATTTTATCTAATCATCAATAAATATAAGATAATAACATCTCGAGTATCAAGCTACTTAAATTGGAGATTTGTTGATAATCCAGAGAATAAATACCAAATAGTCGCTTTTATAGACGGGGGAAAAGTACTGGGATATGCAGTTGTTAAAATTTACAATAATAATGGAATGCTAATTGGGGATATTGTGGATTTAATTGCGGTAAATGATTCAGTTTTAAGGCAGCTGCTTAATTTCTCACTTGATTTTTTTCAATCCAAAAAAATTTCAAGTGCCAATATGTGGTTTTGTGATAATGAATATTTAGATGTTCTTAAGGAATTTGATTTTCAAGAAAATGGGCAGCATTTTCATTTCATTGTTAAGAATAACTCAGATACGTCTAATGATGATTTGTTGGAGTTCAATAACTGGTACATTACTATGAGTGATATTGATATATTTTAGAAAGGAATACAGTATGGATAAATACCTGATTGTTGCTACCCATCCGGACGATGAAACCTTAGGAGCCGGTGGAATGATGCTAAGAAAAAAGGCAGAAGGTAATGAAGTTTATGTTTTGAACATGACGCATATGGATGTAGAATTTGGATATAGTGATGCAAAAATTAAACTGCGAGATAATGAAATTGAAAAGATGATTGAAAGATATGATTTAAATGGATACTATAATCTAAAACTGAAGCCTGCTGAATTAGATTCATATTCAGCAGGAGAATTAATTCAAAAAATAAGTTTTGTTTTTAATGAAGTTAAACCCAATGTTGTTGTGTTGCCTTATTATAAGGATGTTCATTCCGATCACAGAATAACATTTGATTTATGCTTCTCATGCACTAAAAATTTCAGATATCCTTTTATTAAAAAAATATTAATGATGGAAACCCCCTCGGAGACTGATTTCGCTATGTCTGAATATGCTTTTAAACCTAATTATTTTGTTGATATTTCAGGGTACATTGATAAAAAAATAGAAATAGCTAAAATTTACAGCAGTGAAATATTGGAACACCCTTTTCCAAGAAGTGAAAAAAATATAAGAGCATATGCTACCATAAGAGGTGCTGCAATAGGTGCAGATAGTGCTGAAGCATTTGTTTTAGTTAAAGAGATTGTATAGGTGGTGAAATATTGATAGGTAAAAACATACTGTGTATTATACCGGCCAGAGGCGGGTCAAAAGGGGTTCATAGAAAAAATATAAGGAATTTAGGAAACAAGCCTCTGATTCAATGGACAATAGATGAAGCAAAAAAGTCAAAGTATATTAGTAGAATAGTAATATCTACTGAAGATAAAGAAATAGAAGAGGTATGTACAGAAATAGGAGCAGAGGTTATAAAAAGACCAATAGAGTTGGCTACAGATGATTCACCAACCATTGATTCAATATTATATACTTTAAACATATTGGAAGATAACGAAGAATTTACACCTGATTATGTAATGCTGCTGCAATGCACATCTCCTTTTAGAACAGTCACAGCTATTGACGCTTCAATAGAAACATTATTAAGTGATAGCAAAAATAGTAAGTCCTTAATATCTGTTACTAAAGAAGAACACCCGCCCTGGTGGTTAAAAAGCATTAATGCAGATGGAACTCTGAAAGACTTTATATTATATGATAAAAAACAATATTCCAGGAGACAGAGCTTTCCACCGGTATATAGACTAAATGGAGCAATTTATATATGTGATATTAATGAACTTAAAAAGAATCGATCTTTTGAAACTGATAAAACTCTTGCATATATAATGGACAGCTATTCATCTATGGATATTGATACGGAAGAGGACTTAAGTTTAGCAGAATACATTTTAAAAAAATTTTCAAAAAACACTAAACTTATTTAATTGAGTTACGATATATATTTTGTAAAGGTAAAAATTTATTTTTAACACAAAGGCGCCAGTGTAAAAAATAAAAAATATTAAAAAATAAAAATAGGGAAGGATCCCGATAAAATTACATGGAGGTAATTAAATGAGAATTCAACACAACTTAAACGCAATGAACTCTTTAAGACAATTAGGAACAAACAACACTAACACAGGTAAAAACTTAGAAAAGTTATCATCAGGCTACAAAATCAACAGAGCTGGTGATGATGCTGCAGGACTTGCTATATCAGAAAAAATGAGAGGACAAATCAACGGTCTTGAAATGGCTTCTAAAAATGCTGAAGATGGTATTTCTTTAATTCAGACAGCAGAAGGTGGATTAAACGAAACTCACTCTATTCTTCAAAGAATGAGAGAATTAGCAGTTCAGGCAGCAAACGGAACAAATGATGCAACAGACGACTTAGCAAACATTCAAAAAGAAGTAACTGCATTAATTACAGAAGTAGATAGAATAGCTGATTCTACTAAATTTAATAAAATTGACTTGTTAAACGGTTCTTTAAGCTCTACTGGAGTAACTTTCCAAATTGGTGCTAATAACCAAACTTATGAACAAGTTGAATTAAAAATTGCAAACATGACAGCAGGAGCTTCTGGATTAGCTATTAGCGGTGTTGATTTATCAACTCAAACTGGTGCACAGGCTGCATTAGATACATTAGATACAGCAATCGGTTCAGTATCAACTGAAAGAGCAAATCTTGGTGCAATGCAAAACAGATTAGAGCATACAGTTAACAACTTAGGAGTAACTTCTGAAAACTTAACAGCTGCTGAATCTCGTATAAGAGACGTTGACATGGCAAAAGAAATGATGGAATTCACTAAGAACAACATCCTTTCTCAAGCTGCTCAGGCTATGCTTGCTCAAGCTAACCAACAGCCACAAGGTGTATTACAGTTATTACAGTAATATTAAATTAAAACAAAAAATTAGGGTGCAGTTTACTGCACCCTGTTTTTTTATGCCCTAACCCAGATTTTTCGACCGTAGGAAGAAAAAATCTGCGGTAGGTCAAACGCAACGAAATCCAAATTTATGCGACCGGAGGGAGCTAATAAATTTGTGATTGAGACTGCGATATTATAGTGGTTTAAAATTATAAAAAAAGTTTACTAATGGTAAATTATTTGTAAACTTTTGTCAAATTATGCCGATAGAACTAAATGGAGATAATAATCACAGGAGGTGAAAAAAATTAATAATGATGAAATTTCCAAATTCAAACCATTTGTTAAGCATTATGTTATTGGGGCAGCCTTCTGCACAGTAATAATGATTCTTGCAACACTTGATTTGTTTTCTCCGGGAGAGGATATTACATTAAGAGACAAGCTTTTGCTTGCATTCAATTTTGTCTTTATAGTATTGGAGATAGGATTTTATTTCATTATAAGGAAAGGAACAATATATTTAAAAAATTATAATGGTAGATTGAACAAAGACATAAATACTGAAGCTATGGATTTGGTATTTAATGTAAGAAATAAATTCAAGTTCATAAAAGATGCAGAAGAACGGATAAACAATAATATTGAAAAGAAGTATGCACTTATCCATTATGATATTAAAAAGTTCACCATCATCAACAACAGTGTTGGATACAAGGTCGGTGATGATATTCTTAAGAAAATATGCAAAATATTTTCAAAGGAACTTAAAGGTGAAGTTTTTGGAAAGGCTGAGGGAGATAAGTTTTTTGTATTGTTTGAATATGAAGAACAAAATGAGCTCATTGAAAGAATGCTTAATATATCTGATAAAATTGAATATTTAAGTATTTGGAAAAAAATTAATATAAAACCTGCAGTCAACATGGGGATTTATTTTATTGATAATGATGAGCTTGAACTTAGAGTTGCTATCGACAGAGCTGAATTTGCAAAAAGTCACCTGAAGAACGGCTATAACAGTGAATATGCTATTTACAATGAAAGCATCGGAAACAATCTCATAGAAGTGCGTAGAATTGAAGATGACATGCACAAGGCTTTGGCCAACAATGAGTTTAAGGTGTACTTTCAGCCAAAGGTAAGTTTGGATAACGGTAATTTATCAGGAGCAGAAGCACTTGTCAGATGGAATCACCCAGAGCTGGGGCTTTTAAGTCCCATGAAGTTCATACACATTTTTGAGAAAAACGGTTTCATTATTAATTTGGACAAGTATGTTTTTGAACAGGTGTGTGTCAACATGAGAAAATGGATTGACAGCGGATATGATGTTGTTCCTGTTTCTGTGAATGTTTCAAGAATTCATTTTTTGAACACCGATTTTGTTGAAGAATACAATAAAATCAAGGAAAAATACAGTATTCCAAATAACCTTATTGAAATTGAAATTACGGAATCAGTGGTTTTCAACAATGATAATGAAGAAAGTATTTTTACAGTAATGAAAAACTTCAAAAATGAAGGATTTGAAATATCCATGGATGATTTCGGATCAGGCTACTCAAGTCTTGGGCTATTAAAGGAAATGCCCATTGATACATTGAAATTGGACAAAATATTTTTAAATCATATTGAAGAAAACAGTTCACAGATAATAATGGACAATATTGTAGATATTGCAAAAAAGCTAAGTCTAAAAGTTGTTTCTGAAGGTGTTGAAACAGATTTACAGGTAGATTTTTTAAAGAAAACAGGATGCGATATGGCACAGGGCTTTATTTTTTCAAAGCCAAAGCCTGTAGAGGATTATGAAAAGCTCATCAGCAGCGGAAGAACAAACTATTTTCATTTAGCATAATTTAAAAAGGAAGGTAAATCATGGCATACAGCTGGGACAAATCATTAGAAACAGGAAACCCGTCAATTGACTCACAGCATAAATCATTGATAAATGCAATTAATGAACTTTTAGATGCTTGCAGCCAGGGAAAAGGAAGAAATGAAGTATCAAAGACGCTTAATTTTTTGCAGGATTATGTTATAAAACATTTTGCTGATGAAGAAATGCTGCAGCTAAAATCATCGTATCCTGATTACAAAGCTCACAAGGAAAAGCATGAAGCATTTAAAGTTACAGTAAAAAACATAGCTGACGAATTCAAAGAAAATGGAGCAACCATACAGCTGGTTGCAAAAGTGAACTCTTCTGTGGGAGGGTGGCTTATAAACCATATTAAATCGGAAGACAAGAAAGTTGCAGCACACATAATGAATAAATAATAAAATAAAAAATTGACTTACAGGGGGTTAGCATGAACAGCATTAAACGGAAAATGTTTTTAAACATTACGGTAATAATATTGGTGGTAGTTATAGCAATAGGGGGAGTTTCTTCATATCTTACTTACAATGTAACATTTGACACTCTTGAAGAAACAATGCAGGAAATTGCAGCATCATCTGCAGATGTTGTTACAATGAGACTTGAAGGTTACAAAACAATAGCAGCAGAAGTAGGATTGCTTTCTCAGCTTACAAGTGAAGACATAACTCAGGAAGAAAAAAGCAAAATTTTCAATGAAAGAATAGCAATGCATGGTTTAAAGGACATAAACATTGCTGATAAAGATGGATTTGTAGCATCATCATCAGGAACAGAAATTGTTAAACACATGGATTATTATACTGCTTCCATGAACGGAGAAGTGTTTGTTACTGATGCTCAGTTTGATTCGGCAACATTTGAAATGTACTATATTGTATCAGCCCCTCTTTGGAAAGACGGTGTTTACGGCTCAACAGCAGAAGGAGTTGTCATAGTTAAAATAGATGGAAAAACTCTGACTGATATTGCTTCCCAGGTAGTTATTGGAGAGGCTGGTTTTGCATCTATTATTGACAAGGAAGGATACATTATTGGACATCCTGAATATAGCAAGGTTTTAAATCTGGAAAATATGATTTTAAATAACCAGACTGACGGCAGTCATTCGGAATTGGCTTCCCTTGAACAAAGAATGCTTAATGGAGAGACAAGCTTTGGCACCTATTCGAACAACGGAGCTAAGAACATGCTGTCCTATTCACCAATTGAAGGAACAGAAGGCTGGGCAATGCTCATTGATGTTCCCCAGAGCGAATATATGAAAAGCACAAATTTCAGCGTTATTGCAACGGTTATTCTTGGATTAGTGTCCATATTGATAGCGGCGTTCATGGGATTCAGAATGTCAAACAAAATTGCAGATCCTATAATTGCATGTGCAGAAAGGTTGAAACTTTTGTCAGAAGGAGATTTGCACACTGAGGTTCCAAAAACAAAAAGCAAGGATGAAACAGCAGTACTTTTAAATTCCTTGGAAAAGACAATAGTTGAACTTAATGCAATTATCCAGGATATCTCACATCATCTTGGAGCAATTGTAAACGGAGATCTGACTCAATTTGTTGACAAGGAATATTTAGGAGATTTTGAACCTATTAAAGATTCTGTTGTACAGATTGTAAAATCATTGAATTACATATTTAAGAACATAAACATAAGCGCAGAACAAGTGGCCAGCGGTTCGGAAGAGGTAGCGGAAGGTTCTCAGGTTCTCACACAGGGAGCAACTGAACAGGCAAGTTCTATAGAGGAATTAGCAGCAACAATAAATGAAATCACTGAACAGATTATATCAAATGCAAAAAGTGCTCAGCAGGCGAAAATAATATCTGAAGAAACTGCCTCAGATGTGAACAACGGAACAAAATATATGGAACTCATGATTGAGGCAATGGATGAAATAAACAGTTCGTCTGTTCAAATAGGAAAAATTATAAAAGCAATTGAAGACATTGCTTTCCAGACAAACATTCTTGCACTGAATGCTGCAGTTGAAGCTGCTAGGGCAGGTTCTGCAGGCAAGGGATTTGCAGTTGTGGCTGATGAAGTAAGAAATCTTGCATCAAAAAGTGCAGAAGCAGCTAAAAATACAACGCAGCTCATTGAAAATTCTCTGAATGCTATTTCTAAGGGAGCAAAAATAGCCGACGAAACTGTTGAATCATTTAAAATGATTGTTAATAAAACAAATGAAACAGTTTCAATAGTGGAAAGTATTGCAGAAGCTTCTCAGCAGCAGGCTTTAGGTGCAACACAAATAAACTCAGGCATAGAACAAATTTCATCTGTTGTGCAGACAAACTCTGCAACGGCAGAAGAAAGTGCAGCAGCAAGCCAGGAATTAAGCAGTCAGGCAGCAGTGCTCAAGGGTCTTATTGAGGATATAAAATTAAGAAGTATACATAAAGATTCTCACAACATTGAAGTTGTTGAAGAGCATGATGTTATTGATAATGACAATGATGAGCTTAGCAGTGCAGAGACAGAATGCTAATTAATTGATTGTAATTCAGTGGGCGGACACGAGGTCCGCCCCTACGGAATATAAATTTATCAGTAATGGGTGAACATGTATTGTAAGAAATGTAAACTTGTCAGTAAGGATGAGCATATATATTTTAATAATATTAGAAATTATCGGTGAATTTGAAATCAAAGTTTGTAGGGGAGAGCCTTGTGCTCTCCCGCAGAATATTGTGAATCAGTAACTACGGGCGGACACGAGGTCCGCCCCTACGGAATATAAATTTATCAGTAATGGGTGAACATATATTGTAAGAAATGTAAATTTATAAGTAGTAGATGGGCAGCAATGCTCATTTTTTAGTGTAAAATTATTTTGCAATAAAATATAAGGTATTATATAATTAATCAAATAAAGTTGCTTATGAACATATTATTAATGTTAAATTAAGAATTTACAGCTATTATAAAGGTATAAATCATCGCAGGAGGAATGAATTTGAGAATTTTAATTGTGGAAGATGAAGTTAAAATAACACAGGCGCTTAATTATTTGTTCTCGAAACAAAAAATAGATGTGGATATAGCCAATGACGGCGAAGAAGGCCTCATACTTTCCAGCAAAGACATATATGATGTAATTGTTCTTGATATAATGCTTCCTGGAGTGGACGGCATTCAGATATTAAAAACAATAAGAAAAGAAGGAATAAAGACACCGGTTATAATGCTTACTGCCAAGGATACAGTAGACGACCGTGTATTTGGGCTTGAAAACGGCGCTGATGACTACCTTGTAAAACCATTTGCAACCAAGGAGCTGATTGCACGTGTAAAGGCTCTCGCCAGAAGGAAAAGCACTGAATACGTGGGTGAAATATATGAATTTGAAGACATAAAGTATGATGTTAAAAATTACCTTTTGTTCATAGAGGAAAAGGAATATAAAATTCCACTCAAAGAAGCAATGCTAATGGAAATGTTTATAAAAAAGCCACGTCAGGTTTTCACAAGAGAACAGATAATAGACAGAATCTGGGGCCTAGAAGCTGACGTACTGGAAAGCAACATTGAAATATATGTTCACCACCTTAGAAAAAGGCTTGAAGAAACAAATGCAAAGATTGAAACAGTTAGAGGCGTAGGTTATATGCTTAAGGAGAAATAGTATGTTTAGAAGGCTTCATTTTAAATTAACAGCATATATGGGACTGATTCTTATAGTTTTCATGTTTTTCGTTGCAACAGGAATATACAGTTTTACGAGAATTGTTTATGAGGACGGCAACAAGGACTTGATGGAAACTGAAGCTATCAGAATTTATACCTACAGAAGCATGACATATTCAGGTTTCATGCTCAATGGAAGTTTTCTTCAGAGGTTCGGACCAAGTGTTGCTTTGATGGGGACTCAGAAGCTGGATGCATGTTACGTGATTTATGATAAAAATCTCAGAAGAGTTTATTCAGAGGAAAATGAAATAGCTATTGCTGACGACATAAAATCACTGGCTGAAAAATCTCTTCAGGATAAGCAAGATTCCTTTGTGACAAAAAAGATTGGCCGTTTCAATTACAGAATTTATACAAAGTTCTTTAACGACATGAACGGAAAAAGCGTGGTCCAGGTTTATCAGAGCACTATAAATGAAGACATCTTGTGGTCGTTCTTAAAAACGGTGTTGTTTGTAACTGGTATCACCGGTATGGCAATATTGCTTTGCATCAGCTATGCCTTTACAGGACAGGCGATAAAACCAATTAGAGACACATGGATGAGACAGAGGGAATTTGTTGCAGATGCTTCTCATGAGCTCAGAACACCATTGACTGTAATTCAGACAAATCTTGATGTTGTTTTAAGCGACGAAGAAGGTACTGTGGATGAAAATGAAATGTGGCTTTCAAATGCATATTCAGAGACAAGGGTAATGGCAAAGCTTATTGATGAACTGTTGATTCTTGCCAAGGCTGATGCCAACGAGGAAAAACTGGACATATCAGAATTTTCATTCTCTGAAATAGTTGAAAATGTGTGCCAGAACATGGAAATAATAGCAAAAAAGAAAGGCATCGACTTTCAGCTTAACCTGGAGGATGATGTAATGATACGAGCAGATTATGACAAAGTAAGAAGGCTTGTGGTCATACTGGTTGACAATGCAGTTAAGTACACAGAAAAAGGTAAGGTTACAGTAAGTTTGTATACTGACAAAAATAAAAAGAAATATTTCACTGTTGAAGACACGGGAATAGGAATAGCTGCAAAAGACATAGATCGAATATTTGACAGGTTTTACAGAGCTGACAAGGCGCGCCACAGGGAAGGCGGAACAGGACTGGGCTTAAGTATTGCAAAGTGGATTGCCGACGTGCACAGATATTCCCTGACAGTGGAAAGCACAATAAATGTGGGAAGTAAATTTACTTTGAGAATGTAAAAAATAAATGGGGCTGTTTCATAACAGCATGATGATAAAGTAACGTTTGACGTTGTCATTCTGAGAGCTTGCTCGAAGAATCTCATGTTTTCAACAAAGATGAGATCCTTCACTATCGTTCAGGATGACAACGTCGTTGGTTATCAATGATCTGGGGCTGTTACATAACAGCCCTTATATCTTGTGAATTTTTACAGGAATTTTTCCTTAATAACATTCCAGTAGTTGAATGTTCCTGTTGAAAGCCTTTTGATTATTCTTTTTGAAGTCCTGAAATGTACACATTCTATTTCGTCGTATTCATACATTTCTCCGTCTGCAGACAAGGCGAAAAAGTAATCATTTTTTCCTTCAGGGTAAAGTGTTATTTCAAATTCCGGCGGCACAATTATGCTGCAGTCAAGGCACCTGTATGCGTTTGAAATAATCGGAGACAATGGCGTAAGCTGCAGTGTCTTCAGTGAAGGATACACAAGACTTCCTCCTGCAGATTTGTTGTAAGCGGAACTTCCAAGAGGCGAAGAAATGATTAAACCGTCACCGCTTATTTTTTCCAGATGGTTTGATGCTATGTAGACATCAAGATGAATGGTCTTCATGTCTTTTCTTTTAAGTATTATGTCATTGACAGCATATATTTTTTCTGCTTGTCCTGATGTTATTATTTCACTTTCAATAAGGTTTACGTTTGTAACGGAAAATTTGCCTTCCTTGTAATCATGGATGAAACTTTCCATGTTTTCAGGAGTGATTTCGGGATAAAATCCAAGGGTTCCGGTATTTATTCCTATGAAAGGAATGCGTGAAAAATTGCTTTCTCTCACACCTCTTAAAAAGGCTCCGTCTCCGCCTATGGTAATGTTAAGTTCTGCTTCCTCACAGAAACCGTCATAATAACTATAGCCGTACTCTTTTAATATATCTATGAGCTTTTGTTTTATTTCCAGCGTATAACTATCATAGTTTGCAGCTATATTTATTAACTTATCCTTCATGATAATCCCCTTTACATTAAATGTAATTTATATTATATTTATATTAATG
Organism: Sedimentibacter saalensis; assembly: GCF_007830175.1. GTDB lineage: Bacteria > Bacillota > Clostridia > Tissierellales > Sedimentibacteraceae > Sedimentibacter > Sedimentibacter saalensis. The sequence goes on along the minus strand of NZ_VLKH01000008.1, from coordinate 83,638 downwards.
AAAATCCAGGAGCATATTAATGAACAATAATAATATTCTCAAATATACAATACAAGAAAACGGCAAAAGTGTAAAGGGTATATTGAGTGAAAACTTAAATTTTTCAAGGCGGCTGTCAAAACGTCTTGAGCTTAATGACAAGATTTTTATAAACGGCAGCATGACAAAACTGAACAAAAGAATCTCTCAAGGAGATATTTTAACCATAGAATTTGATGAAGAAGAAGATGAATACAATGCAGTGAACATTCCCATAGACATTGTATATGAGGATTCGGATTTGCTGGTTGTCAACAAACCTCCATACATTGTTGTACATCCAACAAAGTCCCATCAAGACAACACAATAGCCAATGGTGTTGCTTATTACTTCAAGGAACAGGGAATACAAAGAAAAGTACGACTTGTAAACAGGCTTGACATGAATACGTCGGGAGTTGTTATAATAGCTAAAAATCCATATGCTCACAACGAGCTTTCCAATCAGATGAAATCAAATACAGTGGACAAATACTACTATGCCATAGCAGAAGGAATAATAGAAGAAGATGAAGGAACAATAAACCAGCCAATTGCAAGGCTTAATCCTGAAGACATAATAAGAATCGTGCACCCGTCAGGCAAGGAATGCATCACTCACTTCAAGGTTGAGAAAAGAATGAACAACATGACACTTGTAAGACTTAAGCTTGAAACAGGCAGGACACATCAGATAAGGGTTCATTTGAAACACATAGGTCACCCAATAGTGGGAGACACTCTTTACGGAAATGAAAGCAGTCTCATAAAAAGGCAGGCTCTTCACTGTTATGAAATGAAATTCAGACAGCCGCTGACGGGAGAAGAAATCACCATTAAGTGTCCCCTTCCGGAAGACATGGTCAAGGCAATAAATATTAATTAAAGTTTAAATTATATAAAAAATAAATGAAAATCAAATGAAGTTGAACGCAATAAAAATATGAGGGGATAAAATGAAAAAGAATATTTTGCTTATTGCCACAGGTGGAACAATTGCTTCAAAAAAAACTGAAGAAGGTCTGGCACCGGGAATAACATCAGAGGAACTTTTAAGCTATGTTCCGGAAATAAAGGAATTTTGCAATGTAGATACCATTCAGCTGTTAAATATAGACAGTACAAACATTCAGCCGGAATACTGGGTTTTGATGACAGAAGCAATTGAAAAAAATTACGACAAATACGATGGATTTGTAATTTCTCACGGAACAGACACCATGTCCTACACATCAGCAGCTCTTTCATACCTCATACAAAATCCGGACAAACCAATTGTTGTTACAGGCTCTCAAAAGCCCATAAATGCAGACATAACCGATGCAAAGAAAAACCTGCTTGACAGCTTCAGGTTTGCTGCAGAAAAAGGTGTAAAAGGTGTATACCTTGTGTTTGACGGAAAAGCAATTGTTGGTACCAGGGCAAGAAAAGTAAAATCAAAAAGCTACAGTGCTTTTGAAAGCATTAATTTTCCGGTTGCGGCAATAATAGATGACACAAGGATTACAAGATATATAAGAAGTGAACATGAAAATGGAACAGTCAAGTTTTACAAAAGCATTTATCCTAGTATTTTTCTTCTTAAGCTTGTGCCCGGCATGGAACCGGATGTTCTTGATTACATCGGCGAAAAATATGAAGGTGTAGTGATTGAATCATATGGCGTAGGAGGACTCCCATTTCTTGACAAGAGAAATTTCCTTGAGAAACTTGGGGATTTGACTGAAAAAGGTAAAATTGTTGTTGTTGCCACACAGGTTATGTTTGAAGGAAGCGATATGGGAGTGTATGAAGTTGGAGTGAGAGCTTTAAAACAATTCAATGTTCTTCAGGCTTACGACATGACAATTGAAGCAGCAATAACGAAGCTCATGTGGATCATGGCACAGACGAAGGATTTTGATGAAGTCAAGGAAAAATTCTACACCAGGATCAATGAGGATTCATTATATTAGAAAGAGGTAACAATGAAAAAAGTCGACTTGCATATGCACACCTGCGCTTCTGATGGAACGTGGGATGTGGAGGAACTTAAGGAACAGCTTATAAAGAGTAACATAAATATTTTTTCAATAACAGACCATGACTGTATTGACAATGTGAAAAATATGGAGAATATAATTACTCCTTCAGACAACCTCATTTTCATTCCAGGCACTGAACTTACAACAGAATATGATGGAAGAGAATACCATCTCACATTGTACAATTATGACATAAATAACAAGGGATTGATGGACTTAATCAACTGGAGCAATCAAAGCAAACTAAATTCCAACAAGGAATACATTGGAACATATGCAGCCGATAAATACGACAGCATAAGTCTTGAGGACTTTGAAAAATATGAATACGACAGGAAAAGAGGAGGCTGGAAATCAGCCAACTATATGATTGATAAAGGAATTCACAAAGATGTTTTGAATCATTTGCAGGAAGTTAAAGAATCAGGGCTTAAGGCAAAACTCAAGGGCCCTGATGAAGTAATAGGAATTGCAAAGAAAAGCGGAGGAAAATTGTTTCTTGCCCATCCGTCATATCACTACAGGAACACAACCATGCCTGAAGAGGAACTTAAGTTCTGGCTTGAGGCAGGAATAGACGGAATAGAATGCTTTTCGCCATACAACAAGGACGAAGCTCAATACTATATTGATTTTTGCAAGAAGAACAACCTTATGATATCAGGAGGCTCCGACTGCCACGGAAATTTCATTCCAAGCAGAAAGTTAGGCGTTCCTCATGCTGAACTGAGCGACTTGAACATAAAAAAACTGTTTAACTGACAATAACAAATAAATAATTATGAATGAAGAGTTAGTTCTCAGTTCAATATGTAGGGGAGGGTTACTGCCCTCCCGAGTAGGCGTGTACTACCAAACTCTGCGTAAAAATTTGTTGGGAATGACTACTGTCCCACCGAAGATAAGAAATATTGAGCTAATAACACGGGCGGATACAAGATCCGCCCCTACAAAATAATTAGATAGTGTTTGGCGGTGAAGTTGAATTCCAGTTTGTAGGGGAGGATTACTGCCCTCCCGAAAATAATAAATAGTGAAAAATTAGGCTAGTCTGAGAATTAGAATTAATTCTTAACTAGAAGAAGGGATACCATGTTTAGAGAAAAATTTGTCTCTGTTATTATTGTTGCTGCAGGAAAGGGAACCAGAATGGGTTTAGAACTTCCAAAGCAGTACATGACAATAGCAGGAAAAACAATACTTGATACAACATTGTACAAGTTTGAAAAAAGCAATGAAATAGATGAAATAATTCTTGTTGTAAACAAAGAAGATATGGAATATGTGAAAAGTGAAATTGCGGAAAATTATGAAAAAATAACGCAAGTTGTACAAGGCGGTTCCACAAGGACAGAATCCGTTTTTGAAGGAATAAAATCAGTGAGGAGTGATTGCTCCGTGTTGCTCATACATGACGGAGTCAGACCGTTTGTATCCTACAATCTTATAAGCAGCTGCGTTGAAAATGCATTTCTTCATAAAGCATGCATTCCGGTAATTGATGTGATTGATACAATCAAGGAAGTATCCGGCGACGGTTTTGTGGAAAAAACATTGGACAGGCAAAAGCTTAAATCAGTACAGACTCCACAGGCCTTTGACTTTGAAACAATCAAACAATGCTACATGAATGCAATAACAGAAGATGCTGTTTTTACAGATGATGCTTCAATAGCTGAATATTACGGGTACAAGGTAAAAACTATAGAAGGTCTTCCAAGAAATTTAAAGATTACTACACCGCTTGACTTAAGAATTGCAGAAATTCTTGCAAGCGTATATTAAGGAGAGACAATGAAAATCGGAATTGGTTACGACGTTCATAAGCTGGTTGAAAACAGAAAACTTATTATTGGCGGAGTTGAAATCATTTTTGAAAAGGGTCTGGAAGGACATTCAGATGCAGATGTATTGATTCATGCCATAATGGACAGCATTTTAGGGGCAATGGGCAAGGGAGACATAGGATGTCTTTTTCCTGACACAGATGATGCTTACAAAGGAGCCAATAGCAGAGTTCTTTTAAGAACAGTCACTGATCTCATGACTAAAAGCGGTTTTAAGATTGGGAATGTTGATTCCGTCATAATTGCACAAAAGCCTAAAATGATGCCTCACATTGAAAAAATGAAAAGAAACATTGCTGAAGATCTTGAAACTGACATTTCAAATGTAAACATAAAAGCAACAACAACAGAGCATCTAGGTTTTGAAGGAAGAGGAGAAGGCATAGCTGCACAATCTGTTTGTCTGTTGGTAAATAAGGAAAATCATTGAAACATGTCTATATATTGAATATATCCAAACGTATATCTCAGTTGTATAATAGAATAAAGAATAAGAATATAAGATTTGTGCTCTGCACAAATTTTCTTTTAATCATACAGTTGTAGGGTAGTACTACTGTCCTCCCATAGATTTATTGGAATAATAACACGGGCGGACACAAGATCCGCCCTTACAGTTGTGGAAATACAGGGGGTATATATGAACAATTATCAAATTGCGGCATTAATTGGTGTGCTGATTTTTGTGACTTTTCTAATATTAAAAAATAAAAAGTCGGCTCAGAAGGAAATAAATAATTTAAATGAAATGGAATATTTAAGCTCTTCAAACATGAAGTTTGAAGATGTGGCAGGCAACTACGAAGCAAAGGAAAGTCTGAAGGAAATTGTTGACTTCATAAAGTTTCCTGACAAATATTCGAACTTCAATGCAAGGATGCCAAAGGGAATTTTGCTGTACGGCTCTCCTGGAACAGGAAAGACATTGATGGCCAAGGCTTTGGCAGGAGAAGCAGGTGTACCTTTCTATGCAGTTTCAGGCTCGGATTTTGTACAGGTTTATGCAGGTCTAGGTGCCGGAAGGATACGAAATCTTTTCAAGAAGGCAAGGAAATCAGGAAAAAGTGTAATCTTTATAGATGAAATAGATGCCATAGGCAAAAAAAGAATGAATGGAAACATGCGGGGCAGCGACGAGGGAGACAGAACTCTGAATGCTCTTTTGACTGAAATGTCGGGATTTGGAGAAGCAGCAGGAATCGTAGTAGTGGCAGCAACAAACAGAATTGACACTCTTGATTCAGCCTTATTAAGACCCGGGAGATTTGACAGGCAGATTGAAATTATGCTGCCTGACAAAAATGCCAGAAAAGATATTATAGAGCTTTATCTTTCAAAAAAGAAAGCTTCAGAGGATATCAAGCTTGATGAGATTGCGGATCTTACAGTATACTTCAGTGGAGCCATGATTGAAAATCTCATAAATGAAGCAGCACTTCTTGCCATCAGGGAAAATTCTGAAATGATATGCAACAACCATATTCAAAGAGCATATCTTGCAATACTTGCAGGCTCTGAAAAAAAGAATGCAGAAGAAAACAAAAAACAAAAGCTGACAACTTCTTATCATGAAGCAGGACATGCTTTTGTGTCAAAATATCTCATGCCGGAAAACAAAGTAATAAGGGTGTCTGTAATTCCAACCAGCAAGGGAGCTGGAGGGTATACATTGAGCACTCCAAATAATACAGATGTTGTTACAAAACGAGTTCTTCGAAGCCATCTGTCTGTGCTCATGGCAGGACGTATTGCAGAAGAGGTGTTTTTTGGAAAAGAAAATGTAACTGTGGGAGCACAAAATGACATTGAAAAAGCAACCACTCTTGCAGTTGATTACATTTCGTCCTACGGTATGGATGATAATTCAGGATTCATTAATTTTTCAGTTTTATCACAAAAGCTGAATATTCCGCTAGCTTCTGTGGAAAAATCAGTAAAGGAATTAACAAGAGAAATTTACGAAGAAACAATAACAATTGTTAGAGAAAATATGGATAAAGTGTCTTCTATTGCAAAAAAATTAATGGAAAAAGAAGTTATCAATGAAGAGGAATTAATAGAATTAATGAATTAAAGACTTGAATATTAACGAATATTGAGGGAAAAATACTAATAATTGTATTTTGTAAAATTAAATTACAGTTGTAAAAATAAACACGCTGTGGTATAATTACATTAACTTAAAAGCCTGCGGTTCACGGAAATTTTTTAATTCAACCGACATACTGTAAAAGGGAATTCGAGTTTGAGTGCCTATGACAGGCCCGCTTCGACGGGAAGTCAGAATTGCTCAACAGAAATCCCACCTGCTTAGATGCGGGTATGAATTAATAATTTGCGGCTCTCGCGGGTTTTATTTTTTTTAGGAAAACTAGGAAAAAGCAATTGCGTTTTCATGAAAATACATATATAATAAATTATAATTAGGAATACGATTCAAATACCAAATTAACAAGGAGGATAAAATGATAACAATTAAAGACGTTGCACGACTTGCAGAAGTGTCTATTTCAACCGTATCAAGGGTTATAAACGATTCTAAGCCAGTAAGTCCTGAAGTGAGAAGAAGAGTACTTAAAGTTATTGAAGAAACCGGATACAAGCCAAATGACGTTGCCAGAAGCCTCGTTACAAGAAGATCATATTTAATAGGTGTAATAGTAAACAATTTAGCACAGAGCTATGTTGCTGATATAGTAAGAGGAATAGAAGAAATAGGGAAAATGTACGGATATGACATTCTTCTATGCAGCAGCTACTCAAGCAAGGAAACTCAGGAAAAATATCTGCAGTTGCTGGACAGAAAGCAAGCAGAAGGTTTGTTCCTGGTAGGAAACAAGTTTGACGATGAAATAATTGAAATTGCAAGAGGACTTAACAAGCCGTGCATTTATTTCACAAGAGACGTGCATGAACACATGAACCATATTTCAATAGACAGCAATGCTGCATTCTATGAGATGACAAACTACCTGATTAAAGAAGGCCACAAGAAAATTGCATATGTTTCTGACTTTGCAGACAGAACATCAGTTGAAAATGACAAAATTGCCGGCTATCAAAAGGCAATTGAAGACAATGAGCTTCAATATTCAAAAATGTATGTTGTGGGAGGAAACAAGCACAACAGGGCATATGAACTTGGAAAAACAATTGCAAAGGATGCAAGCGAGTTTACTGCTGTGGTATGCAGCAATGATGAAATTGCCATTGGAGTGATGAACAGCTTCTTTGACAATGGAATAAAAGTTCCTGATGATGTTTCTGTAGTAGGATTTGGAAACATAAGAGAAGGAAAATTTGTAAGACCTGAACTGACTACTATAGGAGAACCGTATTATGATGTAGGTGCTGTAGGAATGCGCATGCTCATTAAAATGATAAAAGGCGATAAAACTCCTCAAGGTCTCATGGAACTTCCTTTCACAATTGAAAAGAGAAAGAGCGTAAAAACAATAGGCTAATAAAATTCTGCATGGACAAAGAATGACTAGTACGGTTTTTGTCTATAGCTGTGCAAATTGCCCGTCTATTGTAGTAATATGTTGAATACAAGCGAAAACTAATAAGATTTTCATGACAAATAGCGCCATGAAAGACAACTTTGTCCCCCTATAATAAATGGTATCAATAATTTATTGTAGGGGGATTACAAATGAGAAACAGATTTATCTTCATAATGCTTATTTCGCTTCTTTTTAGTTATAATTCTTTTGGATATTACCAATACTACGAGGAAATAGACAGCATAGAATATTTGCTCAATGAGCGCATAGAGGTAATGAATGAATTTCTTTACGGCTATAAGGACATGGGAAAATTGGAAGAAAAGCTGGAAAAAATAGAAGCGGAAAATCTTCTGGAAAACGATCTCGACATTTTATACAAGGTTATTGACTGCCCCACAGACTACGAACTTGCTTTAAGTGTTGAAGTTGATAAAATTAACAGCCTGGAAAAGACAGATTATTATATGAACATTAATGCTGATTTGAAATGGCAGATGAGCGGTTACGACGGTGAATTCACCATGGTAAAAAATTATAATATCAAGTGTGTTAAGCTTGAAGATCAAATATACCTTGCTTCATTAGTGTATATCAGATAATTAGGCTTTTGATATTTAGTGAAAAAAGTATACGTTGACATAAATCGTGATTATGCTATAATCAACATAACATTTAGCTTTATATTTATAATAGAGTTTCCAAGTGCTAAGAGGTGACTTAATTATAAATTAAGTAAATGCATACTAATTAATTTATATAACTTTGATGAGTTGTGACAAAAATGTAAAATATAAATTAAGAAGGAGAGTTATATATGTCAACTAATAAAGAAATACAAAGAAAAAGAATGCTTTTGTATTTTATTGAAGCCACAAATAAAATAATTGATAATGATGGAATAGAAAATGTAACAATAAGAAATGTTGCAGACATAGCAGGCTACAATAGTGCTACATTGTATAATTATTTTGAAGATTTGGATCATCTGATATTCTTCACATCAATGAAGTATTTGAAAGAATACATTTTAGAATTACCTAAATTTATTAAAAATTCAAATAATTCACTTGAGGTTTTTATGAAAACTTGGGAGTGTTTCTGTAAGTTTTCATTTGAAAATCCTAAAATTTTTTATAATATTTTTTTTGGCAAATATAAAGATATATTGAAAGAAACCATTAATGAATATTATAATATTTTTCCTGAAGAGTTGGGAGAATCCAATGGAGAAATATTAAAGATGTTAAAATTTCAAAGTATTTATGATAGGAATAAGATAATCTTGTATCCTCTCATAGAGGATGGAATAATAAAAGAAGAGTATTTCGATATAATTAACCAAACAATAATTTATAGTTTTCAAGGGATATTGCACGAAAAAGTTGTTGGAAATGAAAAAAGCATCGAGCAGTCTATACGGGAAACTATGAAAATTATTGAATACATAATAATGAAAAGAAATTAAATACGAATAAGTAGAAAAAACCTCGATTTTTAAATATCGAGGTTTTTTGCTTTTTAAATATTTAATAAATATAAAAATAACCTAGGAGTAAGAAAAAAATAAATTTAGATTGTAAAATAATAACGATTGACATATAATCATGATTATGTTAATATATCGTTAATAAATTAACTTAACAATTAAAACATTTATTAGTTAAAAAATGTAAAATATTTCAAACACTGTAAGTTATTTTGCTTTGAAATTGTTTGCTTGTTGCGTATAAAATTGCTCTAAAAAGCAAATAATATAATTTAGTAAAAAAAATAACAATATAGAAACTTTAAAGAAAATGTTTGCAGAATCAAATGAAAAATGTTGACACAAGAGATTTAAATTTAAGAATATAGTGATTTTATAAAAAATTGCTTATTTATATTAACTTAAAAGGAGTGAAGAAATGAAATTAGAAATTGGTAATTTTCAAGTTAAAGATGTTGTTTTTGGAGAGCAAACTATGTTTCATAATGGAGTGCTGTCTATTAACAAAGAAGAGGCGATGTCTTTTCTTAAAGAAGATGAGCACATTATTGATGTAGACATAATTATTGCTAAGCCTGGAGAAAACACAAGAATAGTTCCTGTTAAGGAGGCTGTAGAACCTAGGATTCGTCCAGATGGCAGACCGGTGTTTCCAGGTGTAACTGGAGATGTTGAAGCGGCAGGTAGCGGAAGAGTCCATGCTTTAAAAGGATGTAGTGTTTTAGGTGTAGGAATGCATTATGGTAGTTTTGGCGATGGATTAATTGATATGGGTGGAGAAGGTGCAAAGTACACTTTGTTTTCAGAACTCATCAATATATGTGTAGTAGCCGATACTGATGAAGAATTTGAAAGATTTGAACAACAGAAAAAAAATAGAGCAATTAGATGGGCAACACATAAATTAGCAGAATATTTAGGAAATGCAGTTAAAGACTTAGTACCTGAAGAAACAGAAGTTTTTGAATTAGATTCAGTTATTAAAAGATCTGAAGAAATTAGTAAACTTCCATCAGTAGTATTAGTAATGCAACCTCAGTCTCAAATGGAAGAGTTGGGATATAATGATTTAGTGTACGGATGGGATATGAATAAATTTGTTCCAACATTTATGCATCCTAATGAAATATTAGATGGAGCAATGATATCCGGTAGCTTTATGCCTAGTTCTTCAAAATGGTGCACATATGACTTTCAAAATTTTCCAACTATTAAGGAATTATATAAAGAACACGGAAAAAGCATTAATTTCTTAGGCGTTATAATGTCAAACTTAAATGTATCATTAGAACAAAAGAAACGTTCAGCAATATTTGTAGCACAAATGGCAAAATCCTTAGGTGCCGATGGTGCTATAGTTACAGAAGAAGGATATGGAAATCCTGATGCTGATTATATTTTATGCATTTCATCTTTAGAAGATGTTGGAGTAAAGACTGTAGGTATTAGTAATGAATGCACAGGTAGAGATGGAGCTTCTCAACCACTTGTTACATTAGACAAGAAAGCAAATGCGTTGGTATCTACAGGCAACGTTTCACAATTAATTGAACTTCCACCAGCAGACAAAGTAATTGGTGAATTACAATCATTAGCTAGAGACGGTTTATCAGGTGGATGGTCTTATGATGAGCTGCTTGGAGCTTCTGTAAGAGAAGATGGATCTATTGTTATGGAAGATAATGCTATGTTCTGTGGAGATAGAATAGCTGGTTGGTCAACTAAGACAATGAAAGAATTTTAGGAGGTGTAGAGATGAAAAAAGCAATTCATTATATAAATCAATTTTTTGCAGGAATAGGCGGAGAAGAGAAAGCAGATTATAAGCCAGAGATAAGAGAGGGATTGGTAGGACCATCACTTGCACTAAGCGATGCTATTGAAGCAGAAGTTACACATACAGTAATTTGTGGTGATAACTTTATGGGTTCAAATACGGAAGAAGCTGTAAAGATAATATTGGGATTTTTAGAAGATAAAGAATTTGATATATTTATTGCAGGCCCAGCATTCCAGGCAGGTAGATATGGGGTAGCATGCGGAACTATTTGTAAAGCAGTTAAGGAAAGATTTAATGTACCAGTTATTACTTCAATGAATGTAGAAAATCCTGGGGTAGAAATGTTTAAAAAAGATATGTATATCTTTGAAGGTGGAAAATCTGCTGCTAAACTTAGAGGTGATATAAAGGTAATAGCAAATTTTGCAAATAAAATACTAAAAGGCGAAGAAACAGGTTCAGCTGATGAAGAAGGTTTTTTCCCAAGAGGAATTAGAGCTCAAGTTTGGTTGAAATCAGGAAAGATTGCTGCTCAAAGAGGCGTGGAGATGTTGATTAAGAAATTGAATGACCAGCCTTATATTACGGAACTTCCTATACCAAAACTAGACAGAGTACCAATAGCAGCACCAATAAAAGATTTATCAAAAGCAAATATAGCAATGGTAACAACCGGTGGAATAGTACCTGTAAATAATCCGGATAGAATTCAATCAGCATCAGCAACACGCTGGGGAAGATATGATATATCAGATGTTGATAGATTAGAATCAGGAGTATATAAGACTATACATGCTGGTTTTGATCCTGCAGCAGCAGATGCAGATCCAAATGTAATAATGCCGATTGATGCAATGAAAGCATATTTAAAAGAAGGAAAAATAGCAAAGCTACATGATTATTTCTATAGTACTGTAGGCACAGGAACCACTCAAGCTGAAGCAGCAAGAATGGGCAAAGAAATAGTACAAAAATTATTTGAAGATAAAGTTGACGGAGTTATAATGACTTCAACCTGAGGTACCTGTACTCGTTGCGGTGCAACGATGGTAAAAGAAATTGAAAGAGCAGGAATTCCGATAGTTCAAATGTGTAATTTGATACCTGTAGCAACAACAGTTGGCTCAAACAAGATAGTACCTACAATATCTATTCCATATCCATTGGGGGATCCTTCAACATCTAAGGAGCAACAATGGAAACTTAGATATCATCGTGTAGGTGTAGCACTAGATGCTTTAACTGATGATGTGAAAGAACAAACAGTATTTAAGGTGAAAATTTAAACTAATTTTAGATGAGGGTTTTTACCCTCATCTAAACCATAAAAAAGGGAGGAACATATTGAATAAATTAAATCAAAAAGATAATAGTGTGTTTTATATATCTCTTTCTATATCTATTGTTATAGTTTTATGGGGAATAATCGCAAAAGAGAATTTTTCAAATTTTGCAACTTTTATATTTGATTTTCTTACAACTAATTTTGGATGGACTTACTTGCTATCTATGTTAGCTTTTGTTGTATTTGCCCTTTTATTAGCTTTTAGCAAATATGGATCTATTAAATTAGGACCTGATGATTCAAAACCAGAATATAGTACAACATCTTGGTTTGGTATGTTGTTTGGAGCAGGCATGGGCATTGGACTTGTGTTTTGGGGCGTAGCAGAGCCTATATCACATTTTGTTAACCCAGTTGGGGCAGAGCCTGGTACAATGGAGGCTGCGAATTTTGCTATGAGGACATCCTTTATGCACTGGGGATTTCACCCTTGGGCTAATTATAGCATCATTGGACTTGCACTTGCTTATTTTCAATTTAGAAAAAATAAACCAGGTCTAATTAGTAGCATTTTCATTCCTTTAATCGGAGAGAAGAGAGTTAATGGACCTATTGGAAAATTTATAGATATATTAGCTGTATTTGCAACAGTTTCTGGCGTAGCTACGTCTCTTGGACTTGGAACTTTACAGATAAACAGTGGGCTGAATTATTTGTTTAATATTCCGGAAACTAAAATAGTTCAGATAGGGATAATATTTATTATTACAATTTTATATATCTGGACGGCGATAAGTGGCATAGGCAAAGGTATAAAGATACTAGGAGACATTAATCTTATACTTGCTTTTAGCTTACTTGTATTAACCATTGTATTAGGGCCAACATTGAAAATAATTAATGCATTAACAAATGGGTTGGGTCAATATATTAATGGTTTTGTAAGTGCTAGTCTTCATATCGAAGCTTTTGGCGATAATAGTTGGTTAAAAGGGTGGACTGTGTTTTATTGGGCTTGGTGGATAGCTTGGGCACCATTTGTAGGAACTTTTATAGCACGTATATCAAAAGGCAGAACCATAAGAGAATTTATTATGGGTGTAATATTTGCTCCGGCTGTAGTATCAATTGTTTGGTTTGCAGCATTTGGTTCTATGGGTATTAACCTAATTGATAAAATAGGTATAGAAGGATTACAACTAGCAGTAAATAGTCCATCTACTGCTTTGTTTCAAGTATTCAATCAGTACCCTTTAAGTAAAATCTTATCTTTAATAACAGTAGTATTATTGGGAACATTTTTCATTACATCAGCAAATTCGGCTACATTCGTATTAGGTATGTTTAGTTCACAAGGCAATTTAAATCCACCAGCCAAGAAACAGTTTATTTGGGGAGTTGTTCAATCTTTATTTGCTACTTCTCTATTACTTGCAGGTGGACTTCAAGCACTGCAGACTGCTTCAGTAGCAGCGGCCTTTCCTTTTATATTTGTAATGTTGCTTGCAATGGTATCTCTGATGAAAGCGTTTAAAGAAGAATAATATCGAAGCTACTGGTGAAACAGTATTTGAAAATAATTTATAAAATCACATTATACTTGGAAATTTATATTATTAATTTCCAAGTATAATGGATTATTTAGATTGAGTATAAGAGGTGTAAAATGAGCAATGTTTATGATGTAATAATAATTGGAGCAGGTCCAGCAGGGTTAACAGCAGCATTGTATGCTGGAAGAGCTAGAATGAGCACATTGATAATAGAGAAAGAAAAGGACGGAGGGCAGATAGTTCTAACTTCTGAAGTAGAAAATTATCCAGGATGTCTTGAAGGCGAATCAGGACCTACTCTAATAGATAGAATGGCTGAACAAGCAAAGCATTTTGGTGCGGAAAAAGTATATGATGAAATTCTTGAAGTTAAACTTGAGGGCAAAGAAAAAGTTTTAGTAGGTAAAAAAGCAGAATATATTGGACAAACAGTTATTATAGCAACTGGAGCTTCATCAAGACCAATAGGCTGTTCCGGAGAAAAACAATTCACAGGAAAAGGTGTATCTTATTGTGCAACTTGTGATGGTGCTTTCTTTGAAGGCTTAGAAGTTTTTGTAGTAGGTGGTGGTGATACTGCCATTGAAGAAGCTATGTACTTAACAAAGTTTGCAAGAAAAGTATCTGTAATTCACAGAAGAGATGAACTTAGAGCAGCAAAATCTATTCAAGAAAAAGCATTTGCAAATCCGAAGATGAACTTCATTTGGGATAGTGCGGTACATGAAATTAAAGGTGATGGATTAGTTAATTCTATGGTATTAGAGAATTTAAAAACCGGTGAAATGACAGAATTAGTTGCTGATGAAGATGATGGCATATTTGGTGTATTTGTGTTTATAGGATATACACCTAAGACGAATATATTTGAAGGTATTATTGATATGGATAAAGGATATATCGTTACTGATGAAAATATGAAAACTAATGTAGAAGGTGTATATGCAGCCGGAGATGTTAGGTTGAAAAGCTTAAGACAAGTTGTGACAGCAGCCGCAGATGGTGCTATTGCAGCGGTTCAAGCAGAAAAATTCTTGTCAGAATAAAATTAGGAGGCTTTAATATGTTAGTGTTAGATAAAACAAATTTTGAAACAGAGGTATTACAATCGAAAGGATATGTATTGGTAGACTTTTTCGGAGATGGATGTGCTCCTTGTGAGGCTTTGATGCCTCATGTTATGGATTTATCCGAGAAATATGGGGAACAATTGAAATTTGCTAAGTTAAATACTACTAAAGCAAGAAGAGTTGCTATAGGACAGAAAATATTAGGATTGCCGGTTATATCTATTTATAAAGATGGAGAAAAAATTGAAGAACTAATTAAAGATGAAGCAACTCCGGAGAATGTTGAAGCATTGATTAAGAAGTACATATAGTTATTGTAAAATAAATTACTATATAGTAAAAATGAAATTAAAAAAATAGGAGGAAAAGTAATGAGCTTATTACAAGGCAAAAAAGTTGTTATAATAGGCGACAGAGATGGAATACCAGGTCCAGCTATTGAAGAATGTGTAAAAAGTGCTGGAGCTGAAGTAGTATTTTCTTCAACAGAATGTTTTGTCTGAACTGCCGCAGGCGCAATGGATTTAGAAAATCAGAAAAGGGTTAAAGAATTCGCAGAAAAATTTGGTGCTGAAAATTTAGTAGTAGTATTAGGAGCATCAGAAGGCGAAGCATCAGGGTTAGCTGCTGAAACAGTAACTAATGGAGACCCAACTTTCGCAGGTCCATTGACAGGAGTTCAGTTAGGACTCAGTGTATTCCATATATGTGAACCAGAAATGAAAAATGAAGTAGACGAATCTATTTATGATGAACAAGTAAGTATGATGGAAATGGTATTGGATGTTGATGATATAATTTCAGAAATGGCTCCAATTAGAGAAGACTTCTGTAAATATCTTTAATTATTATATTATAGATATTGTTGCTTCGCAGTTGATTTAATTGCGAAGCAATTTTTTTAAAAACATACAATCCTTTATACAACTTAAAATATATTAAATTTAACGGAGGTAAATAAATGAACAGTGTAATTAAAGGTGCAAGCTATATATTGGCATTTACACCAGACATGGTATTGCAAAATGGCACTACTCAAACTACTGAAAGAACAATAAACCCTGAATCGGAATATTTGAAGCAAATTGAAAGTCATTTAAGAACATTTGAACAAGTTGTTAAATATCCACCTAATCAATCATATATTGGAAATGTAACCCCAGATGAGCTTGTACAAATTGAACAACCATGGTATGACAAAGAAATAAGTGCAGCAACAAGATTCGGAAAATATGGCGAAATAATGCCTCAAGACGAATTTATATGTTTAATGCAGATCTGTGATGTATTTGATCTTGTTAAACTAGAAAAAAACTTTGTAGAAACTACTAAAATTAAACTAATGAATCATCCTCTTATAGGAGCTGATTTATTAGATAGACTGAAGGAAGGCGATGAAGCCGAAATAATTAATAAATTAGTTTATGAAGAACATTCGGAGCCAATTTATCACGATAAAAGTTTAGTTGGCTGTGTAAAAAGAGCACATGATTTAGATATAAATTTAAATGCACACGTAATGCATGAAAATTTAACTTCAAAAGCAACTAATGTTTTAGCAATTATGAATTTAATTGCAAAAAACAATATTAATAAGGAAGATATTGATTATGTAATTGATTGCTCCGAAGAAGCATGCGGCGATATGAATCAAAGAGGTGGCGGTAACTTTGCAAAAGCATGTGCAGAAGTAGCCGGCTTAATAAATTCAACGGGTTCTGACGTAAGAGGATTTTGTGCTGCACCTACACATGCGTTAATTCAGGCAGCATCACTTGTCAAAGCAGGTACTTATAAAAATGTTATTGTTTCAGCTGGTGGATGTACAGCAAAACTTGGAATGAATGGTAAAGACCATGTAAAAAAAGGTATCCCAATACTTGAAGATGTTCTTGGAGGTTTTGCTGTATTAATAAGTGAAAATGATGGTGTAAATCCAGAAATTAGAGTTGACCTAGTTGGAAAACACATGGTTGGAACTGGCTCATCCCCTCAGGCTGTTATTACATCTTTAGTAACACAAGCATTAGATAAAGCTCAGATGAAGATTACAGATATAGATAAATATTCTGTAGAAATGCAAAATCCTGATATTACAAAGCCGGCTGGAGCAGGGGATGTACCTTTGGCTAACTACAAAATGATAGGCGCATTAGCAGTAAAAAGAGGAGATATAGAAAAGAATGATTTAGCAAGTTTTGCAGAAAGACATGGTATGGTAGGTTGGGCTCCAACTCAAGGGCACATTCCTTCAGGGGTACCATTTATAGGATTTGGAAGACAGGATATACTTGACGGAAAAATCAAAAATGCAATGGTTATAGGCAAAGGAAGCTTGTTCCTTGGCAGAATGACAAATCTTTTTGATGGTGTATCATTCGTAATTGAAGCAAATCAAGGAAAAACAGAAGAACAAGGATATGTATCAGAAGAACAAATTAAGGGACTGATAGCAAAAGCACTGAAAAATTTCGCTTCAAATCTTTTAGCAGAATAGGAGTGTAGATATGTCAGAAAAACAAGTAAATCAAATAATAGGTAATATTTTTAATCAGTTAGCAGATACACTTAATACTGGGGAATATGGGAAAAAACCTAAAATTGGTATTACTGCTATGGGAAGTGAACATGGCGAGAAAAATATTTTAGAAGCATCATTAAAGGCACAAAAAAGTGGAATTGAGGTAATTGTTTTAGGATCTCAAACTGCAGAAGGTATAAAAACAGAAAAGATAGAAACAGAAGACCAAGCACATAAAATGATGGAATCATTGTTAAATTCAAAAGAAATAGATGCAGCAGTTACAATGCATTATCCATTTCCAATTGGAGTATCAACTGTAGGAAGAATTATTACACCTGGTAAGGGTAAAGAAATGTTTATAGCTACAACTACAGGTACTTCATCTACTGATAAAGTTGAAGGCATGGTGAAAAATGCTATTTATGGAATTATTACAGCTAAAGCTTGCGGCATTAAAAATCCAACTGTTGGCATATTGAATATAGATGGTGCCAGACAAACTGAAATTGCACTTAAAAAATTGCAATCACAAGGCTATGATATAACATTTGCTGATTCGCAAAGAGCAGATGGCGGTTCTATAATGAGAGGAAATGATTTACTGATGGCATCTGCAGATGTAATGGTAATGGATTCCTTAACAGGAAACTTATTAATTAAAATATTTTCATCTTATACAACAGGTGGAAACTATGAATCCATAGGATATGGTTATGGACCCGGCATTGGTGAAGGTTTTGAGAAATTAATAATGATTATTTCAAGAGCTTCGGGTGCACCTTTAGTTGAAGGAGCTATAAAATATGCAGCTGAGCTTGTAAGAGGAAATTGCATACAGATAGCAAAAGATGAATTTGCCAAAGCTAATGAAGCAGGGTTAAAGGAGATTTTAAAAGGTTTAAAGTCAACAAAAAAAGAAATATCTGATGAAGAAGTTGTAGCACCTAAAAAGGAAGTTGTTACTTCACAAATTTCTGGAATTGAAATTATGGATCTTGAGGAGGCTGTAAAAGTATTGTGGAAACAAGGTATTTATGCTGAAAGTGGTATGGGATGTACAGGTCCGATTATTTTAGTTAATGATTCTATAACAAAGACAGCAATTAAAGTACTTGCAGATGCAGAATTTGTTTCTAAAGAACAATGTGACTGCTAATAATGTAATGGATATGCGTAAAAAATAGGTAGTGAAATATATGATAAATGTGGTATAATATTTTTTGTATTTACACATATAATTATAACTGGCAAGTGAATAGGTTCCAAAACTATTAGTAATAACAACAGCCTTAGAACAAATGATGCAACAATCATCTTTCGCCTTTTAGTAAACAACAATTTTGTAAAATGTGATACACTATGTTTCCACGAACCCTATGTTGAATGTATACTTGCTATATATAAAAGTTATGAGGCATATATCTAATTAGCAAATAAACATATCTGCGGATATAGCCTTAATTGTAACAGCCTGACGTTTATTTACAGCTGCCGCAGGAAAAAACTAATTCAATGAGTCTATAAAAAAATTATATAGAAAAGAAAATAATTTTTGGAATTAATATAGTTCCATTATACAAGGAGATAATATGGAAACAAACAGTAAACTATTTTACAAGAAACACTTTATTTGGGATAAAATAAGCGACGACGAAAAAAACGATGTCTTTAATTTAGGTGATGACTACAAAAAATTCATAGATGCATCTAAGACGGAAAGACTTTCAATCAAAGAAATAATAAGAAGAGCTGAAAAAGAAGGTTTTGTGAACATCGAAGAGCTGCAGGAAATAAAGGCAGGAACAAAGTATTACTATGTAAACAAGGGTAAGGATGCAGTTCTTGCAGTAGCAGGCAAGGAAAAACTTGAAAAAGGAATGAACATTGTGGGAAGCCACGTTGATTCCCCGCGCATCGACATAAAACCAAATCCACTTTATGAAAAGCATGGTGTTTCTCTTTTGAAAACTCATTATTACGGCGGAATAAGAAAATATCAGTGGGTAGCTATACCTCTTGCTCTTTACGGAACTGTTGTGAAGGAAAATGGAGATATTATTGAAGTGGCCATAGGCGACGATGATAAGGACCCGGTTTTTTATATTACAGATTTGCTTCCGCATCTGGCAAAGGATCAAAACGATAAAAAACTTTCAGAAGCTATTGAAGGCGAAAGTCTGAATGTTATAATAGGAAGTCTTCCAGCAGAAGGCAAAGACGACGAGAAAAAGTTCAAGCTTAATGTTTTAAAAATTTTAAATGAAAAATATGGGATGATTGAAGAAGACTTTCAGACAGCTGAACTTGAAATAGTGCCTGCAGGAAAATCTAGGGACATGGGAATAGACAGAGGAATGATAATGGCATACGGTCATGATGACAGAGTGTGTGCATATACTTCGCTTAAAGCCATTCTTGAAGTTCAAAATCCTGAAAAAACAGCTGTGGCTGTTTTTGCAGATAAGGAAGAGGTAGGAAGCAACGGGAACACCGGAATGCATTCTTTGTTCTTCAGTAATATGGTGGCTGAAATGATAGCTCTGGAGGACAATGGAAATTACAGCGAGCGAACTCTTAAAAAAGCCATGGCTAACAGCTCCATGCTTTCCTCTGATGTTGCAGCAGGACTTGATCCAACATATCCTCAGGTTTCAGAAATTCAGAATTCTGCGGTTATGGGCCAGGGCGTTGCATTGATTAAGTATACAGGAAGCAGAGGAAAATCCGGTGCAAATGATGCCAATGCAGAATACATTGGAAAATTAAGAAAAGTTTTCAATGAAAGCGGTGTTGCATGGCAAAGCGCAGAACTTGGAAAAGTTGATCAGGGAGGCGGAGGAACAATTGCCTACATAATGGCAAATTACAACATGGATGTTGTGGATTTGGGAGTTCCAGTACTCAGCATGCATGCGCCTTTTGAAATAGTTTCCAAGACTGATGTGTACATGACATATAAAGCATATAAAACATTTTATAATAAATTCTAATGCTGTAAAAAAATACATAAAATTCTCTTTGTGATGAAAGAGGATTTTATTTTAGCCTAAAACTCTGATTCCAAAATATGTAACGTTTGCATGTTTTTAATTTGACAAATTGCGAGCTATTAGGTTGACTTTTGATATACTCGAAGCTATAATATAAACGTGTTTGTGTGTTAATTATAATAATATGGAGGTAACTGAATTGCAGAATGAATTTGTAGAAGCAAGAAAAAGTGAGTTTGAAGAACTGAAACAGTATATAGATACAGTAAAAAATTCACAAGGTATATTAATGCAGACTTTGCAAAAGGCCCAAGACATATTTGGATATTTGCCTTTGGAAGTGCAGCAGTTTATATCTGATGAAACAAATATACCATTGGCTGACATATACGGTGTTGTAACATTCTATACTCAATTTACTGTAGAAGAAAAAGGAAAGCACAAAATAGGTGTCTGTCTTGGAACGGCTTGTTATGTAAAAGGTTCTCAGGAAATTATGGACAAACTTTCAGAGGAATTAAATATTAAGGTTGGAGCAACAACTGATGACAAAATGTTCACCCTGGAAGCTACCAGATGCCTGGGATGCTGTGGTTTGGCTCCCGTTATGATTATTGACGAAGATGTTTATCCGAAAATGGAAGCAAAAAGTGTTCCTGAAATATTGAAAAAATACAGTAATTAGGAGGTGTAATCTTGAAAACATTAGATAATTTGAAAGAAATCAGAGAAGAATCTGTTACAAATTTAGAAATGAAAGATGTTGACAATGCTATAAGAGTTGTTGTCGGATTGGCTACATGCGGAATTTCAGCAGGCGCTAAACCTGTTTTGAAAACATTGGCAGAAGAAGCTGAAAAAAGAAACATGAAAAATGTGCAGGTTGTTCAGACCGGATGTATCGGAATGTGCACCTATGAGCCAATAGTTGAAGTATATGTTCCTGGAAAAGAAAAAGTAACATATATTCACGTTAATTCTGAAAAAGCCATGAAAATATTCGAAGAACACATTTTAAACGGCAATGTTGTTGAAGAATATACAATTGGTTCTGCTGAAGTTAAGAACAAAGAATCAAAAGATGAAGAAGAGCACACTTCCCTCATGGACGTTCAATTCTACAAAAAACAAAAAAGAGTTGCCTTAAGAAACTGCGGCATTATCAATCCTGAAAACATTTACGAATACATTGCAACTGACGGTTACATGGCATTGGGAAAAGTTCTTACTGAAATGACTCCCGATGATGTTATAAAAGTTATGAAAGATGCAGGCCTTAGAGGAAGAGGCGGAGCTGGATTTCCTACTGGAATGAAGTGGAGCTTTGCTGCACCTAACAAGGCTGATCAAAAATATATTATATGCAACGCTGACGAAGGAGACCCAGGTGCATTCATGGACAGAAGCGTTCTTGAAGGAGACCCTCACGCTGTTCTTGAAGCAATGGCTATTGCAGGTTATGCAATTGGAGCTACAAAAGGCTTCATATATGTAAGAGCTGAATATCCTGTTGCAGTTCAAAGACTTCACATTGCCATTGATCAGGCAAGGGAGCTTGGACTTCTCGGAAAGAATATTTTTAATTCAGGTTTTGACTTCGACATCGAAACAAGACTTGGAGCCGGCGCATTCGTATGCGGCGAGGAAACAGCCCTCATGCAGTCAATTGAAGGAAAAAGAGGAATGTCAAGAATAAAACCTCCGTTCCCTGCAAACAAAGGGCTTTGGGGAAAACCTACAGTTATCAACAACGTTGAAACACTGGCAAACATTCCGCAGATTCTATACCACGGTGCTGAATGGTTCAAGAGTTTTGGCACTGCAAAATCTTCAGGAACAAAGGTATTTGCATTAGGCGGCAAAATAACAAACACAGGACTTGTGGAAGTTCCTATGGGAACAACACTTCGTGAAGTTATATATGATATCGGAGGAGGATGTCCAAACGGCAAGGCATTCAAGGCTGTTCAGACAGGCGGACCTTCCGGAGGATGTCTTACAAAGGATCATCTGGACATCCCTATAGACTATGAAAATCTTACGGCTGCAGGCTCAATGATGGGCTCAGGCGGTATGATTGTTATGGATGAAGACAACTGCATGGTTGACATAGCAAGATTCTTCCTGGAATTTACCGTTGACGAATCATGCGGCAAATGCACACCTTGCAGAGTCGGCACAAAGAGAATGCTTGGAATTCTTGAAAAAATAACTCAAGGCAACGGAACAATGGAAGACCTTGAAGAACTTGAAACTCTGGCAACAAGCGTGAAAGACGGTTCACTCTGCGGTCTTGGACAAACTGCTCCAAACCCGGTACTTTCAACTTTGAAATATTTCAGGGATGAATATATTGCACACATCGTTGATAAGAAATGCCCGGCAAAACACTGCAAGCCGTTGTTGACTTTTGAAATCAATAAGGACAAGTGTACCGGATGTACTTTGTGTGCTAGAAAGTGTCCTGTGAATGCAATTGAAGGAACTGTCAAGAATCCTCATGTGATAAGTCAGGAATTGTGTATAAAATGTGGCAATTGCTTCAGCGTTTGCAGATTCGGCGCTGTTGAAAAAAACTAAGAGGGAGGATTTGGACGTGGCTTTAGTAAAACTTAACATTAATGGACAAGAAATTACGGCTGAACAAGGCAAGAATGTGCTGCAGGCAGCTTTAGAAAATAATATAGAAATTCCTCATCTGTGTTTTGATGAAAATCTTGAAGTATATGCAGGATGCGGACTGTGCGTTGTTGAAATAGAGGGACAGCCTAAGCTTGCAAGAGCTTGTGCCACACCTGTAACAAACGGATTGGTCATCAAGACTAACACAAAAAAAGTTGAGGAAGCAAGAAACACAGCTTTAAACCTGCTTGTTTCTGAACACATAGGAGACTGCAAGGCCCCATGTACTTTAAACTGTCCTGCTCACACAGATGTTCAGGGATATGTTGGCTTGGTAGCAAACAAACAGTACAAGGAATCACTGATGTTGATAAAAGAAAAACTTCCTCTTCCTGCAAGTATAGGAAGAGTATGTCCTCACCCATGCGAAAAGGCATGCAGAAGACAGCATGTTGAAGATTCTGTTTCAATTGCATGCATCAAGACTTTTGCAGCAGATTATGATTTGAACTCAGGCGATGTTTATATCCCAAGTTTAAAAGAAGCAACAGGTAAAAAGGTTGCAGTAGTAGGTGCAGGTCCTGCAGGACTGTCAGCTGCATACTTCCTGCTTCGTGACGGACACGAAGTTGAAATATTTGAAGCAAAGGACTTGCCGGGCGGAATGCTTCGCTATGGTATTCCTGAATACAGACTTCCAAAAAATGTTGTTGATGCAGAAGTGTCAGTAATAGAAGAAATGGGAGCAAAGATAAACTACGGCGTAAAAATCGGCGAAGATATGACTCTTGATTATCTTCAGAACAAATATGATGCGGTATTCCTTGGAATTGGAGCATGGAAAAGTTCACCCATGAGATGCGAAGGAGAAAACAAAGACGGAGTTCTCGGAGGAATTGATTTCCTTATTAAAGTAGCAGAAAACAACCCGGTTAAAATAGGCAAGAAAGTTATAGTTGTAGGCGGCGGAAACACTGCCATGGACGTTGCAAGAACAAGCATTCGTCTAGGAGCAGAAGAAGTGAGAGTTGTTTACAGAAGAACAGAAGATGAAATGCCTGCAGAAAAAATTGAAATCGAAGAAGCAAAGGAAGAAGGAGTAATATTCTCATTCCTGTCAGCTCCTGCTCTTGTAGAAGGCGAAGATAAAGTTACCGGACTCAAATGTGAAAAGATGGTTCTTGGTGAAAAGGATGCTTCTGGCAGACAAAAACCAATGCCGACAGGAGAGTTTGTAACATTTGAAGCAGATACAATAATTGCTGCCATTGGTCAGGAAGTTGACTGCGGCAACATAAACGTTGGACAGGGCAAAAAGAAAAATATTGCTATAAACGAAGAAACATTTGAAACAAACTTAAGAGGAGTATTTGCCGGCGGAGACGCTGCAACAGGCCCTAAAATAGCAATTGATGCAATTGCCCAGGGACAGCAGGCAGCAAAAGTTATTAATAGCTACCTTGACGGAGTTATAATTCCTTATAAAGATATTCCATTGGTTTACACTGAAGTAAAAGCAGAAGACTTCAAGGACCAGGAAAAAGTTCCAAGAACAGCTCACAGAACAGTTGAAGCTGAAATAAGAAAACACAACTTCCAGCCAATTCTTCCTACAATGACAGAAGAAGAAGCTGTACGAGAAGGTTCAAGATGTCTGGAATGCGGCTGCAAAGATTACTTTGAATGCCAGCTTGTTGACTATATTAAAAAGTTTGATATTGACACTGAGAAATATCATGCTCTAAAAGACAAAAAGTTTAAGGAAACAGATCATCCATACATTTCCCAGAATGTTGACAAATGCGTTCTTTGTGGACTTTGCGTAAGAACATGTCAGGAAGTTGTTGGTGCTTCTGCTCTTGGATTTGTTGAAAGAGGAAGTCAGACATTTGTATCTCCTGCTTTTGAGCAAAAATTAAAAGTAACTGAATGTATTTCATGCGGAAGATGTATTGATGTATGTCCAACAGGTGCATGGCTTGACAGAAGAGAAAATATTAAGGAAATTCCGCTTGATCTTGCTGCGACACAGTCAGTATGCAGCTACTGCTCAGTAGGATGCGATATTGTTTATGAACACAAGGACAATGTGGTTTATAAAGCATCAAGTCCAAGACACAATGAAATTCCAATGTGCGGAAAAGGTAAATTCGGAATTGAGCACATCAATTCTAAGGACAGACTTCTTTCTCCTCTTGCTAAAGTCAAGGGAGCACAGGAAAAAACAACGTTGGAAGCAGCATTGTTTGAAACTGCAAAACGTCTGAGAAGCATACAAAACATGTACGGCGAAGGCGCAATAGCTTTTGCAGTATCACCTAAGATTACAAATGAAGAACTGATGCTTTTAAAAGCGGTCTCAGCAGAACTCAATACAAATCTTACAGGTTCATTTACTGTAGATGCTGAACCAGGAATTGAAACAGTTCTTGGACAGAATAAATCAACTATAACATTTGCGGAACTTGATTCAGCAGATTTGATTATAGCTGCAGGACAACTTTACGAGCACCATCCTGCAACAGGAATGAAACTTAGAAGACTTTCAAATTCAATGAAGGTTGTTTCTGTCTCAACAAAAGCAACAAAGGCTGATCAATGGGCTGACAAAGCAGAACTAGACAGCTACGAAGTATTCTTTGCAGGAATTTTGAAGTCACTGATAGAAAAAGGTGCAGTAAAAGCAGAAACTGTAAAAGGCTATGCTAACGGAGAACAGCTGTTAAGTTCACTTGAAAAGGTTGATGTTACACCATCAGCAGAAAAAGTTGCAGAACTTTTCAAAAAGGCTAAAAAACCTGTTATAATTGCTGATTCAAACACAGTTCAAAATGAAGCACTTAAAGTGCTGGCTGATATTGTACTGGTAACAGGCAATGCAGATAAACCTCACAGAGGACTCATAGTATTAAAAGCAAAATCCAACAGCCAGGGAGCTTGGGATTTAGGTTTCAGAACATCAGGAGAAGAACTTAAAAAAGCCATCCTTGAGGGAACTGTTAAAGGTCTCGTAACAATAGGCGAAGATGTGGTTGGAAATTGCCCAGAGCTTAAAGAAGCTGTAAATAATTTGAAATTTGTTGCAGCATTCGATATATTCGAAAATGAAACAACAACATGTGCTGATTATGTTCTTCCTCTTTGCAGTCTTGCAGAAAGCAGCGGAACAATAACAAGCGCAGATACAACTGTAAGAAATGTAACAGAAGCAGTAAAACCTCTTACAGGAATGACAAACAAAGAAATGTTCGGAAAAATTGCAGAAATGCTAAATGCAAAAGAGTACAAATTTACTGCAGAAGAAAATGCAAAAGAATTGTATGTACCAACATTTGAAAGCAAAGAAAAAGAATATGAAGTTTATGACACAGTTGAAAAGCAATTTTTAGCTGATTTAAAATCAAACTGCGTAAAGGCAGTTTAAAAGAACAAAAGCAATCCTTAAAAGACCCTTGGGCGAACAATTTATTCGTCGTTCAATGCAGCTTTTAGTAAATCAGGGACTCATCCCAGTGACTCCCGATTGGATGAAAAAATGTGAAGGCGTAAGTCTTCACATTTTTTTATGCAGCAACGTAGGGTTGAAATAATAAACGGTCGGACACAAGGTCCGCCCCTACGAACTAGTAATTTTAGATACTGCTATACATTTGAAATTCCAATATGTAGGGGAGGGCCTCGTGCCCTCCCGGGTCTTATATGAAAACAGATGTATGCTATGTATCAACTTCTAATTTTTTTTATAAAAATTTACACATTAATTATTATTTGAATATTGGTAAAAATAATATATAATAAGTTATCAATTAATCTGGAGGAATTATGGAACAATACTTTACCAAAAACCCCACAACTCAAAAGGAAATTTATAAATTTGACTGGAATTTAGGAAAAGATAGATTTTATTTTTATACCAGCAACAGCGTTTTTTCAAAAAATGGAGTTGACTTCGGCTCAATGTTACTGGTTGAAACCGTTATAAAGGAAAATGCAAATTTTAAAGGAAATATTCTTGACTTAGGGTGCGGATACGGACCAATCGGAGTGATGCTTGCAAAACTCATTGAAAACGCCAATGTTACAATGTCTGATGTAAATGAAAGAGCACTTGAACTTGCAAAAATGAATGCAGAGGAAAACAAGGTAAAAGCAAGGGTCAAAACATTAAGCTCCTCAGCATTTGAAAATATAAATGAAAATTTTGATATGATTGTAACAAACCCCCCAATTCGTGCAGGAAAGGATGTCGTATTTTCCTTTTATGAAGGAGCATACGAGCATTTGAACAAAGGCGGACACCTGTATGTAGTAATTCAAAAAAAACAAGGAGCTCCAAGCACAAAGGAAAAGCTTGAAAGCCTCTTCGGAAACTGTGAAACAGCAGAAAAAAAATCAGGATACTTCATATTCAGAGCAGTAAAATAGCTACATCGGTGTCATTCTGAGGGCGTAGCCCGAGGAATCTCATGTTTTCATTAAAGATGAGATCCCACAGTTTCGAACACAAATTTATTTATTTGCTAACGCTCACATAAATTTGGTTCTCATTGTGAATGACCTACCGCTTTTTTTCAGTAAAATACCTGAAAAATAGTGTTAGGGCAACCTTCACTATCGTTCAGGATGACAGCGTCATGGGTTTATCGATAGTCTACTTACATTTTTTGTTTTTTGAAACCAGGTAATTGACTTCTGCTCCCATTAGGAAAATTATGGACAATATATAAATCCATATTATGAAAACAAACACTCCTGAAAGATTTCCGTAAATGGAGTTATAATACATAAACCTTGTGCTCACATAGTGAGAATAAAAGTATGAGCCTGTAATCATGGAAATTGCTGCAAATAATGCACCTGGGAACACAAATGAAAAATCAACTTTTTCATAGGGAAGAAATTTGTAGGCTGCGGAAAACAATAGAAACAGCAGTAAGAATGGAATAACATAGCGAAGAATATGTATGAGCAAATAGTTAAGATTCTTGTAAATTGTTAGTTCTTCAAGGTATATGAGTATTGGTCTTCCTGCTACCACCAGGGCAAAAATTACCTGCATGGATATCATTATTGCCACAGCAAAAACAATTCCTTCAAGTCTTAAGAATAGGAAATGTCTTTTGGCCGTAAAGCCGTATGCTTTGTTTATTCCGCTGATGATTGTAGCGCTTCCTGATGTTGCAGACCACAATAAAACCAGCATGCTAAGAGATAAATATGATTTGCTGCAGCTGTTTATGGCATATCTTACTATGTTGTACACTATTTTATATACATCCTCAGGCATGAAAGAATTAAGTGTGTCAAGCAAGTAATAAATATATTCGCTGTAGCTGCAAAGAAGTGATATTGCAAATATTAAAAACGGAAAAATTCCGAGAATTATGAAGTAAGAAAACTGGGCGCTGAGGGCAAATATATTGTCCTCTATTGTTTTGTTCAACAGTCTCATCACTGACATTACAATTTTTTTTATCATGTGCACTCTCCATAGAACTTTGTATAATTTCTTTATCTTGCATATACACCAATAATATTATTGACATTTGAACGATTTATAATCAAAAATAAAATGTTAAAATATTATCAAAATAGTATCTTGATTAAAAAAAAGCAGAGTGTTATAATGATTCTAGGCAAAAAAAGGACATGGTCCAAAAATAGGAGGAAAAGATGGAAATTAAGAAAATTTGTGTTGTTGGAACTGGAACAATGGCAAAAGGAATTGTGCAGACATTTGCACAGGCAGGATATCCTGTTGTTGTAAAAGGAAGAGCTGGAAGAACTTTTGATACATTGGAAGAAACAATAGGAAAAGGTCTGTCAAAACTTGTTTCAAAGGGAAAAATGGAACAATCTAAGATGGATGAAATCCTCGGCAACATTACAAAATCTGTTACATATGAAGGATGCAGCGATGCTGACTTGTTCATCGAAGCAATTGCTGAAGACATGGAAACAAAACATGCAATATTTGCTGATATAGAAGCAATTGCAAAAGAAGACGCAATACTTTCAACAAATACATCTTCATTGTCAATAACTGAAATTGCATCAAAATCCAAAAGACCTGGAAAGATTATAGGAATGCACTTCTTTAATCCTGTTCCAATGATGAAACTTGTTGAAATAATCAAAGGAAAACTTACAGACGAAGAAGTTCATGAAGCTATTTACGCTTTATCACAGGCTATTGGAAAAACTCCTGTAAGCGTTGAAGAAGCTCCTGGATTTGTTGTAAACAGAATTCTTGTTCCAATGATCAATGAAGGAATCGGCATACTGGCAGATGGAGTTGCAACAAAAGAAGAAATAGACACAGCCATGAAATTAGGTGCAAATCATCCTATGGGACCATTAGAGCTAGGAGATTTAATCGGTCTTGATGTTTGCCTTGCAATAATGGAAGTATTGTACAATGAATTCGGAGATCCTAAGTACAGACCTCATACACTTCTTCGCAAAATGGTAAGAGCTAATCTGCTTGGAAGAAAAACAGGCAAGGGCTTCTACGAGTACAATTAAAAGTTAAGAGTTAAGAATTAAGAATTAATTGTAAGGAACGGCGTGCCGTTCCTTATTTTTTTGGATAGAATTGTTTCAATAGTGAGGGGAGAGTCTTGAAATCTCCCGAAGATAATAAAATTAATGAATCAATAGCAACGGGCGGACACAAGGTCCGCCCCTAAGGAATGAAAATTTTATATTATGTGGTGAACTTGGAATCTCGGATTGTAGGGGAGAACTACTGTTCTCCAGAAGATAATAAAGTTTAGATTCAAAAATTTCTTTGCAATAACTATTTATTCAATTATGGGATATAATAAATATATTGGAATAATTAACTTGAAATAAAGAGCTTCATTAAGTATAATAAAGTGAAGTTATTGTGGCAGGAGTCTGTCCAGTTTAAGATGAATATTGACTATTCATAATTACTGTTATTGCAAATAAAATATTGATAATATAAATTATTCAAGGAGGAATTAAATGAGCGAAATCGAAAATAATTCAGAAAACAGGGAATCGGTTAACTTTATTCAAAAAATAATCAATGAAGACCTGGCTAAAGGAACTTACGGCAACAGGGTGCAGACGAGATTTCCTCCGGAACCAAATGGGTACCTTCATGTGGGCCACGCTAAATCCATATGCCTGAACTATGGCCTGGCAAAGAAAAACAATGGTATATTCAATTTGAGATTTGATGATACGAATCCTACAAAGGAAGATGATTCTTTTGTTGAATCTATAATAAAAGATGTGAAGTGGCTTTGTCCTGACTGGGAAGAAAGAATATTCTTTGCTTCAAATTATTTTGAAAAAATGTACGAGTATGCTGTGGAGCTGATTAAAAAATCCCTTGCATTTGTTGACGACCTTTCAGCAGATGAAATAAGGGAATACAGGGGAACTCTTACTGAACCGGGGAAAGAAAGTCCATGGAGAAACAGATCCATTGAAGAAAACCTTGAACTTTTCGACAAAATGAAAAACGGTGAATTTGAAAACGGTAAAAAGGTGTTAAGAGCCAAAATTGACATGGCAAGCCCTAACATAAACATGCGTGATCCCGTAATTTACAGAATACTTCATGAATCTCATCACAACACAGGCGACAAGTGGTGCATTTATCCAATGTATGACTACGCACATCCAATAGAAGATGCCATAGAAGGAATAACTCATTCAATATGCACGCTGGAGTTTGAAGACCACAGACCATTCTACGACTGGCTTTTAAGCAATCTGGAAGATTTCAAAACTGCTCCAACAAAACAGATAGAATTTGCAAAATTATTTCTTACAAAGACAATGATGGGCAAAAGATATCTTAAGAAAATGGTTGAAGAAGGATATGTTGACGGATGGGATGATCCACGTATGCCAACTGTTGCAGCCTTAAGAAGAAGAGGCTACACTCCTGAAGCAATCAACAATTTCTGTGAAGCAATTGGTGTTTCCAAGGCACAAAGCGTTGTTGACATTGCAATGCTTGAGCATGCAGTGAGAGATGATTTGAGCCTGAAGGCTGAAAGAACAATGGCTGTATTGGATCCTATAAAACTAATCATAACAAACTATCCTGAAGACCAGGTAGAATACATGGAAACTGAAAATAACCCGGACAATCCTGAAATGGGAACAAGAATGGTACCCTTCTGCAGAGAAATTTACATTGAAAGAGAAGATTTCATGGAAGTTCCTCCGAAGAAGTATTTCAGACTTTTCCCGGGAAATGAAGTAAGACTTAGAAATGCTTATTTTGTTCGTTGCGAGGATTTTGTAAAGGATGAAAACGGAAATGTGACAGAAGTTCACTGCACATATGACCCTGAAACAAGAAGCGGCTCAGGATTCACAGGAAGAAAAGTTAAGGGAACGCTGCATTGGGTTTCTGCACGACACTGCCAGGATGCTGAAGTGAGACTTTACGACTACATGATGGAAGATCAGGATTATGATAAAACCAATTTCCTTGAAAAACTAAATCCAAATTCTAAAGTAGTGCTGAAAAACTGCAAGGTTGAACCTTCAATTAAAGAAAAGAATGTGGGTGAAAGATTCCAGTTCTTAAGACATGGTTATTTCATCATAGACCAGGACTCAAATGACAGCCATCTTGTTTTCAACCGCATAGTTTCTTTGAAAAGCAGCTACAAATAATTAAAACAATTAAGAATTAAGAATTAAGAATTAAGAATTATGGAAGGATTTGTGCTCAAGCACAAATCCATCTATTAATTTTTCATTCTTCACTCTTCATTCTTCATTAATATGGAGGGTGTTATATTGAACATACATGAAATAGTTACAAACAGTTTAAAGCAAAATAAGTTTATTTACGCTGTGTTTACAACTCCAAGAAACAAGTCTGAAAATCCCTACATAAAAATAACAGCCAGGACTGTTTCCTTAAAGGGAGAAAACTTCATACAGTTTGAAAAATTTACCGACAAGCAGGCTTTCCATGAAAACTGCTCCTACGAGGATGCTGCTGAAAGAATAGTGAACATGATAGTACATGATTACAGGAACATAAATATATTCACGGAAGATTCTGATTTTCAGCTAATGGTCAGCAAAAAAGGAATGGTTAAGGTTACAGAAAAAGAAGCGAGCAAAAAACCAAAAATTGATGAACACAACAAAAAGAAACAATACATCATCAGGGAACATGAACCCTGTGATTTCTTGTGTCATCTGGGCGTAATGAACCCCGAAGGCGATGTGTATGCCAAGAAGTACGATAAATTTAAACAAATAAATAAATTTTTGGAAATTGTGGATGATTCCTTAAAGGACAAAAAACTTCAGGATGATTTCATGATAATTGATTTCGGATGCGGGAAGGCATATCTTACATTTGCACTGTATTATTACTTTTATTTTATAAAAAACATTAAAGTGAAAATAATCGGCCTTGATTTAAAAAAGGATGTAATAGAGTTTTGCAACCAGACAGCAAAAAGTTTAAATTATGAACATTTGGAATTTTTGCACGGAGACATAAAGAATTTTGAATACAAGGAAAAGGTGGATATGATTGTCACTCTTCATGCCTGCGATAATGCTACAGATGCAGCCTTGGTAAAGGCAGTCATGTGGAATACTGACATAATTTTATCTGTTCCATGCTGTCAGCACGAATTTTATGATAAAATTGAAAACATGAACTTAGAGCCCATGCTTAAGCATGGCTTGATTAAGGAAAGGGTATCATCTTTGGTTACGGATTCATTGAGGAGCTTGTTTTTGGAAACAAAAGGCTACAAAGTACAGCTCATGGAATTCATAGCCATGGAACACACTCCTAAAAACATTTTAATAAGAGCAGTAAAATCAAATAAAGACATTGAAAAGTCCCAGGCGGAATATGAAGAATTTAAAAAATTCTGGAACTTAAATGACTTGTTTATAGAAAAATATTTTAATGCAATTAAGTAAGGGGGTACATGGTGGGCGAAAAGAGCTTCAACAAGCATGATAGAGGATTATTTGAATACATATTGGATAACATACCAGATTCTATTACTGTTGTTGACAAGGACGGAACAGTAATATTTTTTAATTCAACAGCAGAACAGTATTTTGCGGTTGAAAGGAAGGATATTATCGACAAAGACATAAGAACTTTTTTCCCTAATGCCATACTTCCGAGAGTGCTTGAAAGGAAGACATCATTTTACAACATTTACAACAGTCCCAGGGAAAACAGCTATGTTATTTCCAGTGCAGTTCCACTTTACGACAAGCTTGGTAACCTGATAGGAGGACTTGCAAGAGATAGAGACATCACTGAAATTGTAAAGCTCAGTGATTTATTAAACAAGACCCAGACAAATCTTTTGCAGCTTGAAAAAGAATATTCCAAAATGGCTTCTTCAGGTGAAGCATATTTTTCAAAAATAATAAGCAACAGTACAAATTTCATTCAGATAATTAACCTGTGCAGAAATATTGCAAAATCTCCCCTAAACATTCTTCTCAAAGGGGAAAGCGGAACTGGAAAAGAGTTGTTTGCAAAAGCAATACATTATGAAAGCGGCAGAAAGGGAAAATTTATTCCAATTAACTGCAGCGCAATTCCGAGGGAATTGTTTGAAAGCGAAATTTTCGGTTATGAAGCAGGAGCGTTCACAGGAGCAAAAAATGAAGGCAAAATGGGAAAGTTTGAGGAAGCCGAGGGAGGAACACTTTTTCTTGATGAGATTGCCGACATGCCCCTTGAACTTCAGCCAAAGCTTTTGAGGATTCTTGAAGATGGAGTTGTTACAAGAATAGGCTCCAACAAACAAAAGAAAATCGACGTAAGGATAATTTCTGCAACAAACAAGGATATAAGAGAACTAATTACCCAGGACAAATTCAGAATGGATTTGTACTACAGGCTTGATGTGTTTCAGATAAACATACCGCCGCTGAGGGATCGAAAAGGAGACATAGCACTTCTTGCAAACAAGTTTCTGCAGGAATTTTGCATGGAACAGGGAATAAGCATTGTAGAAATCCCTGATGAGGTTTTCGACATATTCAACCAGTACAGCTGGGGAGGAAATGTGAGGGAGCTGAGAAACGTAATTCAAAGGTCGGTTGTCATTGCTTCTCAAAGCGGAAAAGACAAAATAGAAAAAGAATTCCTTCCTTATGAGCTTCAGAGAATAAAAATAGACGAAATAAACAAAATTATAAATATAGATGAAATTGTAAACAGTGACACGGGACTTGAAGAATATCTTGAAAAAATTGAAAAAAGAATTATACAAAAAACACTGGAAGAGTCTAAGAACAACAAGGCTCTAGCAGCAAAAAGCCTTAAGATACCAAGAGCCACGCTTTATTACAAAATGGATAAATACGGCATATCAATTGATTGAACAATTGATTGTTAAGAAAGGAAAATATGGATAAAATAAAATTAGCGGCAATCAGCGCCTTCGGTCTGGAGGCAGTTGTAAAAAGAGAACTCAATGACCTGGGATATGAAAATGTTGTTACAGACAACGGCTGGATGTACTTTGACGCAGAAGCAAAAGACATACCCAGAGCAAATATCAATTTGAGGTGTGCTGACAGGGTTATGCTTGTAATGGGGCAGTTCGAAGCATTAAGCTTTGAAGAGCTCTTTGATAAAACTTATGAACTTCCATGGGAAAAGTGGATTTCAAAAGACGGAAGGTTCACTGTAAAGGGTAAATCAGTAAAATCAAAGTTATACAGCGTTCCTGATTGCCAGGCCCTTGTAAAAAAAGCAGTGTCAAAAAAGTTGTGTGAAGAATATGATGTTGAGTGGATGCCTGAAACAGGTGCTGAATACACAATTCTCATATCAATCCATAAAGATGTTGCAACTGTTTCAATTGATACAACCGGAGCAAGGGAAGGATTGTTCAAGAGAGGTTACAGAGAAAGATCAATGGAAGCTCCTCTTAAGGAAACAATGGCTGCAGCTTTGGTAAGTTTAAGCTACTGGAAAAAAGACCGAATCCTTTATGACCCCATGTGCGGTTCAGGAACAATTGCAATTGAAGCTGCAATGATTGGGAGAAATATAGCTCCGGGTTTAAACAGGAGCTTTGCATCTCAAAACTGGCCTGCTGTCAAAGAAGAATACTGGAAAAACGCAAAGATTGAAGCAAGAAAAAATATAGACCTTGATTCTGAAATTAAAATTTATGCATCAGACATAAGTGCCAAGGCCATTAAAATTGCACAGGAAAATGCTGCTGAAGCCGGAGTTGATGACTGCATAGAGTTCTTTGTAAAGGATGTAATGCACATAAAAGAACCAATGTGTCCATATGGCATATTGATTACAAATCCTCCTTACGGAGAAAGAATTGGTGATATATCTGAAATTGAAAAAATACACGAACATCTTGGAAAAGTTTTCGGCAGAGACAAGACGTGGTCCAGTTATTTCATTACTTCAATTGAAAGCTTTGAGAAAGATTTCGGCAGAAAAGCAGACAGAAAAAGGAAGCTTTTCAATGGGGATGTAAGAGTGGATTTCTATCAGTATTACGGAGAAAGACCTGAAAAACAGGAAGATTAAAATTTTTCTATTTGTAAATATTTTATCACAAAATTAGTTGAAATATATCCGTTTTTATTGTACACTGTAAATATATGTTTGATTTTTTTAAATATTGTGTTATTATATAATCTACAATATTATAAAGGTGAGGCATATATGATTGAAGAAGTAAGTGCTGGGGGGATTGTTTTTTTCAAAAACAGCATATTGATGTTAAAGAAATTTAACGGAGATTGGGTGCTTCCTAAAGGAAGAGTTGAAGAAAACGAGACGCTTAAGGAAACTGCCTTGCGCGAGGTATTTGAGGAAACCAGGGCAAAAGTTACCACCATTAAATATCTTGGAAAAATCAATTATGAGTTTAACAGAACCAGCTACATGGACAGGGTTCATATAAATAAAGAAGTTCACTGGTATTTGATGATGGCACGGAACATGAATTGCACCGCACAGAAAAATGAAGGATTTGTAGAAGCTAAATACCTTCCTTTTGAGAGATCATTGATAATTGCAAGATACGACGATGAAAGAAAAATTATTAAAAAAGCTGTTGAAGATATAAAATTTCATTGCTACAAATAAGGTGATAATATGACTTTTTCTTCTAAAATTAAGGATGAGCTGTCAAGAACAGAAATAAACAGCGATGTGGCAGCACAGGCAGAAATCTCAGCTTTAGTGAGAACAATGGGTTATATTAGCTTTAAGGGTTTTAACAAGATCGAAGTGGAATTTTCAACAGAAAATGCTGCGGTAGCAAGAAGAATTTTCAAGCTTCTTAAGATTGCGTACGGAATTTCCACTCAGGTAAGCGTGGAAAAGACCAACAGGCTTAAAAAACATAATAATTACATCATAAATATTGAAAATAATCTAGCCAGAAAGTTTTTACTGGACACAAGGATTGCCGACAAGGAAGACTTCAACATAATGGCATTTGACTACGGCGTTCCTGAAGAATTGATTAAAAATGACCTGTGTAGAAGAGCTTACATAAAAGGTTCTTTCATGGGATGCGGTTCCATAAGCGACCCTGAAAAATCCTATCATGCTGAGTTTGTCAGTAGCAGGGAGGAACAAAGCAAGGGGATCTGTAGTCTTCTTGAAAGCTACGACATAGGTGCAAAGGTAATTTACAGGAAAAACAACTATGTAACTTACATAAAGGAAAGCGAACAAATTTCAGATCTTCTGGCGCTCATGGGCGCTAACAAGGCAGTGCTTGACTTTGAAAATGTAAGAGCAGTAAAAGAAACACGCAACCAAATCAACAGGGTAATAAACTGTGAAACTGCTAATCTTGATAAGATAGTAGACACATCCATGAGGCAGATTAACAGCATTAAGATTTTGAAAAAGCATAAAGCTATTGATAATCTTCCCGACCATTTGCGTGAACTTGCATATTTAAGACTGAAACACAGCAATGCAAGCTTAAAGGAACTTGGAGAAATGCTAAATCCACCCCTTGGAAAATCAGGTGTGAATCATAGATTAAGAAAAATTGAAGAGATTGCTGAAGATTTAATGAAGCATGAGAAAAGAGGTGTAGAAGATGAGATCACAAAAAGTAATATTAAAAAATAAGATAGGACTGCATGCTAGACCGGCAGCTATATTTGTGAAGAAAGCTAGAAATTTTGACAGTGAGATTATTATTAAAAAAGGAATCCAGGAAGCTAATGGAAAAAGCATTATTAGCATAATGGCTTTAGGAGCTATGAAAGGTGACGAACTTATTATCATTACTAAAGGTTCTGATGAAGATAAGTGCATAGCTGAATTGTCAAACTTATTGGAATTCATGGAAGAAGAAGAATAAAGTATAAAAAGAGGGTGTAAACCTCTCAGTTGATGACAAAGTCAATTAAACATGTAGGGGAGGACCTCGTGTCCTCCCGCGGGCGGATACAAGATCCGCCCCTACAGTTTGTAAAATAGGGTATGTCAATTTGCTGAAGAGGGTGTAAACCCTCTTATTTATTGTATGCCCTAGCCCCATTTTTCAGGGTGTTTTTTCTGAAAAATGGCGGCAGGTCAACCGCAATGAGCACCAAATTTGTGCGACGTGAGGAGCAAACAAATTTGTGATGCGAAACTGCGCGATAAATACATAATTCATTTGCAAAATCAATAAATCATAGGAGATAAAATGGAAAATAAAGTTTTGGCTGTTGTTGACGGCAGAGAAATAAAAGAATCTGACCTTAAAGCCCTTATGGGTAATTTAGGACAAAATGCGGCATATTTTCAAGGTGCTGAAGGAAGAGCAAAGTTAATCGATGAACTTGTTATGCATGAACTGATGTATTCTGATGCTGTAGAAAAGAACTTTGACAAGGATGAAGAATTTTTAGCTGTTATGGAAAACATGAAAAAGTCCATGCTGCAGCAGTATTCCTTAAGAAAAATGTTTAACAGCATTACAGTTTCAGATGAAGAACTTAAAGATTACTACGAAAAGCACAAATCAATGTTCAAGACAGAAGAAATGGTTGCAGCAAGCCACATACTTGTTGAAACTGAAGAACAGGCCAATGAAATTCTTGAAGATATAACAGATGGCTTGAAATTTGAAGAAGCTGCAGAGAAATTTTCAAGCTGCCCTTCAAAACAAAACGGTGGTGCTCTTGGACAGTTCGGAAGAGGACAAATGGTAAAAGAATTTGAAGATGCTGCATTTTCAATGCAGGTTGGAGAAATAAGCGAACCTGTGAAGACACAGTTCGGATACCACATAATTAAACTTACAGAACACATACCTGCAAGAAATTCAGAATTTGAAGAAGTTTATCAGGAAGTTAAAGAAGGTTTCTTTGTAGAAAAGCAAGAAAAAGTATACATGGATAAAAAAGCTGAACTTACAGACAAGTACGAAGTATATATAATGGAATAGAAAAATGCAGGGATTTGTCTGGTGACAGTCCCTGTTTTTTACAAATTGAAGAAGCAAGATTTGCAAAGATTGTTGAAAAGCTATACATTTGATTGCTGTCATTCTGAGGCGCAGCCGATGAATCTCATCTTTTCAATGAAAGTCTGTGAATAAAATTCTTTTAAAACCTTACACTTGTTAACAACTTTATAAATTTTGTTGCAAATCAGTAAAAGTTTAGAACTTAGCAAAAAAAATGTTGCAAATCTAAACTCCTTGTGTTAATATAATTAAGCGATATGCGGATGTGGCGGAATTGGCAGACGCGCACGGTTCAGGTCCGTGTGGGTAACTCCATGCAGGTTCAAGTCCTGTCATCCGTACCAATATATAATGAAAAAGCAATCTTATAAAATGAGATTGTTTTTTTTTATGCTCACTCTAAGAAACTATAGTGTGCTCTTTATCTGGAGTGGGATTATATTTGTTGACAATATAAAGATCTTAATATATAATTTAGGCAAATTGAATATTTGTGTTGTGGTAACATAAGTTTTAATAGGGAAAACAGTAAAAGCTGTTACAGCCCCCGCTACTGTGAAAGGTGATAATTTTCAATGCCACTGTGCGTATGCATGGGAAGGTGAATATTAGTTGAACCGAAAGTCAGGAGACCTGCCATAATACTTTTTTATAGATTTTCGGGAGGATTATCGTATAATAATTAAAATTGTTATTGTAAATTATTATGTTTATTTAAACTTCCGAAAAACTTCGGAAGTTTTTTTATTGTCTGAATTATAATCAGGAGATATTGCTAGTTGTTTGCCAGTAATATCTGTACCAGAATTAAAGGATTTCCAGTTTAAAACAATTCAACTTATATTGAAAATAAAATCATTACCAAAAGAGGTTGTGAGAACAAGAGGTGAGCATGGAAGTAGCGGTAATAGGATTTAATCATAATTTATCACCTATTAAAATAAGAGAAAAAGTTTTTTTTACTGAAGCTAAAAAGATTGAAGCAACTACTATATTATTAGATAAAAATATTGATGAAATAATTATTTTGTCAACGTGCAACAGAAGTGAAATATATGTAGTATCAGACAATATAGAAAGGGCTGTTCATATTGTTAAAGAATTTTACTTATCTTTTTTTAACGATAAAACGATTGATGAATATATTTTTTCAAAAATTAATGATGAAGCTGTTAGACATATTTTTCAGGTATGTGCCGGGTTTGATTCAATTGTAATAGGCGAAGATCAAATACTTGGACAGGTTAAAGAAGCCTTGACTACGGCAATGGTATTAAATGGCAGCAGTAAAATATTAAATAAATTATTTAGAGAAGCAATTACTGCTGCAAAAAAAATTAAAACAAAAGCAAAGATATCTGAAAATCCACTATCAATTAGTTATATTGGCGTAAAAAAGCTTAGGGAGAATATCAAGGATTTGTCAAATAAAAAAATTCTTGTTATTGGAATTGGAAAAATGGGTATTCTGGCTTTAACTCACCTAAGAGAGAATAAGACTGGTCAAATATTTATCTGCAACAGAAACAAGTGCAAGTCCATAGACATATGGGAAAAATATAAAGACGTAGAAGTAGTGGAATACGAAAATTTGAAAAATATAATCAATGAAGTAGACATTATCATAAGTGCAACCTCATCCCCTCATGTAATTATAAAAGAAGAGGACATGAAAAAGAATAGAGATAAAGCTTTATATATTCTTGATTTAGCAATGCCAAGGGATATTGATGAAAATATAAAAAACATTCCAAACATTTTATTGTATGATGTGGACTCGTTAAAAACAGAATCTGAAGAAAATAAAATTATGAGAGAAACTCTTTTAAATGAAAACTTAAGTTTTATTGACGAATGCATTGATGAATTTAACATATGGAAAAGCAGTTTAAAAGCAGACAAGGTATTAGAATCAATGTATATAAAATGCAACAATATAAAAGAAGACACTGTTTCATACATTTACCGAAAGACAAATTTAAGTGTAAAAGATAAAAAAATAATTGATAAAATGATTGAATCATCGCTTAAAAGACTTATGAGAGAAGCAGTTATAACACTAAAAGATACAAGGGAGGAAAAAAAGCTTAATGAGTATGTAAAAGTGCTCAATGAACTTTTTGGATTTTAATGCGCTATTATCCTATATGTATTGATACATTAAATAAAAAAATACTAGTTGTGGGTGGAGGAAACGCCTCATATTTAAAGCTGAAAGACCTTGCAAAGACTGATGCTCATATAGACGTTGTTTCAGAAAAGTTTTTAAAGGAAGTTGATGAGCTGAATAATATCAATAGAAATATTATTCTAATAAGAGAAAACATTGAAAACTTTGAAATTTCAGATGATTATCACATGGTTTTTATCTGTACTGACAATCATGAGTTGAACATGGAAATCTGCAAATATTTTAAAGATAAAAAATTCTTGGTCATGGTTGCTGACAGTAGGGAGAAATCAGATTTTATT
The DNA here is from genome assembly GCF_007830175.1 of Sedimentibacter saalensis. GTDB lineage: Bacteria > Bacillota > Clostridia > Tissierellales > Sedimentibacteraceae > Sedimentibacter > Sedimentibacter saalensis. The sequence continues at coordinate 43,003 of NZ_VLKH01000008.1, read as the reverse complement.
ACTTCAGCTATTTTACATAAAGATAATATAACAGTATCGGTAAATACACAGGGCAAAAGCCCGACAGCTGCAAAACTAATATTAAATGAAACTGGTAAAATCCTTAATGAAGAATTCACAGAAAAAATAAGCTTGCTGTGCGAAATAAGAGAGCAGTTAAAAATGAAAAATAACGAAGGTTTAAATATTGGAAATATAAAATCTACCATGGATTCATTGATATGTAAAAATAACTCGGATTTGAAAATATTTTTAAATGATATTGAGGATTCAGTCAGGCAGGAGAACTAAATGAAAATAAAAGTGGGAACAAGAGGCAGCAATTTAGCTTTAATTCAGACAAACTTAGTAATTAAAGAACTGAAAGAAAATAACCCTCACTTGGAATTTGAAATAAAAGTAATAAAGACAAAGGGAGATATAATACTAAATGTACCTCTTCATAAATTTAACGATAACGGAATATTTTCCAAGGAAATAGAAACTGCACTGCTTAATAAAGAGATTGACTTAGCTGTTCATTCAATGAAAGACATGCCGTCTAGGCATACAAAAGGTCTTACATTTGGTTCAGTGCCCAAAGGAGAAGATCCCAGGGATGTTATAGTTTCAAAAAAAATTATTAACTCTTTATCGGACTTGGAAGGATGCTTAATTGGAACAGGAAGCGTAAGAAGGGACGTCCAGCTTAAAAAATTCATTAAAAATATTGAAGTTAAAAGTATCAGAGGAAACATTGAAAGCAGAATGAACAAAATCGAAACAGAAAATCTTGATGGTGTAATGCTTGCAGCAGCAGGATTAAAAAGAGCAAACTATGAAAGCAGGATAAGCTGTTACTTGGATCCAAAGTTGTTTATACCATCCCCTTGTCAAGGAATTTTAGCTCTTCAAATAAGAGAAGAAGATGAAGAAATAAAAAACATACTAAAAACCATTGAACATTATGAAACATCAATTAGAGCAAAGGCAGAAAGGGCATTCCTAAAAAAATTGGGAGTTGGCTGTGAATTTCCCATGGGTGCATATACAGAAATTAATGATGAATCCATGACTTTGTATGCAATGTACGGTGATGAAAACGGCAGGTTCTTGTTGACGACAAAAGGCACTGCTCCAATATCTCAGGCAGAAAATCTTGGCATCATGTTAGCCGAAGAATTGATTGAAAAAAGCCATGAATTAAGTTCAGAAAGGATAACCGAAGAATGAAAGAAAATGGAAAGGTTTATTTGGTTGGTGCAGGTATTGGCAGTGAAGAAAATATAACAATAAAAGGCAAAAAAGTTTTAGAACAGGCAGATGTTATTGTTTATGACAGACTATTAAACATGGGATTAATAAATTTAAACGATACGTCAAAGGAATTCATATATGCCGGTAAAGAATCTGCAAATCATTATTTGACCCAGGATGAAACTAATGAAATAATGGTTAAAAAGGCCTTAGAAGGAAAAACAGTAGCAAGACTTAAAGGGGGAGACCCTTATGTTTTTGGAAGAGGTGGAGAAGAAGCTGAATACCTTGTAGAAAGAGGAATAGAGTTTGAGGTTGTACCAGGTATAACATCGGGAATTGCAGGTTTATGTTTTTCAGGGATACCAATAACACACAGGGATTACAGCTCATCTTTGCACTTAATAACAGGTCACAAAAAAACGCAGTCTTATTTGGACTTTTATGCTCTGTCCAAGCTGAACGGTACAGTAGTATTTTACATGGGCCTTGAAAACTTATCAAACATAGTAAGTGGTTTTATGAAAAATGAGAAAAGTCCTGATACTCCCTGTGCGGTAATAAGCCATGGAGGATATCCGGACCAGGTGGTTGTAGCCTCTTCTTTAGAAAATATATTAAAAGATATTGAAGGTAAAAATATAAAAAGTCCAAGTTTAATTGTAATAGGTGATGTTGTTAAATTAAGGAGCAGACTTAATTTTTTTGAAAATAAATCCCTATTTGGAAAAAATATAGTTGTAACAAGAGCAAGAGCTCAGGCAAGTTCATTGGTGAGCGCACTTAAGGACCATGGGGCAAATGTTATTGAGGTTCCCGCAATAGAAATAAAACAAATCAATATAGAATTATTATCTAAAGAAATAAATAATTTACAAAAATACTCCCATATTATTTTTACAAGCACTAATGCGGTAAAAATATTTATGGACAATCTACTTAAAATAAAAGATGTAAGAAGCCTTGGGAATATAAAAATATTTGCCATAGGAGACGGTACAGCTGCTAAGCTTATGGAATATGGTATAAAGGCAGACTTTGTGCCAAGCAGCTTTGTTGCTGAAACACTGTTTGAAGAAATAAAAGATTTTCTTAAACATTCTGATAAAATTTTAATGCCAAGAGCATTAAAATCGAGATCATTCTTAAAGGATAAGCTATCAGAAATTTGTGAAACAGTTGAAGTTTTTATATATGACACTGTTATTGGAACTATCGGAGAATATGAAAAAGAAATTTTAAAAAATAAAATTGATTATATAACATTTACAAGTTCTTCTACTGTTGAAAATTTTATTAAATTAATTGACAGTGAAACTCTTGAAAATATTAGAAATGCTAGAATAATATCCATTGGTCCAATAACAACTAAAACAGCAGAAAATAACGGTTTAAATGTATACAAGCAGTCAGAGATATATAATATTGAAAATTTAATTAATACAATCTTAAATGATCTGGAGAAATAAAATGAGAATGAGAAGAATGAGGGATAGTAAGTTTACAAGAAATATGATAAGAGAAACTTATTTATCTAAAAATAATTTGATTTATCCAATTTTTGCAGTTGAAGGCAAAGGCATAAGGAGAGAAATACCATCAATGCCTGATTGCTACCATTATTCCGTGGACAGGCTAAGAGAAGAGATCGAAGAGCTCACAAATCTTGGTATAAACTATATTATGATTTTTGGTGTTCCGGACTATAAAGATGAAATAGGAAGCAGCGCATATGATAATAACGGAATAGTACAAAGAGCAATAAAGGAAATAAAAAAAATCAATCCTCATATGTATGTTATTACCGATGTGTGCATGTGTGAATACACTTCCCATGGACATTGCGGAATATTAGGCCATAACAATGAAGTATTAAATGATGAAACATTGCCTTATTTATCTAAAATAGCATTAAGCCATGCAGCAGCAGGTGCTGATATGGTTGCACCTTCGGATATGATGGATTTTCGTATAGAAAGTATAAGAAAATGTTTGGATGAAAACGGATATACAAATGTTCCAATAATGGCTTACAGTGCTAAATATGCATCAGCTTTTTACGGGCCTTTCAGAGATGCTGCTGACTCAGCACCTAAGTTTGGAGACAGAAAAAGTTATCAAATGGATATATCAAACTCTGATGAAGCAATGAGGGAAATTAGCCTTGATATACAAGAAGGAGCAGACATAGTTATGGTTAAGCCTGCTTTGTCATATTTAGATGTTATAAGAAGAGCAAAGGATAATTTTAATATCCCCATAGCTGCATACAATGTGAGCGGTGAGTATTCTATGTTAAAAAATGCTGTAAAAATCGGGCTACTGAATAAATCAGCAATTTATGAATCCGTTCTTTCAATTAAAAGAGCAGGAGCAGATATAATAATTACATATTTTGCTAAAGATATTGCAAAAATTTTGAATGAGGTGCAATAATTATGAATAGTTCAAAAAAATTGTTTGAAAAAGCAAAAGAAATTATCCCCGGAGGAGTGAACAGTCCTGTTAGAGCCTTCGGCTCAGTTGAAATGGATCCTATATTTATAAAAAAAGCAAAAGGATCATATATATATGATGTTGAAGACAATAAATACATTGATTATATTTCTTCATGGGGACCTATGATTTTTGGACATGGAGATGAAGAATTAAATAATGTTGCAATTGAAGCTTTGAAGTACGGTATATCATATGGTGTTCCTTCAGCAGTTGAAGTTGAAATGGCAGAAATTATTACAGATGCCTATAAGGGCTGTGAAATGGTAAGGATGGTAAACTCTGGGACGGAAGCAACAATGAGTGCTATCAGAACAGCAAGAGGCTATACAAAAAAAGACAAAATAATAAAATTTGAAGGATGCTACCATGGACATTCTGATTGCCTTTTGGTTAAATCGGGGTCAGGAACTCTAACGTATAACGTAACTACAAGCCTTGGAGTGCCTCAAGATTTTGTTAAAAATACAATAGTATGCGAATTTAACAACATAAAATCAGTAAAAGATGCAATAGAACAAAATAAAAACGAAATTGCCTGTGTAATAATTGAACCTGTTCCAGGGAACATGGGTGTTGTAATTCCCGACATGGATTTTATGAATGATTTAAGAAATATTACAGAGGAAAACAACATATTGCTTATTTTTGATGAAGTGATTACTGGGTTCAGACTATCATACGGTGGTGCAGCAAAAGTATTTAACATAGTTCCGGACATGGTGTGCTTTGGCAAAATTATTGGAGGAGGTCTTCCAGTTGGGGCATATGGAGGCAAAAAAGAAATAATGAGCGTTGTTTCTCCTTTAGGAGCAGTTTACCAGGCAGGTACACTGTCAGGAAATCCATTGGCAATGTCAATCGGTATTGCTGCTCTTAAAAAATTAAGAAACAATCCTCAAATATATGACGGTCTTGAAAAAAAGGCAATCAAACTTGAAGAAGGGTTCAATAAAAATATTGAAAAAACAGGTATTAATGCAAAAGTTGTGAGATACAAATCAATGCTTACAATATTTTTCACAGAAAAGTCAGTTAATTCTTATGCGGATGTAATGAATTCTGATACTAAAATGTATGCAAAATATTTTAAGGGAATGTTGGATTCGGGTATATTGCTTCCTCCTTCGCAGTTTGAAGTTATGTTTATGAATCAAGCTTTGTCAGATGAAGACATAGATTTTACTATTGAGTCTAATTTAAAAGTTTTAAGTTCAATTTAGCAGGTGGATAAATGAAAAAAGCTATTATATTTGCCAGTTTTGGATGTTCAATTAAAGAGTCAAGACAAACATATATTGAAACAATTGAAAATGCGGTAAAAAGTAAATTTGAAAACATTGATTGTTTCAGTGTTTTTACATCTGAAATAATCAGAAAAAAAATTTACAGAGAAGAAAACATATTTATAGACAATATGGAATCATGTTTGAATAAGTTAAAAGATGAAAATTACTCTCACGTTTACATACTATCTTCACACATAATACCTGGATTTGAATATGAAAAAATAATTAATAAAGTTGATGAATGTAAAAACGATTTTGCAGAAATCAAGGTGAGCAGAACTTTTTTAGATGATGGAATGGGAGAAAAAGAAGTGAGTGCTGTTAAGTCATATATAAAAAGTGGACTTGGTGAAGATGAAGCGGTTGTCTTAGTAGGGCATGGTTCTGACCATGAAGCTCATAAATACTATAAACAATTCGAAGAACTTTTAAACAGTGACTGCAGGAATATTTTTATCATAAACGTGGAAGGCGACACTTACATGGATGAAGTGTCAACTAAAATGCAAGAAATGAACGTAAAAAAAGCATATATTTACCCGTTCATGGTTGTGGCCGGTGACCATGCAATTAATGATATAGCCTCTGATGAAGAAGATTCAATAAAATCATATTTCGAAGAGAAGGGTTTTTATGCTGAAGCTTTCATTACTGGACTTGGAAACAACAAAAAAACAATAGAATTATTTGTTAATAGAATTGCTGACATAATGTAAGAAATTCATTTACAACAAATAATGAGAGTCATTGTGAAATGAAAGTTTATCATAATAAAAAATGCAGCTAGCACATTTACCAATCGTACATATGTGAATATAAATGAAATGCTAAAGTGAAAGAATCTATAAAACAACAGCATTTTTAAATAGTTTTTAAGGAGAACATATGAAAGGGAAATATAACTTTATACTATTATTTGTGTCAGTATTGATTTTAACACCAAATTATGCATTAGGAATGCATATTATGGAAGGTTTTTTACCCCTTGAATGGGGAATATTTTGGTTTGTGGTGTGTTTGCCTTTTTTAATTTTAAGCATGAGAAAAATATCTAAAATGTTTAAAGTTAATGCGAATCAAAAATTGTTGTTTGCTTTGGTTACAGCATTTGTATTTATATTATCAGCATTAAAGATGCCATCAATAACAGGAAGCACTTCACATCCTACTGGAATGGGTCTGGGAGCAATATTATTAGGACCCTTGCCTATGTCTGTGTCAGGACTAATTGTTCTTTTGTTTCAAGCACTGTTGCTGGCTCATGGTGGAATTACAACATTAGGAGCAAATTTGTTTTCCATGGGTATTGCAGGACCTTTTGTTTCTTTCTTTATATATAAAATTTTTAAGAGCAAAAATAAAAAAGCTGCTGTATTTTTAGCAGCAGCTTGCGGTGATTTATTTACATATGTTGTAACATCAGTGCAGCTTGCTTTTGCTCATCCTGATATGGTTGGAGGAGTAATGGCTTCCATGGTTAAATTTTTAGGGGTATTTGCAATTACGCAAATTCCGCTTGCCATAGCAGAAGGTATACTTACAGCTATAATATATGATTTAGTAGTAAATTATCAAAATGAAGGAGGATATGAAATTGAAAAGTACAACTAAAAATATATTAATGTTTGCGTTAGTAATTATTTTAATTGTATCACCACTATTAATTTTAAAAGATGCAGAATTTGGTGGAGCGGATGGACAGGCGGAAGAAGTTATTGCAGAAATAAATCCAGACTATGAACCATGGTTCAGTCCTATAATTGAACCTGCAAGCGGTGAAATTGAAAGCTTACTGTTTTCAATACAAGCAGCTATCGGTGCAGGTGTTATAGGATATTTCTTAGGATATGGAAAAGGTAAAAAAGCTACAACTAGTCACATGTAATAATTAAAAGGTAGTTTTAACAACAGAAAGGAACAAATTTAATGTTCATTATTGACAGATTTGCTTATACTAATAATTTTGCAGAAGTAAATCCATATTTTAAGGTGATATTTTCAATATCATTAATTTTAGCATCAATAATTAATTCAAATATATATTTTTTTGCTGCTTCAATTATTGGTGTAACTATATTAACTGTAGCAGGTGCACGAATTCCTTTAAAAACATATGCTAAAATGCTGAGTGTACCTTTTTTATATCTTTTAATAGGCGTAGTAACCATAGTATTTTCCTTTGGTTTTAATGAAGTGAATGCAACATCAAACTTTGTTTATATAAAATCATTTGATTTTTTCAATCTTTATGTTGGGATTGTAAAAGGCTCTGTTTATAAAGGTATTATAGTTACTTTGAGGGCATTAAGCGCTATATCAAGCATGTATTTTTTTATACTTACCACACCTATTAATCAGCAAATAAATGTTATGAAAAAAATTAAACTTCCAGTAGTATTTATTGAACTGTATGTGCTTACATACAGATTTATAGCATTATTTATTGAAGAAGCTGTTATGATACACACGGCTCAAAAGATGAAGTTTGGATATAACAACTATAAAAATTCAATGAATTCTTTAGCATTATTAGCAAGAGCGTTGTTTGTAAGAATAATGATTAGATATAAAGATATGGAATCAGTACTTGAAATAAAACATTTTGATGGAAATTTTTATGTTGAGTGATATTAATAAATAAGAAGCAGGTAAATTATGTTAGAGATGTTAAATGTATCTTACATGTATGAGGATAAAACAATCGCCCTTAATAATGTGAGCATTGATTTAAAAAAAGGGAAAAAAATAGGTATAATTGGCTCAAATGGAGCAGGAAAATCAACATTGTTCATGAACTTTTTAGGGCTTCTCAAGCCAACTAAAGGAAAAATTTTTTTTGACGGGAAAGAATTAAAATATGATAAAAAAACATTGGATAATTTAAGAAAAAATGTTGGAATTGTTTTTCAGGATCCAGACAAGCAAATCTTTTTTTCAAATGTTTACGATGACATAGCTTTTGCCCTAAAGAATCTTAAATACAATGAAGAAGAAATAAAACAAAGAGTTGAATCATCAATTAGAAATACAAACATTGCCCATTTAAGAAATAAACCTGTCCATTTCTTAAGCTATGGACAAAAGAAAAATGTATCTATAGCAGGAACTGTTGTTATGGATCAAAAAATAATCTTTTTTGATGAACCCAACGCAGGGCTTGATTATCCTTCTAAAGAAAATGTTAAAAATATTTTAAACAACTTAACTGAAAGAGAAAATAAAATAATTGTTATTTCAAGCCATGATATGAATTTTATTTATGAAATATGCGATTATATTTATATATTAAATAAAGGCTGTATTCTAGCTGAGGGAGAAACAAGAGAAATTTTTCTTCGAAAAGAAATTCTTGATGAAGCAGCATTAGAAGAACCTTTTTTAATAAAAATTCATAAATATTTTGGTAAACCTATTTGCAAATCAGAAAAGGAATTATTTTATTAATGTTTAAAATATTCCTTTTTATATTCACAATGGAATTGCAATTATCACATTGTATTTGCGAGAAACTCATTTTTTATAGGTCTGACGAGGGTTTTGAATGAAAAATTCAAGGCCCTCGTTTTTATGATGCACACCGCTATTTAATGATTGGAATGAAAATTTGAAAACTGTACAATTGCAGGAACAGACAACACCAGCTATGGTAATGTTATGAAAGTAGACTACTGTTACTAAATTACATGGGTTTTAGATTTTTATTGAGGCGCTCAATCATCCAAGACAAACGGTTATCCCGTCCGGCATCTGTTTTTGCATCAAAATATGCCCGTGTATAAGTCTTTTTTACAGATGGAGACATACCCTGAAAATTCGTATAGGCCGGTTCATGTGCTTTGAGTAAATCTGATAAAGCAACTATCTGTTCTTCGGAAACTCCTGGAGATTTAGGAGCATTCCACTGTCCGTTTTTCTTAGCCTCCGTTATTTTTTCCCTACCATAATCGGTCATTATTCCTCGTTCCTCAAGTTTCATGACTAACTCCTTATTTTTATCCGACCATTTACTATTTGCCGTACGGCACGCAAAATACTTCTTATATTTTGTGTTGTCAATACTTTGCATCTTTCCGTCGATCCAGCCATAGCACAGAGCTTCTTCCAATGCCTCAGCAGCAGTAAGAGTGGTTGGCCCTCCTTTTTTGCCGAAAAGCAACCATACACCTTCACTGCTTGTTCCGTTTTGGTGTAACCATTCACGAAACATTTCCCTGTTTGAAAAAACTAAAATCTCGCTCATATATCCACCTCCATTAAGTTTTCTTACTCTTCGAAATTAACTATTTTGATTTTATTATACCATCAAATTCTCACAACAGAAGAAAGAATTTCTAAGTACAGACTACACTAATGCTCATTTTCTGAAGTGACATTAGGTTGGCTGCATAAGCGATTTTTATGGATAATGTAGTATTACACATTCAACAATGAAGTGAAAATAAATATTCAGGATGCTTTAGGTGAAATGATAATTAGTTTCAAAAATGCTGGAAGTTTATCTTGCTTAATACAATTAATGGTTTTATGATGATGTAGTAGCATGTAAATATGGTTTAATAAATGGTTATTATGAAAAATAATTTTTTAGTTAAAAATCTATTTAAGAAGGTAAGTTTCAGCTATATCTTAATTATAAGAAATGAAATCTACTTTGTTAGATTAAATTTTTCTAATGACAAAATATAAAAATAATGGTGTAAGTAATACATAAGGTCAATGTAATAGGTGGGGATAAAATGAAAACTGATAATTATATAATAACAGATCAAAATGAGAATATTGTTTTTTTAGGTGATAAAACCTTAAAATACATAAAAAAAGATTTAGTTACGCCTGTTGCTTTTCCAAGTGGAAGCTTTGAAAAAGGTAACGTTTTGATTTATGTTTCCAATTCAGAAAGAGATTATTCATATATTTCTAAGGAATTTAAAATACCTGCTAATGAAATGCGTTATGATAAAAGACTATTGGTTATTGCTTCAATAGACAGCGAAGAAATAATGCCGATAATAAAGCAGAATTTTAAATATGAAGGAAAAATAGAAGAATTAATAGATACCATCTATGAGAGAAAATCCATATCAATAATAAGAAAAGATAGGTATATCATAGTAAAGGTCGATACTCAGATAATGTCCTTTGATACGGATATATATAAAGAAATTGTAATTCTTGCAGATGATAACGGAATAAAATATTTTATTCATGATGATAAGGAAGAGAATAGCTTTGAGATAACCTTAAACAAAAAGGTTTTTAATGGATACTGCGATAAAGAGAAAATTCAGGATATGAATCTAAAAAAACTCATTCATCATAGTATATATGAATCAATTATAAGAGGTGGAGCATTAACTGATTTTAAAGATACAAAGGTTTTCATTTCCAGTGAAACAATTAAAGTTAAGGATGTTCTGTATAATGTTATCTCATTTGATGAGGAAGATAGTCTCATAAAAAGAATTATCGATGATAATTTAAAATATAATAAGATATTATGTAAGGTATCAGAAGATATGTACGGCAGTATACAATACAATAGTTTCAGATTGTGGGGAAATGAAGGTAAATTTAGAGAGCTGGAAAAACTCCTTCAAAAAGGCAGTGCTACCAATGCAACTATTTTATTGACGGGTGAAAGTGGAACCGGAAAGACATACTTGGCAAAAGAAATACATAATTGCAGCAAAAGGAAGGATAAGCCCTTTGTTCATATAAATTGTGCTGCTATAGCGTATCATCTATTGGAAAGTGAGTTGTTTGGATATGAAGAAGGTGCTTTTACAGGAGCTAAAAAAGGCGGTAAAGAAGGATTGCTTGACATGGCATTCGGCGGCACGCTATTTCTGGACGAAATAGGTGAAATACCGCTGACACTTCAGGGTAAACTGCTGGAAGTAATGCAAAGTAAGACGTTTTATCGTGTGGGTGGTACAAAAAAACACAAGGTTGATGTAAGATTTATTGCAGCAACAAACAAGAATCTGGCAGAAATGGTAAAGGAGAAGAGATTCAGAGAAGATTTATACTATAGGATAAATGTATTTCCAATTGAGATACCTCCGCTAAGGGAAAGATTAGATTGTATACACTCTATAATATCAGACATTCTTCCTGAAATATGTGAAAGGCTTGAGATAGAACCTGTTTTGATAGGGTATCAGACTCTGGAAAAAATCAAGGAATATCCATGGCCTGGGAATATTCGAGAACTGGAAAATGTATTGGAAAAGGCTGCCATATTATGTGATAAAAAAATAATACCTCCAGATGACATAATATTGCCTGAGCATGATAAGTTTGCGTTAAAACCCATGACTTTAAAAGAATTGAAAGAAAATTGTGAGAAACAGGCAATACGAAATGCATTAGATTTATTCCATGGAGATAAATTCAAGGCAGCTCAGTATTTAGATATAGGAAGGACTGCAATTTTTGATAAGATAAAGAAATATGCCATCATATATGAGGGGATAGAAGAAAATGATTTTAGATAATATTAAAGATAGAATTGAAAACTTTCGTGGCAAGATAGGTATTTATTACATAGATTTAAATAGTGGTGAAAGTTGCTTTGCCGGAAATTGTGATGTTTTTTTTGCCTCCGGATCAGTGAAGATCATCACTCTTCTTGAGGCATTTAAATGGATAGAGGCTGAAAAGGCCAGAAAAGACAGTAAATACATTCTTAAAAAGAGCGACTATATAGGGAACAAAGAAAAAAGAATAAAGACGTTCGGTGCACTAGAATATCTTCATGAAGGCACGGAATTGACACTGGAAGATTTATACAGTTTAAGCACTTCAGTAAGTGATAACATAGCTTTCAATATATTATTCAGAATGTTTGGAGAGGAAGAAATAAATAAAACTCTGGATATGCTTGGATTTCCTAAGACCAGACTTCACAGGGCAATTCTGGACAAGGAAAAGATAGACAAGGGTATAGAAAACTATGTTTCCATAAAGGAAATGGCCAGTCTATTTTACAGAATGTATAAAGGACAAATAATATCAAATAAAGCAAGCTTTGAAATGCTTGAAATATTAAGAGGACATCAACAAAACAGCATTATTCCTTATTACTTTGATGAAGAGCTTCCTATTGCTCACCAGACGGGTATAGACGATAATTTGATAATGGATATGGGTATTATCTATAGTGAAAATCCATTTATTTTATGTATGGCAGCTGAGGATTCTAATACAAGGAATGCAGAAAGTATAATGAGAGATATTACGCTTTTGTGCTTCAAAAACTCAAATAAATCCGGAAAAACGAACTGAGTCCGGATAAACGTAATAAACAGAAAAGAATTGTGTAGTTGTACGAATAAGAATGCGTAAATTTACACAATTCTTTTTTAAATAATGTTGGCACATTATTTGCTTATATGCTATTGATATTAATCAAGGCTTATTTGACAAATATAGGAGGTTTCAAATGGAAAGTGTAAATAAGAAGAGAAAGTTTAATATGCCTGATACCTTAATAATTGTAGCTGCTGTGGTTTTAATCATGGCAATATTGTCATGGGTCATACCATCAGGTACATATGATTATCAAGATCAGGATGTTAACGGAAGAATTAGAAGTGTAGCTATTGATGGAACTTATCATGAAGTTGATAAGTCAGAAGTATCACCTACAGGTTTTTTAGGTTTATTCGCAGCTTTCTATAGAGGCTGTGTTGATGCTGCAGATATTATTTTTGTAATTTTATGCTGTTGTGGTACTTTTGGAGTAATGGTAAAAACCGGGGCCTTCCATTCTGGAATAGGCTCATTGCTCAAACGGCTAGGCAATAAAGGATTGATATTAGTACCTATACTGATGATAATTTTTGGTTTAGGTGGGTCAATTTTCGGTATGGCCAGTGAATTCTATGGCTTTTATCCACTCATTATTGGCTTAGGAATAGCGATGGGTTACGATGCAATGTTTGGTTTTGCAGTTATAGCTTGCGGTGAGTTTGTAGGATTTATGGGTGCTACATTGAATCCTTATACAGTAGGTGTAGCTCAGAATGTTTCTCAAGTAGAGTTGTATTCCGGAACTTGGTACAGAGCTATTTGTTTAGTTGTATTTATGACAATTACAATAGTGTATGTAATTAGATATGCTAAAAAACTTTCTAGAGATCCTAAATCTTCAGTTGTTTATGGAGAAAAGTCAATACATGAATTTGCAGAAGGAGATTTGGATTCTTATGAGTTTACTACATCTGACTTATTAGTAATCATAGACATAGCAGTAACATTAGTGATTTTAATGCTAGGACTTATGAAATGGGGATGGGACTATCCTCAGCTATGCGGGTTATTTTTAATCATGTCCATGGTTGGCGCCGGAATCAAGAAATGGTCGCCAAACAAATGGTGTGCTGAGTTCATAGACAGTGCAAAAACAGTTGTATGGGGCTGTATACTTACTGGTGTTGCTAAGGGCATTGTAGTAGTAATGAAAGATGCTATGATAATGGATACTGTTATTTTCCATCTATCGAATCTGTTAAAGAATGCACCAAGCGGGATATCAGCTCAATTGATGCTTATTGTTCAAACTTTAATAAACTTCTTTATTCCATCCGGTTCAGGTCAAGCAGTTGCTACAATGCCTATCATGGCCCAGCTTGCTGATATTATTGGTGTAACTCGTCAAACAGCAGTGCTTGCATTCCAGTTTGGTGATGGCTTATCAAACATTTTCTGGCCTACAGCTGACATCGTTATCATCTGCGGATTGGGTGGTATCAAACTTGAAAAGTGGTATAAATGGTTTACTCCGCTGTTCTTAATGCTACTTGGAGCTCAAATGATTATGCTTGAAATCGCAGTATTGATAGGATATTGATATAATAATAAAAATATATATGTCGAGCCCTCAACTTATTAATTTCGGGCTCGGCAAATTCTACAATTTGGAGAATGAAATGGATGTGGATAAAATAATAAAAATAATCCTTATAAGGAAATTATAGAAATCACAGAACGAATCATAAACTTGTTAAAAGATAAATTGAAAGAAAAAGTAAAATTTTTCTTCCTGCAATGACTAAACCTGCATGTTATTTTCATTTGGGTTGCCATAATCTACAAAATGAGACTATGGTAGACTTGCATCATCCACAATTTACTATTGATGAAAATTGCATGATGCTTGGGGTAAGCTTCAAGTTAAAAATGTTATTTCATTGCTTAATGAAGGAGCGTAAATTTATAATATGTATAATGAAAAAGGAAATTTGGTAAAATTAGTCGAAATGGACAATGAATTTATTATATATCTAAAATACGCAACGACTGATAATTTTACTGGTCAAAAGATATATAATTCAGGTGAATGCTGGATAGATAAACATACTGCAGAAATATTAATAAAAGCCAAAAACATATTTAAGACTGCAGGTTACAGGGTGAAAGTCTGGGATGCATACAGACCTATAAGTGCACAGGCTAAGTTTTGGGAAATAATGCCTAATCATGATTTTGTAGCAAAACCACCTGATATGAGAAAGATAAAAAAGTTCAGACCAACCCATATGAATGGTCTTTGTGTAGATATTACTTTAACTGATTTGGATGGAAATGATATAGCTATGCCATCTGAGTTTGATGATATGACAGAAAGAGCCTCTCTTAATTGTATAAAGACTTCAGAAGAAGGAAGAAAGAATGCAACATATTTGAAAGAAGTAATGGAAAGCGTTGGTTTTTTGGCTTATGATAAAGAATGGTGGCATTTCTATGATGTAAGTACTGAACCAACACCGTTTATGGATTTTCAGATTTAATATAAAAGCATGTCAACTGTATAAATAAAATAAAAAGCGATTCTCATGTGAGGGCCGCTATTTTTTTGTAAGAAAATCCGCATTAAATGTAGGATTTTATTTAATAGATATAATATAAATTTGAAATAAAAATAATTTTATAGTCAAAGTATAATTGACTTTTATCATGTATTAAAGTACAATCTTTATATAAAAAGACATCGAGGTTAATATGAAAAAGTTATTACTATTATTTATTTTGTCTACAGCAATACTAACAGCATGTTCAGGTCCGGGGAAAGTTGAGGATATAGACAACAATCCTTCAGATATCGTCTATGATGATAAGACTGAACAAAAGGTTTATGAAGAAGTGACAGAGGTTTTCGATGCAGTTAAGGTATATGACGAATCAGCCATCAAGAAGCAATTCGGTGAAGGATTTCTTGATTATTTTATAGGGGATTCAGAGTCATTAAAACTTCTGACCGGTAAAATGGATTACAAGGTTAACTCTATTGAACTTAATGATTCTAAGGATAGAGCGTATGTAGAAATGAGTATTACAGGAGTAGATACAGCAAAGATAATGTACGAAATTCTCATGTTCAACAATGGTTTCCCAGGTATGATTAACAGCAACAAAAAAATTGAAGAAGTAAGAAAAGATCTCACTGTCAACGTAGTAAACAGAAATATAAACAACATAATGGAAAATACTATTAATATTACAGTTAAAAAAGAAGGCTTTAACTGGGAAGTTGTGAATGACGTAATGATAAGAGAAGCCATAGTAGGAAGCAGCATATCATACGACACCATATATATGAAAGTTTCTGAAAATATCATGAATGTAAGAAAGACTGTATCTGAATTATACGACATTGAAAGACCTAATATTTCATTAGAAGAGTATACAAACAAAAAGTTAACTGAATTCTGTGAAAATTACTTAAGTGAGCATATAAATGATTATCCGTTTTCAGAAGCCTTTTGAGAATAAAGATAAAATTATATTTATTAGTCATGTGATTTTAGCAGACAAAGACTATACCCAATATGCAAAAAGCAATTCTCAATGAGGGTTGCTTTTTTATTGCTTCACGCAGCTAAAAAATATATTTGTAAAATTTGCATATAAATAAGTAAAATTATGCATATTTTATTAATGTTTGACCAATTGCAAGTTTTGATTTGAAATTTGGCGATTTTCTATTTTTCGACAATATTTTATGAAATTAAATTTTTTAAAAATGCAACAAAGTATTGGGAAAACGTAAAACCAATAAATTAGTAACGTTTGCATGAAATATACATTTGACATTCCTTCAAAAATATATTAAAATTGTGCAAATGTTCAGAATAAATTTCATAAAAGGAGAGTAATTATGATACGCAAAAAACTAGCTTTATTATTATCAGTTACACTTATTGCAGCAACTGCATTTACAGCTTGCAGTAGCCAAAGTGCCCCTGCAGAACCAGACAAGGCAGCAACAGACAAAAATGAAGGGGACGATTCAAAGGAAATAGACAGAAGTAAATACTTCATTACTGTTGCAACAGGTCCCACAAGCGGTTTGTATTATCCCATTGGAGGAGCTTTCTCCAGTGTGTTTCAAAATAAATTAGGTTACAAATCTTCAGCTCAGGCAACAGGAGCTTCTGTTGAAAATATTAATCTTATTTTGACAGGAGATGCTGAACTTGCAATAACAATGTCTGACTCCGTTGCACAGGCATACGGCGCATTCGGTGCATTTGAAGGCAAAAAACATGCAGAGGACTTAAGATGTATACTGGGTCTTTATCCGAACTACGTGCAGCTGGTGACTACAAAGAATACAGGAATTACAAAATTTGAAGACCTAAAGGGAAAAAAAGTTGGAATCGGAGCTCCTAACTCAGGGGTTGAACTCAATGCGAGAATGATGTACGAAGCTCATGGTATGACTTATGAGGACAGCAAGGTTGATTACCTGAACTACGGTGAAGCAATAGATCAGATGAAAAACGGTTTGGTTGATGCAGTATTTGTAACAAGCGGAATTCCTAATGCAACTGTTATGGAACTTGGAACTTCAGCAGACATAGTTGTTGTTCCAATAGAAGGTGAAGGACTTAAAAATCTTACAGAAAAATATCCGTTCTTTGTGCCCGAGGTTATTCCTGCGGACACATATGGAACAGATACAGATGTAAACACAGTTGCAGTAAGAAACATAATGCTTGTTAGCAAAGATCTTCCTGATGAAGTTGTATATGACCTTACAAAGGGTATATTTGACAACATAGAGGACATCAAGGCTTCCCATGCAACAGCAGCAAAGCATATATCTCTTGAAAATTCTCACATAGGAGTTGAAATTCCTTTCCATCCAGGAGCAATTAAATACTATGAGGAACAAGGCATTAAATAATGAAAAATAAAAAGAACCTGCTGAATAAAAGCAATGAACATTGCTTTAATTACGGCAGTGAAGGGATGAAGCGTACAGCTTCATCCCCAATAAAAATTCTTATAACAATATTTGTTTTAGCAGTTCTTTTGTTTGCAGGAACAAGACGTATAAAAGTTTTAACTATCTCTCATCAAATTACAGGTGAAGTTTATCTTAAGACAATAGTACATGAAAAAGATATAATTGAATATTCGTGGATTCATTCCTTTGAACACATACCATGGAACGAAGAATACACAGTAACAAAAAATAACCAGTTAATGCTTAACAGCATTTCAGTTGCTGGTTTTGGAGCCGGGATCCCGGAAAATAAGGGAGAGGTTTCAGTAGAAAACGGAATTATATATATGAGAAATATCAATCAGATATTTAATGAAATAAAGTGGATTAATTCAAATACAGCGCTTGCGCAAATAGGGCTTAACGGCAGCATACTCATTGAGGGAAGCAGCTTGCCGCACCACGAGCCATGCATTTTACAAGTAAAGGAGAAAAATATTTTATGGCCAATTCGCTAGACAACAAGAATATAGCAATTGAAGATAAGCAAACGGAAATACTTGAGAAGTTTGACAAGGAATCCAAAACAAGAAAACTTGAAAATAAGAATTTGGCAAAATTCATATACTGGACTGCAATAATAATAGCTTTATACCATTTTACAACATCCTTCATAGGATATCCCGCAACTCATAAGCATAGATCTCTGCACGTTGCTATGATGCTTTTTATGACATTCTTTCTCTATCCTGCCACAAACAAGAGCAGCAGGAAGAAGGCAACTTGGTACGATGTGGTTTTCGCACTCATGTCTGTTGCGGTTGCTGCATATGTTTGGTTTGATTACGAGAATTTTATAAACAGAATGGGTATGCCTAACACCATGGACATCATTATGGGTACAATGCTCATAATTACTGTTCTTGAGGCTTCAAGAAGAATTTCAGGATGGCCTCTGGTAATTTTAAGCCTGTTGTTTATTCTTTACGGTTTGTTCGGCAAGGACATGCCGGGAATTTTCACTCACAGGGGATACAATTGGACGAAACTGGTTAACCACATTTTCATAAACACAGAAGGAATTTACGGTACAAGCGTAAATGTTGCTGCAAGCTATATATTCCTTTTCATATTGTTTGGTTCAGTTATGAATAAGTCGGGCATGGGACAGTTTTTCAATGACATAGCCCTTGCTCTTGCTGGGCATACAAAGGGAGGACCTGCAAAGGTTGCTGTAATTGCCAGCGGGTTTTTGGGAAGCATCAATGGTTCAGCCGTAGCAAATGTTGTTACTACAGGTGCGTTCACAATTCCTCTCATGAAAAAAACGGGATATAGCAAAGAATTTGCAGGCTCTGTAGAGGCCACTGCATCAGTTGGAGGACAGCTTCTTCCTCCTATTATGGGAGCTGCTGCATTCATTATGGCAGAGATGCTTGGGGTTAAATACGGGGTTATAGTAGTAAGTGCTGCTATTCCTGCGCTTCTTTATTATTTTGGAATAATGGTGCAGGTTCAATTAAGAGCCAACAAGAACAACCTGATTGGTGTACCTAAAGAAGAGCTGCCAAAGGTCAGCGATGTTATGAAGACCAGAGGACACCTTATTATACCAATAATATTTCTTTTATACATGCTTCTTTTCAGCGGCAAGACAGTTATATTCTCAGCGTTCCTTACAATTGTTGTGACCATAGCAATAAGCATGATGAAGAAGGAAACAAGAATGAGCATGAAGGACCTCATGGATGCCTTTGAAGAAGGAACACGCTCTACAGTATCGGTTGCAGTTGCATGCGCTGTTGTTGGAATAATCATTGGAGTGGTTAGCCTTACAGGTTTCGGGCTTAATATGGCAAATGCCATCATACTTCTTGGTAAATCAAACCTCATGGCAACTCTTGTGCTTACAATGGTTACATGTATGATACTTGGAATGGGACTTCCTTCAATACCTGCGTACTTGATCACGGCAACAATGGCAGCCCCTGCTCTTATTCAGCTTGGAGTTCCTGACATAGCAGCTCACATGTTCGTGTTCTACTATGCAATGTTTGCAAACCTGACACCACCTGTTGCTCTGGCATCATTTGCAGCTGCAGGAATATCAGGGGGAGACCCGATGAAGACAGGGCTTCAGTCAGTGAAGCTTGCACTTGCAGGATTCATTGTACCGTATATGTTTGTTTACAACACATCATTGCTTCTTATTGATACCACACCTATGATAGCTATACGTGTAATAATAACTTCTATGATTGGCGTGTTTATGATAGGAGCTTCAGCAGAAGGATATCTAAACGGAAAAATCAATTTCGTTTTAAGGATAGCTGCGTTTGCAGGATCGCTTCTTCTAATAACTGAAAATGTGTACCAGGACATTATCGGATTTGCCATATTGGCTGTGATAATTGCTATCCAAAAATATAAAAATAATAAGTCAGCAAAGTAATATGATTAAAACAGCGATTCTATAATGAATCGCTGTTTTTTAATAATATGTTATATTAACATTTTTCAGCACTTAATGTAAAATTTTATTTAATATTTTTAAGAAGATATAGTATTTAATTTATTAATCCTCTGTACAGCCTGAGCATTATGTCAAATTAATAAAAAAATTGCAGCATGGCTGCAATTTTTTATTGTTCGTTAACAACCAATACAGGGCACGGAGCATCTGATATAACTCTTTGGGTAACTGAACCTACAAAAAATCTCTCAAATTTTGAAAAGCCTCTTCTTCCCATTACAATCATATCGTAATTTTCATCTCTGGCAACTTTAACAATTTCTTCATCAACTGTTCCAAGAAGAAACCTTTTATCATAAGTTATATTGTCAAGATTCAGTTTCTTGAGCGTATCTTCAAGCAATTTGCTGTCAATTCCTTTTATAATATCAAGCATTTCATTTAGTTCCGGATCCCAGAAAGGTTCATATTCATACACCTTGAGTGGAACTGGATTAATAGAAACAGTTATAAAAGTAAGACTTCCTCCTAGTTTTCTGGCAATGTCAACAGCCTTGGCAGCAGCTTTGTTTGATGCTTCGGAGCCGTCAATGGGTACAAGTATTTTTTCCATTTTACCCTCCTTAGGAATAAATTTTATTTCCATTAAACTTATACCCATTCATATGACTGTTAATCAATTTTAGCCAACATTAACAATTTGATAATTATCTTTTTTAACAAAAAATTATTCCAATATTTTGATTTTATGTTATAATTCATAAAGGTAATAGCTAAATCAAAGTAAGCAATACAAATCATAATTTTCGGAGTGATTATGAATTTACAATTAAAAATTATATTGATCACAATGTTTTTTGTTATTTTAATAAGTTTGCAGTTCACATTGAACAAAATACTATTAACATTGAAGGAAATAAAGGCGATTTTACTTGTCAAAAAAGATAGATAAGAATAATTTATGAAAATTCAACCATAATACTTCTATACTACAAGGAGGAAATTATGGCTGAAAAAAAGAAAAAAGAACCAACACCTGAAGACATAATGAAAATGGAGATTGCTGCAGAACTGGGCCTTATGGAAAAAGTCGCAGAATTGGGTTGGGGAGGACTTACTGCCAAAGAAACAGGCAGAATTGGCGGACTGATGACTGCCAAGAAAAAGCAAAGGAAAAAATAAAATGCAAAATAAAAGCTATAAGGAATTCTCGCAAATTTATGATTTGCTCATGGATGACATAAATTACGAAAAATGGACATCCTTCATAATTGAAAAAATAGATGGCAGTAGAAAAATACTTGAAGCTGCCTGTGGTACAGGAAGCATTACCCGATTATTGGCTGAAGCTGATATAAAGGTAACTGCTTTTGACCTGTCTGAGGACATGCTCATGCGCGCATATGAGAAGCTGGGCAGAAATCCCGGAGTGAAGCTTCTTAATCAAGACATGACGAATTTTAAAATTGACGACAGGTTTGAAGCATGTGTATGCTGCTGTGACGGAATAAATTATCTTACAGAAAATCAAACTGCATTGTTTTTCAAGAATGTGCGTGAGCATTTGAACCCGGGCGGAAAATTCATCTTTGACATGAGCACTGAATACAAGTATGAAACCATGTTCAATGAAACATATGTCTACGATGACGGTGAAGTTTTTTATGTTTGGGAAAATATGTCTGATGAATGCAGCAATAAAATTGACATGGAAATTAATTTTTTTGTAAGGGATTCATCTGATAAATATTCAAGAATAACGGAAGAACAGACACAGTACATTCATACAATAAAAAATATTGTTGACATGCTTAAATCAGAAGGTTTCTCCAACATAAAAATATACGATGATTACAACAATGGATCTGGTGTCTTACCTGAGGAATCCTTGCGTGCAGTTTTTTGCGCTGAAAAATTATAGCTAAGAAAGAGAGATATTATGGACTACATGATAAGAGCAATAGATAAGAAAAAAACATTCAGAATATTCATGGTAAAATCAACTGACACAGTTGAAGAAGCAAGGCTTCATCACAACACTTCACCCACAGCATCTGCAGCCCTTGGAAGGACATTGACTGCAGGACTGATGATGGGATATATGTTGAAAAATGAAAAAGACAGGCTGACTATTAACATTAATGGAGGAGGACCCATTGGAACATTGCTAGTGGTTTCTGACAACCAGGGTCATGTAAAGGGCTATGTTGAAAACCCCGACGTTAATTTGGATTTGAAGGAAAACGGAAAATTAAATGTTGGAGGGGCCGTAGGAACAAACGGAAAAATTACAGTCTTAACTGACATAGGAATGAAGGAACCTTACGGAGGAAGCACAGACCTTACAACAGGAGAAATAGGCGAAGACATAGCATCTTATTACTGGATTTCTGAACAACAGCAGTCTGCCGTTGCATTGGGAGTGCTGGTTGATGTGGACTATCACATAAAGTCTGCTGGAGGATTCATAGTGCAGCCTCTTCCGTTCATTGAGGAAGAAGATCTTACTAAGTTAGAAAATGCATTGGGCAAAATGAAATCAGTGTCAGATTACTTCGACAATGATGATGATGTAGAAGACATTGCACGAAAAATATTTTCTGATTTTGAAATAGAAATTACCGACAAAATACCTGTGAGCTTCAAATGTGACTGCTCTGAAGAAAGAATGGCTTCAGCTCTTTTATCCTTAGGAAAGGAAGAACTGAAGGACATCATAGAAGAAGACCAGAAAATTGAAACAGTGTGCCATTTCTGCAACAAAAAGTATTTGTTTGAAGGCGAAAAGCTGGTAAATTTATTTGAAAACCTTAAATAGCATTTAACATTAATGGAATCCGGGATATCCCGGATTCGTTTTTTTGACAAACTAATTTTTCACATATCGTAGGGGCGGATTTCTGTCCGCCCGGGGTTATTATACGGGAGAGCACAAGACTCTCCCCTACGTGCTATGACTTCAAATTCACTGATAATTTCAAAATTAAATTAAATAACTGTCATAGTGGAATCTGGATATCCCTAATTCTTTTGACAAACTTAATTTTTCACATATCGTAGGGGCGGACCTTGTGTCCGCCCGGGGTTATTAACGGGAGGACACGAGGTCCTCCCCTACGCATTATGATTTTTAAATTCGGGATATCCTGGATTTTTTTAAAAATTTATTTTTGAAGATTAAAACTCATTTTTTGGACAGGAACTACATAATATTATATATGAGTTTAAAAAGCGGTAACATTTAAAAGTTTTGGCTCATAAAACATGACAAATGGTAAAATTCACAACCGTTTAATTAACTAATCGATATTGAATTATTCAAGAAAATCATTTATAATTAAATATAAAATATTTATGCAAGTTCAATAATAAAATTGAAATGAAAGAAGTATATCAGGAGGTTTATGGTGAAATATTTGGCTAAAGATGATCAAAAATGCATTCAGTGCGGAACATGCGAAGAAGTGTGTTCAAGTGCCTATTTTAAAACTAAAGACAGATTGAAATCCTGCATTCAAATTAACAAAGAACAGGGAAAGCCGGAAATCAGCGTGTGCAGCCAGTGCGGAAAATGCATCGATATTTGTCCGGTAATGGCAATAACAAGGGACAAGCAGGGAGTAGTAAGAATAAACAAGAAAATTTGTGTTGGGTGTTTCATGTGCGTAGGATTTTGCCCTGAATTGTCCATGAGGCAGCATGATGATTATATTGAACCGTTCAAATGCATAGCTTGCGGATTATGTGCAAAAAAATGTCCAACAGGAGCTATAAGCATTGCTGAAAAAGATGATTCACAATCACAGGAACTTAAGCTTGATAAACTTTTTAATAAATAGGAGCGAATATGGATATTAAAGTTTTAAGAGATAATCATAAGCTGTTGGCGGAATATAAGTATGAACTTGGTAAAATTGACAAGGGATACACCGGCAGATCACTTTTTGTAAATGTTTCAGAAAATAAAATAGAGTCAAAACCCGTAAGCCAGATGATGAAAGATAAATTTGTAGGAGGCAAGGGCTTTGGACTCTGGTATTTATGGAATGCCACAACACCTTCAACAAAGTGGAATGACCCTGAAAATGAAATAATAATTTGTGGCGGACCGGTTTGCGGCATTACCCAGTACCCTGGTGCAGGAAAATCTCTTGTTTGCAGTATTTCACCTGCCACAGACATGCCAATTGATTCAAATGTGGGAGGATACTTTGGCCCTCTATTGAAGTTCTCAGGATGGGATGCCCTTGAATTGCAGGGAAAATCAGAAAAGGATATAATAATTGTTATTGACGGCAACAATGGCACCGTATCAATAGAAGAAGCACCTTTAGAAGCAGTTGACGGTCATGTTCTTGGAGAACAGCTTACAGAAATGTATGCTGATAACGAAGAAGACAAAAGAAACGTAGCAGTTGTAACTGCCGGAAGCGGTGCTGAACACACACGCATGGGTCTTTTGAATTTTACGTTCTATGATCCGCGAAGAAAGGTTGCCAGATTAAAACAAGCAGGCCGCGGAGGTATAGGAACAGTATTCAGAGATAAAAAAATAAAGGCTCTTGTTGTAAAATTCAGCTCAGTGAAGGGAGATTTGAACAATCCTTTTGACCAGGGAATACTTAACAGAACCGGAATCAAGCTTCACAAAGAAGTTCATGATCTTGACCCTAAGCAAAACAACATGAGGAAAATAGGAACTGCAAATATTATTGAGGTAATGGATGAATATGACTTGCTTCCTGTTATGAACTATCAGTATGGAAGCCATCCTGACACTCAAAAAATTAAATCTACAGTATTCATAGACAAGTACATTACTCAGGGAGTTCAAGACGGATGCTGGTACGGCTGTTCTTTAGCATGTGCAAAGGCAGCAGACAATTTCCTGTTAAAAACCGGACCATACAAAGGACATAAGGTTACAGTGGATGGACCTGAATATGAAAATGCAGCTGGTCTTGGATCAAACTGCGCAATTTTTGATCCGGAAGGAATTTTGGAACTAAACTTCTACTGTGACACTTACGGCATTGACACAATTTCATTTGGTACTGCTACGGCATTTGCAATGGAGTGTTATGAAAGAGGAATAATAAACAAGGAAATAACAGGAGGTCTTGAACTTAATTTCGGGAACTTCTATTCAGCCGTTGAGCTGCTCCACCAGATGTCAAAGGGCGAAGGCTTTGGTGTAGTCGTAGGCCAGGGAATTCACAGAATGAAAAAACTTTTTGTTGAACAGTACGGAGCAGATGCTGATTTCTTGTTTGACATAGGAATGGAGCAAAAAGGTCTTGAATATTCAGAGTACGGTTCAAAAGAATCACTGGCTCAGCAGGGTGGTTACGGCTTAACAAACAAGGGACCTCAGCACGATGAAGCATGGCTCATATTCATGGACATGGTTAACAACCAGATTCCTACATTTGAAGACAAGGCAGAAGCACTGCATTATTTCCCCATGTTCAGAACATGGTTTGGCCTTTACGGTCTGTGCAAGCTTCCATGGAACGACATAGCTCCTGCAAACAACAAGTTCACATCAGAACCTGCAAAAATTCCTGAACATGTGCAAAATTACCTGGACATAGTGTATGGAGTGACGGGAAAAAGACTTGGAACAGACGACATGGTGAGAGAATCTGAAAGAGTTTACAACTTCCAGAGAATATTCAACATAAGATTGGGCAAGGGATTGAGAGAAAATGACAAAACTCCTTACCGTTCAATGGGACCTGTTACAAAAGAAGAATATGAATCAAGACAGGAAAGATATGACACGCAATTAAAAGAAAAAATTGGGTATGATATAACTGGAAAAACTACTGAAGAAAAAATGTCAGTATTGAGAAGCTACAGAGAAGACCAGTATGAAAAACTAACAGATGCAGTATACAAAAGAAGAGGCTGGAATTCAAACGGTGTTCCAACCATAGAACATCTTAAAGAACTGGGCATGGATATGCCAGAGCTGATAGAAGTTGTTAGAGGCCTGCAATAGAAATTAAGAATTAAGAGTTAAGAATTAAAAATGGTGGTTGGAATTGTGCGTTGCACAATTCCTTCATTCATTATTAACTTTTCATTATTCATTCTTAATCAAAAAAAGGTGGTGTGTAGATGATAAAAGTAAACAACCGTGATTTTCAGTGGGAACAGGGAATGACTGTTGAAGATATAATGAAGATTAAAAAGTTTTCATGGCCTAAAATCATAGTTAAAATCAATGGTCAGCACGTGGACGAAGAAGATTACAAGACAACTATAGTCAATGACGGTGATGATGTTCAAATGCTTCATCTGCTAGCCGGAGGTTAATTCTCAGAGTGAAATGTTGTATATTTGATACAAAATAATATCATAAAAATGAAAATCGCACTCTAAACAGGTGCGATTTTTTATATACGAGGAAAGTTCTCTTTCCTCGTATATAAAAAACGGGGATTGCAAAGGGCGGGACGCCCTTGCCGTCAAGGGGGGTGCTCAGCAAAAAATACGTTAGTATTTTTTGCGCCTAAGGGGGACATAGGTCCCCCTAGCGGAGTTGCGGAGCAACTTTTTAAATACAAATGTTTTGCGATTTTATTTATATTTTGCATGTGATATTTAAAATAATGTAATAAATTTTAGTTAATTATATATTTTGCAACATTATTTTGATATAATTATTAAATCATTATTAGTTAATAGCAAGAATTTTAAATATGAAAATAAATGGATTGCTTTGTGAAAGGGATTTGTATGAAAGTAGTAAGGACTGATGATTCAGTTGGAATGGTGCTTGGGCATGATATTACGGAAATTGTGCCAGGAGAATTCAAAGGAGTAGCGTTTAAAAAAGGACATGTTATACAGGAAGAAGATATTAAAAGACTCCTTAGAATAGGTAAAGAACATATATATATTTTTGAACTCAAAGAAAATGAACTCCATGAAGATGAAGCAGCATTGGCTTTAGGAAATCTTATATGCGGCAGGGGTGTGCACTTTTCAACTCCTCCTCGTGAAGGAAAAATCAACATTCTTCCAGACTATAAAGGACTGCTTAAGATAAGTCGTGATGTACTTGATGATGTCAATGAACTTGGAGATATTTGTCTTGCCACAATCCATGGGAACAGAACTATAAATGAAGGAGAACTCATAGGCGGATGCAGAGTTATACCTCTGAAAATAAATAAAACAAAAATTGAAGATGTTGAAAAAATTATCGTTGAAAAGGGAAAAATTTTTGAAGTCAAGAAGTTTAAAGCTTTAAAGTCAGCAATAATAGTGACCGGAAGTGAAGTGTACAAGGGAAGAATAACAGATAAGTTCGGACCTGTTGTGGAAAGAAAACTGTTGGAATTTGGAGCTGAAGTGTTTTATAAGACTATTGTGCCTGATGATTCAGACATTATCAAGGAAACTATTCTTAAGTGCAAAGAAATGGGAGCAGAACTCATAGTTGTAACCGGAGGAATGTCCGTGGACCCTGATGATAAAACACCAGGTGCAATAAAATCAACCGGTGCAGACATAGTTTCATACGGGTCACCTGTACTGCCGGGAGCAATGTTGTTGTTTGCGTACTTGGGTGGAATTCCTGTTTTCGGGCTTCCGGGTTGCGTGATGTTTTCTGCAACAACAGCATTTGATATACTGCTGCCAAGAGTAATGGCAGGAGAGATTATTGTAAAAAGAGACATTACCAGAATGGGATATGGAGGACAATGCCTGAAGTGCCAAGTATGCACCTTCCCAAATTGTCATTTCGGAAAATATTAATTTTAAATGATAAGCGGTAAACAATAGGAGAATAAGATGGATTTTTATGAGTTTCTTAAACAAATTGACAAGAACAAAGAAAATATAGTCATTAATATTCTGTCAGGCCATAACATGGGAGAAAAAATTGTTTTATCAGACGGAGAAATAGTATACAAGGACAACAATGATTTGAACACGGAAAAAATAATTTCTGCCGTGCCTGCAAACAAAAAGAGCCAGTCATTAACAGTAGATGGGGAAAAAATATATGTTGAATTCGTGAGACAAAGCTACAATGTTGTTGTCTGCGGGGGAGGACATATTTCCATTCCGATTATTAAAATATGTAAGCTTCTTGATTTACCTGTGACGGCAATAGATGACAGAATCACATTTGCCAACAATGCTGCAAAAGCAGGAGCTGACAAGGTTATATGCAAGCCCTTTGAACAAGCATTAAGAGATATTGAAGGCAGCAGTGGCACGTTTTTTGTTATTGTAACAAGAGGCCACCGTTATGACCAGACTTGCCTTGAAAATATTATCCAAAAGGAAAATGCCTATATAGGCATGATCGGCAGCAAGGTTCGGGTGGCCAAAGTGCTTGATTATTTAGAAAGTGAAGGCATTTCCCGGGAAAAATTAAACGAAGTTTACACACCTATAGGACTGAAAATAGGAGCCGAGACACCTGAGGAAATTGCAGTGGCAATAATGGCTCAGATTATTGAAGTAAAAAACAAAGAAACAGGTTCAAGTGCCTATAGCGATGAATTGTTAAATACCGTGCTAATGGATGAAAAAAGAGAAGTACCAAAAGCCATGGTTACAATCGTTTCAAGAAGGGGCTCAGCTCCAAGGTACGTGGGAACAAAGATGCTAGTGTTAAAGGATGGAACCATGATTGGGACCATTGGCGGAGGATGTGTTGAATCAAGCATTAGAGGAGACGCATTGATGTGCATTGACAATAAAAAACATAAATTAATCTCAGTTGACATGACGGGAAGACACGCTGAAGAAGAAGGTATGGTTTGCGGCGGTATTGTTGAAGTGTTTGTTGAGTCAATTAACTGATGGAGGATGAAGTGAAAAAAATTATTGCTGTAGTTTTAATTGTATGTTTAGCACTTGGGTTTTCAGCATGCAGCAAAAATGCAGAAACTGATGAAAATAAGGGTTCTTCCGTGAATGAGGCTGAACCTGCTGCAAATGAAACATTACTTGTTGCAGCAGCAGCAAGTCTGAAAATTTGTTTTGAAGATGAACTAATTCCCATGTTTGAAGAAAAATATCCCAATATTAAAGTGGATGCAACATATGACAGTTCGGGAAAATTGCAGACTCAAATCGAAGAGGGTGCTGATGTTGATGTGTTCATGTCAGCAGCAATGAAGCAGATGAATGCATTGGATGAGCAGGAGCTCATGGTTAAGGAATCAATAGTCAAGCTTCTTGAAAATAAAGTAGTCCTAATTGTTCCCAAGGATAGTGATAAAGGGATTACTGCTTTCGAAGAAATTTTAAAGGCAGAGACTGTTGCTGTAGGTGATCCTGACAGTGTTCCTGCCGGTCAGTATGCCAAAGAGATTTTTGAAAATCTTGGTCTGTGGGATGATGTGTCAGCAAAATCAAGCCTTGGAACAAATGTAACCGAAGTATTAAACTGGATTTCTGAAGGAAGTGCAGATGCAGGTGTTGTTTATTCAACAGATGCTGCTTCAAATAAAAATGTAGTTATTGCAGCAGAAGCACCTGAAAAAAGTGTATCCCCTGTAATTTATCCTGTTGGGATTGTAAAATCTTCAACAAAAAAAGATTCGTCAAAATTGCTTATTGAATTCCTGAAAAGCAATGAAGCTTTGTCTGTTTTTGAAAAATATGGATTTACGTCTTTAAAATAGGAGGGGTTATGGACTGGTCTCCAATGCTTATTTCACTAAGGACAGCCTCGCTGTCAATTTTAATTACATTTTTCCTTGGAATTTTTGCAGCGAGGTTTGTTATAGGAATGAAATCTGACAAGGCAAAGATAGTTATTGATGGTTTATTGACAATGCCATTAGTGCTTCCGCCAACTGTGTTAGGTTTTTTTCTCCTGCTGATTTTTGGAGTTAAAAGGCCATTTGGAAAAATTCTGCTTGATTTTTTAAGCATCAAAATTGTATTTTCATGGACAGCAACCGTATTGGCTGCTGTTGTTGTTTCTTTTCCTCTTATGTACCGCTCATCAAGAGGAGCATTCGAACAGGTGGATAAAACTTTAATAATGGCAGGTCGTACCCTAGGAATGTCAGAAAGGAGAATATTCTGGCGTGTGGTGATGCCATCAGCACTACCTGGTGTAGCTTCAGGAGGTGTACTTGCATTTGCAAGAGGTCTTGGGGAGTTTGGAGCAACTGCAATGATAGCAGGAAACATAGCAAACAAGACCAGGACGCTTCCATTGGCAATTTATTCCGAAGTTGCAGCAGGCAACTTGGAAGGAGCATACGGATATGTGGCAGTAGTATTGATGATTTCCTTTTTTGTGCTGTCACTTATGAACTATTTCACAATTAAAGGAAGAAAATATGCAAATAAGGATGAGGAAAAATGAGTTTATTGGTTTCAATAAAGAAATATTACAAAGGTTTCACACTGGATGCTGATTTTGAAACAGATGAAGAATACCTTGGAATTTTAGGCGCCTCAGGGAGCGGAAAAAGCATGACTCTTAAATGCATTGCAGGTATTGAAACTCCTGATGAAGGGGTGATTGTACTCAATGGGAGAGTGCTTTTTGATTCTGTGAATAAAATAAATTTAAGTCCTCAGGAAAGGAACATAGGTTATTTGTTTCAAAATTACGCATTGTTTCCTAATATGACAGCAGAGCAAAATATAGGTTCCGGGCTTAAAATGACGAAGAAAGAAAAGAAGATCAAGGCCAATGAACTTATTAAATCATTTCATTTGGAAGGGCTTGAAAACAAGTATCCTTCACAGCTTTCAGGAGGTCAGCAGCAAAGAGTGGCCCTGGCGCGTATTTTTGCTTATGAGCCTGATGTGTTGCTTTTGGACGAGCCTTTTTCTGCACTGGACACACATTTGAAAGATAAACTTCAGACGGAAGTTATTGATATATTGAAGCTTTATAAGGGAGAAGTGTTGATGGTCACCCACAGCATGGATGAGGTATATAGATTCT
Source organism: Sedimentibacter saalensis (assembly GCF_007830175.1). Classification (GTDB taxonomy): domain Bacteria; phylum Bacillota; class Clostridia; order Tissierellales; family Sedimentibacteraceae; genus Sedimentibacter; species Sedimentibacter saalensis. The sequence goes on along the minus strand of NZ_VLKH01000008.1, from coordinate 12,332 downwards.
GTGAGAATATTGCTTTTATTGACCGGGGAAAAACTGTTCTGTCAGGAAAGACAAAAGAATTATTTGCCAAGCCAAACCTTTTTGCTGCAGCAAGGCTTACAGGATGCAAGAATATTTCAAAATGTAATGTTTTATCAAATCATCAAATTTATGCTGTTGATTGGGATTTTATATTTGAAACGGAAGAACTGGTTCCTGAAAATATAAATTATGTTGGAATTCGAGAGCACAGCTTTCAAATAGCAGACACAGCAGATGTGAAAAATACGGTTGTATGTAAAATCAATAAAATAGTTGAAGAAGTCTTTGAATATACCATAATAGTTGAAAACATGAATCAAAAAATACGAAATGAAAATTCTGAAATGTTATTTAAAGTCAGCAAGGATGAATGGAATAAAAGAAAAAACAATAAATATCTTTATTTGAATGTTCCTGATGATTCAATTTTGATGCTGAACTGATAACTGCATCAAAGCATTTTTGATGCAGCTATGATTAAATATATTTGCTAAAATACCTGTCAAAGGACTCAGAGGCGTGACTGTTAAGTTCATTTATAAAGGAAGAGTATTTCTCTAATAATTCTATGCCTTCAGGTGTTAATTTTGAACCGCCTCCTCCTGCTCCTCCTATTTTTCTGTCCAAAAGTTTAAAACCCAGAGCAGTTTCAGCGCCCTTTACCATTTTGCATGCTTTTGAATAAGATAAGTCCATGCTTTTTGCAGCAGCGCTTAAAGATTCACATTCTTGCGTCATAGTAAGAAGAGCCAATACTCCTGGACCAAAAAAAATCTCATTTTTTGCCAGGCGTATTTGTAAATAGTAATGTAATTCTTCCATTTATATTTCCCCCAAAATAATATATATGTATTTTATCAGAAATATTGATAAAATGATATAATAATAGAAATATTTTATATAAACATAAATTTGTGCAAGGAGCAATTATGAATCCGTACTTACCTTATAAAAAGCCGCGATTTGTCATAATCGACTACAAGGCTGATGATGAAATTTTAAATTATTTAAGAAAAATGAACATTGAGCCCATAAAAACCATAAGGTGCGTGGATTTGCAGGAACCTGTTGACGGACATCCGGATATGGTTATTTTTCCTGTTGATTTTGAAACATTTATAGTTGCTCCAAATGTGTACGATTATTATAAAAATGTTTTAGAAGACAAAGGAATAAAAGTTATTAAAGGTGGAAAAACTCTGTGTAGAAACTATCCTGAGGATATAGCATATAATGTAGCAAGAATAGGGAGATATGCTGTGCACAATACAAAGCATACAGACCAGGTTTTAAAGTATTATTTGGAAGAAGCAGGCGTTGAATTCATTCATGTCAATCAAGGCTACTCTAAATGTTCCACAGCCCCAGTAAGTGAAACAAAAGCTTTGACATCAGATGTCCTGATACATGAAAAACTCAAATCATATAATATAGACTGTATGTATATAGATCCCAAGGTGGTGTATCTGAAGGGATATGACCACGGGTTTATCGGTGGCTGTGCAGGGAAGATTAGTGAAAAAATATTTTTGTCAACAGGCAAAATCCTTGATGAAAATATTTTGTGTTCATTAAAGCAATTTATCCATACTGCAGGATATATATATGAAGAAGCTTCAAAAAGGCAAATAATAGATTTGGGATCGCTGATACCAATAATATGACCTCCCTGGCAGAGAGGAGTGACTAAGTGGAGCTTTTATCATTAGAGTTAAATGAAAATGAAAATCATGAATTGTTTAATAATATCAAAATAATCACAAATTTAGATGAAAGTGATATTAATATAGAATTATCCTCCACAGATGAAGGAAATATACGAGTAAGATATTTTACAAACGAAAAATTAAATAAAAGAGAACTCACTGAAAAAATAATTGCAAAGGTGACAACACTTCTGGTTGAATACACAAAATTGGAAAGCATAAACTGTCTTAAGGAAAACTACTTTTATTTTGATGAAGATGAAGTGGGATCAATAATAGAAGACATAGAAGACGAAATAGACAATGACATTAAAATCAAGCTTATAATCAAAAATAAATTCAAGGAAGTTCTTGAAAGGTCCAGTACAATAAATTTAAACGGATTTATAAACTTCAGGCTTAAGTTCATAAAGCTTTACGCAGTCCAGGTTGTTGAAAGATGCATTGATTCTTATCTAATGAAGAAAGAATACCTTGATTTTATCAGTATTATTAAGCTCATATCCGACAAGGATGAAAAAGAAAATGAACTTGTGAACATCATGTACAACAATAACAAACTTCAGGTTTATGACAAGAACATGCAGAAGCTAACGTTCATAACAAATGCAGAGTTTTCAACAGAACTTACTGAAAAAACAGTGTTGTACGATGAAATTATAATCAACATACTTTTAAGCATATCACCCAAGAAAATAATTATCCACGAAGCAAAAATAGACAAGAAAAACAAAGAAGCAACAAATACTATAGATGTAATAAAAAAAATATTTGAAAACAAGGTTGAAATATGCAAAGGGTGCAAGTATTGTGAATTTCTTTAGAAAATGGTTTGTAAAACCCTCAGGCCATATACAAACCCTGATGTTGTCATCCTGAACGATAGTGAAGGACCTCATCTTAATTGAAAAGATGAGATTCTTCGGGCTACGCACTCAGAATGACAGCATCAAAAGTTACTTGTCATCAAACTGAGGGTGCCTAGCACCTTGAAATGTTGTAACATTTAAGAAAACTTCAAGGTTCATGTAATATTATGGTAGCAGGGAATATATAGGGGATAAAGGAGGAATACATATGTCATTCTTGGTATTAGCAGCTTTGATAATAATAACAGTATCAAGTGCGGTTCATTTGGTGAATTTAAAAGAAGCACAAACTGACAACGAATAATTGTAAATATAAAAATGAGCGCGAAAGCGCTCATTTGTGTTTTTATTCTGCCATTATTTCAGTCCATCTTGATGTGTAAAGGTCTATGAATTCTTTAGGGTCCCGGAACATTTCCATTTTTTTGATGTCTTCTGATGGAATGTTGAAGGCTGAATTGTTTAAAAGCTCTTCATCAACTTCTTTGATTGCCTCAGTGTGCACTGTTGAATACCAAACCTCGTCAATGTTTCTTAATGTTGCTTCCTTGGAACAGAGGAAATTTATGAATTCTTCAGCAAGGGGTTGATTTTTGGTTGTTGACGGAATAAACATGGCATCAATCCAGATGTTGCTTCCTTCCTTAGGAATCACAAAGTCCAGGTTTTCATTTTCTGACATTGCAGACACTGCTTCACCTGACCAAACAAGAGCCATGTCTGCTTCTTCATTTATCATAATGTCAGGAGCCCCGTCAGTTATGTACGCCATAACAAGAGGTCTTTGCTTGATGAGAAGCGCTTTTGCTTCATCAAGTTCTTTTTCATCAACTGTGTTTAATGAATATCCCAAAAGCTTAAGAGCCGCTGCAAAAGCATCTCTTTGGGAATCCATCATTATGATTCTTTGTGAATATTTTTCATCCCAAAGCATTGACCAGCTGTCTGAAGAAGCATCAACTGTTGTTTTGTTATAAAGAATTCCCAATGTTCCCCAGAAATAAGGAACAGCATATTCGTTGTTGGGATCGTATGGCTGATTTTTGAACTCTTCATCTATGAACTGGTAATTTGGAATGTTGTCAAAGTTAAGTTTGTTTACCATTCCTTCGCTTATCATTCTCTCAATCATGTATTCGCTTGAAATTATAAGGTCGTAATCGGAAGCGCCGGCTTTAGCCTTTATGTACATTTCTTCAGGTGTTGAATATGTGTCATATTTTATTGTAACATTGTTTTCTTTTTCAAATTCTGAAATCAGCGTCTTATCCATATAAATGTCGTAGTTCAGCACATTCAGAACTTCTTTTTCTTCTGTTTTGCTGCTGCATCCTGCAGTCAGTATCAATGCAATAATACATATAATAAGTATTAATTTATTTTTCATTTTAAGCCTCTTTTCTTTTATTAGTAGCTTTTTCAGCTCCGCTTGATCTTTTGTTGATAAGTATCATTAACAATAACACCACAGTGAGCATTATTGTTGATAACGCGTTGATTGTAGGACGAACTCCTCTTCTTGCCATAGAATAAATTACTATGGAGAGATTTGTTACACCTTCTCCTTTTGTAAAGTAGCTTATGATGAAATCGTCTATGGAAAGAGTAAAAGCCATCAAAAATCCTGTTACTATTCCAGGCTTGATTTCAGGTATTATAACTTTTCTTAAAGCATACATGGGTGTGGCGCCCAGATCCATGGCTGCCTCGGTCATATTAACGTCCATTTGCTTTAACTTTGGAAGTATGGACAATATAACATATGGAGTGTTGAACACAATGTGCGAAATAAGCATTGTTTTAAATCCAAAATCAATGTTGAATGATATATAAAGTATCATGAGGGAAATACCTGTAACTATGTCTGGATTTACAACCGGCAGGTAGTTTATATTTAGCATGATCGATTTAGTTTTTCCCTTCATGCTGTTGATGCCTATGGCTGCAATTGTACCAAGTATTGTTGATACTATGGCGGATATCAGTGCAATTGATATGGTGTAATAAAATGCCGAGCGTATGTCGACGTCCTGAAAAAGCTCCACATACCACTTGAGTGAAAAACCTGTCCAGTTTCCCCTGGATTTTGATTCGTTGAAGGAAAATACAGCCAGGACTGCAATGGGGGCATAAAGGAAAATAAAAATCATCCCCATGTAAATTCTTGATAAATGTTTTTTTACCACAGCCTTGCCCCTCCTTCCTTGTCCACGTCAAATTTGTTCATGATGGACATTGAAATCAAAATAATTATCATCATTATTATTGAAATTGCCGAGCCAAAGTTCCAGTCGCCATTTAATATGAACATTTTTTCAACAAGGTTTCCAATCATCATGCTTTTGTTGCCTCCCAAAAGCTGCGGTATGATGAATGTGCTTACTGCAGGCATGAAGACCATAATTATTCCTGATATTACGCCGGGCATGCTGAGGGGCAGAATGATTTTTCTGAACACAATGTACTTTGTAGCCCCCAAATCATCGGCTGCTTCAATAAGCCCTGTATCCATTTTGCTCAGTGCCGTGAAAATGGGAAGTATCATGAATGGAAGAAAGTTGTAAACCATTCCCATTACAGTTGCACCCCTGGTGTAAAGCATGTTTACTTTAGGGAAACCCAATAATTCAAACAAATTATTCAGTATTCCGTTGTTCCCAAGAATTGTCATCCATGCGTACGTTCTAAGGAGCATGTTCATCCACATTGGAAGTATGCACAGGAACAACAGGGTGTTTCGTCTTGATAAATTTGATTTTGAAATTATGTATGCTGCAGGGTATCCCAGCAATAGGCATATAATGGTGCATATTGCTGCAAGAAATATGGAATCCCACAAAATGTTCAGGTACAATGGGTCGAAAAACTTAATAAAATTGCCGATTGTAAAATTAATGTTTGTAAGCCCTCCGGAATCTGTTGTAAGACTGTATAAAAGAACCAGAAATGATGGAAATAAAATGAATATAACAATCCATACAGCGTACGGATAGGCAAAATATTTTGTTCTGTCCTTCAAATCTATTCCCCCTTTTCCATTATGTGAATGTCATCCGGTGTGAGAGTGAGCCCGACTGTTGAGCCTGCCGGTGCCATGTCTGTGGAATGAACCAGAAATTCATAACCAAGGACAACAATTCTCATTTCATAGTGCACTCCCTTGAATGTGACGGATTTTACAATTCCTTCGAGTTTTCCCTGGCCGGTAGGAGTTATATCAAGATCTTCAGGTCTTATAACAACATCAACTTCTTCGCCCTTTCCAAAACCCTTGTCCAGACATTCAAATTTCTTGCCCAGAAACTCCACCAGGTAATCATCGTGCATTATGCCGTCTATAATGTTGCTTTCTCCTATGAAATCCGCCACAAATGCATTCTGAGGTTCATTGTAAATATCGATTGGAGAACCCATCTGCTGAATTATTCCGTCATTCATTACAACAATTGTGTCTGACATGGTGAGAGCTTCTTCCTGGTCGTGAGTAACGTATATGAATGTAATTCCTATTTGCTTCTGCATGGCTTTAAGTTCCTGCTGCATTTCTTTTCTTAATTTCAGGTCAAGAGCACCAAGAGGTTCATCAAGGAGCAAGACCTTTGGCTCGTTGACAAGAGCCCTTGCTATGGCAATTCTTTGCTGCTGTCCTCCGCTTAATTGGTCTATTCTTCGTTTTCCGTAATTTTTCAAATTGAAAAGTTCAAGCATTTTTTCCACCTTGCTTGTAATGAGGCGTTCATCCATTTTTTTTATTCTCAGCCCAAATGCAATGTTTTCAAAAACATTCATGTGCGGAAAAAGGGAATATTTTTGAAACACAGTGTTCAGCTGCCTCTTGAAAGGAGGAACATCATTTATAAGATGGCCGTCAAAAAAAACATCTCCTTCATCAGGAGTTTCAAACCCTCCTATAATCCTGAGAGTTGTTGTTTTGCCGCAGCCGCTTGGGCCCAGCAATGTTACAAATTCATTTTTTTTAACTGACAGGGTAATGTCATCAAGAACAGTTTCACCGTCAAATTTTTTAGTAATATTATTCAATTCGATAATTGCATTGTCCATTTAATTCTCCTGCTAGAAACTTGGCGGAGTGCAGACCCATACCACACGGGCGGGGTTTTTACTCGCATTTTCTATATAATGATTTTTATTTGATTTGAAATAAAATGATTCTCCTTTTTTAACCTTGTACACCTGGCTGCCGTAATTGAGCATTACTGTTCCGGACAGTATGTAACCAAACTCTTCGCCTTCGTGGGGGACATGAAGTTTTGTCTTGCCGTAGCTTTTCAGCTCCACCATTATGGGTTCCATGGCATTTTTCTGTGCGTTTGGGACCACCCAGTTAATTATGTAGTTATCATCTGCTTCCTTCACAAACACATCTTCTTCTTTAAATACTATTTTGCTGTCAACTGCTTCATTGAAAAAGCTTGCCAGGTCTGTACCAAGACATTCCAAAATGTCTGTTAATGTGGCTATGGATGGAGATGTCAAATCTCTTTCAAGCTGCGAAATATATCCCTTTGTAAGTTCGCATCTGTCTGCCAGTTCCTGCTGAGTGAGAGAATTGGCAACTCTCATTCTTTTTAGGTTTTCTCCTATGTTCATACATACCTCTCATGAGTTAAGTTTAAAATTACTAAACTTTGAAGCAGTTATAATTATACATGTGACGAATTGTAATGTCAATACATAAATGGTAAAATTAGGGTAATATCAAAGATTTTGGTGAATATAGAACATTAAATGTTTAAAATGACTAAACATTTTAATTATGTTTGCGAAGCAAATCCAACAGATATAGACAGCTTAACCACTGCCATTATATATTGACATTAATCTACAATTTATATATAGTTGTATTTGATAAATAGATGAGGTGTATTATGGCAAAGGTTAAGACAAAGTTTGTTTGTCAGGAATGCGGATATGAAACAGCAAAGTGGTTTGGAAAATGTCCTTCCTGCGGAGAATGGAACACTCTTGTTGAAGAAATAGAATCAAAAGCCTCTGATACAAAAAGCCAAAGGGGCATAAGCAAAGGCAAAATAGAAAAAATTCAAAATATAACGTCTTCTAAGAAAGACAGAATATCTACTGGCAGCAAGGAAATGGACAGGGTTCTGGGAGGCGGTATAATCAAAAGTTCACTTGTTCTTGTGGGAGGAGATCCGGGCATAGGAAAGTCAACGCTTCTTTTGCAGGTTGCTGACCATGTGTCAAAAAAGAACTTAAAGGTTCTTTATGTTTCAGGTGAAGAATCAGGTGAACAAATTAAATTAAGAGCAGACAGACTTGGACTTGGTGAAGGTGAGCTTTACATACTTTCTGAAACAAACATAGATATTATAAAAGATTTTGTAGAGAAGGAAGAGCCGGACCTATTGATTCTTGATTCCATACAGACAATTTATTCGCCTGAAGTTGTGTCGGCTCCGGGAAGCGTAAGCCAGGTAAGAGAAGTTACGGCAATGGTAATGCGTATGACAAAAGTAAGAGAAATGGCTTCATTTATTGTGGGCCATGTTACAAAGTCAGGTGCAATTGCAGGACCCAGGGTTCTGGAACACATGGTTGATACTGTCCTTTATTTTGAAGGAGAAAGACATTTTTCCTACAGAATTTTAAGATCTGTTAAAAACCGTTTCGGTTCCACCAATGAAATAGGTATTTTTGAAATGCGTGAAAAAGGACTTGTTGAAGTTGAAAATCCTTCGGAAGTTTTCCTGAGGGGCAGGCCAGTTGATGCCTATGGAACCGTGGTAACGGCTGCAATGGAAGGAACAAGACCTGTACTCATAGAAATACAAGCTCTGGTCACATATTCACCTGCCGGTTTTGCAAAGAGAATAACAACGGGAATTGACAACAACAGGGCAGCAATGCTTCTTGCTGTGCTTGAAAAAAAAGCAGGACTGGCACTTCAGAGTTCAGATACTTTTTTGAACGTCACAGGTGGACTGCAGCTTAAGGAACCTGCTTGCGACCTTGCAATTCTTTGTGCCCTTGCTTCAAGCTTCAAGGAAATTCCAATAGATTTCAAAACAATTCTCCTGGGCGAGGTAGGTCTTACTGGGGAAATAAGGGGAGTAAATTCTGTAGAAAAACGAATTATTGAAGCTCAGAAAATGGGATTTGAAAGAGCTGTAATTGCTGAAGCTAACTTAAATGCAACAAAGGACTTAAAAGACATTGAAATAGTTCCTGTTAATAACGTGAGACAGGCTATGGATTTGTTGTTCTAGATATCATTAATTATTTGAAAATTAAATTTAGGAGACAATAATGCTTGACTTTTTAAGAAAAGAAGGAATCAGTGAGAGACTGATAACTGAAATAGATAAATTCAGAAAATTTTATAAAGTGGATTCAAAAATGGAATACAGAATTCCAAGTCCAAAATATAACTATTACGGAAACGATGTGTGGGAAGAAGCAATAACATCTATATTATGCGGAGAAAATCTTCTTCTTGTGGGTTCAAAGGCAACTGGTAAAAATGTTCTTGCTGAAAATCTTGCAGCAGTATTTGCAAGACCAAGCTGGGATATATCTTTCCATGTGAACACAGACTCCTCTTCATTAATAGGAACGGACACATTTGAAAACGGACAGGTTGTATTAAGGCGTGGCCCTATATATGAATGTGCTGCATGGGGCGGATTCGGGGTTCTTGATGAGATAAACATGGCAAAGAACGACTCTGTTGCAGTACTCCACGCAACACTGGACTACAGAAGAATAATAGATGTTCCAGGCTACGACAAAATAAAAGTTGATGATGCAGGGAGATTCATTGCAACCATGAACTACGGTTATGCAGGAACCAGAGAGCTTAATGAGGCACTTGCTTCCCGTTTCATGGTAATAAACATGCCGAACATATCAACGAAAAATCTGAAAAAGATGCTCTATAAAGAATATCCAAACTTAAAAGAAGAATATCTTGAGCAATTTGCAGGACTTTTCAAGGACTTGAGATTAAAAAGCGAAAATTCTGAAATTTCAACAAAATCAGTTGATTTAAGAGGGCTTATTTCAGCAATCAATCTTATGGACAAAGGGCTTGAAGCAAACAAGGCACTGCAGATGGGAATAACAAATAAGTCATTTGATGATTTTGAAAGAAAACTGGTTGAAGATGTAATCAGACTAAGATTACCTGACAAACTTGAAAGGGAAGAAATTTTTAATTATTAATATGGAAAATCATAACGACGAAAAAAAGAGGGCTCAGAACATTATATGGAATGCATCAGGAGACTATTCATTCACAAGCGAAGATGGCGCTTATGCAGAAGATGGAAGTGCAGAGCTTTATTTTAACTTTATAATAGGAGCAGTTCATAAACATTACGACTATCCTAAACTCTTAAGTTTCTTCAATTATCTCAAAAGCGATAATGATCATGAATTTTACAGAGAACTCACGTGGATAGGACTTGAAAACAGCGCTTTTGAAAAAATAAGGGATGAACGTCCTGTCCTTGAAAATCTTCGAAGGGATTATGCACGTAAGGTTTTGGAAAATGGAAGGACAGCCGAAAAAAACATATTGCAGGAAGTTAAACAAGCCCATTATATGAGGGCTTTGGGACAGGAAATTAAAATTTCAGGAAGGCTTCTGGAAATTTTAAACGCAATTGAGTTTCACAATGATATGGACACCGAGCAGATAATAGACAGCATGAAACAAATCATCAAATTGTACTTCAGATTCAATGCCGGCACCTATGAAACACTTACAGGAAAAAAAGAAAAAAGAAGTTCTGTGGCAGAAGCAACAAAAGAAGGCACAGATGAAATTTCATCTAATTTTGAAAGCGCTCCGGCAATGGACATTGCAGTTGATGAGTCAGCTGAAACATCAAGAGACTTAAGTTTTCAGGAACTGGATGAAAAACAAAAGAAAGTTGTTTTTGATATAAGAACAACTAATAAGACAGTAAATCAAGACAGACAGTTTATTCAGAAATATTTTGGCTGTTCAACGCTTTCGGAGCCTATGACAAAAAAACTTGAAAATATTTTGTGTGTGGGCAACCACAAAAAATCCAATCTTCACTTTACTCGGGGAGAGTTTGACAAGAATTCAGGAAATGATGCTGATGCCGAGTACTTCAAAAAATCTGCCCTTCTGCAAAGAGAAACAAACTTGGAATATTACAGGCAAGATTTTGCGAGAAATTATGAAAGTATTTCAAAACTCACAAACAAAATCAGAAATACGCTCATAGCACATTTTGAATCATCATCAAGCTGGTCAAAGTCAGGAACTCTTGCAGCACAAAAAATTTGGAGAAACGTCCTGCTTGACGACAACAAAATATTTGTAAAAAATTTCAGGAACAATCCCGGAAATATTGCTGTTGACATTTTGCTTGATTCTTCAGCATCTCAGGTGGAAAGACAGGAAATAATAGCTGCGCAAGCGTTCATAATTGCAGAAAGCCTAACAAGGTGTCAGATTCCTGTAAGGGTTTATTCCTATTCGAGTTTGAGAAATTTCACCATTATTAATATGTATCGCGATTACATGGAAACTGACAAGAATAACAGAATTTTTAACTACAATACTGCAGGATGCAACCGTGACGGCCTGGCAATCAGGACAGCCCTTCACATGATGAAAAATTCTGACAGCGAGCACAAAATACTCATAGTGCTTTCAGATTGCAAGCCAAATGACATACAGACAAATCCTGCTACGGGCATAATTCCTGCAAGGATTGAATATTCAGGAGCAACTGGCGTTGAAGACACGGCAATGGAAGTTAAAAAAGGAATTAACGAAGGCGTATCAGTGTTATGCGTTTTCACAGGACTTGATGAGGATGTAGCCTCGGCAAAAAAAATCTATGGACGCAATTTTGCAAAAATAAATACTCTTGACAGATTTGCAGACATAGTGGGTGTGCTCATTCAAAATCAGCTGAAGAACCTGTAATTTATTGTTAATTTGTATTTAAAGATAATTGTTGTAAAATGACAACAGTGTTGTAATATTGCAACACATTATATTAGCATTAAATCAATGTTTTTCATCTTATTGATTAAATTTAATCAATTAAAACGGAATAATTGTTGTAATAATACAACAAATAATATGTCAATAAATATTAAAAGTTAAAATACAATTAAAATATCAACGCATTTTAATTGTATTTTTTTTGGCATTAAAATTGCATAATGATTACCAGGCAAATAATTTTATAGATTAAAGGGCAATTAATAAAAATAGTTAGCAAGGAGGATATATGAAAAAGGCAGTAATAGTATCAGCAGCAAGAACACCTATAGGTTCTTTCGGAGGAGCGTTATCACCGTTATCAGCTGTTGACTTAGGCGTGATTGCAGCCAAAGAAGCAATTAAAAGAGCAGGCATTGAGCCAAGTGCAATCGAAGAAGTATATTTTGGAAATGTTTTAGGAGCCGGTCTTGGACAAAACGTTGCAAGACAGGTTACATTGGGTGCAGGAGTTCCAATAGAAATTCCGGCACTGACAATCAATATGGTATGCGGTTCAGGCTTAAGAGCAGTGAGCATGGCTGCACAATTTGTGGAAAGCGGACAATGCGATGTTATACTTTGCGGAGGATGTGAATCCATGACAAATGCTCCGTATCTTTTACCTAAGACAAGATGGGGACAAAGAATGGGAGACGGCCAAATCATAGACTACATGGTTTATGACGGACTTACAGACGTATACAATCAATACCACATGGGAAT
>NZ_VLKH01000007.1 GCF_007830175.1 Sedimentibacter saalensis | reverse complement strand
TGAAATATTACCTATTACATATTCTTCAACTACTGACAATTTAAATTCTTTGCTATATGAACTATTTCTATTTGATGTTTCAAATGCACTAGGTCCATGTTCTTTATATCTTAGATACCAACGACGTACAGATGCTTCATCAGCTTCGACTGATTTCGCAATACTTTCAAAGCTACCATTACCTTTTTCATAATTCTTACATGCTTGAATCTTAATTTCTTTACTATGTTTAGTTTTTCTGCCCATAAAAAATACCTCCAAGTAGATAATCTAATTTTAATTAATTAGACTGTCTACTTTGGAAGTATCATATCATTTGCAGGATTTTCAATATTGCTAATTTGAATTCGAAGCCTTACCAATGTCATCTTTCTTGAAGATAATGCTGTAACCTTCCTTAGCCAGAATAACTGCAAGAACGAAAAGCAAAACAGGGAATATTACCAGCAGGTAATTTCCGGCAATGAAATTGGATCTGATGAGTAACAGCAAAGCACTCAATGTTACAACAAGCATGAAAACCATTGGTATTACCAGCATGTGATAGTTCTTTCCAGTGTTTTTCAGCCATACTGCTATAGCAAGCAATGCCAGTGCTGCAAGCAACTGGTTTGCTGAACCGAATATAGGCCATATTTTTGAATATCCTCCAACAGCTAGGTATCCGCCGATAATTACGGTTATAGCTGTGGAAACATACATATTTGTAAAGACTGACTGTTTTTCTTTTTCAGGATTTTCGAAAAATTCCTGGAATATGAAACGATTAAGTCTTGTTGCAGTGTCAAGGCTTGTTAAAGCAAATGCTGATACTGCCAATGCTACAAATGATTTACCTATGGCAAACGGAATACCAAATTTAGACATGAACGTTCCAACACCGTTTGAGAATACATTAACAGGTCCGCCTTTCAGAAGTTCTGTCAAATCACCCTGTGATACATAAGCTGCCGTTACTAAAGCTACAGTAGCCAAGACGCCTTCAATGAGCATTGCACCGTAACCGATAGTCTTTGCATCTTTTTCATTGGCAATTTGTTTTGATGTTGTACCTGAGCCTACTAATGAGTGGAAACCTGAAATTGCGCCGCATGCTACTATTACAAACAACATTGGGAACAAGAATTGTCCGTTTACAGTGAATCCTGTAAATGCCTTGAGTTGAATGCCTGGTCTGTAAATTATTATTCCTAGTACTGCGCCTGCAATCATGGCATACAACAAGAATGAATTCAAATAATCTCTAGGCTGCAGCAAAATCCATACAGGAGCTGTTGAAGCCACAAATATATACACCATCAATATTACTATCCATGTATTAACGCTTAATGCAAGCGGGAACACATATCCCAGCCACACGCATGTGAACAGGAGAATTACGCCGATTATTGTTCCTACCTTCAATGATAACCCTTTTCTGTACACTGCCCAGCCAAATATTACAGCAAGTAAAATGAACATCAGCGAAGATGAAGCTGCTGCTGGTACCGCAGCAAATGTGCTGGCAACTATGTTTGTGAATGCTGCAACAACCAGCAACAGTGTTAGCCATGCAAATATTGAGAACAACATCATACCCTTTTTACCCATATTGGCATGAATAACTTCACCTATAGATTTACCCTTGTGACGCACTGATGCGAACAATGCTCCAAAGTCATGAACTCCTCCCACAAATATACTTCCAATAATTATCCAAAGAAGTACAGGAACCCATCCAAATATGGCCGCCTGAACAGGTCCATTTATTGGCCCTGCTCCTGCTATAGAAGCAAAGTGGTGACCGAGGAGAACAGCTGGTTTTGTTGGAACATAGTCTATTCCATCATTAATTTCTTCTGCAGGAGTTTTTCTGGAAGGGTCGATGCCCCATTGCTTTGCCAGCCAGGCACCATAAGTAACATAAGCAACAATAAAACATACAATACTTAAAAGAACTAACCATAATGCATTCATAAAGAAACCTCCTTTAAAATAAAATAGAAACGATTGCAAAACATTAACATTTGGAACTAAAAGCTATAAACCTTACTGACCTCCTTTCCCTTTTTATTTGTTGATATTAGACCTTCATCAAGTGAGACCAACATTAATCGTATGTCGGCCCAGCCCTTGAATCCAAGTGCAAAACTTTTTCCAAATTTAAACCGTCTTACTGCTTCTACAATAAATTCTAAATCTTCATTAGAAATATTATCAGCAACCATTACTCCTGTTATGATGCTGGACATGTGTTCGTTGGAGGGTTTAACAATTGATTCCACAGATTTAATCATTGATTCTGTTAAGTTCATATAGTCAGTTTTATTTAGATTTTTGAAGTGTTTAATAAGGCAATATTCGTTGTTTTCAAAGGCATATATGACAGCATTTTTTACTGCAACATATTTTTCGTTTCTCAAGTGAAATTCAGCATATAAATCGTACTGTACATCATTAATGATATAATTTTTTGAAATATCAAAACTGCTTCTCAGTTTATTTTCTATCATTTCAATATATTGAGCAAAATCCATTTCAGCCTCTTTTTCATTTAGTAATATCATTGCACTCCGTATGCATTAATATCCTCACAACTGCATTTTATCACCATTGATGACATTAGTCAATTAAAAATTTAAAACGTTTTCAACTTATTAACTCTACTTTAAGATAATTCCATCTGCATTTTTTAATCTTTTGTTAATATGTATGTGTGTAATTTGTTACTTTAGAACACATGCTTTTTTCCATATGTCTTAAAACTGCAAACATCAAATTTATAAAAATAGATTTCTTTCGACAAATTTTGCTGTTTTAAATTTGTCCTGTTCTGAAATTTAGTCTATAAAAATCATTGACTTTATTATGATATTAAAATAAAATAAATAAAAAATACAAGCACTGTAAGGAAATCGTTTCTCAGGAGGATGATTTATTGGACAAAGATAAATTGAAGGACATATTGGAAAATATCCGGTTATTCTTTGGAGCCGCAACAGACTTCAACAGGAAATCCAGATCAATGCTTTTTAAAGAAGCACACAATGAAATGGATGAGTTCATCCTTTTGTGCTTTGGAGACATTTTGGGAATTCCCATACCAACAACCTATTACTCACTGGAACTTCTCCCTCTCATTGCCGACGACCTTGACGGCTGGCAGCAGAGGATGATAAACAGGCTGTATGTGTGGGAAGAAAAATGGTCAGACTACGGTTTTGATGTATAGGAGGGATTATGAACAAAATAATATTTTTCGGAGGAAAAGGCGGTGTAGGCAAGACAACCTGCAGTGCTTCCTATGCGGTTTTTTCGGCAGACTTGGGATTAAAAACACTGCTGGTGTCAACAGACCCAGCCCACTCTACTTCTGACATTTTTGAAAAGAACATTGCAGATACAATTACAAACATCATGCCCAATCTTGACGCCATAGAAATAAGCGGCGAGAAAGAAAGCAAGCTTTATATGGACAGTGTCAGAAAAAGTCTTAAGAATGTTGTCAGCCCCGTAATTGTAAAAGAAATCAACAAACAGATAGATGCTGCCTCTGTTTCTCCCGGAACAGAAGAGGCTGCTTTATTTGATAAAATGATAGATATTATTACAGAAAAAGTAAAGGAATACGACCGAATAATTTTTGACACCGCTCCTACAGGACACACAGTGAGACTTTTGACACTTCCGGAGCTGTTGGGAGCTTGGCTTGAAACATTAATCAACAAAAGGCAAAAGTCTGTTTCATTGATGTCCATGGCTAACCACAACGGCTACGCTGACAAGTCTGAAGCAGAAAAGGATGAGGTCATTAAAATACTGAAAAGAAGACTTGATAAAATAAATCTTGCAAAGAAAATCATGATGGATGATAAACTTTTGTCCTTTATTTTTGTAATAAATGCAGAAAAACTTCCTATAGACGAAACAATGAAAGCCATAAATATATTGGAAAAATACAACATTTCAGTTGATGGCATAATAATCAACAAAATACTTCCTGACAACATGCACGACGATTTCTGGAAGAACAAAAAAGAACAGGAATTAAAATACCTGGACATTATTTCAGAAAAATTCAAACATAAAAAAATATTTAAACTCCCCATGCTTGCAGAAGATATGAAATCAGATAACATAGGAGAAATTGCTGCAAAATTCAAAGATTTTAAATAGTTCCACCATAATTCAAAAAAACCATCTGCAATCATGCAGATGGTTTTTCAAAATTAATCTAATACAGTGCTTGCTATAATATCTTTTCTTTTTTCAGAAAGCTTTAAAGTGTACCATCCGTAAAGCAATGTGAGCACTCCTGCCACCACATATGAAATAGCATAGCTTTCAGGATTCATTCCTAATCTTGATTCAAGACCAAACCCAATTGGTGCATGAAGAATGTAGCTTGTTATTATGAATGTGTAGAACATTCCTGGTATCAATGAAATCCAGTAGTTCTTTTTGTTAAGCTTCAGGTATATTGTAACCAAGGCCAATGCAAATATTGCAACTGTCTGGTTTGTCCATGCGAAATATCTCCAGAGAATGTTAAATCCTGATGGATTCATTTTTGCGTAAACCAGTATTATTATTGCAGGAACAAATATTGCCAGTGTTACAGCAATTCTTTTTCCTTTTTTTGACTGATCTATGTTGAACTGCTCAGCAATCATAAGTCTTAATCCTCTGAATGCTGTGTCTCCTGATGTTATAGGAAGAACTATAACGCCTAGTATTGCAAACAATGCTCCGACAGATCCTAAGAATTCTCTTGAAATAACACCTATCATCAAAGTTGCGTTAGTTGAAACTTCTGTTCCTCTGTTGAACAACACCATTGCTCCAGCAGCCCATACCATTGCTATGAAGCCTTCAGCAAGCATCATGTTGAAGAAAGTCATTTTTCCTTCTTTTTCTGTCTTGATAGTACGTGAAATCAAAGTTGTCTGAGTTCCGTGGAAGCCTGACATTATACCGCATGCAACTGTTATGAAGAATACCGGTACGAAAGGAAGTTTGCCTGGATGCTGTGAAAACATAGTTCCTGTGAAAGATAAGTTTGTTAAGTTTGCTCCACCGTCAGCAAGTATTCCAAACAGAACACCAATTGCTGATATGATTAATATTGCTCCAAACAACGGATAAACTCTTCCAATTATTGCATCTATCGGGAATAATGTTGCTACCAGGTAATAAAGGAATATTCCGCCGTAAACCATCCACATGGTAGGATTTGAAGCAACTGATTCTTGTCCGATAAGTTCTTTAACTATTAAATCCCCAGGTGTGTAAACAAATACAACTCCAACCAATATCATCAATATCCAAATAAATACGTTGTATACTCCTCGAATTTTCTTTCCGAGATATTTATCAATCATTTTAGGAAGCTGTGCTCCGCCTTCTCTCATGGAAATCATTCCTACAAAGTAGTCATGCATTGATCCTGCTAAAACACATCCTATTGGAATAGTAAGAAATGCAATAGGTCCAAATAAAATTCCCTGTATTGGTCCAAGTATAGGTCCTGTGCCTGCAATGTTCAGCAAGTTTACCAAACTGTTTTTCCAAGATTTCATGGCAACAAAGTCAACGCCGTCAGCCTTCGCAACAGCTGGTGTTTTTCTGTCATCCGGTCCGAAGACCTTTTCACAATATTTACCGTAAACTAATCCTCCGACAAGCAAAATTGCCAATCCGATTATAAATGTCGTCATATGTTTCTCCTTTTAGTATTATTAGAATATAATCCTCGTAAGGATTATGTATTTTTCAGCATAAAATTTATTGTTAAAAATGTAACCTTTATGCATTTGATTTATTAAAATCATTTGCAATTTCATAACCTTTTCACAAACAATAATTTTAATTTGTTTCTATTTACTGTACAGTATTCAGCTGACAAAACGTATTATACTATTCTGTTCAATGTCTGTCAACACTATTTTTTTCCAGGAAAACCTTGTACTTAAACGTTTAATTTAGAGTTTAAAAATAAAAACAGCTGTCTGAAAGCGTCCAACGCCCATGTACCAGCTGTTTTAGTGTTGCGTTTTAAATGTATTTTATAATTATAAATTTCATTTGTAATTATAATCATAAATTTGTAAATCAATTAATTTTTTCCAGACATTATCTGTCTGTTCCCATGTACCTGCTGAGAGAATATGTGAGATAAAAGCAAGCAATCAAAATAAAAAAATTCAAAGCATAATCAAGCGTTAAATTAAATCCCGGGAAAATAGAAAAAATAGATCCTATAACAAGTCCCAATATTGTATAGTATGTATAGCCGTATGCTTTTTGAAAAAGCATTGAAATCAGTTTTGCAAACAACAAAATGCTCAGACCGAATCCTATACCCAGGTAGAAAAGCATGAATATGTTTATGTTTGAAATTGCTCCTATAACTGCTTCATATGCTCCTATGTACATAAGGATTATTGATGCGCTTATTCCGGGAATAATAGTACCAAATCCTATTATTGCTCCGTAAATAATCAAATATAAAGGAGTTGTCTGCACATCTCTTATAATATTTATTGCATTGTTTTCAAGATATGTAAGTAAAATTGTGAGGAACAAGGATATGAGGAAAAGTACAAGATATTTATTTTTAAACCCCCTCCTGTTGGCTTGCTTCACAACAGATGGCAATGTACCAAGCATGAGTCCTACGAAAGCATACCTCACTTCTATTTCATAAAAATTGAACAGGTATTCAATTACTCTGCTAAAAACCAATATGCCTGCAATCCCGCCTATTCCAACAGGCAAAAAATACATCAGATTTTCTTTGAAGTTTTTGTTCAAATGGGCAATGAAATTTGCAAGCTTGTCATACAATCCAAAAATTACTGCCAGAGCTCCGCCGCTTACACCTGGAGCTATGGCACCTGCGCCCATTGCCAGACCTTTTAAAAAACCAATAATAAAATTCATTCTCAACACCTCGATTAATATTGCCACCATTAGATTATACAAAAGATTACCACTTATATCAACCTAAAATGATTTAATGGTCAAAATAAAATGAAACTCCAGTGTAGAAAACATTTTCATAATTCTTTGACTTCCATGGTACTTATTGGTATAATTATAACAATGATGCATAAGTTGCTAATTTTAACGGAGGTAAATATGTTTAAAAATTGTGAAGAACTGAGACATTACATCCAGGAACACGGTGTGGAGATGATTGATTTCAAAATGATTGATTTATCCGGACGCTGGCGTCATCTTACCATACCTGCAGAAAGGTTTACGGAAGAAACTCTTGCAAGCGGAATAGGCTTTGACGCTTCTAACTATGGCTTTGCACCACTTGAAAAAAGCGACATGGTTTTTATTCCTGATTTAACATCTGCTTTCACTGACCCCTTTTGCTCTGTGCCTACCATCAATATGATAGGAGATGTATATGTAATTGGCAATCCACACACGACTTTTGACCAGGATCCGCGAGTAATTGCAAAGGCAGCTGAAGATTATCTGCACTCAACAGGTATTGCTGATGAAATACGTATTGGTCCTGAATTTGAATTTTTTGTTTTCGACCACGTTAGCTATGAAACATCCCCTCATAAAACCGGTTTCAGAATTGATGCCAAACAAGCAGACTGGAACAGCGGCAAGGATAATGACAATTTAGGATTCAATGTTCCGCACAAGGGAGGATATCACATTGATATTCCATTTGATGATCTTTACAATTTAAGAAGTGAAATTTGCATGCTTCTTGAAGAACGAGGAGTAAAGGTAAAGTATCACCACCATGAAGTTGCAGGACCGGGACAAGTTGAAATAGAAGTTGAATTTGGAAACTTGAGGGAAATGGCAGACAAGACCATGCTTGTAAAATACATTGTCAGGAATGCCGCTTTCAAGGCCGGAAAGTCCGCCACCTTCATGCCTAAACCACTGTATGGTGAAGCAGGCAACGGCCTTCATGTACACATGCATTTGTTTAAAAACAACCAGCCTGTATTTTATGAAAAGGGAAACTACTCCGATTTGAGCAGCACTGCCATGTACTTTATAGGAGGAATTTTAAAACACGCCCCTGCAATAAGTGCCTTGGCTAACCCTTCCACTAACAGCTACAAAAGACTGGTTCCCGGATACGAAGCACCTGTGAACATATGCTTTGCAAGTTCCAACAGAAGCGCGGTCATAAGAATTCCCGGATATGCTGTGAAGCCTGAAAAGAAACGTTTTGAATACAGAGCAGGAGACGGCACTGCAAATCCTTACCTGGCATATTCGGCAATGCTTATGGCAGGAATAGACGGAATATTAAATAAAATCGATCCTGTTGAAGGCGGATACGGACCATATGACGTAAATTTGTACAACCTTCCTGAAGAAGAAAAACAAAAAATCAAATCTCTTCCTTCAAGTTTAGATGAAGCTATTACGGCATTGGAAAATGATTATGAATTTTTGCTGGCAGGAAATGTTTTTCCAAAACGTCTTCTTGAAATCTGGGCTGAACAAAAAAGAAACGAAGCAAGAGCTGTTTCACTAATTCCAAATCCTGCAGAATTCGGAATGTACTACGACTTATAACATAATCCGGGGACGTACCTTTCAGTTACTTATTAAAAATGCTCTGTTAAGTTGATTCTTAACAGAGCATTTTTTGAATTGAGTTGATTTCAGGGTACGTCCCCGGAGTTAATCCCCGGAGTTAAGTGTTTATCAGCAGTTTCCTTCGTAGACATAGTTAAGGTTTTTTCTGGCAATGTCAGCAAGCTTATAAACTTTTTCTACTTCTGTCGGATTTTTGTCCTGCATTTTATAACAAGGAAAAAATCTTGATATGTGAAGAGGCATGTTTACATCTACACCAGCAATGAATTTTGACAAGTTTTCAATTTCTTCTACACTGTCATTTTCATCCGGTATTATGAGAGTTGTAACTTCCACGTGGCTTGATTCTGCTGCAAGGGCTATAAAATTTTTCACTATTTCAAGATCCCCGCCTATTTTTTTGTAAAATTCATTTGTGAAGCCTTTTAAATCTATGTTGAAGGCATCAATTAATGGCATAATTTCATTCATGGGCTCCTTTAGAAAACATCCATTTGTCACAACTACATTTTTAAGGCCTTTTTCTCTTGCAAGCTTAGCACAGTCTCTCACATATTCATATCCCACAAGTGGTTCGTTGTATGTGTATGCTATTCCTATGTTATTCCTGGAAACCAAATCTACTGCAGCCATGACCAGGTCTTCCGGCGGCACATAGCGTGCATTTGCTTTTTCTTTTGAGGCCATGGAAATTTCATGATTCTGGCAGAACTGACACTTAAGGTTACATCCAAAGCTTCCCACAGACAATATTTTACTTCCGGGATGAAAGCGCATCAGAGGCTTTTTTTCTATGGGGTCCAGCGCAATGCTAGTGAGCAGTCCGTAATTTATGGGTATAATTTTTCCTTCCTGGTTGCTTCTGGCTTTGCAGAGCCCTACTTGATGTTCATCAATACTGCAGAGGTGCGGGCATGTGCTGCACGTTATTTTCATTTGTGCCTCACCACCTCAAACCGTTCCATGGAATAACTTTCATGTTCTGATATTCCTGCTTTTTTAAGTGCAATACCAACTTGCTCCAAAGGTGTGTTTATCCCTTCAAGATTAGGCAGGAGAAGCCCTCTTCTTGTCCCCTTTGTTACAATAACTCCGTAACGCTCAGGGTCAAGTTCTTCCATTGACTGGATTGCTTCAGGTTCTCCAAGAACATCAACGCTGTAAATAATACGCGGAAGTTCTTCTTCACTTACAGGATAAAACCTTGGATCTTCCGTACCGGCACTTATGGCATTTTGAATGATTTCCTCGGCGATGCAGCTTGTTGTGGGAGCAATTGTTCCGATACAGCCTCTCAATTGTCCGTCAAGTTTCAATGAAACGAATACTCCAGCTTTATTTTTTAAAAGTTCGTCATCCAGGTCATTTGTTTTTTTAATTTTTTTGTGATTGGAGACATAGCTTTCAAGTGTCTTCCTTGCAAGGTTCACATAGCTGTCTTCTTCTTTTTTGAGGTTATCAATTTTTGACTGTTCTTCTTTTTTATAAACTTCATCAAAATGTCTTTCACTGTCATTGCCTGTTACCTCATAAGCTGCAACAGCATATCCCACGCCAAAAGGTCCTTCATATGACAAAAGCTCTGATTTTAATTCCTTGCCGTCAAGTGAACCTGCCATGGTTATAAATGACCTTAGCCCGCATTCTGCAGCAGATTCACAGAACTCTTCATCAAATTTCATAAATTTTAAAAAGTCACCGTTTCTCATGGCCTGTGTAACTTCACGGTCAAATATGGGACCTTCTTCCCTGTAACCATAAGGCCCTTCATCCTTAAGCATGTGAGACAGATCTCCGCTTGCTATAAACACGACATTCTTACTGCTTTCGTCAGAAACCTTGCTTATTAATTTTCCGAATGAGTAGTGGTCTATGTATGTAAGTCCTGATATGGAAATGCGCACAAGCTTGTAATCATTGAAGTATTTATTTACAAAATACAATGGAACCATTGCTCCATGATCGAGATTTTTGTTTTTTTCTCCCAGTGTTCCTGCCGGAATATTGCTTTGTTCAGCCAATAGGGATAATTGCTGCACAAAATCAACATCATATTCAACATGCATACTTATCTGTCCATGACCAAATTCCTTGAAACTTCCGCTTGCTCCTCTTCCCGGTGAAATATGGATGTAGTCTGAATACATAATGGAATGTGGAGTTGTCAATACAATAGTATCTGGTTTTATTTCTGCTATTCTATGGGCAACTTTTTCATAAGCCTCAACTGTCTTTTTGATTTTAATTTCCTGTCCTCCGCCGATTGCAGGTATTATAAGAGGCGGATGTGGCAAGATGAATGCTTCTTTTATTGGCATTTTATCACTCCTTGTTAGAGTTTTTTATATTATTATACCTATTTTCAGTAATTTAAACAATAAGCTCAGAAAATTCATTTCAATTTAAAAAAGAGCGTTTTAGTACGCTCTTTAAACCATTGACAAACCTGTCTCTCCACAAATCGTAGGGACGGACCTCGTGTCCGCCCGGAAGGATTAAATCAACAATAACATAATCATGTAATTCAAAATTCTGCGGGAGGATACAAGATCCTCCCCTACATATTGGGAAAACAATTCTAAACATACGTAACACTTCAATACTCAACACGTAGGGGCGGACCTCGTGTCCGCCCGTGTTATTAAGACAATAATTTTGTTATCTTCGGATTAAGATTTCTGCATTCCCGCTGCTTTTTTAAATATGAGATATCCCACCACAAACATGAGGCTTATAAACGCAACTCCTGTTTTGGAGCTGCCGCTTATTTGTGTTGTAATTCCCATTAGCATTGTACCTGTAAATGATGCTCCTTTTCCAAAAATGTCAAAAAATCCGAAATATTCGCTGGATTTTTCCTTTGGAATTATTTTTGCATAATATGAACGTGACAGTGCTTGAATTGCTCCCTGAAACATAGCCACACATACAGCTAGGAACCAGAATTCCCAGGCTTTGTCCAGCTGCAGAGCAAACAAGGCTATGAAAAAATATCCTCCAATGCAAAATCCTATTAAATCTTTTGTCTTGTACTTCTTTGAAAGCTTACCGAACAATATAGCAAAGGGAAAAGCAACCACCTGTGTTAAGAGCAGTGCAAGCAAAAGATTGTTGTCGCTTATGCCAACATCCTTTCCGTATGATGTTGCCATTTCAATTATGGTATACACTCCGTCAATATAGAAAAAGAATGCCAGAAGAAACGTGAAGATTTCTTTTTGATGCTTTATATCCTTAAATGTATTTCCTAGTCTTTTGAAGGCATTGGCAAATGCGTGCTTTTCGACTTCTACATAATGAACTTGCTTGTAGTTTTTAAGAAGAGGAACTGTCACTAAAAACCACCATACTGCGTTTATCAGAAAAGCAATTCCCGTTGCTTCTGCCGAAGTTATATTGAACTTTTCGGCTGACAATATGAGCACGAGGCTTATTACAAACGGAATACATGAACCAATATAGCCCCAGGCATAACCAAGAGAGGACAGCACATCCATTCTTTCATCAGTTGTAACATCAGGAAGCATGGCATCATAAAAAACTAAACTTGCAGACACACCGACTTTGGCAATTATGAAAACAACAAGAAATATAATCCACATCATAGGGACGGAAAGGGCTGCACACCCTAGCACTCCCATCATGAGGAACAATGTGAACAATGGTTTCTTGTATCCCTTTGTATCAGCCAGAGTACCAAGAGTAGGCGCTAAAATTGCCACAATCAAAGTAGAAATTGAAATTGCATATCCCCAGTATGCTGTTGAGTTTGCCTGGGATACACCATTTGCTGCAGCAATATTTTTAAAATAAATGGGTATAATTGTTGATACAAGCATTATGAAAGCGGAATTTCCAACGTCGTACAAAATCCAATACTTTTCAAGACTTGACAAATTGCTTCTAGATTTTATCATAACCACCTCTTAAAATCGGTATTTAATTATATATAATTTTATATTAATTCCGCCATAATTACAAGAAATATAAAAGTCACCCATAGTATCTACAATAAAATTTACAATCTTCATAAAATCTTCACAACTTTTTTGTAAGATTGATTTGATCTAGATTGTTAATCTTTTACAATTTATGTCCCCTAAAAAAACAAGACCCCCGAGGGTCTTGTTTTTTAATCAAAGTTTCTGTTAAAGCGCTGATTAATATCATCGCTGTTTTTTATATTAGAACAATATTCTTCAATCAATCTTGCTGTTGGTTCTATCGCTTCACTGAGCAAGTACAGCAGATTTTCATTGATTTCATTAATGTTATCATCTCGTTCATACTTCATCATAAGGTCTATCATGCTGTCGTAATTTCCTGTAGCCTTCAGCGCTCCTGAAATCAAAGACCGCTTTATTTTTCCCGGTGCAACAAGAAGATTCAAATAAAACTTCATGGATTTCAATGCTTTTTCAACTTTTTCTGCTGTAACACCCGTAAAAAACGAAGAAATAATCATGGAGTTTTGACAGCTGGGGTTAATGTGGGCTGTTGGCTTGAAGGATAAAGGTTCTAAATTGCTTTCAATCATAAGTGACCTGTCAAGTTCAACCTCTATTTCGCTGTGTGAAAACTTATTTTCATTTTGCCTGATATACGGATGGCACTGGCTATCAAGCATGAAGTGGCATATGAAACCTGCTGTATATGAAAGAGAAGCGTCATAATAGTTGCTCAAGTTTATTGTGTTCCTGGCTTTTTCAAAAAAACCTTTAGCCTGTTCTTTGTGAATTGCATGTCCCATGGCACTTATGTCATTGGACTTCAGAGGCTTAAAATAAAACAATATATCAGGTCCATGGAGTCCTATGTGGTAAAGCTCTATGTTATCATTAATAACTTCTCTGATGTTACCGTTCAATTTTTTAAGCACTTCCATGCCAAATTTATAATGAGCATACGTAGTAGGCATTTTTCACTCCTGCTTATTAAAATATATTTTTTCTATTTCAATTACTTCCAATGGTTTGCTGAAATAATATCCCTGGAAATAATCACAATCTATGTTTCTGAGGCTTTCATACTGCTTGAGTTCTTCTATTCCTTCTGCTGTTATCTGAAAATTAAGACTGTGAGCAAGAGAAATAATATTTTCCACCGCACTTAGGTTATTCAGTTCAAAGAACTTATCAATCAATGACTTATCCAGCTTAACCTTGTTCATTGGTATGTATGTTAGATAATTCAAAGATGAAAAACCTGTGCCGAAATCATCCAGCGCTATTTTTATTCCCATATTTTTTAAATTGTACAAAAAATCCATGGTACTTTCAGCTTTTTCAAGCAAAATGCTTTCTGTTATTTCTATTTCTATATATTCAGGCTCAATTTCATTGTCCTTAAGTATCTTTTTCAGACATTCCACATATTGAGTGTCCTTAAGCTGCTTGCATGAAAAATTCAAGGAAATGGGTTTTGGCTCATAGCCCTGTTGCTTCCATTTTCTAAGCTGGCTCACTGCTTCATAAGTAACATATCTTCCTATGTTGATAATTAAACCACACTCTTCAGCCACGGGTATGAAAACACTGGGCGGAATGTTATGGTTCTTGAGCCTTATAAGTGCTTCATAGCCTGCTGCTTCCCCTGTCTGGGAGCTCATGTATGGCTGATACACAAGTTTAAAGCCATCATTTTTCAAGGCTTCTCTCAATACAGTTTCTATGTTGTTTCTTGCTAACAGTTCTTCCTTCATCTGAATTGTATAAAACAAACAGTTGCTTTTTCCTGACCGCTTAGCCTTGTACATTGCAGTATCTGCATTTGCAATTATTTTTTCTGCTTCTGTACCATCATCCGGAAACAACGCAACTCCTATGCTTGCCTTCATATGGTTTTCCCTGTTATCAACTACAAAGCCTTCGTGAAACAAATTTTTTAACAAGTTGATGCATCTGAACAGTTCTTGCTTGCTTTCACTTCGCACGAGTATTAAAAACTCATCGCCTCCGTGACGGGCAACAAAATGTTTTTCATCGGCTATCTTTGACAACCTGTCCGTTATTTTCTTCAAAATCATATTTCCGTATTCATGTCCCAGGGTATTGTTTATTTTTTTAAAATTATCCAACCCGATCATGATTACAGCACCGGAAATGCCTTTATCTATTTCTTCTTTCAGGCACTCCTTAAATTTAATCCTGTTTGGAAGGTTTGTCAAGAAATCAAAGTGAGCAATTTTGTCAAGTTTCTCATGGCTTTCCATAAGTTCCTTTTCAATTTTTCTTTGCTTTATTGCATCATATGCCAAAACCATCAACAAAACAACCAGAAAAAAAATAATAAGCAATGTAATGATTATATACTCCCTGTATTGTTCAAAAATATCAACTTTATTGTTAATAAGCACCGATTCTTCAGGTATTAATTTTTCATCTATGTTGTACTTTTTTATTATATTGTAATCAAAAATGTACCTGTTCGGGCTGTCAGTGACCATTTCAACTGATTCTACAGAAGACCCGTTTAATATTTTCATAACCATCTGAGCTGCTATTTCGCCGGAATCAAAATAAGAAACCATCTTGCCGCCCAATAATCCATTGCCGACTCCTCCTATTGAAGCACGGTAAACCGGAACTTTTGTATGTTTTTTTAAAATTTCAACAGCCTCATCAATTGTTATATTCTTACCTGTTTTGTCCTTAAACATGCTTAAATACAATAAAATTGTGTCATCTCCAACATTCTCCAGCACACTTTCCAGTTCCTCGAATGTATATTCAGAAGTATTTATGTGCTCAAATGACAATTCTTTAAACTCGTCTTTTATGGAATAAAACTGTTCCATATCTCCGATTCCTGTTAATGTATTGTCCACTATTGCAACCGCCCTTGTTGCTTTAGAGTTGAATTTATATGCAATTTCAATATTTTCCTTCAATGATGTCTCTTCGATGATTCCTGTCATATATTTATTTTTATTGGCAAGTCCAGCTCTTTTAAAATCATTGATGCCCAGGAATACTACAGGAATTCCATTGAACAAATCCTCCTGAAAATCCATAGCAAACTGTAAAGCATTGTCATCTCCTACAATAATTGCGTCATAAGCAGCAAGCTTACTCATTTTGTATTTTAGCAAGTCATGAAAAATCCTCCTGCTCTCTTCGTCGTAGAAGCGTTTACTATCCATGTACTCAACATCAAGCTGGACATTATTTTTAAGCAGGACTGATTTAATGCCTTCTATCTGATAGGGCACCGTAATAAAATTTTCATTGTAAGAACTTATAAACAATACATTCCTGACTTCATTTTCTGCAAGAGCATCACTAATATTTAGAGAAAAAAACATAATTATTAATAAAAGAACTTTCCCCCACATGCCTCTTAACATAATATTATTTTTCACCGGAACCTCACTAGTTTAATTATGCATTTTTATAATTTACTATATATTATCAACATATTAAAAGCAATAATTATTTAGTTAAAAATTGCGCGACACAGGAGTGTCTAGTAACAGAAAACCCGGAATTTTTCCGGGTTTTACATCATTCGCAATTATTTGTTTTTTAAATAGCTTTTCCTTTTTCCAGCGACAGAAGTTTTTCCTTCATGTCCAGTCCGCCGGCATATCCCGTTAAGCTTCCGTCGGAACCAACCACCCTATGGCATGGTATGAAGATCATGATTGGGTTTTTATTGTTTGCCATGCCCACAGCCCTGCATGCCTTTGGATTACCAATATATTCAGCAATTTGCTTGTAAGATCTGGTCTCTCCGTAAGGAATGTCACAAAGAGCTGCCCATACTTTCTTTTGGAATTCTGTTCCATTGGGGTTCAGCGGCAAATCAAAAGAATTTCTTTTTCCTTCAAGATATTCATTTAACTGAAGCGCTGCATTTTTCAAAAGACTTGTTTCATTCACTTCAATACTATGGTTTTCCGAGATTACATTTACATCAGTTATTTCCGTTCCGTTGTCTTCAATGGCCACAAGACCTATTTTAGTTTGGAAAACAAATACATTTTTCATGTTTACCTACTCATCCCTGAAAGTTATTTTGCCATCCTTCATGTCATCTATAATTGCAAGACTTTTTAAATTATAGCCCTCACTCCTTAAAATCTCTCCGCCTTTTTGAAAGCCTTTTTCTATGGCGATACCAATTCCCTTAACTTCAGCATTACATTGACCTGCCATATCTAACAGACCTCTCATTGCACTACCTTCAGCCAGGAAATCATCTATTATAAGAAGTTTATCATTTTCATTTAAATATTTTTTGCTTATCATTATTTTGTAATCTTTGTTTTTAGTGTATGAATGCACCTGTCCAACATAGACATCCTTATCAAGATTCAAGCTTTCAGTTTTTTTTGCAAAAACTACAGGCACTTTAAAAACAAGCGCAGCCATAATGGCAATTGCTATGCCGCTCACTTCGATGGTAAGAATTTTTGTAATCCCCTGATCCTTAAAAAGTCTGTGGAGCTCTTCTCCCATTTCATATAGAAAATCAGCATCAAGCTGATGGTTTAGAAAACTGTCAACCTTTAAAATATTTCCTTCCCTAATCTCTCCTTTTTCAATTATCATTTGCTTTAGCTTATCCATGTCAATTCCTATCCATATTATATTTTTATATATAATATACTATAAAGCGACAAAAATCAACGTGTAAATTCGATAGACTAACATATTAATTCCATCCTGAATTAATCAAATCAGAAAATTCAATATTTATCATTGTAAGAAGGTTGTCAGCAGCAATAGGACATTCCTTGCTGTAAAGGTAGTAAATAGAGTCATTTTTCTTGCAGGGCAGAGAAAGCACAAATTTGATTCTGTCTCCTTGTGAATGTTCAACCAATAGATTTCCTCCGTGTAAATTAGTTATGGATCTGGACAAAATCAGTTCTATTGACTCTTCTTTATTGTAGTCCCCAAACTGCTGGTTTTTCATTCCCAAAATATCCATTACGTTTTTATGGTTAATGCTGTCGGTTTTCATCTCTTCATAATCAACTGATATTTCAACACTTGACTCAGCAGTCCTAAAATTCACAAAAATTTTCCCTCCGGTAGTTGAGCTCCTCACGGCATTTGAAAGAATGTTCAGAATAACTCTTTCCATTTTTTTAGGATCAAACAATATCATTTTTTCTTCTGAATCTGTATCAAATAATATTTCAAGCTGTTTGTCCCTGATTGCTTCAACAGCTTTTACCACATTTACAACAACATTTTCAGTTATTGAAACAATATTTGCGTTGCAGCAGTTCAAATCGTACTGTCCTGCAGATATTATTGATAAATCCAACAAATTATTAATCATTTTTGTGAGTCTGAAAAAATTTTGCTTTATGGAATTCATACTTTTTGTTGTTTTATCATCGTAAGAATTTTCATAATTGTTTTTCAGATGCTGTTCAAGCAGCTGCGAAGCCCCATATATAATGTCCATAGGGACTTTTAGCTCACTGTAAATATTTAAAAACATATTTTTGCTGTCATCAAATCCTTTTGCTGAAAATCCACTGTACATGATTTTTTCTTCATTGTACAAATCACGTTCAACATTTAATTTATCGCGGGCGGCACTTTCTTCGAATGATCCTTGTCCCGAAGCTACGGTCATACTGGTGTTAATAGATTCGTTGTTTGATTTTCCAGTAAATGGTATGATAACACCTTTTTTATTATTCCCCATATTGCATCCCCCTTCATTTAATCTTTTGATTGTTTCTTATATACCATTTATTGAAGTGTTAAAACAAAAAAATTTAAAATTATTCATTAAATATCTATAACTTGTGTCACTTTTCGCTGAAAAAGGTTGCATAGTGTCGAAATATTGCTAAAAATAAAAAAATAAGAATGGACATTACCATTCAGAATATTGACAAAACCAGATTATTTATACTAGTGGCTTTGCTGACAGCCCGCATTATTAATTCAGCAATTTTGTTATCTTGGGAGGACAGCAGGACGTCACTGAAAAAGTCCTTCCTGTCATCCTGAACGATAGTGAAGGATCTCATATTTGTTGAAAATATGAGATTCTTCGGCTATGCCTCAGAATGGCAGTGAATAAATGTATAGTTCTTCAGTGGCCTCGACAGCAGTCCTCCCTACTATTGATATTTTTATTTACTGTTCAAAAGGCGAAATCAGCGACTGGCTGTCAACATGAACCAGTCCTAAACTTGTAAGCCTTACTTCAGGTATTACAGGTAGACTGACAAAAGCTAAAGTCATGAAAGGATCTATTCCTTCTGCTGATCCAGATTTCAAGGCAGCACGCCTTATTTTAGTCATGTGTTCTGAAAGTTCTCCAGCACTTAATCTGCTCATGATACCGGCAGCAGGCAGCGAAAGAATTTCTGAAAAGTTTCCGTCTACAACAGCAAAACCTCCCTGCATATTTCTGACCATATTTGCTGCAGCACACATATCGTGTTCATTGGTACCTACTACAATCAAATTGTGTGCATCATGAGATACAGAAGATGCTATGGCTCCTCTTTTAAGTCCGTAACCGTGTATATATCCAAGACCAATGTGCCCGGTATTTTTATGTCTTTCAATTACTGCCAGTTTCAGCACATCCCTTTCAACTGAAATGCCATTATATTCCCAATCATATTCCATCATTTCTATTTTTGTGGCTATTTCACCAGGCACCAGAGAAATAGTTCTGATTTTACTTGCGTTGACATCCGGTGACTTAATAAAAAAGTCTTCTTCCTGTAACATCCTCATGTTGAATGAATTAAAAATTTTATAATATTTTTGATATTTTTGATCTAAAGCTATTTTATCGTCCTCAAAATGCCGGTTGTATTTATCATTTGCACTTACAACTTCTTTTCCTTTTTCAGCAATCAAATTTCCGTTTTTATACACCATATCTACAATAACATTGCTTAAATCGGACAAAACAACCAAATCGGCATCATATCCCGGTGCGACTGCTCCCTTTCTTTTTAGTCCGAAATACTTAGCAGTGTTGTATGTGGCCATTTTAACAGCAATAATCGGATCTGCTCCAAGACTTACAGCTTTTCTTATTATGTGATCAATGTGACCTTCGTTTATGAGACTTTCGGGATGTTTGTCATCTGTTGCCAGTATGCAGCAATCGCAGTAAGGTTTTTCAAACAGCTTAATAAGAGAACTTAAATTTTTAGCAGCTGTTCCTTCCCTGATCATCACTGTCATACCTAGCTTGATGCGCTCCAATGCTTCATCCATACTTGTGCATTCATGATCTGACATGACTCCTGCTGCAATGTATGCGCAAAGATTTTTACCGCTAAGTCCAGGAGCATGGCCGTCTATTGTTTTACTATATGCATCATTAATTTTAGCAATTATTTTTTCGTCAGCTGAAATTGTTCCTGGGTAATTCATTAGTTCAGCAAGTCCAAGCACATTTTCATATGAATAATATGGACTTAAATCAGAAGCTTCAAGAACAGCTCCCCCTTCGTCAAAAGAAGAAGACGGAACGCATGATGGAATGAGAAAATATATATCAAGGGGAAGTCCCAGAGATTCTTCCATCATGAAATCAATGCCTGAAGTTCCGCACACATTTGCAATTTCATGAGGGTCAGTCATGACTGCTGTAGTGCCATGAACTGTAACAGCCCTTGAAAATTCTGCCGGCAGCATAAGGGAGCTTTCTATGTGAATGTGGCCGTCCATGAATCCGGGAGCTACAATTTTTCCGCTAATATCCACTTCTTCAAAACCTTCATACGTTCCGATTCCGCAAATTTTCCCTTCACATATGGCAACATCAGCCTTTTCCAATTTCATAGTAAACACATTAACTATTTCTCCGTTTTTAAGAACTAAATCTGCTTTTTCAAGACCTCTGGCAGCTCTTATGATTTTTTCCATAGACACCTCCTATGCTTTATCAAACGGCATTTTTCTTATATTATTTCAAATTGTACTTTTGTGTTACATACTCATCGAGACATTTTGCAGCTACTTTAGTTGATGCAACTGCCTCCACAACAGTCTTTGCTCCTGTAACCACGTCTCCGGAGGCAAAGACACCTTCCTTAGTAGTTCTTCCCGTTTCATCTATTACAACAAGCCCCAGTCTGTCAAGTTTAAGACCTCTGGTTGAATCAGCAATCAAAGATCTTGGTCCCTGGCTTATGGAAATAATAACAGAATCTGCATCATAGCTTATTTCCTCATCATTGTTGTCAGTTTTTTGAAACTTGATTGATTTGTCATTGATCTCCAAAGGAGAGCGGTAAAATTCAAAGTTAACGCCGTCAAGTCTTGCATAATTAATTTCAACCTTGCTTGAAGGCATGTCGGCTTCTCCTTTTCTGTAATATACAGTTACTTCCTTGGCGCCTTTTCTTATGGCTGTTCTTGCGCAGTCCAGAGCAACATTGCCCCCTCCGATCACACACACTTTTTTTCCAAGATAGTGGGTGCTTGGGCTTCTAAGGTAATCAATGGCATAGTACACATGACCCAGGCTTTCACCTGGAATATTGAGTTTTCTGGGCTTCCATGTTCCTGTTGAAACAAATACTGCCTTGTAGCCGTCCCTGAACATGTCATCAAGCGTTATTACGGTTCCCACCAAAGTGTTGGGCCTTATTTTTACTCCCATTTTTATGAGTATGTCATGATATTTGTCCAAAATTGATTTTGGAAGGCGGAATTCAGGTATGCCGTATCTTAAGACACCTCCAATTTGCTCGTGGGATTCAAATATTGTTATGTCATATCCTTTTCTGGCAAGAAGAATAGCCATGGTAAGGCCCGCAGGACCTGAACCTATTATGCCAACCTTTTTTTCAGGGTTTATTTCCGGTTTAAAATCCACTGAATTCAAATAATAATCCGATGTATAATGTTCAATTGAGCCTGTTTGTATGGGGCTTCCCTTAAAATTCAAAACACAGTGTCCCATGCAGAATTCCTCGTGGGGACATATGAGTCCTGTTATAACAGACAAAGGATTGTTTTCAAACAAAAGCTTGCCTGCTTCCTTTATTTTGTTTTCTTTTAAAAGACCTATGACTTCATTCATAGGAGTTGAAACAGGGCATCCTTTTTTGCAAGCAGGATTTTTGCACTGCAAACATCTCTTGTTTTCTTCCCAAATATTGTTTATCATAAATTCCTCCGTCAACAATCTGTAATGAAATAATTTTGTTTACTATATACCATGTTTTCGTTGAAGTCAAACAAAAACATGGTTAAAAACAAAACAATGGGGAAATTTATCCACCCATTGTTTTATTTTTCTACACTCATCACATAACAATACTTACTACTTTATTACACTTTTTCCCATTAAATATTTATCAATTTCTCTTGCAGCAAGTTTTCCTTCCTGAATAGCCCATACAACAAGGCTTTGTCCTCTTCTCATATCTCCTGCTGCAAACAGTTTTTCCACATTTGTTTTAAAAATTCCGTATTCAGCCTTAACATTGCTTCTGTTGTCTCTTTCAAGCTTTAGCTCATCTATTACAGTGTCTTCCGGTCCTAAAAAGCCCATGGCTATTATCACAATGTCTGCCTTCCACACTTTTTCTGAACCCGGAATTTCCTTTGGAATGACTCTTCCTGTCTCATCCTTTGTCCAGATTACCTCCACTGTATGGATTTCCTTTACTTCGCCTTTTTCATTTCCTACGATTTTTTTTGTAGAAATGTTGTAGTTTCTCGGATCTTTTTTGTAAAGACTTATGGCTTCTTCCTGACCGTAATCAACCTTAAGCTTTTTAGGCCATTCCGGCCATGGATTTGTATTGTCATCCCTTTCCTTTGGTGGTTCAGGCATTATTTCAAACTGGAACACGCTGCTGCAGCCTTGCCTGATTGATGAGCCTACACAGTCTGTTCCTGTGTCGCCTCCTCCCACGACAATGACATTTTTTCCTTTGGCACTTAAAACTTCGTTGTGTTCTTTGTTTATCTTCAAAACATTCTTTGTGCTGTTAGTAAGAAATTCTATGGCCCCGCAAACGCCCTTTAAATCTTTGCCTTCAACTTCAAGTCCTCTTGCTTTCTTGGCTCCTCCGCACAAAACAACTGCATCGTTTCTGTCCAACAGTTCATTTGTTGTAATGTCTGTACCAACTTCAACATTGAAAACAAACTTTATGCCTGATTTTTTCATGAGCTCTATTCG
This sequence comes from Sedimentibacter saalensis, assembly GCF_007830175.1. GTDB lineage: Bacteria > Bacillota > Clostridia > Tissierellales > Sedimentibacteraceae > Sedimentibacter > Sedimentibacter saalensis. The sequence goes on along the minus strand of NZ_VLKH01000007.1, from coordinate 159,783 downwards.
CCTATCCACAACTTTCTTATCAAGCTTCATGTTAGGAATTCCGTACATCAAAAGTCCGCCAGGCTTATCTTCTCTTTCATACACGGTTACATCGTGGCCAACGGCATTTAAATAATATGCTGCAGACAGACCTGACGGCCCTGAGCCAACAACAACAACCTTCTTTCCCGTTTCCTTTGTCTTTCTTGGTTTTACCCAGCCTTCTTTGTATGCCTTTTCAATAATTTCAAATTCAATGTCATGAATTGCAACAGGATCTCCAATGTGGCCTTCGGTACAGGAACCCTCACAAGGGGAGGGGCAAACCCTCCCTGTGAATTCCGGAAATGGATTTGTCCTTACAAGCCTTTTGTATGCAAGCTCCCACTGTCCCTTGTAAACAAGGTCATTCCATTCAGGTACTAGGTTGTGCATGGGGCATCCTGCCACCATGCCGTTTAATATGATGCCTCCCTGGCAGAAGGGAGTTCCGCAGTTCATGCATCTTGCTCCCTGCATTTGAAGTTCTTCTGCTTCCATAGGAAGCTTTATTTCATTCCAGTCCTTTATTCTTTCTTTTGGATTTCGCTTTTTATGTTCAACTCTTTTATATTCTAAAAAACCCGTAGATTTTCCCATAGTATCTCCTATCATTTAGCAATATTTTCAACAGTTTCACTTTTTACTTCTTTGTTTTCGGCAGTTGAGTACCTTTCTCTGTATGCATAGCTTAAAGCTTCATGTCCTGTGAGTCCCAGACTGTATGCTTTTTCTATGCTTTCCATCATATGCTTGTATTCAGAAGGAATTATTTTTGTGAATCTGTGAGAATAACTTTCCCAGTCATGAATAATCCTTTTGCCCTGAGTGCTGCCTGTGTAGTCAACGTGCTTTTGTATCATTTCTTTTATTTCGTCCATTTCCTTCTGGCTTGTTATTGTTTCAACATTGCTTATTGAACTGTTGAGGCAATCTTCTTCAAAATCAAGGACATATACCGTTCCTCCGGACATACCTGCTGCAAAATTCCTGCCTGTCTTTCCAAGTATGATTACTTTTCCGCCTGTCATGTATTCGCAGCCATGGTCTCCCACACCTTCAATAACAGCCTTCATTCCGCTGTTTCTTATGAGGAATCTTTCTCCTGCTTTTCCACAGATGTAAGCTTCCCCTGAAGTTGCTCCATAGAATGCAGCATTTCCTATGATAATATTATTTTCAGGTACGAAATCTGAATTCTTTGGAGGATATACTATTATTTTTCCTCCTGAAAGTCCCTTGCCTATATAGTCGTTTGAATCTCCCTCAAGCTCCAGCGTCATTCCTTTTGGAATAAACGCTCCAAAACTTTGTCCTGCAGTTCCAACAAATGACAAATGTATAGTATCGTCTGCAAGTCCTGCTTCTCCATATTGTTTTGATATTTCACTTCCTATGATTGTCCCAACAACCCTGTCTGTGTTGCTTATTTTGAGTTTGGCCCGGATAGGCTTCTGGTTTTCAAGAGCAGGTTTAACCATTTTCAAAAGCTTTTTCATATCCATAGATTTATCAAGCATATGATTTTGCGGTTGAATGTTGTACCTACCCACATCAGCCCCCGAGAAAGGCTGGTACAATATTTGTGTCATATCTATTTTTTTGGCTTTCCAGTTTGTTATGTTTTCTCTTTGTTTAAGCTTATCGGTCCTTCCAACCATTTCCTTCAATGTTCTGAAACCAAGCTGAGCCATTATTTCTCTCAGTTCTCTTGCCATGAACCTCATGAAGTTTTCTATGTGTTCCGGTTTTCCGGCGAAGTTTTTCCTTAAATTTTCATCCTGAGTTGCAATTCCTATTGGACATGTGTTTAAGTTGCACACTCTCATCATAACGCAGCCCAGTACTACAAGTGGAGTTGTGGCAAAACCGAATTCTTCAGCTCCGAGCATTGCTGCAATTGCTATGTCTCTTCCTGATAAAAGCTTTCCGTCTGTTTCAAGAGCAACCCTGTCTCTTAAATTGTTAAGAACAAGTGTCTGGTGAGCTTCAGCAAGACCTAACTCCCATGGAAGTCCTGTATTTCTTATGCTTGTTCTTGGTGCAGCTCCTGTACCTCCGTCATAACCGCTTATGAGGATTACATCAGCCTTACCCTTGGCAAGACCGGCTGCAACTGTTCCTACTCCTGATTCCGATACCAGCTTAACATTTATTCTTGCATAACGGTTTGCATTTTTAAGGTCATGAATGAGTTCACCAATATCTTCAATTGAATAAATATCGTGGTGAGGAGGAGGTGAAATAAGCGTAACACCCGGTGTTGAATGTCTTACCTTTGCAATTTCCGGATAAACCTTGAGTCCCGGAAGCTGTCCACCTTCGCCGGGTTTTGCACCCTGAGCCATTTTTATTTGAATTTCTCTTGCATTTACAAGATAGTTGCTTGTTACTCCAAAACGTCCTGATGCTACCTGTTTTACAGCACTGTTTTTGGAATCACCGTTTTCCAGTATTTTAAATCTTTCAGGATCCTCGCCGCCTTCGCCGGTGTTGCTCTTTCCTCCCAGCCTGTTCATTGCTATGGCCAGAGTTTCATGGGCTTCCTTGCTCAGTGAGCCGTAGGACATTGCACCTGTTTTGAATTTCTTTACTATGGATTCAACAGATTCAACTTCCTCTACCGGTATTGCTTCCTTGTGGTTGTAATTGAAATCAAGGAGGTTTCTCAGGGTATAAACTTTTTCTTCATTTATTTTTTCCGAATATTTTTTGTAAAGATTGTAATTCCCTTCCCTGCAGGCTTTCTGAAGCATGTATATGGTTTCAGGATTGTACATGTGAACTTCTCCGTCGTCCAGGCACTGGAAATATCCTCCGACTTCAAGAGTGTCCGTGTATGGAGAGTTTTCATCATAGGCACTTTCATGTCTCATTTGATTTTCAAGAGCTATATCTTCAAGACCTAATCCTTCTATTCTTGATGGTGTCTTTGTGAAGTACTTGTCCACAACGTCCTTCTTGATTCCAACTGCTTCAAATATCTGCGCTCCGTGGTAGCTTCTGATTGTTGAAATACCCATCTTTGAAATAACCTTGAGTATACCCTTAACCATTGCCTTGATATAATTTTTCTTTCCTTCTTCAAATGTAATTGTGTTAAGGGATTTACTGTCAGCTAAATCCTTTATTGTTTCAAAAGCAAGGTAAGGATTTATGGCAGTTACACCGTAGCCTATGAGAGTGCAGAAATGATGAACTTCTCTAGGTTCTCCGGATTCAAGAACTATGCCTATATTTGTTCTTTTTTCCATTCTTGTAAGGTACTGATGAAGTCCGGATGAAGCTAAGAGCGCCGGAACTGCAGCAAAGTCCTTGTTAACGCCTCTGTCTGACAACAAGATTATGTTTGCTCCTCTTGTAATAGCCGTATCTGATTCTGCAAAAATGCGTTCCAGTGCTTTTTCCATGGCAGCAGGTCCTTCAGATACCTTGTAAAGTATGGAAACCGTAGCAACTCTCAAGTGATCGTTGTTCAGGTGCTTTATGGTATTAAGCTGTTCATTTGTAAGTATGGGGTTTTCCAAAAACAAGCTTGCAGAATTGTCTCCGTCAGGATTTATTAGGTTTCCGCTGTCACCCAGGCTTACGCTTGTTGATGTGATGATTTCTTCCCTTATGGCATCTATAGGAGGATTTGTAACCTGAGCAAAAAGCTGCTTGAAGTACAGGTAAAGCATCTGAGGCTTTTCTGACAAAACTGCCAGCGGAGAATCAATCCCCATGGAACCAACAGGTTCTTCGCCTTCTATGGCTGTAGGCTGTATGCCTTTAGCTATATCTTCATATGTGTATCCGAAAGCTTTCTGCTGCTGCAGCAGGTCTTTCATCTTTACATCCTTTTCCAATGCAACCGGCAGGTCGCTGAGATTTATAATATGTTTCTTGTTCCATTCAGCATATGGATGAAGAGTAGAAACATATTTTTTCAGCTCATGGTCTGTTATAATTCTCTTTGCCCTTGTATCAATCAAAAGCATTTTTCCAGGTTCAAGTCTTCCCTTTGATTTTACGTTGTCATTATCTATGTCAATAACTCCAACTTCAGATGCAAGTATAACCCTGTCATCCTTTGTTACATAATATCTTGAAGGCCTGAGTCCGTTTCTGTCAAGAATTCCTCCGATTATGTCACCGTCTGTGAAAGCCATGGCTGCAGGACCGTCCCAGGCTTCCATGAGGAAGTTGTTGAACTTGTAAAATTCTCTCTTTTCCTTGGACATGGTCTTGTTCTTTTCCCAAGGCTCCGGTATCATCATCATGATTGATTCCTGCAGTGATCTTCCTGTGAGATATAAAAACTCCAGACAGTTGTCAAACATGGAGGAGTCGCTTCCTGTTTCATCTATAATAGGAAAAACCTTGTGAATGTTTTCAAAATAAGGAGATGTCATTCTTTTTTGTCTTGCATTCATCCAGTTGACATTTCCTCTGATTGTATTTATTTCACCATTGTGAACAAGATATCTGTTAGGGTGTGCTCTTTCCCAGCTTGGAAATGTGTTTGTGCTGAATCTTGAATGTATCATTGCAAGACAAGATTTAAATTCCAGGTCTGACAAGTCAAGATAGAAATTTCTCAGTTGTTCAGATGTAAGCATTCCCTTATATACAATAGTCTTTGATGAAAGGCTTGCAAAATAAAATATTCCTCCGTTTTGCTCACTCATGGGACCAATTGTCTTTTCTGCTCTTTTCCTTATTACATATAGCTTTCTTTCAAAAGCCATGGAATCTGCAATAGAATTGTTTTTCTCGATGAACACCTGAATAATTCTAGGCATAGAAGCCTTAGCCTTCTCACCTATAATAGTTCCATCTACGGGAACATCCCTCCATCCTAAGACATGCTGACCTTCTTCTTCAGCAATATCCGTAAATGTTTTCATTTGAATATTTCTGAATTTGTCATACTTGTGGGCAAATATCATTCCTACACCGTAACTTCCTTCTTCAGGAAGCTCAAAGTCCAAGACCTCGCATTCACGTTTGAAAAAATCATGAGGTATCTGCACAGTTATACCTGCGCCGTCTCCTGATTCATCCGAACCGCTTGCTCCTCTGTGACTCATATTTTCAAGAACTGTTAAAGCATCGTCTACGATGTCGTAAGATTTTTCGCCATTTATATTAACAACAAAACCCATTCCGCATGCATCGTGTTCAAATGCCGGGTCATAAAGACCTTGTTTATTAGGTACTCCATAATTTTTCATAATGCTCTCCCCTGTCATTTTAATCTTTAATATAAATTTTTTACTATTATATTAGATTTTTTATAATCATACAAGCATTATTTTAATATTATGTAATATATTTTTGATATTTTTTATCAATGTCATTTTTATTAAAAATATTTTAAATTATTTTTAAATGTTAAAGCAGTAATTTTGCTTTTTGTTAATAATTTGTAACAATATTGGCATAAAATCATTTTTCATTATACTGATTTTTTATTGCTATCTTATAAATTATTTAAAAAGTAATTTTTTGCATTTTTGTTAATTTCATTAATTATAAATTTTTATCTTTAAAATAAAGATTTATCATACTTATATAAATGTATTTTCTAATTTACAGCAAAATAAAAACAAGGATATTCATAATGAAATATTCCTTGTTTTGTTATAAGCTTATACTGTTTGTTTAATTCTCATAGCCGCTTCTGCAATGACCCTTTCTATTGCTGATATGTCAGCAGGTTTTGCCAGATGTCTGTCAAATCCCGCTTCTCTGGACCTTTTCCTGTCTTCGGCTCCTGCATATCCTGATAAAGCTATTAAAAATGTTTCCTTTATCTCATCGTCTTTTCTCAATTGCTGTGCCACCTCATATCCATCCATAACCGGAAGACCTATATCGCATATGATAACATCCGGATGGTGTTCCTTAGCCATTGCAATACCATCTTTTCCGTCCTGTGAGCAAATGGTTTTATGTCCTAAAAAACCAATCAGGTCGCACATTATTTCTGTTAAATCCTTATTATCATCAATGATGAGCACCTTTAGAGTTTTGTTATTATATCCATTATCCATAATTATCTCCTTTGATGTATTTTTTTAGTCCAAGTTGATTTATTGGTTTTTCAAAATGATATCTTCACTACTTCAATTTCGCTTCTCTAATCTGATATTAATTGATCACCTGGAATTGTTTATACATTTACTAAAACATAATTCATTTTATTTTATCAGTTTTAGTTTGAGTAATTTGTCGATTTCTGGAACATAAATAAAAAAATTGTCATCAAAGCAAGTTCTCCCTTAGCTCCTGATAACATTAAAGCTCCGTCATTGCCGGAGCTTTTGTATTATTTAGTCTTCAGATTTAAATCCGGATACTGTCAGGCTTTTTATACCCAAAAATGAATCAAGATCAATTGTTACATCATTTTCTGCAGGGAGAGCAACCTGTTTTGACAGAAAAACCTCAACACCATCAACAACAGTCTTGCAGTAGTTTTCTTCAGTCTTCGGCTTTTTGGCGAAAATTTCAGGAACCTGAACAAACGCGCACTCACAGCTGGCTCTATATTCCGGATATTCGATTATTACTTCACGCCTGCCTTTTTTATTCAGGAAATTTATTGCTTTTTCTGTTATTACAATCATGTCATACTCCTTTGCCAACTTCATACTCTATGTGATATATTATATCACAATTTTCTCTAATATCAAAACTATTACATGAAATTAACAGGGTTAAAATCAAATTATACAAGTGACAAAAAATTCCTCTGAATTATAATCCAGAGGAATTTCAACAGTACTTTAATTAAATTCATTTGCTTGATTTTATTTTATGAGTCTTGTAGAGCCACCTCCGGGCCGTACATAATCTGTGGGATAATCAGGCAGAGGGTTGCTGGGATCGTTATTTCCCAAATCATATGTTTTTCCCAGATATTTAAGCTCAATATCATGCTTATTGGAATCTTTATAGTCAATAAGCAGACATTCAATAAGAACAAGCTGATATGGGTCTATGACGTCATTATTTTTAAGCTGATTTAATTTATTAAGCGGTATGGTTTTCTTTCTATTATTTACAGTAACCTCTCCGCTTTGTATGACTTTTGAACTCAGACTGAAAATATATACTTTTTTGATATTTTTGTCTTCATCGGTCAAAACATAATCTAACCCATCACTTAACTTACTGCCATCCAGCCCCTTCTCTCCATTAGAAAATCCTTCCTTAATGGTTAATCCATCTGCATATTCCAATTCAAAATAAGCATTGTCTGTTCCGCTGTTTCTTGTGTAAAAATCAGTCACTGTTCCTTTTAGTCCCTTTCCTGCGTTTGTCCATGCCATAGGATCTGTATTTAAGTAATCGAATGTAATGTTTATAAAAGGCAACGCATCACCGGTCCACTGTACTGCAGGAAGTTCTGCAACAGCAATTGCAGACACTTCTGTATTGCTAAACCCTAAGACTTTTGCAAATGTATAAGAAACCTTTTTTGTACAAACAACTTCTATGGTGCGGGCACCGGTATCAGCTTTTGCCTTTATGTTTGAATCTTCCAGCTTACTGTCATTGGCTTTGGCATATAATTTTGCAGCTTCCTCAGCCTTTGTCTTTCCTGATGATATTTCCATTGCTCCTGCCAATGCTGCAGCATCGGCATCGTTTTGCAGTTTCGATTTTGTTACAGCAACCATTCCTATGTCCACTGCCAGGGCGGCAATGCCAATCAGCACCGTCATCAAAAGCGCTGCCAGCACCAATACTTGTCCGCCTTCATGTTTTAAACATTTCTCTATTTTCTCCATTTAAAGCCCCCCTTAAACTTCAAAATTATTAACTTTTTACTGCAGCATATTTCTCTCCGATTCCATTCCCTCCTTTCACACAATAGTTGATGCAGCAAAACATTTAATACTGCATTAAAAAAGCTGCAAAATAAAAATTTTGCAGCCGAACAATCATAGCGTGTGCCTTAGACTTCAAAGCTTTGCGTCACTAATTTTCATCAGTTTTGCCCATTTATATCATTGGTAGTTTTTAACATTTATATTATAACACAAATTAAAGAATATGGAATATTTTTTTGTAGACATGCTTTCTGTCACAGAATTCTACTCTGTAGAATTTAACCACTTTGTTCTGCAACAGACAAAAAACAGCCGTTTCCTGCTGACATTCAATTGCAGAAATCATTAGTCAAGCTGTTTAAGCAAATCTTTGTACTGTCTTAGTTTTTCCTGATCTTCAACTCTTACGCCTGAATTGTAGAAATCAATACTGCCGTTTCCTTCATTTAGCAAATTCATTTCCTCAAGAATTCTTCTTAAGTTGTTCACGGTTCCCATGTTTCCATCGATTATATCCACATCCTCAGGTAGAAGTTTCTGTATCATGTCCTTGAAGAACGTAAAATGAGTGCAGCCCAGAACAACAGTTCCATAATTGCTCAAATCAAAATTAGACAATCGCTCCTTAAGGTAAGGAAGGACTGTTTCTTCAGAAAAATCAAATTTCTCTGCAAAGCGTACCAGTTCCTGAAGTGACAAAAGATCAACTATATGTTCATTGTCAAGCTTTGCAATAAGATTTTGAAGCTTATCCTGCTTAAGTGTCAGTTCTGTTGCAGTAACCAAAATTCTCTTGTCTGCATTTTTATTTTTTTCAACAGCAGGCTTAACGGCAGGTTCCATTCCTATTATGGGAATGCTGTATCTGTTTCTTAACTCTTCTATTGCAACGCTTGTTGCGGTGTTGCAGGCAACTACTATTGCCTTCACTCCCTGACTTACTATAAAATCTATGGCATAAAAAATGTATTTTTTCACTTCTTCTTTTGGCTTTGTTCCGTAAGGAACATTCATGGTGTCAGCATAATATATATAATCTTCATTAGGAAGCATTTTCACTGCATCATGCAGTACGGTAATTCCTCCTATGCCTGAATCAAAAACACCTATTTTCATTTTTCCTCCTGTTGCCTTACAAAGATTGCGATATTTTTATTAATAATTAACTTAAAATTAATTTCTTTTAAATTATATCATAAAACCATGAAATGCATATGTTTAAATTATAATTTTCGGTACCAAATATACCACTTCTTCAGTATTTTGTCCATATAAAATCAATTGTTTATAATATTATATTCATTATAGTTATCATTGACAAAAATAAAAACGGCCAACAAAGTTTTGCTTTGTCAGCCATTTTCTAAATGAGCTGCATTAAATTAATAGTATTACAACACTCTTGCCTTTGAATATATGTGAGATAATTTCTCAAGTGCCATGTTCAATGTTTCATCCTTTTTTGCATAATGAAATCTAATATACTGATTCACATTTTCCTGAAAGAAACTTGACCCCGGAACTGCTCCCACTCCAACTTCCCTTGCCAGCCACTCACAAAACTCTATATCACTGTTATAATGGAATTCACTTATATCCACCAATACATAATAAGCTCCCTGAGGTTCTGTATATTTAAGCCCTATTTGATTTAATCCATTTATAAATAAATTTTTCATATGAGTGTAGTGTCTTTGCAGTTCAAGGTAATAATCATCTTTGAAATTCAAGCCGACAACTGCTGCTTCCATAAGAGGTGCTGCAGCACCAACAGTTAAAAAGTCATGTACTTTTTTTACCCTGTCGATGATTCTTTCATCAGCAATTACATATCCCAGACGCCATCCGGTTATGGAATACGTCTTAGACAAGGAACTGCATGAAATTGTTCTTTCCCTCATTCCCGGAAGAGAAGCCATATAGGTATGTTTATGTGGTGCATAAATTATATGTTCGTACACCTCATCTGCAATCACATAAGTATCATATTTAATAGCCAAATCTGCTATTACCTGTAATTCATGCTTCGTAAACACCTTTCCGCAGGGATTTGAAGGGTTGCATAAAATTAGTGCCTTGGCGTCCTGCTTAAACGCCTCCTCCAACAAATCAGCATCAAAATTAAAGTTTGGCGGATTTAACGGCACATAGATTGGTTCTGCGCCTGAAAGAATTGTATCTGCCCCATAATTTTCATAAAATGGAGAGAAAATTATTACTTTATCTCCAGGATTGGTCACAGCCATCATGGCCGCCATCATGGCTTCTGTACTTCCGCAGGTAACTACAATTTCTTTGTTGGGATCTACTTTCATTCCTGAAAAATGTTCTTGTTTTCTTGCAAGAGCTTCACGAAAATTTTGAGCACCCCATGTGGTTGCATATTGATGAGGTCCTTCAGCTGCCACTTGAGCAAGTCTGTTTGTAATTTCTACAGGTGGTTCGAAATCCGGGTAGCCCTGTGATAAATTCACTGCATTATATTCATTTGAAATTCTGGTCATCCTGCGTATGACTGAATCAGTGAAAACTGAGGTACGTTTACTTAATTCTTTCACTTTTGTTCTCCTTAATGTTATTTCCAAGCCGGGATGTATGCACCTTTAAATGTATCTGCATAAATCGCTTTTACTGCATCTGACTGGTAAGCTTCTACTATTTTTAAATATGTTTCATTATTGGCGTCTTCTGTTCTTGCTGCAATCAGGTTCACATAACTATTTCCTGAATAGTAGCTTACATTATCCTGAAATATAGAATCTTCTCCTGGATTTAATCCGTTATCCAAGGCATAGTTGCAATTTATCACTGCTGCTGTAACATCCGGAAGAAGTGCGTATACATTTGCTGCATCAACTTCTACAAATTCAATATTCAATGGGTTTTGAGTGATATCTCCCAGTTCAGGGCTGTCACCAGCGTTCGCATCTATTTCAATGAGCTTTGCTGCCTCTAATATTTTAAGTGCACGTCCTTCGTTTGTTGCATCATTTGGAACAGCTATTTTTGCTCCTTCAGCAATTTCGCTTACACTGGACACTTTGTCAGAATAAATGTTCATGGCTGAAATAAAAGTATCGCCTATGGCTGTAATTTCATATCCATTATTCTCAATTTCTTTATTTAAATATGCATAATGCTGAAATGCATTCAGATCCGTCTCACCATCTGACAAAGCCCTGTTTGGTGTAGCATAGTCTGTAAAGCTGATCAACTCAACATTAATTCCTTCTTTTGCCATTTCTTCAATGACCGGTGTCCACATTTCATTTGATTCTCCTACAACTCCTACTTTTACAGTAGTTGTTGATGTATCCTCTTTCACATCTGCATTTGATTTCCCGCATGCAGTAAATGTTGCAGTAATTGTTAATGCTAATAAAATTGATAATATTTTCTTATTCTTCATAGTTCTTCTCCTCTTTTTTGTCTAATATTAATTCTTACTTTTTAAACAATTTAATATTGCTTAGACTATTGACCAAGCCCAACACTGTCATCCTGAACGGTAGTGAAGAATCTCATCTTTATTGAAAACATGAGATTCTTCGGCTGCGCCTCAGAATGAAAACATCTAAACATATACTTTTTCATCATACTGAGCAATTTAAAATTGCATATATTAAAGCTGTTATAATGTTAATGCTATTTCGTAATTTTCTTTCATTGTTTTACATGATTTATCAAATTCTTCTTTTTCTTCAGCTTTCATATGAAGTTCAATTATTTCTTCCACTCCGTTAATTCCAAGCACAGCTGGTACAGAAGCATACACGTCATACTGCCCATATTCACCATTTAAAAGAACAGATACCGGAAGAACCCTTTTCTCATCAGCAAAAATTGCTCTTGTTACTTCTGCAATGGATGCCCCTATTCCAAACTCCGTAGATCCTTTACCCTTAAGAACATGCCATCCTCCTGCTTTTCCTTCTGCAGCAATTGCCTTTAAGTCAAGATTTCCATACTTCTCCGGTTTTTCTTTTATTAATTCTAAAATTGGCTTGCCGGCAATAGTTACAACCGACCATGGAACCATTTGACTTTCACCGTGCTCACCAAGTGCGTAGGCATATATTGATTTCTGATCAATGCCTGTTGCTTCAGACAAGGCCCTTCGAAGCCTTGCAGAATCCAGAGTTGTGCTGGTGGAAATCAGTCTTGATGGCGGGTAATTTAATTGATTTTGTATATAATGTGCTACTACATCCGCAGGATTTGAAATACTTATAATAATGCCTTTAAAACCGGAATTTTTTATGTTTTCCACAACATTTTTCATGATTGCTACTGTTTCAGCAAGAGTATCCATTCTTGTCTGGAATTTGCTGATATCAGGCAGAGGACCTGCTGCAATAACCATTAAATCTGCATCCGCTGCATCTGAATAATTTCCTGCTTTTACATTCACATGGTGGGGCAGATAGACTGTTGAATCAAAAATATCGAGTGCCTGTGCCTTTGCTTTTTCCTCATCAATATCAATGTATACAATTTGTTCTGCAAGTCCCTGAGATACAAGCGCATATCCTGCATGAGAACCCACGTGTCCTGCTCCTATAATTACAACTTTTCTTGGTGTTAATGCCATTTTGATCTCTCCTTATTAGTGACTATTTTTCTTTACTATGGTATTTCCTACAATTTGAATGATGCTAACCATTCCAACCAGCACAATAACCGAAGCATATGTGACGTCAATCTGATTTCTCTGATATCCAAAGCGTATGGCAAAATCCCCCAGGCCACCTGCCCCAACGGCACCTGCCATAGCAGTAAGTCCAATGAGACTTATGGCTGTAATTGTTGTTCCCCTTGCAATACCAGGAATACATTCCTTAAGATAAACCCTGAATATAATTTCTAAAGGTCCGGAACCCATGGACTGTGCCGCTTCAATCAACCCACTGTCCAATTCGGCCAAAGCAGACTCTATTTGTCTTGAAAAGAATGGAACCGTACCGAAGACCAGAGGAACTATTGCTCCGTCAACTCCAATTGCAGTTCCTGAAATTAATCTTGTCAATGGAATCAGACTTGCCAGCAATATGATAAATGGTATTGATCTAAAAAAATTAATTATTTTATCCAGTATCTGAAAAAGTGCCTGGTTTTGAAGAATTCCTCCCTTTTTTGTAACGGTCAGAACAATTCCTAAAACTAATCCAAGAATAAATGAAATAGAACCTGACCATCCAACCATAATTAAAGTATCATTAATGCTTTCATAAAAATCCGGCAGTTTCGACAATACATTTGGAAAAAGACTGCTAAGAAACCCTTGCATCTAAAATCACCTCCACACCTACATTCTTATTTCGCAGATATTCAATTGCTTCCGTAATATTTTTCGCCTCGCCACTTACAATTGATACTAGACCGCCGATGGGATGCTCTCCGATCAGTTCAATATTTCCAAAGATAATGTTCACATCGAGGTTAAACTTCCTGGAGATTTGTGACACCAATGCTTCTGAAGCATTTCGTTCCAGATAAGTAAACTTTAATATGCATTCACCTTCCTTGAGTTTTGTAATTGACACCTTTTCTTCGATTAATTCATGTATCTTTGATAAATTTGATGTGCTGTCCACAAAATCTTTTGTAATTTGCTTTACGGGATTAGCAAATACATTAAACACATCTCCTTGCTCAACCACTTCACCGTTTTCCATAACAACTACATTTTCACATATTTCTTTTACTACCTGCATTTCATGTGTAATAACTACTATGGTAATCCCCAGTTTTTCATTCAATTGCTTTAATAGCTTTAAAATTGATTTTGTGGTCTGTGGATCTAGTGCGCTTGTGGATTCATCGCTTAACAAAATTTTAGGATCATAGGCCAATGCCCTTGCAATTGCCACCCTCTGTTTCTGACCTCCGCTTAACTGTGATGGATAAGCATGAGATTTATCTTGAAGATCAACTAATTCCAGCAAATAATTAACTTTATCCTGGATTTCTTTCTTTTTCATCTTGCTGTGTTTTAACGGATAAGCAACATTTTCATAAACATTTCGGGATGAAAATAAATTAAACTGTTGAAAAATCATGCCGATTTTTTTTCGTTCCTCTCTGAGACTTTTCTCCGAGAGCAAAGTGATTTCCGTATCTCCTAAAATAACTTTACCTTCTGTTGGTCTTTCAAGAAGATTGATCATCCTGACCAATGTTGATTTTCCTGCTCCTGAAAATCCAATAATTCCATGTATTTTTCCTTCTTCCATTTGCAGGTTGACATTTTTTACTGCTTCAACTGTTTTTCCATATGATTCAAAACTCTTGCTGACATTTTCAAATATAATCAATACTTTTCCTCCATTTCCGGTATTTTAATTCGCAACCTCGTTCACAAATTTATTTGCTCACTATCGCTCTTACAAATTTGGAATTCATTCAGTAGGGCATACAAAAAGCAGGTACCGTAAGTACCTGCTTTATCTACATTTTCTAAAAGAAAATTATAATCAGGTAACATAAGGCACACTAAATACATCCATTTTCATATGCATCTGCATTCGCATGGTATAGCTGGTCATAAACATATTTACTTTCAACATTGATTTTTCAGTATGCATTTTGCTCTCCTTATTTTCTGTTTTATTTTTTTGTAACCACGTCGTCCATGTTTTGTATTATACATAATCTGCAGGATTAGTGTTAATACATAAAACCGACAACTCGTTATAGGTAAAAACTATAACACATTTTCTTTAAATTTAATCAACTCGTCCACATATTTGTGTCCCAGCTGGCTCATGGTTGTATTTTTCCTGGTAATATAGCCAATGCTCATGACTTCATCTGAATCCAATGGTATGGCCTTATAATCATTTCCATTCAGTTCCTCGCATATAATTCCGGAACACAATGTATATGCATTCAATCCCACCATAAGATTTAGCAGTGTAGCTCTGTCATTTGCCTTTATAATCTTTTTATACACGTTGGCACTGAGCACTTCTTCTGCAAAATAAAATGAATTGTTCATACCCTGGTCAAAGGAAAGGCAAGGATATTCTTCTAAGTCCTCCATGGTAATCAAATCCTTTTCGGCTAAAGGATTCCCTTTCCATAAATAAACATATGTCTTGCACTGAAATAATTCTTTAAACACCAGATTATTTTCTTTCAATATTTTTGTTATTACCTTCCTATTGAAATCATTCAAGTACAAAATACCTAATTCGCTTTTAAAGTTCTTTACATTTTCAATAACTTCATAGGTCTTGGTTTCATGAACTGCAAATTCGTATTCATCCATACCGAATTGCTTTACCATTTCCACAAATGCTTTTACTGCAAATGAATAATGCTGTGTTGATACACTGAATTTCTTTTTTACGCTTTTTTTATCAACATATCTTTGATTAATAAGTTCATATTGTTCTGCTACCTGTCTGGCATACCCCAGAAACTCATCACCTTCCGGTGTAATTGTTATTCCCCTGTTAGTTCTTTTATATATAGTAATACCAATTTCATTTTCTAAGTCTCTGATAGAAGCTGATAGACTTGGCTGCGATATAAATAATGATTGAGCTGCCTTATTCATAGAATTGCAGTCTGCTATTGCAATGGCATATCTTAGTTGTTGTAACGTCATAATTCCTCCTATCATTTATGCTATAGATAATTTTAAAAAAATTCCTCAAACTATTAGCTTGAGGAAACATATGTTTATAACTTTTTATTTTATATTAATATTGCTTTTTTTTCAACATTTTTTTATACACTTGCAATATTTTAAATTAAGGTATTTAAAAATATCCAAAATACCTCTTCTGCACTACTGCCTGTTCAACCCAGTTTATCAGTGTAATAAAATCAAAAACAGGAAGTCCGGTTGCACGTTGAATGTCACTGGCATAGGGAGGAAGGTCGCTGCACTCCAACAATATTGCCCCAATATCTGATCTTTCGCTAATGAGTTTCTTTGCCACTTCTGCAAGATCCTTTGTAAGACGGTCATTGTCCAGCTTTGTTTTGCCCCATCTGATGGGCGCAAAACTTTCTAAGTTACCTATATCTTGAATCAAACAGTCATTTATGTCAGCACCAACTTTCTTAAGCAGTTCGTCGGTTAAATTTTCTTTGCTTGCTGCAAAGACAGCAATTTTCTGAGAAGATTTTAACCCAAGCTTGATGATAGGAATCTGACAAAGACTTGATAGGAACACGGGAACATTTACTGATTCTGACACCTGATTTTGAAAATGAGCAAAATAACCGCAGGCCCCTATAATTGCCCGTACTCCTTCAGCTTCCAGCTCTTTTGCTGCAGCAACTATCTGAGCTTCTATTTCAGGAGCGCCAGCAAACAAAAGCTCTATATCAAAACTCACTTTTTTATATAGTACCGGAAAATCATATGTTGTTGCATTAGCCACATTTCCGGGTAGTTTAGGATATACCAGATCTACTGCAATAATTCCAATGGGATGTCCTGCCGTATAAGTTGCAGGAACTGCATGTGTCTTGTAGATATCTCCTGTTGTCTGTAAAATCCCCTGCCAGCTCATATGTCCTCCTTATTTCTCCACATAAATGTCTTCATTCAAATATCTAAGAAGCTGTTCCTTGTCTAAATGTCCGATTCCCAGATCATCCAGTGTCATGCCTTCACTGTAAAAATCATGGCCGGTCATTACAGATGCCAATGTGATCATGCTGTCAATCACCTTGGTCTTTACCCCATATTTCTTGCCAAGCTCATGATAAATATGACAGCCAACAGGTATGTCTTCTGTAATATAACGGTTCTGAATTGTAAACGGGCCTGTGCCATATGCTGTTTCGTACTGTTCATCAAATGGAACGATGCAGTCATCTCCCATGTACTCAGGTCCTAGTATGCTTGTGCGGGATAAGAAATTTTTCTTTGGATATTCCTGAACACTCACGCCAATTGCCTTTGCAAGCTCCAGTTCTTCCAGATAAAAAGCATATTGAACTTCTGCAATTGAAGGACAATATGCATGGCTGTAAATGGAATACGTGTATTTATCATTGCCTCCAAATATTTTTCCCCAGTTTTCCATAACACCCACACCAAGCAATGTCCCCGGACAATGAAGCACCGGATTTACATTGCTAAATCCAATATCCAGTACAGTATTACCGCCTGTTGGCCCATCTCCTTGTGTAATTGAGTCAAAACATCCAAGATACTTTGAACTTTCGAGGAAATCTGCCTGGTCTGTTGAAGGAAGAGCTGCTCCACGCAAAGTAATGGCACGGTATACCAAAAAAACCTCTGAAGTCATAACACCGCCTTCAGTAACAACACGTGCTCCATAAGGTGCACTGGACCATCCTCCAATTATCACTTTTTTCTTGCAGCCTAGCTCTCTCATTTTCTTTCTCAACTTTAAAGACCCATAATTATCGGGAATAATATGTATTATCATATCATCCTCCAATACAGGAACCAGTTTCTCAAAGAAAGTATCATGTGCTACTGAAGGCACTGCCACAATAACAATTTTAGCACCCTTTACACATTCCTCCACATCAGTTGTAATCATATGAAAATGAGCGGTACCGGTACGCTTAAAGCCGTATTTGTTTTTTTCATTTCCCTTCAGTGTAATGCCTGTCTTTTGTAAATTGGCAAGAGTTGCGGAAGCATAAGGTTCCAGGTCACAAATTCTTACCTTGTTGCCTCCCAATACACAATCTGCTCCAACTGCTTTCCCAACAGCTCCTCCACCAAGTATTGCCACCGGCACATCCTTAATTCCATTAAAATTGTACATATTTTTTCTCCTCTTTAACTACCATTTGTTTTGCTATTATATCAGCTAAAAAAATAAAGTATTAATACCAAAAAATAATAATCAGCTATAGATTAAATCTATAGCTGATTATTCTAACTGGTCATAGGGCGGTCATTGGGGACGGTTCTCTCTGACCGAACTTACTTCAAAACACGATAAAGTATAACTGCCATTTCTGCGCGGGTTACATATGATTTAGGATTAAGATATGAGTTGCTGCCTGTAACGATGCCTGCCTTAACCAGAGTTGCTACTGAAGAAACTGCATAATCAGATACAGAACCTTTATCCTTAAAATTGTTCAAATCACTGATACTTCCTGTAGTTAATGTCTTTCCATCAACTTTCAACGCCCTTGCAACAAGAACCATGGCATCTTCTCTTGTAATTGGTGCATTAGGCATGAAAAGATCATCATAACCCTTGGCAATGCCAAGAGCTTTGGCTGTAGCTATGGCAGTATAATAATAGCTGCCAGCCGGTACATCGGAAAAATTGCTTTTTGAAGAAGCACTTAAATCTAACGCTCTATAAAGCATCAGCATAAAATCTCCACGTATCATGTTTTGAGCAGGGCTGTAATTGTTGCCTCCTGTACCGGTTACTACACCTTTCTCAAACAAATAATCAATTGAAGCTGATGCCCAGCTGTAGCTCGATGTAACATCATTGAAGTAAGATGAAGCAGCTGAATCAGCAACGGCTGTAACTGTTATTTTGACTGTTCCGGTAAAGTTAACTCCTTCTGTGTTCCATCCTGTATATTTTACCGTTACAGTACCGTTATAGTCTTTATAAGGTACAAATGCTACCTTTGATAATGATGGTGAATCATCATAATAATATTTTGTACCTTCTGAAACAAGAGAGCTGTAACTGCTTGGTGATGAATAGTTATAGTAGAGTTTTCCGTAGCTTGAAGAAGGCAATGTAAATTTTATGTAATCAAGTTCTTCATTGGTAGCATCTTCGCATACATCGTTAAAATCATCATCATCAAAATAAAGGACTGTGTCTTCTTTTGTTGAAACATTGATTGTATCAGCAACAGCACTTTCTTCTTTAACTGTTATTTTAACTATTCCGGTAAAAGAGTTTCCGTCATCATCATATCCTGTATAACTAATAAAAAACGTTCCTTTATAATTAGATTTCGGCACAAAGACTACATCATCCAGATCATTTTTGTAATACTTGGTACTGGCTGAAACTTTTGAATCATATTTTGTTGATGATGTATAGTTATAATACAATATTCCATATGTTGATGAAGGAAGAGTAAACTTAACGTAGTCGAGTCCTTCATTGTTGGCATCATCACAGGCGTCTGCGAAATCGTCAGAGTCGAAACTTAAGGGCGTAAAGGAGCCTGTACTATAAAGTATGGGATCTGCATCCCAATCATATTGATTGACAGTTATTTCAACTTCTCCGGTATATGATTTTCCATCATCGCTGTATCCTATGTATGAAATAATCACTTTGCCGTGATAGTCCTGATATGGAACAAATGTAATATTATCAAGATCATTTTCATAATACTTCGTTCCTTCAGCAACTTTAGAACTATATGAACTAGAAGATACATATCCAACATATAGTCTGCCGCTGCTTGAAGGCGGCAATGTAAATTTCACATAATTTATATTGTCTCTGGTCGTGTCAACGCACTCATCATTAAAATCATCTGCTTCAAAATCCACCGGCATTTCTTCATAGGTTGTATATTTTATGGTGTCAGCATCTACTTTTCTCTCTGCAATAGCAATCTTGATTGTTCCTTCAAAAATATCTCCATTTGTATTATATCCATAGAATGGAATGTCAACTGTCCCATAAAATCCTGGATATGGTACAAAAGACATTTTTCCAATGTTAGTTGCATCATATTCTGTACCGGCAGTTACTGTTGAGCTATAACTTGATGAAGATACATATCCTATGTAAAGCTTGCCGTATGAAGAGTTAGGAAGTGATGGAATTTTTATGGACTTAAATATTCCTGCCACAGTTTTTTGACATTCGGAAACAAAGTCTGAGGAATAAAATGCAACTTTTGTATCTTCCGTACCATTGTATGTAATTGATGACCCGGTTACTGTCTGAGCATAAGTAATAACATTTGAGTGATCAAGAACAATACTTTTCTCTCCTGTACCATTTGTACCATCAGCAGCAAATGCCGATGCAGAATTAAAGGGCAGCGCTATGACAGACATAAGAATTGAAAGAACAATTGCCACTGTTTTTTTAAAATATAATTTATAAACAGTACTTTTTACATTTATTTTTCTGGTCATAATAAAACTCCTTTTCTAAGGTTTTTAAAGCTTTTAATACAATAAAATGAAACATAGTTAAATAACTCCCCCTGATTTCTAATTTCTAATCCCAATAATTTATCATATCGCCCTCTTTCGGAAATCGTTAACACAAGCATTAAAACTTGCATATGATTACACCTACTTTAAGTATACAACTTTTTACCGTTATTTCAACTTCTAATTATTATATTTATTATAACTAAAAATTCCCCTCAATAATATGAGGGGTACATTAAATGAATTTTAACTATGTGATAATAAGACAGTAAGAACCGTCCCCGATGACCGAAGCAAAAAAATTTGACCAGCGCATTTTTCTGCAACAAATCTTACTCTTGTATATTTCCAATTTCTTTTAGTGATTTAATGGATAGTGATAATTGAACCATTCTTGCTATTGTGATTGTTCCCATAACTCCAAGCAATAATGTTACAACACTATTTGAAAAACTGTTCTGGCTATTCATGAAAGCAGCATCAAGCATATATCTTTTAGCAAAGGTGAAGTATCCTCCCATGAGAAGAATCAATATAAACAGATAAATGTGAGGTTTCCTTCTTTCCTTTAGTGCCTGAATTTTATCTTCGGCATTGCTATAAATGTTAAAGGGCTTTCCGTTACATTCTTTTTCTAAAATGAGAAGTTCTCTGTTTATCATTCCCCATGAGGTAGCCAGCTTTCCTCCCTTGTTTGCATATGGGCGATATTTCACTTTGCCAAAGGATAACTGACCAATATTCAGTGGCTTTTCAAAATAGTTTATTCCTACTTCTTCCAGAAAACTTTCATATTCCTTTCTCTGAGCGTTTGAATTATTTCCTATATAATCAACAGCATATTGGTATTGATTGTTTTTGCATTGTTCAAATTCATAAAAAAATCTTCCTACTTTTAATAACCTAAGCCCTTCTGCTGCTTTTTCATTCAGCCATTTTTCCTGTCCTTCGATTGGATTTAAAAAAATCCTAAACTTTTTAATCATACATCATTCCCCCAGTCTTGTTATTTCCATACCTATAATATAAACTTCCTGCATTCTCAAAAGCTCTGACTTTACCTGTTCTTTTCCTAAATCAGTGATAACATACTCTTTTTTTCTTTCCCCTTCAATGACAGCATGAAGAGTAATCCACTTTTTCTTTTCAAGATTGTTGATTGCTCCATATAAAGTTCCAGGTCCAAAAACAACCCTGCCTTTTGTTTTCTCTTCTACAAATTGCATTACTCCATAACCATGATTTGGTTTGTACATGGCTAACAATATGAGCAGCGCTGTTTCCGTAAGCGGAGTTTCTTGCATTTTATCTTTCAATATATTCCTCCTTGAGTTCCCTTTTTTAAATCATTTTATTACGTATTACGTAGTATAACTCATTATATCGCGTAACGTAGTACGTGTCAAGTAGTAAAATAAAAAGACCATATTATGGTCTTCAGGTTATTGACAAACATAAATTAGACAAACTGTAGGGCTGGTTACTGCCAGCCCGTGTTTTATATCATTAATTTTTTATCTGCGGGAGGACGCGAGGTTCTCCACTACATTATTGAAACAACTTTGTCATCAAACTTGTGACCATATCTTGGTCTTATGATAGCAGTAAATTATTTAGTTTTTATATTAATTTTCTGGCTGTCCATTGTTCAGTAACATTCAGAGATCATAAGAAATATTATTCTGTAAATCCTCTGCTTGTCATTATTTCTTTCTTAACGAATTTTGCCATGCCTGTCTTAAGACGTCTGAAACCTAATTTTTCGTAAAAAGCTTCTTTTCCAACATTGGCATACAATATGAAATTACATCCGGGCAATTTATCCATTATATTTTCCATCATAATTTTACCGATTCCTTTTCCCTGATACTCAGGAAGTATGGCAACATCATATATGGCTGCCTGCTTCACGCCATCTGATATTGCCCTAGCTGTTCCAATCATATTTTCATCATCAAATGCAAATATGGTTACTTGACTTCCTTGAAAAGCCCTTTTGCAAATTTCAGGTTCTGAGCTGCTTAATCCTGCTTTTGCCAAAATAAAACTTACCATTTCCCAATTAATATTTTCTGTACTATTTATAATTTTCAAATTCATGGTTTTCTCCTTGAAATTTAATAGTTTTTACTTAAGGCCCGCTCTTGTTTATATTTCAAAAATACTTCTGACATCAGGGTTATACTGCACCATCTTAATATTGATCAGCAATTCCTCAACAGCAGATATACCTGCTATAATGCACAGAATTATACTTACAAGATGAATATCTATCCTTAAAAAAATAAATGGAACACAGAAAAGAACAAATCCGGTAATTTTATTAGCAATTGTGTGCAATGCAATGAATTTATGAAACTTCAATGCACCAACTGCATATGCGCTAAGCCTTACAACTCCTATTAAAATGACAGCACTTAAAATCCACGGTGGAAATGCATGACTTAAGGTTGGAAATAATTTAATAAATGCAACCAATAGAAAAATTAAGTCTGCAACGCTGTCCAGAACAGCTCCAGCTTTACTCTCTGTATGCATTTTTCTGGCAATTGTTCCATCAACCATGTCTGTAATACCGCTAAAAGTATATAGAAAGTAAAATTCAAGCGACAATGGTTCTGTAAAAAACATAAAAGCTGAAGATATAATTCTGCTTATTGTTATTCCATTAGCTAAATATTTAATACATATCATCCCTTTATTATTAATATTTCATACACAGTTCATGAGGCATAATAATTCCTCTGTTTTTAATATCCAAGTGATTTATCCACAATGATTACTTTTATTCTGTCTTTGATAAATTGCCCGGTAATGGTTACAAAATCATTGCATATTCTATTTGGGCTTTTACAATCCATACAATGCCCAAGTTTAGTACATGGAGTATCTTTACCTAATCTTCTTGCATCTATAGGAGCAACATAATTTCTGACTCTATTTTCAGCATCCTCAAGATTACGAACCAGCTTATTAATTCCTGCAACAATTATTACTTGTTTAGGTCCATATAACATTGGAGCTACTCTGCTTCCGTTACCATCAATATTATAAAGAACTCCCTCCTCAGTAATGGCATTTGTGCTGCACATAAAAGTATCAGCTGAGAAGTTTTGAATATAGATTTGCTTCTTCTCTTCGCTGGTTATTCCTTCTCTGTACTTGTCCAGAAAGTTATAATTTCCTAAACGCAGAAAATCCAAAACGCCTGTTTCCTGAAGAGTAACACTATCACCTACTCCAACAACAGAACCTTCTAGAATTAAATCTGTTAATACCTTGATTAATTCTTCTTCATTTCTTACAAAGATACTTTTCATATTGTGTTTTTCTAAATTGTTTATTAAATTTTCAACTTGTTTATGAATAAACCAAGAAATGTTCTTTTCCATATGTACCTCATCAATTTTTAATTTAATATGATAATATGCTTTAATTCTTTAACTGTTCTACAAAAGAAATAACACTCAAAAAGCAGAAAGACATAATTTCATGAGCATTCACTTGTTTTTAATTTGAGTTAACTTATCAAAATCTGAAATTACATATGCTTTTCCTTTTGTCAGTATACCTAATTCGCAAAAATGCTTAATTACATGCAAGACGTGTCGGTAACTGACATTCATGTACTCAGAAACATCAGTGTGAGGAATGTTATATATACCGTTATTTTGATGCTTAATAATGAATGAGGCCAGTCTTTTTTCCAGAGAATAATTCAGATATTCGCTCATGCGGTAGCTTCTGGCCAATAGCTTACCGGATATATATGAAGCAAAATAAAATGAAACTTCTGCATTCTCTTTGCACAGTTGTCGTAATTCAGCTATATCAAATTCCAAGCATTGTACTTCGTGAAGCACTTTGTTTTCTTTAATATCTGCTTCTTCACAAAACAAAGAAAGTTCTCCCAGCCAATCGTTATGTCCAACAAAATCAAGAATTGATCGGCGCCCATTTTCATGGTCAATATAAATTTTTACCATACCGGATTGAATCAGATAGCACCTTGTTATATTGCTGTTTATATTAAAAATATTGCTATGTTTAACAAATATCTTTCTAGACCCTTTCTCAATTACTGCCGGTGGTATTTGATCTATAAATTGATTCATTTTTTCACCCCATATGTGATATTTCTCATATTAAATTGTTTCGTTTTATTATAACATAATCATAAATTAAAAATAATATATGAAGAGGTAAAATTATGAAAACAAAATATATGAAATACACTGTATACTCCATATTAGCATTTTTAATGCTTGGCTTAGGCATTTCTCTCCAGATAAAAGCAGGAATTGGTCAAAGCATGTTAAATGCCTTTGCATTGACTATGGCAGAACTATTTCATCTTGAAGTAGGAACAATGCTAAATATATTAAATATTCTGTTTTTTGCAACTTATGTTCTCATTCGGAAAACCAGCTTTGACTCCAGAGATGTTATTCAGATATTAGCAACTATGGCCAATGGCTATATAATTAACTTTTTTGTTTATTATGTATTTCAAGGCTTTGTTATTGAATCATATTTATTAAAGGCATTAACTTTCCTTGTGGGATTGTGTCTGGCTTCTGTTAGTCTAGGTGCAATTATGGCTATTGCAATCATAAAGTTTCCACTGGAGAGTCTATGCGTAGTATTATGCGAAAGACTAAAAAAGAATTTAATGTCCGTTCGTATGGGATTTGATATATTATTTCTGTTCAGCACATTAATTATCACATTTATGTCCGGTAATACCTTGTTTATAAGAGAAGGAACAGTTATTAGTTTTCTCTTGCTTTCCCGTTTGATGGGATTGACATATAATTTCCTCAAAAACCGTTTATAACAATGGTCGCCCAACTTTAAGCGGATAAAAATTTCCCAACTTTTAGGTCACTCATCCAAAAAGTAAATTGTTTAATAAGCTTCTTGAACTCTTTTGGATTAATGTCTGACTCTGTGCTCAAAATATCAAATGTTCCGCTGTAATCCTTCATATAATAGCCAGTATCTTTAAATCCATTTTTTAGATAGAAATTTTTTCTTTGTTGACGCTGCCCTGCATTATCACATTTTTCATGGACAGTTTCCATGATTATTGAAATGGAATTCTTTTCTTTTTTTAGCCATTCCAATACTTTAGTTCCATATCCCATAGATCTTATATCGCTTCTAACTGCAAAATAATAAACCAGTGACATGGCTTTATAATTCACAATGTACAAGAGGCCACAAAACTCTTCATCATCATAAACTGAATAAAATTCAATATTAGGTTTTAAAGCCATTAATCTCAGCAACAAAAGGGGCAATCTCTCTATATCAGGAAAGGCGTGACAGTACAATTCTTTAATCATTTTATAATCACCATTGTACCTTCGCACCTTTTTAACATTTACAGCCATATCTTTCCTCGTTAAATTAAAATAGTCAAAGGGGACAGTTCGTCTCCTTTGGTTAGTCATTGGGAAACAATATCAATTATATAACAAAATTCCAGTAAATCATACATAAAAATATAGTATGCACAGTATTCAACGGGCAAAACCGTCCACCATATATAAACAAATATTGTAATATTTGTAAAGTATTTATATAATTATACTGATAGGCAATTAAAATAGTACCAAATTTATCTGTGACATAGTTAATTTTGCAAAGAATAATCTGCTTCTAATATTATGAGGAGAAAGGATACGAATTATGGACAATTACTATGCAGAAAAATTAAATTCGCAAATGCTTTTTAAGGTATATGAAACTCAAATTCCACGTGTCAGGCAATATTTAAAAGCAGAGATAGATTTTGTCAAGAAAAATCTATTAAACACACAGAGTGTTCTGGAGCTTGGAGCAGGATACGGCAGAATTATTAAGGAATTGGCTCCCTGCTGCAGATCAATTGTCGGGATAGATATCTCGACTGAAAGCGTTGAGTTAAGCAAGGATTATCTCAAGGACTGCCCCAATGCCAGCATAGTTGAGATGGATGTTCAACACATACATTTTTCTAAGCCCTTTAATGTTATTTTGTGCATGCAAAACGGATTGTCTGCCATGCGTGCTGATTCGGCTGTCATTCACAAAATTCTTGATAATGTTGCACCAGGCGGAACAGCTTATTTCAGCAGTTACAGCACTAAATTCTGGGATACTCGTCTGAAATGGTTTGAGGAACAGGCCTCAAAAGGGCTTTTAGGTGAAATTGACTACGCGAAAACCAAAGACGGTGTGATTGTCTGCAATGGGGGTTTTAAGGCGACGTTCCATTCATCAGAGGATTTTGAAAAAATTGGTGAAGAATTAGGATACCCCTACGAGGTGCAAGAGGTGGATGATTCTAGCATGTTTCTAATCGTCCATAAACCTAATTAAATTGTAATGTAAGTGGAATAGTCACAGGGGACAGTTCGAGATCACTGAAAAACTATACATTTATTCGCTGTCATTCTGAGAGCTTGCTCGAAGAATCTCATTTTTTCAACAAAAGATGAGATCCTTCACTAACGTTCAGGATGACAAAATAGACTTTTTTAGTAGTCCCGATCGGTTCGATATGACCACAGTCGCATTGGAATAAGTGACCGGTGAGAACCGTCCCCTAAGTTTACCTAAAGTTAATGGTGATTTCCTGTTTCATAACACCATTTTGCAATCTCAGCGACTAACTCCAGCGGAAGAGGCTTGTTGTATGGCAACTGCAATGCACCCTTGCTTGTCTTGTACTCTGTTAATATGTCTGCAAAATGTTCCATTGCCTTATCACCTGGATACAGCCCCAAGTGCATTTTAAATGCAGCAAAATGAATGATATTATGTTTTTGCCAAAATGTTGGCATTCTCCATGATATTCGTTCCTCTGCATCAGGCAGCACATCACGGATTGTATCCCGCACTTGATTCAACAGTGGCTGTACACTTTCAGTCTGTGCAGCAATATATTCGTCAATTGTTTTTGGCGATTCTCCGCAGAAGTGGTCTTGATTTTGATTCTTAAATGTTCGTCCGCATTTCGGGCATTTCCACATTTTTTTACGCTCCTTTTTTGATAATAATGACGGTTCTCCATGTCCATTTCATCATATATTTTAAATGCTTTTTTTGTGTATTTTGTAATTGTGGCTATATCCATAGTTATTAATCTTATAATAAATATGGTAAAAACATTTTTGCTAATCCCAAAAATAAGAAAAATCCAAAAACATCAGTTGCTGTTGTTAAAAATATTGCTGAAGCTAAAGCAGGATCTACACCAAACACCTTCAATAACAAAGGGATTATAAATCCAAAGAAACCTGCTATTACTAAATTTCCAATCATTGCAGCGAAGATAATGAGTCCAAGATAAGGATTGTTATATTTCATATAAAGTATTATTCCCGTAACAACTCCTGTAGCTGCTCCATTAATTATACCAAGCCCCACTTCTTTAAACACAAGTCTCCAATTCTTTTTTAAACTTACTTCTCCAAGAGCAATACTTCTTATAACAACTGATAATGTTTGGGTTCCTGCATTCCCTCCCATTCCTGCTACAATAGGCATGGCAGCTGCCAAAGCAACAACTTGTGCAATAACATCTTCAAATAAACCTACAGTAAATGCAGCTAAGAATGCAGTTCCAAGATTTATAAATAACCAGGGCAGCCTCCTTTTAATAGAAGTTCCAAGAGAACTATCTACTCTCTCTTCCTTGCTTACGCCCCCCATCATTAATATATCTTCTGTTTGCTCTTCTACTATAACATCAATAATATCATCTACAGTTATTATGCCAAGCAGAGAATTTTTATGATTTATTACCGGAATAGCCTTTAAATCGTATTTAGAAACAAGCAAGGATACTTTTTCCTGGTCCTCTTCCGGATAAACAGAGATTATATTATCATTCATAATGTTTAACAGTTTTTCATCTTCAGGTGCTACTAATATATCCCTTAAATCCGCCGTACCTATCAATTCCTTGTTATTATTCAACACAAATATGGTTTCAATTACTTCTGTTTTAGGTCCAATTTCTTTGATTTTTTTTAAGGATTCTCCAATTAACAAGTCTCCTCTTAAGGCAATATACTCTGTTGTCATAATACCACCGGCACTATCTTCATCATAGCCCAGCAGCTCTTGCAATTGTCTGGTGTCTCCCGTCTTCATCAACTTCAATAAATCTTTTCTCATTTTAATAGGGAGATTGCCTAAAATATCAGCTATATCATCATTGGACATATAAGAAAACAAATGTACTATTGATTTGAATTCAAACAGCTTTATAATTCTAACCTGTAATTCTTCACTAGCCTGTTCTATAATCTCAGCCATTAGTTCATTATCTATATGTTCATTAAATTTCATTAAACTTTCGTCATCAAGTTCTTCTATGATAATAGCTATATCTATGGGATACATATTATCAATTATTTCATGTATTTTTTCTTTATCATCTTCTAATACACTATTTATTAATTCTTCTTGTCTTTCCTCCAACATATTTATAAACCTCTTTCGTAAATCAACTTAAACATTTAACATTGAATATCATTTTCAATTTTATTATATTCTCTTTGCGATCTCACTCATATGCCTGCCATCTGTTCCGCAACAGCCGCCAAAAATCTGGAATGGACTGATTTCCCGAAGTTTCACCGTATCTACTGCAATTTCAGTGGGCTCAGCCACTTTTAAATCCTTGGAATTATCTAATTCAGCATATGATAGCGCCGAAGTATTGACTTGAATACCTTTAAATCTATTATGAACCATTTCATTGTTATTAAATGGTTGCAATAGAGCTTCATATACTATTCTGGGATGAACACAGTTTGTCATATAGCACACAGGTTTGTTCGCTGTTAATGAATCAATATACTTTATCGCATCAGAAATCCTGGTTCCATCAATGAGGCAACCATCCTTTTTTATTGTAAAACTTATTATGTAAGGTATCTTGTATTTTTCTATTGCCAATGCCATGCCAGCAGCTTCTTCAACATTTGGAAATAGTGCTGCATATAAGAAATCAACTCCGGCCTCAGCGAAAAGTCTGACCTCCCACTCATGAAAATCCTTAGATGATTCTAAATCCAATGCATCTTCTCCGGTAAAAGCATCCCCCTTACAACCTACAAGACCTCCAATATACATTTCGACATCCTGCAATTCTTGTACTTCACGCAAAAATTTTACATTTTCATGAATAATGGTGGAATCAAACTTAGACCTTCCGACTCTCTCTTGATTAGTCCTTCTTGTTGGTGTAGTTGCCAAAAATGGCAAATGATAGATTCCGGCAATTTTGGCGTATTCACTCCAAAGTTCCTTGAGAGCTCTTCTTCCGTTATCTGAATATACCAAACCAGCCATGACCACATCTTCATCAAAAACCAGTCTATATTCTCTTTTTAATCTTTCCCCTAGTGCACCTTCCATCAAAATACTGTTTCTATTATTCACACAATCAATAAAACTCATTATTTTCTCCTTTAATTTGTTTATCCTTGTGTACCTTCACTCTAGATAGTTTGAGCAATTTCATTTGCCTTGCCGCCTAGTCAAGACACTTTCGATCACTCCTAAACAGTTACATAAAATTAGCATGGCCATCTTCATTATATTCCACACATTTTGTGTTTTCAATCCATATTTTTCATTAATCAACTTTACCTGCTTACTGCTGAGAAATATAATACCATCCAATGACATATTGGATGGTATTATTTAATTCTGTCTATTTAAATTATACTCTTTCAATATAACCTGCTCATTAAATACGTTGAGAAATTCTTTAGAATCTGACCATGTAAGACATCCATTTTCATCAGTAAAATCATATCCCGATATCTCATATAATGCATATGCACAGATATATTCATACTGACCTGCATTGGAACTTTTATAAATAATCCAATATAACGGCTTCATTGCCTGATTGCCAAGTTTTAATACATTTGCGTAATGTTCAGATTCAAATACTCGCACCCAGCCTTCTGTTAATACTATGTCCGGATTTTCTTTTTCTGCCTCAGCTTCTTCTTCAATGAGAGTCTGCAATTCTGCAGCAACATATTCTAAGGTATCTGTGTCCATATTTTCGTATAAAAGATCTTCATTAACACCATCCTCAGTAATTTCATCCCATTTTATTGCCAGATTCTCAGTTGAATCTTCCTCTTGCTTTTCAGAAGCAATCTCTTCGGGCATCTCGGTTTCTTTAACATGTTCTCGCTGTTGAACCGATTCAGATGCTGTATTATTTTGGCTACAGGATGTTAAACATACCACAGCTAATAAAAGTGCAACAAATATCCTTTCCCTTTTCACAAATTACCTCCAACAACTTAAAACTTTATTCCTTTTATTACTGCACTTTTAATCAACACCAGCTAATCGTGACATCAAGACAACTGTCTCAACATGTTTTGAGATGAGGGTATAGCTATCAAAACTGCCGTTTCAACCCCTGTTGTTATAGTGAATATATCCAGTATTGCTTTTCGTTTGTAGGAACATATCAACACCACTTACTATTTTTCTGGTGGAAGCCATCCTTTTTCGTAGTGTATTGAATTTAGGAAGGTCTTCCCATTTCCAATAACCAAATAATGCACACCACCACGTATTACGACAGCTTGATTTTTCTCTTCGTCCGTTAGCTTAATATCAACCGCTTCTTCGATTCGTCTGTCGCAACAATGTAAATTTGCAATAGAGAACTTTCCGGCAGCTTCATATTCTGTAAGGATAGCTTCTGCATCAAGTACCACTAGCGAATAGTCACAATTATATAAGAGCTTTATTGCATTTATATGGTATTCTTGTCCCTTGCTGTCCATCGATATAATGTGGTCATTACAGCCGATTGTAATCTGATAACATCCAGTGGAGAAGTCTTTAAAAAGGCTCAACGCAAGCCTATAACGCATTCTTTTAGCTTCTTTATCCAAATACTGTCCTTTTGCGACATTACGGTTGTGCTTTAAGAATTCCAAATTAGATATCCTACAATCCATGTGGTTATTATTCATATGGTCAACAACATAACCTTTTTCTGTCAAGTCTCTAAGAACATCGTCTCCATACCACTTAGCCATCATATATCGGTGAAGACTTCCACCAAGTGCGACATTAGTTGGATAACCTTTTGATAATGTCCAAGTATGGGTGAATAGCTCCTCATAATAATCCTCACGATACGTTGCGAAAGCCATCTGTTCCCAACCCTCACGCATTATTGAAATTGTATCACCATGTATATCAAATTTATTCTTACTCTTTCGTAGCATAGCAGCCTCTCTTAGATATCCTGTTCAGATTCTTCGATTTCCAAAGAGTGAAATGCTTGCCAGTTATCTTTGAAGGTCTGATGAAATTCTCTTTGTGAAACACCTTACTTTATGCTTCTAAATAAATAAATTACAATACCTAAGTACTTTTTAAACAAATCCACATACGCCTTCTTATGTTTTCTAAAATAATTAATTACAGAAATAATAAAATATGATATTACTTGAATTGGTAAGCTTATTATATAAAATACCATTAATAACATAAGACCAACAATTATCATTTTAAACAATAACAACAATATATTTGTCTCATCATTATAGTTCATCAAATTTGTAAATATACTTTGTATTATTGAAAAATCAATAGGTATTTCTTGCACCTTCATTCCTGTAATAGTAAAACAAAAACCTAAAACAGTAATAACAAAGCCCAACGGTAAAAATGATAGTTTCAAAAAATCCATATTATTTGTCAATACCTTTTCATAATACTGTTCATCATTTCCACACTTTCTTGACATTCCAGCAAAATAAAACACCAAATACAAAGCTGATGCAAATATGATTCCAAATCTATTTTGAATAGGTAATGCTATTGCAATAAACGATATCGCTGTATACGAAAAACAATATGTGAACAACGGTGTTTCATATCTCAAATACATTTCCTTCAGTTGAATTTTTTTCCATAAATTCTTCAACCAAAAGACTTCCTTAAGTTTAGGAATTTTACATCCTATATAATATCCCATATTTAGTAAGGAATTTCCAAAAATCGCATCATATGCATATCCTACAAAATACACAACTGAAACCAATGAAATAAACAATATCCCTACCAGATAAACCAATATAACAAGTACAAGTAACAGTTTAATTAATAATTCAAATACTAATATCATATTTTTCCCTTGTGCTTTACAATATTTTTCCCAAAACAGATATCCTCTATCCTCTGGCATGTCAAACACCATCTGATCTTAAGGGTACACTCATCACTTGCCAGATTACCCCGCATAAGCATTATCTTAATAAAATAATACAAAAATTATACTATCCACCCTTCTAGGACGAATAAAACCTTAATTTCAACATTTTGTTTTACTTACTATATATATGGACAATTAGACTTTTTAATTTTTATTGAATTAGAGTATATATCATCTATATATTTATTCTTTGCTAATAGCAGCTTCAAATCAAGAGGCTCGATTTTACATTTTGGTCCAATAATAATTTCTTTTATAATTTCTTTTTTACACTTGTCAAACCCAAGTTCAAAATATAGCCGAATATCATTGTTTACACTTCTAAACTTTAAAGGTCCTCGGATAAAATCACCAAGGAATTTCTCGTTATCACTAAAAAAGCCCTCAAGAAAATGTGCGTAACCATAATCATCTACCCCATCACAATCATCAAAATTACTTGATTGCAATCTACGAAACAACCGCCATTCCTGTTCCTCAATAAATGAATTATGTTTATATATAGGTCCTTCTTGCCATAGAGAATAAACTAACATAGAAATATTCATTGCTAGTTTCGTTTCATCTAATTCTTCATTTTCCGAGTTAATACTACTTTCAATAGCCCATTTAAGCGGCTCATCAATAGCAGCATGCAAAAATTCAGAAATATCATCATCAGAATATATAACTTTGGTCATAATATAATACGATTCATCTGCAAATTTTTCAAATATAACTGGATTGAAACCAATAGCAATGCCATTCCCATCATTCCCGTATGCACGCCATTGACTAAGCAAATCCTCTGCTTCTGAAAAGCAAGCTAAAAAACTTTTTGAATTCTGTATTATTGGAGCCTTTTTATTTAATAAATTTTCAGCCATTTGATATATAAACCTTTTACTTTTTAGTATCACATCTTCACTATAAATTTGTCCATATGACAATAATGATTTTTCAATTACTTCATGTATTTTTGAAAATAGCCACTTCATTTCAGTATAATCATTTGTTTTTTCAGCATCCGAAAGCCAGATATTATTATTTTCAATAATGCTTAAAAAAGTATTTACTGAACAGTAGTGATAAAAAACTAATGGTAATTCTGGATAAAAATTTAAATACTCATTTGTAAGTACCGGCATATGTATCTCCCTATATAGTTAAGTATTTTCTTAAGTAAATTTAGCTACTTTATCTCAGGCAAATAAGATACTGCCCTGAATATTTCTTTGAATCTAGTTGCGCAAATAGCGATATGGGATGTCGAAATAAAGCGTCTCATTTTTTTCTAAATTGCCTTTTGCCAAAATGTTCATTTTCCTTGCCCCTCCACGGTAACTGGAAACATATTTCACGCCAAATACCCACAAAAGGACACTTACATATCACTTGCAAAACCCTAAAACCATTGATTTACTGAACTTTCCTCTCCAGCAACACGACCGTCTCCACGTGATGTGTCCATGGGAACTGGTCTACGGGCTGTACTTCTAACAATCTATAGCCGCCTTCTTCAAGCAGCTTTATGTCTCTTGCAAGAGTTGAAGGATTGCATGAAACATACACAACCCTGTTTGACCTCATGCTTATTATTGTGTCTATAACTTCTTTTTCGCATCCCTTTCTTGGGGGGTCAACAATTACAACGTCAGCTTTTATGTTTTTTTTGTAGAGCTTAGGCAGAACAACTTCTGCCTTTCCTGCAAAAAACTCTGCATTATTAATGTTGTTTGCAGCTGCGTTTTCTTTTGCATTTATTATTGACTGTTCTACTATTTCAACGCCGTATACTTTTTTTGCATTTCTTGCAGCCATAAGGGATATTGTTCCTATGCCGCAGTAAATGTCAAAACAAACCTGATCTTTTTTTAAATCCGCATACTGGATTGCCTTTTCATAAAGTTTCTCGGTTTGCTGTGGATTTATTTGAAAAAATGTTTCCGGAGAAATTGTGAATGTAAGATTTCCTATGGTGTCTGTTATTGTTCCTTTACCATACAATGTTATGTTTTTATGTCCCATTACAAGGTTTGTGTTTTTGGGATTTATATTTTGTACAACAGTCTTTATTTCTTTTATAGCTATCGTGAGCTCCTGAACTAGTTTTTCTTTAGCCGGGAAATTTTCAGATGAAGTTACTACTATAAACATCAATTCATTTTTTCTGCTGCTTCTCACTACTACATTTTTAACTGATCCATTTCCTGTTCTTTTATCATAGGCCTTTATATTGTGCTTTATCATTAGATTTTTAAAAAGCTCCACTGCCCTGTCAGCTTCAGTGGTCTGAAGCAGACAGCCTGATATGTTGACTGTATTGTATGTTCCCTGTTCATATGGTCCTATGATTATTTCCTTGTTTTTTTCTGCAACTGAAAAAGCAGTCTTGTTTCTGTATCTGAACGGTTCTTCCATTCCCATGGTTTCATGAATATTCACTTCATCCATGTTTACAGAAGCCCTTCTTAATTCATTTATAACTCTGTTTTTCTTATACAAAAGATTTGCAGCATAATCCAGGTGCATGAGCTGGCATCCTCCGCAGTCATAATAATAGCTGCATTGAGGTTTTATCCTTTTTGGGGATTCTTTTATGATTCTTTTTAGATTTCCCACTGCAAAGTTTTTCTTCTTTTCTGTTATTTCGATTTCAACAATGTCCCCTGTAACTGCATTGTCAACAAACACAACAAAATTATCAACCTTGGCAACACCTTGGCCTGTATGATTAATGTCTATTATTTCAACTTCCTTTATCTGACCGTTTTCAAACATAAAAACTCCTGTTAATTTATTTTATAATCTAATTACAATTATACTATTAACAGGAGTCTTGTCAATTAACTATTTACTTGGTTTAGAACTCTTATAATATGAACATCCTTGTTACAGAAAAATCCTTAACATTGTTTGCTGTGTATTTTATGGTGTGTGACCCAGTCTGTGTAACTCCAGGGAAAAATGAAGCTCTTCTTGCATTTTTGTGTTCCTTGTAGTTTATTTCAACTTCAAACTTTTCAGGTATGGCAATTTTGCATTCATTTATATGTTTTAGGCCGTTTTTAACACCTTCTTTTATTAGGTCACATGCATAGTCAGGATTTATGCTAATTGTTGCTCCTGCCGAGCCTTCTTTTACAGCAACGGTTTCAATTCCCTTGTTAAACTTCTTAGCTGTGTCGCACAACGCTTTGTCTCCGCTTAAAAATACAACCGGCACTCCATAGTTGGCAGCCAGGTATGAATTAATTGTGAATTCTGAAGCTTTTTCTCCATTAACCATCATGTAGTTGTTTCCTGAATTCATGGTGTGAGCCAATGGGCTTCCGTCTGTTCCTGCAGCGGAATGATATCCTATGAAAATAGCCGCATCAAATGTTTCATCAAGTCCTGCAACCATTGAATCTGGGCTGCTGGTCCAGCCGCGGCTTAATTTTGCACATCTTGGAAGCTTGGTGATATCTATGTTTCTTGCAGAATCATGAGCATCTTTTATGAAAATTTCCTTAGCTCCCATGGCAATTGCACCTTCACATGCAGCAACAGTTTCTTTTGTCATTTGCTCTGCAAACTGCTTGTAATCATGGTTGCCAAGCTCAGTTTCGCTCCAGTCTGTAACTCCGGTAATTCCTTCAATATCAACACTTATAAATACTTTCATCTTTCCCCTCCATAAATATATTTTTCATCCCTTTTCAGGATGATATTTACTTGTTCAATAACGTCAGTATGTTTTCAACTTGAAGTTGTATTCCTATTTTAAGGCATTTCTCGTCAATGTCAAAACACTCAGTGTGAATGGGAGAATCAATGCCGTTTTTGCTGTCGCCGCAGCCCAGGTGGAAAAACGCACCCTTAGCAACATCTGAGAAATATGAAAAATCTTCTGCTCCAAGGCTTGGAAATTCCTTGAACACGATGTTTTCTCTTCCAAGAATCTTTTCTGCATTTTCTTTAATCACGTCAACAACTTCATCATTGTTTATGAGTGCCTGGTAACCTTCTGAAAAATTGACGTATGCTGTTCCCCCGTAGGCGGCAGCTGTGTTTGTAACCATGTCTTCTATTCTTTTTTTCACAAAGTTTCTTGTGTCATCATCAAGAGCTCTCAATGTTCCTGACATTTCAACTTCATCACTTATCACATTGTCTTTTACTCCCCCGGTAATTTTTCCAAGGGATATTACAACTGAATTAAGCGGTGAAATATTTCTGCTAACAATTGTCTGAAGCGAAGTAATTATGTTTCCTGCAATAACTATGGCATCTGTTCCCTTGTCCGGGTAAGCGCCATGGGCTGATTTTCCGTTTATCTTTATTTTTATTGTATCTGTGGATGCATTGAGTTTTCCATACTTAAGTTCTACCTTTCCTGCATCTATGTAAGGCATAACATGAAGCCCCAGCATATAGTCCACATCAGGATTAATCATGCATCCTTCCTCAACCATGCGTTTGCCGCCGCCTATTGTTTCTTCAGCCGGCTGGAAGAACAGCTTCACATTTCCGAAGAAGCTTTCATCACTATCTGCTACTTCCTTCATGATTTTTCCAACTCCAAGAAGTATGGACGTGTGGGCATCGTGTCCGCAGGCATGCATTGCTCCTGGATTTATGGAGCAGTATGATGCGTTGCTTTTTTCATTGATGGGAAGTGCGTCAATGTCCCCTCGAAGCCCAACTGTTGTTCCGGCCTGTCGTCCTCTTATTATCCCTACAACTCCTGTTTCAGCACATCTGAAGTTTTCGATTCCCCAAAGGTTTAAATACTCCTCAATTTTTTTCTGAGTCCTGAATTCCTGCTGGCTCAATTCCGGATTTTTATGAAAATCTCTTCTTATATCAACAATTTCTTCATATATTTCACTTATTCTGTTTTGAATGTCCATAATCACTCCTGCAACAAATAGTTTGACAACTTATAAAATTTATTGTCCTTAATGTATACCCTTGGTGTCCTTCTTGTAATGCGGCACACTATTTCATTTTTGTTTGTTCCGGCCAGTCTTGATGCTTCATTGATATCCATTGTGTTATAAGTTCCGTCCCCGTATATTACAGCTTCATCTCCAACTTTTGCTTCCGGTATGTCAGTCAGGTCAACCATGCACTGATCCATGCATATAACACCTATTATTGGTGCCTTCTTTCCGTTTATTGTAACATAACCCTTGTCACGAAGGTTTCTGGGGTAGCCGTCTGCATATCCAAAGGGAAGAGTTCCAACCAAAGATTTTCTTTCAGCTTTCCACAAATAGTCGTAGCTTAAGCCTTCCCCTTTTTCCAGTGTTTTAATGTGATAAATTCTTGTTTTGAAAGTCATTGCCTGCTTAAGTTTAACTGAATCATCCTTGTATGATTTAAGCCCGTAGACAATTGCTCCGGGTCTTATCATGTTGAGCCTGTACTGGGGATAATCAATGCCTGAAATGCTGTCGCAAATGTGCTTAAATTTAAATTTCCTTCCCATTGCTTCAAGTTTCTCTACAGCATTCATGAACTTTTCATATTGTTCTTCGTCTTCTTTTTTTCCGGCCAGGGCAAAGTGTGAAAAAATTCCATCAACTTCTAAGTTTTTCAAATCAAATATGTTATCAATTTCTTCGATGCTTTCCTGGCAGTCCTTGTACCCAAGGCGGTTAAATCCTGTGTCATACTTTATTTGTACATGAGCATTTTTATTGTGCTTCATTCCAAGCTCACTGAGAATTTTTGCCTGCCTCATTGAAAAAATGGTCTGTACAATGTTGTTTATTACAACATATTCAAGATATTCATCCGGAGTATATCCCATGATGAATATTTTGTAATCCTTAAATCTTTTTCTTAGCTGCAGCGCTTCTGTGAGTGTGGCTACTGCAAGAAAATCGCCGCCGTTTTCCATAATCGTCTCTGCAATATCAGCTGCACCGTGGCCGTAACCATCAGCCTTTACAACAGCAGCAATTGAAACATCGCTTCCTACTATTTCCTTGATTTTTCTCATGTTGTACGCAATGTTGTCCAGGTTGATTTCAACATAAGTGTCCCTTAACAATGGTTCCATATTTCCCCCTGTATTTCTATAATATTGTATTCATGTTATTAAGTAATTTTTAATGCGCAATGATGAGATCCTTCGCTAGCTCAGGATGACAACGCCATATATGACTAATAATTCTTAATTCTTAATTCTTAACTCTTAATTTATATAGCTCCGCTTTCCATAAAAACAACCTGTTTTAAATCCGCATCTATTTTAACCTGTGTTCCAAGCGGAAGAGTTGGCTGCGGGAAGCTGTGTCCTGCCTTGAAGTTGTAAATGACAGGCTTGCCGAACGGAACAATTGTGTTTTCAATCACGTCTTCCAACGGAAGGTCAAATCCTCCCTCATAAGCTTTTTTCTCTCTTTCACACCCTGTGAATGTGCCGAGAATCACTCCTCTGCAATGGTTGAACTTCCCTGCCAAGGCAAGCGTAGTAAGCATTCGGTCTATTTTGTAAATTGGTTCGCTTACTTCTTCAATGAACAATATTTTGTCTCTTGTATCCACCTCATACTTTGTTCCCATGCAGGCAGTAAGAAGCGTAAGGTTTCCTCCAATGAGAATTCCCTCACCCAAGCCTCTGCAATAACTTTTTAATTGCTCTCCATTGGGATTTTTATGTATTCCCATAGGTTCATCAGAAAACAGGTTTTTTACAAGACTTTCATATGTATAAGATTCAAAATCAACTCTTTCGCCTTGAATTTTTGCATAGTTTGATGTTGCCATGGGGCCGTGGAACGTTGTCAGTCCGCATAATTGATTGAATGCAACATGAAGAGCAGTAATATCTGAAAAGCCTACGAAAACCTTGGGGTTTTCTGATATCATGTCATAATCAAGCATGTCTAATATTCTGGGAGTTCCATAGCCGCCTCTTAAGCATATTATTCCTTTTATGTCTTCATCCCTGAAAGCATTGTTTATGTCTCTTGCCCGTTCTTCATCTCGTGCCGAAAGATGTCCATAATTTGTATAGCATGTTGGAAACATTACAGGCTCCAGACCAAGCGCCCTTACTTTTAATTCTCCATTTTGAACTGATTTCAAATCAGTTGCAGAAGAAGGAGCAACAACGGCAACCTTGTCGCCTCTTTTAAGATGTATCGGTTTTATCAATTTTTATTCCCCCTTAATAAAACAATAAAAAGATAAAAGATTCTCCGCTCTGTTTTTGGCGAGGAACCTTAAATTTTTCATTGATTAGCATCTGCTATATTTTCTTTGTCTGCATATGCAGATAAATTTACATCGTACAGGTCATATACAAGCCTTGTCATTTCTTCGCCGTTAGGAAAGTAAAATGACAGTCCGCCTGCCATTTTGTCTGTGCCCGGCAATGTTGTGGCTTCCAGATTTTCTATAGAAAAACCTATGGCATCTTTTCCAAGAGCAAGAAGATTTGTAAGTGTCAAGTCTGTTTCAACATACGGATATACTGCAGTGATCACGTTTATGATTTTCAAGCTCATGGCTTTTTTAACGGCTGATTTCACAAAATTCTGCTGGGCTTCAATTCTTCCCAAATCACCGTTAGCGTAACCGTAATATCCTTCATAGTTTGATTTTCTAAACCTCAAAAATTCTATGGCATTGTCTCCATATATTATTTGTTTTCCCGGCTTTATGTTGATGTCAAGAGGAGGTTTAGCGTAAGGATCTGTATATCTCATATGAAACGGCACGTTCACTTCCACGCCGCCTATGGCGTTTACTGCAGCCCTTACTCCGTCATAGTCAACTGTGGCATAATTGTCTATGGGAAGCCCGGTAAGTTCTTCTATGGCTTTTACAAGTGCTTTTATGCCTTCTTCTTCCATGCCGTATACTGCATTTATTTTTTGTGTGTCAGCATATTTTGAGTATCCTTCTCTGAAATAATATGTATCTCTGGGGATAGAAATAATATCAGCTTCCTTAGTTTTTCTGTCAAAGCTTGCAAGCATTATAGTGTCTGATCTTGTTCCTTCAAGCCCAACAACCAACACGTTTATGCGATTGCTTTCATGTATTGCTTTTTCCAACGGTGTATCAAATTCCGTGCTTTCATCCTCTTCAGCAGTTTGTTCTTCTTCACCGGGAAGATTTTCTCCTTCACCATCGGGATAAGCAAATTTAGCGTAAGTAAAAATTCCGGTTGAAATTACAGCTGTAAATATAACCAGCCATAAGGAAAATATCTTTATAAATTGTTTCATTTATTATCCGCCTTTCAGTTGATTGCATATTAATTTGTCTTTGTTCCTGTGTCCCCCGTTGTGCCTTCCAATGTATCATCTGTATTATTTTTAGATTTGTACATATCTTTAACCATACTTGCTATACCATCTTCATCAGGTATGTAAAATGACAGTCCTTCTAAAGGTGTCTCCATTCCAGGCAATGTATTCATGCTTATTTTGTCTGCTGAAAATCCTATTACATCACCAGAAAGACTCATTAAATCCGTAACTGTTACATTTGTTTCAATATATGAATAAGCTTCCTTTATTAAAGATGGGAGTTTCAGTCCCAGCGCTTTTTTTAAAGCGGATTTCAAAAAATCCTGTTGAGCCTGAATTCTTCCTAAATCCTGATTGCTGTATCCTTTTCTGAACCTTACATATTTTAAAGCTTGTTCTCCGTTTAAAACCTGTGTTCCTTCAGGTATGTCTATGTGTAACGGCGGGTCATCATATGGGTCGGAATATTGCATATGAAACGGCACATTCACTTCTACGCCTCCTAATAGGTCCACGCAGGCAACTAAAGCCTCATAATCAATTATAATATACTTTTCCAGCGGTACTCCCAATAAATCCTGTACGGTTGATGTAAGTCCTTCTATTCCTTCCTGACCGTATACCGCATTTATCTTTTTCAAATCAGGACTGTCATCTGCATTTCTCGGGCAGTATGTATCCCTTGGAATTGAAATCAAATCAGCAGTCTTGTTCTCTGTATCATAACTGGCAAGCATTATGGTGTCTGATCTTGAATTTTCAAGCCCTACAAGAAGAACATTGAATCTTTTGCTGTTTCTTGCAGCCCTTCCTATTTCGCTTTCATAATTAAATGTGCTTGACTCATAAAAAGCTGCTGCTTCTTCTTTGCCAGATGATTCTGCGCCCTTAATTGAACCTATAACCATGTCCTTGTCGATTATAATTATATATCCCAAAGCTGTTACACTTAAAATTACTGCAATTAAAACAAGTGAAGCAAAAAAAATCTTTAAGAAATGTCTTATCATTAGTTCACCTTATATTTTTACGGTATCTGTGATTTATTATACCAAATAATTATATCAAAGCTTTACATTTATTTCAATTGGTATTCTACAAAAATTATATAAATAAATATGCGTAATATGCACTTTCTATTCGTTATGTAAAAACATTTTCATGACAGGCAATAATTTTTACTATAGTTTAAATTCTAGTTCTTTTGCACAGTCGAATTTTTTCGGATTTTTTTCATAAATATGTATTGCAATTTACAAAAAAAATTGTTATAATACATGTATCTTTTTTAATATCGGAGGATTTTTTTAATGAAAACAGGCACAGTTAAATGGTTTGATTCTAAGAAAGGTTTTGGATTTATTTCTTGCGATGACGGCAAAGATGTATTCGTACACTTCTCTGCAATCGTATCTGATGGATTCAAAACATTAGAAGAAGGACAAAAGGTAAACTTTGATATAGTTGATGGACAAAAAGGTCCACAAGCTAGCAACGTTACTGTAGCGTAGTATTTGTTTTTTAGAAATAATAATTAATATAGATATAGCAATTACTTATATTAATATTGGTATTTCAATGAAACATGATAAGAACTACAATGTAGTTCTTTTTCATTAATAATTAAATTTAATTTAAAAACACGGAGGATTTAATGAAAACAGGTAAAGTTAAATGGTTTGATTCAGCAAAGGGATTCGGATTTATTTCTTGTGAAGATGGAAATGATGTATTTGTTCATTTTTCAGCTATTGCTTCTAACGGATTTAAAACTTTAGAAGAAGGCCAGAGCGTTCAATTTGAAGTTGTGGAAGGACAAAGAGGTCCACAAGCTGCAAACGTAACAGTTATAAAATAATTTATGAAAGTCAAAGCGCATACAAGTATGCGCTTTTAATTTTATTTAAATTTAAAATTATTGAATTCTTCCAGTGTAGGCATGCCGCTTTGTGCACCAAGCTTTGTTATGGAAATTGCTGCTGCCTTGTTGGCAAACATAATAGCATCTTCAAGATTGTCTCCTCGTACTAAAGCTGCAGCCAGTCCTCCGCAGAATGTGTCTCCAGCTCCTGTGGTGTCTACTACTTCAACATTGTATGAAGGAACAATCTTCATTTCACTTCCATCAAAATATTTAACTCCTCTTGAACCCATTGTAACAATAATTTTATTTGGGTACATTTTTATGGTTTCATCAACATTGTTTTGTTTTCCTAAAATTATGTTGAGCTCATGCTCATTTGGAGTTATATATGTTGCATTTTCTATGAGTGTTTTTGGAAGCTCAACTGCCGGAGCAGGGTTTAATAAAACTCTCACATTGTTTTTCCTGCACATATCTGCAGTATATTCAACAACATCCAGTGGAATTTCCAGCTGCAGAAGGACTATGTCTGCAGAAAGAATAACATCCTTGCATTTGTCTATGTCCTCTTTTGTAATTTCATAATTA
Source organism: Sedimentibacter saalensis (assembly GCF_007830175.1). Taxonomy (GTDB): domain Bacteria; phylum Bacillota; class Clostridia; order Tissierellales; family Sedimentibacteraceae; genus Sedimentibacter; species Sedimentibacter saalensis. The sequence goes on along the minus strand of NZ_VLKH01000007.1, from coordinate 116,888 downwards.
GCTCCTGCAATTACTATAATGCTGTTGTCATGTTCAGCAACAACAATGTTTGCAACTCCTGTTGGAGCATTGTCAGTTTTTTTGATGCAGGAAGTGTCAACATTCATGAGGTTTAAATTATTAATTGAAAATTCACCGTTTTGATCGTTTCCAATGCAGCCCACCATGCAGCTTGAAGCCCCTAGCTTGCTAGCTGCAACAGCCTGATTAGCACCCTTGCCTCCCGGTATGGTTGAAAATGTGCTGCCCATTACAGTTTCTCCGGCCTTAGGTCTTATTTCAGAAGTGAATACCAGGTCCACATTTATGCTGCCCACAACTACTGTTTTTCCCATTACTATTCCTCCCTGTTATTTTACCATTTTATCAAGATTATATAAACTTTCCAGCAAAATCTCCCTGCATTTTTCCATATCAACATCCAGCAAAACCTCAGGGTATGTTTCGTCGTAATCAATCCATTCTCTTACATCACAAGCTGTATTTCCTCTGTTCAGACTCTCTGAGCAATCAACTTGAACAGGCATATGTCTTGATTTGTAAAGTTCAGGATAAATGAGGCACATAAGGGCACAAGCATCATGTATGGGAGTGAATGTTCCTTTCTTCACATGGTCGCCTTTAAAGTAAAAATTAAGAATTTCTCCACACATGCGAGTAACTTTGCCTTCACTTTTCAACAAGTTGTTGACATCTTCCCTGAAAAGTCCGCAGCTGTGTGTAACGTCAAGTCCGCTCATGATTATTGGAAGCTTTGAATCAAAAACAATTCTTGCTGCCTCAGGGTCAGCCCACACATTGAATTCTGCAGTACCTGAAGTGTTTCCTCCCCAAACGGCTCCTCCCATTATTGAAAGCATTTCTATTTTGTCCATTACTTCAGGGAATGTCTTTATAAGAAGAGCTATGTTAGTAAGCGGTCCGACAGGAACTAAAGTCACCTTTTCTTCTGAAGCCATTATTGTATCTCTTAAAAATGTTACTGCATTGTTGGAATAAAGTTCTTTAGATTTGGGGAACTGATAATCTCCAACTCCGTTTTCTCCATGGACGTTAATAGCCGGTCTTTTTTCTCTTATAAGAGGTCCTTTTGCTCCCCTTGCAACCTTTATGTCGCTGTTTAAAAATGACATGAGTCCAAGTGCATTGTCTGTAACCTTATCTATAGTCTGATTTCCTGCCACGGTTGTTATTCCAAGGATATTAAATTTGTCAGTGTTTGCTGCTGCAAAGCAAAGAGCTACCACATCATCGATTCCCGGATCGCAGTCTATTATAATATTTCTCTTTTTCATTATTCCTCCGATTGTACATAAACTAAATTTAAAGATTTGTGCTTAAGCACAAATCTTCAATAATTCTTAATTCTTCATTCTTAACTCTTAATTGAAATTACTTTCCTGTGAGTCTTTGTCTTTTCTTCATTCTTATATAGCTGTAAATTCCAAGTCCCAGCAATGTTGCGAAATATGGAAGCATTTGTATGAGTTCATAAGGCCATGACCCTAGCTGCAGAATGTTTGCAAAAGCCTGTGCAGCTCCGAATAAAATTGAAACAAGGAAGGCTCCTATTGGAGTGTTTCCACCCATTGAAGCAGCAGCAAGAGCTATAAAACCTCTGCCGGCACTCATTCCTGTTGTGAAATATGTAAGGTATCCGCCTGAAAGGAAGAAACCTCCTATGGAAGCAAGAACTCCGCTTATAATAAGTGAAATGTACTTAACTTTCTTTGAGCTTATACCAACAGATTCTGCAGCGTCTTTATTTTCTCCAACGGCCCTTATTCTTAATCCCAATGGAGTTTTATACAGAAACATGTGAACCACCACAACCATTATGAGAGAAATATATGTCAAAATGTTCTGGTTTGAAATAACCCTTCCCAAAAACGGAATGTTTTCTATTACAGGTATGGGAATTCTTGGAATCTGCAAACTTTGTATGGAAGATGATACTCCTCTGTCCCCGGACACAGCCAAGAGAATTAGTATTGTAGCTCCGTTTGCTATAAGGTTTATGGCAATTGCTGCAAGTATTTCATCAGTCTTAAGCCTCAATACGAAAAATGCGAGAAAAAATCCTATGAAACCGCCTATAATCATTGTAACTAAAAGTCCCATCCATGCACTTTGAAATGCTGCACTGAATATAACACCGAAAAGTGCCGAAAACAGCATAATTCCTTCAAGAGCCATGTTTGTAATGCCTGATTTTGAAGCCACGGCTGATGCCAGTGCTGCAAACAATATTGGCGTTGTTGCTCTGAGGGTTGCATTTAAAAATTCAGGAGATATAATAGCTTCAAATATCATGTTATTCACCCTCCGTTTCGTTAGTTAATGTAGCCTTAGCTTCTTTTGCTATCATTTTATGTTTGTACTTGCTCAGGAATTGCTCCGCAACAACCAGAAGAATAATTATTCCCTGAGTGATTGTAACTATTTCTGTAACGACATCTGTCGAACGGGCCATAATTGAAGCTCCTGTTCTTAAGTAAGCCAGGAAGAACGCTGCAAATGGCACATAAAGAGGATTCTTTTTAGCCAGAGTTGTTATGATGATGGCATCCCATCCATAGCCGAGCAGTGAAGTCCATGTGAAGCGGTTGTACATTCCAAGGAGTTCAACTCCTCCGCCTATACCGAATATGAATCCTCCAATAAGCTGTGAAATCAATGTTATTTTGATAACATTGATACCTGAGTATCTGGCAAAGGATCTGTTTTCACCGGTGAGGCGAAGCTCGTAGCCTATTTTTGTTTTGAACATGAAAATGTATCCGAACACTGCCACTGCAAGAGCAATAAACAGTCCTATGTGAATTCTTGTACCAGTGAATATTGTGTTTAGCTGTGCTGCTTGGGGAACAGCAAATGAAACAACTGCTCCTGCATTTGGATCCCTTAAGAAATTGCTCAGCACATAGTTTGCAAAATATAATATCAAATAGTTCATCATGAGAGATGACACCAATACGTCTGATTCAGTCTTGATTTTCAAAACCGCCGGAACTGTAGTAACCATTGCTCCGAAAAATCCTGCAGCCAAAATACATGCAAGAGAACTTATTCCTGAAGGAAAAGTTGTATTTAGGGCAACGTAAGTTGCAACGAGTCCTCCTAAATGAAAAGCGCCTTCACCGGCCAGGTTTATTTCATTTGCTGCAAACATGATGCTCACGCCTACACCTGTAAATATGAGCGGAATCATGGCCTCAATTACATTGCCGAAACGTCTCTGGCTCTGCAGCGGCCCTGTTAAAAGCTGTACTATTGCATTGACCGGTTCCTTGCTGGTCAAGAATATTATGCCGAATGATATTAAAAGTGCAATGCCTACTGACAGTACAGTCCTGAGCACATTAAACTTTGTGTTACTGTTCATATATTATTCCCTCCAATTTGTCGTCTTTTTTAATACCAAGCATGTATTCGCCCAGTTCGCCTTCTGTAACATTTTTGACGTCATTGAACACGCCTGCAAATTGTCCTTTATATATAACAGCAAGTCTGTCGCTTAGTTCCAAAATTTCATTAAGGTCTGCAGAAATAAGTATTATTGCACTGCCTGCTTCACGGAATTCAATTATTCTTTGTCTTATAAATGCTGCAGCTCCAACGTCAATACCGCGTGTAGGCTGGTTTGCTATAATAATTTTAGGATTTGTAGAAAATTCTCTTGCAACAACAACCTTTTGAATGTTTCCTCCTGAAAGCATTCCCACATGTTGCTTGTAAGATTTGCACTTCACAAGATATTCCTTTATAAGTTCATTGACTCTTTTTTCAATTTTATTGCCCTTTAGCATAACTTTACCTGAATATTCAGGACTGTCATATTGATTTGAAAACATGTTATCCATTATGTTCATGTTTTTTGCGCAGCCCAGTGTCATACGGTCTTCAGGAATATGAGCCATGCCAAGTTCTCTTATTTCTTTTATTGAATGTTTTTTAGCTTCCATTCCAAAAACAGATATTTCTCCCATGTATTTTTTAGAAAGACCTGTGAGAACTTCAACCAGATGTCCTTGACCATTTCCCTCAACCCCGGCAATTCCGAAAATTTCACCGGCCTTAAGGTCAAATGATAAGTTGTTCACTCTTTTTACTCCCGTAGAACCGGAAACACACAGATTTCTTACTCTCAGCACGGTTTCTTTAAGGTCCAGAGGCTTCTTGTCAAAAGTGAGCACAACGTCTCTTCCAACCATGAGCCTTGACATCTCTTTAGTTGAAATGTCTTTTACAAAATAAGTTCCCTTGCTCTTGCCGTTTCGCATGATTGTGGCTCTATCGCATATTTCCTTGATTTCATCAAGTTTATGAGAAATAAAAATAATTGTGTGGCCTGCTTCTCTAAGTTTTTTAAGCTGAACGAACAGCTCGTCAGTTTCCTGAGGAGTAAGAACAGCTGTAGGCTCATCAAGTATCAATATGTCGGCACCTCTGTAAAGAGCCTTGAGTATTTCAACCTTTTGCTTGATTCCTACAGGAAGTTCCTCTACCTTTTCTCTGACATCCACTTCAAAATTATATTTCTCGGCAATCTGCTGGGAAAGTTCAACAGCTTTATCCATATCTATAAACGTTCCGCTTTTTTTAGGTTCTGTTCCAAGAACAATATTTTCAGCAACAGTCAACGAAGGAACAAGCATAAAATGCTGATGTACCATTCCTATACCTTTTTTTATAGCATCCTGAGGCGACTTAATTGTAGTTTCAGTGCCGTTTAAAATTATTTTTCCTTGCTCCGGAGCTTCTATTCCGAACAAGACCTTCATAAGTGTGCTTTTGCCTGCTCCGTTTTCTCCCAGCAAAGCATGGATTTCTCCCTTTTCCAATTCAAATGTCACGTCTTCAACTGCAACTACCCCATTTGGATATATTTTCATAATATTGTTCATTTGCAGCACTTTTTCGCTCATTGTTACCTCCGTTTTATATGATTAATAACTAACAATTGACAGCTAGTTATAGTCAGCATTTGTTAATTATTAATAATCTGGCCCTCGCCGGATTTGTTTGTCACTAATTATATTAACAGTCAGGCTGAGCCTGACTGTTAATTTTACCAATATTTAAATCAGTATTACTTGTTACTGATTAATTTAAACTGGATATAAATTATTTTACAGATGCTTTAATAGCTTCGATTTCTTCAGTAGTTTTTCCTAAAGCTGAATCAACAACTATTTCTCCGCTTACGATTTTTGCTTCTAATTCATCGATTTTAGTTCTGATTTCTTCAGAAAGCATTTCTTCATAGTGAGCATCTTTTACAAGGTTAACTCCGCCTTCAGCAAAACCTAAAGATTCTGCAACGCCGTATGTAAGTTTTCCTTCCATGTCAAGCTTAATTGCTCTGTACAGAGAGTTTCCTACATTTTTAAGAGCTGATGTAGGTATGAATTCTGCTTTTTCAGGCAACAATGCAGCCTGGTCAGAGTCAACGCCGAATGCATATTTTTTAGCATCAGCAGCTGCGTCGATTTGTCCTAATCCTGCTGCTCCGGCAACGTTGTATCCTACGTCAGCGCCGTTTTGGTACTGAACCAATGCAAGGTCTTTACCAACAGCTGAATCGTAGAAGTTTCCTACATATGCTATAGCAACTTTTACATCTGGCTCAACATATTTTGCTCCTTGAATATATCCAAGAAGGAAGTCGTTGATAATTGGGTTTTCCATTCCGCCGAGGAATCCGATTGTTTTATCTGCAGGATTTACCATAGGAAGGCTTTCATCAGTTGTCATCATAGCTGCAGCAGCTCCAACCAAGAAAGAAACTTCGTTTTGTTTGTAAAGAACGTTATAAATGTTTTTGTAATCTCCTGAAGTGAAATCAAATGTTTCATCGAAGAACATGAATTTCTGATCAGGGAATTGTTCAGCTGCATCAGCCAAACCTTCGATCATTTGCCATGTTCCTATGATTATAACATCATATTCTCCGCTTTCGCAGTAATCAAGCAATGTTGGTGTCCATTTTGGCTCATCAGCAGCAGTTGCTCCCATTTGTTCAACTTTAAAATCAAAAACATCTGCGCCAACTTCATCCTTCAATTTCTGAAGTCCTTCATTAGCTGAATCAAAGAATGATTTATCTCCTAAAGTTCCGTTTAACAACAAAGCAGCTTTGTATGGCTTTGCTGGTGTTTCTGTAGCCGGTTTATCACCTGAAGGTGCTGGTGCCGGTGTTTCTTGTTTTGCACATGCGGCCAAAGAGAAAATCATCATGACTACAAGTAACAAAGATAGTGCTTTTTTCATTTTAGTTCCTCCTACTTTTTGCTTTTGTAATATAATTTAAAGTATCATTGACTAAATCATCAAGCATGATTTCTTCGTAACTGCGCATATAGGTCACAAGTTTGTCAAATGCCGGAACGATTAGTCTTTTTGGAATGATACGCATTCCCTTTTGAATTCCCAAAACAGGCATAATCATGCCTGCATTGCAGTCTGCATCGATTCCACACATGGTTACAATGTTCAGTGTTTTGTCGAAATCGCCGTCGCCGTACATGAGAGCGATTATTTCACAGCACGCATTTGGATAAGCGTGAATCCAGTTATATTTTATGTATTTTTCCTGGCAGTCCCTAAGTGCATCATGCCAGTCGCTGTGTTTCAGGCAGCTATCGTAAGCAAATTTAACAACAGAATAATATTCACTGTCTTTTGGTATGCACGAAATTGCTGTTTTCACTATTTCCTTCTCATCACTCATTACAAAAGATAATGAAATCATCACTGCATTGAATACTTCACCAAGTATTCCGTTGTTTATGTGGGATACTTCTCCGTCTGTCCATGCAAGTTTTGCAGCAAGCCTTGGATTTCCAGGTGCAACCATTCCGCAAATAGCTCCTCTCATTTGAGCACCAATCCATTCATTGAACGGATTGTTGAAGCTTGCGCTTTCCGGAGGCATAAATCCTGCTCTTATGTTTCTTAAAGCAATTTCTTCAGCAGACCATCCGCACGGTATGAGCCCAATCCAAGAAAGAGCAATATCCTTGCTTGTTACATCATATCCCTTATCTTTGAAAGCATCAAGAAATGCTAATTCAAATGTTATATCATCATTGTAAGTGTTTGGTTCTCTAATGTAATCCTTTACGTCCCCGAAAGCTTTATAAAGGTTTTCAGATGTGTATCCTTCAACCATGGTTCCCATGGCAGCCCCTATGAGCTGGGACATCCATGCTGCCCTGATGCTGTCTTTAAACGTTTCACTATTTATGTCAACATCAACTTCGCCTTTAAATTCTACAGATTTTTCATACTCTTCGAATGTGTTGTAAAATTTATATTGCCAATAAGGAGACGCTTCGTCTTTCTTGGCATTCATGAATTCATTTTTTATTTCTGCTGAAATTTTCTGCAGTCGTACTTTGTCGCCATCAGCATGAGCTTTCATTCCTTCTTCCAGGAGCCCATAAGCTCTGTCAACCTTATAACCTCTGTTTTCCAACGCTTGTATGGATGCAACCATGATTTTTTCCGGAGCTCCTGAACCTGGAACATTGCTTGACCAGTCAAGGCTCAACAAATTGTCATAGAAATTTGAAACTTCCTTCAATGCGCCCCAGCCCTGCTCTTCAGAACTTAATACCGAAGGCTTTGCATTTGAATATATATCGTACGCTAATTCCCAAGCTTTCTTCATACAACTTCCTTTCTGATACGTTTGTTATGCCAGTTCCAAGGCAATTTTCATCATGTCCTTGAATCCTTTTTCTCTTTGTTCAGCTGTAGTTTCTGATTCTCTTGCTATTGAGTCTGATACTGTAAGTATGGTAAGTGCATTCACTCCAGCTCTGTTTGCGTTGCAGTACAATGCATATGTTTCCATTTCTGCTGCAATGCAGCCCATTTTAGCCCATCTTTTCCATGATTCAGGTTCATCGTGGTAGAATATATCTGAAGTAACTATGTTTCCTACAGTTGCCTTTATGCTGTTTTCATCAGCAACTTGTTTTGCTTTTGAAAGCAGATCCCATGATGCAGTTGCTGAATATGTTCCCGGTAAATTGTACTGAGAAGCGTAATTTGAATCAGTGCTTGCTCCAATTGCAATTACTATGTCAAACAGCTCCAAATTAGGGTCATATGCTCCGCATGAGCCGATTCTTATTAAGTTTTTAACACCATACATGTGTATCAATTCATAAGAATAAATACCTATGGATGGGCAACCCATTCCTGTGCCCATTACTGACACTTTCTTTCCGTTGTAGGTTCCTGTATATCCAAACATGTTTCTTACTGCATTAAACTGTTCAACATCGCTTAAAAAATTTTCAGCGATAAATTTTGCTCTTAAAGGGTCTCCAGGTAAAAGCACTGTTTCAGCTATTTGACCTTGGACAGCATTATTGTGAGGTGTAGACATATTATTTCTCCTTTTGCGTATGTATTTTTTCATTGGAATAAATTATAAATATGCTTGCTTCCTATGCATATGCACTATAAATAGTACTTCTTTAAAGTATTTTTGTCAATACTGAGCTTATTTTCTTTTGTTTGTTGTACTATTTCTTTCTTTATTTTTGTCGTTGTATGATTGTCTCACTTCATTGTTTTTGAAATTGCTGTAACTTTTTCTTTCTCCGTCTTTGTTCATGTTTCTGTTGTCACTTGTTTTATAGCCGGAGTTTCTGCTGTCATTGCTCCTGCTTGTTCTTTTATTATTTCTGTCAACATTTTTGTAGTCTGTCTTTGGCCCATGATTTTTGTTTTCATACCCGGATTTTTTTTCTGCAAGGCGTATGCCTTCCCTTGTAATGTCAATTATACCTTTTTTCATGAGCCTTCCTATTGCTTTTTTAAATGAACCCTTGCTCATGTTCAGTGATTCATAGATTGCTTCAGGACTGCTTTCGTCATTGAGCTTTAACTGGCCTTTGTTTTTCATCAATACGCTTAATACCTTTTCGCCGTCCTTGTCAATTTGAAGTCTTGGGGCATCCTTTAGGCTCAAATCAAGTTTGCCGTCTTCCTTAACATTGCTCACTCTTAATTCTACTTCATCCCCGGGTCTCATGGGTTTTAATATTTCGCCTTCATGGATGAGTCCAAGATATTTTCCGTCAACAGCAACCATTGCACCAAGTCCTCTCTTGAGGCTGAACACTGTTCCTTTAACCATGTCGTTTACTTTGTATGGAGAATCGGTTTTCAAAACCTTGAACAGGTTCATAGTTGCACAAAGTCTGTCTGACTTGTCTATATAAAGCCCTACTAAGTATTCGCCGTTAAGCTTTATGTCTCCCACCTGTTCTTTGAAAGGAAGGAACAAGTCCTTTTCAAGCCCCCAGTTCATGAATGCTCCTATTCTTGACATTTCTGCAACCTTCAAATATGCAATTTCACCCATCACAATTTTTGGTCTCTTTGTTGTTGCTATTTTTCTGTCGCTTGAATCTCTGTACACAAATACTGTTATTCTATCTCCTGATTGTGCATCTTCCGGCACCTGTTTTTGCGGCAGCAGAATTTTGTCCTCTCCTCTAACGTCGTCGGGGCTTACCAGGTATACTCCGAATTCAACTTTCTTAGCTATTACTAGCTCTTGCATTTCTCCTAATTTTATCATATGTTCTCCTTGTTTTCGTTTTTGTGTTGCATGCTGGTTGTGTAGCATATACTTTATTGGCGACCAAGTAGTCTGAACATGTTTTTCTTGTATGCTTCAACTCCGGGCTGTGTAAACGGGTCTATACCGTTAGTATACCCACTTATACCGCAAGTCATCATGAAAAAGTAAAAAAGCTTTCCCAGGTAAAACTCGTTCATGGCAGGAATTCTTATTATAATTCCCGGAACATCACCTTCAGAGTGTGCCATGAATGTTCCTTCAAATGCCTTTTGGTTTATGTAATTTAATTTTTTGCCTGCTATGTAGTTTAACTTGTCAAAATCATCCCCTTCATAGGGAACTTCCATGTCATCTCCTGCATTTTCAACAAAAATAGTTGTTTCAAAAATTATTTTTCTGCCATCCTGAACAAACTGCCCCATGGAGTGCAGATCAGTAGTGAAATTAAGACTTGCCGGAAATATTCCCTTTCCGTCCTTTCCTTCACTTTCTCCAAACAGCTGCTTCCACCATTCTGCTATGGATATGCAGCATGGTTCATAGTTTACAAGAATTTCAATTTCTTTTCCTCTTCTACTCAGTATATTTCTTGCAGCTGCATAAAGACAGCATATGTTATCATGGAAATCTCTTTTTGTGTATTCATTTCTTCCGGATTTAAGTCCTCTTATAAATTCGTCCGTGTTTATTCCTGCTGCAGCCATTGGAAGAAGCCCTACCGGTGTAATGACTGAATACCTTCCTCCTATGTCATCCGGAATCACAAATGTTTTATATCCGTTAAGATCAGCCATTGTTTTCAATGCGCCTTTATTTTTGTCTGTCACTGCAAAAATTCGGTTTTTTGCTTCATCCTTGTATTTTTCTTCCATGAGATTTCTTATTATTCTGAATGATAGTGCTGTTTCAAGGGTTGTTCCTGATTTTGAAATTACAATTACGCAAACTTCCTTATTTTTTATTGCTTCTACTAACTTTTTTAAATATGCTCCGCTAAGGTTCTGTCCCGCATAATAAACTTGAGGACTTTTAAGCTCATTGTGAAAATCACCTCTCACAGCTTCAATAGCAGCCTTTGCTCCCAGATAAGACCCTCCTATTCCAAGAATTATAAAAGCATCGCAGTTTTCATTTATAAACTTTCCGCATTTCTTAATCTCTTCATATTCTTTTTTGTCCATTGTATCCATGAAGTCAATCCAGCCTGTCATTTCGCTGCTTATGCCTTTTTTATCAAGCAGTGTTTCCTGAGCATTCATTATTTCCGTCTTAATACTGTTCATCTCATCCAAAGCAACAAAACTTCCATTTAAATCAAGTACAATATCTTCCATTCCAACCCCCGTCATTTAATGAATAATTAAGAGTTAAGAATTAAGAATTGATAGTTGGAATTGCGCCCTAGCGCAATTACTTCGTTTAATTCTTCACTCTTCATTCTTAATTTTTAATTGTTTTTATAATATTTCTACCATCAATAGCGCATAGTCGTCCTTGTGATCCTTGCAGTAATCATCCAGAGATGATTTTAAGTTTTCCAGAATATTTTTGTCGTTCTTTATTATGTTTATTATTCTTTCAGCTCCATACTGCAGTCCTTCTTCATTTGCAGCTTCAGTAATGCCGTCTGTGTAAAAGAAAATCCTGTCTCCCACATGAAGTTTTAAAGTATTCACATCATATTGCACGTTGTCGAATATATTTGCAATCGGATAACCCTTAGCCATGAGTTTTGCAACACTTCCATCCTTCTCCAATAAAATGGGTTCTGAATTGTGCCCTGCGTTAACATATTGAAACTCACATGTTTTTTTATTGTATATTCCGAAAAACACAGAAAAATATTTGTCATAATCCAAATTCAATGAAAGAAATGTTTTGTGCAGCTCCTTCATTATACTGTTTATAAGGGTGTGTCCCTTGGCTATGGTTCTTAATGACTGTCTGACAAAGACAGTGAGCAGAGAGGCAGAAACGCCGTGCCCAACAACATCGCATATGTATATTCCCGTATTGTCATCGTCTATTTTAAACACATCAAAAAAATCGCCGCTTAAACCTTCTGAAGATTCATACAAATAGTCAATATTCACTCCGTTGTACATTCCCTTGGGCGGGAGCATACGAATCTGCATGTTTTTGGCAAAATTTATGTCATCGCTCATTTTTTTATTTTTTTCACTTATTTTTTTTGTAAGCTCTATTTCTGTTGTTATGTCCCTGAAAACTTCCACGGAGCCCATTATTTCTCCATCTTCATCAACAAGAGGAGAAGATACAACCATGTATGTGTTGTCTCCAATTGTTGACTGTTTTTTCATTATAGAGCCGTGTTCCATTGTGATGCTTGATATGCAGTAATCGCATTTGCTCTTCTGACAGAAAACATCGTAGCATCTTTTTCCTACGATTTCTTCCCCAAAATCTTCCTTCATTTTCTTGTTGGCATACATGACCATGTTGTTTTTGTCAACTACTCTGACCCAGTCTATCATGCCGTCAACAATAACAAGCTGATTTTCGTTTATTTTTTTATATTCTGCCATAGGATCACATCCTTGATCATTTATTTTTTTCCGAAATGTAATTAAACAACAATTGTCCGATTTTTTCCGAGTTATGTCTTATATAATTTTTCTTTATTTCAGTAAAGTCGCTGCTTATTACCTTTATGTTCATTTCTTCAAGTTTTTTAATCTGGTCATCATCCACAAGAACCTGCTTTGCTCCCTTGAACTTGTAATTTTGTATCTGATTATCTGAAATAAGTTCATCATTTGCAATCACATAGTCAATAAGATACCTGCTGCTGTGTTTGATTATTGCATTCACATGGTCATATACGTTGTAATTGTCTGTTTCTCCGGGCTGAGTCATGAGATTGCATATGTAAAAAACCTTAGCCTTTGAATCAACTATGGCTTCAGTAATATTGCTGACCAAAATGTTTGGTATGACGCTTGTATAAAGGCTGCCCGGTCCAAGAAGCACAATGTCTGCTTCCTTTATGTCCTTGAGAGTTTCTTCCAAAGGTGTGCATATTTCAGGAACAAGGGAAACCCTGTCAATTTTGCAGCTTGATTTGCTCACATAATCAGGTATATCCTTTTCTCCCAGTATACATTCTCCATTGTCAAGGTGTGCCTTAAGCTGGGCATCCTGCAGCGTCATGGGAAGAACTTTTCCTGAAAGTCTGAATATGCTTCCTATTTCTTTAAGAGCATGCTCGTAATCTCCAAATATTTCATACATTGCTGCAATTAAAAGATTACCAAAACTCTGTCCTTTTAAATACCCATCGTTGAACCTGTGTTGCATGAGGCTCACCATTATGGGCTCTATATCGGAAAGTGCTATGATGCAGTTTCTCATGTCACCGGGCGGCAGCATTCCAAGGTCTTCACGGAGCACTCCGGAGCCTCCTCCGTTGTCAGCCACCGTTACAATTGCAGATATGTCTTTAGTATATTTTTTAAGTCCTCTGAGCAATATGGAAAGGCCTGTTCCGCCTCCGAATACCACTATCTTCATAAATACCCCTCTTATTTTTCAACATCCCTGTGATTTAAAAGCACCCTGTAGTTTTCATTGCTGAGTATTGAAGCAATGTGATTTGAAATTGTAACAGAGCGGTGCTTGCCCCCGGTACATCCTATGGAAATAACAAGATTGGATTTACCTTCCTTGATGTAGTGAGGCAAAAGAAAAAAGAGCATGTCTTTTAATTTTTCGATAAATGTTGATGTAGTATCAAATCCCATGACATAATCCTGAACATTCTTGTCGTTTCCCGTAAAAGATTTAAGCTCCTCTATGTAAAACGGATTAGGCAGGAATCTCACATCAAAAACCAAATCCGAATCTTGCGGCAGTCCATACTTGTAGCCAAAGGACATGACCGTAATATTTATGTTGTATGAAATATTGCCCTGCACGAAAATACTTAAAAGTTCTTCTTTAAGCCGTCCCATTTTCATGCTGGTTGTGTCAATGATGTAATCTGATCTTTTTTTAACCTCTTCAAGGCTAAGTCTTTCTTCATGAATTCCGTCCACTATTGTTCCTGTTGAACTTAATGGATGAGGGCGTCTTTGTTCCTTATATCTTTTCACAAGCTCTTCGTCTGAAGCGTCCAGGAACAATATGTGGTACTTAATGCCCTTGTTTTTCAATTCATCAAGGCTGTTGAACAGATCCTTGAAAAATATGCCTCCCCTTATGTCTGCAACCACAGCAACCTTGTTTACGTCCTTTGAAGAACTTGAACAAAGCTCTGCAAAATTTGGAAGCAGTGCCGGAGGCAAGTTATCCATGCAGTAATAGTTTATGTCTTCCAATATTTTAATTGCCTGGCTCTTTCCGGCGCCTGACATTCCCGTTATTATTACAAACTCCATATCATTACCTTTTTCTACACCAGATTTATGATTCTTTTCAAATCGAGATTTGCTTTTTTTGCTTCTTTCAGCGCTTCCTCAAAGCTTCCCACTCTTTCTTTTACATGGGCATCAGAATTTATTGCAAACTTAACGTTGTACCTTGAAGCAATTTTTATTTCTTCTGCGTTCAAATGTCCGTGGCTGTTGTTTATTTCAAGAATTACTCCCTTTTTTTCAGCCATGGCTGCAATTTTATCAATATCCAGTGGTATTTTGTCCCCTGGATGGGTCAAAATGTCAATTTTATATTTGTCCATGGCCTTGATGAATGCTTCCGTATTTTTTTGTATCATTTTTTCTCTTAAGGATTTATTGTTTTTCCCCAACTTGTTCATAACGATGAAATTCCAGAAATCACCCGCCGTAGTGAACAATGCTCCTAAATGAAAACCGCAAAGAATAATGTCGCACTGCTTTAATACCTCGCTGCTTATGTCCGTATGTCCTTCATAGTCAAGCACATTTGCCTCGACTCCGTAAAGTATTTTAAGCTGCGGATATTTTATTCGCATTTTCTCAACAATTGCTTTGGCTTCTGCCATCCTGTGCTCTTGAACTCCAAACATGTAGTGTTTGGGACCGTGATCAGTTATGGCAATTTCTTCAAGACCTTTTCGTACAGCTTCCTCAGCAATTTCCTCAATTGTAGATTTGCCGTGATTGCGCCTTGAATATGTTGAATGCATATGATAATCAGCTCTTAATTTCATAAACCCTCCGTTGTATTAATTAAGAATTAATAGTTAAGAATTAAAAATTATGGTTAAAAAAGTGCAGAGCACTTTTTCTTTCATTTAATTCTTAACTCTTCATTCTTCATTCTTAATTGTTTAATGTAGTTCCTACTATTTTTATCTCAGGTTCTAAAATTATGCCGAATTTATCATTTACAGTGCTGATAACTATTCTCATGAGTCCGAGAACATCATCACACGTTGCATTATCGTAGTTCACAACAAAGCCGCTGTGCTTGTCGGATACCATTGCACCTTTGTATCTAAGCCCTTTAAGTCCGGCATCTTCAATGAGCTTTGAAGCATATCCGTTTGCAGGTCTTTTAAAAGTGCTTCCGGCACTAGGGAGGTTAAGAGGCTGTTTTGTGATTCTCTTTTCATTTAAATCCCTGATAATATCCATAATTTCATCTTTGTTGCCGTATGTAAGTTCAAGCTCTGCTTCAAGAACTATGAGGTCTGAATCCGTTAGTTTTGTGTGTCTGTATGAAAACTCCATTTCCTCATTTGTGAATTCATGCATATTTCCATCAAGATCAATGCAGCGAACTTTTTTCACAACATCCTTCATTTCACCGCCGTAAGCTCCTGCATTCATGTATACGGCTCCGCCAATATATCCCGGAATTCCGCTGGCGAATTCAAAGCCTGCAAGGCTTTCCCTTGCAAGATATTTAGCAAGTACTGACAATAATGTTCCTGCACCCACTGTCACTTTGTTTTCAACCTTTGAAAAATAGTCGAAATTTTCACCTATTTTTACAATTGCTCCATTGTAGCCATCATCTGAAACCAACAAATTTGTTCCATTTCCTATTATAAAACAATCTACATCATGTTTTTTTATCAGCTTTAAAACTGTTTTTAAATCTTCTGTATTTTCAGGCTCTGCAAGTATGCCTGCAGGGCCTCCTATTTTAAAATAAGTGTGATTTTTTAATGGCTCATCCTTAAGGACTCTTCCTTTGACATTTGAAGTCATATCCTCGTAAAGTTCATTAATTTTTGACTGATATTCCATTACTTCACCCTTTCTAATCTTACTAGTTACATTTTAACATTTCTTTCATATTTTTAAAAGAAATATTTTTATTATTCTTCTGAGAGAAGCTATTAAAGCCTGTATTTTTTACAATTAAAATTGACAACGTTTATTAATGATGATAATATTGATGGTGAATAAATATAATATTGTTCTAATAGTAATTGACAAAATAAAATTTAATTGTGGGAGTTTAAAATGAAAAACAAAGTTATGGATATAATCAATAAGCTTGCTCCGGAGCTGGATGAACTTAGCCTGGAAATATACAACAATCCTGAATTGGGATATGAGGAATTCAACTCATGCAGACTCCACTGTGATATTCTGCGCAAATACGGCTTTAAGGTAGAAGAAAACTTTTCAGGCATTGAAACAGGATTTAAAGCAGAATACAAAAGCAGCAAGGAAGGAATAACAGTTGCATACATGTCTGAATATGACGCTCTTCCCGGCATAGGACATGGCTGTGGACACAACATTCTTGGAACAGTAAGCACAGGAGCAGGAATTGTTCTTAAAGAGATCATAGATGAAATCGGAGGAACAGTTGTGGTGTTTGGAACTCCTGCTGAAGAAACAAGCGGAGCAAAGGTTGCCTATGTTGAAAATCATGAATTCGACAATGTGGATATTGCAATGATGGCCCATCCGGGAAGTGAATATACAAAAAGCGGTTCTTCTCTTGCTCTTGAACCAATACAGTTTGAATTTTTCGGAAAGACAGCCCATGCAGCAGCTGCTCCCGAAAAAGGAGTAAACGCACTTGATGCAGCAATTCAAACATTCAACAGCATAAATGCCTTAAGAGAGCATGTAAAAAGTGATTCAAGAATTCACGGTGTAATCCTTGACGGCGGAAAGGCAGCTAATATTGTTCCTGATTATTCAAAATCTCAGTTTTATGTTCGTTCCACATCAAAGACATACAATATGGAACTTCTTGAAAAGGTTAAAAACTGTGCAAGAGGTGCTGCCCTTGCAACGGGATGCGAGCTTAAAATGACCAAATTCGAATACAACTACGACAACATGGTCACAAACCAATCATTGTCTGATGTGTTCAATAATAAAATTTATGAAGTAGCTGGAATTAAAATGCAGGAGCCTTCAAAAAGCACAGGCAGCATAGACGCCGGACAGGTAAGCCAGGTGTGCCCTGCAATACATCCATACTTTGACATAACAAATGATAAATCAATTGTTGCTCACACCAGAGAAATGGCAAGTGCCACATTAACAGATTACGCCAAGGAGCAGATGAAAAACACAATTGCTGCTTTGGTGCTCACTGCTGCTGAAGTAATAGAAAACAAAGATTTGTATGAAAAAATAAAGCTTGAATTTGACAGCGTTGAAAAATAAATATACAAATTAAATTTGCTGTAAAAAGCTTAAGCCTTCTATTGTATTTTGCAATTGAAGGCTTTTTTTAAAGAATTGTATTTCAAGTTATGTTATTCCCACTTAAAAAACCTAAGGGAAATGATTGTGCATATTGTTGCGATTACAATCATCACAGTGACAGGAACAATAACACTATCCATTGGTAAGCCAAGGGAAGCAGCTTTCAGAAGTTTAATTCCTTGTGTCAACGGGAGTATATCAGCTATTTTTTGAAGTGCAAATGGCATAACCTCATAAGGAAGAGTAGCGCCTGAAAAAATAAGCATGGGAAAGTATAACAGACTTGCTATAACACTAGCTATTTTCGTGTTTGGTGATATTCCCCCAACCAAAAGCCCAATGCTGAACATGGACAACATTACAAGAAAGTAGCCGCCCAGGAACTCTATCCACGACCCATTTAGTTCATAGTTGAAAAATACAGCTGCTGTAACATAAATAAGAATAAGTGAGGCAATAGAATACACTGTGTAAATACATACCTGTACTGCCAGTATAAGTGCCGGACTGGTTGGCGTTACCTTGAACCTCTTTAATATTTTTTTATCTCGATAATCGGATACTACAAGGGGCAGTCCCATTACACCTCCTGCACAAATTGCAATGGTTGATACTGCACCAAATGATTGTTCCAGGAATGTATACCCAGCTCCGTCAAAAGCAGATCTGTTTCCGAAAACTGCGCCAAGTATAACAACAACAATGACCGGCATACATATGGCAAAAATAAACATATCCATTCCGCGAAGTGACAATCTGCCTTCAGTTTTAAGCAATGTTTTAAATGCTTTCATTTTCTTCCTCCTCTGTATACCAAAGATACGCATCTTCAAATTTATCATAAGGACTTGCCTCAATTGCTTCTTTCACTGTACCATAAAAAATGTCTTTCCCATTTTTTAATATCATGATTTTATCGCAAAGTGCTTCCACCTCATCCATAAAATGCGAAGTCAACAGAATAGTCAAACCTTTTGCCTTTAATTCAGAAAGGCTATTCCAAACATCCCGCCGTGCCTTGACATCCAAACCTGTGGTAAGCTCATCTAAAAAAACAACTTCAGGGTTTGGAATCAGAGCAAGCACAATAAACAGCCGTTGCTTCTGACCTCCCGAGAGTTCACTGACCATGCTTTTTAACTTGTCTTGAAGGCAGAATTGTTTTAGCAAAGCCACATAATCCGAAGGTTTCTTGTAAAGAGATGCTGTAACTTCACAGAGTTCAGATACCTTGATTTTGTCCTGGTAGTACCCTTCTTGAAATTGAACACCAACCTTTTCAAACATTTTTTTCCGTTCTTTTTGCGGATTCATTCCCAAAATTGATACCGTTCCGCTATCTTGCTTTTTTGTTCCTAAAATGCACTCAATAGTCGTGCTTTTACCGGCACCGTTTGCGCCCAGCAATCCAAACACTTCTTTGCGGCAAATTGAGAAATTTATATTCTCTACTGCTTTAATGTTGTTGTAGGATTTACATAGTTTTTTAACTTCAATGATTGTTTCCATTCAATATCCTCCTGTTATTCTTTATAAAAGAATAACACCAGCAGGAAGTCTGGTGTTAAAGTGTAGGGTTTAATATAATTTGTTTTTTCATCTTCTCAAGGTGCGTAAGCATTGCCTCTGCATTTTGTTCGGCTAAACGCAATGATGTAATCAGCTTATCACATACGGAAATAATATCTTCGTTTTCTTTTGGTGTGTCAATGGCTTGCCGTATATCTGCTGAAGGGTTTTTTGATAATGTGTTCAACATCCGCAATATTGCCGAAAGGGAGTAATTGGCACAGCGCAAAGAACGAATGATTTTAAGCCTTCTTATATCTTCATCCCTATAAACGCGGTAACCATTCTGCCTTCGTTTTATGGTCAAAAGACCATTCATTTCCCAATTTCTTAAAGCGTCCATAGAAATATGTAAATAATCAGCTGTTTCTTTTCTGGTCAAAAAAGCAGTTTCTATTGCTTCATTGCTGCCTGATAGCAGTTTTTCAGCAATTTCTATGGCTTCTTCAGCATTTCTTTGTTCATTTCTAATTTGCAGCAAATAACTTTCAGTCATATGAATAGCCTTACTAAAATTCCCGGAAGCTGAGATTTTAATAATATCTATTGCTTGTTTTCTAAGGCCATTTTGTAAAACTTCAACCTTTAATGCTGTTCTGACAAATTTAATCTGCTCCACATGAAAATCTGTAAAAACACGATAGCCATTTGCCATTCGTTCCGGTTTTGGAATAAGTTCAAGCTTTTCATAAAGTCTCACTGTGTTCGGATGTATCCCAATTATATGTGCAACTTCTGATGTTTTGTAAGTATTCATATATCACCACCGTTATTTACTACAATATCACCATATGAAAGTCTGGTGTTATAATGGATGGTTTAATTTTAACTAAAAGAAATAAAAAGTTCAAGCCTTCGAATCCATTTACCGAAAATAAAAACAAGCGTATGTCCATTTGAACAACGCTTGTTTTAAAAAATTATATTTTTAGAATGGTCCGTAATTAATAAGAACCGAAATTACCATGAATACTGCTGCCAAGAGAGTCCAAAGACCCATTAATGGAGCAACATATTTAACCCAAACTTCATACTTAATCTTTGCAACTGATAAGTTTGCCA
This sequence comes from Sedimentibacter saalensis, assembly GCF_007830175.1. Taxonomy (GTDB): domain Bacteria; phylum Bacillota; class Clostridia; order Tissierellales; family Sedimentibacteraceae; genus Sedimentibacter; species Sedimentibacter saalensis. The sequence continues at coordinate 97,028 of NZ_VLKH01000007.1, read as the reverse complement.
GCAATACACCTGAAGTAGGAATTATTGAGTTTGAAATTCCATCACCAAACTGATATGCAAGAACAGCAGTCTGTCTTGTGAGTCCTATTACTTCAGAAAGAGGCGCCATTATAGGCATAGTAGTTGCTGCCTGACCTGAACCTGAAGGAATAAAGAAGTTCAGGAATGACTGAACCAAAAGCATTCCAACAGCACTTACTGACTTTGGAAGAGAAGAAACAACAGATGCCATGCCGAATACTATTGTATCAATTATCATGCTGCCTTCCATTATTACAAGAATTCCTCTTGCAAGACCAACAACCAATGCTCCTGTTGTCATATCTTTAGCTCCTGTAATAAAATCCTTAGCAATATCATCAAGATTCATACCGCCAACTAAACCGCCTACAATACCTATTGCAAGGAATATTGCAGCAATTTCTGTTATATACCATCCAAACTTAAACACTCCGAAAATCAAAATGCCCATTCCTATTAAAAATACCAATAGTACTCCTATGTGTCTTGATGTCATTTGTTTTACATTGTTTAAGTCAATTGCATGATCTTTTTCTTCAAGCTCAAGCTCATAAACAAGGCTCTTTGTAGGATCTGCCTTAACTTTGTTTGCATATCTTGAAATATAAACAATTACAAGTACCAATGTGCAAACCCATACAACAAGTCTCAAAGCAATACCTGAGAACATAGGCAGCTCGGCAATGCTCTGTGCAACACCTACAGTGAAAGGATTCATGAATCCTGCTGTAAATCCTGCAGCAGCTCCCAATGCCACAATTGACATACCTACTATTGCATCATATCCAAGAGCTCTTGACAATGCTATTCCTATTGGAACAAATACTATGGCTTCTTCTGCCATACCTATTGTAGCACCACCCAGTGAAAAGATGAGTACAATAATCGGTATGAGAAGTTTCTCCTTACCCTTGAGGCTAAGTGCAACCTTGCTGATTCCAGCCTCTATTGCACCTGTCTGATTAATAACATTAAATGATCCTCCAACTATAAATATGAAGAATACAATACTTTGTGCAGCTGCAAGCCCTTTAGGAAATGCCTTAAGCACATCAAAAAGTTTTGCAGGAGCAGATTCAATTTGCTGATAAGATGCCGGATCAACGATCATTCTTCCTGTTGATGATTCAACTTTCTGATACTGTCCGGCTGGGATTACATAAGTCAAAATTGCGATTATAATTATCATTGCAAACAATATTACGTAGGTATGGGGTACCTTGCCCTTTTTTTTCTTTTCTTCCATAGCTCCTCCTTATTAATTAAAATATAATATAGAATTAAAATTATTTAATGTCAAATTAATAAATATAATCATCACTGGGTTATTTATTAATTTTCGACATAAAATTTAAACCATATTAACACATAATTTTCATAGATGCAAGCGGTTTTTCACATTTATTTTCATTTTAATTTTTATGCGTTATAATTCTAATTATGCTTCGCCTCTCTTAAAAAATTTCCCTGATGTGTTATTGATTGTCCTGCCTTCTTCAACTGCTATTTTTCCGTTTACAATTACATATTCTATGCCTTCAGGTCTTACTTGAGGGTCCTGAAATGTAGCCTTGTCCAAGATGGTGCTGTAGTCAAAAATTGTGATATCTGCATCATAGCCTTCCTTTATAAGTCCCTTGTTTTTAAACTGTAAGCGCTTTGCAGGCATGTATGTCATCTTGTAAATAGCATCATAAAATTCCATTTTCTTTTCATCCCTCACATAGTGTCCTATGACTCTAGGGAATGTTCCGGCACCTCTTGGATGTCCTGAATGATTTCTGTAAATTCCGTCGCTTGCAATCATTACAAGAGGATGGTTGAGAGCCTGTACAATTTCATTTTCATTCATTACGTATGCAACGGCAAGCATATTCGGATATTCTTTTCGTGCTTTTTCAAACAATTCCTTGTCACAGAACATTCCTTTGAATGGTTCTTCAGTAAGCATTATTGAATCATAATCCTTGTTCCATATTTCAAGGCAGCCGTCGTCAAATACTGCTGAGCCTATATAAGTGCTGAATGCAGCATAAGGATATGCATCAACCTGCAGGTCAATACCGCTGTTTGCAATATCATCAATGAGTTTTAGAGCCTCAGTCATGTTGCCGTATGCGCTGCAGCTTGACAAGTGGGAAATTTGAAATGGTATGCGGCTTTCTTTTCCGATTTGAGCCATTTCTTTTATTGCATCCAGAGCATAAATTGCATCCTTTCTATAGTGGGCTGCAAGAAGCAAGTCGTCCCTTCCCTGAATTTCCTTTGTGATTAGGATTGCTTCTTCAGTGTCTATGCCAGGGCAGTATTCAAGTCCGTATGATACTCCGACTGCACCGAAATCAACAGCGTTTTTAACCATAATCTGCATTTTTTCGATTTGCTCTTTTGATGATTTATTGTATATGTCCGTGCTTCCAACCTGGCTTCTTAAAAAATTGTGCCCTATGAAGGACATATAGTTAACAGGATTTCCTTTTTCCTGAATGAACTGGCAAAGTTCCTCGATGCTCTGCCTGTTGTTGCCGCAGTTGCCAACTATGCATGTTGTAACACCCATGTTCAGCATAGTGTCTGCAATGTCGTACTCCATTTTTTTTGTAAGGCTAAGATCCTCTTCGTGCATGTGTATGTCGATAAAACCAGGAGAAACATATTTGCCCTGAGCATCAATTGTTGTTTTTGCTTCTTCTAAAACATTGCCAACGGCTGTTATTTTTCCGTCCTTGATTCCTATGTCGCCCGCTGATGACTTTTTATTTTCTGCATCAATAATAATTCCGTTTACTATTTTAATATCAAGCATTTCACCCTCCATATTGCACTTGCAGATTTCTTCTGCTATTGGTTTATTTACTCTCTTTTTCCCATGCTTCAGCCACAGCTGCAGCAACTGCCATTGCTACTCTGTTGTTAAATGGTCCGGGTATTATGAAATCTTCAGCAAGCTGCTCATCTGTTACAAGATTTGCTATGGCATATGCTGCTGCTTTTTTCATCTCTTCAGTTATTTGTTTTGCCCTGCAGTCCAATGCACCTCTGAAAACTCCGGGAAATGCAAGTACATTGTTTATCTGATTTGGGAAATCTGATCTTCCAGTTCCAACTACCCTGGCACCTGCTTTTTTAGCAATATCCGGCATTATTTCAGGAGTTGGATTTGCCATGGCAAAAATTATTGAGTCAGAATTCATGTTTTTTACCATTTCTTCGGTCACTGAATTTGGTGCCGACACTCCAATGAATACATCAGCACCAACCATAGCATCCTTCAGTGTACCTTTTAGCTTCTGGCTGTTTGTGATTTTAGAAAGTTCAGTCTTGTGAGCATTGAGTCCCCCATCTCTTCCTTCAACAACAATTCCCTTGCTGTCGCAGGCAACAATGTTTTTTGCCCCAAGTGATATGAGCATCTTGATTATTGCTGTTCCTGCAGCTCCCGGACCGTTCAATACAATTTTTACTTCTTCCATATTCTTTTTTGTAAGCTTCAGTGCATTAATGAGGGCAGCTGAAACAACTATGGCAGTTCCGTGCTGGTCGTCGTGGAACACAGGAATGTCCAGAATTTTCTTGAGTCTTTCTTCAATTTCAAAACATTTTGGAGCCTGTATGTCTTCTAGGTTTATTCCTCCGAACACAGGAGCAATATTTACTGCAGTATTGATTATTTCTTCAATATCCTGGGATTTCACACATATGGGAAATGCATCAACACCTGCAAAACTTTTAAACAATACAGCCTTTCCTTCCATTACAGGAATTGCTGCTTCTGCTCCTATGTTACCAAGGCCAAGTACTGCTGACCCATCTGACAGCACAGCCACAAGATTTCCTTTGGCTGTGTATCTGTATACATCTTCAGTATTTTCGTGGATTTTTCTGCATGGCTCTGCAACTCCCGGCGTGTATGCCGTGCTTAAATCATCTCTGTTTTCAAGACGTACCTTGCTTTTTATTTCTATTTTTCCCTTGAATGCTTCATGCATTTTCAGTGCTTCTTCATTATAGTTCATTTTCTACTCCTCCAAGCCAGGTCTTCCCTGCTTCTATTTGTCTCAATACTTCTTTTGGTGCTGTTCCTCCGTAAGAAACTCTTCCGTTGACGCATCCTTCCATTGTAAGATCAGGAAGAAGCGTATTGTTCACTCTTGAATCAATCTTTTGTAAATCTTCATCTGTCAAGTCAATGAAATCTTTGTTTGTTGTTTCGCAGTACTTGACCATTTTTCCCACTATTTCATGTGCTTCTCTAAACGGCATGCCATTTTTTACAAAGTGTTCTGCAATGTCAGTTGCATTTAAAAATCCCTTGTCCAGATGTTTCTTGATAATTTCCATTCTGAATTCAGTTTTTTCAATCATTTTTGCAAATATTACAATGCTTTTCTTCAAAGTGTCAACAGTATCGAACAATGACTCCTTGTCTTCCTGGAAATCCTTGTTGTATGCCAGAGGAGTTCCCTTCATCACTGTAAGAAGCTGCATCAGATTGCCATAAATTCTCCCTGTCTTACCCCTTAAAAGTTCCGCCATGTCAGGATTTTTCTTTTGAGGCATGATGCTGCTTCCTGTACAAAAGCTATCATCTATTGATATGTAAGAAAATTCCTGAGAATTCCAATAAACAAACTCTTCTGCAAAACGGCTTATGTGCATCATGCATATGGAAGCGTTGCTGAGGATTTCAAGGACATAATCCCTGTCGCTTACAGAATCCATAGCATTTTCTGTAACATTTTTAAACCCTAGAAGCTCTGCAGTCCTATGACGGTCTATGGGAATTGTAGTTCCAGCCAGAGCACAAGACCCAAGTGGATTGTAGTCTGTTCTTTCATAGCACTGGATAAACCTTTCAATATCCCTTTTAAACATCTGGAAATATGCCATGAGGTGGAAACCCACAGTTACAGGCTGGGCATGCTGCATGTGAGTGAAACCCACCATTATTTGATTGTTGTATTTTTCTGCTTTTTCAAGAAGCACATGTTCCATATATTTTAAAACTTCTATTATTTCAACTATTTCTCGTTTTGCGTAAAGGCGAGTGTCAACAGCCACCTGGTCGTTTCTGCTTCTTGCAGTGTGAAGCCTCTTGCCTGTTTCACCAAGTCTTTTTATGAGTATTCCTTCAACAGCCATGTGAATGTCTTCATCATGAACATCGAAAGTAATTGTTCCGTTTTGTATTTCTGTTTTTATTTCCTTTAAAGTTTCAACTATTTTTTCCTTATCTGCTTTGCTTACTATTCCCTGCTCACATAGCATTGTGACATGTGCAATGCTTCCTGCAATGTCGCAGTCGTAAAGCCTTTTATCAAAAAATATGGATGCGTTGAATTCTTCAACGATTTTATCCATTCCCTTTTCAAATCTTCCACTCCATAGATTTGCCATTGTTTCTCCCTTCGTTTATTAATTAAGAATGAAGAGTTAAGAATTTAGAGTCACAAATTGATTCGTCATACATAATTGTATTTATTCAACATTCATTATTAATTATCATTTTTATTGTTTATTATAACATACTTATTACAATCTTCAAGCAAAAATAAAAAATTGCCGGATAATTCCGGCAATAGACTATTAACAAACCTAATTTCCTACATTCGTAGGGGCGGATCTTGTATCCGCCCGTTTATTAATTTTAAAATATTACGGGAGGACACGAGGTCCTCCCCTACAATATGATGGTTGCCGGATAATTCCGGCAATTTACATCTAATTCTTAATTATTAATTGATTTTAGTATGGTTTTGTGTACAACTGGAAATGTGCTTGTGGATGGTCGCAAACAGGACATACTTTTGGAGCATCTTTTCCAACATGAATGTGTCCGCAGTTATCGCACTGCCATACAACTTCTCCCTCACGTTTGAAAACTTTGCCTGTTTCAATATTTTCAAGAAGTGCCAGATATCTTTCTTCATGGCCTTTTTCTATTGCAGCAACTCCGTCAAACAAGTATGCTATTTTGTTGAATCCTTCTTCTCTTGCAACTTTGGCAAAGTTAGCATACATATCAGTCCACTCATAGTGTTCGCCGGCAGCTGCATCTTTTAAATTAGAAGGTGTTTCTGGCATACCATCATGAAGTAATTTAAACCATATTTTTGCATGTTCTTTTTCATTTCTTGCTGTTTCTTCAAAAAATTTACTGATTTGAACATATCCATCGTTCTTAGCTTTGCTTTGGTAGTATGAATACTTCACATGTGCCTGAGATTCCCCTGCAAATGCAGTCATTAAATTTTGTTCAGTCTTGCTTCCTTTTAATTCCATAATGCACCTCATTAAATATATTTATCCTTTGGACTTAGCCTAGGACATAGACAATGGTAAATTTTCTCGTTTTTTTATTGATTAGTTCAACTTTAAAAATTTTTTCATTAGTCCAACAATTTAAATATACCCAATATTTTACACCTTAATCATTAATTATTGTATACATTTCTTTATAGTCGTCTTTCATAACATGCTCCAGCACTTGTTCAACCTTTATTTTCATTGGCTTTGTGCCGAATATGATTTCTATTTCATCCCCGGTGTCAACTTCAGTTCCGGGCTTTGCAGTCTTGCCGTTTACAAGTACTCTTCCTTGTTCGCATGCTTCCTTTGCAATAGTCCTCCTTTTGATGACACGGGCATTTTTCAAATACTTATCAATTCTCATAATAACTCCAATCTGCCTGAGGCGGAATATTATTCTGATACATTTTTCAATTTTTCTGCTTGATCTGAAGTGAGAAGAGCATCCAGCATTTCTGTGATGTCTCCATCAATGAATGAATCCAGCTTATACAATGTAAGCCCTATTCTGTGGTCACTCACCCTTCCCTGTGGGAAGTTGTACGTCCTAATTCTTTCGCTTCTGTCACCTGAACCTACCTGGCTTTTTCTTGACTGCGCCTGTTCATCATTTTGCTCCTGCTGATATTTGTCGTAAAGTCTCGCCTTAAGAACCTTGAACGCCTTGTCTTTGTTCTTAAGCTGTGATTTTTCATCCTGGCATGAAATTACAATGCCTGTTGGAATGTGTGTGAGTCTAACGGCAGAGTCAGTTGTGTTTACGCACTGTCCGCCGTTTCCTGATGAACGGAACACGTCAACTCTTACATCATTTGGGTTGATTTCAATTTCAATATCATCTACTTCCGGCAGCACAGCAACTGTTGCTGAAGATGTGTGAATACGTCCGCTTGATTCTGTATCAGGCACACGCTGAACACGGTGAACACCGCTTTCATATTTAAGTTTAGAATATGCGCCTTTTCCTTTTATGGAGAATATCACTTCTTTGTAGCCGCCTATTCCCTGTTCGTTTACAGAAATAAATTCTGTTCTCCATCCCTGTCTTTCAGCATATCTTAAATACATTCTCAGAAGATCACCTGCAAACAATCCTGCTTCGTCTCCTCCAACGCCTGCTCTTACTTCAACTATTACGTCCTTATCGTCATTTGGGTCCTTTGGAAGCAAGAGTATTCTTATTTCCTGCTCTAATTCTTCTTTTTTTGCTGAAAGTTCTTTTACTTCTTCTTTTACCATTTCCTTGAAATCATCATCAAGCTTTTCATTGAGCATTGTCTTTGATTCTTCAAGCTGGTCTACAACATCCTTGTATTCATTGTACTTAGTTACAATGGGCTCAAGCTGTGACTGTTCCTTCATGAGCTTTTGAAGCTTCTGTGAATCAGACAGTGTTTCAGGGTCAGATATTTTTTCGCTTAATTCTATATATTTTTCATTTAAAACTTCTAATTTATTTATCATATTATCCTCTCTTTATAACCATGAACTGGATAAGATTTGAGCAACCGCTGCATTTTTCTCAGGATTCATTGTTATTTATGGCATTTTCCTATCTTTATTTATTCAATTTAATATTTATATCAATTGTTAGCCCAAGCTGCGTTACAAGAATCCTGTCACTACACGGTCGTTGCCGCCTAAGTCCTTGTCTGTCTCAATTATCTTGAAAATATTTAAATTTTCAAAAATCCTTTGAACATCCTGCTTCTGGTCGTGGCCTATCTCAACACATAGCACAGCTTTTTCGCCGTGAATTTCACTAAAAACTTCTGCAATTCTCCTGTAATACAAAAGGCCGTCTTCTCCTCCGTCAAGAGCAAGCTTCGGCTCATATTCTGACACTTCAACAGGAAGGTCCTTTATGATATCCCTTCTAATATATGGAGGATTTGACACTACGATGTCAAATTTTTCATCTGAAAACATGTCTTCAAAAATATCAGCCTTCACAGTCCTTACATTTTTCAAATTGTGTTTTTTAATATTTATTTCTGCTGTACTAATGGCAGTTTCACTCACATCAATAGCAGTGACAAATGAATTTTTCACGTAATATGCTAGGCTTACTGCAATTGCACCGCTTCCTGTACCAATATCCAGTATTTTCAGCGTCCTGTCCTTGAAATCTGAATTATTTACAAGGTTTATGATTTTCTCAACAAGTATTTCCGTATCAGGCCTTGGAACAAGTATTCCTTCCTGCACGAAAAACTCCAGTCCCATGAATTCCTGAACATTTGTCATATATTGAAGAGGATAGCCCTGATTTCTTTTGTGGACCATATCTAAAAATTTGTTTTTAATTTCATCATCCACTTCTTCTTTTCTGTTAAGGTGTACATATACCCTGTCCTTCTTGAGCAGATGGCACAAAATCAGCTGCACATCAAGATAGGGATTGTTATAATCCCTTTGTCGTATTATTTCTATTCCGTCTTTCAACAATTTTTCAATTGTTACCATGTATCATCTTCTCCATTTGCAGGTATAACTCTTTTCATAGCCTCAATAGCCACTTCAATCATAGAGTCATCAGGCTCTTTAGTAGTAATTTTCTGAATTAAAAATCCGGGATATGATATTATTCTGGTGAGTATATTTTCTTTTTCGCATCTTCCAACATACTTGTTAAGCTCGTATGATAAGCCTGCAATAAGCGGCAGCATTGCAAGCCTTATGACAAGTCTCATAAAAGGATTGGGCCATCCGAAAAACGAGAAAACTATTATGCTTATTAACATTACATTGATCATGAAGCTTGTTCCGCATCTTGGATGAAGTGTTGAATATTTTCTCACATTTTCAACAGTCAAATCTTCCTTATGTTCATAGCAGTGGATTGTTTTGTGCTCTGCACCATGATACATGAATACTCTCTTTATGTCTTCAAGCTTTGAAACAAGATACACATAACCAACAAACAATGAAACCCTTATTACACCTTCCGTAAGATTAAGCAAAAACGTGTTATGTATCACATTCTTTGCAAGGTTTGTAAGAAGCGTCGGTCCTAAGATGAATACTCCCACTGAAAATATGAGAGCTATTATTACAGATGCATATATTATGGCAGTATCAGCCTTGTCTTTGAACACTTTTTTTAAAAACTTGTCAAATGCATCTTCTTCATAATCATCGCCATAAAATTCAGCTGAATACATAAGCTCCTTCACACCGGTTACAAGTGAATCTATGAGAACAAAGCTTCCTCTTATTAATGGAAGTTTAAAAAATTTATTTTTGAATATCTGGTTTATGGTGCTTTCTTTTACTTCTATACCACCGTCAGGCTTTCTTACTGCAGTTGCAATTTTATCAGGGCCCTTCATCATGATGCCTTCAATCAGCGCCTGACCGCCGATACTGGTCTTTTTAACCTCTTTTAAAACTATATCGCTCATTTTGTCCCCTTTTCTATTACATTCAAGCTATTATACAATTATTGCACAATTACTTCAAGATTTTATTTAAAATAATATAAGCTTTGCAATTATACATCACAAAGCTTAATCTTTCTTTAACTTACTTCCATGATTTCGTACTTCACTATTCCTCCGGGAGATGAAACATTGATGATTGCTCCCTTTTTCTTACCTAAAAGCTCTGCTCCAAGAGGAGACAAGTTTGATATTTTGCCTGCCACCGGGTCTGCTTCTGTAGCCCCAACCAATGAATAGTTAAGAATTTCATCAAACTCTATGTCTTTTATTACCACTTTGCTTCCTATCTGCACTGTATCTTTTTCATCTGCATTGTGTTTAACTATTTTAGCGTGCTTCAGTGTGTGTTCAAGCACGATTATTCTGGATTCATTTTTATTTTGTTCTTCTTTTGATTCTTGATATTCACAGTTTTCACTCAAATCGCCTTCTTTCAAGGCTCCTTTTATTCTTTCGGCTATTTCTTTTCTGAATGTAGTCTTTCTGTATTCTATTTCGTCAACAATTTCCTTATAGCCTTCTTCAGTTACTAAAATTTCTTTGTTATTGTCCATTCTTTCCACCTGCTTGTTGTGACATTCTATACTATATTATAACCGATAATTTATAAATTTCAATAATTTTTAGAAATAACGTCTTTTTTAAAATAGAATATTATGTTCTATTGCTTAACTTGTCCTCATATATTGAATAAAAGCAATATACAAAAGCATATAGAGGTGAAAAATGCATGCAATGAAAAACTACAACAAAATTTACAGAGGATTAAGCAGCGATGAGGCTGCAAAATCAAGAAAAACATTCGGTGCCAACATAATTGAGCCCGGAAAAAGAAAGACATTCCTTAGCCATTATGCTGCGAGTTTTGCTGACCCAACTATTAAAATACTTCTTGTAGCGCTTGGTTTGAACATTTTGCTGTTTATAGAAAATTTCAACTGGTATGAATCCATTGGCATTGCTGTATCCATTATATTGGCTACCATGGTTTCAAGCATATCTGAATACGGAAGCCAGCTGGCCTTTGAAAAGCTTGTGGAGGATGCTCAAAAAATAAAATGCAAGGTGTACAGAGATGGAAGTCTGACTGAAGTTCCGACTTCAGAAGTTGTAAAAGGAGATTTTGTAAAGCTTGAACAAGGAGACAGAATTCCTGCTGATGGAATTTTAATTGACGGGCAAGTAGACGTAGATCAGTCACCCTTAAACGGTGAAACAAAGGAAGCACACAAAGTTTCGGCGGCCATAGTGGATTATGACAAAACAGATGATCTGAACTTTTCAAATCCACACCTGGTTTTCAACTCAAGCACAGTCTGCCAAGGATCAGCCACAATGCTTGTCACTGCTGTGGGCGAGAAAACTTATTACGGAAGTCTTGCCAGAGAACTTCAGCACGACAAATCTGACAGTCCGTTAAAAGAAAGACTTAAAGATCTTGCAGCTTTCATAAGCCGCATTGGATATCTTGGCGCATTTTTAATTCTTGTTTCATCCCTTTTCAAGTCAATAGCAATGGACAACCATTTCAACATGGCTGAAATTATCATGTACATGTCGAACCCGTACACGCTGGCACAGGATGTAATAAGGGCACTGACTCTTGCAGTTACCATCATAGTTGTTGCTGTACCAGAAGGTTTGCCGGTTATGATAACCGTTGTGCTTTCATCAAACATGAAGCGAATGATCAAGGACAACGTGCTGGTGAGAAAACTGGTTGGAATTGAAACTGCTGGAAGTTTAAACATATTGTTTACAGACAAAACAGGCACTTTGACTGTTGGAAAAATGCAGGTTTCAAAGTTCATAACCGGAAACGGTAAAATTTATGAAAACATGCACAACTTGAAAGAAGAAAAAAATTTGTGGAAAATAATCTACATTTCGTCTGTCTACAACAACGGTTCAACAATAGGCCATGACGGCAAAAAACAGTCTCCTGTTGGTGGAAATTCAACAGACAGGGCAATGCTTGGCTTTGCTATGTCCTACCCTGTAATAAATGCTGATGTCAGGAAACTTTCTGAAATAAGCTTCGACAGCAAAAATAAGTTTTCAGCATCATCCGTAACAGGTGATTTAAATGTTACATTGCTCAAGGGTGCTCCAGATAAGATACTGCCCTTCTGCACACATTATTATTGCGAAGACGGCACAAAATCTGAACTTAACAACATTTTTCAAATTAACAAATTGACAAAAGACATGTCTTCGGCAGGAAACAGGCTGTTAGCTCTTGCTACTTCTGATGCAGCCACGGACAAACTGCTTAAAGGATTTTCAAATCTCACTCTTGTGGGAATAGCGTGCATTAAGGACGAATTAAGAGAAGACGCCGCAAAAAGCATTGAAGAAGTAACAAATGCAGGCGTCCAGGTTGTAATGATTACCGGAGACGGAAAAGAAACAGCAGTTTCCATTGGAAAGGAATCAAATCTTCTTGATTATGCACGTGGGGATATAGTTCTCACATCTGATGAAATGAAAAACATGACTGATGATCAGTTAAAAAAAGCACTGCCAAAGATCAGGGTTGTTGCCAGAGCTTTGCCTTCTGATAAGAGCAGACTTGTGAGGCTCTCACAGGAAATGAATCTTGTTGCCGGAATGACCGGCGACGGTGTCAATGACGCACCAGCTTTAAAAAGAGCGGATGTAGGTTTTTCACTTGGAAGCGGCACTGAGGTTGCCAAAGAAGCAAGCGACATAGTGATTCTTGACGATAATTTTTCGTCAATTGTTAAAGCAATTCTTTATGGCAGGACAATTTTCAAGAGCATTCGAAAATTCATAGTTTTTCAGCTTACTATAAACATATGCGCCATGAGCATTACTCTAATAAGCCAGTTCCTTGGAATTGAAACACCTATAACCGTGACACAGATGCTTTGGATAAACATGGTCATGGATACGCTGGCAGGACTTGCTTTTGCCGGTGAAGCACCGTTGCCTGAATACATGGAAGAGCTTCCTAAGAAAAAGGGAGAAAAAATCATCAATGATTACATGGAAAATCAAATTGTCATATCTGCCGTTTATACAACTTTCCTGTGCATCTTGTTCTTGAAATTTCCGGGGATAGGTTCCAGGTTCAGATATTCTGCAGGAAGTGAATACATGATGACCGGCTTCTTTGCCCTTTTCATGTTCTGCGCTATTTTTAACAGCCTGAATGCAAGAACTCAAAGAATAAATATCATGTCTAACATCATAAAAAACAAATCTTTTGTAACAATAATGTCCTTGGTTTGTATAATTCAGATACTGATTCTTTACTTTGGCGGAAGAGTGTTCAGAACCTATGGCCTTACAACAGGGGAACTGTTGACAGTTTTATCAATTTCATTTACGGTTATCCCCCTTGACCTCATGCGCAAATCATTCCTTAGGTTGTGCCACACAAAAGAAGAAGTTGCTAAGTTCCTTTAACATCAAAAGTAAATACAAAAAGCAATTGATGAACCGAAATCACCAATTGCTTTTTATTTTAACTTATAATTCTTAATTCTTAACTCTTAATTCTTAATTAGAAACGGTGGTTATTGTACTTTGTAAATCCATCCTTCAGGAGCTTCAACATCGCCCATCTGAATTCCGTACAATGTGTTGTATAATTTTTTAGTCACAGGGCCAACTTCTGTTTCGCTGTGGAACACGTGCATTTTTCCTTTGTGTTCAATTCCTCCTATAGGAGTTATAACAGCTGCTGTACCGCAAGCTCCTGCTTCTGCGAACTGGTCTATTTCATCAATGAAAACATCTGCTTCAATTGCTTCCATTCCCAAGTAGTCCTTTGCAACCTGCATGAGGGAAATTCTTGTAATACTTGGAAGTATGGATGTTGAATGAGGTGTTATGAATTTGTTGTCTTTTGTGATTCCAAAGAAGTTTGCTGCTCCAACTTCATCAATTTTTGAGTGAGTTGCCGGATCAAGATAAATACAATCAGCAAATCCTCTTGCAACAGCATCATGATGTGAATGCAAACTTGCTGCGTAGTTTCCGCCTACTTTGTTCTTTCCTGTTCCATGAGGTGCAGCTCTGTCTTCGTCAGTTGTAACGAAGTTTACTGGATTCATGCCGCCTTTGAAATATGGACCTACAGGCATTCCAAACACTCCAAAAATATACTCAGGTGCCGGTTTAACTCCTATGTTGTCGCCTATTCCTATAACATATGGTCTTAAATAAAAAGTAGCGCCTGATCCGTATGGAGGTACCCATGCTTCATTTGCTTTAACAACCTGCATGCAGGCATCTATGAATTTTTCAACTGGAACCTTAGGCATCATTACCTTTTCACAGCTGTTTTGCATACGTTTAGCATTTTCATCTGGTCTGAAAAGTTGAATTCCACCGTCTTTAGTGCTGTAAGCTTTTAATCCTTCAAAACATTCTTGTCCATAATGAAGACAAGTTGAACCTTCACTGATACTTATTTTATTGTCTTCCACAAGCTGACCGTCATCCCATTTTCCATCTTTCCAATAAGATATGTACCTTTTGTCAGTCTTGATATAGCTAAAACCAAGTTCAGACCATTTTATGTCCTTTTTCTGCATTGCAATGCCTCCTTATAAAATATTTAATTGTTATATTATAGTATAAACCTTTTCACAATTTTTTTCAATTACTTTGTCTGTAAAAATAATTATTGGCAGCAAAAAAGACTGTTCCGTCAAAGTAATGATGTTTACAGTCTTTTTTTATTCAACTCTTTTTATATTTTTGTATCTTTTCGTAACGACAATTTTGTGTCCATGGATACATCATTTTACGCCATTATTACACGATAATTTTCGTTTTTATGTTTTTCGCCAAAATATTTCCCGGGCAATTATATGCCAAGCTCTTCTTTTACTTCCTTGAATGCATTGATTGCAAAATCAAGATCTTCCTTTGAATGACCGGCTGAAATCTGAGTTCTTATTCTTGCTTTTCCTTTTGGAACAACAGGATAATAAAAACCTACTGCATAAACTCCCTTTTCCAGGAGTTTTTCAGACATTTTCTGAGACAACACTGCATCTCCTAACATTATTGGAACTATAGGGTGTTCGCTTTCTATTATTGTTAGTCCGATTTTCTTAATTTGTTCACGGAAGTACTTTGTGTTTTCATCAAGCTTATCTCTGTACTTTGTGCTTTCCATAAGCATTTCAAGAACCTTCAGTGAAGCTCCGGCAATGGCAGGAGCCAGAGTGTTTGAAAAAAGATATGGTCTTGAACGCTGTCTCAACAGGTCTATGATTTCTTTTCTTCCGCTTGTGTAGCCGCCGCTGGCTCCGCCAAGGGCTTTGCCCAGTGTTCCTGTTATAATGTCAACTCTTCCAACAACATCCCTGTATTCGTGAGTTCCTCTTCCTGTCTTGCCCACAAATCCCACTGCATGGCTGTCATCAACCATAACCATGGCATTGTACTTGTCTGCCAAGTCGCATATTCCCTTGAGATTGGCTATTATTCCATCCATGGAAAAAACGCCGTCTGTTGCAATTAGTTTTAACTTTGCTCCGTCCTTGTCAGCCTGTATGAGCTGTTCTTCCAGTGAAGCCATGTCATTGTTCTTATATCTGTATTTTTTCGCCTTAGCCAGCCTTACTCCGTCAATGATGCTTGCATGGTTAAGCTCATCGCTTATTATGGCATCATTTTCTGTTGTGATTGTTTCAAACAACCCTCCGTTAGCATCAAATGCAGATGAATATAAAATAGTATCTTCAGTCATGAGAAACTCGCTTAATTTTTGTTCAAGCTGCTTATGAATTCCCTGAGTTCCGCATATGAATCTTACAGAAGACAATCCATAGCCCCATGTGTCATATGCTTCCTTGGCAGCAGCAATAACTTCTTTGTTGTCTGCAAGTCCGAGGTAGTTGTTGGCACACATGTTCAAAACCTTGTCGGCCTTGGTTGTGCTTATTCTGCTGCTTTGAGGTGTTGTAATTATTCTTTCTTCTTTCCAGAGTCCGCTTTCCTTGATATCCTTTAAAATGTCTGCATAATATTGTTTATTGTTCTCGTACATTTTATCAACTCCTTATTAGATTTTAAATAATTTATTTTTTCTCCGTCCAATCCAGTATTACTTTTCCTGATTTACCGCTTAACATGGCTTCAAAGCCTTTTTCAAATTCAGTATAATGATATCTGTGGGTTATGATTGGAGATATATCCAGTCCTGACTTAAGCATTGACTGCATCTTGTACCATGTTTCATACATTTCTCTGCCGTAAATTCCCTTAATATGGAGTCCGTTGAATACAACCTTGTTCCAGTCAACAGTTGTATCAGAATCCTGAATTCCAAGCATTGCAATTTTACCACCGTGAGTCATGTGGTCTATCATTTGATTCAGAGCTCTGCCGTTTCCTGACATTTCAAGTCCAACGTCAAAACCCTCCTTCATTCCAAGTTCCTTCATTACATCTTCAAGATTTTCTTCTTTGGTGTTTACGGTTCTGAATTTTCCCATCTTTTTAGCAAGTTCAAGTCTGTCGTTGTTTATGTCTGTGAGCACAACAAACCTTGCACCTGCATGTTTTGCAATGGCAGCTGCCATAATTCCTATAGGACCTGCTCCTGTAACAAGCACATCTTCTCCAAGAACTTCAAATGACAATGCAGTGTGTGCAGCATTTCCAAATGGATCAAAAATACTGTAAATTTCTTCAGGAAGAGAATTGTCGCACAGCCAGATGTTTGAAGCAGGCAAAGCCACATATTCAGAGAATATTCCTGTGCGGTTTACTCCAACGCCCTTTGTGTCCTTGCAGAGATGTCTTCTTCCGGCAAGACAGTTTCTGCATTTTCCGCATACAATGTGTCCTTCACCGGAAACCAGGTCTCCAACATTCAAATCTTTAACGCCTTTTCCAAGCTCAACTATTTCACCAACAAATTCATGCCCAATTGTCATTGGTACAGGGATTGTTTCCTGAGCCCATTTGTTCCATTCATATATGTGAACATCAGTTCCGCATATTGCAGTCTTGTGAATTTTTACAAGAACCTCTCCTTCTTCCGGAACCGGCCTTTCAACCTGCTCAAGCCACAATCCTGGTTCTTTGTATTTTTTCACCAATGCATCCATCTTTTCCATAAACACCATCCTCTATACTCAATAATATTTGATAACGTTTTTTCATAATTAATATACTCCAAATCTGTATTCATGTCAAGAGCCTAATATCTTTTTTGTTTACAAATCATATACACGTTTTGTTTTTCTGATAATTCTCGAAATAATTTGTCTAAACATATCATAATTATGATATCTGTTTTTTCCTTTTATATTCAAGAAAAAAACGGCAAATTAATTTGCCGTCTTACTTTATCCTTTTTAAATTAAAATCCATATAATCGCTTGAAACGCAGTGAACATTAACACTGTCAATTAAACCTTCCCTGACATTCTTGTGACCCTCTTCTCCGTGAAGGTGTCCGTAAATACATGTTTCAGTCTCGTATTCCTTGAGAACAGAAAAAAATTCATTTGGAAGACCGTTGCTGTCAAATGGCGGAAAATGCAGCATAACTATTATTGGCTTTTTTGCTTTTCTTGCTGAGTCAAGAGATATTTTAAACCTGTTCAACTCTCTTAAGAATATTTTCTTGTTTGTTTCATCTTCAGAGTGTTCCTCCATTGTGTCCCAGCCTCTTGTACCGCAAATTACTATGTCTTCGAATTCATAGCTGTTGTTTTTCAAGAATCTGATTGTTTTTAATTCAAGTCTGTCCAATTTGCTGGATGTAGCCCACCAATAGTCGTGGTTGCCCTTGCCTATTACCTTGATGCCTGGCAATTCATCAATCCTTGACAAATCTCCCAGAGCTTCTTCAAGCTTTGCTGCCCATGATATGTCCCCCGGAATAAGAACAAGGTCATCTTCTTTTACAACACTCTTCCAGTTCTCAATTATTTTTTCCTCATGATTTATCCAGTTGTCACCGAATACATTCATGGGCTTTTCTTTTTTATAATCAAAATGCAAATCTGCAATAGCAAATATTTTCATATTAATCCTTATAATTTTATATAGTTAAATTTAACGTTCAGCTGTTTTGCTGTTTCAGCTTCTCTTTCCTGGCATGTGAACAAAATAACCTGTCTTCTCTCGCTTTCTCTGGAAAGCATCTCAATTGACTTTTTAAGTCTTCTTGAATCATATTGAACAAAACTGTCATCGAATATGAGAGGTATATCTTGATTTCCGCTTAATATGTTGCTGAGTCCCACCCTAAGCGACAGATAAAGCTGGTCCAATGTTCCGCCGCTCAAACTTTCAAGCTCTACGTTCCTGTTTTTATTATCCTCTTCTATTACGGTTATATTCATGTTTTCATCAAAGGAAACCTCGCTGTATTTTCCTCCCGTCAGGTAATAAAAGTTGTCGCTTATGGATTTCTTCAAAAGAGGCATGAAGTCTCCTTTTATTGAATCTGCAATCTTTGTGATTTTTTCAGCTGCCATTTCGGCAATTTTAATTTTACTCTTGAACATGTTGATTTTGTCTTCGTAAAAATCAATTTCTTCTTCTATTTCAGCAAGATTTCTTGTGCCTGCTTCTATGTCCTCGATTTCTTTGTGAATGCTTTCGATATTTTCAGCAATTTTTGATTTTTCATCATTCATTATTAAAATATCCAACTGGCACTTCTGTTCATCAATTACCTTTGTTTCATAAAACATCACATTCCTGGTTTTTTCCTTAAGTGAATCAAAGTCTTCGTTTCCTATAATAGAAGTCAAAATGTTATCAAGATATTCTTTTCTTTTAACACACTCTTCATATTGCTCATATTTTGCAGCTGTTTCCTTGAAGTTTTCTAAGTCATCAACGCCATTTGCAGAAAGAATCATCTCAAGGCGCTTTTGTTCAAATGACAGTTCTTTTTCAACTTTGGACAATATCTGAGCATTTTGTTCAGAGCTTATCTTAAGATTTGATGTTTCCTCTCTCACCTGGCTTTTTCTTTCATATGCTTCATTGATTTCCTTAATGTTTTCCTGGCTTATTTCATCAAAAGCAAATTTTTTAAGGGTTTCATGAAGCGCCCTTGACAAGCCGTTATTTTCTTCTTCTGTTTGTTTGAGTTCCTCTTCATCGAATTTTAGAAGATTTAACTTTTCTTCAACAATGTTCTTTTCAGTACATTTTTTCTTATACATATCCGACATGACATCAATGTTTTCACAGCCGGAATTTTTGATAATTTCATTTTTCTGGTTTTGAAGCTGATCAACTGTCAGTTTGTAGTCAGCATGGCTGCATTCAATGCTCTCTATTTCTTTTTTTGCACTTTTGGCTCTAGATGATTTTCTTGAAGACAGAACAAATAAAATTACTGCTGGAACAACAGCTCCGGCTCCATAATAGTATTCCAGAACGTTCATTGTGTATCCTAAATAACAGGAATACGCTCCTGCACCCAGAAAAGCAATACCAAACAATCCTGCAAATAAACTTTGTACTCCCTGTGACTTTCCAAATTTCTTCATTGTTGCATAATCTTTTTCATCGAGAAACACATTTGCAATTTCAATTTTCCTGCTTATTTCCTCAACAGTTGCATAGCTGTCTGAAAATCTGTTTATTTCATCCATGTCTATACTTTTAATGCTTTCATATCCCGTTTGAATTTTGGACTTCATGTCACGAACTTTATCTCTGGTCAACTTATAATTGCTGTAATCTTCATTGAGCTTTTCAATTGAAAAACTGCTGTCCATTAAATTTGATATGTCCCGTCCTAATTCTTCAAGCCTTGAATCTATTTTTTCCTTTTCCTGAAGCAGAGAATCTCTTTGCCCAACCATGTCTGCAAGTATTTTTTCAATATTTAAGGCTTCTTTAAAATCTTCCTGTGAATATTTCAAAGAATGATTAAATTTTTGAAGATTTTCATTTATTTCATCAAGTTCCTTCTTGACCGGTTCACATTTAAGGAATTTATCTTTTGCAACAGAAAGTTCATAATCTGAAAGCTGTTTTTTTAGTTCAGCCATCCTCATGTCAAGCTCTCTTATTTTGTTTTTAAGTTTCTTTTTTTCCATTGCCAGAAACATCACTTGTCTATTTGCATTGACTGAATTTTCTCTTGCAGATTTAAGTTCTGACAAGCGAAGAGAATATTGTCCTAAAAGTGTTTTTCCGTTATCTTCGCTTCCTGCCTCATCCTTAATTCTGTTCAGTGTTGAAAGTATTCTCTCTATTGATATGTTCTGGTCTCTTGTGCTGCTTAAATTAATTATTTTGCTCTTCAGTTCGTTAGCTAGCTCCTGTTCAGTCTTGTTTCCAAGCTGCCTTACACTTACTGTGTTTCTGAAGGATGTCCTGTTCATGTTGAAGAAAAAGTCCCCCGGACTTGGAATATCTTCTTCAACCATTTCCGGATCACTCCTGTCGCTTGACTCCTTTTTAAAAACCTGTGTTGTGCCCAATAAAAAATCTTTAGAAACAACATATTTTTCGCCGTTTCTCATGCTCATGCCAAGAGTTCCTCTAAATAGACTGTTGTCCCAAGGCTTGTACTTATTATATTTTAAAATCCCGTTCTCATCATCTCCGAAGCCGTAAAGAATTGCCTCGATGAAGTTGTGAATAGTACTTTTTCCTGCCTCATTTTCACCGTATACTATATTGAATTTGCTTCCAAAGTACATTCTTTTAGATGAGAATTTGCCAAAAGCTCTCAAGTGCAATTTATTGATGTACATTTTATTTTACCACCTTTTCTTTTCTGAGAACCTCAAGACCAAGCTTAAAAGCCTGTTGCTCCATTTTGTCCTGATGATTTTCAAACTGAAGCTTGAAAGATTCGATTATGTTGTAGTCATTACTGTCGTATATTTTATCTTCAGCATTTTTATATGAGTAATTTTCCTCAAACTCAATGTAGTAAAAAAATTGTTTTGCTTCGTTTTCCACTTCTTCCATGGATATATCCGTACTGACTGTACCGGTGAGGTTTATTTTCACATAATCCTTGATGTTGGAAAAAGTATCTCCTGAAAATTTAATCAGGTCGAGAATTTTATTGAAACTGTATGACACATCAAGATTGATGTCTCTTGTTGTAAATTTTCTCTTTGCAATGGGCACAAGTTTGTATTCCACATTTCCTTTTTCAATGGTGCCCACAATAAATCCATGGTCGCCATTTTCCTCAAAGTTTAAGGGTTCAGGTGTACCGGCGTATACAACGTTGTTTCTATACATGTGAAAATTGTGTTTTCCTCCTAATGCACAGTAGTCAAACTTATTTTTAACCATATCAACATTGATTGTAAATTCAGTTTCTCCTTCAAGCTCACAGTTTAAAAGAAGAACATTTATTTTGTTTTCGTCAACAGATATGTCATAAATAAGCTGTGGTCTTTCGCTGTTATTCAAATTGTCCCAGCTCAGCCCGTGTATGCACAGATTGTCCTTAGGAAAATATAATTTTTCCACTGTATCGGTGCTTTTTATGAAATATACGTTGTCAGACCAGTCAATATACTCGTAAAGGCTGTCAATGCCGTATGGATCGCTTTTTCCGCAGACTATTACAACATTTGTATCTTCTATTGATTTGAACTTTCTGGCAATTTTATTGAGGCCTTTGAAATTGATGTATTCTCCTTCTGTCATGTCGCCTGCAATGAACAGGTATTCTGTTTTTTCGTTTCTTGCTGTTTTTATAATTTCATCAAAGGCATCCCATATTTCCTGTCTTCTTTTTTCCCGCTCTTTTAAACTGAAATTTTTTATATTGAATTTTTTTCCTAAATGCAAGTCAGATGTATGTATAAATTTAAGTTTCATAGCCTGCTCCTTCTTTTTAGAGATGCTTATTTTTCAGCTGCAATCATCCAATTGCCGGTTGTTTCAAACCCTATTCCGTGATATATTTTTCCTGCCTTTTCATTGCTGTAAAACAAGCAGATGCCTTGGCAGTCCTTGAGTGTGTCAATGCAGAGTTTTGAAAGGCAGTTTACAGCCAGGCCTTTATTCCTGTATTGGGGACTTGTTGCAACGTCCACTATCATGGCTGCATGCTTTGTTTCTGCCGAGGTTCCTGCTGTGCATACTATTTTCCCTTCTTCGTCTTCAATGAAATAAAAACGTCCGGTTTTTGTCCTGATGCTGTTTTCAAGCATGTCCCTGTCTTCGCCTGTATTGTTGAATTCTTCAATGGATTCCAGAAAAACAGAAAGCCTATTAGCATCTTCAACTGTTGCTTTTTTTATATTGAACTTATCATTTTCCTTAAGTAGTTTTGTCTTGTCCTTCAGTTCACAGAAAAACTTACGGCTTCCCTGAACATCTTGTAATGCATCTGTAAATTTCATTACAATTTCATATTTCCCTGAAACAAGCTTCTTCTTTTTATGAGAAGCAATTATTTTCTTGAACTGTTCAACATCTACATTGCTTCCATCTTTGTAATATGGTATGAAGTTATTGTAGTATCTGAGAAGGACTGCGATAATTTCATCGCCTATAAATTCTCCCCATAACTCCATGTAATCCTGTTCGAATCCGGTGTTAAGTACATCACCAATGATAAAAAGATTAAGAGAAGCTTCTTCCATGAGAAAATTCATTAAATTGTCTTTGTCTTTTTCATATAATTTTCTAATCATTTTCTACCGTCCATTTTACAATATTGTAACATAAAAAACGTCTATCTTCAATGAGTATTAACAAGTACTATTTGTCAGTCAGCCAGTTCCTTAAGCCTTTCAATGTCTTTTATTTTGACCGATGAACGGTAAATTTCAATTAAACCGTCCTTTTGCATGTTTGAAAGTTCTCTTGACAAGGATGGCCTTGTTACATTTAGAAATTCTGCCAGTTCCTGCCTGTTCATGGGCATGTTGAATGTCATTGTCTTGGTTTTTTTGTTTATGGACAACAGATAAAGGGCAATTCTCCCTTTCAGCGTTTCTGCATTGAGAATTGTCATCTTGTTGTTGAGCATAACAATTTTATCTGACAAAATTGTAAGCATGTTGCTTATAAGCTGCTTGTGGAAGTTGCACACTTCCTGACACATGTTGACAAATATTCCGTATGGAATGAGAAGGACCTTGCTGTTTCCTGAGCTCACCAGGTCGTATGGCGATTTTTTAATAGAAGAAAAAATCAAAGCTTCTCCAAACAAATCACCTTTTTCAAGAGAAGTTACTATAACTCTGGTTCCGCTGTATTTTTGCGAAACCAGGTTGAATTCGCCTTCAAGAACTATTCCCATTTTTTGAATGGTGTCTTCTTTTTCAAAGACTATTTGATTTTCCTGGTAACTTTCAACTGTTGCCTTGCTGCATTTAAGAATTGCACTGATTTCATTTTCGTTTATATTTTCAAACAATTGATTATCTTTTATTAACTTTATTATATCTTCCATATTCCCCTCAAATTAAGTAACATATGTTACATACTTTACTTTTTCATTTTAATATACTATAATTAATAAGTAAAGTAAAATTTAAAGGGGATAAATATGAAAAGAAAAATAGTTAAAATACATGAAGAAAAATGTAACGGCTGCGGTTTGTGCGTAAATGCGTGCCATGAAGGAGCTTTGGAATTAATTAACGGAAAAGCTGTTCTGTTGTCAGACGTATACTGTGATGGTCTTGGTGACTGCCTCCCTCAATGTCCGGTTGATGCAATTGAAATTATTGAAAGAGACGCTGAAGAGTTCGACAAGGAACTGGTTGAAAAAAGAATGGCAGAAAGAAAAAACAAGCAGGAGCCTCTTCCATGCGGATGTCCTGGACATGCAGCAAAAGAAATCAAAGTAAATACAGCCCCTGCAGTATCAAAGGCAGTGAAAGCAGAAATGTCAGAACTAACAAGTCAGTTGAGACAATGGCCTGTACAGATTAAACTTGTATCGCCAAATGCTCCATACTTTGACAATTCTCACATTCTTGTGGCAGCTGACTGTACTGCCTATGCATATGCCAACATTCATCAGGAATTCATGAAGGGAAAGGTAACACTCATAGGATGTCCTAAACTTGACAGTGTTGATTATTCAGAAAAGCTCACAGAAATTCTGAAAAACAACAATGTAAAAAGCATCACTGTTTTAAGAATGGAAGTTCCTTGCTGCACAGGAATTGTAAATGCAGTAAAGACTGCTTTATTAAACTCAGGAAAAATGATTCCGTGGGACTTCAAAATAGTTTCAACAGACGGAAGAATTCTTCAAAATTAAGAATTATCCAGCGGGCGGACACAAGGTCCGCCCCTACAGTTTGTTAATTCAGGATTTACACATTATTTTAAAAACAGAGAACGGCTGGCCGTTCTCTTCATTTAATTCTTAACTCTTAACTCTTCATTGTTTTTACTAGTATTCTACGTCTTTCAGGAAAAGCGCTTTTGCAGGTACCATTGGGCCTGCTTCGGCTCTTTTTTTTGCTTCAAGAATGTTTTTCACATCTTCAGGGTTTAACTTTTCCTTACCTGCTTCAATTAATGTTCCAAGTATTATTCTTACCATGTTCCACAAAAAACCGTTGCCATTAACATCTATTTCAATTATGCCGTCATTATCTTCAATGTTGATGAAATTTATAGTCCTTACAGTTGATTTTGTTTTTGACTTAAGAGTTGTAAAGCTTTGAAAATCATGTGTGCCTACAAGCACAGCTGCACATTCTCTCATTTTCTCAATATTAAGCTTCTCATCTATGCTATGAATGTATTTTCTGTCAAAAACATTTTTAATTCCGCTGTTGTTTATTCTGTACATGTATGTCTTTGACAAAATGTTGTATCTTGCATGAAATCTTTCGCTTGCATTTTTTATTGATTTTACAGCAATGTCATCAGGCAGCTTATCATTCAGATATTTGTGCATATCATCCGTGTTCATGGTTGAATTTGTATGAAAGTTTGCAGTGTAATTTATGGCATGAACTCCTGTATCAGTCCTTCCACAGCCTACAAGCTGTATTTCCTCACCTGTCATATTGCCCAATATACTCTCAAGTTTTCCCTGTACAGTGTTTATGTCTTCAGTCTGCTTCTGCCAGCCTTTGTACCTTGTGCCATCATATTGAATTATCATCTTTATATTTCTCATAGTATCTCCGTTAACAATTATTTATTGTACTATTTGCTATATTGACATTATATATTAAAAAACATCATGGCACAAGTTTGTTCTTATACAGCTTCCTGAAACATCATTCCTGAATTCCTTGAGTTGTAAATATTAAGCAGTTCCTTTTCTGTGATACATCCGTTTTTCACATCAAGTATGACACGTCCTTTGTCAAGCATCACTATTCTGTCCGAATATTTTATGGCATCCCTCACGTTGTGGGATATCATCATTGTTGTAATGCTGTGGGTATTTATGAGCTCCTTTGTTTTTTCCATTATGAGCCTTGATGTCTTTGGGTCAAGTGCTGCCGTGTGTTCATCAAGCAGAAGAAGCTCCGGCTTGTTCATTGTTGCCATCAAAAGTGACAAAGACTGCCTCTGCCCCCCCGAAAGAAATTTCACTTCCGTGTCAAGCTTGTTTTCCAGGCCTAAGTCCAGTGTGCTTAGCATTTCCCTATACTGGCTTATTTTATTTTTGTTTATGAGCTTTCTCAAACCGAACTTCTGGCATTTTTTGTCTGAGAGGCTTATGTTTTCAAGTATTGTGAGAGATGGAGACACTCCTGCAGAAGGGTTCTGGTGCACTCTTCCTATGAATTTTGCCCTTTCATTTTCCTTAAGGCGGTTTATGTTTTCACCGTTTAATATTATGTCTCCTTCTTCCTGTATTATTGCTCCGCTAATTATGTTAAACAACGTACTCTTTCCGCAGCCGTTTGCTCCGAGAATCCCTGTGCATTCTCCCTTGTTTATATGGAAGTCAAAGCTTGTGAATATGTTTGTTTCATTGTCCGTTCCTATGTTGAAGCTCTTTGACATGTTCTTTATATCTAGCATTGTGCTGCCTCCGTTGATCTCTTATTTTTTATTTCCGGTGCAAATGTATTGTAGCTTAAAAACAAAATCACTATTATTGCATTTATTGCCTTCAGATCCGTAGGTGCCAGGCCCAGGTCAATGGCTACCGCCCCTATGAATTTGTAAACCAACGCTCCCATTATTGCTCTTGTTGTATTTTTTAGCTTCCTTGATTTTTTTAGTATGGTATCTCCCACTATTATTGAAGCTATGGCTGTAACTATTATTGACATACCCATGTTTATATCTGCAAATCCCTGGTACTGTGCCATCATGGCTCCGCTTAATCCCACAAGCCCGTTTGATATCATGAGTCCTATCATTTTATACCTGTTTGAATTTTCCCCAAGAGATTTTACAAGGGTTTCATTGTCTCCTGTTGCTATCAAAAGATATCCAACTTCTGTTTTCAAAAACATGTCCATCAGTATTTTGACGGCTGCTATTATTATAATTAACACTATCACTGCTTCCCTGCCGTCAAATATGGAAGAGTAGTTAAAAAGTCCTATGTTTGATTTTCCGTTAAGTCTTAAATTTACTGAATACAAAATGGTCATTGTGAGAATTCCAGAAAGCAGAGACTTGATTTTCAGTTTTATGTTAAGTGTATAAGTTATGAGACCTGCTAGAGTACCAAGGAAAAATGCCATCATAGTACTTGTTAATGGTGTTGCTCCTGCTATAATGAATTTTGAAAATATGAATGCTCCCATTGGGAACGTCCCTTCAACGCTCATGTCAGCAAAGTCAAGTATTTTAAATGTTATGGTAACTCCTATTGCAAGCACTGCAAATATGAGGCCTTGTTCAATTGATGCAATCATTAATGTGTTCATTTATGTCATCCCTTCCGTTAATTAATTAAGAATTAATAGTTAAGAATTAAGAATTGTGGTTAGGATTTGTGCAAAGCACAAATCCTTGATTAATCTAATAATTCTTCACTTTTCATTCTTCATTCTTAATTGACAAACTCTGCCCCTTCGAATGCAGAATTGTCTTTTGTGAAACCAAGTGCTTCCATTGTCTTCACATTTACTTTCTTTTCAAATTCAGGAGCTGTCTGAACCGGTATTTCAGAAACAGGAACCTTGTCCACAAGAATCTTTTTTGCTATTACTGCTGATTGCTTTCCTATTCCGTAGAAGCTTATTCCTTTGGAAACCATTATCCCTTCATCAACATGTGTACCGTCTGCAGATACTGTTAAAAGTTTGTTTTCCTGAGCAAGCTTAGCCACCAGTGAAATTGATGATGCAACCATGTTGTCTGTTATAATGTACAGTCCTTCTGCATTTTTAGAAACGGTGTTAACAGCTTGAGGTATGTCATTTACAGTTGAAATTCCCACTGTTTCAATTGTAAGTCCTAAACTCTTTGCAATTTCTTTTGTCTGGTTGACTTGAACCTCTGAATTTGATTCACCTATATTATAAATAATTCCTATTGTTTTTATATCTTTTTTTAGTTCCTTGAAAAGTTCCAGGTTTTCTTTTATTGGAGCTGCATCCACAACTCCTGTAATGTTGTTGTCCGTAACGTCCATTGCAGTAACAAGCTGTGAAAAAACAGGATCTGTAACGGCTGTGAAAACTAAAGGTATATCTGTTCCCTCAATAGCCTGCTTCGCAGCCTGAGATGTAATAGTTGCTATTGTAAATATTAAATCAACATCATCTTTAACAAATTTTTCTGCTATCATCTGTGCATTTGAAATTTCACCTTGAGCGTTTTGGTCTATAAGGACTGCATTAACGCCTTGATTTGCAAGTTCATCTATAAATCCCTGTCTTGAAGCATCAAGTGCCGGATGCTGTACAAGTTCTGCTATTCCTATGGTAAATTGTTCTTCCTTTACTGATGTTGCTTCTTCTGTAGTTTGTTTTGGTTGAGCTGCCTCTGATTTGTCTGCAGCGTCACTTTTTGCGCAGCCAGCTAAAATCATGGGCACGCACATTGCTATTGCTATAATCTTATTAATTTTTCCGAATTTCATAATATCCTCCATAATTTTCTATTCTAATTGTTCATATTTCAACTCTGCGCAAAGTTTAATATTTAATCTTTTGGAATGTATTTGTATGACCTACCTTTGACTTCCTGTGGTTGTCGCTGGTCATTCGCAGTTTCGTTCACAATTTTGTCAGCTTCCTCCGGTCGCGTAAAATTGGATTTCGTTGCGTTTGACCTACCTTTGACTTCCTGTGGTTGTCGCTGGTCATTCGCAGTTTCGTTCACAATTTTGTCAGCTTCCTCCGGTCGCACAAAATTGGAACTCATTGCGTTTGACCTACCATTGACTTCCTGAGGCTGTCGCTGGTCATTCGCAGTTTCGAACACAAATTTTCCTGCTCCCTACGGTCGCGAAAATTTGGTTCTCATTGCGTTTGACCTACCAACAATATGTTCTTCGCTATCGCTTGAACATATTGGGTTAGGTCATAAAAAAAAATCTTTCATTCCTATAAACACACTTTTTTAAATGTGCTTATAGGGACGAAAGATCCGCGGTACCACCCTAATTATGATTAAAAAATCATCACTCTTCGAGGTCTAACAACCTCTAACCCTGTAACGTAGGTATACGTGTTTGTCTACTTGAATTACCGTTGAACAAACCAGCTCAGCAGTGTATATTATATTTCTCTGTCATTGGCTCTCAGCACCACCAATTCTCTGTAGACTTCCAAAATACTTTTCTCTGCTTCAACGCATTAACTATTAATCCACATCTTAAACGAAACATCTAACATTGTCAACACTTTTTTTGAAAAATATTTTCTGTACTTTTTCATCTCAAAAATTCTAATATTCAAAAAGCGGAACAGTTATGCCGTTCCGCCTATCTTTTTAAGCTACTATGTCTGCAACAGACATGTTTAAATTCTTCTTCAGATTGTTAAGTTCTTCTTTCAGCTGCTGAGGAACAGTGTTTCCGATTTTCGCATAAAATTCTTCTATTCCTTTTTCATCTTCCAGCCATGAATTAACATCAATTTTAAGCAAATTATCAACAGTTTCTTCTGTTATGTTCATCTGTTCGAAGTTTATGTCTTCAGCATATGGAAGATTTCCTATAGGTGTTTCTACAGCATCGACTTCATTTTCACATCTTTTCAAAATCCATTCAAGAACTCTGAAATTGTCGCCGAAGCCCGGCCAAATGAATTCTCCTCTGTCATTTGTCCTGAACCAGTTTACATGGAATATTTTTGGGGCATTGCTCATTTTTTCTCCCATTTCCAACCAGTGTGCAAAATAATCTCCCATGTTGTATCCGCAGAAAGGAAGCATTGCCATAGGATCTCTTCTAACTACTCCAACTTTGCCTGATGCTGCAGCTGTAGTTTCAGATGCGAGTGTTGAACCCACAAATACTCCGTGCTGCCAGTTTCTTGACTGATATACAAGAGGAGCAGTCTTTGCTCGTCTTCCGCCGAATATTATTGCTGACAGCGGAACTCCTTCAGGAGATTCGAACTCTGATGAAATGCATGGGCAGTTTTTAGCAGGAGCAGTAAATCTTGAATTAGGATGTGCCCCTTTTTCCTTGGATTTTTTCCCATTCCATGGATTTCCTTGCCAATCCAGACCGTTTTCCGGAGGATTTTCATCAAATTTTTCCCACCATACAGTATCATCATCCAAATTGTAAACAACATTGGTAAATATTGCATTTTTCTTAGTTGACATGAGCGCATTGTAGTTTGATTTTTCGTTTGTTCCAGGTGCAACTCCAAAAAAACCTGCTTCAGGATTAATAGCCCAGAGTCTTCCGTCTTCCTTGATGCGAAGCCATGCTATATCGTCCCCAACAGTCCATACCTTGTAGCCTTTTTTCCTGTATAGCTCCGGAGGAATAAGCATTGCAAGATTTGTTTTCCCGCATGCTGATGGGAAAGCTGCTGCCACATACTTAACTTCTCCTTCTGGATTTTCAATTCCTAAAATCAACATGTGCTCAGCCATCCACCCTTCCTTCCATCCCTGGTAGGAAGCAATTCTTAAAGCAAAGCATTTTTTCCCCAAAAGAACATTTCCGCCATAAGCAGAATTGCAGGACCAAATGGTGTTGTCTTCAGGAAAATGGAATATGTACCTTTTGTCTATATCCAGACTGCATTTTGCGTGGAGCCCTCTCACAAAATCATTTGAATCTCCAAGAACATCCAAAACCTTTTGTCCTATTCTTGTCATGATGTTCATGCTCAGTACTACATAAATTGAATCCGTCACTTCAAATCCTATTTTGGAAAATTCTGAACCAACAGGCCCCATTGAATAAGGGATTATGTACATTGTTCTTCCTTCCATGCAGCCGTTGTAGATTTCTCTTCCCATGCTGTATGCTTCTTCAGGGCTTTTCCAGTTGTTTGTTGCTCCTGCATTATTCTTATCTCTTGAACAAATAAATGTTTTATCTTCCATTCTTGCAACGTCATCTTTGCGTGAACGGTGATAGTAACATCCCGGATACTTTTCCTGATTCAATGATTTGATTTCTCCTGTTGAACATGCTTCCTGGCGGAGAATGTTCAGCTGTTCTTCACTTCCATCAATCCACATGACATTTGCTGGTTTTGTCATTTTGACGATATCATCTATCCAAGTTAAAACATTTTGGTTTGAAGTTAAATTATGCATGATACGCTCCTAATATATGTGTTATATTATATCTTTATTTTTAATATATGTGTTATATTATTTAATAGCTATTTGTATTATATTACGCCACATTACCGGTTGCAACCCTTAAAATAACTTTCTTATAAACTAAGCTTTTTTTTGTATTTTCTTAAATTAAAAATGTTAACTAAATATTTTTTTGCAAAAAGAAAGAGAAGCTGCTTGTTACGGTTTTTATTAAAAACCCAGCTTCTCAAAAATTATATATTTAAATGTGTTATTTGTTGCTTTATTTTGGCTACAGCTTTGTTAATTGCACTTTTTTCCCCATCATTAAGCTCTGGAACTATTATTTCCTTTGCCCCTTCTTTCCCAAGCTTCACCATCATGCCAAGGGATACATCTCTAAATCCCAGCTCCCCTTCCAACGGGACAGAGCACTCAATGATTTTCCCGCTGTCACATGCTATGGCTTCAAGAACCTCCGAAGCAGTCACAGAAGAAGTCCATCCGCTTGTTCTTTTGGCATCAAGATTTTGAAATTTCAAAAACCAGTCCACAAGAATATTTTTGATTTCAGATTTTGTTTCATCTTCTACGTCAAATTTCTTCCCGTCGTATTTTACACAGTTCATTAAAGGTACCTGGTCTTCTCCGTGCTCACCTATGCAATAAGCTTCTATTTTGTTAAAATCAATGTTGAATTTTTCAGCAACAGCCCACCTGAGTCTCAAGCTGTCATTTGCTGAAAAGCCAAGCATTTTCATCCTGTCTCTTTTTAGTTTCTTGTACAGATAATAGTTGAACACATCGATTGGGTTTGTTGCAGTGAGAATGACTGCATCTTTGTTGAAATAGCAGGAATTCTCCAACACTTCATCAATAACCCTTATATTGTCCTTCAAATACTCTTCCCTTGATTCTACCTTCCTTTCCGGTGCTCCTACTGCTATGAAAATAACCTGGCAATCACTTATATCTTCATATTCTGCAAAAGAAACCACTGTCTTTGAGAAAGGCATGAGTGCATGCTCCATGTCCATGGCATGATTTTTAAGTACATTTGTTTTTCTTCCCAAAAGTTTTATTTCATCATATATTCCTTTTTGAGCAGTCAAAAAGGCTGTTGTGGAGCCTATTGCTCCGTTTCCTCCAATAATAGCTAGCTTCAATTTTCCTCCTGAATTATGTCTAAACATCATTTGATTTTTGTATATTCTTATGATTTTTGCTCCTGTATAACAAAAATGCTGCTGCAACACTTACAAGCGGGCACACATAGCACAATGCTGCATAAGGGGCATACTGGGCTGCTGTTATGCCCATAATTGGCTTAATGAGAAATGAATTAATGTTCCAGGGCATTAATGGTGCTACAATTACTCCCGTATCAGAGATTGTTCTTGCCAGCACAGCATTGTCAAGTTCAAGTTCCTTGTACTTGTCATTAAGTATTCTTGCAGGAAGTATAATACCTGCTGTCTGATCGCAAGTGGCAATTGTAAGAATTGTGCTTATGAATCCCGTCCTGAGAACCAGATTTATTTTTGTGTTTATGCCTGATACCAGCCTATCCATAAGAGGCATAAGAATATTTCCCTTTTCAAATATTTTAACCAATGATATGGCGCTTATTACAATAAATATTGCTTCAATCATTGCAACCATTCCTCCGCTTACCAGAAGTTTGTTGAGTTCTTCTGAGGGAGTTTTCCCGTGAAAGCCAAACAAAATAGAATTAATGACTTCAGCCATTGTCATTCCTTGAAAAACAATGCTTAATACAGCTCCCACACCTATTCCCACACAAAGAGTGTAAATTGATTTAAGACCCGAAACAGACAGTACAAGAATAACCACAGGCAGCAGCAATAGAATTTTTGAAGTGTTGAAGCCTTCTGCAATTGCATTTTTGTACAATATAAGCTTACTGTAATCTCCTGACATATAATTAAGTCCCATTATGTAATAAATTGCTGCTGTTATTGCTATAGTTGGCAGCAATGTCACGAGAGTAGATTTTAAAATGTCTTTGTAGTTTCTGTTAATAGCTGTCATTGTCAGGTTTACAAGTCCTGACAGGGGTGATATTTTGTCGGCAATGAATGCTCCTGAAACAAGAACACCCACCATGAGATTAAGGGGTATCCCCAGTCCAAGCCCTATACCTGACAGTGAAATGCCCACGGTGCTCATGGTCCCAATTGCTGTTCCCATAAAATAAGACACAGCAGTCATTATTAAAAATGCTGCCATTAAAAAATTCACGCCTTCCATGTATGTGAAGCCGTAGTACATAATTGTGGGAACAACTCCTGATGCAAGCCATATGGAAGTTGTAGCCCCTATAAACAAAATGACTATTATGAGATTCTTCACTTCAAAAACTGCTGAAACAATTGTTTCAAGAAGTTCCTTAAGTGCATATCCGCTTTTCTTAAGGACAATTACTGTAAAAACAATGCCTGCAATAAATCCATAGTACAGAGGTACAGAAAAAACTATGGAGCCTATTATGAAAAACAAGCTCACTGCCATTATGATAGCTGGATTTATCACCAATTTTACTTTACTCAATTTAGCACCTCTTTTACATTAAAAAAATATAAAATACAATATTGGCAGGAAAATAGCAGGAAGCATATTTCCAACCTTAACTCGTTTAATTTCCAGGAAATTAAGTCCTATGGCCATAATTACAGTTCCACCTACGGCAGTCATTTCACTTATAACTTCCGGGCTCAACAAAGACTGTACAAATTGTGCGAGTATTGTCAACAGTCCCTGATAAAGCAATACGCTTATGCTCGAGAATATTACGCCCACACCCATTGAAACAGCCATTGAAATTGAAACTATACCGTCAATCAGTGCCTTGGAAAACAATATTTCATG
Organism: Sedimentibacter saalensis; assembly: GCF_007830175.1. Lineage (GTDB taxonomy): Bacteria > Bacillota > Clostridia > Tissierellales > Sedimentibacteraceae > Sedimentibacter > Sedimentibacter saalensis. Next base: position 63,759 of record NZ_VLKH01000007.1, on the reverse strand, counting down.
GTTTCCTGTAAGACCGCTTTGAATGGCACCCATAATAGACATTGATCCAACGCAGTACACAAGAGTACAGGATACGAAGCCTGCAGTGATGTTGCTATCCTTGTTTTTAAGTCGTCCTTCTATATTCTGACCCAACCTGTCAAGCCTTCCTTCTATATCAAGCAATTCTCCAATTAAAGTTCCAGCTATGACAGAAATTATTAACAGTGTGAGATTTTCACCAGCAAGACTAAGTCTTATTCCTACAGTCACAACAGCCAAACCTGTTGCTTTCAGAAGAGATTCAGACAGCTTATCTGGAATTATGTTTTTAAAGATGATTCCTATTATTCCTCCGACTACAATTGCCAATGCGTTTACTATTGTGCCTAACATGCTTCCCCCTATTTGTTGTAATTTTCTATGAATTTTTTCACTTCAAGCGAAGCCTTGTATGCATCGTTTTTTGATGCAATGCCTTCCTCTACGACTTCATTGACAGCCTCCTTTAAAGAATAATATTTTTGTATAAGTTTGTCAAACAAAATCGCCTGCAGGCTCACAGCTGGGCCTGTAGAGAGATTTTCTTCCCAGTCGTTGTTATAGCCCACCAGCACGTATTCTCCTCTTTCAACATCTTCATGATTCTTTAGTTTTTCAAGTACCTGCTCAGCGTTTCCGTAAAATGAATTTTCATGAAGCTTTGTAAGTTCCTTCATTACACAAATTGTTGAGTTTGGCATAATTGTACTTATTATTTCCATAAGATTAATTATTCTTTTTGGTGATTCATATATAATAAATGTTTTTATGGAATTTTTCTTGATTTTTTCAAGGGCTTCTTCAAGCTCACTTTTCTTTCTGGGTAAGAACCCGTAAAAAGCAAATTCGTAAGTGTCTATTCCTGCGGCAGAAAGTGCAATGGTTACTGCCGATGCGCCTGCCAGTGCTATAATTTCAATTTCTTCTTCTCTGGCTCTTTTTACAAGCTCATAACCGGGATCAGAAATGCATGGCGTTCCTGCATCTGTAACAAGTGCCACGTTTTTTTCCTCTGTTAAAATTTCATTTACTATTTCTTCACTTCTTGTTTTTTCATTGAACTTGTGATATGAAACAAGTTTTGTTTTTATATCAAAATGATTTAAGAGCTTTTGTGTATGTCTTGTATCCTCTGCCAGAATAAGATCACATTCCTTTAATGTTTCAACGGCTCTTTCCGTCATATCCTTTAAATTCCCTATGGGTGTGGGAACAATGTATAATCTGCTCATGTTAATCTCCTCTTAAATTTGCATATTGCAAATTTGATTTCTGTATATGTTACTTCATCAGGCAAACATTCTTTAATTGGTTTAAGTTTATCTGTTCCTTGTTTTTCAATTGCTTTCATTATCATTTCTTCGTGTTCGGCTTTTATGAACTCACTGAAATTTATTTCATATCCTGTTTCTGCACAGTGAGCAAGGTGATTTTCCACTGTATTTTCAGTGAGACTTCTTTCAGCTGCAATTTCTTTCACACTTTTTCCTTGTTTATAATGATTGTAGGTAGTAAGGTAAGTGTCTTCCTTTAATGATTTTTTTGTACTTGCTCTATGATTGCCCACGCTTTTTGTTTCAATATTATTTTTATGTTCAGCATTTTTTACTGATTGTACATCAATATTGTTTTTCTTGGTGTAGTCTGTTATAGCCCGTATGAATTCTTTGCCATATCTTTCAGCCTTCACATCACCTACACCTGAAACATTGAGAAACTCTTCATCTGTGAGAGGGTACTTAATGCACATGTCTTTTAAAGATGCATCTGAAAAAACTACAAATGGAGGAACTTTTAGTTTATCTGCAATTTCCTTTCGCAATGATTTAAGAATATCAAACAAATCTTTTTCAAAAGGCAGTGTTTCAGCTGCACTCTTGCTCTTTGCAAATACTTTTTTGATTTCCACACTGCATTTTCCGCGGAGAACCATATTTCCGCTCTGTGTAATTTTCAGCACAGGATATTTTCCTCCGCTTACGGATAAAAAGCCTTCTGAAACAAGTACAGATATGATTTCCTTCAATGTGTCCTTGTCATATTCCTTCATGAGGCCGTATGTTGTAAGCTCGTGAAACTTCATTGCTTTTATTTTCTGGTTTGATGAACCCTTTAAAACATCAATTACTGAGTTGCTTCCGAATCTTTCACCCATTCTGTATATGCATGAGAGGATTTTTTGAGCTTCAAGTGTTATGTCGTTTTTTTCTACAGTGCTTAAGCAGCTGCTGCAGTTTCCGCAGATTTCTTTTTCATATTTCTCGTCAAAATAGCTTATGAGAAATTTCCTCAGACATTTATCCGTGTTGCAATAATTTGTCATGTCCCTTAACTTTTCATATTCCTTGGACTTGCTCGAAAAATTGAAGCTGCTTTCAATGAGAAAATTGTTCATAACAATGTCTGATGGACTGAACAAGAGTATGCAATCTGAAGATTCTCCGTCACGTCCGGCTCTTCCTGCTTCCTGATAATAGCTTTCTATGTTCTTGGGCATGTTGTAATGTATGACGTATCTGATGTTTGATTTGTCAATTCCCATGCCGAAGGCATTTGTAGCAACCATAACATCGGCGTTATCATAAAGGAAATCATCCTGGTTAGAAGCTCTTTCCCTGTCGTTTAATCCGGCGTGGTATTTCACTGCTTTATGCCCGGCAGCTATAAGCCTTGCGCACACCTCATCCGTAATTTTCCTTGTAATGCAATATATTATTCCTGGTTTTCCCTTGTTTTCCTCAACATATTTTAAAACAAAAGGAAACTTCTTATTTATTCTAATGACTTCAAATTTTAGATTTTCTCTGTCAAAACCGGTTATAAGTTCAAAATGATTTTTAAGCTCTATTAAATTTATAATGTCTTCTTTGACCTGGGCAGTTGCAGTTGCTGTAAATGCAGACACTACAGGATTTTGGCCCGTCATGTGCCGAATTTCTTTTATTTTTAAATAGCTTGTTCTGAAGTCGTGTCCCCACTGAGAAACACAGTGAGCTTCATCAACGGCTATCATGGATATTTTAATGTTTTTAAGCATTTCAGTGAATCCTTCAGACTCAAGTCTTTCAGGTGCAACGTACAGAAGCTTGTATTTTTCTCTTTCTGCTTCATAAATTATGTTTCTAAGCTCAGCAACAGACAATGTGCTGTTTATAAATGCAGCTTCCATTCCCATTTGCCTGAGAGTGTCAACCTGGTCCTTCATTAAGGAAATAAGCGGCGATATAACTATTGCCGTACCATCAAGCATGAGTGCAGGAAGCTGGTAGCACAGGGATTTTCCTCCGCCTGTTGGCATGATTGCAAGCACGTCCCTTTTGGACAATATGTTATTGATTATTTCTTCCTGTCCTTCGCGAAATGATTCATATCCATAATATTTTTTCAAAAGCTCCAATGCCTTTTCCAACATATATACCTCTTTTGTTTTTAATAAGTTATTATATCATGAATAGAAAACAATATAAAGTTGCCAAAAAATTTTTTTGGCTATATAATACTATGGACTAAAACAAACAGGACGGATAAAAATGAACAATACAAACAAGCTAGGTACAGAAAAAATAGGTAAGCTTTTATTAAGCCTTGCCATACCTTCAATAACCGCTCAGATAGTGAACATGCTCTACAACATAGTGGACAGAATTTACATTGGACACATGGCAGAAACAGGGCCTGCAGCTCTGACAGGAGTGGGAATAACAATGCCCGTCATCATGACCATAACAGCCTTCAGCAGCCTTGTGGGCATGGGAGGAGCCCCAAGGGCCGCAATTAAAATGGGAGAAAAAAATCATGATGAGGCAGAAAGAATACTTGGAAACTGTTTTTCCATGCTTCTTATAATTTCAATAACACTTACAGCCGTATTCCTGGCATCCGGTGAAAAACTTCTATGGATGTTCGGTGCAAGCAAAGATACTATATCATTTGGGCTTGAATACCTCAATGTATACCTCATAGGTACAATATTTGTTCAGCTCACCCTTGGACTGAACAGTTTCATATCAACACAGGGCTATGCAAAGTACAGCATGCTCACTGTAATAATAGGAGCAGTCACAAACATAGTACTGGACCCCATATTCATATTTGGATTTAACATGGGCGTGAAGGGAGCAGCATTAGCAACAGTTCTTTCCCAGGCGTTGTCATCACTTTGGGTAATGAAATTCCTTACAGGACCAAAGTCAAGCCTTAAAATAAGAAAATGCAACTTGAAAATAAATAAATCCATCATAATTCCTGTGTTGCTGCTTGGAGTATCTCCTTTCATAATGCAGAGCACGGAAAGCCTGCTTAACATTGCCTTTAATTCATCGCTGCAAAAATATGGTGGTGATCTGGCTGTTGGTTCAATGACAATACTGTCAAGCCTCATGCAGATGATTCATCTTCCTCTGGTGGGACTTACTCAAGGAGCTCAGCCAATCACAAGCTACAACTACGGAGCTAAAAATAACGAAAGGGTAAAGGCAACATTCAAACTGCTTATAAAATGTGCCTTTCTTTACACCACAACCGCATGGCTCATGATGATGATATTCCCGGGCACTTTTGTTTCCATGTTTACCAATGCCCCAGCCTTAAAGGAATACTCCGTGTGGGCAGCAAGAATTTACATGGCAACTGCATTTGTCATGGCTGCACAAAATTCATGCCAGCAGACATTTGTTGCTTTGGGACAATCCCGTGTATCAATGTTTCTGGCTCTCTTAAGAAAAATTATACTTTTGATTCCACTGATTTACATACTTCCTCACTTCTTTGAGAACAAGGTATTTGCAGTGTTCCTGGCAGAACCGGTGTCAGATTTTATTGCAGCAACAGTTACATTCACCACATTCATGCTTCAAATCAATAAAATACTTGACGACAATGAAATAATGAAATAAAAAAACTGGCAGCTGCCAGTTTTTTATTTAATCACATATATTAATAGCCTCACTTGGAATGATGACCATTGTTTCAACCGGAATGAAAAAATAACCGAATAATTGCAAAGTGTTGAATTATCAAGATGTAGAGGCGGATCTTGTATCCGCCCGTTGTCGTTATTTCGATATTTTTTTCGGGATAACAGCAATCCTCCCTTACATACTGGAATGAAAAAATAACCGAATCATTGCAAAGTGTTGAGTTATCAAGATGTAGGGGCGGATCTTGTGTCCGCCCGTTGTCGTTATTTCAATATTTTTATCTTCGGGAGGGCACGAGGCCCTCCCCTACGTATTGGAATCCAGACTCACCGCTTATTGCCGAATTAACCAGTTTGAGGGGTGAATTTAATAAGCATTTAGCTAAGCCACGCTGCTATTATCTTAATAGACATAAAAAAAGAGACCTATAAAAGTCTCTTTTTTTATTTAAAATTTGGTGCCGTAGAAGGGACTTGAACCCCCACGGTGTTGCCACCAACGGATTTTGAGTCCGTCACGTCTGCCATTCCATCACTACGGCGGAACCACTTTTATATATTAGCATACCGTCAAACAAAATGCAAGAGTTTTTTTTAACTTTTTTTATTAAATTTAGTGGTTCATTTTATCTTGAAAAAATGGCATTTTTACCCATTTTCTTCGCTTCGTACATGTTCATGTCAACCCGTCTTAAAAGCTCTTCAGATGTTATGTCTTCTTTGTCCAATGTGTAGATGCCTATGCTCAATGAAGTATTTATCTTATTTCCATTATACTCTACTGCTGTTTTTTCTGCCCTTTGTCTTATGGCTTCTGCAATTCTTAATGCTGCTTCTTCATTTGCACCATTAAGACAAATCAAAAACTCATCTCCCCCGAATCTTGCAACCCAGTCTATGTTCATTCTGATGCTTGATTTCATTATTTCACTTACTTCTTTTAATATTAAATCTCCTGCCATGTGGCTGTAGCTGTCATTTATATTTTTGAAATCATCCACATCCATCATTATCAACGACAGTCTTGTTTTGTTCATTAATGCAAAAAATATTTCTGCAGGAAGTCTTTCATTGATAAATCTTCGGTTATATGTACCTGTCAGATCGTCAATTACAAGTTTCTTATTTAAATTTTCAATTGATTTTTCCAGTTCTTCTTCACTTCTAATGCTTTCGTTTTCAATTATTCCTGTGTTTGTAATGTCTTTGAGCAATTCCAATGCATAAGTATCTTCTTTTACCTTAACGGGACATGAAGTGATCAAATAAATAATTCCCTTTTTAAACTCTATTTTGTGAAATGTATTGTTTTCATTCAATGCCCTTGAAGTTACGCAATTTTCACATGGCACTCCTTTATCCCAAAAATCGTAACAGTGGGTATGTACAGCCGTTCCATCCTTGTCTTCTACGCTTTTTTTAATGGGATCTACAATTCTGACAACATCATACAATCCTTCAAATTTAGAAATAGAATCTAAAACGTCCTGCTTGCTTGAAAAAATCATTTTATTCCTCCGTAATAACAGCTTCCCCAATAACATCTTCACTCTGATCCATGCCTATTTCTACTTTTGATATTTTGTCAAACTTTTTCTCGATTTTATTTGATGTAATATTGATTTTATCCACATCATCTGAAACCCTTTTTATGTCTTTTGCCAAAGAATCCCATCTGTCCTTGTACAGCTTGAATTCTCTTCCAAGCTTGTTCAATTCTTCGTGTATAATAACAGCATATTTCTCTCTTTCCATGTTCCTGAGCACAACCTGCACAGTTGATAAAACAGACATCATTGTTGTGGGTGATGCCATCCAAACCCGCTTTTCACCTGCATAATCAATTATGTCCTGGTGGTAAGCATTTATTTCAGCAAATATTGCTTCTGCAGGTATAAACATTATGGCCTGTTCTGATGTTTGTCCATTGATTATATATTTTGAGGAAATATCGTTTATGTGCTTCTTTACATTTGTCTTAAAATCCCTTGAATAAATCTTTCTTTCTGCTTCATTGATGTTTGTGTCAATCATACGCTGGTAATTTTCAAGTGGGAATTTCGAATCAATGCAAAGCATCCCCACAGGTTCTGGAATATTAAGCACTGCATCGGCAATTGTTCCATTAGAAAGTTTTTTTTGAAGTTCATATATTTTGTCATTTTTCTCCCCGAACACAACGGACAAAATATGGTTTAACTGAACCTCTCCAAATGTTCCCCTGCTCTTCTTGTCTGTCAACACATCCTGTAATGATACTATATTTGTTGAAAGGCTGTCTATTTTCTTTTGAGCCTCATCGATTTTAGAAAGTCTTTCAAGAATGTTGGCAAAAGTTTTGTTTGTTTTTTCAAATCCTTCGCTAAGCCTTTCCTCAACACGCATATTTATTTTATCAAGATTTGTTCCCACTCGTTCAGTAAGAGATTGGAAATTTTCATTTAAGGATTTTGATGTAGTCTGAGAAAAATTCATGAAAGATTCAGTCATACGAGTAGTATTTTTTTCCATCCTCTCCACTGTTTCAAGCTTGTTGGTCAATATTTCCCTGAGCTGTTTTTGTTCTGAATCGGATATTTTCCTGTTCACTGAATCTATGAGATTCATGTTGTTCTGACTTAAATTAATTTTTATTTCAGATATTATATGTTCTTCCATGTCTCGTTTTGATGTCTTCCACAAAAGGATTACATTTAATATTATTGATAGTATAAGCATTGCGATTATTGCTGCATCCAATTTGACACCTCCTGAATACCTATACTTTATAATATTTTCGAACATTTGTCCATATTTTTCTAAAAAAAGAAACGGCAAAGCCGTTTCTTACATCATTATATTAAGTTTTCTTTTACCAGCACTTCTGCAATCTGCACTGCATTTGTTGCAGCACCTTTTCTTACCTGGTCTCCGCAGCACCATAATACAAGTGAATTGTCCTGGCTTATGTCTTTTCTCACTCTTCCAACATAAATTAAATCCTGGTTAGATGTATCAAGAGGCATTGGGTATTTCTTGCTTGCAGGATCGTCTACCAGCTTCACTCCATCAGCATTTGCAAGAAGCTCTCTTGCTTTTTCAGGAGTAATTTCCTTTTCTGTTTCTATGGTAATTGATTCCGAGTGGCTTCTGTAAACAGGAACTCTTACGCATGTGCAGTTTACCTTCAAATCAGGATTGTGGAATATTTTTCTTCCTTCATTCTGCATTTTCATTTCTTCCTGTGAGTATCCCATTTCATCAAAATCGCCTATCTGTGGGATCACATTATAAGCAATCTGGTGGGCGAATGTTTTTATTTCAACTGTCTTGCCACTATTTATATCAGAAATCTGCTGATCCAATTCCTTTATTCCATTTACGCCTGCTCCTGAAACAGCCTGGAATGTCGATACTACCATTCTGTTTATTTTTGCATATTTATTGAGTTCATTCAGTGCAGTCAATGCAATTATTGTTGAGCAGTTTGGATTTGCAATTATTCCTTTGTGATTTTTAACATCTTCCGGATTAACCTCAGGAACCACCAAAGGAACATCATCATTAAGTCTGAAAGCAGAACTGTTGTCTATTACAACTGCTCCAGCCTTTACAGCTGCCGGAGAAAGTGCTTCACTTATATAATTTTCAGCAGCACACAAGACTACGTTAATATTTTCAAAAGAATTTTCTGTTGCTTCTTCTATAACAAATTTCTTGCCTTGAAATTCAACTTCTTCACCAGCACTTCTTTTGCTTGCCAAAAGTTTCAACTCTCCGTACGGAAAATTCCTTTCGCCTAAAACCTTGAGCATTTCTTGTCCTACTGCTCCTGTTGCACCTAATATTGCCACATTGTACTTTTTCATTTCTCTCCTCCAAATCCGAAATATATAAACAACTACTTTTAAATATAAAATTTATTATAACAATAAATTTTTTCTTGTCAAGCTTTTTGTTTTTATTTTAATTACATAGGTTTCGTCTTTGCGTACATGAGCTAATTATTCAAGGAAAAAGTAATCCTCTTATACAAAAAGAGCGGTTGCCCGCCCCTTTTTCTATTGTGCATCAAATACAGCTTTGATTTTCCATATGTTGTTTTCTCTCACTGACTGCCATTGAGCGTTGTCTTTTTCAACAATCTGAGAAACGTCGCCGTTTTTTATCTCTATTTTGTAGTTCAAGTAAACTGTTGCCTTATCCTTGTCTGAAGGATCCATTTCATAGCCTGTAACCTTGTAGCGCAAGAGACTTACATTTGTTGATTCCATTGCCTTAAGGTAGCTGTCAAAGTCTTTTTCTCTGTCAGCAACCGGAGTCATAAGATACATGTAGCTGAATCTCTCATTAAGCATACCCGATAAATATTTATCGGCGCTGTCTCCAGGTGTTTTTTCCCTGTAATCAAGCTCTCCCTTATCAAGTGGATATGTTGTTTTCTTTTCTGTTTCTGTGAGCATGAAAGCATAGGGATCATATACGTTGCCGGGATTCCAAATCATGTATTCAGTCACACCAAGTTCCTTGGCTGCAATAATCTGAGCTCTCACCTTATCCGGACCATATTCGATTCCCTGCCAGTCAAAGTCCTGAATCCACGGTCTAATGTGCGGAGGATTTTCCATGGATGAATTTTTCTCAATTGCTTCTTCCATTGCTCCCTTAACTACCAGGTAAGGATTGGCGTTCGGATTTTCTAAATTGTACCAGCCTGTTGAATAGTGGCTTGGATAAACCATTGGTGCCAGGTTGTCAACATGCTCACCCATTAATATCCACGTCTGTCCTATGTCCTCAGGAAAATCATCCCATGTCCTGGTGATTATACCAAATACATCTGCACCGAGATTAACGCTGTATGGAGCAAGTTCTTTTTTAGCATACTGCAGGAATTCGGCAATTGCTACATCTTTGTCCCTGCCATTTCTTCCAGGAAATTCAGTTATAGGATTATATTTTTTTGCACCATCCGGAAAACGCACATAATCAAATTGGATTTCATCAAATCCAAGAAGCGAAGCTTCCTTTGCTATAGCAATATTGTAGTTCCAAACATACTTATCAAATGGGTTAATCCATGGAATGTTGCCGCTGTTAGGGTCAAGCCATGTACCTCCGGTTTTTAACTGAATGGAATGGTCAGGACTGAGGACTGCAAAATTCTTATCCTTGAAGGCAACAATTCTTCCTATGGTATAAATATCGTAATCCTTTAAAACTTCAAGCATCTTCTTTACATCTTTGATTGGTATCGGAGTATTCTGATTCATTTTTTGAACTATTTCAACATCGCTTTCATATGTTATGAATCCGTTGTCATCTTTGACGTTAATTACCAGGCCATTGATTTCCGTAGCGTCGGCAATACCTACAATTCGTTCAAATTTGTTCGCCTTGTCAGCAGCAGCATAAAGTGATGATGCAAGAGCCTTGTCATTTGACTGAAGAGCTTTCACATATTCAGAATATGCATCTATGTTTTCTTTGTTCAATTCATTTCCTGCTGTGTGCCCTGTAGCATAAAGCGCCCTCACCTCAACATATTCTTTTTCTCTTTGTTCAGATACGGGAACAAGGGGCACATAAAATTCTTTGTACTCTTCTTTTCTTGATTTTTCAAGTTCTTCTCTCTCGGCAATTTTCTTCTCAAGTTCTTGCGCAGCCTTTTCTTCTTCAGTCAATTCAGGCTGTGAAGGTTCTTCCGCTGCCGGAGTTTCGCTTCCAGGTTCATTGACTTCGCCGGGAATGGGAGAATTTGCACTTGCCGGATTGGCACATGCTGTGAGAACAGCTGTTAAAATAAATAATAAAATTGCATGTCTTACACTTTTAAACATAAAGCCTCCTAATTTTTGCATTGGAGGTTATACACCCCAATTAATGCTTGTTACATTCTATAATGCATGTCTAATTTTAACATACAATTCAACCTTAATCAACAATCATTGAAGTCAATCACACTTTTACCTGCATGTAATTTTTAACAGATTTTACAGCATATAAATTATTCCTTGACTTTAATATTTACAAAATATATAATTCTTTTATCAAAACATAAGGAGGCAATTATGCTAACTGCTATAGTTGGAATTAATTGGGGAGACGAAGGAAAAGGAAGAATGGTTGATTTAATGGCCGCAGATTATGATGTTGTATGCCGCTATCAAGGCGGAAACAATGCAGGCCACACTGTTATTAACGAATCCGGCAAATTTATTTTGAACCTGCTCCCTTCAGGCATATTGAGATCTGATGTAGTAAATGTAATGGGCAATGGAATGGTCATTGACATAGAACATCTTCATAAAGAATTATCTAGTTTGAGAAAAGCAGGCATTAAAATAACGCCTGAAAACTTAAAAATAAGCGACAAAGCCATTATTTGTCTGCCATACCATGTTAAACAGGATGTACTTGAAGAAGAAAGACTTAAAGACATGAAATTTGGCTCCACAAGAAGAGGCATAGCTCCTGTATACGGAGATAAATACCTTAAAAAGGGAATACGAATGGGAGACCTTTCAAACAAGGAAGCTTTAAAAGAAAGACTTGAGCACATTGTTGAATGGAAAAACCTGCTTATTGCCGGAGGATACAAATCAGTTGAATTTGACCCTCAGGACATGTATGACTGGCTCATAAAATATTCTGAAGAACTGAAAGATTACATATGTGATGTTGGATTGTTCCTGAATGAAGCTGTAAAACAAAACAAAAAAATAATGTTTGAAGCACAGCTTGGAGCACTTCGAGACATAGACTTCGGTATATATCCATACACATCTTCATCATCAACAATTGCAGCATATGCCCCTATAGGCTCTGGAATACCGGGAAAAAAATTAGACAACACTCTTGGAATAATGAAAGCTTATTCTTCATGTGTTGGCGAAGGACCTTTCACTTGCGAAATGTTCGGCAAAGAAGCTGAAGATTTAAGAGAAGCAGGCGGTGAATACGGCGCTGCCACAGGAAGACCAAGAAGAGTGGGCCCATTTGACATTGTTGCTTCTAAGTACGGCGTAAGCGTTCAGGGTGCTGACGAACTTGCACTCACAAAACTCGACGTTATGTCCTACATGGATAAAGTTCCTGTTGTTGTTGCATACGACGTAAACGGCAAAATAACAAAAGACTTCCCAACAGGAGAAGAACTTGCAGTTGCAAAACCTGTCATTGAATATAAAGAAGGTTGGAAATGCGACATAAGCAAGTGCAGAAAAGAATCAGATCTTCCTAAGGAAGCTTATGATTACATTAAATATCTTGAAAAAGAGGTAGGCTGCTATATTAAATATGTTTCTGTAGGCGCTGAAAGAGAAGATTACCTTGTAATGAGCAAGTAATTATAATTAAGAATTAAGAATTAAGAGTGAAGAGTGAAGAATTAAATGAAAGGATTTGTGCGTGCACAAATCCTTATTTTTATATAATAAAACAGGCATTGTGCTCTGCACAATGCCTTCCTGAATTCTTCATTCTTAATTCTTAACGCTTCATTGCATTAGTTCTTAATTCTTAATTATATCAATTTCTTTTGATTTTAGGTTTAACCTTTTCGATGTACTGGTTGATAAAAACGGTAAATGCATAGTCGTAAATTAAGAACGCCGCCTGTGCTGCTGCTAGCATCCACCAGTACAAGTTGAATGATATGAACAGTCGTACTGTAAAATACATGGCAGCAAGTGAAATATTGAAGAACACCAGCTTTGCCGCGTACTGAATTTTCTTGTTTTTTATAAATGCTTCAAATATATGCTTAGCAATGCTGTAAAGTCCGAAAAACATTATATAAGTTATTATTTCAACCTTGTTGAAGGTCAGAAAAAATCCCAGCATACATGAAGCAGCGTAAAAAACAAAGGCGCTTTTGCCTCCGAACTCAACAACAACAATTCCCACAACCAAGGCTGCAGCTGCAAAAAGAATTATTGTATTTGTTTCTATCACTGATGAAAGTATTACAAAAATCTGATTTAATCCCAAAAGAACTCCTAAATAGGCCGTATCTTTGCTTTTTAGCAGCATGAGATCAAGTCTCCTCCCAAACATTCACACAAACAATCAGCACATATAAGCTGTGTACAGCAGTCGGCAGAACTTGATCCTCTTCCTCCATAGCTATATGCTCTTTGCTGGTATGAACGCTGCATATTTAATATCTGATTTAAAAAGTTTCTGTACTCCGTGTTGGCAGGATCCATGTTTGCTGCTCTTTGCACAAACTGCATTCCCTGTCCCATAGAACCTATATTAACATAACAAACTCCCATGAGGTAGTTCCATTCAGCATTTCTGTCTGTCATGCTGTTGAGTGCTCTTAAAGCCTCCTGAAACCTTCCTGTCTGTATCTGCTGTCTTACACTGAACAAGTTTCCGCTTCCGTAAGAACCGCTTGAATAACTTGAACCTGAGCTGTAATTTGTGCTTGAAGCTGTGCCGTTCATTATTTCATCATACGCCCATTGTATTTCCTTGAACTTTTCCTCTGCCAGATCCTTAAGAGGGTTGTTTTCGTTCATGTCCGGGTGGTACTTTTTTGCAAGCTTCCTATAGGCGCTTTTTACTTCATCCTTTGATGCGCCTCGGCTCAAACCAAGCACTTCATATGGGTCTTTCATTTAATTTTCTCCTTATCAACATTATTGATTTTGTTCAATATTCCTGAATATATTATATTGTCTATTATTCCCTTGTCTTGTTCCAAGGGCAGTTTTTCTATTTCATTGCTCAAAAATGACAAGTTCAGCATGGAAAGTTCTCTTGCATAATCTTTTTTGTCTTCAATTTCAAGGTTGTTAAAGGGATTGTAGGATCCACTTTTTTCATCTTTTTCCATGTCTTCGTAAGCATCCAGGAAATAAATATACTTGCCTGCATAAAAGCCTACTTTTCTTAATATCTTTTCCCATTCATCACGTTTATACAAAAAAATTTCTTCCATTAGATGTCCGAATTCATTGGACACAGCATCAACATCACGTGTATTTTCCTTTTCAAGCTTAGAAATATTCTGAAGCCTTTCTTTGATTTTTTCTGCCTTCTCACTGTATTTTAAGGAAGCTTTCCTGAAATCTTTTTCAAGTGCTTTGCATACAGCAAGACTTTTCACGTCGCGTTCATCGTTCCAGTTGTCAATCATGTTGTAATACGAAAGCATAATGTTCATGGAAGCAGCATATTCTGTTATTTCATTTTGTATTACCAGTTGTTTCTTTGTGGGATGAACCATGCACCTTTCATTGTACGACTTGTTTTCCGGCTCATACAATGAGCTTAGAAGAAGTATCAGGAATGTCATGTCATAATTCAGTGTGAACCTTGACAAATTGCTGTACTCTGTCTTAAGGCACTTGCACAGTCCGCAGTAATAGCCTCTGTAGCTGTAATATTCCTTGAACTTAAGCTCCATTTTGTTTATTGTAACGTATCCAAACATAATCTACTCATTTCTTTTTTATTGTAACAACACTGATTGGTTTAATCAATATAAATTTAACTTTCCAGAAGCTTCAGTACATTTTCAACCTGGAGCTGCACTCCTGTTGCAAGGCAATTTTCATCAATCTTAAACCTGTTTGAATGGATTGGGTACACAGCACCTATTTCTTCATTCCTGCAGCCTAAGTTGAAGAAACATGATTTCACGTTTGCTGCAAAATATGAAAAGTCCTCTGTTCCCATGTCAGGCTCATGGCTTATTAAAATATTGTTTTCGCCAAGAATTTTTTCTGCAACGCTCCTTACACTGTCAACTGCCTCATCGCTGTTAATGAGAGCCATGTAGCTTTCCCTTATGAACAATTTTCCTTCTCCGCCGTAAGCCTTTGGCACATTTTCAACCATTTCACCTATTCGTTTTTTCATGAAGCTTCTTGTTTCCGGATCAAGAGTTCTTAATATTCCGGTCATTTCCACCTCATCGGGAATTATATTTCCTCTTGTTCCTCCATGGATGGTTCCAAGGGTAAACACAGCTTGGTTCAGCGGTGAAATGTTCCTGCTTACAAGAGACTGCAGCGACATAATAAGATTTGCAGCAATCACAAGAGGATCAACACCTTTGTCAGGATGAGCTCCGTGAGTTGATTTTCCACTTACCCTTATTGTTATTTCATCTGAAGAAGCCATCATTTTTCCGTATTTCAGTTTCACAGTGCCTGTATTTATTCCAGTATCCACATGTAGTCCAAGCACATAATCAACATCAGGATTTTTCAAGACACCTTCACTGATCATCCTTTCGGCTCCGCCGGTAGTTTCTTCCGCTGGCTGAAAGAAAAACTTCACATCTCCCTTTAGCGTGTCTTCCATTGATTTTATCACTTTTGCTGTTCCAAGGGCTATTGCAGTGTGCGCATCGTGTCCGCATGCATGCATTGCTCCATCATTCAATGATTTAAAATCCACGTCTGCTTCTTCTTTTAAGGGAAGAGCATCTATGTCAGCCCTTACTCCAACACATATATTTTTTTCTCCTGAACGATTTTTTCCTCGTACTATGGCACACACTCCGGTTTGTGCAATGCCTTTTTTGTATTCGATTCCCCACGAATCAAGGTAACTGCATATTCTATCCATTGTTTTAAATTCATATCCGCCCAGCTCGGGATCTTTATGAAATTCTCTTCTTATGTTGATTAGTTCTTCACTTATATTTTCCATATCACACATAATTTTAACCCTCATTTATTAAAATTACATTAATTATATTTTATTTTTAGGTTAAATACAATAAAAAAGTTGCTCCGCAACTCCGCTAGGGGGACCTATGTCCCCCTGAATATATCAAAATAATTGATTAAACAAAACGGGCGGACACAAGATCCGCCCCTACAATTTTGGAAAATTGGTTTATTAACTTAGCCTCCGCTTAGGATCGGCAATACATATATTTCAGTGTTATCTCTTATCTTTTCATGAAGTTTTTTAGGAACTCCATCCACAAGGACTGCCCCTATAGTGTTTTTGTGAATTCCAAGTTCATCTGCAAGCTCAAGAATTGTCATGTCTTTAAAATTAGTCTGGAATGTTTTTTGATTTTCATCAACAGCAATAATAACTTTAATCATAATCTTAATTCATCAAGCTCTTCTTCAGTCAAATCAAACACATCGCCTGTGCTTTTTATTTCTGTCTTCATGAATGATTCAGGCATGCGGTAATTTTCTTTTGTGAAACCTGCAAGTTCGTTGAACCTTAACTCGTCTTTGATTGTTTCCGTGCTGACCTTTTCCAGCCAGTCAACATCAAGATCATATCCTGTAAATCCGTTTACCAGATCCACAAGAAGCTGCTTTTCATTGGCTATTGCTGCTCTTGTGAACATGCATATTCCGAGGCTGTCTAAAATGGCCATGAACATTTGTGAGCCCTTGCTGGCTTCAGCCCATCCCTTGTCAGTCTTTATAACCGGGCCATATGTGTGGTCTGCACCCATTGGAGATGTGGCAAATGTGGCACCCATGCCCTTTATTGCTCTTGGATCATATGCAGGCATGGCCTGGCCGTTAACTGCCGGAACATGTGATACTCCGAGAACTTTTCCGGTTATAGTTGCCCCACAGGCTAAAACCTTTCCAAATACTGTTCCATTTATTATTTCATCCATCATCTTAAATGCAGAAGAAGCATCGCCGAATTGTCCTTCACCGGCTTCCATGGCTACTCCCATGGCGGCACCAACTTCGATGGTATCTATACCGAAATCATTGCACATTGCATTTAATTTTGCTATTGCATCAAAATCTCCAATACCAAGGTTTGATCCCATTAAACCTATTGTTTCGTATTCAAGTGGAGAAACAATTGTCTTGCCGTCCTTGTCCGGAACAACATTTGAGCACTGAATAACACATCCTGGCATGCAGGCATGAGTTGTTTTGCCTTCTCCTCCTCGCTGCTTTATAAACTCATAGAGGCTTTCTCCTGAAATTTTGTCAGCATGTTCAAATTTTTCTCCCCTGAAGTTTCTTGTAGGAAGACCTGTGAGGTCGTTTGTAACCCTCACTGTTGATGCAGTACCCAATGTCCTGTAGTTTGCAGAACTTGGAGCATCCATGATAATTTTAGTATATGCTTTAAATGCCTCTGAAAATTTCTCTTTGTCCGCGATTGTTACAGAACCCTTTTCTGCAGCAACTATTCCCTTGATTTTTTTAGAACCCATTACAGCTCCCAGTCCGCCTCGGCCGCTGTATCTGTTTGGCTTCTTTTCCTTGTCCATGGTTGCTATTCCGGCAGAATGATACAAATTTTCTCCTGCAGGTCCAATGCATGTCACAGCACAGTCGGGATATTTTTCAATCATTTTTTCGCAGTATTCAAACGTGCCCATTCCTGCATATTCATTTGCAGGTTCCAGAGTACATCCATTTTTGTCTATTTTGATATAGTACCAATTGTCATCTTCAGGCATGTCTTCAACTATCAAGGCCTTTAAACCCAGCTGGGCAAGCCACATGGCTGTTATTCCTCCGCCGTTGCTTTCCTTGATGCCGCCTGTAAGGGGGCTCTTTGCTCCTATGCTTATTCTGTTGGCGCTTGACACATTTGTTCCTGTAAGCATTCCATTGGCAATAATCAGCTTGTTTTCACTTCCCAAGGGATCACATGTGGGATTCACTTCAGCAAGCATTATTTTTGCAATGAGTCCTCTGCCTCCGGTTTTCAAATATTCATCTTTTGGGGATTCATACACGATTTCCTTGGTCTTCATATTTATTCTAAGTATTTTATTCATATATTCACCTCATCTATATTATACCTCTTTTGAGGGAAATTGCACAGTGATTTGAGTTCCCACATTTTCCCAGCTCTTCAAATCAATTGCTCCGTCATAAAGCTCAGCTATATGCTTCACAATGGACAATCCAAGACCTGTTCCTCCGGTTTCTTTGGACCTGCTTTTATCAACCCTGTAAAAACGTTCAAATACACGTAGCTGGTGTTCTTCAGGAATTCCTGTTCCCGTGTCTTTAACCACTATGTTTATGAAAACACCTCTTTTAAATATTTCCACATCAACTTTTCCACCTTTTTTGTTATACTTTATTCCGTTGTCCACAAGATTGTACAAAAGCTCGCTTATATAATTTTTGTTGGCTTCCATAATCACTTTTTCGGACTTCAATGTCAAAGTGACATTGTTGTCTTCTGCCTTGTGCCTTAATAAGTTCACCACTTCCTCAGCTGTTTCCTTGAGATTTACCTCATTGTATTCGTACCCGTCTATTCCTTCTTCAATTTTTGAAAGCCTTATAATATCCTCTATGAGGGAAATAAGCCTCAGCCCTTCCTTGTGTATCATACCGCAATATTTTTTAATGCTGTCTGAATCGGTTATTAACCCTTCCTTTATCATTTCAGCAAAGCCAATCATTGTTGTGAGAGGGGTTTTCAGTTCATGAGATACATTTGCTGAAAATTCACTGCGCATGATTTCTGCCTTCTTCTGAAATGTTACATCTTCAATGAGTATTAATAGACCTGTAACCATACTTTCTGACTGTTCCTTAACAGGACTGAAATAATACCTGTAAAAGTTTTTTCCCGTATCCATGTCAAATGTCAAATGCGTGTTTTCCCTGATGGCTGTATCAATATTTTCAATGATTTCTGCGTTTCTTGTAAGCTCAAGTATGTTCCTGCTTCCCTGCAGGTTGAAATTGTAGTTTCTCATCATGTTTTTTCCGCTTTGATTTATGGATAGTATGTTTTTATGGCGGTTTATGAGTATGAAGCCTTCCTTCATATTTTCAGTTATAATCCCTATTGTGTCCCTTTCATGTCTTAATTCATCAACATATTCGCTGATTTTTATTTTCTGGTCTTTAATTTTATGAGAAAGAGGCCTGAACTCATCATATATTTTTATTTCTTGAACGTTGTTTCCTTCCAGCATATCGTCCAGAGCTGATGTCATCTCATTGACAGGTTTGAGAATTTTTTTTGTAAATTCATTGGCACATGCATATACAACAGCAAAAAGCATAACAAAAAGTACCGCAAGCAATGGAATTACACCTGCGAATACTGAATTGATGCTTTTTATTTCCCTCGATATGCGAAGTACTCTATTATCATTTAATTTTACAGCAAAATAATACATATCTGACGATATTGTGTTTGAATACCTTGTATCATCTCCATAGCCGTATGCAAATGCATTTTTTATTTCAGGCCTGTTTCCATGGTTATCCAGGGTTTCACCACTTGCCCAATTGTCATATACAACAACTCCGCTTTTGTCGACTATGGTAAAGCGCATGGTGTAATCAACAGATTTTAAAATATTGTTGACAGATGACTTCACTGATTCTTCATCACCCCACTTTTCAGGCTCCCTTGAAAGTTCAGTTATAGTCTTAATTTGATTTTTGGCATCTTCTGAATAAAACCCATAGTATACAAATGATGTCAATATGCAGGCTAAAAGAGAGGCAGCAACTGAAATAAGTGTGATCATGAGGAACATTCGCTTTTTCATCACTGTTCCTCCAATTTATATCCTGCACTCCTAACGGTGGATATGAAATTAATGCACCCTGCACTTTCAAGTTTCTGCCTGATGGTTTTTATGTGCATATCCACAGTCCGTGTTTCGCCCTCATAATCATATCCCCATATTTCCTGGAGGATTTTATCTCTTGAAAGAACAATTCCCTTGTTGAGCATTAAGAAATGCAACAGTTCAAATTCCTTGAATGTCAATGATATTGAAGTACCGTTGTAGCTTAAATTTCTCTTCTGGTAATCAAGTATGAGCCCGTTGTATTCCGTGATATCAGTTTCACTGCCGTTTTGACCGTTTTTTCCGTAACGCCTCAATACTGCCTTCACCCTTGCCAGCAGTTCAAGAACACCAAAAGGTTTCGTTATAAAATCATCTGCTCCTGATTCAAGTCCCCTGACCTTGTCAAGTTCCATTGATTTTGCTGTAAGAATTATCACAGGTATGTCTTTGTAGTCCATTTCTTTTTTCATGTCTCTTAGAATCGTCATGCCGTCAACTTTAGGAAGCATCAAATCAAGCAATACCAAGTCTGGAATTTTCTTTTTAATTTCATCATAAAATCCTTTTGCATCTTCAAAACCGTACACCTCAAAATCAGCTGCTGAAAGAGCCAGTGTTATGAGCTCTCTTATTCCCGCGTCATCTTCAACACAATAAATAGTCTTCATAACTCACCTACTTTGGTTTATGTTCTCCTGTAATTGAAAATATAACCCATTCAGCTATATTTTCAGCATGATCGCCTATTCTTTCAAAATATTTTGCAATCATGAGGAGGTCAATTGCTTGTTCTCCGTTTTCTGTATTTTCCTGAATTTTTTCTATGAGTTCCTTTTTTACAACCTGAAACAAATTGTCAACTATGTCATCATATGCACACACTTCTTCAGCAAGCTTTCTGTCTTTGTTTACAAAGGCATCAACGCTTCTTGTCACCATGCTGATGGTGGCTTCAGCCATCTGAGGTATATGAACAAGATCCTTTATAAACTTCTGGTTAACCATAAATCTTGCTATTTCTGCAATGTCTTCAGCGTTGTCCCCTATGCGTTCCATGTCCGTAATCATTTTTAGAGCAGTGCTGATTATCCTAAGGTCAGAAGCCACAGGCTGCTGCTGGAGCAAAAGTTTAAGACAATGACTTTCAATTGTTTTTTCCATTTCATCAATTTCAATTTCAAGCTCATTAACCTTGCCAACAAGCTCCAAATCTTGCTCCAAAAGAGATCTGGTGCTAAGTTCAATTGCATTTTCAATGAGGCTTCCCATTTTAATCAGTTCCAGGTTCAAATTTTCAAGCTCATGATCAAATTTATTTCTCATATTATACCTCCTATTAGCCGAATCTTCCGGTTATATAATCTTCTGTTTTTTTGTTTTTAGGCATTGAGAACAGTTTTTCTGTTTCATTGAACTCAACAACTTCCCCGTGCAGGAAAAATGCAGTCTTGTCTGAAACTCTTGTTGCCTGCTGCATGTTGTGAGTTACAATGATGATTGTGTAATTATTCTTGATTTCAACAAGTAAATCTTCTATTTTCATTGTAGAAATCGGATCTAATGCAGATGTTGGTTCATCAAGAAGAATCACCTCCGGGTTCACGGAAAATGCTCTGGCTATGCAAAGCCTCTGCTGCTGTCCTCCGGACATTCCCAGCGCACTTTTTTTAAGTCTGTCTTTCACTTCATCCCACATAGCTGCTGAACGAAGGCTTTGTTCAACAATTTCATCCAGCCTTGACTTTTGTTTGATGCCGTGTGTCCTTGGCCCATATGCCACATTGTCGTAAATACTCATGGGGAATGGATTAGGCTTTTGAAAAACCATCCCAACTCTTTTTCTGAGAACTGTTGCATCCATGTCCTTGTATATGTCCACATTGTCCAGCAGAATTTTTCCTTCTATTTTCACTCCTTCAACCAGGTCATTCATGCGGTTTAAGGATTTTAAAAGAGTTGACTTGCCACAGCCAGAAGGACCTATGAAAGCAGTAATTTCATTTTCATTAATATTCATGTTTATATTTTTCAGAGCCTGAAATTCTCCGTAATATAAATTTATATTTTCTATTTTCATTTTTTCTTTATTTTCCATTGTTCAGCCTCCCTATTCTGCCTGCAAGCTTTGTTGCGGCAAAATTTACTAAAAATACAATTATGATAAGTATTGCTCCTGTTGCAAATGCCATGTCCTTTGAATGCGGCAGACCTTCACTTGCCAGCATGTACATATGAATTGCAAGTGTTCTTTGAGATGCCATAACATCCAGAGTAGGATTTTCAAGTACATTTGTTCCGCTTGTAAATATTAGCGCAGCAGTTTCACCCACAATTCTTCCTATTGCCAGGATAACCCCTGATAAAATTCCAGGCATTGCTGTGGGAAGAACTATTGAAAACACAGTCCTAAGCCTTGTTGCTCCAAGGCCCAGACTTCCTTCACGATACATGTCCGGAACAGACTTTATGGCTTCCTCTGATGAGCTTATGATTACAGGAAGTATCATTATTGATATAGTAAGCACCCCTGACAATACTGATGCTCTTAGACCGAGAATGTTCACGAAGAATATCATTCCAAACAATCCGTACACAATGGACGGTATTCCTGCCAGAGTGTCTACAGCAAGTCTGATAACCTTAACTGCCTTATTTCCTCTCTTTGAGTACTCATGTAAATATATTGCACAAAATACTCCAACAGGAACTGCAATGACAAGGGAAATCACTATCATTTCCACAGTTGTCACAATTGAAGAGAATGCTGACAGCGATTCAGAATTGTATTCTCCGAAAAGAAATTCCATGTTTATGTTTGGAATTCCTCTAACTAGTATAAACAACAGTATATATGCAAGAATTCCCACTGTCAATATTCCGCAAAGCCAAACAAGAGACCTTAGAATCAGAGACTTTGTTTTTCTTTTATTTAGAACGCTTTTTTCCAGAGCTGTATTTTCCATGATTCCTCCTTAATTTCTCGATGATCTGGATTTTATTAAACTTAGGGAGGCATTTAGTATTACTATGAACACGAACAAAACCACGCCAGTTGCTATAAGTGATGATTCATGAAGTCCCGAAGCATAACTCATTTCCGTAACAATATTTGTTGTAAGTGTTCTGATAGGTTTTAAAATTGCTATTTTATCTAGAGGCATTACTGCGTTTCCTGCAACCATTACAACAGCCATTGTTTCACCAACCGCTCTACCTATTCCCAATATAATTGCTGTAAGAACACCTGATTTTGCTGCAGGTACCACAACCTTAAATATTGTTTCTTCTTTTGTGGCTCCAAGGCCGAAAGATCCTTCCTTGTAGCTTTCCGGTACTGCTCTTATGGAAGATTCGCTTATTGATATTATTGTAGGCAAAATCATTATCCCAAGAATAATGGCAGCAGACAATATGCTGTAGCCGTTACCTCCTATGTTGTCTCTTACAAAGGGAACAACAATCTGCATTCCGAAAAAACCATAAATGATTGATGGAATTCCTGCAAGCAGATTGACAGCAGGCTTTACAATTTTATAAATACTCTCCGGGCAAAACTCTGCCAGAAAAACAGCACACATTAATCCTACAGGAACACCTATTACAATTGCACCTGCTGTTACATAAATACTTCCCACTATCATGGATAAAATTCCATAGGATGCCGGTGTATTTACAGGTCCCCATTTTTCGCTGAAAACAAAATCCATGAATCCTATTTCTGCTATTGCCGGTATTCCCCTTAAAAACAGAAACAAACTGATGGCAATTACAGCCAGCACTGACACAAAAGCAGACATGAAGAAAACTGACTGCATAACAGTGTCGTTAAATTTTGATTTTTTTGCATTTTCCATTATTTCACCTGCCTCCAGGATGTTATTTTTCCTGTGTAAATTTCTGTGATTTCTTCCGATGACAAATCACTTATGGGATTATTCTTGTTAAGTATTACAGCAATTCCGTCAATTGCCAGCACATGCCTTTTTAAACTTATAGCTTCATCTTCCTTAAGCTCCCTTGAGCTCATTCCTATGTCGTAGGAACCGTCAATTGCTGCCTTGATTCCCTGTGATGAACCATTTGACTGCATTTCAAACGTAACATCTGGGTTCAAAGATTTGTAATCTTCCTGGAGTTTTTCCATCAGAGGAGTCACGGATGTTGACCCGGCAACCTTGATTGTTCCCTTAAGTCCAGATGCAGTATATTCCTCTTCAGCTTCAGCTCCCGGAATGTATTTCATCTCTTTTGCAATTGTCTGACCTCTTGATGAAGATACAAACTTTATAAAATCATCCACCAGCTCAGTTTTATTTTCTTTTGTCACCAGCAAAAATGGTCTTGACACTACATAGGACCCGTTTTTAATATTTTCTTCTGTTGGATCAGCTCCGTTTATTCTGGCAGTCTTAACTCTATCGCTCAAAGATCCAACAGAAATGTAGCCTATGGCATGTTTGTCTCCTTCTACGGCAGTCACCACCTTATCTGTGCCGTCAAATTCAAGAGCACCAACAGCCAGATTATCTGTTTCTGTTCCGTCCGCTTTCACTTTTATTTTCATTATTTCATGAAAAGCTCCCCTTGTTCCGGATGCGGCATCTCTTGCAACAACCGTAATTTCTTTATCGAAGTTGAACTCTTCCATAGATTGTCCTTTTGAACACCCTGCAGCAGCAATTGATAAAACAGAAATTGAAACTAAAAAACCTAGAGTTTTTCTTCTTTTCATTGCATACTCCTTTACTCAATTTTTACCTGTGCTTAATATATACCCACAGAGTAAAAAAAAAACCGCAACAATGTAAAAACTATGTAAAATTACAGACTATTTATTGCAAAAAAAATTCCGGCTGTTTGCCGGAACATAACTTTTTAATTGCTTATACCACCTTGTTCTTGTTGCTTCCTTTGGCATAATAAAGATTCTTGTCCGCCCTGTTTATAACATCGTCAAATGATGAGTCGCAGTCTGAGCACTGATGCACACCAAGGCTTATGGTAAGAGACATATTAATACCTTCTCCAATTGAAAAAATACTGTTTTCTACGTTTTTCCTTATGCGTTCAGCAACTTCAAACGCTTCATGTTCTCCTGCATCAGGACATATGAGCAAAAACTCGTCTCCTCCATAACGTCCTATGTAGTCAGTATTTCTGATACTTTTTGTAATTGTTTCCGATAACAGGCTTATTGCCTTGTCACCATATATATGACCGTATGTATCATTTATAATCTTGAAATTATCCACATCAATCATTACAGCACTGAATTTAATTTTATTATCTTTACATTTATCATAAATAAGTTTGCCAAGCTTAACAATTTCATGCTTGCTCAAAAATCTTGTCAGCTGGTCATATGTGGCTATTTCTTCAACCTTCTTGTAAGAAATAGCATTTTCAATGGCTATGGCTGTATAATTGGCAAGAATTTTCAACATGTTAAGGTCGTTTTTATCATAGGAGTTTTCTTTCATGCTTTGAACGGTCATTGCTCCTACAACTTTGTCATTAATAATCATGGGTGTGTATATCATGGATTTAAGCTTTGACTCATCAATCCCATCAAGGCTTCTTGGAAAGACGCTGGTGAATTTTTTGTATTCCTTGCTTACATTTCCTAAAATGATATCACGTTTTGTTTTAATGCAGTATCCTGCAAATGTTGAATAATCTACCTTTGAGAACTGCACAGTTTCAAACAGCTTCTCATCCATCCCTGCAAAGTGGTAGCTTATCTGATCTTTTTCCTTGTCATATACTGCAATTCCGAAATAATCTGTTTCAATAAGCTTGTTTATCTCATCATTTATTATATCTATAATTGAATTTATATTTAAATTTGAAATTATTTTCTGACCAATGGTTGACAGGAGTTCAGTCCTGTCATAAAGTGACTTGTATTGTTCGACTTCTCTTCTTGCATTCTTGATACTCACTTTTGCAATCAGCTGGTTTTGTTCATAATTGTACATTTCGTCATCTATAAGCTTGTATTTCTCTAAGAACTCAAGAGCATTTTCTATCAATTTAAGTTCTTTGTATATTTTATATAATTTAAAATAAATTTCCTTAAGAAGAACATTTATATCTTTTGAAGAACATATGTAAGCAACTTCGTTTAGTTTTTCAATGGCTTCCTGCTTTCTTCCCACATTTACGCAAAGGTTGGCCCATTCAACCATGGCGCTGCATCTTTCATAAGTAAGATTTTGCTGTTCTGCATAATTACAGGCCATCACAAATTCATTTTCTGCTATATCATATTCCATAAGCTTTTTATAAGCCATTCCTTTAAGCTTATGAATTTCGCTCATATCAGTAATTAAATGTGATTTTTCTTCAGCCTTTGATGCTTCTTCAATATATGATAGAGATTTCATAGAATCTCCAATATGTATTTCTATTTCAGCCATGGCCAAAAGACATGCCACCCGCTGCTGATCAGAAAGGTCATACATGAGTTCCATAGAGTTGAATATTTCCTTTGCCTTATCAAAATGCTGCATTTGAATGTAATTTATTCCTGTGTTTAACAGTAGTGTTATGAGTGCACTTTTGTTGTTTATTTCTTCTGCAATTGTTATTCCCTTCAGTCCCCATTCATTGGCTAGATTTAACTGCCCTATCTGACAGTAGACATTGGTCAATCCGTTGCATGCATATACAATACCTTCTTTATCTACAATGTTGTTAAATATTTCATATGATTTCAAAAAACTTGTGACAGCCTTATCGTAATGAGTAGTATCGAAATTATACCAGCCCTGGTAGTAGTAAGCCCATGCATTTACCTTATAGAGTTTATTTTCTTCAGAAAAAATCATTAAGCCATCACTTATTTTTTTGAATTCTTCCAGGTTGCTCGACAGATATTTCATTGCTTCTTTCCTGAAAATTTCAATATTATCTTCGTTTTCTTTAAGACTTGCAAGTTCTTTGACATACTTGAGCTGAAAATCCATATCTTCACTCCTGGTAACATTTTTTCATAGATTATTGATATTCATAATAAACATAAAAAGTTGTATTGTCAATTATACTGTAAAAAAACCTCATTTAAAATGAGGTTTTTTTATTTATTTAATTTTTTGTCAGGGAAAGATTAAATATTGTTCATTTTCAAATATCTTTCCTGAATTTCCATAAGCTCTTTTGGAGATTTCTTCAATTTCATAGGACGAACATATTCAGGAGCAGCCGGATCTTCTTCCAATGTCATTATAGAAATTCCAAGGAAAGCAAATACAACTGTTACTATTGGGCTCAAAATATTGAAGAATGCATAGAACATATATGACAATGTCGGTACTCCCAGGAATGTAGACATTGTAGCACCGCAAGTGTTCCAAGGAACAAGTGCTGAAGTTACAGTACCTGAGTCTTCAAGAGTACGTGATAAGTTTCTAGGTGCCAATCCTCTTTCATGGTAAGTATCTTTGTACATTTTTCCTGGCAATGCCAATGCAAGATATTGATCTCCGCAAAGAATGTTTACAAACAAGCAAGTAAGTGCTGTTATAAGAACCAATGAACCTGTGCTCTTAGCAAATCCTAAAAGTTTGTTAGCTATTACAGCCATCATACCTGTTTTTTCCAGAACGCCGCCAAATGTCAAAGCACACATAATCAAAGAAATTGTCCACATCATGTTCTGGAGACCGCCGTTTGTCAACAGTTCATCAACCATTGCATGGCCTGATTCAGCTACTGTACCATAGTTAGCAACATCCAGTATATAACCAAAGTCTCCGCCTTGATATACAGTTGCAATACCTCCAAGTATACAACCTATTATAAGACCTGGAATTGCAGGAACTTTCATTGCTACCATTACAATTACTATAACCGGTATCAACAATAAAATCGGATTGATAGTATAAATACTTTCAATTGCTGCCAAAATTCCGTTAATTTCAGTAACATCCAGTTGTTTTCCTCTGTACTGCAATCCTATAACAAGGAATATAACAAAAGTTATTCCGTATGATACGCTTGTTGTGTAAAGCATGTGTTTGATGTGATCAAACAATGATGCTCCTGCCATTGCAGGTGCAAGGTTTGTTGTGTCAGACAACGGAGAAATTTTATCTCCGAAATAAGCTCCTGAAATTATGGCTCCTGCTGCCAATGGAAGCGATATTCCAAGACCTTGGCCAACTCCTATAAGAGCAACCCCAACAGTACCTGCAGTTGTCCACGAACTTCCGGTTGCCAGAGATACTATACTGCATAGTATAACAGATGCAGCAAGGAAGAATGTTGGTGACAATACTTGCAAACCGTAATAAATTAATGTAGGAACAATGCCGCCTGAAATCCAAGTACCAATTAACACGCCAATTATTGCAAGAATTAAAATTGCCTGCATTGTGCTTCCTATTGATTCAACAATACCTTCTTCAATTTCTTTCCATGTAAAACCTAATGTAAATATTGCTATTGCTGCTGCAACAATTGCTCCAATTATAATAGGTATATGAACATCTGCTCCGTATACTATTATAGAAAAGGCTAATAGACCAACTGTTACTGCTACCGGAATAATTGAAACTCCTAATGACGGTACCTTCTTTTGTTTTGGATCTTTACTCATAATACTCCTCCATAAAAAATTTGGTATGCACATGTTGAATATATTCACAAAAGGACTATTCACCCAATACATAAAAAAAACCCAATAATAACGTTATCCCTTTATTCATAAAATTCCACTGTGCAGAATGATTTTAATAAAACGTTATTTTCATCGCCCAAATGAAAAGAATACGTTTTACTTGCAATGTAATTCTATCATATATATGTTGATTTGTAAACAGTAATTTATTAACAAGTTAATATTTAAACATACAACTTATAAATTCTCATATTGATATATTACTTTAATCGACAAAATAAAAATCAGAATTTTACAATTCTGATTTTTATTTTTTAAAATATATTGTTCTTATACTGTATATACAGTCCTCTTATTTCAGTCATCTTCTCATTCATTTGCTTTTGAAGTTCTGATGCCGTATCAAAATCACCTTCTGCAAGAGCATTCTTGATTTTTGTAAATATACATTTCTTAGTCATGCTGTCCTTCATAAGCTTAGTTTTAAGGTATACTATTTTTTCCCAATTAACCACATCAAGATCTGTAGCGTGGTTTTGTTCATCATGAAGTTTTACAAATGTTTTTAACAGCATTATGTTATCGTGGATGATCCTGCCTTTAAGCTCATTTTTCCATTTTTGAACAGTGGATTCTTTAAATGAATTTATGAGTTCGCAGCTAAAAACATCACCTTTTTTCAATACCTGCTGTTTTAATTCATTGGATTCAAACGCGCTTAAGTTTTCCCATACTGTTGCAGGAGCTTTGCCATAAAGTTTATTTCTTTCTTCTTCAGTAAAGCGTTCAAAAACATCTTCTTCGCTTCTGTATTCTCTGAACTTCTCCAGGTAGAAACCTTCTTCTCCGTATTTCTTGGATATTTCCTTTTCAAGTTCATCCATTGAACGTCCTGCATCTGTCACTTTTTCTATTCCGTCCAGCATCGCCTGATATGATGCTGCCAGCACGAGATAAGTGTTAGAATATGGATTTGGAGATCTGAGCTCAAATCTTGTAGCAAGAGGGCTGTTAGAATCTCTTATTACTCCCACAAGAACTGAACGGTTTCTTGAAGGTGATTCCTTGCTTCCTCCAAGTGATGTAACTGTGCATATAGGAGCTTCAAAACCTGGTTTTAAACGGTTGAATGCATCATTGGTAGCTGTAACAATAGGATTTATAACTTCATAGTTTTTAAGTATTCCCATTAAGGCTCCGTATCCTATTTCGCTCAAGTATTGATTTTTCATGTCGACAGGAGCAAATAAATTGATTCTTTTTCCGTTCTTCAGCTTAACAGCAGCTCCCAAGTGAACATGCTCTCCGTTTCCTGCAACACCTTCTATTGGTTTTGCCTTAAACAAAACTTCCAATCCATGGTGTCTGAACTGATCTTCTATTAACTCTCTTATAAAAATTTCATTGTCAGCTGTCTGTAGAGTGGTTGAAAATCTCCAGTCTATTTCAAGCTGTTCCATAACATGAGTGATTCTTCCTTTAGCATCAATTCTATTGGCAATTCCACCAACTTCCTTGTGTGCCATTTCAGGTTTAAGGTCGTAGCATTCCAGCTGATCCATTATTTTTTCAAGAACTGTTCTGACAGTTCCCATTGTTCTTTTCCAATATTGTTCCTTTAATACCTGAGAAGTGTGAAGTTCTTCAAAATCAGCGCTTTGTTCAGGTGTCTTAACCCACATTTCAAGTTCTGTGGCACTTGTTAATACAATTTCTTCAACATCATCATGGTTAAAGCCATAGTTTTTTGTAAGTTCCGGATGTTTTTTGAATATTTCCATCAATTCATTCTGGAAATTGAGTCCTGCTCTTTTTAGAATAGATCTTGAGCATACCTGCTTGCCGCTGTGTATTATAAAAGAAGGAATTTTTAATGTCCCAACCGGCAGCCCGTTTTCATCGTTGTAATACTCATAATTGTAATCAACGAACCATGTACAGTCAACGTCCGGCAATATATCAACCTTGGCATCGTTCAAATCGGCGATTCCTTGAAGCTCAACGCTTGACCCGTCTGTTTGTATGCCGTATTTCAGCATATCTTCCATATCTTTAACAAATAATTTAACCGGTATTTTTTCGTCAGTACCGTTTCCTCCGATATCAACACCCATGAAAGATACAAACTGGATTTCAGGATGTTCTTCAAGTATTCGTGTTATATCTTGTATGCCGTGGTGTTCAGGCTTAATGGTATATATCATTTTACCCATGTCTTCCTCCTATAATTCTTATAATGAGTATTCTAGCATATCGAAATATTCATTGCAAGAAAAAAAAGTACGCTTTTTTCATAATATTTCGCAAAAAGACGAAATATTTAAAGCGACTTTTTATAAATGTTCGTATTTATTTCTGGCTGCATATATCTATAAGTTCGTTAGGTTCCATCACTAAATATTCCGGATTGTTTTTTTTAAGACTTTCAACTGTGTTGTAACCCCATCCCACAGATGCAATATCAATTCCAGCATTCTTTGCAGCATTTATGTCTCTGATTTCATCACCTACATAAAGAACTTCATTCTTGCTGAGTTTTTCTTTCTTCATTATTCTTCTCATCTTTGTTTCTTTTCCAAACATTGAGGCACTTGCAATAAAATCAAAAATATATGCATCATTTTTTTCCAAAAACATTTCAACATTTGTCTTTGAATTAGTTGTAATAATTGCAGTCTTTATTCCCATTTTTTTAAGTTCTGCTACAGTGCTCAAAATATCTGGCTTGCAAGGTTTGATATTCTTCATGTCCTGTTTCAAAAGATTCTTTCCCCTTTTAAGCATAAAAGGAAGGTATCTTTTTTTAAGCTCAACATAAGCCATCAATTCCTTAGCACTCATTTTTTTAATATGACCAAGTTCATCTATGGTAATATTTCTTAAATTATATTTTTCAGCTAACTTTTGATATATTACAAAATTAACCTCTTCAGTGTCTGCAAGAGTTCCATCAAAGTCAAAAAATACATATTTATATCTCACTATTTACCATCCTTATCTTAATATCCATCAACAAATTGAACGCAATTAAACTATATTATATTTTCCTTTTTCAGTCAATTTAAAATTTTTAAAAAAACTCCCGTAAAGGAGTTTTCTACAAAGATTTCTTAATTTTGCTGAAGCCATTGTTAATAAATCTCATATATTCTTCTTCTTCAATAAGTTGAGGATATATGGTTTCTGATTTATTGCCTTTTAAAAATTCCAATATTTTATCCTTGGACTTTTTAATATTGACCCAATTGGTTTCTTTCAAATTGATTTTTATGTCGAATGTATTTATATCTTTAACATAATTCTCGAAAAAGTTGTTTATTGCCTTATAGTCGTAATATCTGAGCGTGCTTTTTACTGCAGCTCTTAGTTCTTCGTCGCTTAATTCCAGATTATTGTGTATTGTAAGTTTGCTTGCATTGAACTTGTAATATTCGTCAAACCACAAATGGCAATAGTATCCCAAAACAAATGATTTTTGTGTTATGTCTAACTTTTTGAAGTTAAATTGTTCATAAAACTCCCTTACATCGATGTTTCCATCTTCATCAAGGGTGTGCATTTCTTCAAAATCATCTACATCCATAGTTTCCGGGGATACAATACCCATAATAAAACTCGGTATGTCTATTTCATCCTCAGAATTTTCTATAAAAATTTTACCAAAGTGCATGTTAGTACTTATGGGTGGCATTTGTTTACTATACTCCTTTTTAAGTTGTTCTTGCTAATTATAGCAAATTTATAACAATTTGTACAGTATTATTTAGTCAAAACAATTTGCGGAGGGTCTGTCGACTCACCTGTCCTCGGATTTACAAATGCCAGCCAGTAGCCATGCTCTGTATTATTATCCTTGTTGCTGTATGACCAGTTTTTGAATCCTGTAATACCCTTGTAAGGCTGCTCTTCCTTAGTAAATTCTCCGGGAATTCCGTAAATGAATTTAATTATGTCATCATTGTCTTCATATATTCCAAAAATATAATGTCCGTATTTTTTCATGAGACTGTTGCAGGTTGTTACACGGTTTGACATGGGATACGGGTAATATGAGCTCACTATTTGATTGTAGTAAGGCAGAAAGCCGTTTTTTATTCCCATTTCGTCATATGGTATGTACCACCAGCTGAAATTCTTGATTTTTACCGACAACGGCTCTGTTCTTTTATAATCCCTTAGAGCATTGTACAGACTTTCGTTGAATTTATTTTTATGTCTGATTGATTCTGATTTCACTGAGTTTTCATCTTCCTGGGAAAATTCTTGGGAAGACTTTGTAACATCGACGTCGATTTCTTGTTTTTCTGATTCTTGAAATTCTTCAATGTTTTCTTCCTCATCATGTCTTTCTTCCACGGTAACAATTTTTTCTATTCTTCTTGGTACATCCTGAACAGGAGATGACAATTTTGGTTCTTCATTTTCCGGCTGCTCAACCACTTCTGGAGGAACTGACACTTCCTTCTTATCTTGTTCTTTAGAATCGGGTACAATTGTTAATTCCTTTTCTCCTGCATCCAGTTTATTGATAGTTTCAATGCTGGTTGTATTGAACAAATTGGAGTAAAGTGCAATCTTTCCGTTTTTTACTATGGCACATGTGTTGTAGTCTTCTATTGCGTTGTTGCTTCCGAATGTAAGAATTTTCTTAAGCATTCCTTTTTTGTTGTTGATGTCTCCGAGCTTGATTTTGTTCGTTTTGTCCTTATATAAATATACTTCGCTTGTTGTCTTCGCATCTCCTAAATTTTCAACTGACACAATAACATTGCCCTTTATTCCTCTGATGTCAAGGCGCACGTAACCCCTTGCTATGTCCTTTTTATTAACCGGCTCAAAGAATTTCATCACTCTATAATTTTTATTATTCATGGAAACCTCCTAAATTACCTGTTATCTATTTATATGCTGATTTTTTCATATAATTACTCTTATGACTCAAATAACCTTTGCTATGTCATACAGCGAACTTAAAACCAGCCATTTTTGAGGGAAGTACTTCATTACATTCCAAATTCCCACTCCTTCAAATCCATATTCATTAAAAGCCTCAAGCTTTTCACGGATGCTTCTTGCATCTTCAAACCATACCTGATGCTGGCGCCCTTGATTGTCATAATAAATGAAGTAAGGAGATTGTGATTTTACATCATATTGAATGTTCGCACCAACTTTTGCAGCCAAGTCCACAGCTTCCACATTTGATAATGAATCTGCCCTTGACTCTCCTGCAACATATGGCTGTATAAAATCGTATCCGTAGTTTGGAATTCCCATATATATTTTTTCCGGGTCGATTTCTGTTATGGCATAGTCAAGAACTTCTCTGACTTTATCAATGGGAGCAACTGCCATGGCAGGCCCGTACGTGTAGCCCCACTCGTAAGTCATGAGAAGCACTCTGTTTGATGCATCTCCTATGGCAGGATAATCATGAGCTTCATACAAAAGGCCTTTTTGTTCAGAGGAAATTTTTGGTGCAAGAGCCGTGAACACCTGAAATCCCTCATT
Source organism: Sedimentibacter saalensis (assembly GCF_007830175.1). GTDB lineage: Bacteria > Bacillota > Clostridia > Tissierellales > Sedimentibacteraceae > Sedimentibacter > Sedimentibacter saalensis. Next base: position 30,189 of record NZ_VLKH01000007.1, on the reverse strand, counting down.
ATTGAGGCGTTCTGTAATTTTTTCAACAAAGTTGACAAATGCTTCTCTGTCTTCAGGCAGCACGTATTCAAAATCAATATCAAGACCATGGTATTGTTTTTCTTTAAGGTTTTGAAGCACATTTTCTATAAGTTTTTCTTGTATTTCTACGCTGTTTAAAATCTTGTGAGCCAGTTCATTGCTGAATGATCCTTCTTCTGTCAATGTAGAAATAACCATGAGCGGTGCAACGCCGAAATCCCTTGCCATTCTTATGAGCTCTTCATCTTCAATATCTATGAGTTCTCCGGATTCTGTTATCCCATATGTGAACACACTTAAATATGTCAAATACGGCAAAATCTTCATAAGTACATTTCTGTCTATGTTAGGATAAGCGTAGCCGTTAACAAATATGGTTCCTAATTTGGGTTCAGTGTTTTCAATTGTAATTTGGTCACCGGGATAAATTGCGTCGGCATATTCAATGAATGGATTTTTTTGAAGCAGTTCAACTGTTGTTGTGTCATACATCTGCGCAATGCCTGCAAGTGTGTCAAGAGGCCTTACTACATGTACCTGACTTGGTATGAGAATAACAATTGTCTGCCCCGGCACAAGTACATTTGGCGTAGCCAGTTCGTTATCCATGATTATTTTTTGAGGAGATACATTGTATTTTTTTGCTATGGAATAAATAGTATCTCCCGGCTGTACAACATGAATTATCATAATTTCGCTCCTTTCTTTTCATATTAGTATATGCACTGTTTTTCCAATTGCTTACATAAAAAGCACACTGCATAGCAGTGTGCTTTTATATAAACATCGGAATTAACTTATATCGTTCAGTGTAGTTCATTATTTCGGGAGGAATTTAAACTATACACTGAACAATATTTCTCCGTAAGTTGGGAAAGGCCAGTATTTTTTTGCTGTATTTGTTTCCAGTTCATCTATAACTGCTCTCATTTCTTGCATTGCAGCAAATATGCTGTTTCTGTAAAAATATGCGGTTTCTTCAACTCCATTGCAGTTTTTTACTTCAAGCAGCTTGTTTTCTAACAGCTCCGTCTTTGAATAAAGTGAACTGGCAAGAAGTGACAGTTTGTATATGAGAGATTTTTCTGTTTCACAGTCAATATCAATCATGAAAGCTTTTTTCGAGTTTGCGGTGTCTGACAGTTCCTTGATGTATGCTGTAACCGAAGGGATAAGATCCTTCTTTGCAATATCAATCAATGTCAGGGCTTCAATGTTTATTTCCTTGCAGTATTCTTCAAGTACTATTTCAGTTCTTGAATAAATTTCTTTTCTGGAAAGTACATTGAATTTTTCAAACAACGTTACACTTTTTTCACTGCTGAAGTATGGAATTGATTCAGGAGTAGACTTGAGGTTCAACAACCCTCTTTTTTCTGCTTCTACAACCCATTCATCAGTGTAGTTGTTTCCGTTGAAAATTATTCTCTTATGATTTTTAATTGTATCTTTAAGCAATTTATTTAATTCAGCAGTGAAATCATCTGCTTTTTCCAAAATGTCTGCGAATCTTGAAAGTTCATCTGCCACTATTGTATTCAGCACCATGTTTGGACCTGCAATGGACAGCTTTGAGCCAACCATTCTGAATTCAAATTTATTGCCTGTGAATGCAAAAGGTGATGTTCTGTTTCTGTCGGTGGTGTCTTTAGGAAACACAGGAATTGCATCAACGCCTACTGCCATTTCTCGTTTGAATTCTTTGTCGTATGCAGTTTCCCCTTCAACAGACTCAAGAACAGAAGTGAGTTCATCTCCAAGGAATATTGAAATTATAGCAGGAGGAGCTTCGTTGCCTCCAAGTCTGTGATCGTTGCCTGCAGTTGAAACTGAAACCTTCAATAAATCCTGATATTCATCAACAGCTTTTACAACTGCACAAAGGAACAATAAAAATCTTGCATTGTCATAAGGAGATGTTCCCGGCTCCAGAAGGTTTACTCCGTCATTTGTTGAAAGAGACCAGTTGTTGTGCTTGCCGCTTCCGTTAATTCCTGCAAATGGTTTTTCGTGCAGCAGACAGAACATTCCATGTTTATCTGCAATTCTTTTTAATGTTTCCATTGTAAGCTGATTGTGGTCGCATGCAATGTTTGTATTTGTAAATATAGGGGCAAGCTCATGCTGAGCAGGTGCTACTTCGTTGTGCTCTGTTCTTGCTAGAATTCCAAGTTTCCAGAGTTCATTGTTCAGTTCTTTCATAAAAGCCGATACTCTTGGTTTTATTGCTCCAAAGTAATGGTCTTCAAGCTCCTGTCCTTTTGGAGGCTTTGCTCCGAAAAGAGTTCTTCCTGTAAATACTATGTCTTTTCTTTTTTTGTAAACTTCTTTGTCAATTAGGAAATATTCCTGTTCAGGTCCTACTGTTGTAATAACTCTTGTAGTTGTTGTGTCACCGAAAAGCTTCAATACTCTCAGTGCCTGTTCGTTTAGAGCTTCCATTGAACGAAGAAGAGGTGTTTTTTTGTCAAGCACTTCTCCGCCGTATGAACAGAATGCCGTTGGAATGCATAAAACAGAATCTTTTATAAAAGCGTAGGAAGTCGGATCCCATGCTGTATATCCTCTTGCTTCAAATGTGGATCTCAGTCCTCCTGAAGGAAAGCTTGATGCATCAGGTTCTCCCTTTATCAGCTCTTTTCCTGAAAATTCCATAATAACTTTTCCATCAGATGTTGCTGATATGAAGCTGTCATGTTTTTCAGCTGTAATTCCAGTCATTGGCTGAAACCAGTGCGTGAAATGAGTTGTTCCCTTTTCAATGGCCCAGTCTTTCATTGCATTTGCCACTACGTTGGCAACATTGATGTCCAGACTTTTGCCTTCCATTATTGTCTTTTTATACGCCTTGTATGTGTCTTTAGGCAGTCTTTCTTTCATTACGTCATCGTTAAATACCATGCTTCCGAAAATCTCTGAAATATTGCTCATAATTACCTCCGTATACAAAAAAGGCGCGTAGGTTTAAAAACCTAAGCGCCTTTGCTTATTATAGATGAATGATACATTATGGGATAGGCCTGTGTCAAGAACTTTTTTTATTTTTATTTTTCACTCATAAATTGTAGTTTAAATGCATAAATTTTAAAAAGAACTTGACAAACGGTATCTCATATAATAAAATTTTTTCAACAAGAACAAAGGCGTTCATTGCAGCATTATTGTACTGGTAGACAATTGCGCTGCAGTGCGCTTTTTTTTATAGTTATAATTTCGGAGGTGTAACATGAAATATACCATTGATGAAGTTTTGCAGTTTATAAGCGACAATGACGTAAAATTTGTACGTCTGTCTTTCTGTGACATATTTGGAACCATAAAAAATATTTCAATTTTGTCTGAGGAACTTCCAAGAGCATTTAAAAACGGCATTTCTTTTGACGCATCTTCAATACGGGGATTTTTAAACATAGAGGAGTCTGACCTTTTTTTGTATCCTGACCCATCCACACTGGCAATTCTGCCATGGAGACCTCAGCAGGGAAGAGTTGTAAGATTCTATTGTGACATAAAATATCCCGACAAAACACCTTTTGAAGGTGATGGCAGAGCTATACTTTTAAAAGCAGTAAATAAAGCCCAAGAAATGGGCTACAAAATTGAAATAGGCTCAGAATGTGAATTTTATCTTTTTGAAGAAGATGAAAAAGGAAATCCAACTAAAATTCCTCAGGACAATGCAGGATACTTTGACATAGCCCCTCTGGACAAGGGAGAAAACGTAAGAAGAGACATAAGTCTCACGTTAGAGCAAATGGGAATTCTTCCAGAATGTTCCCACCACGAACAGGGTCCCGGACAAAATGAAATTGACTTTAAATACAGTGATGCCATGTCAGCTGCAGACAACCTGGTCACATTCAAATCCGTCGTAAAAACCATTGCTCATTTAAATGGTCTTTATGCTTCTTTTATGCCTAAACCTTTAAAAGATTGCAGCGGAAGCGGACTTCACATCAATATATCTATTTTGAAAAACAATGAGAATATTTTCGACAACATAAAAAACAGCAGTTCCAAAGAAGCTGAAAATTTTATTGCAGGAATATTAAACAGAATTAAAGAAATAACTGTTTTTTTAAATCCTCTTACAAATTCCTACAACCGTTTTGGAAGCCATTCAGCTCCAAAATATGTTACATGGTCTTACCAGAACCGTTCCCAGCTTGTGCGAATACCTGCAGCAGAAGGAATATACTCTAGAATGGAACTTCGTTCTTCAGATCCAAGCTGCAATCCTTACTATGCATTTGCTCTTTTAATTTATGCCGGGCTTGAAGGAATTGAGAACAATATTGAACTGAAGAAGCCTTCAAACTTAAATTTATACCAGGCCAGTGAAGATGTTTTGAAAAATTACGACACAATTCCAGATACACTTGAAGAAGCCGTGAGAATTGCAGAAAAAAGTGAATTTGTGGCTAATTGTCTACCTTCAAATACATTGAAAAAATACTTGTCTTTCAAGACTGATGAATGCATTTTGTGTGAAAAGTCTGGAAACAAGGAAGAATTTGAGCACAACACATACTTTTACACAATATAATATTTTTCCTATCATTGACAGGGGGTGGTGATTTCATGAACAGTGTGCTTGTGGTGTCAAGCTCCGACAAAGGAATAGAGCTTTTGTCCCAGCTATTGAACACGAATACTGTTTGCTCAACCGCAACGGCATCAAGCAGCGGCGAAGCAAGAAGAATGCTAAATAATTTTGAATATGACCTTGTAGTAATCAACGCTCCTTTAAAAGACGAGTTTGGAGATAATCTTGCAGTTACTGTAACCGAAATCAGCGCTTCGGGAGTCATAATAGTTGTAAAAAGCGAAATTGCCGATGACATATCAGCCAAGGTTGAAGACAGCGGCGTATTGGTGGTTTCAAAACCAATAATTAAACAGGTTTTCTTTCAGTCTCTCAAGCTTGCTCTGGCTTCAAAAAAAAGAATACTTGGTCTAAAAAACGAAAATATACATCTGCAGCAAAAAATTGAAGAAATAAGGCTTGTAACAAGGGCAAAATGTGTTCTCATACAATATCTCAACATGACTGAAAACCAAGCCCACCGCTACATAGAAAAGCAGGCAATGGACATGAGGACAACAAGAGATCAAATCGCACAAAATATACTGAAGACATACGAAACGTAATTACAATGAATAATTAAGAGTTAAGAATTAAGAATATAAATGAGACAATTCACTGAATGCGCATTGTCTCATTTTATATTATCAGTAAGAAATTTAGTGGAATAGCAATAAAAATACATATATTCCAAATAATGTTTGATAATTTATTGATAATATGATATTATTATAGTAAATAAAATTCAACTTCAACCGATAATGGCAAAGCTGACGAAAGTTAGCGACGCAAAGCTACAGGGCCTTTAAAATGGCAGCCAGCTACCGAAAGGGGTTTTTTTATTTCCTTCAAAGAGTAGGTTGAAGAATAATGGAGGTAAAGGGAAATGTACAAAAGATTAAAAAGAGTAGTATCAGTAACAATGATTATGATCAGCTTGTTAACGTTATTTGGACCTTCGGTATTTGCAGACGAAGTGACAGCAAGCGACATAATAATGAAAAGGGTTGATAAAACCAATGAGTATGTCTTTAAGGCTGTGGAAGTCGCCGTAAAACAGGCGGAAATTGAAGCTCTCAAAGAAAACAAGAGCGAAGATTTGGATTTAATTGTTGATAAAATCATTGAAAAACTACTTGAAAAGACAGAGTCAAAAGTTGATAAGCTAATTACAGATGCTGCCGCAGAAGGAATAGAAGTCACAAAGACATATATTGAAGTAGTTATATATGACAGAACAATCCTGGTAGACCCGTGCTACGCACATTAATTTAAAAGTTAAGGAGGGAGCAATCTCTCCTTTTATTTTATTGACATACTCTCAGGAGATGTTTTTTTAATTTAATATTTAATTATAATTTGAGATTTCTACTAACAAATAATATGCTATAATTATTTCTTAAGGAGTGAATTAATGGACGGGTTATTTATTTATAAAGACAAGAAATATATTGATCAGGTTAGAGGGACTTCAATACTTAGCCTTCTAGCAAGAAATGATGACATGGAGATCATGTTATATGAATTCGCGGCTGAGAGGCCAAACAGCATCACTCCGGGAAATACTGCTAATCTCATGGAGTTTTATTACATTTTGGAAGGATCAATATTAATTGAAGACGGCAATAAGACAGTCAAAATGCAAAAAGGCGATTACTTTTACGTGCATGATATAAAAGAAACCGTGCCTTTCAGAACACTTACGGATACAAAGATATTGTATATAACGTCACAGCCGGTTTACAATTTATTATATACATATACGGATGAATTAAGAAACTTGCTGGATAAATCCGAACAAAAGGATGTATATACTTATAATCACAGCAACAGGGTACAGGATTATTCAGTAAAAATTGCCAGCAAGTTGGGGCTTTCAGGTGAAATCAATTATACCATTGCTCTGGCATCACTTTTCCATGATGTGGGTAAATACTTTATTCCCGATGAAATATTAAATAAAGCCTCAAAACTAAGTGATGAGGAATTTAACTATATTAAAAAGCACAGCACATACAGCTCAGAATTATTGCATGGTAAATTTATTGAGGACATATCCAAAATTGTTGAAGCACACCATGAAAGATTAGATGGATCAGGTTATCCTAAGGGTCTTAAGGGTGATGAAATCCGAATAGAAGCAAAAATAATAGCCGTAGCCGATTCCTATGATGCCATGACATCAGACAGAGCATATAGAAATGCCATGTCTCCGGAAGAGGCCATGAGTGAATTAAAGATTTGCATCGGAACATTTTATGATAAAGAAATAGTGCTTGCTTTAGAGCAGATTTTAATTGAAGAAAAAGTTCTAAACAAATAAGGAATTTGGGCATGCCCAAATTCCTTTCCTTTAATTCTTAATTCTTAACTCTTAATTATTAATTGTTTAACTATTTCCGTGGCCTTAGCCGCATCTGCCTTGCCCTTTGTTTCCTTCATAATAAATCCTATTATAGAACCTATTGCCTTTTCCTTGCCGCTTTTGTATTCTTCTGCAGCCTTTTGATTGTTTGTCACTGCTTTTTCACATATAGCCCTTAAATCGCTTTCGTCAATTCCTTCCATATCGCTTTCAGAAATAAAGCTCATGACACCTTTTCCCGTATCAAGCATTTGCTCAAGCACATTTCTTGCCATGTTTGAGCTCAGCTTCTTGTTTTCAGTCAACAGCACAAGCTCGTTTAATTGTTCAGGAGAAACTTTGATTAAAAACTCTTCCTTTTCCGTATCTGTGGAAAGACGTCTGAATATCTGCCCCAGGATATAATTTGAAACAAGCTTCTTGTTTGTTACATTTTTGCATGAGCTTTCAAAATACTCTGCTATTTTTTTGTATTTTGTCAAAAGTTCTGCATCATCCATGGGAAGAGCAAATTCTTCCGTAAAGCGCTTTAATTTTTCTCCCGGAAGTTCCGGCAGAGAATTTTTGATGTTTTTTATTTCATCATCTGAAATTGAAATTGTAACAAGGTCAGGATCCCTGAAATACCTGTAGTCATCGGCATCTTCCTTGCCGCGCATGCTTTCTGTGATATTTTGCTCTGCATTGTATCTTCTTGTTTCCTGCTCCACACATCCGCCGTTTTCAAGGATGTCTACCTGTCTGTTAAATTCGAATTCCATTGCCTTAGCAATGAAGTTTAAGGAGTTCATGTTCTTGATTTCCGCCCTTGTTCCAAACTTTTCTTCTCCATGTTTCCTGATAGAAATGTTCACATCGCATCTTAAGGAACCTTCCTGCATCTTAACGTCAGAAACTCCTATATATTTCATAATGAGTCTTAGTTTTTCAATGTATTCAACTGCTTCATCTATGCTTCTTATGTCGGGCTCCGAAACTATTTCAATAAGAGGAACTCCTCCCCTGTTGTAGTCGATGTATGTGTCTCCTCTTTCATGAATGAGCTTTCCAGCATCTTCTTCAATATGAATTCTTGTGATGTTTATGTTCTTGCCTGAAGACAATGTGATAAATCCATTTTCACACAGTGGTTTGTCGTATTGTGAAATCTGGTACGCCTTTGGAAGGTCAGGATACACGTAGTTTTTTCGGTCCATTTTTGAAATGTTTCTGATTTTGCAGTTTGTGGCAAGGCCTGCCTTCACTGCATATTCAACAACTGCCTTGTTTAATTTAGGAAGTGTACCCGGAAGACCTATGCACACAGGACAGCAGTGTGTGTTAGGATCTCCGCCAAATTCTGTTGTGCACTGGCAGAATATTTTTGTCTTTGTTGAAAGCTCCACATGAGTTTCAAGTCCTGCTACCATTTCCCAGCTCATAGTCTCACCCCTGTTTCTAATTCTTTGAATGTGTGGTTTTTAACCGCCTGCTCATATTGATATGCTGCATTTAGTATCTTGGCATCATCGAAGCTGTTTCCAATTATCTGCATCCCTATTGGAAGCCCTTTGTTATCAAAACCGCATGGTACAGATACTGCAGGAAGCCCTGCAATATTCACAGGAACAGTCAGTATGTCTGTCATGTATGTTTCAATAGGGTCCTTTTGAGTAAAGTTAAGTTCAAAAGCAGTCATGGGAACCGTTGGCGAAACAATGACATCGCATTTTTTGAATGCATCCTTGAATGCATTCACCAATGCCCCTCGAAGCTGTTGAGCCTTCTTGTAGTAAGCATCGTAGTAACCGGCACTTAAGACGTATGTTCCAAGCATGATTCTTCTTTTGACTTCCTTGCCGAACCCTTCGCTTCTTGTCTTGCATATCATGTCATTTATGTCGTTGTAGCTTGGAGTCTTGTAACCATAGCGTATGCCGTCATACCTTCCAAGGTTTGAGGAAGCTTCAGCACAGGCAAGTATATAGTAAACAGGAAGAGCATGTTTTAACTGAGGAATACTTATTGAAACTACTTCTGCCCCAAGAGATTCATATACTTTCACTGCACTTTCTACTGACTCTCTCACGTCATCTCTTATTCCTTCGAAATATTCCTTAGCTATTCCTATTTTCATACCCTTGATGCTGTTTTTTAATGTATGGGTAGTCTTTGTTTTGCTTCCCTGTGAAGTTGCATCATTTTTATCGTAAAGGGATATTGCATCATAAACAATGGCAGCATCTTCAACTGATGTAGTTATGGGCCCTATCTGATCAAGGCTTGAAGCATATGCAATGAGACCGTATCTTGAAACAGTTCCGTATGTAGGCTTAAGCCCAACAAGGCCGCAGAAACTTGCCGGCTGCCTTACTGAACCACCTGTATCTGAACCAAGACCATACACTGCAATATTTCCACCAACAGCTGCTGCCGCTCCTCCCGAACTTCCTCCGGCCACATGATTTGTGCTGTAAGGATTAAGAGCACCTCCAAAGCAGGAAGTTTCGCATGATGAACCCATGGCAAACTCATCCATGTTTGCTTTTCCAAGAAGGACAGCATTTTGATTTTTCAAAATATCCCACACTGTTGCATCATATATGGGCACATAGCCCTTTAGTATGTTTGAGCAGCATGTTGTTTCAATATTTTTAGTGGATATGTTGTCTTTCAGCGTCATTGGTATTCCTTCAAGAGGAAGGAGAATTTCTCCCCTTGAAATTTTCTCATCAACATTCTTTGCTGTCTTCATGGCTGTTTCAGCCGTAATGTTCACATACGCATTCAGTTTTTTGTTTTCTGCTTCAATTGACTTTATATATTTTTCCGTTAGCTCTGTGCATGATATTTCTTTATCTCTAAGGAGTTTTCCTATATAAGTTATTTTGCTCATCATATCCTCCCCGACCTTTTTTTCACCATGAAGCAGCCTTGTTCACCGCCATCCCTGTTTTTAAGAATCAGTTCTCTGTCAAAGGATTCCTGTACTACATCTTCATGAAATGCATTTGTTATGTTGTTTATATCATCAAAACCCTCAAATCCGTCTTGAACGGCTGAACTTATTGTATCCGCAAATCCGATTATTTCTGCCATGTCGTGAGTCAATGCTTCTATTTCATCATCTTCCACCGACAATTTAGCAAGTTTTGCAATTTTAATTATATCGTCCCTGGTAACCATACTTCCTCCTACCTGATTTTAATATGAACTTCTCTTAATTGCTGCTCCGTAACTTCTGACGGAGAATTTGTAAGAAGGTCCTGAGCACTGCTGTTCATTGGGAAAGCTATTACTTCTCTGATATTTTCTTCACCTGTCAAGAGCATTACTATTCGGTCAATACCAGGAGCCATTCCTGCATGAGGAGGAGCTCCGTATTTAAATGCATTGTAAAGGGCTGAAAACTTGCTCTCAAGATCCTCTTCAGTGTATCCTGCAATTTCAAAAGCCTTCACCATGATGTCTGCATCATGATTTCTAACGGCTCCCGAGGATAATTCAATACCATTACATACAATATCATACTGATACGCAACAATGTCAAGAGGGTCTTTTGTAAGGAGAGCTTCCATTCCTCCCTGAGGCATTGAAAACGGGTTGTGTGTAAAAGCCACATTTCCTGTGTTCTCGTCGATTTCATACATTGGGAAGTCAACTATGAAACACATTTCAAATTTGTCCTCATCAATTAAATGAAGCCTTCTTCCCAGTTCAGTCCTTATTTGACCTGCAAGCTTGGGAGCATATTCCTTTTCATCTGCAATGAAGAACAATACGCATCCCGGTTTTAATCCTGCAACTTCAGCAAGCTCTTTTTTGTCTTCTTCAGAAAGGAACTTGTCTATTGGACCGTGGTACTTCATATCATCGTCGACTTTGATGTATCCCAGCCCTTTCATTCCAATCTTCATGGCATAATCAAGCATGTTCTCAAAAAAGCTTTTTGATTGGGTTGCACAATCCGGAACATTTATGGCTCTTACTGTCTTTTTTCTAAACGGTGCAAAATCAGTATCAAGAAACATTTGACTTATATCTATAATTTCAAGGGGATTTCTTAAATCAGGTTTGTCAGTTCCGTATTTAATCATGGACTCTTTGTAAGGAATTCTGACAAATGGAGGTTTAGAAACCTTTTTATCGGAAAACTTAACAAAAGTTCTGTAAAGAACTTCTTCTGCAACATTTAAAACATCATCCTGTGTTGCAAAGCTCATTTCAAAGTCAAGCTGATAAAATTCTCCCGGCGAACGGTCAGCCCTGGCATCTTCATCTCTGAAGCATGGTGCTATCTGAAAATATTTGTCAAATCCGGACACCATCAAAAGCTGTTTGAACATCTGAGGTGCCTGGGGAAGGGCATAAAATTTTCCAGGATGCTTTCTGCTTGGTATAATGTAATCTCTTGCACCTTCCGGAGAAGATGATGTGAGTATGGGTGTCTGAATCTCCAAAAATCCCATGTCAGTCATGCGGCTTCTTAAAAATGAAATTATTTTTGAACGCATGATGATGTTTTTTTGAACATCCTTGTTTCTTAAGTCAAGGAATCTGTATTTAAGCCTAATGTCTTCCTTTGTTTCCTTAGAAGAAGATATTTCAAAAGGAAGAGAGCACTTGTTTTTTCCAAGAACTTGAAATGTTTCTGCAACAATTTCAACAGTTCCTGTTGCAATTTTTTCATTGATGGTGTCTGCATCTCTTTTTATTACACGTCCTGAAACGCATACGGTACTTTCTTTTGAAATTCCATCAAGAAGTGTTTCATCTTCCACCACAACCTGCACTGTTCCATGCTGATCTCTAATATCTGCAAATTTAACTCCGCCGTGGTCTCTGACATTTTCAAACCATCCTGATACTTTAACTTCCATGCCTATGTGGCTTTCTCTTAATTCCCCGCATGTGTGGGTGCGATATTCATTTTTTCTCATAATAATCCCTTTCGAATTTTATTTACTCCTTCGGAATGAGATTGTCTGAGCCATAACCTTACCTACATTATTAATTGGTCGTAAGCGGGCATACCACAGTCTCGCAACACAAATTTGTCTGCTCCTTGCGTCGCACAAATTTGGTGCTCGTTGCGGTTGACCTACCGCTGTTTTTCTTCCCTACGGTCGAAAAACAGGGTTAGGGCATACAAAAACTCCTTCATCCCGAAAGGGACGAAGGAGTAATCCGCGGTACCACCCTAATTAGCATCCAAAGATGCTCACTCTAAAAACACTGACATGTTTCTGCCGCTTTATCGCTCGGATGCGTGTGAGCCTACTCTTTAAGTGCAATTTGGGTCACAAGCTCAGGGATGTTCTTCATTTTAAGATTATTGTAATAGACTTTCACCAACGCTATCTCTCTGTGACTAAATCTTAAACTACTCTTCCCGTCATTGCTGAATATGTTTTTTATTATTATACACAATTCATTTTGTTTGTCAAGTGCATTTAGAATTTTTTTTATTTAACAAAATTACTTTTGACGTTGTCATTCTGAGGTCGATGAAATTCTTCAATATCGTTCAGGATGACAGCGTCGAGATTTGTCAATGTCCTAAGCACCATTACCGGTATTTATTATCTTTCATTTGAAAAAATCAATTCATTGTTTTCAGCTGATATTTTAATTGTGTCAGACTTTTGAACAGAACCTTTCAAAAGTTCTTCTGAAAGTCGGTCTTCAATTTTTCTTCTTATTTCTCTTTGAAGAGGTCTTGCTCCGTAAACCGGGTCAAAGCCTGCTTCTGCCAAGAATTCCTTTGCTTTCTCATCTAGCTCGATTTTGATATTGAGCTGTTCAAGCCTTTTAGAAAGATTGTCAATCATAAGTGAAACAATCTGCTTGATGTTGTCCTTGCTCAAGGAGTGGAACACAATTATTTCATCGATACGGTTTAAAAATTCCGGTCTGAATGTCTGTTTAAGCTCAGCCATTACATTTTCCTTCATTTTTTCATATTCATCTTTTTCTTCATTTGATGAGTTTGATGCAAAGCCCAGCGTTCTTTGTTTCTTGATTGTGCTTGCCCCAACGTTTGATGTCATGATTATAACCGTGTTCTTAAAGTCCACAGTCCTTCCCTTGGCATCTGTAAGTCTTCCGTCATCGAGGATCTGCAGCAGTATGTTGAAAACATCAGGATGTGCCTTTTCAATTTCATCAAACAATACAACTGAGTATGGCTTCCTTCTTATTTTTTCTGTAAGCTGTCCGCCGTCATCAAATCCCACATATCCCGGAGGTGAACCGACAAGTTTAGAAACAGAATGTTTTTCCATGTATTCTGACATATCAACCCTTATCATTGCATTTTCATCTCCGAACATGGATTCTGCCAGTGCCTTTGAAAGCTCTGTCTTGCCCACTCCAGTAGGTCCCAGGAATATGAATGAACCAATAGGCTTTTTAGGGTCTTTAAGTCCAACCCTTGATCTTCTTATGGCTTTTGACAAGGCTACAACTGCCGGCTCCTGTCCGATTACCCTGTTGTGAAGAATGTCTTCCATGTGCAGAAGTCTGTCTGTTTCATCTCCCTGCAGCTTTTTAACAGGAATCCCTGTCCATTGGGAAACAACTTCTGAAATATCCTCGTATCCAATGCTTGAATCCTTTGAATTTTTTGCTGCCCAAAGCTTCTTCTGCTTGTCGAGCTCATCTGTAAGCCTTTTTTCCTCATCTCTGAAAGATGCTGCCTTCTCAAAATCCTGATTGTTTATTGCAGCTTTCTTTTCATTTTTAAGTTCATTTATTTTATCTTCAATTTCTTTCAATCCTTTTGGGACTGTGGAAGATTTAAGCCTTGTTCTTGAAGCAGCCTCATCAATAAGATCTATGGCTTTGTCAGGCAAAAATCTGTCTGAAATGTATCTGTGCGACAATTTTGCTGCAGCATCAATTGCTTCATCGGTTATTGAAACCTTGTGGTGCGCTTCGTACTTGTCTCTTAATCCTTTCAGAATTTTAATTGTATCTTCAACGCTTGGTTCTTCAACAGTTATGGGCTGGAACCTTCTTTCAAGAGCAGCATCTTTTTCAATGTGCTTCTTGTATTCATCAAGTGTTGTAGCTCCCACAATCTGAAGCTCTCCTCTTGCAAGCGTGGGCTTAAGTATGTTTGATGCATCAATTGCACCTTCTGCTGCCCCTGCTCCTATGATTGTGTGAAGTTCATCAATGAATAGAATTATGTTTCCTGCATTCTTTATTTCATCAATGGCACTTTTAAGCCTTTCTTCAAATTCTCCTCTATACTTGGCTCCTGCAACCATTCCTGACATATCAAGAGTTATTACTCTCTTTGTCTTCAATGTTTCAGGAACATTTCCTTTTATTATTTCCTGAGCCAGTCCTTCTGCTATGGCAGTCTTTCCAACTCCCGGCTCGCCTATGAGGCACGGATTGTTTTTTGTTCTCCTTGAAAGTATTTGAATTACTCTTTCAATAACATCTTCTCTTCCTATGACAGGATCAAGCTTTCCTTCCTTTGCCTTCTGATTCAGGTCTATACCATATTTGTCTATTGTCTTTGTGCCGGGTGCTGAAGCTTGCTGAGGTCCCGGTGAAAATTCCTTGTCTCCCGGAACTCCGCCGCCGCTTCCTTGCTTAACAGCTTCAATAACCTCGTATTTAAGTTCTTTTAAATTTGCAACAGATTTAATTATCTGGGCAGCAATTCCTTCGCCTTCGTCAATGAGTCCCAGAAGAATATGCTCTGTTCCCACATATGGAACACCCATTTGTGATGAATACTGTCTTGAAAGTTCTATGATGTACTTGCTTCTTGGGCTTATGGCTATGAATTCAGGTGTGCTTTCGCCTGTACCCGTAGTATTTTTTATTATGTCTCTTACTTTATCTACATTAAGCTTATTTCTCAGTATTTTCCCTGCAATTCCTTCCTGCTCCATCATGAGCCCAAGCAATATGTGTTCAGTTCCAAGAACATTTTGCTTGAAACGCTTTACTTCTTCCTGAGCAAGTTCAATGGCATTCTTTGCAGAGTTGTTGAATCCGCTTATCATAATTGTATCTCCTTTTCTGATATTATTTATTATTGACCTTAATTTTCTAATAATTCATTTCTTATTATTTCAGCTCTCATTTTATCTCTTTCTTTTGTTGTAAGTTCAGTGTCTGTTGAAGACAAAATATTGTTTGGCTGAATTTTTACCATTAATCTGTAAATGTCCTTGTCTTTTGCCTTGTCTATTATTTCCATTTCCTTACCAAGCTTAAGCAGTGACAAAAGCTTCATGGCTTCCTCCGTAGACATTCTTCTTGCATTTGTAAGGAGTCCGTACGCTCTGTAACAATCGTCTTCAATTTCGTACAAATTGTTTTTCTTGAGATGAGCTCTCATTCTTTCTTCCTTTTCAACTATCTGGGCAACAATTTGAGAAATTTTATCTATCAAGGTTTCTTCGCTTGCTCCCAATGTTCCCTGGTTGGAAATTTGGTAAAGATGACCCATGGATTTTGTCCCTTCGCCGTAAACTCCTCTTACAGCAACCCCAAGCTGGGAAATACCTATTAATAGTTTTTCAATTTGATTTGTAATGGACAATGCAGGAAGATGAACCATGACAGAAGCTCTCATTCCAGTGCCTATGTTTGTGGGGCAGGCTGTCACATATCCCAGCTCTCTGTCAAATGCATAATCAACTTCTTCTTCCAGAACATCATCTATTTTGTTGCTTAATTCCCAGCATTCCTTAAGAGACATGCCTGTTCCCAGCGTCTGAATTCTTATGTGGTCTTCCTCATTGATCATTATTGATACTTTTTCGTCATTGCTTAAGAGAAATGCTCCTGTTTCTTTCTTTTCCGCAAGAGCAGGACTTATGAGATGTTTTTCAACCATCACGCTTTTCTCAACATCCGACAAATCCCTCATGTATGTGAGCTTGTAATTTAAATTTTGTCTGTCTACTGCATTTTTTACTTCTTCAACTACATTGTTTGATTCTTCCCCAGTCATTTTCAAAGGAAATTTGTAATTTTTTAAATTTCTTGCAAGTCTTATACGACTTGTGAGGACTATTCCGCTATTTTCCAAATTACTCATCTCCCTTCTTCATGTTTGATTCCATGCTTCTTATTTTATCTCTTAATTTTGCTGCTGTTTCATATTCTTCCTGCTCAATTGCAGATTTCAGCTCATCTTTTAATTTCTCAATATCCTTTTGAACCTTGTAAATTCCCCCTGCTCTTCTTGGAATCTTGCCCCTGTGCAGCTCATGACCCTGTATGTTTTTTACTACTGGCATAAGCCTTGGCTTGAATGTATCTATGCAGTGGCTGCATCCGAACTTTCCTGTCTGTTTGAATTCCTCATACGTCATGCCACACATGTCGCAGCCCTTAGCAGGCAAATATGGCGTAGTGTTCATGGCATTGTTGAGCATTGCGGAAAATAAATTTTCCATCGAAAAATTTGAATTTAAAATTGTCTGATTCTTTTTAGCACATTCCTCGCACAAATGATTTTCAGATTTTTTTCCATTTAATATATGGGTCACATGGACCTTGGCTTCGTTTTTGCCGCATTCATCGCAAAGCATACTACCCCTCCTGTTATATGTTATTTTCTGCTGATGCAAGAATCATTTCTTTCAGCAAATCAGCTCTCAATTTATTTCTTTCATCATATGAAACACTGTTCAAAGCTCTGTCACTTATGGTGCTTTGCATAATTTTTTGTTCTCTGATGTTTATTATACCTCTTTCAAGCAATGCATAAATTAAATCCAGCGCCTTGTTCAATGTTACGCTGTCTCCTATGCTTTCATTCAGTAGGTTCTGAAGATCTTCTTCTATGGATGAGCGAACCTTGAAAATTCTTATATAGCCGCCTCCGCCTCTTCTGCTTTCAACAATATATCCCCTGTCGTTGTTAAACCGGGTTGTGAGCACATAGTTTATCTGTGAAGGAGAACAATCAAACTGTTGAGCCAAAATGTTTCTTTGTATTTCCACTGCCCTTTGATTGTTGGCTTCCATTAGTTCCTTTATGAAGCCTTCAATAATATCGCTTAAATTAGACATTTTCTCACTTCCTTAAAATCTGATATTAACTTTGACTTTCTTTGACCTTTCACTAATATTAAATCAAAATATATTATTTCTCAAATGCTGTTTTTTATTATTATTGGCTAATTTAGCTAATAATTATTATATTTTCATTTTAAACTTTATAATCGCGCATTATTTCTATTAATAACGCATTTTATCATTATTTTAATTTTAAATTTTTCTGTTTTACTTATTAAAGACTTGTCTTTTGACTATTTAATTATTACTTTTGCGTAATATTTAAGAAATTAAATTGACGAACTTCTTTTTTCGTTGTATATTATAAAAAATATTTATTAAGAAATTTAAACTTTTAATTTATTTATTAAAAATTATTAATATTTAGGAGAGAATATGACTTATTTACAGAAAATAATTGATGATGTTAAGCAAAAAAATCCAAATGAACCAGAATTTCACCAGGCAATCGAGGAAATTCTTACAAGCATTGAGCCAGTTTTAAAAAGCAACCCCCAAATTGTCAAGGCAAAAGTTGTGGAACGTCTCGTAGAACCTGAACGACAAATTATGTTCAGAGTACCATGGGTAGATGCATCCGGTGAACTTCAAATAAACAGAGGCTTCAGGGTACAGCTAAACAGTGCCATTGGTCCATACAAGGGAGGATTACGATTCCACCCTTCTGTTAACTTAAGTGTGGTAAAGTTTCTTGCCTTTGAACAAACTTTTAAAAATGCACTTACTGGATTATCAATTGGAGGAGCAAAAGGCGGTTCCGATTTTAATCCAAAAGGAAAATCCGACCTTGAAATCATGAGTTTCTGTCAGAGCTTTATGACAGAACTTTACAGACATATTGGACAGCATATAGACATCCCTGCAGGAGACTTGGGTGTTGGAGAAAGAGAAATCGGATACCTTTACGGACAGTACAAAAGAATATCTAATTCATTTGAAGCAGGAACACTCACAGGCAAAGGATTAAGCTACGGAGGTTCTCTTGCACGAAAAGAAGCAACTGGTTTCGGACTCTTGTATTTTGTAAATGAAATGCTCAAAAATCACGGTCACTCTATTGTTGGAAAAAAAGTTGTTATATCCGGTTCAGGAAATGTTGCACTTTATTCATGCAAAAAAGCTATTGAGCTTGGTGCAACAGTAATAGCCATGAGTGATTCCAACGGATATGTATATGACAAAAACGGAATTGATTTTGATACAATCCATAGAATAAAAGAAATAGAAAGAAAAAGAATCAGCGAGTATGTAAACTTCTACCCTGAAGCAGAATACGTGGAAAACAAAAGAATTTGGGATCTGCAGTGTGACATTGCTCTTCCCTGTGCTATGCAAAACGACATTGATTTAAAGACAGCCGAAACTCTTATATCAAACGGATGTATTGCTGTTGGTGAAGGTGCAAACATGCCAACAACAAATGAAGCAATAAATCTTTTGATTTCAAAAAATATTCTTCTTGCGCCTGCAAAGGCGGCCAATGCTGGAGGGGTTGCTACTTCAGCTCTGGAAATGGCTCAAAACAGCTCAAGAATGTCATGGACATTTGAAAAAGTCGACAACATTCTTAAAGACATTATGAAAAATATATATGATGAAAGCAGCAAAGCTGCCAATGAATACGGCCAGCCAGGAAACTATGTGATGGGTGCAAATATTGCAGGCTTCACAAAAGTAGCAAATGCAATGATTGCATTTGGAGCTGTATAATAATATAGAAGGAACTGCCTTTTTGGCAGTTTTTTTATTTTTTTATGTAATGTTAAGCAATTTATAGTATAATGTTTTTTATTATAATAACTTTATTCAAGGAGGCACTATGGTCGAAAAAGGTTCTGTACGACACAAGGAATTTATCAGAATATCTCATGAAAGATGTAAAATGTACAACATTAATTACAATCAGATATATTCGAACAAAATACTTGATGAAAAAGAATTGTTTGAAAAGATGGAAGAAAACCGGGAACTTGTGCTTGCAGCAGCTCCTATAATGAATAAAATATATGATTTCGTAAAGGGTTCGAATTTCTTCTCAATTCTTACAGACAAAGAAGGCTGCATCCTCAATGTAATTGGTGATGAGGAAATATTGTCAGAAGCCTTTCGCTTTAAAATGATACCAGGTGCATACATGGATGAAGAAAATATCGGAACAAATGCCATGGGAACTTGTATTACAGAAAACAATCCCATTCAGGTATCAGCAGAGGAGCATTTCATAAGCGCATATCATCGCTGGACATGCTCAGGATGTCCTATAAAGGATGAGTCAGGAAAAATAATCGGAACGCTTGACCTGACTGGCTATAGCGAGCAGGTGCATTCACACACCCTCGGCATGGTAGTTGCCGGGGCTAGGGCAATTGAAAATCAGCTCATGAACAACAAACTGAGAAGTAAGCTTTTAACAGAAAAAAAACAGCAGAAACTTATTCTGGATTCCATATTGAAGGGATTTATTACTGCAGATATGCAGGGCTTCATACTATCTGCCAATTCATTTGCCAGCGAGCTTTTCGGCTGCAGCAATGATGAACTCCTTCATATGAAAACAAGTAACATACTTAAGGACTGGAACTCAGTATATAAATCAATAAAAGAAGATTCCTCCCCTTTCAAAAAAGATGTGGATGTAATTTCCAAAAGAAATATCCTGCAGCTTAACTTAACTGTATATCCGGTTAAGAATCAAAACAATGAAGCAACAAACGTCATATTGGTGTTTGATGAAGTTAAAAAGCAAAGAAAATCAATAGACAGCATAATGGGAAGACATGCTATTTACACATTTGACAAAATAGTAGGCAAGGATGCAAATTTCCTTCAGGTAATAAACTTTGCAAAGAAAATTTCAGACAGCAGGTCAAACATACTAATAATGGGAGAAAGCGGAACCGGCAAGGAACTTTTTGCACAGTCCATACACAACTATTCTGAAAGGTCAAACGGAAGCTTTGTGGCCTTAAACTGCGGTGCCATTCCAAGAAACCTCATAGAATCCGAGCTCTTTGGATATGAACAAGGATCATTTACGGGCGCCAAGGCTGGCGGAAATCCCGGAAAATTTGAAATAGCAGATGGCGGAACAATATTTCTTGATGAAATCGGTGAAATGCCTCTGGATTTGCAGACAAGACTATTAAGAGTAATAGAAGAAGGAACTGTCTCCAGAATCGGAAGCTCTCATGAAAGGGTTGTGGACGTAAGAGTAATTGCAGCTACAAACAAAAATTTAAAACAAGAAGTTGAAAACGGAACATTCAGAAAAGACCTGTTCTACAGGCTTAATGTTCTTCCCCTGCGCCTCCCAAGCCTTTGTGAAAGAAAGGGAGACATAAAGCTTCTATTAGATTACTTCATGGATAGAATAAGCAAAAAACTCAACAAGAAAAAAGTTCATATACCACTTGAGTACATCGAAAAACTTGTGGAATACAATTGGCCGGGAAACGTAAGAGAACTGGAAAACTATGTTGAGCTTGCAGTAAACACAGAGATGGTACCGGACATACACGTGCTGAATTTTGAAGAAAGTTCAAATAAATCAATTAAAATTAAATCAGCAGCAAATGTCTCAAGTGTCTTAAGCCTCAAAGAGATGGAAAAGGAACACATTGTTAATGTGCTGGAATCAACCGGACATAATATCACCCAGGCAGCTTCAGTCTTGGGAATAGGAAGAAATACACTCTACAGGAAGTTAAAAGAATTCGAAATTGAATGTTAATTTTTGGAGCTGTGTTCCACTTAGGAACACAGCTCCATTATGGAACAACAGAATTTGCCATAATTTGCGCCATATTAGTACATTAAATTATCTATCTTTTTAAACGTTGGAAAACCATGGATTTCCAAGCCTTAATAATTGGAACAAGAATTGCATATATAGAAGAAATACATTTATGGAGGTACCATATGCAAAATTATTTTGGCTATCAAGGAACAATCCTAAGAGTAAATTTAACAGAAAAGACAATTAAAAAAGAAGAATTAAATCTTGACGATGCTTTGAAGTTTATAGGCGGAAGAGGTTTAGGAACTAAAATTTTAATGGATGAAGTTGATCCGAAAACAGACGCACTGAGTTCAGAAAATAAATTGATATTTGCAACAGGACCATTGACTGGTACAAGCACTCCTACAGGCGGAAGATACATGGTTATAACAAAATCTCCCCTTACAGGCACAGTAGCATGTTCCAACTCTGGCGGATATTGGGGAGCAGAACTTAAATTTGCCGGCTATGATGTTGTCATCATAGAGGGAAAATCCGAAAAACCGGTATACTTAAACATTTCAGACGATTCAGTTGAAATAAACGATGCTTCATTTGTGTGGGGCAAGACCGCAGGAGAAACAACAGCAGCATTTGAAGAAGCTCACGGCGAAAAAGTACGTGTTGCAACAATAGGTCCTGCAGGAGAAAATCTTTCAAAAATATCCGGCATAATAAACGACAGAGGCCGTGCAGCCGGAAGATCAGGTGTAGGAGCTGTAATGGGTTCTAAAAACCTCAAAGCCATTGTAGTGAGAGGAACAGGCAAAGTTAATGTAAATGATGCTGCAATGCTGAAAGAAGCATTTTCAAAATCAATGGCTAAAATCAGGGAAAACGGTGTAACAGGCCAGGGTCTTCCCACATACGGTTCGGCAGTTCTTGTTAACATCATAAATGAAAACGGAGTTTTGCCAACAAATAATTTCCAGGAGTCTTATTTTGACAAGGCAGATGATATAAGCGGAGAAACTCTTGCAGAAAAATTCCTGAAGAAAAAAGATCCTTGTTTCAGATGTCCTATTGGCTGCGGAAGATATTGCGAAACAGACGGAATTGAAGGTTCAGGCCCTGAGTATGAAACTATCTGGGGTTTTGGATCAAACTGCGGAGTATCAGACCTTAGCGCAATAATAAAGGCAAATTACTGGTGCAATGAATACGGGCTGGATACAATTTCAGCTTCCACAACCATTGCTGCAGCAATGGAACTATATCAAAAGGGATATATAAAGAAAGAAGACCTTGAAGGTGCTCCTGAGTTAGTATGGGGAAATGCCGAGGCTGTTGTGGAATGGACAAAGCTTATGGGCCAGGCAAAAGGACTTGGTGCAAAAATGGCAGAAGGTTCTTACAGATTGTGTGAAAGCTATGGTGTTCCCGAATTATCCATGAGCGTAAAGAAACAGGAAATGCCTGCATACGACCCAAGAGGTATCCAGGGAATAGGACTTAACTATGCTACATCAAACAGAGGTGGCTGCCACGTAAGAGGCTACATGATATCACCAGAAATTTTGAATCTTCCTCAGGAACTGGATAGATTTGCAACTGACGGAAAGGCTGAATGGACCAAAATATTCCAGGACTTTACAGCAAGCATCGATGCTGTGGGACTTTGCCTCTTCACTTCATTTGCCATGGGAGCAGACGACTATGCAGATTTGTACAATTCAATATGCGGAACAAAACTTACCGGAAATGATTTTGTTGAAATAGGAGACAGAATCTGGAACCTTGAAAGATTGTACAACTTAAAGGCAGGCATCGATCCTTCCGAAGACACTCTTCCAAAGAGATTGCTGGAAGAGCCAATTTCATCAGGACCATCCACAGGCCATGTAAACAAATTAAGCGTAACTCTTCCTGAATATTACAAAGCAAGAGGATGGACTGAAAAAGGAATTCCAACAGAAGAAAAATTAACGCTTCTTGGGTTGGAAGCATTTAAATAACTTTATGAAAAAAATCACAGTAAAGCTTTTTGCAACACTTCGTGAAGGAAGAGGCAAGATTATTGAAATGGAATGCAAGGAAGGAAAAAAAATAAGGGAAATTCTCCATGACCTTAAAATTGAAGAAAAAGAAGTCGCCATACTTTTAAAAAACGGCATAAGTTCTAAAATGGATGTAGTGCCTTCATGTGGGGATTATCTGTCAATATTCCCCCCTGTTGGAGGCGGTTAAAAAAACGGAAGATTATTCTTCCGTTTTTTGTTGTTCCATATCTTTTTTGCGGTCATATATAATTTCGCCATTTATGAGCGTATACATGGTATTTGTGAATGTTTCCATGGGATTTCCGTCAAAAATGGCTATGTCAGCATCCTTTCCTTCCTTCAGGCTCCCCACTCTGTCAGAAACGTTGCATATTTCAGCTGCATTGATTGTTATAGCCTTTAACCCTTCTTCTATTCCGAGTCCTTCCTTTGCTGCAAATCCTGCACACACGGGAAGATACTGAATCCTTGTTACAGGATGGTCCGTTGTTACAGCAACCTTTATTCCTTTTTTGCTAAGAATTCCTGCCGTTTTAAAATCCATGTTCTGTACTTCAATTTTATTCCTTGATGCAAGTGAAGGTCCCACTATTGCAGGAAAACCTGATTGTTTAATTTCATCTGCAATAAGATGTCCTTCTGTGCAGTGGTCCAGTGTAAGCTTCAATTTAAACTCCTTCGCTATTCTTATGGCTGTGAGTATGTCGTCAGTTCTGTGAACATGTGCCTTAAGAGGTATTTCTCCCTTTAGAACAGGCAGCCAACACTCTTTTTTAAAATCAGGCTCAAAATCTTCACCTTTTTTGTCTTTTTCTTTTTTATACTGTACAGCCTTAAATATTTCTTCCCTGAGCATTCCAGCTATGGACATTCTTGTTGTCGGCATTTTTTCCATATCATTATAGTTTGTTTTTGGATTTTCACCAAAGGCAATTTTCATTGCAGCCGGTGCAAGCACAATCATCTGATCAATTGACCTTCCGTTTGTTTTTATGAATGCAAACTGCCCGCCCACAACATTCGAACTCCCCGGTCCAACCATCACTGATGTAATTCCGGAACACACTGCATTGTGAAAAGCTGAGTCCATGGGATTTATGCCATCGATGGCTCTTATGTATGGAGTGATTGGTTCTGTCATTTCATTGCAGTCATCTCCTTCAAAACCTTTCTTTTCTTCTGTTATTCCTATGTGGCAGTGGGCATCTATAATTCCAGGCATTACCCAAAATCCTTCTGCATCTATAGTCTTTGTGATGTTGTACTTACTTTCATCAATTTTTTCTGCAACAATTAATATTTTATGTTCATTAACCAATACACAGCCGGATTTATAAGTCACTCCGGCCATGGTTAAAACTGTACCGTTTTTTATGAGCAGCATGTTTACCTCAAAATTTTTGTCGTGCTTTTATTATTTTGAAAAGACATGATTTTATTCCTTAATTTTAGAAACAATATTGTTATTTATATTGCATAGTTAAAAAATTTTTGTAAATACTTTTCTCAGGAGGTGAAACAGAATGGATAATAACAGAAACAACAACAACAATAATAACAACAGAAACAACGAAAGAAACAACAATAACAATGACTTAAGAAACAAGAACAACAACGATTTAAGAAACAAAAACAACAACAATGATTTAAGAAACATCAACAATAACAATGATTTGAGAAACAACAAAAACAATGATAACAACAGAAACAATGATTTAAGAAACAACAGCAATAACAATAACAACAACAACAACAATGACAACAGAAGATAATCAAGCAGGAGAGATATGATGAATTTACAAAACAATACGCTAGCCCCTCATGAAACTCTTGAAGTTCATGAACTATTAAGATCAGAACTCACTTGTTTAAAAAAACTACAGGCCAATATGTCCATTGTTCAGGACAATGAACTAAAACAGTTTATGAATGAAGCAATGAATTCTAAACAAAGAAGCATTGAGCAGTTGCAGCAATTTATTGCTTCAGGCTCAGCTATGAACAACGGAGGTATGAGATGAGTTTAATGGATTTAATGGGAAACAATATGAGCTTAAGTGACAAGGACATAGCATTTGACATGCTGAAGGATTCCAAGTTCGGATTGACAGGACTCACAATGGCTCTTGCCGAAACCACAAATCCTCAGCTTAGGCAAATGCTCGGGGCACAGCTGAACAACTGTGTTGTAAGCCATCACAGACTATCTGATATTGCTTTAAATAAAGGCTGGTATCAGGCATATGCATCTCCAATGCAGCAAATGCAGACTGATATGCAGGATGCAAGAACTGCAATAATGTAACATTAAGGGCATTCGCTATAGCAGCGAATGCCCTTTTGTTACTTTTCTCGAGCATTTATCAAAGAACGCTACCATGTCTGAAGCATGTTGTTATATGGTCATTGATAACACCTGTTGCCTGTAAATGGGAATACACAATTATTGTTCCGAGAAACTTAAATCCCCTTTTTTTCAAATCCAGGCTTACCTTATCCGAAAGGCTGGAGGATGCAGGAACCTGAGAAATATCCTGCCAGTGGTTCACCAAAGGCTTATTGCCTGTAAAGCCCCATATGTAATTGTCAAAACTTCCGAATTCCTTTTGAATTTCTATAAAACATTTGGCATTGTTAATAGAAGCATTAATTTTCAGCCTGTTCCTTATTATTCCCTTGTCCTGCATGAGTTCTTCGATTTTGTTTTCGTCATATTGTGCTACTTTCATATAATCAAATCCGTCATATGCCTTGCGGTAATTTTCTCTTTTTTTCAATATGGTGAGCCAGTTAAGGCCTGCCTGTGCCGATTCAAGCACAAGAAACTCAAAATGTTTCCTGTCATCATGTACAGGAACTCCCCATTCTTCATCGTGATATTTTACATACAGCTCATTGTCGCCGCACCAATCGCATCTGTTCATCTTAACACCCCTTTTATCTTTGTAATTAAAAAATACACCAAAGTCTCCATACTTGCAACAAAAAAGGCGGAAATATTCCGTCTTTTTATTCCTGTATGTCAAATATTTTAACCAACTGGTCCGGATTTTCTCCCATGCCAGAGTCGCTGTTTGCTTCCCTGAATGTCCATCCGCTTCCTTCAAGTTTGTTAATGTCAAGTCCTGCATCTATTAAAGGCTGTGCTTTAATTACAAATATCATGTCTGCATCGTTGATACCAAGCTCTTCAGTCCATTGAACCTCATTGCCGTCTCCCAACAGAAGTCTGTAATGTTTTTGGTCTTCATGATATTTTATAAGACTTGTGTCTTCTTTTAAAATTTTCATCATTGAATCTTCTGAACCATCTGTCTTAACCTTGGTGTCGCTTACATTGTACGGCTTTATTAAACGATTTGGAAGATTTTCTCCCATATCATCTTTTCCTGCCGGTTCATACAGCCACTCATTTTTGTCAAGCTTTTCAATGTCAAGTCCTGCCTCAACCAATGGATCCGCAAGCATTACAACTGCAAAATCCGCCTTGTTTGCTGACATGTCGCTGGACCATTCAAACTTTTCACCTGTCGGAAGAGCAAATCCCCAGTGATTTAATGCTTCATGATATCCCTTTTGGCTTGGATATGCTTTAAGTATGGCACTGAATGATTTCAAAGCATTGTCAGAAGTTTCATCTCCCGTCTTTGATCTTTGGCATCCTGATGCTGCCAAAACCATTGCTGCCAATGAAGCTATTATTATTATCTTTTTAATTTTCATCATTATCTCCTTTAAAACTAAGTTAAACACAATATATATTATTTATGTGTAGATTTAATGGAGAAATACGTATATATTAATTATTTCATAACTTTTATGGAGCTAATATAAAACCTTCCTGTCTCCAGGAAGGCTTTGTTTATAGTTTACTTGCCGGAAACCAGCTTTTTGTATTGTTTGCTATCTTAACAAGCAACAACATTGTTGGAACTTCTGTTAAAACTCCTACGGTTGTTGCAAGAGCTGCCGGAGATGTAGGACCAAAGAGCGCAATTGCAACAGCTACTGCAAGTTCGAAGAAGTTCGATGCACCTATCATTCCTGCAGGAGCAGCAATGTCATAAGGGAGCTTAAATGATTTGCATGCCAGATATGCAATGAAGAAAATCAAAAATGTCTGCAGCGTCAAAGGCACTGCTATTAAAGCAATGTGCAGAGGATTGTTAAGTATTACTTCACTCTGGAACGAGAATATCAGAACTAATGTAAGAAGCAGTCCTACAGTTGTTGCATTGTCAAATTTGGACAGGAACTGATTTTCAAAGTATTCAATGCCATTTTTCTTTATTACATTAATTCTTGTAAGTATTCCTCCGGCAAGAGGTATTACAACAAACAACACAACAGACAATATCAAAGTTTCAAGAGGTACTCTTACATTGCTTACTCCAAGCAAAAACTTTACAATGGGCACAAACGCTGCAAGAATAATAAGATCATTCGTTGCAACCTGTACCACTGTGTATGCAGGGTTACCCTTTGTCAGTGTACTCCATACAAATACCATAGCTGTACAAGGAGCAGCACCCAGAAGTATTGCACCTGCAAGATATTCCTTTGCTAAATCCGGAGCAATGAAATTTTTAAAAACCACATAAAAGAAAAATGATGCAATTGCATACATGGTGAATGGTTTAATAAGCCAGTTAGTTGCCCATGTTATATACAAACCCTTGGGATTGTTTCTGATGTTTTTCAGGCTCTGGAAATCAACCTTCATCATCATTGGATAAATCATTACCCAAATGAGCACAGCCATTGGTATTGATATTTTTGCATATTCAAACTTGTTTAAAAATGCAGGCAAAGCCGGCATAAACCTGCCAATTAGAACTCCAACAACCATGCACAGCGCTACCCAAAGCGATAAATATTTTTGGAAAAATCCTATTCCTGATGAATTTTCACTACCCATAATACTCCTCCAATTTTATTTTAAATTTATATTTTGAATGCATAAGTCCTGGTTTCTGCAACTGTCAAAATTTGCGCAGTCAGTTTCATAACAAGGAAGTTGTTTGATTTTTTTAATAATATAATCATATAATTCCTTGTTTTCACTTATAAATTCCTTGCTTATTTTGTAATATGTCCACTGTGCATTTTTGTAGCTTTCCAGGATCCCTGCTCTCCTGAGAACAGTGAGATGCCTTGAAGCATTGGACTGAGTAAGCTGAAGGCACTCTTCAATTTCACACACACACATTTCGTTTTTTATAATCTGAGCTAAAATTCGCAGCCTTGTTTCATCTGCTAATGCTTTTAATATTTCTATCAACTTATTGCCCCCTTCATTGTTAGTTTCCACCTTACCTGCCGCGTCTTACCTTTGCAACTTTTGGCTGTGAGTCTATTGTGCTTACAGAAATCCCAAGATATCTTACAATTTCCTCATTTGTAGGATATCTTCCAGAAACAGAAATTTCACCGTCCACAACTGTAACAGGCAGGACATCGACTCCATTTTCATTGATGTATTTGTTTACAGTCTTGTTGTTTATAAATTCCATGGGCGAACTTGTCAGATTAAATCTTTCTATTTCCACACCATTCTTTTTTAAATTGTTCAGCATGGTTGACATTCTCAAGAGCTCCGGGTCTATTCCCACCCCGCAAAGTCCAGTAGGACAGCACATTGCTGGCTCAAATATCTGAATCTTCTTCATTTTTCCTCCTATATGTTAATCAATTAGCATATGAGTATATATTCATACGCTCTGGTTTTAAAAAAACATTAGTAATGCTGGCAACATTATTATCCTATAATAAATATGAAAACCAACATCAATTAATACAGTTTTTCATTTGAAATTTTATGAGCAAGGTCTTTAATCTTCTTTTCAATTTCTTCTATTATTTTTTCAAATTCCTCATCGCTTTTTCCGGTTGGATCATCTAGGCCCCAGTCTTCCTCGTACTTGCTGTCAACAAATGGACATATTACATTACATCCCATTTTTATTGTTATATCAATTTCAGGAAGCTCAGTTATCAATTTAGAATATTGAGTTTGTTCCATATCTATATTGTAAATCTTTTTAATCAGTCTTACTGCATCCTGATTTATTTGAGGTTTAGTTTCAGTTCCTGCTGAATAGCTTTCAAAGACATCTCCTGCAAAATGCTTTCCAAGTGCTTCAGCCATTTGGCTTCTACATGAGTTGTGCACACAGATAAATGCTACTTTCGGTTTATTGTTCATATATCCTCCTTGATTTTTATCTTCTTTTATTATATTATATCAGCATATGCTCATATGTCGATATGAAATTTGTAAGTAAAGTGTAAATTTTTTGTAAATACTACTTATCATCATTAAATTTTTATTTATCACATTGACAACAATCTATGTTTAATGCTATTCTTAAAAGATGGTATAATATACATAGCTTGAGCAATAAAAAACAAAAGAGGTATTTATGGAACAATTTAAGAAAATTACTATAGAAGATAAAAATATACTGACTGAACATCTGAGCTTAAGAAAGTATAGAGCATGCGACTTAAGCATAGGCAATCTCATATTATGGTCAGATGTATATAACACTCAGTTTGCAGTTGCAGGAGATAATCTTTTTATAAAGTTTGTCGAAGGCAACAATGAATATTTCACATTTCCTACAGGAAAAGGTGATTTAAAGCAATCATTTGAATGGTTGTTTGATTACTGCAAAAAACATGACAAGGAGTTCAAATTGAATGTTGTAGACCCTTCCATGTTTGAAGAAATAGAAAATCTTTATCCCGGAATGTTTGAAATTTCTTATCAAAGGGACAATGCAGACTATGTGTACAATGTTGAAGATTTAAAAAATCTTTCAGGCAAGAAGTACCACGGCAAGAAAAATCATGTGAACAAGTTCAAGAAAACGCACATAGACTGGTCCTATGAAAAAATAACTGACGAAAACACCCCTGAATGCATTGAAATGGTAAAAGAATGGTGTACACAGAACGGCTGCTGCGAAGATAAATCCAAGGCAGATGAAATATGTGTGCTCATAAAAGGCCTTAAATTAAGAAAAGAACTGAACATGATTGGCGGCATAATCAGATTAGAAGGAAAAATTATAGCTTTAACATTGGGCGAACAATCCGGAGATGACATGTTTATAATACATTTTGAAAAGGCATTTTCTCATATAGATGGTGCATATCAGATGATAAATCAGCAGTTCATCATAAACGAACTTGCAGGAAACTTTACTTACGTAAACCGCGAAGAAGACATGGGAGTTGAAGGATTAAGGAAAGCAAAGGAATCCTACTACCCTGCTTTCATGGCTGAAAAAGGAATTGTTGTAAGAAAATAATCTTCACCGGTGCGTAGGGGCGGACCTCGTGTCCGCCCGTTGTTATTGATTCAATTATTTTATTATCTGCGGGAGAACACAAGGTTCTC
>NZ_VLKH01000006.1:191650-206277 GCF_007830175.1 Sedimentibacter saalensis | reverse complement strand
ACCATGAATATGAAATCTGTTATGGCAGGCGAATAAACTGCTCCTCCTGCACATGGTCCTAATATTACAGAAATCTGCGGTATTACTCCTGAGGCTATGGTGTTGTTGAAAAATATCTTGCCGTAGCCTGACAGCGCATCAACACCTTCCTGTATTCTTGCTCCGCCTGAATCGTTTATTCCGATTATAGGAGCTCCAACCTTGAGAGCCATTTCTTGAGTTTTCACGATTTTTGCTGCGTGCATTTCACCCAGGGATCCTCCAATAACCGTAAAATCCTGGGCATATATGTATACTAATCTTCCATCAACAGTTCCGTATCCTGACACAACTCCTTCGCCGGGATATTTCTTTTTGTCCATTCCAAAATTAACGCATCTGTGTTCAACAAAGGCATCAATTTCGGAAAAACTTCCTTCATCAAGGAGTTTTAAAATTCTTTCCCTGGCAGTCAGTTTGCCGCTTTCATGCTGTTTGTCTATTGCCTTTTGTCCGCCGCCCAGCTTTATTTTTTCATTTAATTCCCTGAGCTCCATCAATTTATCTTTTGGCATTTATACCTCCGCTTGATTTAATATTACTTTGAAGTTCAAAATAACGTTTGCAGTCCATCTTGAATATTAATAATTTATGAGTTGCCATGTGTTTTAAATTAAATTTCAAAAGTAATCGTATGTATTATTGCTCTGATATTTATATTCATACTGATCTCTACATGAGAGGTACCAGTGTGACATAAATTCCTGTAAGTATTGCAGTTGTTATTACTCCGCATATACTTGCACTCATAGCATATTCAAGAATGTAGCTGTAACGGTTCACTCTAAACACTTCTTTCTGTGCAACCTTAGCTGTTGTAGGAACACAAGATACTCCGGCTATACCTATAACAGGATTGAAATTTTTGTTGCTTATGAAATAAATGACATATCCGCCGATTATTCCCCCAATGCCTGATAAAAGCAGAGCTACAATTCCAAGGAACAGAAGTATGAGTATTTTAGGATTTAATATGGTGCTTGCTTCGCAAAGAACTCCAAGCATCAATCCCAAAAGAAACGTCGCTCCATAAAGGAACACATCTTCTATTAATTTGGTATATCTTTCAATTCCTGACTCACGTATGGCATTGCCCAGGAAAAAGCTGACAAACAATGGAGCAGCTGATGGAAAAAGCAGGCACAGCACTGCACATCCAACCACATCAAATGCTAGTTTTTCTCCGGAAGTTATACTTTTTTTTGCTGCAGTCTTTACTACCGTTGCCCTTATATCCTTAGGCACCATGAGTCTGACAAGGAAAGGATATCCGCCGTACGTAAGACTTAAGTAAAGATAAGCAACAATTGTGATTGGAACAAACAAATCCTTTGCAAGAAAAAGTGAAGCAAATAAAACCATTGGACCGTCAGCGCCTCCTATAAGAGATACGGCTGCAGCCTCTCCATATGTAAGTCCCATGGCATGGGCAATAGGAAAAGTTGCAATTGATCCAAGCTCTGCAAACATTGCAATGAGCATTCCTGTGAATGGATACTTCAATACGCATTCAACATCTGTGATAACTCCTATTCCCATGAACACAAAACATGCAACAAGACCATTGCTGAATGCAAAAGTATAAATAGGCTGAAGCCAGTCAATCTGCATTATGTTCATGAGGCTGTCTGTATCAGTTACAAGAGGGTCCATGAACAATGTTCCTGTCTGACTTGCCGAAAGAAACAATACTCCTGCATTGACAGCCAGCATGCCAAATCCCATGGGAATCATGATGAGGGGTTCAAGTATTTTTCTTTTACCAAGGTACACCATCAGCATGCCCAGAAGAATCAGAACAATTCTTGCTATGGCAATTTTTGGTTCCTGATAAAATAAAGTTCCTACCCCTTGAAAAAGATTTAATAAATTCATAGTAATTTTTCACGTCCTTAACTAAATTATGCATGTTTTTTGCCAAACTGCCTTATAACAAGCAATATCAATTTGATTATAAAGGCTATAAATATGGAAGCAGCAAAGCCCAATAAATATACCTTCAAAACGAAATAAACAGATTCCATTTTGTCTCCTTTAAACACTGTATTAATACTTAAGTTCTTTTTTTATAAAGCTGATAAATATCCATGCTATTGCCAAAACAATTCCTATTGATGCAAATGGACTTAAGTTAATCATGCTTTCACCTCGATTCATGATGTCATGAAATATAGACTAATTTCTTTCAGTAAGCTCTATTAAAACCCCGAATGTGCTCTTTGGGTGGCAAAATGCTATTCTTGCTCCTCCTGCGCCATAACGTGGTTTTTCATCAATCATTCTTATTCCTTTTTCCTTCATTTCAGCAATTGCTTCTTCAATGTTGTCAACTTTGTATGCTATGTGCTGAACACCTTCGCCGTTTTTTTCTATAAATTTTGCAATAGGACCGTCTTCTTGTGTTGATTCCAAAAGCTCTACTTCTGAATCTCCTACAGGAAGAAATGCAACTGTCACCTTTTGTTCTTCAACAACTTCTTTGCCTGCTGCTTTCAATCCCAGTATATTCTCGTAAAAATTTAATGCTTCATCTAAATTTTTTACTGCAACTCCTATGTGATCCACTTTCCTAACCATATTTCCTCCATTCTGTTCATCGAAAATCCCTGACGCTGTCATCCTGAACGATAGTGAAGGATCTCATCTTTATTGAAAACATGAGATTCTTACGTCTCGCCTCAGAATGACAACGTCAAAAGTTACTTTGTCTTCAACCTGAGGAATTCGGGCAGAGCCCGAATTCCTTCTTTAATTCTTAATTCTTAATTGTCTTTTCTAATTGCCTTTAAGAACTCGTCTCTTACTTCGTAAATATTTTTTTCCTTGCTGTAAACTTGTGCAACTCTTCCATCAAGCTTATTATCCTTGTCTGTGTGGGAAATTACAATTTTTCTAAGCTCTGTTTCAATAAGCTCCACAACTTCAAGCTTCATGTTGTTTTTTCGCCTTTTTTCCAGTTGACCGCTTTCTTCCAGGTACTGGATATGACTTTTTATTTCTCGGATCAAATTGTCGATTCCTTCATTTTTAACAGCAACAACTTTCACAATCGGAGGTCTTCTTTCCATGTCCATGGTTAAATCAAGCATCATGTTCACTTCAGTTGCCGTGCGGTCTGCTCCGAATAAATCGCTTTTGTTAATGACGAAAATGTCTCCGATTTCCATTATTCCTGCTTTGATTGACTGAATGTCATCCCCAAGCCCCGGAACCATAACCATCAAAATGGTGTCTGCAATCTTTACAATATCTACTTCAGACTGGCCCACTCCCACGGTTTCAATTATTATGTAGTCATATCCGGCGGCATCAAGAATTTTCAATGCATTTTTAGTGTATTTTGAAAGTCCTCCAAGGTATCCCCTTGTTCCCATGCTTCTTATAAATACATTGGGATTTAGGGCCAAGTCCTGCATTCTTATTCTGTCTCCAAGAATAGACCCTCCAGAATAAGGGCTTGTTGGGTCCACTGCTATTATGCCCACTCTTTTTCCTTCGTCTACAAGAGATTTCACAACTTTGTCTGTCAGAGTACTCTTTCCTGCTCCAGGAGGTCCTGTAATGCCTATTACATGAGCATGACCTGTGTGAGTGTGTATTTCTCTTATTATCTTTTCTGCTTCATCAGGGTTGTTTTCTGCAGCTGTAATCAGCTTTGCGCATGCTCTTTTGTCTCCCTCAAGCATTTTCTTAATCAATTCCATAAGGACTCCAAAAATCATTTAATTGTCTTTTATGTTATTTTTGATGAATTCAATCATTTCTGTAGTTGTTGTTCCAGGAGTAAATATTTCTGCAATTCCTGCTTCCTTAAGTCCCGGTATGTCGTCATCGGGGATTACTCCTCCGCCTATTACAAGTATGTCGTCAGCTCCCTGTTCCTTTAAGAGTTCAACAACTCT
This sequence comes from Sedimentibacter saalensis, assembly GCF_007830175.1. Lineage (GTDB taxonomy): Bacteria > Bacillota > Clostridia > Tissierellales > Sedimentibacteraceae > Sedimentibacter > Sedimentibacter saalensis. The sequence continues at coordinate 202,336 of NZ_VLKH01000006.1, read as the reverse complement.
CGGGAACAAATAGTTGTGTGCTCCTGATAAAAGGCTCATTCCAACTACATCAACATCTTCCTGTACTGCTGCTGCAACTATCTGCTCAGGTGTCTGTCTAAGTCCTGTATATATAACTTCCATTCCTGCATCTCGAAGTGCCCTGGCAATTACCTTTGCTCCTCTGTCATGACCGTCAAGACCCGGTTTGGCTACCAATACTCTAATAATTTTGCTCATTTCATCCTCCTAATTAAAGCAGCACTGCCTGCTCATATTCTCCGAACACATCTCTCATTACCTGGCATATTTCTCCTAATGTTGCATATTCCCTAACTGCATCAAGAATATAAGGCATCACATTTTCAGTGCCCTGACAAGCTGTTCTCAAAGCTTCCAGTCTTGATTTAACAGCATCGTTGTTTCTGGCTGATTTCACGTCGTGGATTTTCTTTGTCTGCATTTCTCCTACAATAGGATCAACTCTCAAGAGTCCCTTTGGTGATTCTTCCTTAACCTGGTATTTGTTCACGCCTACTACTATTCTGTCAAGGGATTCTATTTCCATCTGATATTTGTATGCTGAATCTGAAATTTCCTTTTGGATGTATCCAAGATCAATTGCTCTTGCTGCTCCCCCAAGGTCATCAATTTTTGAAATATATTCCATTGCCTTGTCTTCAATTTCTTTTGTCTTTGCTTCAATAAAGTATGAACCTGCAAGAGGATCTATTGTGTTTGTAACTCCTGTTTCGCTTGCAATTATCTGCTGTGTTCTAAGAGCTATAGTAACTGAATCTGTTGTAGGAAGAGCCAGTGCCTCATCTCTTGAATTTGTATGAAGAGACTGAGTTCCTCCGAGTACTGCTGCAAGTGCCTGCATAGCAACACGAATGATGTTGTTGTCAGGCTGCTGTGCTGTTAATGTGCATCCTGCTGTCTGTGTGTGGAACTTGAGCATCATTGATTTTTCGCTTTTTGCATGGAATCTTTCCTTCATTATTTTTGCCCACAATCTTCTTGCTGCTCTGAATTTGGCAACCTCTTCAAACAAGTCGTTGTGAGAGTTGAAGAAGAATGAAAGTCTTGGTGCAAATGTGTCCACATCAAGGCCTGCCTTTATGGCTGCTTCAACATATGCAATTCCATCGGCAAGTGTGAATCCAACTTCCTGAGCTGCTGTTGAGCCTGCTTCTCTTATGTGGTAGCCTGAAATGCTTATGGTATTCCATTTAGGAACTTCTTTTGAGCAATATTCAAAAATGTTTGTTATGAGTCTCATGGAAGGCTCAGTAGGGAATATATAAGTTCCCCTTGCTATGTATTCTTTAAGAATGTCGTTTTGAATTGTTCCTCTAAGTTTGTCCGCAGAAACCCCCTGCTTTTCTCCAACAGCTATGTACATTGCCAAAAGAACTGCTGCAGGTGCGTTTATTGTCATTGATGTGCTTACTTTGTCCAAAGGAATTCCATCAAAAAGTATTTCCATGTCCTTAAGAGAATCTATGGCAACACCAACTTTACCAACCTCTCCCTGTGCCAGTGAATGGTCTGAATCATATCCAATCTGAGTAGGCAGGTCAAATGCAACAGACAGTCCTGTTGAACCCTGGCTTACTAGATATTTATATCTTTCATTTGATTCTTCTGCAGTGGCAAAACCGGCATACATTCTCATGGTCCAGTTTTTTCCTCTGTACATTGTTGGTTGGCAGCCTCTTGTAAAAGGATACTGCCCAGGGTAACCGATTTCTTCCACATAATCTATTTCTGCAACATCTTCCGGAGTGTACAGTCTTTCTACAGTTGCTCCTGAGACACTTCTGAATTCTTCTTTGCTTTCCGGAGATTTCTCCAGCGTTTTATTCAATACTTTTTCTTCCCAATTTTCTCTGGCTGTTTTTATTTTTGAAAGCTCTTCATTATTTAACATGCATACCTCCACTTGTTTGTTTAACAATATATTTCTCAATAAATATAATCTAAAAAGCTTTTTTTTGCAAGATGTTAACCCAAAATGACTCCAAATATTTCAAACTTGCAGTAAAAGTTGCAAAATTGTGTTTAACATTGTGTCTTAAGTGCTTCTTAAGATTGAAATATCAAGCAGGATTATATTTTTTCAATTTTCTTGAGACTTTTTTAAGGCTGCTTAAAATAAAAATAATTTTTATTGTCTGTCATGGTTTTTGGGCTATTTTCAAGGAAATCGTTTGGTATCGATTTCCGCTTTCCTCTAAAAACATCATCATGTCTGATACTTTGATTACCAAAGTTGATGTATTCACGTTTGGATGGGAATTGATGAATTCTTCTTTCATTATGTCTTCGTCCACATAAACTGTGACTTCATGTTCTGTATCGTTTATTATTCCAAAAATCGATACAGAGCCCGGAGTTAATTTCAAATACTTCATCATCCTTTCAGGTGAAGCAAAACTTATGTTTTTTTCTGAAATAATTTCTCCGAAGCCCTTTACATCAAGTACCTTATCCTCGCACATGACCACCAGGTAATGGCTGTCACCTTTTCTATTCCTTAAGAATAAATTCTTTGTATGAACTCCCTTTAACCCGCTTGTGTAAATGTCGGCCTCACGGCATGTGAATACTGCCGGATGGTCGTGCTTTTCGTAATCAATATGAAGTTTTTCAAGAACTTCATAAACTTTCTTTTCATTGTGGTCCATAAGCACCTCGCATTAATTTGATAACTTAACTGTATCAAATATAAATACTTTTTACAACAATGCTTTCATTTCTATATATTTTATTTCATAGATCCTGTTTCAAGATATCTTTCATGCCATGACAAAGCTTCCCTCAGTATGTGGGGAGTTTGGCTGTTATTTGTTTTATTTTTTGCACTTATATAATAATCCCAAAGCATTTTTTTATAATCTTCATGGGCACAATTTTCAATTATCAGTTCTGCTCTTTCTTTTGGAGACAATCCTCTTAAATCTGCAACACCATTTTCCGTAACCAATACCATAACATCATGCTCAGTATGATCAACATGTGAAACCATTGGTACAATTGAAGAAACCCTGCCATTTAGTGCTATTGATTGTGTTGTAAACACAGAAATATAAGCATTGCGCGCAAAATCTCCAGATCCGCCTATTCCATTCACTATTTTGCTTCCCATTATATGAGTTGAATTTACATTTCCGTATATATCTGCTTCTATAGCAGTATTTATTGATATAACACCCAGTTTTCTTATAATTTCCGGGTTGTTGCTTATTTCCTGCGGTCTCAGGATAATTTTATCCTTGTAGTTAGAAATATTTCTATAAAAATCATCCAAACGTTCAGGTGATATTGTTAAAGATGTTGCAGAAGCACTTACTAGCTTTCCGCAATCCATGAGATCCAATGCAGAATCCTGCAGCACCTCAGAGTAAAAGTATAGGTTTGAAAATTCAGAACTGCACAGGCCTCCCAATACTGCGTTGGCAACACTGCCTACTCCGGATTGTAAAGGAAGCAAATCCTTCGGAAGTCTGCCTTTATTAACTTCAGCCTTTAAAAAAGAAATTAAATTTTCAGCCATCAATTTTGAATTATGGTCTATTTCAGCAACTTTATTTGTTTTATCCGTTATATCAGAAAAAACTATTGCAACAATTTTGTCAGGATTACAGGGAATGTACGGCGTACCTATTCTGTCACATACATTTATAATTGGAATTGACTTCCTAAGCGGTGGATTCGAAGTTGAATATATGTCATGCATTCCTTCAAGTTCTTGGGGCTGCCAAGTATTTATCTCAACAATGACTTTATTTGCACATTCAACAATTACATTTGAATTGCCTACAGAAGTGCTTGGAACTATACCTCCATCTTCAGTGATTGCAACAGCCTCTATTATAGCTGTGTCTATCTGCCCCAAAAACCCATATTTTAAGTATTGTGCCGAATGGCTTAAATGAATATCATTATATTTAATTTTTCCGCTGTTAATGGAATTTCTGATATCTGGATTTGTCTGGTATGGATATCTTCTTCTTATAATTCCCTTTTGTGCAAGAATACCATCCAGCTCAGGTCCTACGGAGGCTCCGGTAATTAAATCTATCTGAATATTCTCTCCATTCTCAACCCTTCTTGCAAGAGCAGCAGGCAATGCTTTTGGATATCCTGACGGAGTGAATCCTGATGTACCTACGATGCTGTTATTTTTTATAAACATTGCTGCTTCATCAGCACTCATAATTTTGTCTATTAATTTTTTACATCTTACTCTTTCCATTTGACTTCTGACTCTCCTTTTTGCTCTAATATCTGTATAAAAGCTCCCCGTGAGAGGAGCTTAAACATTATGTGTTAGAATGGTCCGTAATTGATTAAAACTGAAATAACCATGAATACTGCAGCCATCAATGTCCAAAGGCCTATAAGAGGAGCCACGTATTTAACCCATGTTTCATACTTGATTTTTGCAACAGACAGGTTTGCAAGCAATACTCCTGAAGTTGGAATTATTGAGTTTGATATACCATCGCCAAACTGATATGCAAGAACCGCTGATTGTCTGGTTAAACCTATTACCTCAGAAAGCGGCGACATAATAGGCATTGTTGTTGCTGCCTGACCGGAACCTGATGGAATGAAGAAATTCAGTATAGACTGAACCAAAAGCATACCAACAGCACTTACAGTCTTTGGAAGTGCTGAAACCACACTTGCCATACTAAACACAATTGTATCGATAATCATGCTGCCTTCCATTATTACAAGCAATCCTCTTGCAAGACCAACAACCAAAGCTCCTGTTGTCATATCTCTTGCTCCTGTAATAAAATTCTTTGCAATGTCATCAAAATTCATACCACCTGCAAGACCTCCTATAATTCCTATGGATAGGAAAATTGCAGCGATTTCTGTAATATACCATCCGTATTTAAAAACTCCGAATATCAATATACCCATACCTATGGCGAAAATTGACAGAACTGCCGTGTGCCTTCCAGTCATTTGCATAACGTTGTTCAAGTCAATTGCATGATCTTTTTCTTCCAGCTCGAGCTCATAAACCAAACTTTTTGTAGGATCTGCCTTCACTTTGTTTGCATATCTGTATATGTAGGCTATTATAAGAACTACTGTACAAACCCAAATCACAAGTCGAAGCCCGATACCTGAGAACATAGGAAGTTCAGCAATACTCTGCGCTACTCCTACAGTAAACGGATTCATGAAACCTGAAGTAAAGCCTGCTGCTGCACCAAGCGCCACTATGGACATACCTACAATTGCGTCATAACCTAAAGCTCTGGCAAGAGCAATTCCAATTGGCACAAACACAATTGCTTCTTCTGCCATACCTATTGTGGCTCCTCCCAAAGAAAACAATACTACAATAATAGGGATGAGAAGCTTTTCTTTTCCTTTAAGACTCAACGCTACCTTGCTTATTCCTGCTTCAATTGCTCCAGTCTGATTTACTACATTAAAGGAACCACCAACAATAAAAATAAAGAAAACTATACTTTGAGCTGCTCCAAGTCCTTTCGGAAATGCTTTCAACACATCAAAAATTTTCGCCGGTGTTGACTCAACTTGAGCATACGATTCCGGATCAACAACCATTCTTCCTGTTGCTGACTCAACTTTTTGATACTGTCCCGCAGGTATTACATAAGTAAGAATTGCAACTATGATAATCATCAAAAACAAGATTACATAAGTGTGCGGAACTTTGAATTTTTTCTTCTTTACATCTTTTTCCATAAAAGCCTCCTCAGTTTTTTTATTAAAAATCAATAAACTATTGTTTATTAATCATTAATACAGAAAAATATTAACTTAAGCTTCACCACGCTTATAGAATCTTCCAAGCGTATTGTTTATGACGTTTCCATTATTTATTGCAATTTGACCCCCTAAAATTACATATTTAATCCCTTCCGGCCTAAGTTGAGGATCCTGAAAAGTGGCCTTGTCAATTATCCTGTCGAAATCAAATATTGCAATGTCAGCATCAAATCCTTCCTTCAGTAAACCTTTTCTTTTCAATTTCAATCTTTTAGCAGGCATCAGTGTCATTTTGTTAATTGCATCAAAAAACTCCATTGACTTTTTTTCTCTGACATAATGTCCTATTACCCTGGGAAATGTCCCTGCTCCTCTGGGGTGTCCGGAATGATTTCTGTAAATACCGTCACTTGCTATCATAACCATTGGGTGATTTAACGCTTCAACTATTTCATCCTCATTCATTACATTTGCTACAGCAAGCATTTGGGGATATTCTTTCCTGGCCTTTTCAAAAATTTCTCTGTTGCAGTACACTCCTTTAAACGGCTCTTCAGTGAGCATAATCGAATCATAACTCTTGTTCCATGACTCAAAGCATCCTTCGTCAAATACAGCCGAACCAATAAAAGTACTAAATGCAGCATAAGGGTATGCATCAACAGACAAATCTATGCCGTTTAATTTTATGTTCTCTATAAGTTTCAGTGCTTCCGTCATATTGCCAAAAGCACTGCAGCTTGACAGGTGGGAAATTTGAAAAGGAATTTTTGTCTCCTTGGCAATCTCTGCCATTTCATTTATAGAATCGAGTGCGTTCACAGCATCTTTTCTATAGTGGGCTGAAAGCAGGAGATCATTTCTTCCTCTTATGTGCTCAGTAATTTCTATTGCCTCCTCTAAATCAATTCCCGGACAATATTCCAATCCATAAGATACTCCCACAGCTCCGAAATCTATTGCTTCTAAAGTCATTGACTGCATTTTTTTAATCTGGCTCATTGTTGATCTTTTATAAATATCTGTGCTTCCAACCTGATTTCTTAAATAGTTGTGGCCTATATACGACATATAGTTTACGGGATTTCCCTTTTCTTCAATAAATTCACTTAGCATTTCTATGCTTTGTCTATTGTTTCCGCAATTTCCAGCAACACATGTTGTAACGCCCATATTCAGCATTGTTGCAGAAATATCATATTCCTGCTTTTTAGTAAGTGTAAAATCTTCTTCATGCATGTGTATATCTATAAAACCAGGTGAAACATAATGGCCTTCAGCATCTATGACTTTTCTTGACTGTGCCGTTACATGACCCATATGGATTATGGCTCCGTCTTTTATACCCAAATCACCTTCTATTATTTTCCTGTTTTCAACATCGATTATTTTACCGTTAACTATTTTTAAATCAAGCATTGCTTCTCCTTTTAAGTACGATTTTTAATTACTGACAAAACTCCTCTGCAATCCGTGTATATATTTCAACATAATTATCAAGGTCTTTCACAGGTATCTTCTCATCTTTTCCATGTGAATATTTCAGATCTCCGGGACCTGTAACAACTGTGGGAATTTTACCATAGGTTGAAAGTACACCGGCATCTGTCCACCCTCTTCTTTTTTCTATGTTAGGTTCACAGCCGTTAAATTCTTTTAAAACATTGTATACCGTTAATGCTATTTGAGAATCAGGCTGGGCAATGAGTGGTGCATGGTCAAATTCTTCCATCATGTTTGATTCCATTCTTATTATTTCTGCCTTGAATTCAGGATCTTCCTTTTTGAGCAAGTCAATAATGTCCTGATATTCCTTTATTACACTTTCAACATTTTCATCCGGAAGATATCTTCTGTCTATTTGAATAATACAGCTGTCAGCAACAGAACTGGGCTGTGTTCCTCCTTTTATAAGTCCGAAGTTCATTACTGATGGTCCCATCCATTCATTTTGCCTTTGTTTTAATTTCGGCATAAGTTCATCTTCAATTTTTCTAATTAACTTTGCAGCCTTGGAAATTGCATTAATACCCAGCTCTGGAATTCCTCCGTGGGCAACTTTCCCTTCAATTCTTATTTCAAGCCATTCAAGTCCTCTATGGCCTAACGCATAGCCATAGTTTGAAGGTTCTCCCACTATGGCACCGTCGGCTTTTATACCGCTTTTCACTACATACTCAGTACCATCGCTTTCTTCTTCCTCTCCAACAACAGCAGTAAGAATTATGTCTCCTCCCAATATCTTCCCTTTATTTTTAATGTTAAGCATTGCAGTAATCATGCATGCCAATGCCCCCTTCATGTCATTGGCACCTCTTCCAAGAACATATCCGTCTGCTATGTCTGCCCCAAAAGGTTCCACAGTCATTTCATATGGAGGAACAGTATCTGTATGTCCGTTAAAAATCAAGTTTTTTCCGGTACCGCTTCCTTTAAGCCTTGCTATTACGTTTCTTCTTTTTCCTTCAACATTCTGAAACTCCACATCAAGTCCGTTTTCACTGCAATAATTGTAAATGTACTCCGCCACATTGGATTCCCTGTTTTCTACATATTTGTGGCTGGGTATCCTTATTAGTTCTTGAGTAAGTTTTGTAACTTCACTTAAATTCTCAAAATTATCTGTATCCATACTAACCTCCATTAGCTAAGTATAATGTTTATAATTCTGGCCGAAAAGTCAACTTTAAAAATCAACTTTAAAAATCAACACAACTATTTGTATTTACATAATTTCACAAAAAATATATAATGTATGTATAAAATAATATAAGCAATTTTTATGCCAATCTGTATGTACTGAATTTTATGTATTTCTGTTATATTCTTTCATCATATGTTCACTTTTTAAATTTATAATGTTTAAATAGTGAACATTCGTTAATAAAATAAACGTGAGAAGGAGTCCATTAATTGATACCGAAATTTATTATTACTTCACCTAACAATAATTTCACCGAAATGGTTAGAAACACAACCAATGAAATTGCATTTGACGATTACATATTAATAGAAGAGGCTTTCGATGAAGCTGTTGAACAGGTTAAAAGTCTTTCCATGAAATATAATATTTCTGTAATCATAAGCAGAGGTATAACAGCAAAAATGATTAAAAGAAGCACAGATATACCGGTTTTGGAAGCTCAGGCAACTCCTTTTGACATAATAACTTCCATTGTTGAAGCTATGAAAATATCTAAAAATATTGCATTTATTCATTATGATAATTTCTTTACCGATGATTTTTCAAATCTGAAGGATATACTCAACATCGATTTAACCGAATATCATTACAACAATATTTATGATATTGAACAATGCGTCTATCAAGCTTATTCAGATAAAAAGCAGGTTGTTATATGCGGGTATGGCCACATTCAAAACATATGCAGCAAACTTGGAATTCCTTTTGTTATGTACAGCACCAGCAATTACTCCATGAAGGAAATATTGTCCAGGGCACTTCTCATCAGATATGCAGAAGAAAGACAATACAGACACGAAAACCAACTAAGGACATTCATAAATGAAATGCCGGATGGTGTATTGTATCTGGATGAACACAACGTAGTAACACTCATAAACAACATTGGAAAAAAACTTCTCAATATAAACTCAGATCAGGATATAATAGGGCAGACGGTTAGTAATTTCATTAAAAATTATGATTTTATTGAAATTATTAACAGCAAAAATCATGAGACAGGAAAAGAAATTGAATTTTCAGGAAACAAAATACTCATGCGATCCACGCCAATATTTGCCAAAGAATTTTACATAGGTACCGTAATCAGTTTTCAGAAAAGTTCATATATATCGTACTTGGATCATAATGTCAGAAGACAAAACATTAAAAAAGGCTTGAATGCAAATGCAACTTTCAAGGACTTGGAAGATACAACAATCTCATCAAAAATGAAGGAATGTATTGACAAGGCAACAAGTTATGCTCAAACTGACAGCACCATACTCATAATAGGAGAGAGCGGAACCGGAAAGGAAATGTTCGCACAAAGCATTCACAATGCATCAAATAGGCATGGTCAGCCCTTTGTTGCAATAAATTGTGCAGCACTTTCACAGAATTTAATTGAAAGTGAGCTTTTCGGCTATGAGGAAGGAGCATTTACAGGCGCTAAGGTCGGAGGAAAGCCAGGATATTTTGAACTGGCTCACAACGGAACATTATTTCTTGATGAACTGGGACTGCTTCCCCTTAACATTCAAGTTCAGCTTTTAAGAGTGCTGCAGGAAAGACAGGTTCTAAGGATAGGCGGCACAAAAATGATACCCATAAACATTAGAATTATTGCAGCCACAAATGCAGATTTACTTGATGCAGTAGATAAGGGTACATTCAGACACGATTTGTACTACAGGCTTAATGTTCTTAATATTTCAATACCTCCATTAAGGCAGCGAATTGAAGACATTCCTTTGCTGATTCATCATTATTTAACCTTTTATAATGCTCAGTACAGCAAAAATATTGTATCCTGCAGCAATGATTTCATTTCAGCATTTCAATGCCATGACTGGAAGGGGAATGTACGCGAACTAATGAATTATTTGATGCGAATTGTAATACTTTCAAACAGCCATGTGCTTACTTCTGAGGATATTAAAAAAAGTGAAATAAAACTTTCTTCAAAACATCATTGTTCCCATGAAGTAAGAGATGAAAGTGAAAATGTTTTAAAATTAAGTGCCGGATCTCTTAATTCCATGGAGCAGGAAATTATCAGCTGGTATATGGATAAATACAGCGGCAACAGAGCTATGGTAAGTCAAGCACTTAACATAAGCAGAACAACACTGTGGAAAAAGCTGAAAAATATAAAATGAAGGGATGGCTAGCCATCCCTTAGACTATTGACAAACCTAATTTCTATATCGTATGGGCGGATCTTGTATCCGCCCGTATTGATAATTCAATAATTT
>NZ_VLKH01000006.1:155497-190889 GCF_007830175.1 Sedimentibacter saalensis | reverse complement strand
CCGTATTGATAATTCAATAATTTTGATATTTCCGGGAGGGCACGAGACCCTCCCCTACATACTGGAATAAAAAATAACCGAATCATTGCAAAGTGGTTGAATTATCAAGATGTAGGGGCGGATCTTGTAAATACTAATTAATTTAATAACCTTGTCATAAAAATAAGGGATGGCTAGCCATCCCTTTATTCATTCTTAATTCTTAAGCGGGAGGACACGAGGTCCTCCCCTACACATTGGTATTTTACGCTTCTTCAAAAAGCATTTCAAATTCTTTTCCTGTTATAGTTTCCTTTTCAAGAAGAGCCTGCGCAACGCGCTCAAGCTTTTCCATGTTTTCGCTTAACAGTGTTTCTGTCTTGTGATATGCATTGTCAATAATTCTTCTCATTTCCTTGTCTATCTTTGCAGCAACTTCTTCTGAATAGTTTCTGATTTTATTGAAATCTCTTCCAAGGAATACTTCATCATCATTAGTTCCGTATGCCATAGGTCCAAGCTCATCACTCATACCGTAGGTAGTAACCATGGCTCTTGCAATTTTAGTTGCTCTTTCAATATCGTTTGAAGCTCCTGTTGAAATATCATCCAGTACAAGTTTTTCTGCAACTCTTCCTCCAAGAAGTCTCACTATGTTTTCTTCCATTTCCATTTTAGAAGCATAGGAACGGTCTTCCTCAGGAAGGTACATTGTGAATCCTCCTGCACCGCCTCTTGGTATTATGGTTATCATGTGAACAGGATCTTTGTTTGAAGAAAGTCTTGCAACAACTGCATGGCCTGCTTCATGATATGCAGTGAGCTTTTTCTCGTTTTCGTTTATTACTTTGCTTCTCTTTTCAGGTCCTGCAATTACTTTTGTTATTGCTTCTTCTATAACGTCCATTGTTATGAGAGTCTTGTTATGTCTTGCAGTCAAAAGAGCTGCTTCATTCATTGCATTTTCCAGATCTGCCGGAGTGAATCCCGGAGTTCTCTTTGCCACAACTTCCAAATCAACATCGTCTGACAATGGTTTTTTTCTGACATGTACTTTTAGTATTTGTTCTCTGGCTTTAACGTCCGGAAGACCAACGTGAACCTGTCTGTCAAATCTGCCCGGTCTCATGAGTGCCGGGTCAAGAATATCAGGTCTGTTTGTTGCAGCTATGATGATTATTCCTTCGTTGCCTGAGAAACCATCCATTTCAACCAAAAGCTGGTTCAATGTCTGTTCTCTTTCATCATTGCCGCCCCCAAGGCCAGCGCCTCTTCTTCTTCCCACAGCATCAATTTCATCTATGAATATAATGCACGGAGCATTTTTCTTTGCCTGGTCAAATAAATCTCTCACTCTTGAAGCACCCACGCCTACAAACATTTCAACGAAGTCAGAACCGCTTATGCTGAAAAACGGAACTCCTGCTTCTCCGGACACGGATTTTGAAAGATAAGTCTTTCCAGTTCCAGGAGGTCCCACTAAAAGAACTCCTTTTGGTATACGGGCTCCAAGTCTCACAAATTTAGCCGGATTTTTAAGGAAGTCAACTATTTCACTGAGTTCTTCCTTTTCTTCATCCAAACCTGCAACATCAGCAAATGTAATTTTTTTGTTTGGATCATCTTCCTTGACCATCTTGGCTCTGCTCTTGCCAAAGGACATGGCCTTGCCTGTTCCTCCGCCCTGTGACTGTTTCATGAACACATACCACAAAACTCCCAGAAGAACAAGCATTCCTATGGTTGGAAGTGCCTGAACCCACAGAGGTGTTGCCGGTACTGGCTCCCCTTCAATTGTTATTTCGCCTGCTTCAACCTTTTCAGCAAGGTACTTGTCATAAAAACTTGAAGAAAACAAGAACACAGTTGGAACATAAGAAGTAAATTTAGAGTCATCCTTGAATACCCCGTTTACTTCGCTTTCAGTGTAGGAAAGTGATTTTATATTGTTATTTTGTATTTGAATTATAAGCTCGCTGTAGCTTATGCTTTGTTCTTCTGCTGCTGGTTCAACCATGCTTTGCACCAGCATTATTATTACAACAAAGATAAGTATATACATTGCGATGCTTCTCATAAATCCTTTCAATTAAAGCCTCCTATTTGTCATAAGACTATCTGATGATAAAATTGTATCACATATGTTTTTACTTTACAATTAATTTAGTAAAAGATGTAAATTTTAGTAACAGTTTATTTTGTGTAAACTTCTTCTTTCAATACTGCTATATATGGAAGATTTCTGTATTTTTCAGCATAATCCAATCCATATCCCACAACAAACTCATCAGGAACCTGGAATCCAGTATATTTTATATTTAAAGAAGTTGTTCTTCTGTCTGGCTTGTCAAGTATTGTGCATATTTCAACTGACTCAGGACCTTTGGCTTTTAAATTTTCAGTAAGATAGGACAATGTGAGACCTGAATCTATTATGTCTTCAACTATAAGTACGTTTCTTCCTTCAATAGACTGATTTAAATCTTTTAAAATTCTTACAACCCCTGAAGATTGTGTGTTAGAACCATAACTTGAAATTGCCATAAAATTAATTTCAAGAGGCAAATCTATTCTTTTCATCAAATCACTTACAAATAGCACAGCTCCCTTTAAAACGCAAACCAAAAGCAAATCCTTGCCCTGGTAATCTTCCGTGATTTTAGCTCCAAGTTCTTTAACCTTAGCCTGAAGTTCATCCTCCGTAATTAGTATTTTCTTAATATCCTTATTCATTAGTGCTCCTCCCTATGGTAATGTTTAATATTTTTTTTGTTGAAGATGACACTTTATAACTGTTGTGGATTCTGAAGTCCTCTAGCCATAATATATTTTCATCATCTGCAATTATCAGTTTACTGTCTCTTTCTTCTGCAGGAATTTTTAAATCTATAAAAATATCCTTGATTTTCTTGTTCCAAGTGTTTCCGCAAGGAACAATTGTATCCCCTGTCCTTCTGTTTCTGACAGTGAGATTTCCTTTTATATGATCAAAATCCAGGTTAATACTTTGACTTTCCCTTATGTCAACTTCGGAAATATCTTTTACGCTGCAAAGCACTGTCTTGCCTGTTTCTTTGATAAACAGGGGTTTATCAAGCTCTATTGCATATTTAAACTCCGGAATATTTTCAACAATTTTATTGACTATAAAATTATCATAGCTGATTTCAATTGTAAAGCCCTCGGACAAATTAATTTTTTTGCCTGTGGACCCTGTTTTGATGAAATCAATGGCATAATCTATATGTTTCATTTCAACATTTACAGTGTTGCCCTTGAGCTGCTCGATGGATTTTCTTATGACTCTTCCTGCTTCGCCTTCATCCATGTCCTTTAATTTCTGCAAATTTAAAACAATTTTGTTTTTGTCTGCATGAACCAAGGCTTCACAAAATTTAATCTCAACATATTTATCTATGATTTTTTTGTCTCTTTCCATTGTTTCTGACAGTCTGTACAAAGAATTTTGAATATTGGGATTAAAATTTTCCTCAAGATATGGAATTAAATTTAGCCTGATTTTGTTTCTGCCATAAATTGCCTGAGTATTTGTAATGTCAATACAGAATTCAAAATTATTTTCGCGAAGGTATTTTTCTATTTCAGATCTTTGAACATTAAGCATTGGTCTTATTAAGTCGTCCTTCACAAAGGACATGGCGCACAGGCCGTCAATTCCTGTACCTCTTAAAATTCTCTGCAGCACTGTTTCAGCCTGATCATTGAGATTGTGGGCAACAGCTATTATGCCTCCGCCAACTTCACTTAAGTTTTCTCTGAAAAAGTTGTACCTGAGAATTCTTCCTGCTTCCTCTTCAGTAACTTTAAGCTCCTTGGCATAATCCGTCGCATTTTTTCTTTTTACAAATAGCTTTACACCATAGTCTTCACAAAGAGAACGAACAAAATCTTCATCATGCTGTGCATCCTTGCCCCTGTACATATGGTTTATATGTGAAGCATACAAATTAAAACTTAAGCTTTCCTTTAATTTTCTTAAGTTATGAAATAAAAAAACCGAATCCGGGCCGCCGGACAAACCGATAAGCACATTGTCCCCGGCTTTGATAAGCTGTTTTTGGATTATATTTTCTTTAACCAAATTATACATATTATTCCTCTTTTATTTGCATAGGATAAATTATACCATAAAATAAAGAAATTAAAAATATTTTTTGTAAAAAAAATAAATATTGCTTATTTATCAATATACCCTGAAATTTAAATTTAAATCAAAAGAATGAAAGCAGTGCTTTCACTCTGGTTTATGGCTAAGTATTTCAATAATGTAGGGGAGGACGTCGTGTCCTCCCGCAGATAATATATCAATAACCCCGGGCGGACAGTAATCCGCCCCTACAATTTGTGGAAAACTATTACCCTATTTTTGTAACAAGAACCGTCATATCGTCAAATACAGAATCCTGGCCTCTCAGGGCATAACTTAATATGGAATTTGCAATTGTTTGAGGATCCTTGCCTGCAATGAGTTCCAGATATTTGTCCAGATTTTTCTTTTCATCCATTCCTATGGAGTCTGTTATGCCATCTGTAACCATTACAATTATATCTCCTGCTCTTACTTCCCTCTTGAAGGAACTGTATTCAAAATTGTCCAGTATACCCATTGGAAGGCTCTTGCCTGATATTTTGTCCACAGAATTTTTGCTTATAATGTAAGTTGGAGCTGCACCAGCCTTGTAAAGCCTTATTTCCTTAGTCCCATAATCAATTATGTTAAGGTCGAATGTTACAAACCTTTCATCTGTTAGCTTAAGCATTAAAATTGAATTTAGTGTTCTTAAAATTTGCTCCTCTGAAAAATCCGTGTATAAAAATTTAGACAATAAATCAACGGCTCCGGTGCTCTCCATGAAAGCTTCATGACCAGAGCCTATTCCGTCGCAAAGAACTGTGTAATACTTGTCTAGCCTTCCTGCATAGGCAAAGCTGTCACCTGATACACTGCTTCCTTCCTTTGTGGCAGAAGCGCTGTATGTTCTAATTTTTATTCTCTTTATATTTTTAAACTTCAGCACATAGTAATTAGGTGATGCTATAACCCTTTCGGTGCATTTCAGTTTCACACCGCACACGTTTCTAACTATGAGTTCCACTGCAGCTTCAGCCTCATCAGAGGATTTTTCAGTTTTTACAGTAATGCTTAGTGCAATTGTATTTTTGTTTGAAGAAATCACTTCAAAATATTTGACACTAATGGATTGCCACAAGAGCTGCTCTTTTATTTTTGTTTTAGCCTTTTCCGAAAATATATCAATATGTTTTCTTGCAGAATATAAATTAGCACTTGATTTGTCTTGTGCTTCTAAAGCAGAAGCAGCTTCCTCCCTCGCCCTATGGAGATACACTATGTTTGCTGTATCCTTTTTCTCACTGTCAGCAATTGCGGTGTCTGCTTTTTTTGTTCTTTTTCTGTGAAAATCTGTATTGAACGAACCTGTTTTTATTTTTACTGCAACTCTGATAAATTCATTTGTCAGAATAATTGCACTGAAAACAAACAGTGTTTCAAAGGCATTGAGCATGAGACCATTCCAATTGAATCCTTCTGCTGCCAGAATTGTTGTCTTTGACACAAACAAAACAGAAGCAGAATAAGAAGCTGCAAGAACAATGGACTTTTTATCTTCATTTCTGAATCCATAAAAATATGCATAAATAGCTGTAAGCATTATAATATAGGTATAATCAAACCTAACTGATAAAATAGCGGCTATGGTTGTCCCAAGCATCACAATTGAGCTGCCCTTCAAGTAGGAATACACGCTTAAGGCAACAACTGAAAACGGAAATATTTCATCAATAATATTTTGTCTTGCAGCAAAAAAACACACCAAAAACAAAAACCAATTTTTCCTGATGTGTTTAATTTCATTGCTAATTATATTTTCCAACAAACTTAAATTGAATTTTTTATCATCAGCTTTTCCAATCATTTCTTCCACCCCTCGCATTGTTACTAATATAGTAGCAGAAGCTGATTGTAAAATACTGTCAAAATATGCAATGTTTTAAATTATTAATCCTGCAAATCTTTTTCAAAGCCGATTCCTCGTATTAACTTGTTGTCATTTTTGTTTTTATCTATGTAAATTGTTTCATTGGGCTTAACCATTTTATATTGATCTCTTGCTATTTTTTCGACCAGTTCAAGCAAAGCTTCCTCATTGCTCATCTTGGCAACATCATCTTTAAGCTCATTAACTTTCTTTTCAACTTCAGCCTTAACCAGCATTTTCTGATCAATTTCCTTGTTGAGGTCACTTAGCATCTGATATTGAGAGAATGCAGTATATGCAAAGTACATCAAAAACACAGTGAACAAGAAATTCACCACATTGAGCTTTCTTTTCCTTTTTACCGGAGCAGCAAACTTTTGCTGTCTTTTTTGTTCTTTGATTTCACGTTCTTGTCTTCTGAAGTCTTCATGGTTTATTTTTTTCTTTAGTTCTATTATTTTTTGATCTTCGTTCAATTGCATGCTCCTTTCTTCTTTTGTATTTAAGCTTTTGATTTCGTTTGCTTTGCTTCTTTTTATTATACATCAGTTTTCTGT
Organism: Sedimentibacter saalensis; assembly: GCF_007830175.1. GTDB lineage: Bacteria > Bacillota > Clostridia > Tissierellales > Sedimentibacteraceae > Sedimentibacter > Sedimentibacter saalensis. The sequence goes on along the minus strand of NZ_VLKH01000006.1, from coordinate 184,333 downwards.
TTTTGGAAATCTTTTTTGCTTTGAATTTGTAAAATTTATACCTTTTTTTTGCATTAATGCACGTTTTTTGCCACTTGACCCTAAGAGGAGTCAAAAGAACTGCAATTTTTCCTGCAAGAATCTTAATTGGTTTTATCATGAATAAGTAAACTCTTCTTACTATTTTTATAAAAAGATCCACAACAAAAATGAAAGCTTTCAATATATAATTGCTTATTCCGTAAAAATACAACAGTGCACCGAGAACAAATCCAAGCAAAATGAACATTCTCACATTTCCGTAGCTTACATAAAAAATTAGTTCCAAACTTATGTAAATGCTTACAATCCAATACAGCAGGTCACCAAGAGCAGTTCCCACGGCACCCATTTTAACATAATGCCTGACAAGCCTGTATATGTCCCATATGAAGCCGAGAAGCATTCCACCCATAATGGCCACAACAAGCATGTATTCTTGAGTGTATGGTAAGAAATCCATAAGAACCTACTTAAACAGCTTCTTAACCAAACTAGTTTTTTCTTTCTGTCCTTCATAATCGGAATAAATAAGCGAATTAATAACTCCCTTTACAACAAGCTTTCCTTCTTCCACATTAAGCTTGCTTATGTTTAATTTCTGCCCCTTTATTGTAAGCTTTCCCTTAGTTGTTATGAGAACAACAGTTTCGTCATTGAAGTTATCAACTCCATCAACTCCTGTAACATTTAACAATTCTTTATTTTCAAGCAACAAGCTTTGTGTAGTTTTCTCGTCCATAAAATCCCCCCTGTATCATTATAATAGATTATATGATTACAATTTTATTTTTATGAAAAATTTGATTTTATACGATAAATAAACAAAGGATTTTTGCATAGCAAAAATCCTTTCTGCAATTCTTAATTCTTAATTCTTAGCTCTTCATTCTTAATTCATTTTGTGTTTTTCCCTGTATATTTCCTTTGCAAGCCTGGCGTTAAGAATGTTTCTTTTTATTGTTTTAACGCTTTGTCTTGTTTGAATTATTCTGCCTGATTTCATGAGTATTGCAGCACTGTCTTCTTTTTGAAACACCTGCTTTATTGCATTCAAATCAACAAACCCGTAAGCAGCATCATGTTTGAACATGGGTTCACGGATGTTGATGTATATGAACACAAGATTCTCGTTTATGACAATTGGCACCTTGTTGGTTATGCCGAGTTCTTCACCGTAATTAACACGGTTGTGATACAAGCTTATATTGTAATAATCCGCCAAATTTTTTATACATGTTTCGATTGCGGCACTTTTTACATAAGAACCATCAGCTGTGACAATTTCCGTACAGTTACCTATATCCTTCACATATACGGGAAGCATTGCTTCAATTTCGTTGAATTTCATTTGATTTTCCATAAAAAACATTTCCTTCTGACTTGATTTTCATTGAAATTTTCACATTGTATATTTCATGAAAACATATCATTTCACCATCCATTTAAGCCCCTTACTTACTTTTACACCCAAAAACATTCATATATAATTAAGCTATAAAACAGAAAGGAGCTGAAAATATGGATATTGATATTAATCATATTATTCAGCAGTCTTTAAAAGGGGACAAGAATTTTCAGGAAATTCTTCTAAAAAGACTCCGTCCTCTCATTTATAAAAATATATATAAATATTGGGATGTGTGGGATACAGAAGCTGAAGATATGGCTCAGGAAGGGTATATTGTGATTTTAATGTCGCTTAAAACCTTTGACAGCAAAAAAAATGTCCATTACCTCCATTATATTAAGACTAAACTTGAGTACTTCTATAAAAATCAACACAGAAAATCGGGTTTTAGAACAAATGTATCAAGTTTGCAGGAAGCACTTCATGAATATAAAACTGCATCATCACTTAGCTCAATTGAACGCATAGCAGATCAAGAAGAAAAATATGATCTTATGAAAAGCATACAGAATCTTTCTTCTGAAGAACAGAAGATTATATATTTATACTACTTTTATGGACAATCAATGCAATCTATTTCGATGAATCTTGGAATCAAATACGGCAAAGTCCGCTCACTAAAAAGACAAGCACTGTCAAAGCTCAGTATTCAAATGTGCAGGAGGTGAATTTATGGAAGATTTCATCAATTTACTGGGCAATTTCGGATTCCCCATTGCAGTCACAGCATATTTGCTGGTACGCATAGAATCCAGGCTGACACAGCTTACAGAATCAATCCATGAGCTAACAACAGCAATTAAAAGCATGAAGTAAAGAATTCTCGAACTTATTATAAGATGTTCTTGTTCAAAACAAAAACTGACACCATACGGTGTCAGTCATGTTGATGACAAAGTAACTTTAGACGTTGTCATTCTGAGGGCGTAGCCCGAAGAATCTCATATTTTCAATAAAGATGAGATCCTTCACTATCGTTCAGGATGACTGCGTCAGGGTTTGTCAATAGTCTAACTGACCAAAAGGTGTCAGTATCTTTTTATTCATAAGTACCTTTCACTTCAATTTTTCCTGCTGCAAACATAACTTTTCCATTTGCTATAACCGTATCTATTTCTAAATTTTTATCCAGCAGGAGCAAATCTGCATCGGAATTTTCACTTATAAAACCCTTCTGCGGATACTTTTCCAGTGCTTTTGAAACATTGGATGTGTAAAACATCAATGCTTTTTCTATGGTAAAATTCAAATTTTTCACCATGAATTTGAATTCTTCGAAAAGGCTTTTTACTGAAGATACACCTATTTCTTTTAAGTTCCCTACACTGTCATAGCTTGACCAGCTGCCGTAACCGTCGGAACTTATTGTGATATTTTCAAGAGGCACATTGTTTTTCTCAGCTTCTATTATTGCATGAGATGGAGATGTTTCTTCAGATATGCCGCATGTAAGGTCAATTATCCCGCCTTTTTTTGCAAAATCAAATGCTTCCTTAAGCAGCTCTTTTCTCCTGTTCACATGTGTGGGCCTTATGGTTTTTACAGGAATTTCTGTTTCCTCAAGAACCTCGTTTATCAAACCAAGTCCCTTTTTGCCGTTTCCCATGTGTGCAACTACAATTCCTGGTTTCCCTGACAACATACCTGCCACTCTTGCATCTGATGCAAGACGTGCAAGTTCATGATTTGATATGCTTGCAGATCTGTGGTCTGAAAGAGCAATTTTAACTCCAAGAATTTCCTCCACATACACTATGTCTTTTTTAACAGAATCAGTTAATGTCTCAGAAGGAAATCCGTATGACCCCGTAACTGCATAGACACTTATGCCTTCTTCTTTTAAAGACTTTGCCTTAGCTATTAAGTTTTCTACACTTCTTGTTGTGGAATCAGTTCCAAGAAGTCCAACTACAGTTGTAATTCCTCCCTCAATGAGCTTGGACAATGTAATTTCCGGAACTCTGGTTTTGAAACTTCCTTCTCCCCCGCCGCCAGTTATATGAACATGGCAGTCAATAAACCCAGGCACAAGTTTTTTGCCAGTTCCGTCTATTACACATATTTTTTTGCTGAAGATGCTTATTTCATCATCAATCAACACAATTTTTCCCTTTGCTGTAAGAACATCTTTTGTCCCGATGTATTCAGGTGAATATACATCAACATTTTTTATTAATATCATTGTAAACTCCGTTATTTGTTTTTCTTTGCTGGATCAACATATGCTATTCCAAAGCCTGTAAAAGCAAGTATTATTGCAAAAATTATACCTGTATAGTTCAATACTGCCCAAGGAAGATATTCTAATGTCTGAACACCAAGGGTTGCAGTCATATACGCTCCTGCAGCTGACCACGGAATCAATGGAACCAATACAGTACCAGAATCCTCCAACGTCCTTGAAAGATTTTTAGGCTGCAGGTTGTATTTTGGATAAACTGAATTGAACAATTGTCCAGGAAGCAATATAGACAAGTATGAATTTCCTGTTACAAAAGCAACTGTAAAGCATGATGCTATTGTTGAAACTATTATTCCGGAAGTAGACTTCACTTTTTTCATAATTGATTCAAGAACTACATCAAGCATTCCTGTGGCGCTCATAATTCCTGCAAAACCCATAGCACAGAAAACCAAGATTGTTGTTCCTGCCATTGATTCTGCCCCTCCTCTGTTAAGGAGCGTCAGAATATCCTTTGATATTTCTCCTTCATAGCCTGTCATTGTAACGTTGAATCCTTTGATTAAAGCAAGAAATCCGTTTTTAAGAGTAAATCCCTGAGATACAATTCCTATGACAACTGCTGTCAATGCACTTCCAAGCATTGTAGGTATTGTAGGCCATTTGAGCAATGAACCTGCTATTATAAGCGCTACAGGGATTAACAAGAATATATTCCAATGGAACATCTGATCCAACGTTCCCTGAAGTGCAGCTACAGTCTCAGCAGGGCTGCCAGTTCCTGAGGCACCAAGGCCTGCTACAAAATAAACCACAAGCGCAACTGCTGTTGCTGGGAGTGTTGTATAAAGCATGTGCCTTATATGATCGTATAAATTTGCTCCTGCAGCCAACGGTGCAAGGTTTGTTGTATCTGACAGAGGTGAAAGCTTATCACCAAAATATGAACCGGCAACTACAGCACCTGCTGCAGCTGGAAGAGAAACTCCCAATCCTCCGGCAATACCCATTATTGCAACACCTATTGTTCCCGCAGAACCCCATGAAGTTCCGGTTATTGTGGAAAACACTGCTGTTATAAGAAATGCTGTTACAAGAAGAAATTTAGGATTTATTATTTCAACTCCGTAATAAATAATCATAGGTATTACTCCGGAAAACATCCATGCCCCTATAAGAGCTCCAACACTCCACAATATTAATATTGCAGGCATTGACATTGAAATTTTTTCTATGATTCCCTTTTGCATTTCATCCCAGGAATAACCAAGCTTGATTGCAATAAAACCAGCAACAAATGCCACAAGAATTAGTATGGGCTCTGCTTTCATCTTCATAATACCAACCCCTACAACAAGTGCCACCATCATGAACACTATGGGTGTCACAGATTGTGCGAATGTAGGCTTTTTCTTAACTTTGTTTTTAATATTTTCCATTTTACACTCCTTGTTTAATTTTATAGTTCCATTAGTAACAAGCAATTATTGTGCCAAATTACAAAATTAAATCAGGTGTTATTTTTTGCTTAATAATCAAGACTTCTTAGGTGTTGACAAAAACTTGATTTACACACTGCTGCACATAAATGTTCTATTCAGGTTTTTATAAACCATAAGCCGGTTAATTTTAACCGAGTTACTTATAAATTTCTGCCAGAGTTTTTTCACCAAGCTCTGTTATTTTAGACCCTTTGCTGCCATCATCATTTATAAGCCCCATATTTTTTAAATCAGAAATAATTCTTCTTATTTTTCCTTCTTTTATATCCATGCCTTCCTCAATAGCAATTTCAGCAATTTTAGCTCTTCCAACCGGCATATTTTTATTCTCTGAAAATTTCCTCAGCACCCAATCTTCATATTCATCCAAAAAAATACGTCTTTCTCCGTTCACATCATGCATGTAACTGTGAAGATGGTTCAATGATATCTTTTCTCCCTCATAAATCAACATAAGATACTCTATAAGATTAATGAGTTCCCTCACATTGCCCGGCCATTGGTATTTATTTAAAAATTCAATTGTTTCCTGTGCAAAAAATTCATTGAGGGACTTTATTTTCTTGTCATCAAGGTTAATATTTATAAAATATTTCAGCAGAAACTCCACATCTTCTTTTCGCTTGCGAAGAGGTATTGTTTCCAAAGGCAGTATGTTTAGCCTGTAGAACAAATCTAGTCTGAATTTATTTTCTTTTATAAGATCAAGAAGATTCTTGTTTGTTGCAGAAATTATTCTTACATCAACTGACAGTTCATCTGCAGAACCAATTTTTCGAATTCTTTTTTCTTCAAGAACTCTTAAAAGCTTTGCTTGTACATCGACCGGAACATCCCCTATTTCATCAATGAATATTGTTCCTCCGTCAGCAATTTCAAAAATTCCCATTTTACCGCCTTTAACAGCTCCAGTGAACGTACCTTCCTCATATCCGAACAATTCAGCCTCAACCAGGTTTGAAGTTAAAGTTGCAATATTAATAGGAACAAAAGATTTGCTGCTTCTGTAAGAATTCATATGTATGGCCTGTGCCAGTATTTCTTTTCCAGTTCCATTTTCTCCTGTAATAAGAACTGTTCCGTCACTTTTGGAAAATTTTTTAGCTCTGTTTATCATATTAAATACATTATTATTAATTGTAAGATAATCATCAAAATTGTGAAGATTTCTTTTGACATAAGAACTTGCAGTAAAACTTGTTTTTATATCTGTTTCATTTGAGCTTTTATTTATTTTGACAGAAATTACAAATCCATATCTTTTCGAAAAATTCACCTGACGGACATTAATGGACACTTCCTTGTTTTCAATCTTTGCCTGGAATGTGCTGTTGTCCTTCAGTTCATTTATCGGGGTTCTTATAATGTCCTGAAAGTTTTTCTCCAATATGCACTTTTTCTTAAGACCGAGTATATACTCAAATTTGGAGTTAATACTCATGATTATGCCATTACTGTTAACAAATGCCACACCATAGTCAAGTGTGTTTACAATCATTTGGAGCATTTGCATAGATTCATTGCTTGTTTTTCTGCTCTCATCAATCTCTCTTGAAATTTCAACTATATCTCTTATGTAGTCTGTAATCAGGCTGTCTTTTAGGAATTTGTCAACATCAAGAATCCTTGTTATTTCATGAATAGTCTCTACATCCAGAATTCTCGACCCTATGTCAATAAGCTTTTCAGGCTTGTAAGGAGCCAGCTGGCCTTCTCCCGGAGTTATTGCTGTTTGCAGCTGAGGAAATGATGAACACCCTGGATAGTAAGCATTGTACCTTACATGATCCAATCCAAGTTCATAAAGCTGTTCAATTGCTTCTTTTGTTGATTCATAGCTGTCGTTTATGAACAAAACATCTTCATCATATTCAATGCTTATGATTTCTTTGATATTTTTGTGATCAATAACCCTTTTGGCAACTAATGTTGGCACACTGCTGTCTATATATCTTGAAGCTCTTATTAAAAAATGTGCACTTGTAAATAAAATTAAATCAGCATCTGCCTCCTTGGATTTCATTTCAGAAATCAACATATTATCTACCTCAACATATTTCCCCAAAAGCTGGTTAAGCTGATTAAGTATTCTAATACCGGTATTTCTTCCTTCGCTTACAACCAATATCTTCTTAATTTTTATCACACCTTTGCATTTTTTTGTATTATATCACGACCATATTTAAAGAACAACCGTAATTGACGCAGCACGTTCATATTAAAATAGGCTGGCATTTTTATCCTCTTCATGTTAATATGTTCGTATAGAATTGTTTTATATTATATAGCAGGGAGAATATTTATGAAGACAAAAGAAGTGAAATCAGTATTTATACTGCTCTTGACCGCAGCAATATGGGGATTTGCATTTGTTGCACAAAGAGTGGGAATGCAGCACGTCGGCGCCTTTACATTCAATGGTGTGAGATTTGCCTTAGGAAGCATATCTTTGCTGCCTGTAATATATTTTTTCAACAGGAAAAACAAAGAACAACAAAAGGAAGAAGCAGACTTAAAATCGACGGTGAAATCAGGATTAATAGCAGGGAGCGTATTGTTCATTGCAGCTTCCTTGCAGCAAATAGGACTCATTTACACCACAGCCGGCAAGGCCGGATTCATAACAAGCCTTTACATAGTCCTTGTACCAATAATAGGAATATTGTTCAAGCAAAAAACTCACACGAAGACATGGATTGGTGCTTTAACTGCAGCTATCGGACTTTATTTTTTAAGCATCAATGAAAGCTTTACAATCGAGTTTGGAGATTTTTTAGAAATTATAGGAGCAGTATTCTGGGCATGCCACATACTTCTGATTGACAGATTTGTTAAAAATGTCGATGCCATAAAACTTTCAAGCATTCAATTTGCCACATGTGCAGTATTAAGCATGATTACTGCATTTATAACAGAAGATGTCAATGCTGCTGGAATTTCAGGAGCCCTTGTGCCGATTCTATACGGTGGCATTATGTCAGCGGGAGTAGCGTACACTTTGCAGGCAGTGGGACAAAAATATGCAAAACCGTCTCATGCAGCTATTGCTCTTAGCATGGAGTCAGTGTTTGCAGCCATAGGAGGAATAGTACTTCTTGCTGAAAGGATGTCTCCAAGAGGTTATTTAGGATGTGCCTTGATGCTATTAGGAATGCTCATTGCACAGTCTGAAAACTTCGGCAAAGAAAATCCCGGGGACGCCAGTTAAACTGAACTAATAATCCAAAAGGCACGCTTATTATTAGCAGTGCTTTTTTTATTGCTGTCAGTAAAATTCACAAAGCAAAGGACTGTTGCATTATGCAGCAGCCCTTAAGAGGAGGAGTATTAATCAATATTTATTGTTTGAGTTTCCTGGTCCCATTCAACTGTAAGTTCTAATTGTTCAGCAATGAATCTTAGAGGAACCATTGTTCTGTTGTTCATTATTTCAGCCGGAACGTCTATTTCAACTGTTTCTTCATTTACTGTAACTGTTCCTTCAGCCAGAGAAAATACAATTACTTTTCCGTCTTTTGTTATGGTGACAATTTTTTCTACGTCATCATACTCTACTTTTGCTCCCAAGGCTTCTGATACAGCTCTCACAGGAATCAATGTTCTTCCTTCTTTAATTACAGGAGGTGTGTCAAATTTAGCATTACCTTTTTTGAACAAAACATTTTCTACAGGAATTACATCAACATTTTCAATGCTGTCAAATCTTAGAGAAACTTCTTTTAAAGCCTCAAGCTCTTCTTGAGTATATTTGTTTCTCACTATTTCCTGCATTTCTTGTATTTTTGCCTTCATTTGAACTTTATATTCGTTCATTTCTAATTTTTTTGCTTCAAGCTGCAATTTTATTTCTGCAATTGCTGCTTCGTCCCCAAGTGCTTCGGCTGCTTCAAGGCTTGTCTCAAGTGCTTCGAGTTCATCTTCAATTCCGTCTTTTAGTGCCTCAATCTCGTCCTTTTCAGCTTCAACAGCCGCTTTTGCCTCTTTCCATACTTTGCTGTTTCCCTTGCCCTTACCGTTTCCTTCTTCAACTACTTCTTCATCTTCGATGTCTTCATCAGTTTCGACATCTGCGTCTTGATCAACCTCAGAACTCACCTGAGTTTCATCTGTTGTGTTGTTTGTTTCACCATCAAGATCTTCCCCAAAAGCTACAGTCGGAAAAACTAATGTCATTAGAAGTGCCAAAATCAATGCAATTTTGTTAATGCTTTTCATTTAATCTAGATCTCCTTTTTTCCCACAGGGTAATTTTTGGACAAAAAAAGCTCTGAATGGGTCGCCAAACAGAGCCAATACTTTTATATGTATTAACAATTTTGGTAACCCGGCTGCCTTGGTATGTACCTTAAGGCCCGTGGCTTTGCGTCCCCGGCTTTCACCGGGTTTGCCTTTATCAGTTCGCTAATTTATTCCATGGTAAAATTATATGCCTATATATAAATTTTGTCAATCAAAATAATTATTTCCTGTAAAATCAATTGCACATGGTTTAAATATCTGATAAAATTTCCTTAATGAAAACAATACTAACTGCACTGCAGTAACCTGGAGATAATATGAAAATAGTAATTTTAGATGGATATACTTTAAACCCCGGAGACTTGTCATGGGATAAACTAAAAAATCTTGGCGATGTTGAAATTTATGACAGAACTCCTGCTGAGCTCACTGTTGAAAGAATAAAAGATGCAGACATAGTTCTTACAAACAAATCACCTATTTCAAAAAAAGATATGGAACAATGCAAAAATCTTAAATTCATAAGTGTTCTTGCAACTGGTTACAACATAGTTGATACAGCTTATGCAAAGGAAAGAAACATTGTTGTTTCAAACATTCCCACATACGGTACTGCTTCTGTTGGACAGTTTACCATTGCACTTCTTTTAGAAATATGCCACCACATAGGCGAACATTCAAGGTCCGTAAAAAACGGAGACTGGGAAGAATGCAAGGACTGGACATACTGGAACTATCCTCTCATAGAGCTTGAGGGAAAGACAATGGGAATAATAGGCTATGGAAAAATCGGGCAGAAAACCGGACAAATCGCACAGGCTATGGGAATGAAAATTCTTGCTAATGCTAATCATCCTAACCCAGCTCTTGAAAGCGATACATGCAGGTATGTTGATATTGATGAGCTCATGGAAAATTCAGACATCATTGTACTCCACTGCCCTTTGACACCTTCAACAAATGGAATAATAAACAAAAAAAATATTGCCAAAATGAAGGATGGTGTCATTATAATAAACGATTCAAGAGGACCGCTTATTGTGGAAGAAGATTTAAGAGATGCACTTAACAGTGGAAAGGTTGCCTATGCTGCATGTGATGTTGTTTCAACAGAACCCATAAGAACTGACAATCCGCTTTTATCTGCTAAAAACATAATTATAACACCACATATTGCATGGGCTCCAATTGAAGCAAGAAAAAGGCTTATGGATTATACTATAGAAAATATTCAAAGATTCATTGAAGGAAATCCCGTCAATATTGTAAACAAATGATTGTATGATATACAGCACGTAGGGGCGGACCTCGTGTCCGCCCGAAAGAGATTATTTATATCCGTTTTTCTTGTCTATTGCTTCGTCCCTTATTTCTTCTTTCATATTTTTGAGAGATTGTTCTCTTCTCATATTTTTATCGGCCAAATCCTGTCTTTCTTTTTCGTTGTCAACTTTTTTCATGAGATCTTTTGTTTCTCTGTAGTTGACTATTGTGTTGTCTATCATGTTTTGAATTCTGTCAACATTGTCTCTTCTGTCATCTGGTTTTGGGTTATTCATATTTTTCTCCTTTTCATAATAGTCCCTGAATTATTATTTCTTAGTTCATTGAAATTATCCCGGCTCAATTTTACAAAATTTCTTTTATTTAAGCACAATAAAAGCCGGAAATTCCGGCTCAAGTTATTGATTAACCCTGATGTTATCATCAACCTGAGCTGGAAATCCGGCTCCTTAATATTACAATGTGTCATATTCAAGAGGAATGAAATTGCCGCTTTCACGGAGTTTTTTTAGTCTTTTAACCAGCTCTTCCTTGTCCTTGTTGAGTATCCCTGCCTGGTTAACATGGTTTGAAACGTGGTTGGCTCTGAATATGCAGTCCTCAAGCTCCATGTTTTCAAGCATTATTATGTTTTCATCAAGAACTTCAAGAGGTGTCAGCAGATGAAACTTGCCCTGTCTTATGTCATCGGCCAATTCAGATTCTTCTTCCACAACAAGTCGAAGAAGTGAAAAATAATGGGGATTTATTGCAGATATAACTTTTGCCGATTCAACGGCATGTTCCTGCATCAGTTCTTTTCCTCCAAGGCCTGAAATAATCATGCATGATAGCTTGAATCCTGCCTTAATTGCCTTTTGTCCGGCTAAAGTCATCTCAGTTTGATTTACTCCCTTTTCCATAAGAGACAACACATTGTCAGAACCGCTTTCAACACCCATGTACAAGAGTTCAAGACCGGCTTCATGGATAGTTGTTAGTTCTTCTTCAGTTTTTCTTAGTAAATCCAGTGGACCTGAATAAGAGCTAATTCTTTTAACGTTTGGAAATTCCTTCTTTATGTAATCCAACAGTTCAAGAATCTTTTCAGTTTTAAGGCACAGAACATTTCCGTCTGCCAGAAAAATCCTTTCAGCATCCCTGTAATATGATTTAAGCTCTTTTACATGTTCCATGATTTCTTCTTTTGACTTCAGCCTGAACTGCTTGCATTTGTACATGTAGCAAAATCTGCACTTATTGTGGGAGCAACCTTCAGTTACTTGTATGATAAGGCTCCTTGCTTCGCTTGGAGGCCTGTATAACGGCATTGAATACATAATGTCTCCTTTAAAAATAATTTTACATTATTATATACCTTGGACGGACTGTTTTACAATTAAAAAATTGTTCCTAAACTTAAGGAACAATTTTCTAAGAAATAACTTATGACATGCTCTGGTTGTGAGGAACAAATGTTGCACAGTCTGTTTCTTTTGAACTTTGAGCATTACGGCTTTGAACTTCTATTTTTTGAGCGTTGCAGTGATCTCCCTGTGAATAATAATGGCATGTGTTTACCATACATTTGATACCAGGATTGTGCTGATCCATTTTTTGAACTTTGCCTTCCATATTTATCTCCTTGTTAATGTTATTTGAAAAGTTTTATAACTTTTTAAAACTTTCTAAAATATTATGCCCTTGTTTAACTTTTTTAATATAAAATATTTTTACATCATTTGCATTATTTTGAAATTTTAAACGTTTCAAATTCCATGTACAGCAAATCTGCCTGCAGCCATGAATTTCTCAAAGCAGGTTCTCTTCCAACAATTATCTTGACTGATTCTGCTGCTGCAAGGCTTGACATAACCCATGGAGTGAATGCAGGATTGCCCCATATTTTTTCCATGCCTCTGTCATTTTCCATGCCGTCCTTAAAAACCTTCAAAACGCTGTAATCACCAGGCAGACTCACTCCAAGCATTCCAAACCACCCTGCTATTCCTGCATAAACAAGAGGCTTGTTGAGCCTGTGACATGACTGTTCAAGATCTATGCGCCTTTGAATTGAATCAAGAGCGTCGCATACCAGATTTGCTCCGCTGAAAATATCTGCTGCATTATCCTGATTGAACCAGTCATCAATCAGCGTAAGTTCAACGGAAGAATTCACAGCTTGAAGTCTTTGTCTTGCTGCTTCAACTTTTTTTGCTCCAATGTTATATTCAGTTGAAAACAGCTGACGATTCAAGTTTGTTTCATCAATTGTATCTCCGTCAACCAGTATGAGCCTTCCAACTCCAAGGCGGGCAAATTCTTCAGCCATGGTTCCTCCAAGGCCGCCGCAGCCTACTATGGCAATTGTTGAATCAGCCAATTTCTTTTGATCTTCAACTGATATGGTCTTGTAGTTTCTTTCATATCTTGGAGCTAGTATTCCTTTCATCAACCTCCTCCTACCGGCGGAAACAAAGACAATGTGTCGCCATTTTTCAATGTCTGGTTCAAATCAGCATCACGGCCGTTTACAAGGCATATTTTAACTTCTTCTTTTGGAATGTTGTATTTTGATATAACATCTGAAACTTGTGTGTTTTCATTCATATTTGCCTTTTCCTCCTTGAAACGCCCGTCTCTTAGAGTGGCAAACAACTTAACATTTATTTCCATTATACCTCCTAAAACTGAAGAACTTTGTCAAGCTCTTCATCTGAAATATCCCACACTACATCGTGTGGAGGAATAGCTTCACTTGTGAATTCAGGCAGTCTGTCATCATTTTTTGTGAATCCGGCTTTTCTGTTAAATTCCTTTTCAATTGTCAAAACATACTTGCCCATGTTGTTCCAGTCATCCTTGGTCCACTCCACTCCATACTGTGCATTTATCATGTCGAGAACAGAAAGAAATACTTCGTCAAAATCAAGTACAGCAAATGAAACAAACAAGCATAGACCAGTTGAATCAATTGATGCAGTTGCAATCTGAAGGTCTCTTGATAGTTCTGTCTGGCCTTCCTTTTTCAAAGGATCCACAGAACCTCCGACCTTCAGTATATTTGCTGCAACCGAATATCCTGCTGTATGGTCTGCACCCATTGGTGTCGTAGCATAGGTAACTCCTATTCCTTTCACAGCTCTAGGGTCATAGGCAGGCATTGTCTGGCCCTTTACTGTTGGTACCCTCAGCACGCCATATGCCTTTCCTGTAAAATCAGGTCCGTTTCCAAGAATTCTTCCAAGAGGAGTTCCTGATTTAATTTCACTTTTTATTAAATTCAATATTCCTTCTCCGTCACCCCACTTAAGCAATTCCGCTTCCATTGCAACCATCATTGTTCCTGCAGTGTCAATGGTATCAATTCCTATGTCGTCGCATTCATGGTCAATGTGGGCTATAACATCCAGATCATCGACCATGCATCCTGCACCGAATCCCCAGATTGTTTCATACTCAAATCCTGAAGTAAGATAGCTGCCGTCCTTGTCGTTGTATGTCTGAGAGCAGCGTATTATACACCCCACATGACATCCGTGGGTTGTGTCCCCATGACGCTCAACTATTGTGTCATGCATTGTTTCTCCGCAGATTTTTTCTGCTCCTTCAAATCTTCCCATCCTTGAATTTTTTGTTGGAAGTCCTCCTGCTTCATTTAAAATGTTCACAAGAACGTTGGAGCCGTACTTAGGCAAGGCTTCACCGCTTACAGGATGCTTTAGAAGACCCTTGTTGAAAATTTTAGCAGCATCGTCAAATTTTTTCTTGTCCTTTATTTCAATTCCTTCACCGTCATTATCATCAAGGGAAATGAATTTTATGTGCTTTGAACCCATTACTGCACCAAGTCCGCCCCTGCCGGCGCTCCTTAAGTGGCCTTTTGGATCCTTGACGGAAATGTTGGCAGTTGACATCTTGTATTCGCCTGCCTGGCCAATTGTCATAACACCGGTATTTTCTCCATACCTGGATGTAATGGTGTGGACCACTTCATAATTTCCCTTGCCCAACAATTCTGTTTCTTCCTTTATGTTTACTCCATCTTTGTGCACATGAATTGTGTACCATTTGTCATCCATGGGCATTCCTTCAATTATGAGTGCTTTGACTCCAAGTTTCGCAAGACGCTGGGCTGCTGTGCCGCCGGAATTGCTTTCTTTTATTCCTCCCGTAAGCGGGCTTTTGGCTCCTACTGACAAACGCCCTGAATTTGCAGCCTTTGTTCCTGCAAACAGACCAGGAGCAAATACCAATTTATTTTTACTTCCCAATGGATTGCAGGCAGGGTCCACTTCTTCTGAAATTATTGTTGAAGTTAATCCTCTTCCTCCGAGAGTATTCCATCTTTCAGGAACATCTTCAATTGAAAAAGAAAGTTTTGACATATTCACTCGGTAAATCTTCAAATAATTACCTCCTATATTAATTTATTGTATTATTCTGCCCGAGCAAATATTGGCTATGCAAAATTTGATTGTCAAAAAAATGCAAAAAAGAGCCAAAAGGCTCTTAAGCTTACTTCATAATTTCGATTAACATTAATATTATCGTGACTCTCATGCGGGAGGGCACGAGGCGAAGTCACTGAAAAACTATACATTTATTCGCTGTCATTCTGAGAGCTTGCTCGAAGAATCTCATGTTTTCAACAAAAGATGAGATCCTTCACTAACGTTCAGGATGACAAAATAGACTTTTTCAGTGGTTTCCACGAGGCCCTCCCCTACATCATTGATATAAATATCAACATACTATATAGCTTGTTCTTATTGGCTATTGTTCAAAATACATGTGATAATATCTTGAAATTTTGCTTTCAATGTCAGGTACACTTATAAAACGTGCTTCCCTTATTGCTTCTTTGTTGTCTATGAAAAAAAGAATGCCGGGAATAGTAAAAATGTTGTTTGCAGCTGCCATTTCCGGGGAAATATCCACATCTACCTGCACTGATTTTATTTTCGGATATTTTTCAAGCATCTCTTCGATTTTTGGCTTCAATGCTGCACATACTCCGCACATTTCGCTTCCGAAATAAACAATTACCATGCTGTTTTTTTCTATCATATTTTTTAATTCTTCATTTGATTTTATATAATCCATAACCCCTCCTGTAATAAAGCAACAACTTTATTAATACCCTGCTGCGGCTTTTTTAAACATTACAGAGCTGTTCCGGGATTCAAAATGTTGTTGGGGTCAAAAACATTTTTTATTGCCTTCATGAGATTTAATTCCTTTTCAGTGAACTGCAGCTTCAGTCTTTCATTTCTCACTTTGCCCACACCGTGTTCACCAGTGATTGCTCCTTCACATTCTATGACTAAGTTGAATATTTCATCAACAATCTCATCGTAGCATTCAGGCTTTTCTGCATCCTCAGTCAAAATACTGTTGTGCATGTTTCCGTCGCCTATGTGACCTATTGTTGATATTTCAACGCCGTATTTTTCATATATTTTCTTGATACCTTCCATATACTTTGCAAGATTTTTTATTGGAACAGCAGCATCAATGGCATCAACAACCATTTTATGCATGCTTGGGTATACGTGGCTTCTTATTTCAAGAAGAGTTTTCTGTTCCTTTGAGCTTTCTGCCACAAAGCTTTCAACTGCATTGTTTTCTTCACATATACCAACAATTGTTTCATACATTTCATACAGATCATCTTCTTTTCTCTCAGAAACAATGAAGTACAAATCAACATTTCCAACATTAGAAGGCCATGTCATACCAATATCTTCAGCAGCTCTTAATATTGCTGTTTTTTCCATGTATTCAATAGCCAGTGGCTTTATTCCGCTTTTGAAAATTTCAGTAACTGCATTCACAGCATCCGAGTCATTTTCAAAAGATACAAGAAGGCTTCCTATATGTTTGTCCTTAGGCTTTATGGATAAAGTAACCTTTGTCACAATCCCAAGAATTCCTTCACTTCCGATCAAAAGATTTTTTAGATCAAGCCCTGCATTGTTTTTTATGAGCTTTCCTCCTGCATGGATTATTTCTCCGGTTGGAAGAACAGCTTCAAGACCTTTGACCTGGTCGCGCATTACGCCATATCTTACTGCTCTTACTCCTCCGGCATTCATTACAACCATTCCTCCAACCTGAGCACCTTCATCCCCTGGATGGATTGGGAAGTAAAGGCTGTCATGCTTGTTGAACAGCTCCACAATGTCAAGAAGTGTTACTCCTGCTTCGCATTCTACAGTAAGTGATGCCTCATCAACTTCGATTATTTTGTTCATGCGTTCCATAGAAATGATGATTGTAGGCATTATGGCAACTGCAGCTCCTGAAAGGCTTGTGCCGCCTCCTCTTGCCATTACCGAATATTTGTTTTCGTTGGCATATTTCATAATTTCAGAAATTTCTTCTGCACTTGCAGGCTTTACGACTACGCAGTCCCTGCAAACTTTCGGCTTCACTGCTTTTTCAGTTTCATCTTCACAGTAGCTGCTCACTTTGTCAAGGTCTGATACTACCCAGTCTTCACCTACAATTTCCTGCATTTTCCTGATTATATTTTCGTTCATAATTCCTCCATATTTTAATACTCTAAAGTAATATTTTCAAATTAAAACGAGATCCTTCACTGCTGTTCAGGATGACATAAATAAATGTAAATTAAATTAAACTCAAACATATTATTTCAATAATCTTAAGCCAAAATCATTAACAATTAATTCTTCACTCTTAACTCTTAATTCTTAATTTTATTATTCTTAACTCTTAATTCTTAATTTTTTTAACTCTTAATTGCCTCAATGAGTTCCGGTATAATTTTATACATATCTCCTACTATTGAATAATCTGCTACTTTGAATATTGGTGCTGAAGGGTCATTGTTTATTGCAATTATAATTCCTGATTCCTTCATTCCTGCCACATGCTGAGGAGCTCCTGATATTCCGCATGCAATGTATATTTTAGGTTTAACTCTGCTTCCGCTGTATCCTACCTGATGAGCTTTTGATATAATTCCTGTTTCCACAAGTGCTCTGGAGGCTCCCACTTCTCCGCCCAGAAGCATTGCCAGTTCCTGTATCATTTTTAAATCTTCTGCATTTTTTATTCCCACTCCTGCTGATACAACCACATCTGCATCTGCAATGTTAATATTTTCGTTGGAGATTTCTTCAAGAACTTCCACAAGGCTGTTTCCGGATTTTATTGCTTTTACTTTAATGATTTCACCTGTCTTTGTTTCATCCCTGTGGGCTTCGTCAAATTCCTTGTACCTAACAGTTGCCATTTGAGGATAGTTGTCCGACTTGATGTGAGCAAGAATATTTTCGCTGAAGGCTGGTCTTATCTGAATTAATTTCATATCATCGTCAATGCTTAAATCCGTGCAGTCTGCCGTCAGTCCGGTTTCCAGAATGGCTGCCACTCTGGGAGCAAGGCTTCTGCCGAATGTTGTAGCTCCAAACAAACAAATTTCAGGCTTAATGTCATGAATTAATTTTACCAGATTTTCAGCATATACAACTTCATCAGGAACGCTGAATATCATTTCATCTTCTATGTGATAAACATTGTCAGCGCCTCTGTAAACAAGTTCATTTACATTTATATCAGACTGTCCCAAAACAACTGCCATCAGACTGCAATTGAGCTTGTCACACAATGTCTTTCCTTTTCCAAGCAGCTCATAAGCAACCTTGTGAATGTCTCCCTTTTTCTGTTCGGCAAACACCAGGACTCCTTTGTATTCTTTTTCTTCCATTTAAACCTCCTTGTTCAGCACCCTGCTTTTTTTGAAAACATCAAGCATTTCCAAAACAGCCTCGCTGCCACTGTCCTTAAATATTTTTCCTTCTCTTTGCGATTGGGCAGGCACTTCAATTTTCTTTACTTTTGTTGGTGAACCCTTTACCCCAAGGCGTGATTCATCAATTATGTCTATTAAGTGGCTGCTGTCCCACTTTGTAATTTCTGCCTTTCTTGCCTTCATTTTATTTTTGAAGTTAGGAAGCCTTGGAACATTTACATCCTTTGTTACGGTCATAAGCAGCGGATATTTTCCTCTTTTGAGATACTGTCCTTCCCATACATTCGATACAACATCTATGGATTCTTCAGTAAAATCTTTTATACTTTCAACATTGCTTATGTGTGGAATGTTCAGTATACCTGCAACCTCAGGTCCAACTTGACCTGTATCCCCGTCAACAGTCTGAATTCCAGCTATAATCAAATCGTAACTGCCAATTTTTTTAATTGCTGCAGACAAAATGCCTGAAGTAGCCTTCACATCTGATCCGCCGAATTTTGCATCGCTCAATAATATTCCTTCATCAGCTCCTCTTGCAATTGCCTCTCTTAATGATTCCTCAGCCTGAGGAGGTCCCATTGAAACAGCAACTACCTTTGAGCTTGTTTTTTCGGCTATAACAAGAGCTGCCTCCAATGCGTTCAAGTCAAACGGATTTATTTCCGTTCCTGCAGAAGACCTGTCTATTCTTCCCTTCTCTCTGTCAAACTTCACTTTCTCCATGTCAGGCACTTGTTTGATAAGCACTATGATTGTCATTTTTCCTCCTTGATGAAAATGCAGCGAAGCAAAATGCTTCGCGCATATTAATTTTCTGTTTTTAATTTTTTGCTTCTTATTAATCCAACTATTATAAACGGGAACAAAACAACGAAAATTGAGAAGTATCCCAAATATTTGTATCCAATGTTTACTATTGAAGCTATACCAAATGTTGAAACCATAACATCTAATATGAGCATTGAAAGAACTATAAACAAGCTTCTGTTTCTTTCTGTCTTGATTCTTTTTACCATGTACGTTTTGTTTCCGTATCTTGCTACCAAAGCAAATGCAAATGCGATGATTGTAGACAATGATGCCATTACAACGAATACAACATATACAGTTTCAAGAACAGGTAATCCTATCTGCTGCACTATGTAGTAATTAGGCAGGAGACTTTGAATGGAATCAGGCTGATATGCAAAGTTTACCAGCACTATAGCCACAAGCATAAGGGCGTTTAAACAAGTTCCCAATGCTGCAGACATCATTGATTCTTTCTTACTTTTCAACCCTTGAGAAACTGAAATACAGTTTCCTATGTTGCCTGTGGACTGGAACCCCGCATATGTAATTGCCAGCCATAAGCCACTTGTAAGAGAATGATCTGAAAAGCTTGTTGCAGCCCAGTTAGTGCTGATTGCTCCTTTGCTGGCGCTTATGCCAAGCACTACTATAAGTCCTATTACAACAAGGATTCCCACTGTCAGAGCCGTTGAAGCTGCCTTTACAATTTCTGCGCCGTAAATAACCAGCACAACTGATAAGCATACCATCAACACTGTTCCTGCCCATATATTAAGCCCGAAAAATTGCTGAAACAATTTTGCGCTTGTGGCAATGCAAAGTCCGGGAGCCAGAAGCGATGTTACAAGGAAAGATATTTCAAAAAATGCGCTGAATAATTTTTCATAAGGATGAAAGAATTTATTTGTAAAAGTTTTAAAATCATGTACTTTATTTACTCTAGAATATTCAATTGCAAAATACATAGCCAGTCCTAATAGTGCCATTGCAAATACTGGTGTCAGCATCCCTATTTTACCATATGATGAAAAGTAAGTTGCAACCTGTTTTCCTGAAGCAACACCAGGTCCCGCATGAGTGCCGAACCATACAGCTGCTATTCCTACAAAAGGCGGTACGATGGATTTCTTGATTTTAACGTTTTGTACTGCTTGATTTTCGATTTTTGCTTCCATATTCATTCTCCTGTAATTTTTTTGTTTTGAAAATTAAACTCTGCGCATAGTTTAATAATTTAATTTTGCTGGAATGTGATTTGTTTACCTTAGACTTCCCGGCGGTTGTCGCTGGTCATTCGCAGTTTCGAACACAAATTTTCTTGCTTCCTACGGTCGCACATGTTGATGACAAAGTAACTTTCGACGTTGTCATTCTGAGGGCATTGCCCGAAGAATCTCATGTTTTCAATAAAGATGAGATCCTTCACCATCGTTCAGGATGACAGTGTCGGTGTTTATTAATTGTCTGACATCCTCCGGTCGCATAATTTGGTAACTCGTTGCGTTTGACCTACCAACCATTCTTGCTTCGCTATCGCTCACAACAACGGGGTTAGGGCATAAAAAAAATCTTTCACTCCTATAAACACATTTGAAATTCAACTGTGCTTATAGGGACGAAAGATCCGCGGTACCACCCTATTTATGATATAATAATCATCACTCTTCGAAGTCTGATAACTTCTAACTCTGTAACGTGAGTTCACGCATCCGCCTACTCAGTTTCCCTTTCAACAGATATGCTCAGCAGTGAATATTACATATTTTTTCATTGTTGGCTTTCACCTTCCCCAACTCTCTTTAAATGATTCAAATATCTTTCTCTGCTTCAACGCATTTATTTATATTAATGGTTATATTAAACCATTGCGTTTTCTTTGTCAACAGTTTTTTTAAAAAATTTTAAAATATTCATATGTTTATATAAATATGTCAAAAGGAATTAAGGTTATGAAGCCTCCTTTCCTTTATATTTTATTTATAGCTTTAACTGCGTTTTCATCTGCAATCCTTCCTGAATTTAAACCCCATGAAAGAGCAATTTTTAATAAATTTTAAAAAAACTTAAAAATATTTTTAAAAAATTGTAAAATTCTATTGACTTTAATACTTCACCGTGTTATATTGGTAAAGTATTACGGATGTATTTATTGATTTCACATGTTTTTAGAGATTATATATATGTTTTGTATATAGTTTGTAAAAATATGTGAATTTTTTATATGCAATTTGAGTACAATAATAATTAGGAGGTACCTCATGAATAAAGGTACAGTAAAATGGTTTAACGCAGAAAAAGGATTTGGATTTATAACTAGAGATAACGGAAATGACGTATTCGTTCATTTTTCAGCTATCCAAGGAAACGGATATAAATCATTAGAAGAAGGTCAGGCAGTTAGCTTTGATATTACTCAAGGCAACAGAGGCGACCAGGCAGCTAATGTTACTATAATATAAATAGCATAGCGTGAACATTTAAAATCGGGAGATATCCCGATTTTTTTATTTTTTTGTGCTTTTAAAATCAATACTGCTTCTATTGACACACCCTGACGTTGTCATCCTGAACGATAGTGAAGGATCTCATCTTTATTTAAAAACATGAGATTCTTCGGGCTACGCCCTCAGAATGACAATGTCAAAAGTTACTTTATCATCAACCTCAGATGGCAGTAACCCTCCTAGCACACTTTGAAAACATTCTGAAAATTGGCATAATAAAAGACGGTCTGGCCGCCTTTTTATAATATTATTTTCCGCTTCTTACATAAGATTTTTTGGAATTTCCTTTGCTGGAGCTTCCTTTGTTTGAACTTCCTCTGTATGAAGATCCCTTGCTGGCACTTTTTCTGTTTCTTGATATTTCTGTTTCTATTCTTTCAACTTTTTGTCTGTTCACTTTTTTCTCAGCTTTAGGAACAACACAGTTTATAAGCATTGGGTAAGGATGATCTTTAACCACTTCAATATTTTTCTTGATTAACTTTTGAATATCCTTCAAGAACGGCTTTTCTTCGTATTCGCAAAATGAAATTGCAGTTCCGCTCATACCTGCTCTGCCTGTTCTTCCTATTCTGTGAACATAAGTTTCCGGCAAGTTCGGCAAATTAAAGTTAATTACATGGGACAATTCGTTTATGTCTATTCCCCTGGCAGCTATGTCTGTAGCCACAAGCACTTTAATCTCGCCTTTTTTAAAGCTGTTCAGTGCACTTTGTCTTGCATTCTGGGATTTGTCTCCATGAATGGCAAGAGAATTTATTTTATTTGCTGCAAGTTCCTTCACAACTTTATCCGCATCATATTTTGTACGGGTAAAAACAAGAGCTGAAGAAATTTTATCTGTATGCAATAAATCCACAAGCAGTTTTTTCTTGTTGTTTTTATCAACAAAATAAACACTTTGTTCTATTGTGTCCACTGTTGATGAAACTGGTGTTACTGCAACCTTCACAGGATCAGACAAAATTGAATTCACAAGGTCTGAAATTTCCTTAGGCATTGTTGCAGAGAAAAACAATGTCTGTCTTTCCTGGGGAATGTAAGAAATTATTTTCTTTACATCATGAATGAAACCCATGTCAAGCATGCGGTCTGCTTCGTCAAGAACAAATATTTTTACATTTTGAAGATTGACCTGTCTTTGATTTATCAAGTCCATGAGTCTTCCAGGCGTAGCTATCAGAACGTCTACTCCTCTTCTCAGCGCATCTGTTTGAGGATTTTGTGAAACTCCTCCAAAAATAGAAAGGTATTTTAAACCTGTATATTTTCCGTATGCTCTGAAGCTGTCTTCAATTTGAACTGCTAGTTCTCTTGTTGGGGTTAATATCAAGGATTGTATTTGTCTTTTGGATCCTTTGTTTTTCTGTGTATATATTTTTTGTATGATTGGAACAGCAAACGCTGCGGTTTTTCCTGTGCCTGTCTGGGCACATCCAAGCAAATCTCTTCCTTTAAGAACTGAAGGGATTGATTGTTCCTGTATTGGGGAAGGTGCTTCGTATCCTTCATCTGATAAGGCTTTTAAGATTGGTTCAATTACATTTAAGTTTTCAAATTTCATATTTTAAATTTTTCTCTTTTCTTTTTCCAAAGCATGCTAAGGCAACTCAACTCGTTACATATTTTAGAATCTATTTTATTTTGTACCTTATAATATCCTAATTAAATAAAAAAAGCAACACATTTGACTTATTTTATTTAATTATGTCTGTTATACGGTTATTTTTTGATTTTTCGCCTACATTTCTTAGTTACACTAAAATAAAATCATGGATTTAAGAAATAATAGTTAATGTTTTATTTTAGCAACATATTATAGAAAAGTTAAATGCTCCTTATGTTGACAGAAACCTTCATAAATAATATTTCTTTAATTCCAATATTACTGTTGACATATAATTAAAAAGAGCATATTATAACTATATAATATAGTTATTAAAACTACATAGGAGGCAGGAATGAATCAGGATAAAAAAGAAATTACCAGCGCCCTCACTCATCTTGGAGGAGCTGTTTTCGGAGTTGTGGGAACATTTTTGCTTTTGGGAAATGCTAACAACAATATGACTGCAGTTGCGTTTTTAATATTTGGATTGAGCATGATATTATTATATTCCGCAAGCACCATTTACCACTTCATCGACAAATCAAAACAAAAGGCAAAACTTGTTATGCGTAAGCTTGACCACATCATGATATTTGTTTTGATTGCAGGCACTTACACACCTATGTGCATGCTTGTACTGAACAATAATGCAGGTTACAGGCTCCTTGCACTTGTTTGGACCATAACAATTATTGGAGTGTTCGTTAAAATATTTTGGATTAAAGCTCCAAACTGGGTGAGCTCTATTATGTACATAGCTATGGGCTGGCTTGCTGTACTTGTTCTTTCTCCACTGGCTAAGAACATGCCTGCAGGAGGAATGTTCTGGCTTGTAATGGGTGGAGTTTCATACACCATAGGAGGAACAATTTACGGGATTAAGAAGCCAAACTTCAACAATACATATTTTGGATTTCATGAGCTTTTCCACTTGTTTGTGCTGGCAGGAACCTTCTGCCATTTCATCATGATGTATTTTTATGTGGGATAAAAAGAAACTAATATTACAAATTATTGACATTATAAATATCCGCCTTGTTTAAGTGCGGGAGGACAGTAGTCCTCCTACATTTCGTGATATCAAAACACCGCTAAATGTCAAATTTACCATTCCGTATGGGCGGATCTTGTGTCCGCCCGTGTTATATATCAATCTTAGCAGCCAATGCTGCTTTTTTTATTAAAAAAATCTTGACATATTAAATTATAGTGGTATGATATGTAATGTTAATCGGTTAACTGTTAATCAGTTAACATTGGAGGTAAAGATGAACAAAAAATTTTTAGGAGTAGTTGGACGTCTTGAAAAGCTTAGCATTTTAAGGCGTATGGAAGCGAACAGAATTTCAGCAGAAGCAGGCTTGTACATGGGACAGCTTCCCATACTTGAATACATCATCCACCATGACGGATGCACTCAAAAGGAAATTGCAGACTTGATGTGTGTTTCTCCCGCTTCAATTGCCACTTCCACAAAAAGACTTCAGAAAGCAGGGCTTGTAAAGAAACAAATCGATGAAGATAATTTAAGAAAAAATATGCTTTCAGTTACCGAAAAAGGTATGGAACTGGCTATAAAGTGCCGTGAAAGCTTTGATGAATTCGACAAAAAACTTTTCAATGGTTTTTCAGATGAAGAGCTTCTTTCAGTTAAAGAGCATCTCGACCGTCTCATAGCAAATATTTCTGATGACAGCAAAATAGACTTTTGCTCAATTGTTGCATTAAGAAATGAATCAAAAAAATTTAACATCAAGGAGTGATCAAATGATTGATAAAATTATTCCCTGCCTTGGGAAGTACAAGAAATATGCATTACTGACGCCAATCATGGTTATAGGCGAAGTAATACTTGAAGTTTTCATACCATTTTTAATGGCCAAAATAATAGACGTGGGCATTGCCAATGCAGATGTAGCATATATAGCTAGAATCGGAAGCCTCATGGTATTAATGGCTTTAATATCTTTAGTTTTCGGTGCATTGTCCGGACGCTTTGCTTCTCTTGCAAGCACAGGTCTTGCTGCAGGAATCAGGAAAAAACTTTTTTACAAAATTCAGGACTTTTCATTTGCCAATGTTGACAAATTCAGCACAGCTTCACTTATAACTCGACTGACAGCAGATGTAACAAGCACTCAGACTGCATTCATGATGGTTATAAGAATGCTTGTGAGATCCCCAATAATGCTTGTAAGCGCCACTGTTATGGCAGTGTCAATAAATGCAAAGCTATCAGCAGTGTTTCTCTTTGCAATTCCTTTTTTAGGAGGCGCCATGGGAATCATTTCATACCTGGCATTTCCAAGATTCCAGAAAATGCTTGAAAAATATGATTCAATGAACTCTTCCGTACAGGAAAATCTTGTGGCAATACGTGTGGTTAAAGCATTTGTAAGAAGAGATTACGAAAATGAAAAATTTGAAGAAGCAGCAAACACATTAAGAGATGCTCAAATAAAAGCAGAAAGAATAGTCATAACTGGCATGCCCATAATGATGTTCACCATGTATGCATGCACCATACTTATTGCATGGTTCGGTGGAAATCTGGTTATTGCAGGCGACATGCAGACTGGCGAGCTTTTCAGCTTCATAAGCTACATTTCACAAATCCTGATGTCTTTGATGATGATTTCCTTTGCATTTATTGGAATTGTTATGTCAAGAGCATCAATAAAAAGAATATTAGAAGTACTTGACGAAGAAATAGACATAAAAAATAACGAAGAATCAGAAATCACAGCCAATGACGGCTCAATTGTCTTTGACAATGTAAGCTTCAGCTATGCGAAAAAAAGTGACAACCTGACTCTTGACAATGTGAATTTGAAAATCAATTCCAGTGAAACAGTTGGAATCATCGGAGGAACAGGTTCAGCAAAAACAACGCTTGTTCAGCTCATTCCACGTCTTTACGATGTACTGGAAGGCAGAATTCTTGTGGGAGGACACGATGTCAGGGATTACAGTCTTGAAGCCTTAAGAAACAACGTTGCAATGGTTCTTCAAAAGAATGTGTTGTTTTCTGGAACAATAAAGGAAAACCTGAAATGGGGCAATGAAAATGCCACAGATGAGGAAATTATGGCTGCATGCAAAGCTGCTCAAGCTCATGACTTCATCTCTGCAATGCCAGATGGCTATGAAACAGATTTAGGCCAAGGCGGTGTCAATGTCTCAGGAGGACAAAAGCAAAGAATTTGTATTGCAAGGGCACTTCTTAAGAATCCAAAAATACTCATACTTGATGATTCAACCAGCGCTGTGGACACAGCAACTGACAGCAAAATCAGACAAAGCTTCAAGGAAAATTTACAAAACACAACAACTATAATCATAGCTCAGAGAATTTCATCTGTTAGCGAAGCAGACAAAATCATTGTTCTCAATGACGGAAAAATTGACGGCGTTGGAACACATGAGGAATTATTAGCAACAAATGAAATATATAAAGAAGTATATGAATCGCAGCAGAAAGGGGTGGCATAATGGAGAAAAAAACAACTGCAGTTCGTCACGGTGGTCCGGGAGGCGGTCCGAGAGGATTTGCTAAACCAAAGAACACCTCTAAAACACTTAAAAGACTTCTAAGCTACTTGTTTGATTATAAGCTTCACCTTGTTGCAATAGTAATTGCAATAATAGGAAGTTCTTTGTCAGGAGTTGCAGGAACATATTTTTTAAAGCCCATAATAAATGATTATGTTGTGCCATTTATAGGTCAGGAAAATCCTGATTTGACAGGCTTCTTAGGAATGATTGGAATAATGGTTGCAGTGTATGCCTTCGGTGTTATATGCTCATTTACTTACAACCGCCTCATGCTTAAAGTATCAACCGGTACTATGAGAAAAATAAGAGTTGACATGTTCAGACACCTTCAGGACCTTCCAATCAAATATTACGACACTCACACTCATGGAGAAACCATGAGCCGTTTCACAAATGATACGGATACATTAAGAGAAATGCTCAGCCAGGGTCTTCCTCAGTTTGTGTCATCAACTATAACAGTCATTGGTGTTTTTACAATGATGGTAATACTTAGCCCAATCCTTACGCTATTGGTTGTGTTCATGTTTTCCATAATGATTTTTGCAGTCAAGAAAATAGGGAGCAAAAGCGCAAGCTACTTCATAAAGCAGCAGAAGGAACTGGGAACATTCAACGGCTTCATTGAAGAAATGATAGAAGGCCAGAAAGTTGTTAAAGTGTTCAGCCACGAAGGCAGGGTAAAACAGGAATTTGATGAAATAAACGAAAGACTTCGCCAGGCTGCATCCAGCGCCAATACATTTGCAAGCATACTGATGCCTATAATGGGAAACCTGTCATATGTGCATTATGCCCTGACAGCAACAGCAGGAGCTTTGCTTGCAGTAAACGGCTACATGGACTTGGGAACAATAGGCTCATACCTGCAGTACACACGTTCATTTTCACAGCCAATCACACAAATATCACAGCAGCTGAATTCAGTACTCACTGCCCTTGCAGGTGCTGAAAGAATATTTAATCTTCTTGATGAAACTCCGGAAGTTGACAATGGTTATGTGACACTTGTTGATGCTGAAGTTGATGAGAGCGGAAATATTACTGAAGCTTCACACAGAACAGGAGTATGGGCATGGAAACACCCTCACAAAGACGGAGCACTGACTTATACTCTGGTTAAGGGCGATGTTAGATTTGAGGATGTAACATTTGGTTATGATGAAAATAAGACTGTTTTAAACGGCATAAACCTTTTTGCCAAGCCAGGTCAAAAAATTGCATTTGTTGGATCAACAGGAGCAGGTAAGACTACCATTACAAACCTAATAAACCGTTTTTATGATGTCCCTGACGGTAAAATCAGGTACGACGGAATAAACATCAACAAAATTAAAAAAGATGACTTGAGACGTTCACTGGGCATGGTTCTTCAGGACACTCACCTTTTCACGGGCACCATAATGGAAAATATACGCTATGGGAAACTTGATGCCACTGATGAAGAAGTTATTGAAGCAGCTAAGCTTGCCAATGCTCATTCATTCATAAAACACATGCCGGAAGGATACAACACAATACTCACTTCGGACGGAACAAACTTAAGCCAGGGACAAAGACAACTATTAGCAATTGCAAGAGCAACAGTTGCAGATCCGCCGGTTTTGATTCTTGATGAAGCAACAAGCTCCATAGACACCCGTACAGAATCATTGATTGAAAAAGGAATGGATACACTAATGAAGGATAGAACTGTGTTTGTAATAGCTCACAGGCTTTCAACAGTAAGAAACTCCAATGCCATAATGGTTTTAGAAAACGGAAAGATAATAGAAAGAGGAAACCATGAAGACCTCATAGAACAAAAAGGAAAGTACTACCAGCTCTACACAGGAATGTTTGAGTTGTCATAAAAAAATCCGGGATTTATAATTTACCGCTTATGCTAAATTACCTGCGCGTAGGGGCGGATCTTGTATCCGCCCGCGGTTTGAATTCTATAAATTTATTGCATGCGGGAGGACACGAGGTCCTC
>NZ_VLKH01000006.1:33707-155252 GCF_007830175.1 Sedimentibacter saalensis | reverse complement strand
CCTACAACCCGGGATTTATAATTTATCGCTTATGCTAAATTGCCTGCGCGTAGGGGCGGATCTTGTATCCGCCCGCGGTTTGAGGACAGTAATCCTCCGCTTACATTAAAAAAATCCAGCAATTTTGATTGCTGGATTTTTTTTAATATTTATTTACCTACAAAAGCAGCTGCGTTAGCTCCTGCTATTTTACCAAATACAGTTATGTCAGTTACTGCATTTCCGCCTATTCTGTTTCCGCCGTGTACGCCGCCTGTAACTTCACCTGCTGCAAACAATCCTTCAACTGCAACTCCTGAATTGTTCATAACCTGAGTGCTTGTATTGATTGTTACTCCACCCATTGTGTGGTGGATTGCAGGAGAAATTTCTACTGCATAATAAGGTGCTGATATAAGTTCAACATCCAGTGAAGTTCTTCCAAATTCTACATCTGATTTAGCTTTTACAGCTTCATTGTATTCTCTTACTGTTGCTTCCAATGCAGTAGCATCAACTTTCATGATTCCTGCAAGTTCTGAAAGAGTCTGTGCTTCCTTCAAAAGTCCCTGGTTTTTGTATTTTTCATATGTTGAAGCTTTTTCATAAACTTGTTTGTCAAGAACAAGGAAAGCTGTTTTTCCTTCCTGCTCAAGTATAGCTTTTGATACAACGTCTCTTGTTTTAAGTTCGTCTATGAATCTTAGGCCATCATGGTTTACAAGTATAGCTCCGTCTCCTCTTATACCTTCTGTAATCATTTCATTGATTCTAGGAACTACAGTAGGGTGAGTTTGAATCTGCTCGATGTCTGTCAATGATACATCAAGTTTTTCAACCATTGCCAAAGCATCTCCTTTTGCTCCCGGTGCATTAGTTGTTCCGAAGCCTTCAAGTTCAGGCTTGAATTTTACAACCAATTCAGGGTTTGCTCCGAAACCGCCTGATGCAAGAATTACAGCTTTTGCATTTATGTTGTATGAATTTCCATCTTTGTTTTCAACTTTTATTCCTTTTACAACATTGCCTTCAGACAATATTTCAACAGCCTTTGTGTTTAATTTTACTTCAATGCCAAGAGTTTCTACCTGAGTTCCAAATACATCCATCAAGTGAGTTCCAACAGGCATTCCTCCAGGTCCTTTATGAATTCTGTCAACGCTTTGTCCGCCTGATCTTCCAACTTCTGACAGATCAGCTCCGAGGCTTTCAAGCCAGTAAAGTGTTTCAGCAGATTTTTCAGTCAAAACTTTTAAAAGTTCAGGATTGTTCAGGTCTTTTCCACCCTTCATTGTATCAGCATAGTAAAGTGCAGGACTGTCCTGTATTCCTTTAGCTTCCTGATATTTTGTTCCTGCAGCATTCATACCGCCTGTTGCATAGTTAGTGTTTCCACCCATGAAGGCATTCTTTTCTACAACAACTACTTTTGCTCCAGCATTTGTAGCTTCAATTGCAGCAGAAAGACCAGCTCCGCCGGCACCTACAATTACAATGTCTGTAGTAATATCTTCAACTTTTTCTTCTTCAGTTTGAACTTCTTTAGCAGTCAATACTGCGCCAGATTTTTCAACTGCATCCTTAACGCTGTTAATAAAAGCAAAGCTTGTTAAAGTCGCTCCTGTAACAGCATCTACATCAACAGAGTTAGTGTCGATCATTTCCTTAGTAAGCTGAGCTATAACAGGTTCAGTGAATCCTGATTCAGAGCTTTCTGTAACTTTTATATCCTTTATTTCGGAATTTTCCAAAGTAACATCCACTTTAAAAACACCATATTTTCCTGTGCCTTCGCCTTGAGCAACTGTGCTTACAAGTTCCTGTTTTGGTTCTTCTTGAGCCGGTTGTTCAGCTTCATTTTTTTGACATCCTGCCAGAGAAAATACCAGCATTACTGCCAAAAGCAGTGATAATAATTTTTTCAATTTCATATGTACTCCTTGATATGATATTTTTTTAACGTCCTGATTATAACATACAGACGACTGTTGTCAAGGGTACACTTTTTTTAGTTAATTTAAATATAATAAAATTAATTAAATCATGTTTGTCAAATTTTGCGAAATCAAAATTAATTGACAAAATATGACTCATTTTGATTATGTAAAAGTTCTATGGGTATATCTTATTTAAATAAATACGTGAGGAGTGATTTTTATGCCAGAAGTATCCCCTAACAATAAGTTTTGGTTTAGAGGCGGCAAATTAAACCAGAAACGTCATATTGAAATGACTGAAGAAGAAAAAGCTCATGTGGCAAGTTGTGACGGAATTAAATCAGGACACCCGTGCAAAAATCCTGTATTCAGATGCACTGAATGCGGCAACTACGGATGCGACCAGACTGTGGTGGATAAATGTACAAAACAGGGTTTTAAAAATGACAAATGCCTCAACTGCGGAGCTCAAGGCAACCGCGTGCCAATTATGGAAGATGAACTCTCTAAATACGTTGCAGAATGGGAAAGCAAGGATTATTGATACATAAAAAGTTCCGGCATAATTGCTGATACTCAGACTATTGAAAAACCACATTGTAGGGGCGGATCTTGTATCCGCCCGTTGTTGTTATTTCAATAATTTTTCTGCGGGAGGACACGAGGTCCTCCCCTACATCTTGATATCCATGATTTACCGCAAAATGCCTGATTAGCCGGTTCGTAGGGGCGGATCTTGTGTCCGCCCGTTGTTGTTTCTTCGATGATATTTGCATCTGCGGGAGAGCACAAGACTCTCCCCTACGTATTGATATCCGGATTCAACGCCAAATGCCTAATTATAAAAAAACCGCCATATTTGGCGGCAATTTCATAACAGTAATCGGATATTTAACTCTATCCCGATTGTCAAGCAACTTCAGTTATATGGGATTCCCCTTGTATTCAATCCGACTTACTATTACATTATATTGATTTCAACCAAGTCGCTTATTTCCGAATGTAGCTGACTGCGGTTGTTCAGAAAGTTCCTGTACTGTGCTTCCAGCATGTTTTGTTCCTTTTCAAATTTGTCCTTAAAATCAGAAACCAATTTAGAATAGGCCGTGAGATTGTTTTCAGCCTTGTTAGCACGGATTTGCTCTAAAGAAAGCTGCTGTTGCAGTTCGTTGATGTTTTTCACGTGCTGTGCTGCTTCATTTTCAAGAACTTCTATCTTTTTATAGATACTTTCAAGTTCTTCTTTGAATCCGTTTATTTTACTGCTTGAAGCCTTTGCCTTTTCAAGCTGCAGCTCCTGTTCTGCCCTGTCGGATATCTTTCTTTGTTCTTCAAGCTCTGTCATGCTTTCCTTTACAGTTGCTTCCAAACTTGTGATTTTCTGTTTGGACATTTCAAGATACATCATCTGTTTATCATTTTTTGATTTTTCTGCTTCAAGCTGATTTTTAAGCTCCTGGCATAATTTATCTATTTGTGCATTGGAATCTTCCATTGATTTTGTTTTATTTTCCAGTTCAGTCAGCTTTGCAGCCATTACATTGCTGTTTTCTTCAAGTTCTGCTGCATATTCTCTTGACTTCTTCAGTTCAGGTTCTAAGTCATTAAGCTTACTTTCAAGTTCTTTCTGCCTTACTTCATATTCATTAACTTGATTTGTTTTAATGCTAATTTCCGACAGCATTTTTTCAAGACTTGCTTTTTCTTCTGTCAAAATACTGATGTCTTCCATAAGGATTTCAATTTTTTCGTTTTCTTTTTCAACAATGTTTATTCTTGATTTCAACTGACTGTTGTTTTCTTCAAGTCTAGATTTATATTCCTCTGATTCTGCAATTGTGAATTTTGCTTCTGAAAGCATGTTTTCCAGCTCTTTACGTTTTTCTTTTATTTTAAGAATTTCGTTTTGCAATGCTTCTTTTTCCAAACTGAAGTTATCATTCATTGTCTTAATCAAAGCATCTTTATTTTTATTTTCTGCTATAAAAATATTAATCCTTTGCTTTGAATCATCCATGTTTTCCTGTAGGCTCATATTTTCTTCAATTTGAACTTCAAGTTGTTTTTTCAGATTATAATTCAAATCCATATATTTTTTGTTTTCCTGCTCAAGCTTGTGAAACTTGTCCTCAATGTATTCAATATATTGAGAAACATCATCTTCGTTTAAGCCCCCGATCAGTTTAGGTCTGAATTGATGTTTGATTGATTCATAGTTCAATCTCTGCTGCAGTTCCTTCAAGTCATCCATACCGTTTCCGGTTAAAGTGTCAACTGTTGACATAAATCATTCCTCCTTATCAAAAACGATTTCCTTTAAGAAAAACAAAAACTGTATGCCAAA
Source organism: Sedimentibacter saalensis (assembly GCF_007830175.1). Classification (GTDB taxonomy): domain Bacteria; phylum Bacillota; class Clostridia; order Tissierellales; family Sedimentibacteraceae; genus Sedimentibacter; species Sedimentibacter saalensis. The sequence goes on along the minus strand of NZ_VLKH01000006.1, from coordinate 150,992 downwards.
GCATACAGCTGAATATATCTATCCATCTCTCTTCGGCAACCTGGCAATCATAGTAATAACTTTAGACCCATGGCTTTGCGTCCTTGCCTTTCGACAAGTTTGCTATTATCGTATGGAAATATAATACTTCATTGCTGTCAAAAATGCAACAATTATTATTTAATTTTTGGAAAATTTTTGATTTTTTTTAGATAGCTGTATGCTTTGCATGAACAAAATCCTTCATAATAACTAATGCACTTTGTCATTCAAATGGGAATGTTATATTGATATTGAGTTCATCTCTTACATTAACCAGGTCTTTCTGCACTGATATTCCCAGTGGTACTCCCTTGTCTTTTCTTTCCAGCCAGCTTAAATATTCCTTTTCACCTGCAGTGTATATTCTGTCTTGGTTTTTGGCTTTTTTTGAACTGCGAAGCTCTCTTAATATTTCACCTGCCGTATGTTTAAACTCCTCTGCTCCCAGGAATGCTTCCGTGTCTATGGCTATGAAAAAATGACCAAGGTGATATGGAATTTTCCCACCGTCTTCATTTGTGCCGTTCAACATCCTTAAAAAGCTACCTGCCTGCAGGGCAGCTGAAAGTATTTCTACAACAGTGGCATATCCGTAACCCTTGTGCCCTCCCGTGTCTTCTCCTATACCGCCAAGTGGAGCAAGTGCTGCTTTTCCGCTTGTGAGATCCGATAAAATCTGCTTGCTGTTTGTCATGGGAAAACCGTCCTGGTCAATTACGGCACCTCTTGGCGTTTCCATACCGTTTCTGGCATAATATTCTATTTTTCCTCTTTGTGTGATGCTTGTGGCACAGTCAAGTACAAAAGGAAAATCCTCATCTGTGGGCATGGCAAATGTTATGGGATTTGTTCCAAGCATGTTTTCAACTCCGAATGTGGGAGCAATAGATGGCCGCGCATTTGTTCCGGTTATTCCTATCATGTTTTGTTTTGCTGCCATCATGGCATAATACCCTGCTATGCCATAATGGGTTGAATTTCTTGCAGCAACCATTCCCATTCCGTACTTCTTAGCCTTTTCTATTGCCATGTTCATTGATTTGTATCCAACTATCATTCCCATTCCATCATGACCGTCAACAACAGCTGTAGTTGCAGTTTCCTTTATAACTTCAAATAATGTTACAGGGCTTTGAATTCCTTCTTTTATTCTGTCTATATATATTGTCTTGAAGCGGTTGCAGCCATGGCTTTCAATTCCTCTCCTGTCGCTTTCCATCAGCACATCGGCGCATATTTTTGCTTCATCTGCAGGCACACCTACAGCTACAAAAGCTCTTTCCATAAAGTTTCCTATGAGTTCCCATGAAACATATGTTATGTTACCCATACTGCCTCCTCTAATTATTTATTTAAAATGCATCTTATGTCATACATCAAAAATCCGCGCAGAGAAATTCTGATATGCATAGTTTAATTCCGGGCATCCGGTTTAATTAAGATATACTTATATATACCCCAAAATATGACCTGCAAAAATGTTTTTATGGTTAAGAAAGAACAAATAATATTTTACTACGTTGTCTTATTATATCTGTGTGATATAATAAGTAAACGGACAAAATGCAAACAATAATAAAAAACCGGAGAATAAATGGAAAAAATCAATTTCAACCTAGATGATATAAAGAACTGCTCTGTAAATGAATCATCATTTAAAAAAGGAGCAGCCTACTACAGGGAAAATCACGTTGGAAAATTCAGTTCTGAAAGAGTTTACAACCAGGAAACTGTGGGATTTTACCTGAAGTATACCACAAGGGTAAGAGGCACCGGCACTTCTTCATATGAAACATCTGTTTCAATTGACAACGAAGGAGACATTGCTGATTTTGCCTGTAATTGTGTTGCATTCAAGGAAAACCGCGGAGCATGCAAACACATTGCAGCAGCCATGATGAAAATTTACTACAGCTACGACTTGAAGACAGTTCCTTCAAGAAATGTTGTATTCAAGGAAAATCAAAATCAGTCACCGGTTCGAAACTACCCTCTTGAAGATTTGATAAAAGTTTATGAGAACAAAATAAAAGAAAGCGTGAAAATTGAACAAAAAGAAGGAACTGTAAGCCTTACGCCGATAATCAACATAACAGGAAAAGATGAAATAGGAATAGAATTCACAATTGGAGATAAAAGACAGTACGTAGTAAAAGATGCCTATGAACTGGCAAGCTGTATAAAACATTCAACACTGATTTCTTACGGGAAAAAGCTGGAGTTCAATCATGAACTCAGCGGCTTTGAAAAAGAGTCTATTCCCCTGGCACTGTTCCTTCGGGATGAAGCAGAAACATACACACAGGTTGTAGCCAAGACTGCAAGTGCATACAGTGCCTATACTACAAGCGGCCGTGCCTTTAAAATATTTCCTTATTCATTTGACAGTTTTTTTGATTTGTTCGAAAACAACACTGTTGAATGTCACGGCTACAAGTATGAGTTCAAGGAAATAACATTTGTAAACAAAGACCCTGAGGCTGTTTTTTACATATCCGAGGATCCCTTGACCGGTCAGTACAATCTTACAACAAACCTGTACATATCTTTTATAACAAATTCCAAGGATTTCACATATGTAATAGTTGAAGACAAACTTTACAGGTGCTCAAGAGAATTTGCAGCTGAAGTTCTCCCGGCAGTAAACAAAATAATGATGCAGCCTTTAAAAACAATAGTTCTTGACAAGGACCACATGGGAAAATTTTGTTCGGCAGTGCTGCCGCAGATTTCAAAACATGCAAATGTTAAAACAGATATAGAATCAACAGAAAAACTGAACATTATGCCCCTTACCGCAAGCATTTATCTGGACTGCAACAGTCAGGGATTCATATACGCAGGCGTTGTCTTCAATTACGGAGATGTTGATGTTAATCCATTCAGAAAATCTCCCAAGGACAACACCATTGTAAGAAATTTGCTTGAAGAAACAAAAATCCTTGTAGCCATAGAAAATGCAGGATTTGACAAAACAACAGCAAAATACACCATGACAGATGAAGATAAAATTTATGAATTCATAACTTCAGGAGTAAATAACCTGACTGCACTATGTGAAGTTAATATAAGCGATGACTTTAAAAAAATCAACATCAGGTATCCGAAAAGCATGTCCATGGGTGTAAAATTAGTGAGCAATCTCATAGAGCTTGACATAGAAAAGCTTGAATTTGATCCTTCAGAGCTAAAAGATATACTTTCTTCTTACAAGAAAAGGAAAAAATATTTTCGTTTCAAGGACGGATCATTCCTTAACCTAGAAAATGAGTATTTCAGCACAGTAGAAAAACTCGTTGAAGATTTGAATATCACAAACCATGAGCTTGAAACAGGGCACATTGAAATTCCAAAGTATCGTTCGCTGTATCTGGACAGTCTCCTAAAAAACAATTCCTGGGTTACAGCTGAAAAAACACAGAACTTCAAGGAAATGATTCACAGCATCAATGAATCTGATGATGCTGACTTCGAACTTCCTGATAATCTGAAGCCCATAATGAGAAAATACCAGCTGACAGGCTTCAAGTGGTTAAAATCATTGTCCAGATATTCTCTTGGAGGAATTCTTGCTGATGATATGGGACTGGGAAAAACACTGCAGGTAATAAGTCTTCTTCTTTCAGAAAAAGAACACGCAAAAAAACCTTCCATTGTTATATGCCCCACATCTTTGGTGTACAACTGGAAAAGCGAGACAGAAAAATTTTCTCCTGAAATAAGCACTCTTATAATTGCAGGAAATGCTGAGCAAAGACTGGAACTCATAAAGAACATCAGCAATTACGATTTAGTATTTACATCTTATGATTTAATAAAAAGAGACATTGAATCATATGCAGATGTTGAATTTAATTACTGCATATTGGATGAAGCACAGTACATTAAAAATTCCACCACTCAAAATGCCAAAGCAGTGAAGTTATTAAAAAGCGACGTTCGTTTTGCTCTCACTGGAACGCCTATTGAAAATTCACTGGCTGATTTATGGTCAATATTTGATTTCATAATGCCCGGATTCTTATTGAGCTACAAGAAATTTAAAGATAAATATGAGGTTTCCATTGTAAAGGACATGGATCAGGATGTACTGAACAGGCTCCACAGGCAAATTCAGCCCTTCATCCTTCGAAGGCTCAAAAAAGATGTGTTAAAAGAGCTTCCGGACAAAATTGAAACATTGGTTTATACCCACATGGAATCAACTCAGCGCAAGCTTTATGAAGCTGAACTCATTAAGCTTAACTTGCAGTTTAAAAATGAAATTGAAGAAAATGGTTTTGAAAGAAGCCAGATTAAAATTCTTTCAATGCTCACAAGGCTGAGACAGCTATGCTGCGACCCATCTCTTTATTATGAAAATTATAGAGGCGGCAGCGCAAAGCTTGACCTATGCATGGAAATTATAAAAAACAGCATGGAAAACGGACACAAAATTTTAATTTTCTCACAATTTACAACAATGCTGTCAATTATAGAGAATCACCTGAGGGTAAATTTCATAGATTACTACATGCTAACGGGAGCCACAAAGAGCATGGATAGGCTTGAAATGGCAAACAAGTTCAACCACGATAAAACTCCGGTATTCCTCATAAGCTTAAAGGCAGGCGGTACAGGGCTGAACCTCACAGGAGCCGATGTTGTGATTCACTTCGACCCATGGTGGAACATCAGCGCTCAAAATCAAGCTACTGACAGAACACACCGCATAGGTCAGAACAACAAGGTCCAGGTTTTCAAGCTCATAGCAAAGGACACCATAGAAGAAAAAATAGAAAAACTGCAGCAGAATAAAAACGACCTGGCTGATTCCGTAATTAAAAAAGGTGAAATATTAATAAATTCACTTTCAAAGGAAGAAATCGACAGCTTGTTCCAGGTGTAACAATATGAATAAAATCACACAAAAATGGACAATTAAAATTGTCCATTTTTATTGATAATATTGAATTTTCAAATCGTAGGGGCGGATCTTGTAGACGTCACTGAAAAAGTCCTTCCTGTCATCCTGAACGATAGTGAAGGATCTCATCTTTGTTGAAAACATGAGATTCTTCGGCTACGCCTCAGAATGACAGTGAATAAATGTATAGTTTTTCAGTGGCCGGATCTTGTATCCGCCCGTTTTGTTAAATCAATAATTTTGTTGTCTTCGGGAGGACACAAGGTCCTCCCCTACACTATGAGGAATATATTATCGCTTTTTATATTACATATATGATGTCCAGCCGCCGTCCACTGCTATGCACTGGCCATTTACAAACGAAGCATCATCGCTTGCCAGGAATACTGCAACCTTGGCAATTTCTTCAGGTTCGCCTGCCCGCGGATTTAAAGCAAGGCCTATTCCTGTACGCTTTGCTCCCTCCATGTTGATTTTCTGCATGAATTCACTTGAAGCAATTTCTGTCTTCACTGCTCCCGGACAAATTGCATTGCATCTGATGTTTTTAAGCTCGTACATGTATGCTGTGTTTTTTGTAAGTCCTACAACAGCATGTTTGCTTGCAGTGTATGTTGCTCCTGCAATACCGCCTTTTATTCCTCCGATTGATGCAATGTTTATTATAACGCCGCCGCCAACTTCCTCAAAATATTTAACTGCTTTTCTCATTGCAAAAAACATTGATTTTACATTTAAATTATATACCTTGTCAAACATTTCCTCACTTGCATCTCCAACACCGCTCATGTCATCCATGATGCCTGCATTGTTTACAAGAATATCTAGTTTTCCGAATACCTTTATTGCTTCATCAACCATTCCTTCTACATTTTCAAGCTTTGCAAGATCTGCTGAAAAAGCAACTACCTTGCCTTCAAACTGTTTTGTTTCTTCCACAAGATCGTTGAGTTTTTCTATTCTCCTTGCAACTGCCAGCACATTTGCACCTTCCTGTGCGAAATAATATGCAATTTGTCTTCCCATTCCTGAGCTAGCTCCTGTTACAACTGCTGTTTTTCCTTTAAGTTTCATAGTACCTCCATTTAATCTGAGTTGTTTTAAATATCTTTTCGTGTTTTAACGTTTTTTGAATACATCATTTTACAATTTCATAAGGCCAGTCAATGATTCCTCCAAAATCAAGCACATTTTCATAGCCCATTTTTATCAGAGTCTTTGCCGCCGTGGCACTTCTGTTTCCGCTTCTGCAGTACACAAGTATTTTTGCCTTTTTATCCTTTAAAACTTCTTCAGCCTTTGATGATATTTCATCTACTGGCAATAAAACTGCACCCTCTATGTGCCCTTGGTCATATTCATCTTTTGTCCTTACATCCAAAACAATTGATTCTTCATTGTCCATAATTTCTTTTGCATCTTTTGGACTGATTTTTACATATTGTATTTTTTCATTCACGCTTTCTTCCTCTGTTGACTTGGAGCAGCCTGTCAATGCTAATGCTAAAATCGCTAAGACTGCAGCTGCAATCATTATTTTTTTCATTTAATTCCGCCTCTCATTTGCAATTCATATATTATAGTTACCCAGCAAGTTTTCTTTTAATCAAATTTTATATAATTTAAAAAATAACAGAGGCCTGCATTTGCAAGCCTCTGTTATTTATCCTCCGGAAACTATTTTCAACAGTTTAATATTTTCAAAGCCCTCCAGCATTTTCTCATGAAGCTTATCATGTTGAAACACATTGTCATCCATAAATACTATTGTCATTGTGTCCAGCATTTCACCCGATTCTTTAATGGCCTCTGCTAAAGTCATGCCCTGGTGAAATTCAATTTCCCTATTGTTAACTGTAATCATCAGAAATCAAACAATACTTCCAGCTCATAATCATCTATATCAAATTGGGAGCCGGTTGCAACGCTTCTTTCATTGTAGAAAAATTCAGGCAGTCTGTCATCTTCCTTAGTCATTCCTGCCATCTTGTTGTATGCCCTTTCAGTGAGAAGGGTTTTTACACCAAGAGAAGCAATCCTTGTAAAATCAGGTTCTCCTCCATAAAGAGATGAAACTAATCCTGCTAACAGAGGCAGATTTGCTGCTGCGTGAGAAAATGCAAACAAACACATCATGCTGTCTGAAAAACAAATGGCAACCTGAAGCTTGTTTGAAGCGTATGCCTGAGCAGCTCTTCCAGCATCATCAAATGCCCTGCCCATTGTAAGTCCTGCTGTATGGTCTGCACCCTGCGGGCATGTTGCATATGTTATTCCTGTTCCCTTTGTGTTTCTGGGGTCATATCCAGGCATTGACTGATGTTTTACAACAGGTATTCTCTTGCAGCCCAGATGAACTCCTACTGCTTCACATCCGTCTCCCATGATTTTTCCAAACTCCGTTCCTTCTTCAGCTTCCTTTAGAAGAGACAATGCAGCTTCTGCATCGCCCCACTTTATTTTTCCGGTTTCCATGCACATGGCAATGGCATTTCCCATTTCAATTGTGTCAACTCCCAGGTTATCACAAATTCTGTCCATTTGGGCAATGGCATCTAAGTCGCTTATGTGGCAGTTAGGCCCCATTATTGCAATTGTTTCATATTCAAAACCAGATGTGAGGTATTTTCCATCCTTGTCGTTGTAGCAGTTTGAGCATTGAACAACACATCCCGGCTGGCATGAAATTTTATTTTTTCCTCCCCTGGAGGCAAGATTTGTCATGAATTTGGCGGCTCCAACTTCACTGTAGTCAGAAAAAAACTTTCCGGAAAAATTGTCAACAGGTAAAATACCGTTGTTTGCTGTTGCTTCAATTGTTGAAATTGTTCCTATATTGTGGAAAGGATCCTTTTGTGCCCCAGAAGCCACAAGCTTATTGAACTCTCTTGTAAGTTCTTCAAATTTTTCTTCATCTGCATATTCAATCTTGTATCTTTCAAGTGGATCGTCGATTACAATAGCCTTAAGCCCTTTGCTTCCCATGAGGGCTCCCAGTCCTCCTCTTGCAGCGGCACGGCTTGGATGTCCGGAGCTGAATTCGGAAATCTGCAATGATGCACTTTTATAAAGTCTTTCACCGGCATTTCCGATGGATATGGTTGCTATTTTGTCGCCGTATTTTTCACGGATTTTATCTACAAAGTCATAATTGTTCAGGTTTCTGTACACAGAAGCATCTTCCAGTGAAGCATTTCCATTTCGGTCAATGTAAAGCATCCACAGTCCATCCTGTTCCGGCAAATCTTTTACAGCAATCATTTTAATTCCCTGTCCTGCCAGTTGATATGCGGCAAAACCTCCGGAATTGCTTTCCTTGATTCCGCCTGTCAGTGGGCTTTTTCCTCCTATTGACAATCGATGAGCAGTTGTAACTTTTGTTCCGGCAAAAATGGATGTGCATACTATGAGTTGGTTATCCCTTCCCAGAGGATTGCAGGTGGGAGGAACATTTTTTATCATGTACTGGGCAATGAGCGACCTTCCCCCAAGCCCTTCAAATTCTTTATCAAAAGGAACTTTACTTACAGACAAATTTTTCATGTCCACTACTAATTTTGACCACATATTACCCTCCTTATTATGCATCGTAAGCTGATTTAAGCATTTCAGCAACTCTTGCAGCAGTTATTCTGTACGGCACCAATGCAAATCCTGTATCTTGAGTCACTAAAGGAGCAACTTTCAAAACATCCTCAAGTGATATTCCAAGTTCTTTGAGATTTGGAATTCCAACAGATTTTATCAATGCGCGCAGCGCTTTTTTTGCCTCTGCACCAATTTCTTCAGGAGATGCATCTTCTTTAACATAAGCACCCAGACATTCGCATATCATTCTGACTTTTTTATATTCAGTCCTTGATGTGTATTCAATAACTTCCGGCAGTGCTATGGCACAGCCTATTCCGTGAGGAATGTGGAATTTTGCTCCAAGTGTGTGGCCAATGGAATGTCCCAGATGGACAAGACCATTTGTGAATGCCATTCCGGCAAATGTAGATGCAAGAATCATCTGTTCTCTTGCCTCAATGTTTGAACCATCATGACAAGCAACCGGAAGATACTTTGCGATAGTTCTTATGGCATCTCTTGCAAGAGCATCAGAAAGAGGATTTGCCTGTGCCCCTGTAATGGATTCAACCGCATGAGCAAGAGCATCAACACCAGTTGTTGCGGTCATCTTTGGAGGAAGGCCCATAGTGAGATCCGGATCTACTATGGCAAGCGTAGCAACACATACAGGACTTACGACGCTGTCTTTGTTTCCCCTTGATGTGCATGAAATTACACACATGTTTGTTACTTCGCTTCCTGTTCCGCTTGTAGTTGGTATGAACACCATTGGAACTCCCGGTTTCAAATTCTTCTGAACGCCGAAATATTGCATTATAGGAGGTTCGTTGTTCATCAATACATTTATTCCCTTTGCCGTATCCATGGAGCTTCCTCCGCCTACAGCCACAATTCCGTCAATCTTTTCACTGCGTGCCATTACAGCTCCTTCTTCAACCATTGTATCAGGGGGATCCGGCAGCACTTTGTCGTAGACAACGATTTCAATACCGGCATTTTTAAGACTTTCAGCTATGGTGTCAGCAATTCCCACATCCTTTAATCCCTTGTCATAAACAAGCAGTACTTTTTTAAGTCCCATTTGCTTAACTTTAAGACCTGTTCGCAAAGCTGCCCCGCTTCCCATTAGGATTGGAACAAAAATTTCATAAGATGTAATCATACTTACTCCTTTCCTTTTACATTATCAGTGTTAATTAATTATAACAATTTTTTATTTACCTTTAAATGTATACACTGTTCAAAAAAATCATAGTTTAGTTGTGCACAATGCACAAAATATAGAGTGCTTTAATCAATTTAATGTGCAATTAATCTCAGTATGGAGTATAATATTAGAAGAATACGTATTCATGAGGTGTGTCATGCGTTACATTGAAATGATAAAGCTTTTACAGGAACAATTCACTATAGAAAATTCTATTAACTTTTATAATGCAAAAATATCAGATGTAAAGCTCATAGACAAAGACACACAGTGGGATGAAAAAATTCTGTATGTGGGAACATTAAAAAGATTAAGAACAAAACCCAAAACACCCATAATGCTCATAAGCTGCGATGAAAATATCGTGCTGCCGGAAGGAAGCAGTATTTCTCACATCAGCAAAAATGATGTTACAGCTGTTTACAACTTTGCAAGAGATTTAATATTTGAAGAGCTCCGCTTTGAAGCAGCACTGTTTGAACTCACTCAGGCAGTCCTTGCCAAAAAAAACCTCACACATTTAATGAACATGGCAGCAGACTTACTGGGAAACGCCATTATACTGACTGATGGAGCAAAGAAAGTTCTTGCTCATGCAACAAAATATGAAATAATGGACCCCTTGTGGGCTGAAAATGTAGAGAGAGGTTTTCTTTCATACGAATTCATGCAAAAAGTAAGGATTAACAAGCAAATGAAGGAATGGGACAAACAAGGAAGAGACTCACAGCTTATTGTTCTGCCCGGAGACAAACAGCCTAAGCTGGTTGCACGCATCATTTCAGAAGGACACATAACCGGTTCATTAATAATGATTGAACATCATACAAAAATAAAGACTCTTCATTACAAAGTTCTTCCACTTGTTGGGGAAATATTGTTTGAATCCTTCAGCTACGACTCTTCAAAGGGAATGTACAATTCTCTTCACAGTTCAATACTTTACAACATGCTTGATGAAAGAGAATTAAACAAATCTGAAATGCTTAACATGTCAAAGGTAAGCTTTCCAAAAACAATGCAGGTTGTTGTTGCCCAGTTTTCATTCAACAACAAAAACCGTTACCTGAAATTTACTTTGCGAACTGACCTTGAGCGGTTGTTTCAGGACGGGTTTTCAGTTTTGTACAAAAGTTACATAGGTGTCCTGGTGCCTAATGTTTCATATGAGCAAAAAGAAAGGTTGAAAAATCTGGCCTCAGAGGAAAATATAAATGTGGGTATTTCATGGAAATTTGATGACATCAACCAGTTCAGCAGACATTTTTACCAGGCTGTCACATGCATAAAGCAGTCCCGTTATTTCAACACCGGCATCCATGTTCACGACTACACTGATTTTTCCTGTTATGACATGCTGCTTAATTGTTCTGGAGAAACAATGCTTGAAAACTATTGTCACCCGGCATTAAAAATAATTTACAATTATGATATCGGACTTCACGAAACACTAAAAAAATACCTGGAGTGCAGCAAAAATGCAACTCTTGCTGCAGAACAGCTTTTCATACACAGAAACACGCTTAATTACAGAATAAAAAAAATAGAGGAACTCACTGGGCTTGACCTAGACAATCACAATGTTGTACAGTGCCTCATGGATTCCTTCAGAATAGAAAGTTTGCTTAATCTCAAAAAAGGAAAGTAATTATTTTTTCCTTACTTCCTTCAATGCCTTTATCCTCTTAATGTCATAAAAAAAGTTGCACATGAGCCCTGCTGTGGTTTTTTGTGCCATAACAAGTATGTTTGACGTTATTTTGAAAAACCTGAGATGTTCGTTTGTAATATCCGTGTACATGTTGTATGTTGCAACAGCATTTTTGCTGTTCAGCTCAACATATGCAGTAATTGAATCGAGATATATGCCGGAATCATACACTTTGAACTTCTTATGAACATTGTACATTTTTATAACCCAGTTTTCATACCTTCTGTGGCTGTTCAAAAGCTCTACATTTGCATGCTGGGGAATGGTCAAATCCTGTATCAGATGACATGCAGCTCCCAGATAAAACATGGATGTTTTTATGTCACCAGAAAAATACTCCATAAGTGCCCTCTTGTAATATGCAATGCACTCTCTTTTAGCATTGCTGCTGCCATACATCCCTTTTTTTGTGTTTGGATTGTAAAAATGATTGCTGCTTTTAAAATCCTGATCTGCCCAAACCGCACCATCATTGATGTCTTCAATGTAGCTGGACATGATGTTGTAGACCTCAGTATACCCGTCATTTTTCAAAATAAAAAGTGACTGGTTGTTAATGAACTTGTGCACTATGCACTCAGTCTTGATTATTTTCTTCTTGAAAGGATTCACTGCCCTGGTTAATTTTTTGTAAATATATGAATATGATCTTTCAATTGCGCTCATTTAGTTACCTTCTATTTTTTATTTATGAATATTTTGTTCATGTTTTTATGTATTATCCATGATTTTTAATATGAAAAACATGTTGTAAAATTTAGTAATTGTTTGACTTAATTTTATTCATAAACTAAAATATGATTAGGCTGCTTTGAAAATTTAATCATGCTGGTGAGGAGGTCTTCAAATGTACATTTTTCATAGCTGTACCCGCCCTTAAATAGTTAATAGTTTATTACATTATTACTTATTTAAAATCATCAATATTTGTTATAACAAATGGATTTTTCTTTATTGCCAGCGCATATAAAAACGGATACTCGTCATGAAGGTAGCTCATATAATTAATCCATTCCACAACAATTGCTTTATATGCACGCAATATATCATTGGAAAGATGGTCAATATCATTTTTGTCTAGGCTGTCAAAGTCTCCTCTTGTCTGAAGCTCATCTGCCACATGAAACACGGCCCACAGCATGTCTGTGAATGAATCGTGCTCCAGCAAATTAGGATTTGCCAACATGTTCAATGTATTATCCTTATACTTCCTGAGTATTGAATATAGTTCACTAAGCTTTGCAGGATCCGCATAAATATCAAATTTGAATTCCTGAACTGATTTTTTTAGTTTGTAGTCATTTTTCATGTTCATTTCGTTAATTTTTATGTGTGTGCAAAATTCATCATTGTTGCGGTTGAACTGTGAAATTGTTGAAATGACAGATATTCCTGCCTCTACAAAAAATGTGCTTATTATTACGTTTATCTTTTTTATTTTCTTGCGGGTTTCCATTACATTTAAAAACCTGTTAATAATCAATGTCACCATCACAACCTGTATGGGCACAAAAGCCAGGTCCTGCAGCAAGTAAAATATAGTGTTTTCTGTTTGATGAAATATGAGATACTGAACATAATAAATTGCCGCAGAAAGTATTGTAAGCAAGACAATCAAGATGATGTTATTTTTATAGCCTATATTAATCTCCTCCTTTTATATTTTTCAGTACCAATATTATTTAAGTTCCGGAACAATGTTTGGAGGAACCTCTCCAACAAGTGCCTTCACCAGGTTTTCTGCTGCTAGCATGGCCATGTCACATCTTGTTTTTTCTGTTGCAGAGCCAATGTGTGGAAGCAATACTACGTTTGATAGCTTAAGAAGAGGATTGTGTTTGTCTAATGGCTCCTGCTCATAGACGTCAAGCCCTGCTGCCAAAATACTTCCTTCTGTCAGTGCTTTTATGAGTGCTTTTTCATTAACAGTTGCTCCTCTTGAAGCATTTATAAAAATTGCATCTTTTTTCATGAGATTGAACTGTGGTTCATCAATCAAATGATATGTTTCATCATTTAATGGAACCATTACAAGTATATAATCGCTGTTTGCCAGCACATGATCAAACTCAGCGTATTTTACTCCAAGATTTTTTTCCGCATCGTATTTCCTGGTTCTATTGTAGTACAAAACTTCCATATCAAATCCGTACATTGCTCTTTTGGCTACATCCTGGCCTATTCTACCCATTCCTATAATGCCAAGTGTTGTGTGGTGGACGTCCTTGCCAAATACTGAGGGGTGATCCATGACATCCCATTTTCCACCCTTCACGTAGCTGTCAAGCAGTGGAACCTTCCTTGCCGCAGACAAAATCAATGCAAAAATCAAATCCGCCACTGTGTCGTTTAATACTCCTGGCGTATGAGTTCCTATGACGTTTCTCTTTTTCATGGCATCTGTGTCAAAATTGTTGTAGCCCACAGAAATATTGCTTACAACCTTGAGATTTGGAGCAGATTTTAGCAACTCATCGTCAATTTTAATGCCTGACTGAAGAAATCCTTCCTTGTCACATAGCTTTTCTAAAAGAAATTTTCCCTGATTTTCTTCAGGATAAAAGTTTTCATAATCACAGTACTTTCCAATATATTCTTCAACATATGAAGGAATTTTTTTTGCTATTAATACTTTAGGCTTGTTCATGTTGCCTCCTGTTAGTTATTTTCATTGTAATTAACCAATTATAACATTTCATGCAACTGTTTACAACAAAAGTGATTTCTTCATTATTTCAAAAAATAACATTGTTCCGCCATAATTTCGACACATTTTAAGTTTATACTTATTTTAAAAGGAGGTAGTTATTATGATGTTTATCTGGATAATTATAGTGTTGTTAGTTTATCACATGTACAAAAATAATGAATCCCTCAGCATAAATACAAGAAAACAGGACAGTTCCATGGAAGTATTGAAACAAAGATATGTTAAGGGTGAAATTAATGATGATGATTATGAAAGAATGAAAAAAATCTTGCAGGAATAGAGGTGCGCTATGTTTTATAGAGGATTAAGAGGATTTGGAAGCTGCTTTGGATTAGGCAGCGGATTTTACGGCGGATGGTTCATGCCATTAATGATGGGAGTTATTTTGATAGCAACATTAGTTGCAGTTATATTCATAATGAAAAAATCAAGACATACATCAATGAAAAATACCTACAATGCTTCCCTTGAAGAATTAAAAATTGAATTTGCAAATGGTAATCTGACAGAAGAGGAATATCTGAGGAAGAAAAGGATATTAAGCGACTAAATGTTGAATTTTGCATATAACCGCATCTACAGTTTTACAAGATGTAGGGGAGGACCTCGTGTCCTCCCGCAGATACAAAATATTGAATCTACAACAACGGGCAGATACAAGATCCGCCCCTACAATCTGGAAGTATTTGCATATAGCAGTGAATTTGAATTCCATTGTGTAGGAAGGACTACTGTTCTCCACCTTTACAGTTTTTTTATTTCTATTTGCGATTTGAACACTGTCATGTTGGTTTTTTCATTTATGCCTTCTATGTAAATGATGTTTTGTCCGGCATCTGACATGTCAGTGTACAATTCAATTGTTTCGCCCGGCAATGCTTCATGGACATAATCAACCTCAATTGATTGGACCTGATAGTCCTTGTGTTCATCCAGGCTGAAGCAATCCATTATGTAATCCACATACTTTGAGTTGTTAAGATGTTCGTTTATGTCAATGTCACTGTATCTTACAGCTTTTTTGTATGATAATTTCAGCTGATTGTTTGACTGGATTTTTCCAAGTTCACAGGTTAATGCTTTTTCTCTTCCCAAATCAGGAAATTTTGCATCAAGCGTGCTGCTTCTTCTCAATCTCCTGTTTTCCACGTCAATGATGACCCATGATGTCAATGCACGTGCTATAATAATTCCTTCCCCATCCCGTACAATAAAATTTCTTTCAAACTCAATTTTTCCTGGCTGTTCTGGCCATGTTTCTATGAATATTTCTTCTTTCATTTTGGGGTATCTTTCCACTTCAACTCTTGAGCGTATGAGCACCCATATAACTCCATGCTTTTGAATACTGCTTCTTCCAACTCCCAAGATTTGTCCATGTTCTGTTGCCATTTCCTGAAAATAAGAAAATAATGCGCTTAATTTTACCCTCTGGCTGAAGTCTGAATCCCTTGACTGCACTGTTATACTCTTTTTATAAACTGATTCCAATTTTCTGCTCCTGTTCTTTAAATAAATTTACAACTGAATTTAAATGTACATCATTGCTTTTCAACTGAATTACCCATTCTTGATTTTTCATTGATGCTGAAAAAAAACATTGCTGCACTGCATATAAGTGCTATGAAAAATGTCAGTGCCCACACATTTTTTATAGGGTTATTAAGAAGATATTTTCCCATAATTGTAGGTCCCATAGCCTGGCCTGTTCCGGAAATTATCCAGTACAATGAGTTGAACCTTGCCCTGTGGGATTTTGGAGAATTGTTGGCAATATATACGCCCACATTTGTAACGTTCAATATTTCTCCTATTGTCCAGAGAACAGTGGACAATACCATCATTCCCAACGATGACACATAATAAAGCATTCCAAGTCCAACTGCCCAGAACACAGCAGACATAGCTACATTTGTTGAAGCCTCGAACATTTTAGTCTTGCCTATAATGAAAATGGTCATCAATACAACAACTACTCCATTTGTGCTCATGAGCATGCCAAAAACCCTGGCTCCGTCATTTGCTCCAAACAACTCATTGGCGTAAAGAGGAAGGGAGAAATGAACCTGTGAATATGAAAATGATAAGAACATTGAAATAATTCCGAAAACCAATATTTGAGGTCTTCTAAAAAGTGCCTGTAATGATGAACCTTCCTCTGCACGCTCTGAGTCTTCTGATTTGACTTCTTCCTCAATATCATACTCCGGTCTTGTTTCCGGAACATTAAGAAATATTACAATGACAGATACTATTGTAGTTACAGCATCCCCTATAAACAAAAGCGGAAGATAACTTTTGTATAAAAATCCTGCAATTAAAGGTCCTACTGCAAAGCCAATGTTTGTTCCAAGATAAAGAAGCGAAAATGCACCCTGTCTGTTGCTTTTCACTGATAAGTCAGCTGCCATTGCACCGCTTGCAGGCTGAGCTGCGCTGGAAAAAAACGAGGCTGCCAGAAGCAGGTAAGGAATTGTCATTGACATTTGAAGAAATCCACAAGCAAGATAGCTTAGAGCCTGAAAAAGAGTTAACAGGCACAATGTGTTTTTCCTGTTAAAACGGTCTGATAAATATCCCCCTAGCATAGACGCAGGCACGAACACTGCAGTTGACATCGTGACAAATACACCGGCCTCAGCAGTTGAAAGGCCTATTTTATCAGTTAAGAGCAATGTTAAGAGCGGACCCACAAACGCTCCCACAGAATTTATGATTCGTGACAAAAATATGAAATAAATTGACCTTGGTAAACCCCTGTAATCATTAAAATAATCCATAAAATGTTGCACAATTTCCATCCCCCTGATTTTTATTATTCCACATACAATTATGGTACTCTTTTGATTTAAAGTCAATATATGTCTTTCATCCATAAAATATATTTCAAAAAAAAAAAATATATGTTTAAAGAAATATATTACGGGTATATATATCCTACCACTAGCAGCCAAATAAAAGAAGATGTTTAAGAATTCCGATTCATAAGAAAAAGATATTAAACTGATTATTTGGTAGCAAGTGTTATTATATAGACATAAGAAAGGAAATTACATGACAAAAGACAAAAATAAACAGCACCCGTTTTCATATAGACAATGAAAATTACGGGTGCTGTTTATTTGAGATCCTTCACTATCGTTCAGGATGACAGCATCGGTTTTATCAATAGTCTAATTATATTATATATTTAATAAAAATATTTTTAAATATATGTTTAAAGAATTAAATCTGAGGTATATATAAAATACAACTAGTTTCTCAGATTAAACTGAAACAGTAAATATTACCTTGAAGAAATTGATTTTCAAATTTTAAACCGGCAACATAAAATTGCAGGATTTAAAATTACAATTGAATATGAAAATCTAAAAAATAAAGCACTTGGATGAGTGCTTAGAAGTTAAATCTCAAAAGTATTATAAAGAGATTTAGAATGGTAATAAAACAAAGTCAATTTATCAAGGAAAAAAATATTTGTTGAATCAGTGAAAATCATGAAGCATAAGTTGGGTTAGTATACCAGGAAAGAGGTGAGTCCACCATAAAAGAAACCGAAAACATAAAATAAATAGCACTCAATTGTAAACATCAGATTGGGTGCTATTTATTATTATCTCACATAGCTGTGTACTGACGGAAGAAGCGTGTTAACTCCTATGTAAGTAAAAATTACGCATATGAATCCCACAATGGCAAACAATGCAGCATTTTTGCCCTTCCATCCCTTCATGAGCCTCACATGAAGATATGCCGAATAAATAATCCATGTTATCAGTGACCATGTTTCTTTTGGATCCCAAGCCCAGTATCTGCTCCATGCCCTTTCAGCCCATATGGCCCCGGTTATTATAACAAGTGTCAAAAATAAGTAACCGAATGTTATAACCCTGTATGTCAAGAAATCAAGCTTCTGAAGACTTGGTATCTGACTATCGTAAAAATCTCCCTTAAAATAACTTTTCAGCATGTACATGCAGGAAAGAGCAAATGAAACGCCAAAGGAACCGTAGCTTATTACTGCAGTAGAAACATGGATTGTAAGCCATGAACTTTGAAGGGCCGGCATCAGCGGTCTGATGTCCTTGCTCTGCATTGCAGCATAGCCCATGATAATGAACACCACAGGCAGAACAAATGCTCCAAGCGCCTTGAAGCTGTACCTTCTTTCTACAACTATGAAACACAGTGAAATTCCCCATGCAAAGCTGACAGCAAATTCGTATTGATTTGTAAGAGGAACTCTTCCAGCCCCCACTCCCCTTGTAATGAGTGAGGCCGTGTGAAAAGCAAAGCCAATGAGGAGAAGCACGCTTGCCCATCGCCCAAGTACATCCTTTTTCGATACAAAAAATATAAAATACAGAATCATTGATATGACATAAGTTATTGTTGTTATAGTAAAAAAAATATTTTCTATTGAAGAATATCTATTCAAGTCCATTTGATTGTTCCCCCCTTTTAAAATCATCATATTTAAGCAAAAGCTTTGTCCTTGTAATTTCGTTGTTCTTTTTGGAACATATGTAATAAATAGTTGTCTCCTTAGTTTTTACTGCATACAGAGTTACGGGAACAAAGTAAAATGTTACCATTATTCCAGCTATTAAAATCAATGCGCCTAAAAATGCAAATGGCGTGAACAGGTCCTTCCTTATGTTGATAAGAGTAAACTCCTGAGGTCTGTCAACTTTGAAACTGAACTCTCGGTATTTTATGCTGCTGTTGCAGGGAACAACATTCATGTCTACCATGTATCCTTCATAAAAAACAGCATAAAGCATGTACGGATTGTTAAAATAAGGTGTGGCTGTTTTTGGCCCTTCTCCTGTCATCTCCATGTCCGGATAAAAGTTCATAAACTGTACTGCAAACTTTTTGCCGTTACTTACATAGACTTCCGACTGGTAGAAAACATCATCATGAATTTTTTCCTCCCCTTCATACACCTTTAGGTTCACAGCATATCCCATGCTGTTTTGATAAAAGCTGTAGTGGTTGTACCGAAGAGGTGAATTTACAGACACGTCTCCTGTCTTTACTGTTTCTTGTTTGTTGTTTAAAATGTCTATGTTTGTAATGTACTGTTCTGCTGTAAAGTCATCTCTGAACTTTGCATCAAATGAATTTATTTTCATGAACAAATCTGTGTTTTCAAGCTGACCCATTGTTCCGGGAACTCCGTATAGATTTGTTTCATATGCAAATCTGTTTCCAAGAGCAAAAAAAACTATAATCATCAGTATTCCAAGATGAAGCATCCAGGATCCCATGTATCCAATGTTATTTTTCCTTGAAGCATATATGTTTTCATGAATATTTTTTAGTTTTTTAAATCCCATGTGGGCAGAAAGATTTTCAATAGCCCCTTCACCCTCAACTTCAAACAAAAGATTTTTTTCCGTAAATGCACCACTTCCATCAGGAATAGATTTCATTTGCCTGACAACGCTTGGAAGTCTTGTTATTATGCACGTTGTAAGATTAATTATGAGTAGCGTTACAATAAATGCATACCACCATGAGTAATACACATTGTCAAGTTCAAGAAGCTGCAAAAGATTATTGAATTTTGAGCCGTAATTTTGCGCGTAAAACTGTACGCTTTCGTTTTGTGGTATCATTGTTCCTGCAACAGATGTAACCCCAAGCATTAAAAGCAAAATTACTCCCAGTTTCATTGACTTGATCATACCTAAAATTTTATTGATTTTTCTCAAGTTAATCTCCTTATATTAAAGGAGCTATAACAATAAGCTCCTCAGACTATTGACAAACTCTGACACTGTCATCCTGAACGATAGTGAAGGATCTCATCTTTTAAAATATGAGATTCTTCGGCTGCGCCTCAGAATGACAACGTCCAACTTTACTTTGCCATAGACCTAAGGAACTTTTCAATAGCTCCTTTTATTTTACTTCAGCAGTTCTAATCCTTCCAGGGCCAGCTGGTTTGCTTCATCAAGAAGCTTGTGTGCCAGCTCCTGATTGTGTAACCCCTCGCCGTTTTCAACAAACACAAAATCCCATTTAAACTGTGCTTCCCTGTGAAGCTTTCTTACAGCATCAAGTTCTTCCTCTGACTTTGTTCCTTCCTTGACAACTTTACTAAGTTCTTCTATAAGCTTTGTGATATTTTCTGCAACAGCCAGAGTTTTATCATAAACAGGCTTTTGAATAGCTTCAACCTTGGCAGTCAGACTTTCCTTTGTATCACCAGCGTGACACTTTATGCATGTGTCTTCCATGCTTGTGAGAAGAGGGCTGGTCCATTGATGAGATTTAACAGTTTCTCCGTTTTCTTCTGTTTCTTCCATGTGACAATCCACGCAAGAAAGGTTTCCGTGTATGCCTGTCTGGTATGTTTCAAATTCCGGATGCTGTGCTTTCAAAAGAGGTGTACCTGTCTGGGGATGAACCCAGTCGGAATACCCGCGTTCATCGTAATATGCAATCATGCTGTCGGCATCAAGTCCGTTGTTCCAAGGCAGCGTAATTGCTATGGTTTCAGGGTCCTGATAATACTCAACATGGCACTGTGCACAGGCAAGCGTTGTATCCTTATATTCTCTGTCAACATTTTCCAGCTTGTCAGTCAAATGTGTGAGAGTAAGATTTATTACACCCGGCTCCTCCATGTGGCAGTCATAGCACGTTATGCTGTTTGTCATATACTTTGATGCTTCTTCAAAATCCATTGAGTTGAATTCTACACCTTGGCTGTTAAGCTGAGCAACAAAATCAGGGGATTTGCACGCAAAGCAGCTTGCTCCCTTTTTAGGTCTGTCAGTTTCGAGAACATCCTCTAATGTGTAGACGTGGCCTCTGGCTCTGTCATATTGTTTTGAAAATCCGTATCCCTCATAAAAGAGACTTAAAAACTGGTATTTTTCCAGATAAGAATAAGGTTCGCTTCCGCCGTATTTTGTTGCTGCCATTTCAGCATTTTTTTCGAAGGATGCGACAATTGACGGATATTTTTCTGCCCAAGCCTGTGGAGGTACTATACCTTCCGGCTCAACAGGGTTATCCTTAGATGTGCATGCAGACAAGGACAACACTGCAACAGCAAATGCAACTACTAAAATTGTCCTACCAAATTTTTTCATATATTACCTCCATAATGCCTTGTTAGATTATGTAAGTAAAGAATTATTTATGCAAGTTAATATTAGCAAATTATGCTAATATTGTCAATTTAAATAAAATTTTGTGACTTTTATTAAAATACCTTTAATACCTGTTAAATAGCTGCATATAAAACAATTGCAAAATTGTGCTTAGATTTTTTTATTTGTGGTATATTAATCATATAAATATAAATTCTTTATATTATTAAATGATTAATTATCATAAAGGAGGAATTATGAATAAAATACTTGTTCCGGTTGATGGGTCCGCAGCTTCAGAAAAAGCTGCAATAAAGGCAGTACAAATTGCTAGAAAGTATGGCGGCGATATTGTGTTTTTAAGCGTGGCAGATGTGAGAGGAAAATTCGCCTACATGGGAGACGGTGTTGTTACCCTTCCTGTAAACCACGCACAGATTTCAGCAATGCTTTTGGAAAACCAGACTAAGATGCTTGATGTATTTGAGGGAATTGTTAATACAGAAGGTGTCAAAGTTGAAAAAAAGGTTCTTGCAGGCGTTCCATATGAAGAAATAATAAAATATGCCGATGAAAATAAAACAGATTTGATCATAATGAGCAGAAGAGGTTATTCAAAAGTAAGAAGATTCTTTGTTGGCTCCATAACTCAAAGAGTCATAGCAGATGCCCCATGTCCTGTATTGGTAATTAACGAGGATGATCAGTAGCTATGTCTTAATGTTTGCAAACGCAGCATTATTAAAATAAAAAAGGACTGTTGCAAAAGCATTTCATGTCATCCCGAGCTGGCGAAGAATGACACGAAAGCACAAATGTAACAGTCACTTTTTATAATAATCGTTTATTTTTCTCTCATATAATCTTCCGTCATATAGCTTGATTTCAAAAGGAAGTCTGCAGATGAAACATTCATTGCAACCGGTATGTCATACAATACAGCAATTCTTAAGAGTGCTTTTACATCTGGATCATGAGGCTGAGAAGAAAGAGGATCCCAAAAGAAAATCATAAAATCTATCTTGCCGTCAACTATGGCAGCACCTATCTGTTGATCTCCTCCATAAGGGCCGCTCTCAAATGCTCTTACAGGCAGAGATGTTTCTTCTATTATCATTCGTGCAGTTGTTCCGGTTCCGCATAGAAAATGAGTTGAAAGACAATCCTTGTTTTCCTTTATCCAGTTAATAAGCTGTACCTTCTTATTGTCATGAGCAATAAGTGCTATGTGCTTTTGTTTTTTTATATCATTTAATTTTCTCATATCTGCTCCCTCATTGTTTTCATCACTGTCATTCTATATAATTATTACGTCTTAGTCAAGGATAAACATAAAAAGCATCCATTATGCGGATGCTTTTATGTGGGAGAATTACAATGTGTTAAACAAACATAGGTACTACGAGCAGTCCTAAGACTGTTGCTATGCACCAGAACAGCCATATGAATGCCATGTAGCCCCAAACGTCCTTAAGTTTCATTCCAACAACTGACAATGCCGGAATTACATATAAAGGCTGAAGCAGGTTTGTTGCTTCATCGCCATACACGAAGGCATTGACAACATGAGGAACATTTGCATTAAGTCTCAAGGCTGCATCCATGATTATTGGTCCCTGAACAATCCATTGTCCACCCTGTGATGGTATGAACAGATTTACTACCGATGCAGACAAATAAGAAAATACAGGCAAAGTATAAGCTGTTGCCAGCTGGCATAGACCGCCAACTATAATCTGTCCAAGACCTGAATCAGCCATCATTCCTGAAATTCCTCCATAGAATGGGAACTGAATCATAACGTCTGTTGCAAGACTTAAGTTATCTCTGTATGCATTTATGAATTTTGATGGTGTGTTGTAAAGTAAAAAGTTTGCAGTAAGGAATATGAATATTACAAAGTTAAGACTTAATGAACCAAGGAATCCGTTTTTCATGAATGTAAAAACTATATTGACAAGTCCAGCTATTCCAATCAGTGTCATTATTACTCTGCTGCCGTTCATTTTGTCAGCAAATGTATTTTTTGGTTCTTCAATTTCAACTTCATCGTCATCATCTGCTGCTTGATATTCCACAACTTCACTTTTTGGCGGCATTGTTTTTAAAGTAAGAATTATTGTTCCTACTGCAAGTATTATCCAAACTATTACGTTCATTGGATTGTATGTAGTCACGCTTTGAGTGAGAACTCCTATTTTATCTACAAGGAAGTGATCCTTTCCTGCAAGCAAAGCGTAAACTGATGCACTTGGTCCAAGGCACTGGCCAAGGCACATTGTTGAGTATCCTGCTGCTATAAGCATTGGGAAATGCAGTCCTTTAACATGTTTTGTAAGCTGCATTGCCAATATTGGGGTAACTATTGTACAAAAAGCCCAGTTCAGAAAACTTGATGCGTATCCGAATGCCATCAGCAATATAACTGCTGCTGTTGGAGTGCTGACTAATTTTGCAAATTTTTTAAGTCCACTTTTTACTTGTTTTGATCTTGCTGTAACTGCACATGTTACAACCATAAATGACATCTGGAATGCAAATGCTATCTGTGACCAAATTCCGTTATACCATGAAGTGAGCATTCCCATAACGCCGTAATCAGTAAATATAACTCCTGCTGCAAATACCAGTATTGTTAATATAAGACAAAAAACCAACGGGTCAGGTATGATATTTTCTGCTGCAAAATTAAATTTCTTGCTGAATCTCCACAAAAACGATCCTCTATCTAATGTTTGAGAACTTTCTTTTGACATGTTTTTCTCCTTATCAAATATAATTTTTTGATGTTTTTAATTGAATTATCAATTTCTTATTAAAATCATTCTTTATGTCGCTGATTTTTTCAGCAGGATATTCGAAAAATCCTTCGCCGGATTTAAGGCCCAGCTTCCCTTCTGAAACCTTCTGCCTCAATATAGGATTTGCTTCTTTTCTGTTGTCCATAACAGACAAAAGATTATCTCCCACCGTGCACCAGATATCAAGTCCGCCCATATCTGCAACTTCCAGCTGTCCTGTAGTAGCATACCTGAAAGCCGGTCCGAACTTCAGCGCCTTGTCAATGTCTTCAGGCAGAGCAACACCCATCTCAATAAGTGAGAACACTTCACGGGCAACGCCCTGCTGTATTCTGTTTGCCACGAGACCCGGAACATCTTTTAAAACTTTTACCGTTTGTTTGCCCACATTGTTGTACAGTTTTTCAACTTCTTTGAACGTTTCTTCTTTCATGTTTCCAAAGAATGAAAGCTCTGCAATCGGCATGAGATGAGCTGGATTGTACCAGTGGCAAACAATCATTTTTTCTTTTCTATCTTCTGATACTGTCTTCATCATTTCATTTAAAGCAAGACTTGATGTATTGCTTGCAAAAATTGTTTCTTTTTTGCAATATCCGTCAATTTCCTTGAAAAGACTCTGTTTAAGCTCTATGATTTCCGGTGTTGCTTCTATGACATAATCAACATCTTCTACAGCTGACTTCAAATCATCATACAAAGTAATATTGTCGAGAATTCCATTAACTTCAGATTTTTCAATGAGTCCGTTTTCAGCTGCAAAATCCAGTTCAGCTCTTATTATGTCTTTTACCGAATTTCTCATTTTTTCACTTGTTTCATATAAATTGACAGGGTATCCGAACATGGCGAATGTTTCAGCAATGCCATGACCCATGGTTCCTGCACCAAGTACAGCTATTTTTTTTATCATTATATGCCTCTCTTTTTGCTCAATTATTCCTACCCTTTATTTCCCTAAACTTATTATTACTTCTTAAGTCCCAGTATTTCTCTTGCTTCGTCCGGTGTTGCAACTTCATTGCCTGATTCTCTTATGATGTTTGCTGCTCTTGTTACAAACTGAGCATTGGAATCTGCAAGCACTTTTGGAGCAAAAAGCACGTTGTCTTCCATTCCTACACGAACATGTCCGCCCATTGCTATGGCAGCAAGCATTATGGGCACATGTCCCTTTCCTATGCCAAGAGCTGACCATGTTGAGCCTTCAGGAATTAAACTCTTAAGGTACACAAGATTTTCAACTGTTGCAGCTGTTCCTCCTGCCGCCCCAAGCACAAATTGATAATGAAGCGGTGCTTTTAATACTCCTTGCTTAAGGTAGTAAAGTGAATTGTAGATCATACCTGCATCAAAAATTTCTATTTCAGGTTTTACTCCGTTTTCCTGCATTGTCATTCCCAGCTCCTCCAGGAACTTAGGATGGTTTATGAACAGGCTGTTGTTCATCCAGTTCATTGAACCGCAGTCATAAGAAGCAAGTTCAGGCTTTATTGCCTTTAAATGAGCCTGTCTTGTTTCATCAGTTGCGTTTAAGTCCCCTGATGTTGTGAGATTTAATACAATGTCACATTTTTCTCTTATGAGTTTCACTGTTTCCTGGAATTTTTCCTTGCTCATTGTTCCTTTGCCTGCATCATCTCGCATGTGAAGATGTGCAACAGCAGCCCCTGCCTTGTAGCATTCATAAACATCTTCGGCAATTTCTTTTGGTGTCATTGGCAAGTTTGGGTTGTTTTCCTTTGTTGGCCAGGCTCCTGTTGGAGCAACCGTTATTATAGTCTTCATTAATTCCTCCTTGATTGGTTTGACTATATATAAAGCAAGAGTCATGCCAACATTTTAACATTCTTATTAATCATTGAATTTACAACAATTAACAACATTACTTCACACAGTATTTTATGTGGCAAACTTATAACTAAAGTTATAATAAAATTAAAATTATTTTCATAAAATATAAATATCTAAAATTCACGCTGCTTTGCAACGTTTTCCATTAAAATAAAGCTATAACAAAAGTTATATCATCAATAACTTTTGTTATAGCTTCCTCTGACAAACTTATTCTTTTAATAATTTCATTAATTATTTAATTAACATTTATGTTCAATACCCTGCACTTTTTCCACAGTGCCGGCTGACTTAGGCCAAGAAATGCTGCAGCCTTGTTTACAGATCCGCATTCCTTGATCACATCTTCTATTATTTCTCGTTCCAGACTGCGGACTGCTTCCTTAAGACTTGTTTTTCCGTCTTTATTTTTGGCTATGTATTGTTTTATATCACTTTTTTCGATATCCAGCAACGATGCCAGACTGTCAGACCTGATTAAACCGTCCTTGTTTATAACAACCAGTCTTTCAATTAAATTTTCCAATTCTCTTATGTTTCCAGGCCATTTGTACATTTCCAGAAGCTCCATGGCATCTTCTTCAAGTTCTGTGGATTTGTTGTACTTTTTGTTGTACTTGCTTAAAAATTCATTGGAAAGGCTTTGTATTTCCTCTTTTCTTTCTCTAAGAGGCTTAAGTTTTATGGGAACTACATTAAGTCTGTAGAACAAATCTTCCCTGAACTTTCCTGCTTTTATTTCTTCATGTAAATCCCTGTTTGTTGAAGCAATCACCCTTATATCAAGCTTGATTGGGCTGTTGCCACCGATTCTTACAATTTCTCTGCCCTGAAGAACTCTCAAAAGCTTTGACTGTAGCTTCATGCTCATTTCGCCTATTTCATCAAGAAGTATGGTTCCTTCGTTTGCAAGTTCAAACATTCCCATTTTACCTGTTTTTCTGGCACCGGTAAATGCTCCTCCCTCATATCCAAAAAGCTCTGACTCCAGAAGTTCTCCGGGTATGGCTGCACAATTTACCTTTATTAGCGGCTTGTTTTTTCTCAGGCTCCTTGAATAAATTTCATCCACTATTACTTCCTTGCCGGTGCCTGATTCTCCGGTTATGAGTACAGTAACATCTGTAGGGGCTATCATATTCACCATATCCATGACAGCCTTCATGCTTTCGCCTTCATGAACTATTTTTATTTTAGAAGTTTGCTGCTTTCTTAAGAATTCTATTTCCTGGTTTGCTCTTTGTTTGTCATTTTGAAGCTCTGCGTTTTTGAGCTCCAGTTCCTTGAGGTCGCTTATGTCTCTGTTGTTTATAACAACAAGCTTGACTTCCCCATGTTCATCAAATATTGGAGAGCCTGTAACAAGAAGATCCTTGCCGTTAACAAGGCTTTTACCAAGAGAGTTGACCATTTCTTTTCTCTTTATTACTTCCATTGTTACAGCACCCTTGTACAATTTGCCTTCACGGGAAATGTCAAGAACATTTCTCCCTATAACTTCATCCTTAGTTATTCCGGTAAATCTGGAATAGGCATCATTTACAAAAATTGTCCTTCCTGTTCCGTCTGATATGTAAATTCCATCATATAAATGGTCGCTTATTTCTATGAAGTCTAAATAGTTGTCCATGAAATCATCATATGTTTCTTCAACTTTATTAAATTTCTGCCGCAATGCATCCATTGTTTCGCTTTTTATATTCAATTTTTCGATTATTTCATAAATTTCATCAATTTCCTGCTTTATTAATTTCACTTTAATTTCTTTTCCCATATGTCCCCTTCAGCCTACGGAAAATCCGAAAGCATTTGTAAATTTAACTCAATAATCTGCAGATGGTTCCAACCACATAAGTTTAAATTAAATTTCAAAATATGTCAACATTTCAAACGAAAAGCCCTTTATTGTTAAACAAAAAACAACCCTTATTAAGTTTCGTTCATTTTGATGACATATTAGTAGGGGAGGGCCTCGTGCCCTCCCCTGCTGCGAACACTACATGATATATTGTTAGTCAACAGTCTGAACAATTCTTTCATTTAAGGATTGCTAATATTAATAATATTAATTTATATAGTATCATAAGCTGCTTCATCAGCAGCATGCCCATCAGGCGTTTCCTTTTTTGATTCCCACTTGTTTCCCCTGTAGCGGGCCAAGAAGAACGCACTTCTTACAACCCAGTCGAGAATCATGGCAACCCATACCCCAAACATTCCCATGTTCATAAACTTAGCCAAAAATATTCCAAATCCTATTCTTGTAGTCCACATGGAGCCAACTCCCACAGCCATGGTGTAACGGGCATCACTTGCTGCTCTTAGAGTGTTAGGCAGCGTAAATGACAAAGCCCAAATGAGGCACGCATTCACACTGTGAAAAACAATTACCTGTTTTGCCATGGCTGATGTTTCTGCTGACAAGTTGAACAGTTTCAATATGGCCGGTGTTGCCAATATAATGCTTAAATTAACTACAATCAATGAAACATAAGCATAGGTCAAAAGTTTTTTAGTGTAATACCTTACCTGCTCATAATCTCCGGCTCCCACACACTGGCTTACAACTGTTATTAGTCCAAGACCTATTGCTGCTCCGGGAAGTATTCCAAAACTTGACACGGAGTTCCCTACAGCATTTGCAGTAATGGAAGCTGTTCCAAAGCCTGCAACAACACTTAAAAGCAAAATTTTACCAAGCTGGAACATGCTGTTTTCAACCCCGTTTGGAATACCTATATGGAGTATGTCATGAACCATTTTCTTATCATATTTGTATTTGAACTTTCTGGTAATATGAATAACCAGCTCTTCGTTTCTAAGAAGCGCAACAATTAATATTGCAGCCACAGCTCTGGATAAAAGTGTTGGTATGGCAACGCCTTCAACTCCTCTGTGAAACCCGTAAATCAACACTGCATTTCCTATGACGTTAATTGCATTCATAATAATAGATGTTACCATTGTGATTTTAGAATTTCCCATTGCCCTGAACAGTGCAGCTCCGCTGTTGTAGAGAGCTATAAATGGTATGCTTGCAAAGACAATGAGCATGTATGTGTTGGCATATGAGGCAACATCAGGAGCAATGGAACCGAAAACAACATTAAGAATGAAGTTTCTTCCTGCATACATGACTGTCATTATAATGAGTGATATGAATGTTACAAATACGAGCAGCTGTTCACCTGCCTCGCAGGATTTATCGCTGTTTTTCTGTCCAAGATATTGTCCGGCAACTACAGCACCTCCTGTGGCTAAAGCTGCAAAGATATTGATAAGAAGAATGTTTACCGAATCTACCAGTGACACGGCAGACACTGCGCTTTCACCTACGCTTGCAACCATTATTGAGTCGGCCATGCCCACGGCAACAGCCAAAAACTGTTCAATTACAAGCGGAAACAATAGCTGCATTAAATTTCTGTTTGTAAAAATATATTCTTTTTTTAATAAGTCCTTCATAATTATCCTTTCAATATAACATTATTATATGCATACCGTTAGTCTGTAATTATCATACGCTGGAAGCAATTTAATGTCTATGTATTTAAAGGCATAAAAAAATCCACCCAAAACTTCACGTTCAGAACGGATTACGGCAATGCAACCTTACGCTGAATCCATAAGAGATACTCTAACAAAATCAATTATATTAGAATATTCTTCATAAGTCAATTGCAGGGCAATGTTTTCATGAAAATAAATTTTATAAATACTAACACATAAAAATTTATAAGGGCGGTATTCCCGCCCGCAAAAGTCCACAGCACTCAATGAATCAGCAATATTGCCTCAATCAATGATGATGGTAACCACATTATGTTTTCATAAGCCAGATACCTGGGCTCCCAGAGCGGAGAAAACTTGGCCTTGTAGCTTCTGAGTCCGGCAAAGCTATATATATGGTTGCCGTAGAGTGTCATCAGGTAAGCAAGTTTTTCAGGCATATGAGCCCTTTGTTTGTTTCCGACATTGTTTAACGGAACCATTCCCAGATTGAATATTTCATAATTTTTGTCCTTGTAGCTCATTAAAAGATTCAGTATAAGAAACGTCATAGTATTTTTCGGGGCATCATTTTTAAATCGCATAAGATCCAGCGAAACAGACTTATTGCCATCATAAGACGGCATCACTGTTGCAAAGGCCACAATCTGATTCGTGCCGGCAATTTTCACAACGGCCACCGGTGAATGTTTCAGGTAATTTTTGTCAAAGTTTCCAAGCGAAAAACCCATTTCCTTACGTTTACCAAGCCACTGATCCGAAACTTGTTTAAGTTCATCATACAGTTCATCAGGGAGATAATCCAGAAGCTTGAATTCTATTCCATCCTTGTTAAAACGGCTCAAGACATTTCTGAAACTGCGGCTTTCAGGGCCTTGAAGATCAAATTCCGCAAGATTCACAAGCGCAGTCTCTCCAAGCTTGAAAAAAACATATCCTAAATCGTGGTACATGGGCAGATAAATGTCACTCACCTGATAAAATGCAGCTTTGTAGCCGTATTCGTCTATGAAATTCAAAAATTCGGTTATGCCTTCACTGAATAGTCTGTCGTTTCCAATAGGATCTCCTAACACTACAATCATGTTGTGGCTTTTCTCAAACACAATGGCAACATTTCCTCCCTGAGCCCAAAATATGTGCTTATCTCTGAGGAAAATAAGATGTGTCAGGAAGTTTCCCTTGTTGCTTTCAAGAAATGTTTTGAGTTTTTCATCATCGATGCTTTCATATCGCTCATCTTTTTCTATACTGGGCTTTGTGAGCTGCCATACTATGATGAAAGCAACCAGAGACACATATGACACAGCACCTGTGAATACTGAGTTAAACCTTAGCATCCCGGGAACCCTTGCTGTCCTGTATACAGCCAGGAAGTCAACAAGAATCATGTGCCTGAGTTCTACATAAATCAGTATGCCAACTAATGACAGCAAAACTGTGAACATTGTCTTGAGCCAGTTGAATGGCAAACTTTTTCTGTAAAAGCTTTCTTTTGAAAAAAAGAGCAGCATGAACACAAATGCAAGTACGATTGTTTCCTCATAATCAAATCCTTTCAAAAATGTAGCTGCCGCACCACAGAACAAAAGGAAAAGAGTAGCATAATATGAACGCTTAACCTTCATTCCGATTTCCTTTGAAATGAATATGAGCAAAATACCAACGCATATGGATATCTGGTTTGACCAATGCATTATTGGCAAGGATAGAATCCTATATGCTATTTTAAGCCTTTCAACCAATCCGGGAACAAGGGCTGACGTCATTAAAACAATTCCACTTATTAAAACAAGAAAACTCAAAAAAAAGTTCGTAAAGTTTGATGTCCTGTTAATTAAATTTTTTAGCTGCTCATTTTTTGCCTTTGTTTTCCTACCTGCCAGGAGCTGTTTTGAAAAAGTAATTATTATTCCAATAAGAAGCGGCAAGAAATAGTAAAATATTCTGTACATTACCAGTGCAGCAAGTGCAGATTCAACATTCATTCCATAATATTTGAATCCCAACAGCAATATGAAGTCGAAGGAACCGGCTCCTCCAGGAAGCATGCTCGCTACACCTGCAATGGAAGCCAGTGTGAAAGAAACAAGCACCGGCACGAAAGAAAAGCCCTTGTCATATTGATACACAATGAAGTACAACAGTATGCATGCACTCACCCATTCAAGCAGTGAAACTGCCAAAAGTTTAAGTTTAATTATCACACTATCCTTATTCAATCCCATGTATGGCTGTTTTTTATACCAAAAGTAAATAGCATCAATAAAAAAGTAAATGAAAAAATAAGCTATGAATCCAAGAAGTACCGCCATGAGCCACTTATTTTCAAGTATTATGGGCTTTATGTAACTGTAGTTCAACAATACAACACCGGACAAAACCGAAAGACCTACACCGGTTGCAGGAACGACCAGCAGCTCATATTTTACAATATCATCAGTACTGCTGGCACTTTTTTTGAAAAATACAGCACGTATTGATGCCCCCGTAAGACCTCCAAGTCCTGAAACGTTGTTAATGCTGTTGGCTATGAACGATACATTG
Organism: Sedimentibacter saalensis; assembly: GCF_007830175.1. Classification (GTDB taxonomy): domain Bacteria; phylum Bacillota; class Clostridia; order Tissierellales; family Sedimentibacteraceae; genus Sedimentibacter; species Sedimentibacter saalensis. Next base: position 119,043 of record NZ_VLKH01000006.1, on the reverse strand, counting down.
AATATACTCGACTTTTCAATGTCTAGTTTAAGGTAACTTGCTATAAAAAAATCATACAATGTCATCAGGGCATTGGCAAACAAGCCTAAAAATGTAAACATCAATATGGTAGATGTTGAAAAGCTTCTGAGCATCTGTACAGTTTTGGAAAGGTCAATTGATCGTAATTCCTTTTGCCCCTCGTACAAAATGTATGCAGATATCAACACCAAAAATACAATCTTAGCAAAATCAAGCAGATTTTTCCTGCTTATATTTTTCAGCCTCAAAATTAAACCTCCTGTCCTCTCCAGCCGCAGACAAAGTTACTGTTAATTTAAACCAGCGACGGATTCTAGAACCTTATTATCTCACAGTTTACTGTATTCTTCAATTTAAAAATAAAAAAAACCGGAAGTGCAATAAGCTACACAACCGGGTTTGTCGTCATCTTGTCAAATTATGCGTTCTTTTTTTCTTTTTTTGCTACAAATTCTCTTTCAATAATTTCAGTAATCTGATCTTTTGTCTGTATGCTTGGTGTTGCAGCAACAACTTCGCCATTTTTGTAATATACAGTGAATGGAAGTCCTCTGAAATTCTTACATTCCGGAAGGCTTCTGATTATTTTTGATTCCGGGTTGTCAAATTCCATGTCATAAAAAGCCACATCAGGATATTCTCCTTCAATTCTTTCCATAGCCCCATAAACAGGAATGCACATTGGTCCCATTCTTCCGCAGCACACCATCACATTTTCATTTTCTTTTATAGTTTTCTCCAGTTCACTGGCAGTTTGCAAATGTTTCAAATTTGTATTAAGCATAATATTCTCCTTATTATGGCTGATTATTCAGCCGTATTCTTATGTTTCTAATTATATCAGCTTACATTAAAAGAACAGTAACAAAGTCACTAATTTGTTTTTAAATAAAAAAGAAATGCACTGATTTCTCAGCGCATCATGTTATTGACTAAGTATCTTTCGACGTTGTCATTCTGAGGGTGTAGCCCGAAGAATCTCATGTTTTAATAAAGATGAGATCCTTCACTATCGTTCAGGATGACAGCGTCAGGGTTTATCAATAGAATAATGCACTGATTTCTCAGCGCATTTCAATTAATCAATATTTATTTTGTTTGACATATTTTGTTTTGGCTCTTTTGGTACTGTAATGGTCAAGACACCTTCATTGAGGGCTGCTTTTACACCTTCTGTCTTTGTGTCCGACAAATATACGCTTCTGCTCATGGAGCTTGAACGTCTTTCTCTGTGGATGTAATTTTTCTTTTCCTCTTCTACCTTTTCTTCTTTCTTAACGGTAATTGTAAGCCTTCCCTGGTTTAATTCCAGATTTATTTCCTCTTTCTTAACACCGGGAAGTTCTGCTTCAACAAGATACTCATTTTCCTTTTCCTGAACATCAAGTTTGAATGTATCTTTTTCTAGATTTCTTCCAAATGGAAATCCTTCACTGAAAAAGTCATCCACCATGTTGCTGAAATCTCCAAAGTTTGTATTCAGCAAATCTCTTCTTTTGTTGAACGGTACTAATCCTGACATATTTAACATCTCCTTTTAAAAAAATTTAGCCAAGATTTACGAGCAAAAAAACTGAACAAATATTCAGCTTTTCTATTATAATATATACCCCAAAATACAAGTTTTAATCATAAAACACTAAATTTATAACAATAAGAAACCCCGGCCACGTAGCTTAAGCTCCGCAACCGGGGGTATCAAGTGATATTATTTTGCCAAAGCTGCGCTTTCGCCTGCGATTCTTCCGAATACAGCTATGTCAGCCAATGCATTTCCGCCAAGTCTGTTAGTTCCGTGGATTCCTCCGGTAACTTCACCTGCAGCGTAAAGTCCTTTTATAATGTTGCCGTCTTTATCTAAAACCTGTGCAGATGGTGTGATTTCAACTCCACCCATTGTGTGGTGAACTGTTGGAACACGAGCGCCTGCATAGAATGGAGCTGTATCAATTTTATCAGCAAACAATGTTCTTCCGAACTCATCAGATACTGTTCCGTCTACTGCTTTGTTGAATGTATCAACTGAGTTTACCAGGTTTGCTGGGTCAACACCGATTTGTGCTGCAAGTTCTTCAAGAGTGTTTCCCTTGAATGCTCTTCCAGCTGCAACTAAATCGTCAATTGTTTCGTTGAAGTTGTTCTTAGTGTCTCCAGTTGGGTATGAATGCTGGTCAACTATAACCCACATATAAGCATCAGTTTGTTTCATAAGAGCCTGAGTCATAACGTCTCTTCTTGCTCCTTCGTCAACAAATCTGTTTCCATCTTTGTTAACAAATATACGATTTTGAACTCCCTGCTCAATGTTTCCGCTAAGACTTCCTGTTACAGGATCTCCCATTGGAAGAAGCTGAATATATTCCATTCCGATCAATGATGCTCCGATTTCTTCTGCCATTACAGTACCGTCTCCAGTAGCTCCTGACTGGTTAGTAGTCTTAACATTTTTCAGTGAAGGCCACAATGTATTGTATTCTTCACGCATATCTACGTTAGCACCGAAACCGCCTGCTGCAAGTATTACACCTTTGTTTGCATGAAGTGTAACTTTTGCTCCGCCGAATTCAGCATTAACGCCTGTAACAGCGCCGTTATCAACGATGAAGCTTTTAGCAGTTGTATCAACCATTATTTCTATGTCGTTTTTGTTAGCTTCAATATAATTCATATATGTTTCGATATATCCTGTTCCAAGTGGTTTTACAGGTTTATGTGATCTGTTCCAAAGTGCTCCAAGAACTGTAAATACAGAGTCCTTGAATTCCATTCCCAGGCTTTCAAGCCACTGAATAGCAGGAAGTGTATTGTCAGTAAATGTGCTTATAAGTTCAGGCTTGCCCTGCTTATCTCCGCCGTTGTATGTCTGAAGTTTGTGGAGTGTTGGTGAGTCAAACAATGTTGTTTTTCCTGAAGCAAGATATGCTTCATATTCTGTCTTCAATGTTGCCTGCCACTCTTTTACTATCGGATCAGTTTGTTCTGCAGCAATGATTCCTTCAACAGTCTTCTTTTCAAGATCAGTCATTTCCAAAGTTGCCTGTCTGTCTGGGTCAGCTGAATTGAATGCTGAACCGGAAATAATTGTATTTCCTCCAACCTGAGGCATTTTTTCAATAACTATTACAGAAGCACCATTCTGGTGAGCTGTTACTGCTGCTGCAAGACCTGCTCCGCCGGCACCAACTATTATAACGTCAGCTGTTTTTTCAACATCTTCTGCAGCTTTTGCGCCTTCAACTTCTTTATTTTTCAAAGCTTCAATATCAGCACCTGCTTTTTCTAAAGCAGCTGTGATCGCTGCCAGGATACCTGTGCTTGAATATGTTGCACCTGATACCATTGGCACGTTAAGTGAGTCAGTTTCTTTTACTCCAAGAACAATTTTTTCAACTGCCTTGTCCCCAAGACCTGCAGTTTCAGTATGTTCTACAGTAATATCAGTTATCTCTGTTTCAGTAACAGTAACTTTAGCTATAATCTTTCCATGGAAGCCATCAGCTTCTCCTTCATAAGTTCCAGGTTTGAATATTGCTTCAACCTTTGGCTCTTCTGGTGTTTGTGTCTTCGCACATCCAACGATGCTAAATACCATAGCAACAACCAGGATGATGCTTAATACTCTCTTCATTTTTTTCATGAATACTCCTCCAATTGTTTTCAGTGAACACGTTCTGTGAACGAATTCATTATAAAACATAGTTTGATAATTATCAAGCATTATTTTTATAAAATGCATTTTTTCTTCGTATAGTATTTACAACTATAAAAAAAATATGCGGACAAATTGTTCTGCGCATATTTTTTCTACTATTAGTCTATATATTCATAAAATACATATTTTACTTGACTATTGTTTTGTTTTTACGTCCTTTTCGTACCATTTTAGTATTTCCATTGCTGTTCTGTCACTGTCTGTGCTTGTTTTAAATTTGGCAGCATAGTTAATCTTGTCAGACTTAAAATTGTACATTGGGTCGTAGTATTTTTCCATGAGTTCCCTTGCAACAAAATCGAAATTTCCCATAGAAATTTCATTCTTCAATAATTCCAGTCTGTCTTTGGAAATATATTTATTGAGCATGTCCATGGCTCTTATTGATTCTGAAATCCAGTCATCACTTATGGTGTAATCTTTCTTCAGGTTTACTATCCTGTCTTGAATATCAGCTTCAATGAAAATCTGAACTCCATTTCTCATTTTATCAGAAATGAATTTCGGTATTGATACGCTTCCTATTTTTTGGCTCTCAGCTTCAACAAACACGAAATTATCATCTGCTTTAATCAATTGATCATAAATCTTTGTTTCAAATTTTTTCTGAGAATTGCATTTGCCTATACCAATGCTTCCAAGCATGGAACCCCTGTGATTTGCAGCACCCTCCAGGTCCAAGACTGAACATCCGAGATTTCTTAGACTTTGCAGAATATTTGTTTTACCGACACCAGTATTTCCATTAAGCATAATATAATTGATTTTGTCGTTGAGTTTTGGAAGTGCATCAATAACTTCGCTGCGATAACTTTTATATCCGCCTTCTAACTGGAAAACGGGTATGCCAATTGAACTGAACACAGATGCAAAGTAAGTGCTTCTGTAGCCTCCTCTTGCACAAAATGCTGCAAGCTGCCCGTGCTTATATTTTAAATCTATTACCTGTTCAAACATTTCAGGCATTTTTGGAGAAATGAGATTTACTCCAAGCCTTTTGGCCTCTGTCTTACCAACCTGGACATAAGTGGTACCTATAAGCTTTCGTTCCTCGTCAGTCATCAGGGGTATATTTATGGCACCTGTTATTGTATCATCCTCATATTCCGAAGGACTCCTTACATCTATGAAAAAAAATTTCTCTTTTGCTTCAGTGTATTTCAATGTATTCAAGTATGTATTCCTTTCATTTCTACTTTTAGAAAAAAAATTCTCTCTATAGTTTAATTTGCGTTTTTAATTATAACATATTTTTATTTATTATCAACCATAAATAAAATAAGACAGAGGAATCGTCCCCTGCCAAACTGATGCTATTAAATTAATTTAACATATTACATAACATGGTTCTTGTTCACCGCCAAATGTCCAATTCATCAAAGCGTAGGGGCGGGTCTTGTGCCCGCCCGTTGTTGTTAGTTCAATAATATTCAATAGTCTAATCATTATTTTTTTGATCTTCTATAAACTTCAGTATTCCTGAACCAACAGGCGGACATCCCTTGCAAAATGGCAATCCGTTTCCTGATTGACCTGCGCAGTTACCAACAAGCACCAGACACTCCTTGAGAAGATCTTCAGCCTCCAGGTCTTTCCCTGTAGCTAAAACAAGTCTGTTGTTGTCATCAAATTTGCTGCCGTGATTTTTAATAAAGGCCATTATTGTTGCGCTGCAGGCACTGCATGTCCCCTTCTCAATGACATCAATATATGGATAGAGATTTGAAAGTCTTGTCATATCAGCGGTTTGAAATTTCTTTGCATACTTAAGGTAATCATCAGGCTCAGCAACTATTTCCTCATAGGATGACGTGCCGCATCTTTCCTGAACAATATTCACATGAGAAACTGAAGCAGGTTCCATTCCCATCAGAGACATTCCTACGTAATCTGCAGCTGTAGGGTCCTTGCTTGCGACAACCAGATCCAGATTTATTGTGTTTCCTACTGCCGGTCCAAAGCCCTCCATACATGTAGTGCCGTCCAATACCACGTAATTCGGAAGAAGCACTGTTGACATATCTCCAATTCCTATATCAAGACACTTTCCCTTCTCCGGCTGTGGATTAGGCTTATCAATCCTGTGCAGAATTGTTTTTTCCATACGATAAAGGCAGCCTTTCATATTTTTGATTCCCAAGGTCGCACCGGTATACATATGAGTTTTGATTACGGGTATTGATACAACAAAATCCATTTGAAATGGTAATGAGCTGAAGCGCAGTTTGTCAACCATTATCCCGTTCTCAATTTCCTTGGTAACAGGAGGATAATCATCCAGGTTTACAAAGTCAACATTCTCCTCAATACAAACATTGGTGATTCCAGCCATTTCCATAGCCTCATGAACATCTACACCCCAGAGCGCACCGTCTCCAACAAGTATTTCACCTGCATCCTGATCCTTAAAGAAGCGTATAACTCCCCTGATAACTTCAGGAGATGTGCACAGTGCTGTATTGGCCTTCCCCTTTCTGCCAGCATTAGGCTTGAGAAGAACTTTTTTACCCTTAGCATCGTCAACAAATACTCTCTTAATGGCATCATATGCCATCTTTGCCGGTTCATAGCCGTGTTTTATAGAAACCAGCTGTTTCATGTCATCACACCCTTGCTGAATAAAATTTATTTTAAAACGCCTGCCTCTTTGTAATATCTTGCAGCCCCATCGTGTAATGGAATGTCTGCCAGGTTTTTAACTGCATCCTCAATTTTAATATTCTTGATTGCATTATGAGTGCCTTTTAAAGATTCTATATTTTCCCACAGTACCTTTGTCATTTCATATACTTTGTCCTCAGGTACACTCTCATCCACAAATATTGTAATAACTATGCTTGTAGTCACAACATCCTCAGTCTGTCCCTCATATGTTCCTGCTGGTATAATATCTCTGTTGTACCAAGGATATTCGTTTGTGAGTTTTTCAATAACATCTTCATCTAATGATATGAGTTTACCTCCTGCAGTCGCACAAATTTCAGTAACTGCAGATGTAGGGATTCCGGATTGAATCCAAGCGCCGTCAAGCTGCTTGTTTCTTATGAGGTCAATGGCTTCAGTAAAGCTTACAAACTGTGCATTAAAATCATCAGGATAATTAACTCCTGCTGCTGAGAGATGGAGTTTAGTCTCAACTTCCGGTGTGCTTCCCGGTGCACCCGGTGCAAATACCTTTCCTTTAATATCCTTTAATGTCTCAATGCCTGAATCTCCCGATACAACAACCTGATTGTAGTTTGAATAAAGGGCTGTAAGAATTCTCATTCCGTCATATTGTTTGCCTTCAAATACACCTTTTCCGTTTTTCTGATCACTTAGTATGCTTGTTACAGCAACACCCAGCTGGGCTTCTCCGGTTGCAACAAGTCCAAGGTTCTGTACACCGCCGTTTGATGCCTCCGCTGAAACAGTTAAACCTTCTATTTTTTCACTCCACAGATTAGCAATTGCTGCACCTATGGGATAAATTGCTCCTGATGTAGACGCCGTAGGGAATTTAAGGTAGACATTTTCTTCTTTACCTGTTGAGCTGCTGCAGCCCACAAGAAGGCTAAGAACCATAGCCAGTATTAAAATTAATGCAACTGATTTTTTCATTTCTCTTCTCCTTGAAATATAATTTTTTTGTCATTTTTATTCATATATAGCTGATAAAGAGTAATCAGACCAGCCATGGCAACACCAACAATATCTGTACCGCTGCTTGGATGTATCATCAAAAGCCCTACTGCTATAAAAATAATCCTTTCAAAATATCCACTTTTTCTAAGGTACCAGCCCTGGGTTCCTGCTGAAAGGAATATTATCCCTGCTGCTGCTCCTACTATAGCAATTGCAATCTGGAGTATCTCGGTACCTTCAGGTGCTACTCCCAATAGAAGAATGGGGTTTAGCAGGAAAAAGAAAGGCAGAAGGAATCCGGACAATCCCACCATACAGGCTAAAATACCTGTCTTGGTAAAGTCAGATTTTGCAATACCTGAAGCAACATAAACAGACATGGCCACAGGAGGTGTTATATTTGACAAAGATGCATACATAAGGCAGAACAAATGTGCCGGAATAGGAAGTGAACCAACCTGAATCATGACAGGTACAGCAACTGCTGTTACTATAACATAAGCAGCAATTCCAGGAACACCCATTCCAAGTATGATGCTCATAATTGCAACCATAATTCCAGCTTTAAGAAGTTCCCCCGGTCCTACAACTCTGAGCATTATATAACCAAATTTAAGTCCAAGTCCCGTTAGTGATACCGTTCCTACAATGAGACCTATGATAACACAGCTTACTCCTACGCTTATGACTCCCCTGACGCCATCCTCACATGCCTTGATTATAGTCTTGAGACCCATTCGGGTATGCTTTCTTAAGTAGCTTGCCCCTATTGTAACAAATATGGATACAACACAAGCGAATAAAGGTGTATATCCCATACCCATAAACCCTAGAAGTGATATGAGCGGCGCAATGAGGTGCCCGTCATTTTTCAGAACCTTTAGTGCATCAGGGATATTTTCCTTGTCGATGCCCTTAAGCCCAAGTTTCTTTGCTTCAAAATGAACTGCCATAAGCATTCCGAAGTAGTAAAGCACAGCAGGTACAGCTGCTGCCATGGCAACAACTGAGTAAGATTCTCCTGTGAACTCTGCCATAAGAAAAGCAACTGCTCCCATTACCGGCGGAAGAAACTGTCCTCCGGTTGAGGCTGCAGCCTCAACTGCTCCGGCAAACTCAGCCTTATAGCCTGTATCCTTCATCATAGGTATTGTTATTATTCCCGTGGTTGCCACATTGGCAACAGCGGATCCGTTTATCATTCCCATGAGGCCGGAAACTACCACAGACACCTTTGCAGGTCCTCCTGCCGATCTTCCCACCATTGCCAGGGAAATATTGTTAGCCAGACGGCTGAAACCGCTTAAGTTCAAGAATGCTCCAAATACAATAAATACAAATATGTATGTTGCTGAAACTCCTATTCCGCTACCGAATATACCCTGACTGCCCCAAAACATGTGTCCTATTATTCTTGGCAGTGAAAATCCTCCGTGCCCTAAAGTTCCAGGTACCATTCTTCCAATAAAATTATATGCAAGAAATATTGCTGAAAGCCAAACTAGTCCGCCGGTTGCTCTTTTTGCTGCAAAAAAAGCCAAAATGATTGCAATTAAACCAATAATATTTTCAAAATCAGATACAAAGCCACCGGTCAGAGCTATTCTGTTGTAATTCAGAACAAAATATGTAAACACAAAAAGTGTAAGACATATCAATATAAAATCAAATATGGATGGTTTGCTTCTCTTTCTGTTTTCCTTCGTGGCTGCTGGATAAAGCAAAAAGCAAAACACCAGCAATATGGCTGCATGGATTGCCCTGAAGGTAATGGCCTCAATGGTGCCAATGGTTGTGTAATATAGTTGGAATACAACCCACAGTACTGAAAGTATAGTGATAATATTTTTCCATGGCCCATGATAGTCCCTTACTCTGCTTTCGGTATCTACCTTCTCCACTAACTGCTTTGCTTCCATATCCAGCTGTTCTTTTTCCTCATGAACTAATTCATCAAGAGAATCTATGCAGTTGTCTTCCGTTTTTTTGTTTTCATCCTTTTTCAAGTAATCACCTCCGTGTTTTATTCATGGATTTGCATTTTAATAATTATAACCGCAAATTGGCATTTATGACATTATAACACAAAAGTCAGTGAAATCAAGCACTTATGTAATTGGTATAATTTACCTCTTGCTGTTTTGTATTTGAAAAATGCATAAATTATACCTTGTGTTGTTTCATTGAAGACAGGGAACGTTTCATATGTCTCTCCTGATGAAGTAATAAAACGTCAAATTAACTATACAATTAATTATATGAAATTTAGGATGTGATGAGATGAATAGAAAAGGCGTATCAACTTTAAAAGTGGCAGCAACTTATATAGGAACTGTTGTTGGAGCAGGCTTTGCTACCGGGCAGGAACTGCTTCAATTTTTTTCAAAATTCGGTGCAATGGGATTGGCAGGACTTTTAATTTCAACGGTAATGTTTATACTGTTCGGTTACATTATTATGGACTTGGGTAAAAAGCTCAATGCCCGTTCACATGTTGAGATAATTTTATATTCAAGCGGGAACCAAATTGGAAAAGTTATTGATTACATAATAACCATATTCCTATTCGGATCATTTTCTGCAATGATAGCAGGAACCGGTGCACTTTTTACCCAGCAATTGAATTTTCCCGGACTCATGGGCAACATATTAATGGCAGTTCTTACAGCATTAACAGTGCTGACCGGAATTAACGGTGTTATAAATTCTATCAGCTTTGTTGTTCCTTTTTTATTGGCAGCAGTTATTGGAACCAGTGTTTTTTCAATAGTAAACACACCGCCTGACATTGCTCGTGCAGCAATAATCACAGGAGGGAACGGATTAATGAATAATTGGTTTTTATCAGCCGTGCTGTACGTTTCCTATAATACTGTTCTCTCAATTGCAGTGTTAGGCCCACTGGGAGCTTCAGCACAAAATAAAAAAGCCATTAGAAACGGCTCAATATTAGGCGGATTAGGGCTTGGTATTGGATCTGTAATGATATATCTTGCATTGTCAGGCAACGCTTCTGAAATTGCAGGGCTCGAAGTTCCCATGATTTATGTGGCAGGCAAAATTTCATATTTTGCTCAAATACTATATGCATTGGTTCTTACAGCTGAAGTTTACACAACCTCAGTCGGTGCCCTATATGGATTTGCAGCCCGAATCACCGATATTCAAAAAAATCCCGTCAAGGGAAGAATTGTTGTTGCAACATCAACTGTAGCTGCACTGATGGCAAGTCAGTTTGGTTTTTCTAACCTTGTAAAGTATTGGTACCCTGTTGAAGGCTACTGCGGCATAATACTTTTGGTATGTCTAGCATATACCACATTTAGCAAGTGACAAAGGTGCGGGTACCGTCCCCTTGTCACCCTAACAATATACTTGCGGGAGGACACGAGGTCCTCCCCTACATTATTGATGTCAATGGGCATCCCCTCTGTCCTATATTCTTTCCTACCAGGCTCCATAGTAGCCTATGGTATCGCTGCTGCTTTGTGCACCTTTTTCCATACACTCTGCAATTGATTTTCCCTGGAGGAGGCCTAAAACGAATCCGGCTATGTAGCTGTCGCCTGCTCCCATGCTGTCTACTACTTCACACTTTATTATTCCAAACTCCGTGAACTCATTGCCGTCATATGCAATGCTTCCTTTTTCCCCTCTTTTAACAACTACAATGCTTGGGCCTTTGGATTTAACCCACTTCATAAATTCATACAGCTCATAGTTACTCTTGCTGTCGCAGGAAAAAAATGCGTAATCAACAAATGGCAGAGCCTTGTGTGTAATTTCATGGTCAATTTTATCTGCAAAGTCAAAGGCTACAGGTACTCCTCTTTCTTTGATTAAATGAAGATTCGACTCTATCATTCCCCATATTCCTGTTACAACAAGATCATGGCTGCACAGAAAATCTATATCTTCATCTCTAAGCCTGAAGTCTGCCATGACACCTTCTTCATAATCCCCTAATATTCTGTCGCCGTCTTTTAGTTCAACATGTGTTACTGCAGTATTGCCCTCTAATATTCTGATGTGCGATGTGTCTACACCTTTTGCTTTTATTGCTTCAATCATGATTTTTCCGTTATCATCAGTTCCTACAACACCTGTGTATGATGAGTTTCCACCCATCCTTTTCACATACACAGCAACGTTCACAGGATTTCCTCCAGGAAAAGCCTCACCTGTGCTGTCATAAACATCTATGCAGTTGTCCCCAACTGCAGCTATTTTTATTTCTTTATCCATAATTTCCTCAACGTTCTGTAATATTCTTCAGTCTTTCTATTGCTCTTCTTGCATAAAGAGACGGTTCATTGTAAAAAACAGACTGCTTCAATATAAGAAACAGCCTGCATCTTTACATTAGCAGAATCAGCCATTAATAATCAAGCTGTCTGTAGTACCTTCTTATTTCCATAGGATGACAGTTTAGTTTTTCCAGGTGAACATCTATTCTTGTAGTTATTGCTCTCATTAAAAGATGAGAAAGATGTCCTCTGAATTTTTCACTTATCCCCTTCAGTTCATAATCCTTTGTGTCAATTATATTATAGTTTGCACACACTCTGGGTAAAAATTTAGCAACCCTTTCACTGAGCGCTCTTTGAGAATCCTCTCCAATGAACACTGTGACTGCAGTGTCTCTGTCAACAATTTCAAACATTCCGTGGAAAAATTCTGCACTGTGTATGGATTTTGTCCTTATCCAGTGCTGTTCTTCCCAGAAGCACATTGCATAGGAGTATGTTGCTCCATATTGATTTCCTGCTCCAACAAAATAATGTATGCTGTCATTCATATGCTTTCTAGCAATACTCTCACCAAGTTCATCAGCTGCTTTTTCAACCTCTACAAGACCGCGGGCAAGATGTCCGTCAAGCTCAGCATAAAACTCATGGTATTCGTCAAATTCTCCTGCATTATACATAAATCTGTCCGCTACCATAAAAAATTTGAGCTGTTCATTTTTAGGGTATGAAATTAGATAATCTACCATTTTGGCAAGCTTCGTGTCAGGATAATCCACAAAGCCAATTACTTTAGCACCGGCATCCTGAGCCTTTTTTACCCCGTCAACCATTTCTGCTGTGCTTCCCGTAACAGAAGATATAACTACTATTGTGCCTTTTCCTACTTTTTTGTTTCCAGTCTTTTTGTATTCTGCTGCGTTTTCAACAAAGAAATTTATTGCTGATCGTTCCTTCATATGTACTTCAGCCTGCAGACAGGATGCATATGTACCACCTATACCAAGCCAACAGATGTTTGTATATCCTTTTTGACATATTCCATCCACAATAGATTCTATTTCACTTCTAATAGCCAATGCACCATTTACGCTGTCCAGCTGTTTTTGTTCGTCAAATTTTAACATTACTTTGTTCTCCTAAGCTTTTAATTTATTCCCCAACTTTTAATTTTTGATAATAATCATTGTATATTGTAATTGCTTCTCCAACATCTTCCTGGAAAAATACATTTTGCTTGTAATCAAAATCTCTTGCAGGGTCATTTTTGTACGTGTCTGAAGCTGCTTCAACTGCTGCATCATTTGGGCATGAATATGGATATTCTACAAGGTTTGCAGCCATAACCTGAGGATCTGTGATGTAGTTAAGGAATTTTTCTGCAAGGTCCACATGCTTAGCTCCTTTTGGCACTACATAAAGGTCAAAACCAAGCTGTACCGGATCTTTTTCAAAATCAGCTATTACAAGATTATTTTTATCTCCAAGCTCTGACATAGCCCACGATGCATTTCCGTCATATGTGAATGCAACGGATGCAGTTCCATTTGTAAGGTTTTGTTCAGCATTTCCGTATGCTACAACATTTTCATTATATTTTACAAGCCACTCATATGCTTCTGCAATTTCTTTTTCATCTGTTGAGTTAGGATCATATCCAAGGGCAACCAAAGCTATTGGGAACAGATTTCTGGCTCCGTCTATTGTAGCTATTTGTCCCTTCAATGCCGGGTTTATAAGGTCATTGTAGCTTTTGATTTCAACAGGGCTTGTATCCTTGTTGTAAACTACGTAAATATAGTTCATAAGATAAGGTACGCAGTATTCTTTTGCAGTCCAGTATGCTTCATTGATGTTTGAAGCATTTGGTATGTTTTCAAAGTTAATCTTCTCAACGTATCCACCTTCTACAAGTGATTCCATATAAGCATCACATGTCATGATTAGGTCATACTCTTGTCCGCCGCCAGCTGTTAGCTTTGTAATGGCATCTGCATTGTCGCTCATGTATGACAGGTTTACTTTTACGTTGTTTTCTTTTTCAAATTTTGCTATTAAATCGTCTGAAATGTATTGCTGCCACATATAGATATTAAGCTCTGTGCTTGGAGCTGCTTTGCCGCTTTCTACAGTACCGGTATTAGTTCCACAGCCTGTAAAAAGCCCCATGATTAAAACCATGGTTAATAAAATTGAAATAATTTTTTTCATATTGTTGCCTCCGCCTTGTTGCGTTTTTTCAACGCATATTTAATTAAATTATTCAAAATCATTGCTAATACAATGACTAGAATCATGATTGTGGTGAGTGCATTAACATCAGGAGTAACCCCTGACTTGTTCATTGAGAGGATTAAAACCGGCAATGTTGAATTTTTTGCTCCTGCAAGCATATTACTCATTACAACATCATCTATTGAAAGAGTAAATGACAGAAAAGCTGCACTCATTACTCCCGGCATAATGCTGGGAAGAGTAACATTTAAAAATGTCTGAATTCTGTTTGCCCCAAGATCCATGGATGCCTCTTCCAGGCTGTATCCATCGCCACTTATACGTCCTTTGATAGTGACCACAGCATAAGGAATGCAGAATGTGCAGTGACCAATCAATATGGTTCCCATTCCTAGAGCAAGTCCTATTTTCATAAATATAATAAGAAGTGCAACAGCCATAACAATTTCAGGAACTATTATAGGTATGTACAGCATATTGTTTATGAATTTCTTTCCTCTGAACTCATATTTTTTTAATCCCAATGCTCCGATTGTTCCTATGGCAACAGAAATCACGGTTGCCAATACTGCAATTACTATTGAATACCAAAGACTTCCGATTACAGCAGAGTTAGTGAATAATTTTGAATACCACTGAGTTGTAAATCCATTCCAGTAATAGTTGTATCTCTGATTGTTAAATGAAAATATCATCATCACAAATACCGGAATATAAAGAATGGTGTATATTGCAATTGAATAAATTGCACCTATTGTATCTTCAAACTTTTTTCTTTTTTGTTTTTTTGAAATACTCATTATACCACCTCCATGTCTTCAATATTTGCAAATCTGGTATAGATAAAAATGAGCAGTCCTGTTATAACAATCAAGAGTACTGAAAGAGCAGCTCCAAGAGGCCAGTTTCTAATTGCTCCAAACTGATTTTTTATAATATTTCCTATATATAATACTTTTCCTCCTCCAAGCATGTCTGTTACGGTATATATTCCCAGAGAAGGTATGAATACCAGTATTATAGACGAGAATATTCCTGGAAATGTAAGAGGCAGAGTTATATTAAAAAATGTGGTACGCCTTGAAGCACCAAGATCCGCCGATGCTTCCAAAAGAGAATTGCTCAGCTTTTCAATTGAGCTGTACATGGGAAGCACAGCAAATGGAAGCATGGTTGTTATCATACCAACCAATACAAGACCATCCGTATATACAAAGCTCATGGGTGCATCTATGAAACCTGCACTAAGAAGAAACTTATTTACAGGTCCGCTTGTCTGAAACAATAAAAGCCAGCTGTTAAGCCTCATGAGAGAGTTTGTCCAAAACGGAATCATTATGAGCATTATGAGCCTTGAAGCCACTTCCTTTGGTTTTTTTGCAATATAATATGCAAATGGATATCCTATGAGAAGGCAAAGAACAGTGGTAATTAATGCCGCCCTTATGGATTTTACTATAACCTTAAAATATGTTGCATCCAGCAATGTCTCATAACTTTTCAATGAAAATTCATAAACAACATCCCCAAACACTCCCCTTGCCATAAAACTTATGTAGATAATGTACAGCATGGGCAGTGTTACAAATAAAATCATCCATAGTGAAACCGGTCCTGCCATAGCTAAGGCAGGCAGAGTTGTTTTTCGCTTTAAAATATTTTTGTTATTCATATGCCCTCCGCTACTTCGATGCCTTAATGGCAACAGCTCTTTCCGGATTCCAGTAAATATTTATAGAATCTCCTTCTTGGAAATCTTCATCCTTCTCAAAACGGGAATACTTTATTTCAGTGTTATCTTTCATATCAACAGATGTTTTTACAACAGTTCCCATGTATGTGAAATCCTTTATAGTACCCATTAGATTAAATCCATCCACTGTATCTGTGCTTACCTTTACATACTCTGGTCTAATGGACACATGGAGGCTTTCACCCACATGAAATCCTTCTCCTTTAACTTTCAAAGTACCGGCTGAAGTTTTAACACTTAAAATTCCATCCTCTAATCCTGTTACCTCTCCATCAAAAATATTGGATTCCCCAATGAAACCTGCCACAAATTTAGTGAGCGGCCTGTTGTAAATTTCTCTTGGTGTAGCAAGCTGTTCTATTACACCTTCATTCATAACAGCTATTCTGTCACTCATTGTGAGGGCTTCCTCCTGGTCGTGAGTTACATAAACAAATGTTATTCCAAGTTTCTTTTGCAGTCTTTTAAGTTCCACCTGCATTTGCTTTCTAAGCTTCAGGTCAAGAGCTCCAAGGGGTTCATCAAGAAGCAGTACCTTCGGATTATTAATAAGTGCTCTTGCAATAGCAACTCTTTGTTTCTGACCACCGGAAAGAGCATCAGGCTTTCTGTTTTCATATCCCTTAAGCTGGACGAGCTCCAGCATTTCATTCACTCTTTTTGTGATTTCTTCTTTTGGTCTTTTTCTGATTTTAAGACCATAAGCAATGTTATCAAATACCGTCATGTGCGGAAAAAGAGCATAGTTCTGAAAGACTGTATTTACATCTCTTTCAAAAGGTTCCTTATCTTCAACGCTCACTCCCTGAACCTTGATAGTTCCGCATGATGCTTCTTCAAAACCAGCAATCATTCGAAGGGTTGTGGTTTTCCCGCATCCTGAAGGTCCAAGAAGAGTGAGAAATTCTCCTTCTTTTATTTCAATATTCATATTTTTTACAACTTTGTTTTTTCCGAAACTTTTTTCAACATCTATTAAAGACACAATAGAATCAGAATCAGGCATTACTGAAGTTACAACAGAATCAGACATCTTTCACCTCTTAATTAAACGTTAATTATTTATGAATTGTAATGAAACTTGTATATTTTTAATCTTTATAACATGATTTTTGCGGCGTACTTGCTATAAAGGAGACTGAAAAAGTCTATTTTTGTCATCCTGAACGTTAGTGAAGGAATAACACCCGCATTTAAACTGTAACATTAGGCCACAGTTCTGTGTAAAACGTGGTCCTGTCTCCAATATTTAACGACCTCGTGGCTTCTACCACTCTATCATTCATGTCGTAAGAAATCGATTCTAACAGGAACGCAGGCGTATGCTCTGTTACAGCCAACATTCTTGCTTCGCTTTTATATAAAGTAGTAATCTTTATCCACTGTTTTGAATACTTCAATTTATGTTTGTACACATCTTCAATAACTTTGTACAAGGAATTGTTCTCAAAATCATATTGAAGAAGGTCATCATATAGACTCACAGGTAAATAAGAATATTCCAAAGCAAGGGGTATGTTGTCCCCATATCTGACACGGACAATCTCATAAACTTTGGTGCCTATTGTGGTTTCAAGCAGAGAAGCAATTTTCTTATCAGCTTCAATTATGCCGGATTTAACTATCTTATTGCTTGGCTTGATGCCCTTTGATCTAAGCATTTGTGAAAAGCCGCTGAGCTTAACAAAATCTCTTTCAAAATTCGGAAGCCTCACAAAAGTACCTTTTCCTTTTACTCTGTAGGCGTATCCCAAATCCACAAGCTGAGTCAAAGCATTCCTTGCAGTCATTCTGCTTATGTTGTATGTATCACTTATATCCCTTTCAGATGGCAGCTGACTGCCGCTCTTAAGCTCTCCGGAATTTATTTTTTCAATGAGAATATCCCTGATTTGAATATAAACCGGAGGAATATATGAATTGTTTTTCATATTGTTCTATCCTTTCGTCGTGTGGTATACTTGTATATACCACTATATAAATAGTAGCACAACAGTATAACCTTCGCAACACTTTTTTGCTAAATTTGACTCATTATTAAATAAATAGTCTAACACATATCTGTCCAGTGGGGACTGTTTATGTCCATCGTTTCTATAACTGCCGCTGGGGACGGTTCTCTCTGACCATCATTTCCTAGTTGGTCAGTAAGAACCGTCCCCCATGTCACAGTCCAACATGGAGTTTCAATTCACTGATATTTTCATTACTAATTTATCGTAGGGGCGGATCTTGTGTCCGCCAGTGTTATTAATTCAATATACTTGCGGGAGGACAGTAGTCCTCCCCTACATTATTGAGTCAATGGGTGTCCCGATGCAAATGGGGACGGTTCTCTAAAAAGAACCGTCCCCTTTGACTATTTGTTTTTTATTTCATTTATTCCAAAGCCTTCAATTTCGCATGCACCATCATCAGTTCCATTGTAATGAGCAGCCGGATGCTGCGGGTACATATATTCAATCATTGCAAAATTTGCTATATCTGCAAGGAATTCTGTATTGCCTGTTTCCTTGTACTTATCAAGTCTTTTTTCCAAACTTTTTATTGCATCAATAGTTTTGTAGATTTTATAGTTGTCTTTTACAGCACCATATTTGTAATACGAAACAACCATCATATTTTTTCGTATTTCATCGAATTTTTCTGAATATTCAGTTGATAGTATTTCGTTTAATTCCATAATATACCCCTGGCTTTATTGTAATTAACCAACGTATTCATTATGCGTAAAAATCAATTTAAGTTTCTTACTTAAATTTAACCGCAGTACCATAAACTATTACTTCAGCTGCGCCTTGCATAACCGCTGAAGAAGCATATCTGATATTGATGACGGCATCTGCCTGTAGCTCTTCTGCTTCAGCAACCATTCGCTTTGTTGCAATAGCTCTTGCATCATTCATCATTTCATTATATGCAACTAGTTCCCCACCAATCAGAGTCTTTAAACCTTGGGTTATATCACGGCCGATGTTTTTTGACTGTATTGTACTTCCTTTAACAAGGCCAAGCATTTCAAACTCTTTTCCGGTAATGTAATCAGTATTTACTAATATCATCTTCCTCACCACTCCTTATTTCTTTGATTCGCTCAACAAGAACGTAAACACAAGCACCCGCTAACAACAGCGGGATAGCAACACCCAATATTTTAATAAGAAAGGGTATGCTGTCATCAAATGCAAATAAAAATACAAATCCAATAAAGTACAATACAACAACTGCGGTTATCACAATTGGTGCAATCATCTTTTTTTTGTGCATTTTTTTCACCTCATCTTATTATACCCCATTTTTGAAAAGAAACAATACACGTTCCATAGAATTTATGGTCAGTGGGGACGGTTCTCTCTGACCAGCTTTTCTTAGTAGGACAGAGATAACCGTTCCTTTGTCTACAGCTCTATTCCTTCAACACAGAATTTTCCTGACTGATGTTTGGACAGCGGTAAGTAATCATCCAGCCTAAATACCAGTGTAAAGTCAGATGAATCCAAAGCATAGCCAAATGGTATGTCTACATAAATTGTTTTAGATTGGCTAGTATATTCGGTTGGTGCATAAAATTCTCTAGAAGCACCTTGATTTCCGTTTCTGTCTCCAAAAATCAAATCCAGTTTTGTATCAGATGAAAGTATTGTATATTCAATCTTAGTTCTTACCCTCACATTGTCTCCATCGTAGTAAACAATAGGAAACAACGGAGTGACAGTTCCTTCAATTTTTATTTTATTCTTTTTCACATAATCAATATAGTCTTGTAACTGTATTTTTACATCCTGACCCCACAACGCATAATTTACTGTATGATAAAAATGATCAATTGAAATTGTTTCATAGTCAATATTTAATATTTCATCATAAGCCTGGCTAATCATTGCATCCATAGCATAATATTCATCAAAATATGACTGATAAGCCTTAATAGGGCCAAACGCTCGATCAGATGTTGATACGTAATTTGGAATTTCATAAACCTCATTATCTATACCCGAAAGAATATATGGATATATTGCGGAGTTTTTTGGTAAATCTGAAGACTTAACCTTATCAAGAAATACTTTAGAATCAGGTTCGTTGCCATTTGGCATGAACACTCCATAGACATTTAAATTGTTTACATCAATTAAGTCCTTTGTTTCACCCGGATATGTACTAGTGTATCTAAAATTATATTTTTCATAAGTAGGATTATTGCCAAGATAAATATGTGCATCCTTGCTGAATGTTATTCGGTCAGCATGGCTCACAATGCGTATTAAAATAGTTGCAACCTCTGCACGTGTAATATTGGATTCTCTGTTAAATGTTCCGTACTCATCATTTCCAGTCAAAACACCTGCATTGTACAAAAAATAAATATACCTGTCATAGGGACCAACAACATCAATGTCAGGAATATAATCAACATTGTTAAGCTTTGTATATTCAGATTCAGGAAGAATGTTGGCAAATATGTAAGCAAGCTGTTCTCTGGTGGCTGGTAAATTGAAGTTACTGAATTCTCCCTGTTTTATAATTCCATTGTTTTCAGCATAAATCACAAAACCGTCATACCACTGTGTGCCTGCATTGTCTATGACTCCGTCCCCTCCGTTATAAATCTCGTGAGCCCTGGATGCCATGGCTAAAGCTTCAGCCAATGTCACATTGCCGCCAGCATCAAAATACCCTGCTTTTTTTCCGCTCATAAGTCCAAGTTCGTAACATTTCTTTACATTTTTTGCATACCAATCACTGTCTTTGATGTCTGTGAATACGTTTTGTGAATATTCATATTTAGCGGTAAATTTTCCGCCCACTTCTCCAAATGCTATAGTCTGGAGCATTGAAATCAATAAAACAAATGTTGTTAAAAATAAAATTCCCTTCTTCATATTAACCATCCCTTTCTAAACATATTTGTCCTGCTTTATTTAATTTTGTCATCCTGAGGCGCAGCCGAAGGATCTCATCTTATACTTTTAAAGATCTATCCTCATAATTACAAGAATTAAACTACAAACAATATTGTAACCCCTATAACAGATATGACAGCACCTAATATCTCTTTAGGGGATACTTTTTCTTTTAATACAAATATAGACAGAGGAATAATAAGAACCGGTATTATTGAAGTAATGGTGGAAGAAACTCCGGTTGTCGTATATTGAATAGCCAGAAGACTGAAGGATACTCCTAAGAAAGGACCAAATAACGAACCAAAGAACAAATACTTTGTTGCCTCCATATTCTTAACATCTTCTTTTAACTTGTCCCACTTCTTCATAAATAAAATTACAAAAGTGAATCCCACTATCCCAGCTATAATTCTGATTTGTGTTGCAGCAAAAGGGTCATAATCTCCCATGCCTATTTTGCTGAATATTAATCCCAACGCCTGACCGAACGCGCCGATTAAAGCGTAGACTATTCCCTTAACAGAACGAGAAAATTTAAAATTATTGCCTTCCGGATTTTTAACCAATACAACAACCGCAATACCGAAAATTGTTACAAACATACCGATAAAATCGGACAGAGATATCAATTCTCTCATTGTTACAAATCCCAGCAATGCCGTGATTGGAGGTGCAAGTGCCATTATAAGCATAGATGTCCTTGCTCCAATTTCTAAATAAGCCTGAAACAAAAATAAGTCTCCTATAACAAACCCAATGAGTCCTGAAATACTAAGATACAGCCATGATTTTAATGTTGCATCAACCGGCAGCATCATTCCTCTTGAAAATGTTGTGAACAAACTTATTAATATAAACCCCATAATTAATCTTATGTAATTTACAGACAAAGAGCCAATTTTCTTGCCAGCTATTTCAAAGCATATAGCAGTTATAGTCCAAAATATTGCTGTAAAAAGTGAATAAATTTCTCCTAAATGAGATTGAATCATCATGTCCTCCGTTAGCCATTATGGTTTATTTTCTAATGCTAAATTATATCACCATAAGTGAACGTATACAACATTTATAATAGTAAAATTAATCACATTGTCCATTCATTTGAATGTTTAAGCCATAAAAAAACATGCAAATAAATTCAATGTGCATGTTTTCGATTGTATTATGTTCAACAATTATATAAACTTAAATATTATGACTTTTTTTACATTGCGGTAGACTTTGGTCAGTGAGAACCGTCCCCTATGTCACCTAGTTTGTCATCCTGAACGTTAGTGAAGGATCTCATCTTTATTTGTCATGAAAACATGAGATTCTTCGAGCAAGCTCTCAGAATGACAGCTAACAAACGTGTAGCTTGTCAGCGGCTCAGCACCGTCCCCTATGTCTTAGTAATAGTAGTAATACTTATTCTTCTTATTCTGGGGGACTTTGTTTAATACTGTTCCAATTATATTTGCATTTACTTGTTTCAAGACATCAATAGTCTTTTTTATTGTTTCTTTGTCAGTTTCTGCATAAGCTATAGCCAATATGACAGCATCTGCATAAATAGCTATATTAACCGGATCACTAACCAACATTATTGGAGGTGTATCCAATAGTATATAATCATAGTTTTCGGATAAATCTTTAAGCAATTCTTTTATGGCTTTTGAAATTATAATTTCGGTTGTATTTGATGGCACCCTGCCGGAAGTCATTACATCCAAACCCGGTTGTATATTATGAATGTAATTTTTATAATTGTTTTTGTTTAGCAACAAATCAGTTAATCCTGAATTGTTGGATAAATTAAAATATTTATGGACAGATGGCTTTCTCAAATCAAGATCCATGAGGATTACTCTTTTATTAAGTTCCGTCATAACACAAGCAAGATTACTTATAGTTGTAGACTTACCTTCATTGGCCATCGAGCTTGTTATCATAATGGTTTTAATATTTCCGTCAATATTTGCATATTCAATATTGACAGCCAATTTTCTGTACGATTCAGTTACATAAGAATTTTGTTTTAACCTCAATGAATGCTCATCCATATTTTTACCCCATAATTTTTTCTAATGAAAACCTTATCATTATGTTACAGCAAAAAAGTAAATAAACATGTCGAAATATGTAACTTGGTAAATAACTGTCCCTAATCTATTTTTTGTACAAACTCAAGTAATATGCTTTTTTAACTTCCTTTTCCTGCTGATAAGCATCCTTTAGAATTTGAATTATTTCCGTATCGCCATCAAGACTTACGAGCTCTGATTCTAAAGCAGAAAGCACATTTGCAACTTCATTATCGCATTTCTTTTCAAGTCCCGCAATATTATTAATGTTCTTCATTACAATGGAATACTTTGAAGCTTCGTCTTGTTTTTCTTTTGGCAGATTTGAATATTCTTTGATTGCTTCTCTTTCCAACTCTCCAAGTTTATTGACATACTTGACCTTAAGGGCGTACATTTTGCTGACTCCATCACTGATTGCAGCATCTATTGACTTTTCATTGTCTTTGCTGACGGAAGTTTCAGGAATTGTGTTTGACGATTCAGGTTTTGTATCTGAAGAATTATCCTGAGTGTCTCTACTGTCATCCTTCATGTAATCCAAAGGAAGGTGGTATTTGTCTGCCACATCTTTTATTGAAATTTCACCATTTAACAGCTTTTCTTCATCCTCTGCTGAAATGTCATTGATTGGAGAGGATGTGTATTTTTTAACTTCTTCCTTCAGCTTTTCCCTGTTGTCATCCATCTGAGCCGCCAGATCTTCAGAAGAAGTATTCATTCCGCTCATGAGAGCAGAAATGTTGTCATACTGCACATACAAAACAACACCTGCAACTAAAACAATTATAGTCACTATTATCAGCAAAACCTTAGAAATTTTTTTCATATCTTTTCCTTTATTAAAACAATTTATATTCTATCCAGTCTGTAGGGGCATTCACCCTTTTGTAGGGGAGGGTCTTGTGCCCACCCGCATTTCGTAATAACAATTCAGTTATGCTCTGTCATCTTGAGGTGCAGCCGAAAGATCTCATATTTTAAACCATATAAAAAACGAGATCCTTCACTATCGTTCAGGATGACAGGAAAGACTCTTTCAGTGACGTCGTTGTGCCCACCCGCATTTTATTAATAACAATTTATCTATGCCCAGTCATCCTGAGACACATACGAAGGATCTCATCATTTTAAATCTTTTGAAAACCGAGATCCTTCACTATCGTTCAGGATGACACTACACTACTATAGTTTCAAAGTAATCTTTCATTTGAACTTAACTGAAAGGTCCGTCCCTAGAATTTATATGTCAGCATCCGGGAAGAAAAAGTCCTTTAATGACCTTAAATCTCTGAGATCATTCTGATCACTTATTTCAAGCTGTAATTCAATTTTTTCAGCTTCAGACAATTGATTGTATTTTTTATATACTTCTTTGGCTGCACTTTCATAGTCGTGCGTTTTATCTGCTTCATAAGCTTTTATATTTTCAATAATATCATTTACAATTTCAATTTGATCTTCTGATGATAAGTTAGGAATAACACCTACTTCAAGTCTTCTTGTAACTTTACTTAATGTTTCATCAACCGCTTCTTCAGTGCTACCTCCATTTCCTGAATTAGGTGTTGAATCAGGTTGATCTTCATTTTCATCTAATAAAAACTTCGCCAATGCATCGCAAGCTTCAGCTCTAGTTGCCTTTTCAGTAGCTCTGAAATTACCATTTTCATCAACCAACATAAGTCTATTTGATATAACTTTATTAACGTACTCTACTGCCCAAGGAGATATCTCGTCAGAAGGTAATTTATCAACAGGCAATAATACCAAATTATTTATAACATCAATTATTTTACATAATTCTTCTCTTGTTACTAATTCGTTCGGTTTAAAAGTTCCGTCTGGATATCCGTTTATATATCCTGCAGCTTGTGCGATTAGTACTTCTTCATAATACCAGTCTTCCAATTTTATATCAGCAAAACTTGTAGTATCTTGTTTTTGTGTAAAAGAATAAACTTTGTTTACAATCTTTACTAATTCTGCTCTTGTTATGTTTCCTTCCGGCTTAAATGACCCATCAGGATATCCTACTATAATATCTGAGCTTACAAGTTTTTCTATTCCTTCAAATGCCCAATAATTTTCATCTAAATCTGTAAAACTTACATCATTTATATTTTCTGTCGCAAATACATTTTGAGTTAGTAATAATGTTAATAAAATGAATGAAATTATAAGATTAAATCTTTTCAAAATATCCTCCGAATTTAAAACAAGCGGGCTTTAAGCCCGCCCATTTACTATTTAACTATAGAATTTTTATCTATTATTATTTTACCGATGTTCTCGCCATATTGTACAGTTAATTCAACTGTTCCGAATTGCTGCAAAAATGCATCAACACTTATGTCAGAATATAGAATATTATCAATTATAAATGTAGCTATATCTGAAGTGTTTGTAATAGGTGTACTTGATGCATTTGATTTTAATGAATATTTAACATCAACACCTTTATATTGCATAATTTTCTGATCAATGTCATTTGCAGTAAGGTTCTCTAAAATAGCATTAGCATCACTTGTATTGGAATCATTAAATACTCCAATTAATGCTATTATATCCTCAGGACTGATAGTTCCATCTAACAAAGCACTCTTAAGTCCCTGAATATCTTCTTTAATGTTTGTGTTGTCAAGGTACACAATAGCCTTATTCCAGCCTTCTTCGCTATAAACCTTTGTATCACCAGCATACATTTCATCTAATCGTGAATTAACTTTACCTAAGTAATCATTTATAAACTCATTATTACTGCTGTCGCTTAAAATATCATCTATCATAAATAATAAGAACTCAGAAATGTCATTATCCGTGTCTTTATAAGTATAACTAAATCTGTATGTGTTAGTATTTTCAATGAATGATACTCTTAATGCAGGAACAGTTACTGGGTCAACGGATCCGCCGCCTCCACCGCCACCGCCTGAAGTCTCTACTACAACAACAGCTGGTTTTTCAGTTACGCCTTCACCAGTTACTGTCTTTGTAATTTTTACTTCAGCTTCATACTTGATGCCATTTGCATTTGCTTCCAATGTAGCTATAGTACCTGTTCCTTCAATTGTAATCTTTTGTTCTACTACCAATTTTGTTATTACAGCGTCATCTAGTGTTATGTTTGAACTTCCTGTAACAGTTACTTCA
The DNA here is from genome assembly GCF_007830175.1 of Sedimentibacter saalensis. Taxonomy (GTDB): domain Bacteria; phylum Bacillota; class Clostridia; order Tissierellales; family Sedimentibacteraceae; genus Sedimentibacter; species Sedimentibacter saalensis. Next base: position 93,331 of record NZ_VLKH01000006.1, on the reverse strand, counting down.
CCGAAGTTTCCTGTCAATGTTACTTCACCGTTTCCGGATACTGTAACTTTAGCAATTGTTCCATCAGTGTTTTCCAATACAGTTTCAGTTCCTGTTGTCAAGTTTTCAATTACTGAACCATCAGCGAAAACAAGTCTAACTTTGTCTTTTAAAACTTCAATATTTGATACTTTAACATTGTTGAAGTATACGGAATTTAATCCGCCGCCTAATACTTTTATTTCACCTTTTACTTCAACATTTGTAAGATGTACATTTCCTTCTCCAACTGTCTTGGCAATTATTAAATCACCTGCAACAACTTTGTCTTTCAGTTCTGCTCCATCTTTGTAAACAACAACATTCTTAGCATTAACCAATACATTGTCAAGCATAGTCAAAGCTTCAGCTCTTGTTAATTTGTTTGAAGGTCTGAAGGTTCCATCATTGTATCCAGTTACGAATCCTGCATCTAATGCTGCTCCAACTGATTCAGCTGCCCATGATGATACTTTTGATTTGTCGCTGAACTTGTTTGCTGCAGCAACATTGCCATTAAGATACTGAATTCTTGCAAGTATAGAAGCTGCCTGTTCTCTTGTTATGTAATCATTTGGTCCAAATGAATCCTTTGAATAACCAGAAATATACCCTATTTCCTGGGCAATTCCTACATAGTCGTAAAACCAGTCAGCAGTTGTAACATCTTTGTATGCTACATTTGCTTTTTTGCTAAAATCAATTGTACCGTTAACTAATTTTACAAATTCAGCTCTTGTAATGTTGTTATCAGGTTTGTAACTTCCGTCACTATATCCTGATATTTTGCCTGCATCCATCCATTTCTGAATAGTGCCTTCTGCCCAATGCCCTGTATAGTCTGTTGCAGGTGCAGATGTTACAGCAACTTCTTCTGCAAAAGCAAGACCACTAGTTGCTAAGACTAAACATAAAATTATTGCAATAGTCTTTTTAATTTTGTTCATTTGTTTTCCCCTTTCGAATAATACTTATGATAATTTTTTATTAAATAACTTTGACATAAAACCCTTTTTAATTTCTAATTTAGGGCTATCAAAGTATTTATTCATTATAACTTTTTCTTGATTTTCCTTGAATATTTTTTCAGCATAGCTGTGACTGCAAATTTTATTAACCACACTGTATGCTTTATCTAAATAAAAAGCTCTTGAATCTCTATTGTGAACATCAGAAGCAACAAAACTGATAAGTTCATTTTTCAGCAAATAATTTACAAACTTAGAGCTTTCTTTTTCTTCTTTATTTACAATAGTAGAAGCATTTATTTGAAAATGAGCACCCTCATTTAATATATCTCTAATCAATTGAGTATTGTCATATAAGGTATCGTATCTTTCCACATGAGCTATAATAGGTATGAAACCCTTGAGATTTGCCTCGTAGCATATTTCGGGAATGTTTTTTGGTATATCCGTCATACTGAACTCTATTAACACATAGTCTGAACCTGCCAGAGTAATTATTGGTTCCTTCCATAGGGTGTCATAGTAGTTATGATCCAAGTAAACCTCAGACCCTAAAAATAACTCTACATTTAAATTTTCCTCACATACTATTTCTTTTAAAACTTTAAAGTTTTCATTTATTTTTTCTACGCTTGTTTCTCCATATTTTTTCTTAAAATGGGGAGTTAAAATAATTTTACTGACACCTTTATTTACTTCTTCCTTTATTAAACCCAGGGAATCATCAATTGTCTTGGCTCCGTCATCAACACCAAATAAAACATGGGTATGCATATCAATCATAGTAACCACCAAAATTCATTAATAATAGCTGTAATAGTACTTATTGTGTTTTGATACAGGCATTTTGTTTAAAATAGTCCCGATTATATTAGCGTTAACTTGTTTTAAACTATCAATAGACCTTCTTATAACTTCTTTTTCTGTTTCTGAATGGGCAATAGTTAATATAACCGCATCTGAATATGTTGCAATAGTTAAAGGGTCGCTGACCAACACCAGCGGCGGAGTGTCTAAAAATATGTAGTCATATTGTCCTGACAGTTTTTTTATCAACTCTTTAATTGCATTTGAATTTATAACCTCTGTAGGATTTGCAGGGATTTTACCTGAAGTAATGACATCTAAGCCCGGATGTACGTTCTGTATATAACCAACATAATCATCCTTGTGCATAAGCAAATCTGTCAATCCGGCTCTGTTAGATAAGTTGAACTGCTTATGAACGGTCGGTTTTCTTAAATCAAGATCAATTAAAAGTATGTTCTTATTTAATTCAGCCATTACGCTTGCTAAATTGCTGATTGTAGTTGTCTTGCCTTCGCTGGCCATACAGCTTGAAACCATAATAGTCTTTATGTTGCTGTCTAAATTTGCAAATTGTATGTTAGTTGCAATTTTCCTGTACGCTTCTGCTATGGGAGACTTCTGATCGTCTCTTACTTTGTATCTTTCCATTTGTCTTTTCTCCCCCCTGGTTGAAATTAGGTATTGTCCCAATTACGGCCACACCTAAGTATTTTTCAATATCCTTTTCAGATTTAATTGTATTGTCCAAGTACTCCTTAAGGAAAATAATTAATAAGACTATCATTTCACCTAACACTGCAGCTATGGCTGTATTCATGACTTTATTAGGCTTGATCGGTGATCCCGGCAATGTTGCATAATCCACAACAGCCACGTTGTCTGACTTAGTTATTCTGACAATTTCAACAGTGAATTCCTCAACGAGCGTATTAGCAATATCCATTGCTAACTGAGGACTTGTGTTTTGAACTGATACCTTAAGAATTTGCGTATCCTTTACAGGTGACACTGATATGGAATCGCCGTTTAATTCATTAAGTTTCAATGAATTTCTTGTATTTTCTAAGACTGTATTGGATTTTGCCATCTCAGCATATGTATATACAAGACTCTTCCCTAAATTAACGTCAGTAATATTGATTTCTTCATTTGAATCTTTGTTTTGTCTTACTATGAGTGTGGTAGAAGCTTCATAAACCGGATTAATCAAATAAATGCTGACTAATGCTCCAATAACCGCAAAAATAATCGGCACTATGATTACCGGAACAAGGTACTTTTTCAATATGAGAAAAATTTCCCTAAGCTCAATCACATCATAATCTTCATTTTCGTACATTACATTTCTCCTTTTAGCATAGATATAACTAATGATTGTTTCATAAAAACTCAAAACACTCACTTCTAATTATATCGACAAAAAACTTAAAATTTCAACTAAAATTATTTTATTCTATGTAAATTTTAACTTATATGTATCTTATTGTCAAATCATAATTAACTCCTTGATTAAAGTGTATATATGAACCAAAACTGCCTTTGTTATAATTTAAAGAATTTAAATTATTCTAATTTTAACATTTTATCCAATGCATCATTGTCAATTATTCGTTCGAGGACACTGTATTTAGGTTCTATTATGATTTCACCATCCCTGTTTATAATTCCACCGTTATACCCGGTGTCAGAATCATAAAAAATTGCAAAGCCGTCATAACCGAATACTAAATCCAAATCATTATCAAATAAATCTTTCATTGTTGCCATAAATGAAGAATAGCTTTTATTTACCTCCATGTCCACACTTTCATCACCATAAGTTGTTACAATTTCACCGTTTTTATTTATTCTGCGCCAAATATTTTCTAATCTAACATAAGCATATCCGTTAGAAAAATGTCTGACATAGTTTGGATCAAGTTCAGGTTTTATTATAATATTTCCTTGTGCATCAATAAATCCAACCTTATCATTTTCATAAAACATTCCCATTCCATCTGAAAGTGTTATATTACTTTCATATATTGGCTGTATAACAAATTTGCCTTCTTTATCAATTACTCCATATTTACCATCTGACTTAACACAAGCTAATCCATCAGAAAAGCCATCAGCAACATCTTCATATATAGGTTCAATAATAACTTTGCCGCTTTCATCAATAAATCCATATTTTTCATCGATTATTACACAGGCCATTCCTTCTGAAAATCCGCCAATGTAATCAAAGGCAGGTTCAATTACATAGTTACCTTCCTTATTGATACATCCCCATTTGCCTTCTAATGCGACACAGCATAGACCGTTTGAAAAATCATCAGCATAATCATACAATGCATTTATGGCTGTTTTGCCATCCTTTGCATTAATAAACCCATACTTGCCGTCTTTCATAAATTTAATCATGCCATCATTAGATAGTTTTCGTCCCGCTTCAAAAGAATCCACAATATCTTCAGAAACAACATTTCCTTTTTTATCTATTAATGCATATCCATCATCAATATACACAGCAGCTATACCATCTGCAAATTTATATGCTTGCGGAAATGCATCATCTGGTAATATGAATTGACACTTAATTACCTCGTTTCCGCTTTCATCAACAAATCCCACTAATCCATTTTTATCTACAGTCCATAAACCTTCACTGTAACATATTACTCCTTGATATTGCGGCTCTACAATGAGATTGCCTTTTTGATCAATAAAACCAATTTTTCCTTTTATATTTACCGCTGCTATTTTTCCTAAAAATGGTGATACATCTATATACTCCGGATTTATAACAACTTCTCCCTTTTTGTTAGCATAACCCCAAGCTCCTTTTATTTTAACTGGTATCAATCCGTTAGCTAAAATAGGAGTTATATTGTCAAATTCGTTAAGTACTTCATCATTTATACTTAGAAGCATAACTTTGCCGTCATTCCTTGAAATGAGTAAATCATCTACATATACGTCATCCTTTGCACTGTCTAAACTTTCCCCCTCACAACCATTTAAAAATAAAATGATAATAACAAATAATAATAGAACTATATGTTTGCTATCTTTTTTACTCATGGTTAATCCCCCTTTGAAATTTTAACTTCTATTTAACGAAAACTTCTCAATAAAGAAAAGCTTCAATTATTCCTTACCTAATAATACTTCAATGTATTATTCTCTATTGTTATAATAAACTGCCAGCAATCACTGAAGTCATAATTATATTCTATAACTTTATACTTCTCAATATAACCATCTATCTATAGACCACAGTCGTTTTACGGACGACAGTTTTACGCCTTTCTTGATGTACGTTTTCAAACTCAACAAATTTCGGAGGAATTGTTTTGGATCTTTCTTCATACATCTTTTTATTCTTTTAATAATGTTGTTGCCCCTGATATGCCTGTTCAACATTTTGATAAGGCCTTAAAATCAGTTGGAAGTAATAAAGTTGCAACTATAATCATATATAGTGACTAGGGAACCAAATTTACATCTGCTGCTTATACTAAACCCGAAAGCCTTTATCATTATAAAATTTATTCAAAATCCGAAGTTGAACAAGCTGTAGAACAATATATTTTCTTTTATAACTTCTATAGAATACATACATATAATCAGATGACACCAATGGAAACTCGGCTAGCTTATAATAAATAAGTTTAAAAAGCAAAACATCTTTTATTATTTTTTACTACATATACATATATACAGTGCTTTTTTTATTTAGAAAATTCCTATTTTTACTAATCTATAATTATATCAGAAATTATATCTGAAAAAATGAGTTTTCCTGACAAAGCTCTAAAAATCAGCCCCATTTTTATGGACACAGTTAACCATATATATTTTTTATTATTTATCTTGATTCTTCTCTATCAATTCTTTTCTTGAAGTAATTTGTATTCATAGCATTGTGTCCAGTATATTGGTGTCATATCAGTATTTTGTTAACTCATCTATTAATATTGTCCCTTATTTTTATTAACTAATAAAACAGAAACCCCTTTTTTTGTTTCAATCTCAGTGTGAGCCTTCTTTGATTTTCTCATCCTTCAGTATAAGCTTTAGGACACCTTTTAGAGTATATTTTTTTTAGATTTTAGGGGGTGCCCACCTTATAAAGCAAATCGTTTTTATCTTCGTAAAAATCTTCATAACAGCACTATATCCTCTACTATGCCCTGTATATTTTTTTACCACATACATGTAGCCTTTATTTTTATAATCCTTCCAAAAATCTTTTGATAAAATATTCCTTGATGTTGGTGCACAAAGCTGCGGCTGAAGATAACTCGTGTCTTTTATTTCATAACTTTCAATACTCTCTCTGATACCGTCAAATATCAGCTTTCCTTTTTGGGTATTCACAAGACAAAGTGATACACCTTTACCATCATCAAACGAGCAATCAGATTTCTCAATTCCCCAATAATCTCCCATAGTTAAATCACCGATACGTTTTGTATTTGCGTATTTACAAGAATAGCACGGTACATTTAACGATAGTCTTCCAAAGAATCGACCATAGGATAGAAACAGCTTATTCCGTTCAACCATATCACCATTAGCAAGTATAGCTAAAGGATGCAGACCTCTCCAACCATCTTCTTTGTTCCTAAATTTATAAGATAAGATTTTTTGACCAGTTGTATCTTCTATTGCCTTAATATAATCTTTCCACAACCCATTCGAAGGTGCACCATGACATACAATATCTACAACAAACAAATTTGAATCATCAATATGCTTTGTTACGATATAGTTCTTTAACCCTGCGCATTGACATCCAGTTCCTGTGAACATAACCGTATCACCTTGTCGTAATAGCTGACCGATATGTGTAAATACATTGTTCAAATCACTTTGGACATACTTAGACCCCCTAAAATCTGCGCATTCCGAAAGCGAATCCGCACATGAGTGTATAGCAGTTAAATCATCATCAAATTTTACACCAAAACAATGAAATCTATTGGGGTATTGTTCAAACATTTTCATTAGTATCGCTGAAAAAAGTCCACCTGATGAAGATTTCATTCGAAGGTCATTATTATGATTTACAATACCATATTTATCAGAAGGCTTATTTCTTTGTGGAATATTTTCAATTTGACATACCTTTTTGCATAATCCACAAGAGATACACTTTAGAACATTTACCGATGGGACATAAAAACCTCTTTCATTAGAGGTCATTGTTATAGCTTTCGTGGGACACACATTAAAGCAAGCAGTACAACCGCAACACATGTTATCTAAATCCCATAAATCTATATTGTTTAATGCCTTTTTCTTTTCCATATAGTTTTCACCCTTTGTAAAATATTTTTTAGTTCCGGCATCCAGTAACACGATAGGAACAAAAACAATGCAGAACACAGAAAGGTAACTACCGCTTTAACAAGTAAACCAATAATACCATTAGCTTTAATTTGATCCGTAATGAAATATGTTAATGTTGACACAATTGCAGTAATAATAAAATACAATACCTGTCTTAACATATAATTCTTTTTCGTTGTTTGAAACAAGTGTTTATGAAGTACAAATATTTCACATGGAAAATATATCAGTGACATTACAAATATCGTAGCTAATATAACACCATCAACTCCAATATTCACCACAAGTGTTATGTTCAAGATTATGTTGAAAACTATGCCCACATATGGTTTTAACCAATCATCCTTCCACATTCCAGCCGCATCCTTAAAATTCAATCCAATCACTCTTATTTGCCAAACATAAAAATATATCGAAAACAAAACAACCGTGTTCATTGGCAATAAATAGTCAATTCCCATCCACATTTTCATGAAAGGTTGATATAGACTCAATAAAGAACTGGTGCAGAAAGCAATAATAAAGAAAATTAAGAACGATAAATCTAAAAACAAATCGTATATTTGTTTTTTACTTTTTGTAATAATGCTATTTCCGACACCGGCAAGAATAGCATTATATCCCACATTTATAAAACCTATAAGTGCAGAAATAACGTAATAATAATTACCATAAATGGTTAGTATAGATAAATTTAAAAACGCAGAAATAACAATACTATCTGCCGATTGGATCATTACAGCACCTATTTTATGTCCAACAATATATCTGGTATTGCCCAAAATCGCCTTAAGTTCCGTCGGTTTATTGCATTTGTTTTTTATAATTTGGGGAAACTTTTTATTGGTTATAACAGCAACAAAAAGATTATCCAAAACAGTAAAAACAGGCATCAAAATGGTGTATATGTAATAATTCGTATAGGCGACTAATACAAGCAACTGAGAAGCATAGAGCATTAGATGAACTAAGCTGTTAATATTACTAATTATGTCTTGCCTTTGATATGCTGTTAATAAAGATTTTCTATACGAAAAAAAGAAATAACTTATGACCGTATTAAGCAGATAAATCAGATATAAAACATATAAATTAATTCCTGTTCCTAGTAATTCATCCATGTTTACAATATAAGGAAGTATTGGAATAAGTACTACACCAATAACAGCAATAACACATCCAATAAACCGATAAATTATCTTATAAAAATTCAACATGGAACCTAATGTATCTATGTCATCTTCGGCTATCGGTTTATACATGCTATATATAAGAGAACTGCCGATACCCAGTTCTGTCAAATTTAACACTTGAATTATTGAAATAAATAAGCTATTTAAGCCCAAGAATTCAGAGCCGAGTTTTTTTATCATAACAGTTCGGATTATAAACGGTATCAATAAATTGATACATCTATTTATCAATCCGAACACAGTACTCCGAATACTATTTTTTGTCCGCTCAACTCTCATCGTTAATTATCTCCGCAATGTACTCCATTGATCTTTGTCTTTCCGAATCGATCACTTGCTCAACATATCCCCAATCAATAGTAGTATCAATAAACTCAACACTGGTTTTGTTCGTTAGTGATACCTTTTCCAGCAAATTTATAATACGGCTATTTCGTCCATCTGTATGTGCAAGGCGAACATAGAATTGTTTATGATAAATGATTGAGAATATTGTTCCATGAAATGAATTCACGAAAACATATTTCGCACTGCTGAATAAAGCCAATAGTTTTTCAATAGAAATCAAGGGAATATATTTAACATTTGGATTTTTAGTGCGTTGCCCAACATAATAAACATCCAATTGTTTTTTTCGTGCAAAGCACACTACTTCATCAATAAGCTCCTTAGAATAATCAACTGTAAATATTAAAACAAAATCTTTTTTTTTGATTTCTTTCTTTTGAACACAGACCATATCCCACTCACTACGAGTAAGCAATAATGTCGGATCAATATGCTGTTCAACCGAAACTGAAGTAACCCCCAATTTATGTATCGTTTTGATTGCCTGATTTTCTCTTACGGATATTTTACTAAATCGACCTAATTCACAGAGGTAGTCATTGGAAACATATTGAGGGATTTCCGCTAATCCAATAGATGCTGCATACGAATAACGCTTGTTTACATCAGTAAACGTCAACAAGTAATTTTTATCATGATTTGTTAAATTAGGATTCCATACCTGATCGCTACCTACTATGAATTTATTATATCTATCATTAGCATTTTTAATTGTATTTTCTGTATATGTGTCGCTGAGAGCAATGTGTTTTTTGATAAACGAAGAAAACAATTTTCTTTTTATCATAAAATGTGTTTTCTTTAAGATTCGTTTGGCAAAGTTATTACCTTTTTGATTATTTACACTGTACAGTTGACTAAAATAAGGACATCTGTAATCAATAAGTTCTATTTCCACATCAGTAAAATTTTCATCAACAAATTTTTGAAACGCATACGCTTGTAGTATAGCTCCATAGTTCAAAGCTTGATGAAATGTTATAACTCCAATTTTCATACTTGTCCACCTCCATTATTTACAACTATATTTGTTTCGCAACGCATTGATAATAATAACAAATATATACCTAACCAAAAAGGACTAAAATTCAAATCTGGACAGGCGATAATTTGACAAACTATAATACTGAACACAAACAAATATTTCGATTTAACTAATTCTGCTGTCTTTTTCTCTATAAACTCAATTACACTGTGTATAATCATTATTGAATAAGGTACTATTCCCAAAATACCAATTTCCCCTAAAAGACTGATATAAATGCTACTTGCCCGAACATTTTTAAAGCCGATCCCGGTTAATGGACTTTGATAAAATGCCCGTAAGGCAAGTTGATTCCAATTACTTCTAACAGAAAATGAACCCTTACTTCCAATTTTTTTAAATATAACCTGATTTAAAATTTCTATATTAAAGGTAAACATCCATATCAACGTTATAATAAAAATCGGAATAAACAATTTATAAATTTTTTTCTTAGACCGAACAAACCACAACATGCATAACATTATGGCTAATCCGCCAAATGCAGTAGAGGATCGCGTCAATAATATTGCTATTATCAAACAACCCGAAAGTACAATGTTCTTTATATTTATATCTCTCCTTGTAATAACTGACGAAAATGCGGCAACCAAAAATGCTCCACAGTAAGATGGTTCCATAAAAGTAGAATAGAACGCTGTACTAGACTTATAATTAAAAATAACATTACTATTGTCTATATCATTATAAATAAAAGTACGAAGAAAACCATCGAATAACGAGAATCCTAATTTACTAAATACCTGAAAAGCACCTATCACCAAAACAAATACAATAATAATATTTTCAGCATGTTCCAACCATTTATAATCAATATTTATTTTCTTTTTTGTGATAATGACGGCAAAAACAAAATACACCGCAATCATCAAAAATCCAATAATATTAATAGACTCGAAAGATGCATTGTATATCAAACTTATTACTATAGCAAAGAGTAACATGAACAATATCCCTGTGACTATTGATACTGCTCGATATTTTAATTTTTTAGCTCGCAACAACAAAAACCTTACAACCGTAAAAGATACAGTAAAAATTTGAACACCAATGCCTATTCCACCAATAGAAAGGATATTATTGCACTGAAATATCATTGATAATAACGTAAAAAATAAAAGTGTTCTGGTACTATTGGAAATGGAAGAACAAACCAAAATTATTGTCCAAATAATTCCAAAAATTGTTATTTGCATGCTGTTTCCCCCTTTAACTCCTGGTAAAGCATCAATATATTCTGAGATATATCACTAATGTCAAATCCAGCATTCAAAACTTTTTCAACCGAATTGCTCTCTCTTACTAAAGAAATGTTTTCAATTTGTTTCACCCATACTGAAATGTCATCATCGAGCGATAAAAAATAAACATTGTCGTTGATTTTTATAGATCGAGGAACACCTTCTGATGCGATAACAGGCAATCCGTTAATTTGAGCTTCTATAGGAGCAACGCCGAAACCTTCATGTATTGATGGAAAGACAAATAAATCAATCATATTTAACAGTGAATATACATCATTCCGATTGCCAAGGAATAGTACATCTTGGGATATGGATAGTTTTTCCACTTTATTCTGTATTTCCTTTCTACAGCCACCATCGCCAACCAATACCAATTTTGATGCCGGATGTTCACTATGATAGCTATAAAACAAGTCAACTAAGAACCGCTGATTTTTTACATCAGAAAAGCCCCCAACATGACCAATAACAAGATTATCATTTACTTTATATTCGGCTCTTAAATTATTTCTTTCCGATATATCAAAACCGTATTTTTTTACATCTAATCCGTTTTTAATTATATGGCACTTTCTATCATCAAACAAATATTCTGCGGCTTGTTGACTACATGCAAAGCGATGAGTGCACAAATAATTCAATGTCGGCTTAAGAACACGATTTATATTTATGTGTTTGCATGACGCACTGTGAACATGCATAATTCTTATCGGAATGGCAACTATCTTTGCAGCAAGCACTTCTATTGTATTGGTTGCACTATTTCCATGTACATGAACAATGTCAAAATTATTCTGTTTCATGAACCTCAATAAATTAAAGAAGTATTTCATTGGATTTGAATTACGGTTCATTATATTTACTTTATACCCGTAAGAATTAAGAACATCTATCATTCCAATCTCACTCGTATTTGGAAAAACAAATGTAACATCTTCATTTGAAAAGATTTTGTTTGCATACAATCTTTCAATAACTATGGAAATGCCGTTTAGCCCATAGTCCACAGAACTTAATATTAAGATTTTCATTAGTCACCTCAAGTATCATTTTCATTACTTGCTCAAATTTATTATACAATGAGCTTTAAACAAATAAGATAAGTTTAACTTTATAGTAAACGAAAATAACCTCGTAACCCAAACTTTCCGTATACTTGTAAAACAAATCAAATACGTTGCATAGATAATATGCGTAACCGCTTTGATTTATCATCACTCATTTCAAATCTCCAGTTTCTTTAAATGGAGCATTAGTTTTCTTTTGTTCATATATTTTAGCATCAACTAATGAACGATAGAAAAAAGAATATAAAAAGTGATATATATAACCTTCTTTACCATCAAGGAAGCCTAACCTAAATATGTAATTATATACAAATAACATCCACGCACGTAAAAAAGAAGGAATTTTATAATAAAATCCATATTTCTTCTTCCTAGTTTTATATATCTTCTCGTCTAATAAATTCAATTCATTTCTACTTATGCCTTCTTGATACTCATAATAGTCTTGCATTTCCCTTGTGGCATACCAATTATACTTTGAAACTAGTAAATCTAAATTTTTGAAATCATAGTGAACAAACTTTTCTTTCAATGCTATAGATCTTCCTGTTGATAGAATTGTATGCTCGTCCATTTTTCTATCTTCAATTCTTCCAATCCCATATTTAAAAATCATAAGTTTTCTTTTTCTACCACCACCATGCTCTAAGCGTTTCCCCATAAAATATAGCCAAGCTTCTAGTGTGAATCCATTTATATCATCTGAATCATGGATTTCTATCATTCTTTCGACTTTTTTGCACAGTTCAGGTGTAAATCTTTCATCTGCATCAATACGTAAAACCCATTTAGTAGATATATTTGCATTGTCTAATCCCCAATTAAACTGTCTTGCATAGTTCTCGAAAGGATGGACATAAACATCAGCACCAAGCTGTTTGGCTAATTCTATTGTATTATCATCACTACCACTATCGATTATGACAGCTCTCTTCGCAAGATTTTTAATAGATGTAAGACATTCTATAATATTTTTACTTTCATTTTTTGTTAAAATAATTGCTGTTAAGTCAGCCATTTTATACCCCCTATCTTAGTATCCTCATAACGTGTTGACATCAGTTGAAATTTCTTAATGCCTTAGTAATCATCAGCAACTAATCATTTTGTTCATACCATATGTTAAAGCCAAGTTTAACAATTGATTGCTTAATCCATCAAGCTTTTATATTTTTATACCTCATGATGCAATAATCACCTTTATTATCTTGTAACAAAACTAATTGTCTTGTTATACTTGAAATCGTAGCATCACTAAAATACGAAAGACCGACTTTAGATGAAGCTTTAATGCTAGGAATATTTGTTTTTTTAATATAATCCCAAGCATAATTATATCTAAGACCTATATTATGTAATATTACTTCCAGTAGCATAACAGAAAGTTTTCTTCCACGGTAATCTTCCTTAACAAAGTACGGCCCAACTAATATATCTTTGTTTGTAGCGAATTTATACCTTATATCTCTTCCATTCTCAACAACACAGTAACCAATATATTCGTCATCTTTTGCCATATAATACACCTTATATCCAGCAAAGTAAGCTAATAAAAATCTAAGCCTTTTACGCATCGAAATTGGCTCTAAATTTACATAAAACGGTCTAAAAATAGTAGGATTGTATTCATGAAACGAAAAACCATTGTACTCATAAATTTTTTTCATTATAGACTCTCCTATTTTGAGGTATTTAGTACTGTTTTACTTCCCTTTTTATGCATCTTGCTCTTGTACCTTGCAATAGCTTGAAGTGTAAAACTAAACCATGGTAGCGGATCTTTTATATCAAATATTTGATCCTTTGTGTTTTTAATCTTGAACCAAGAAGGCTTTGTATTGAACCTATCTTTAGATTTCAAAAACCACAAAATATCAGCTTGTGTCATTCTAATAGAAATATTGTTTTTATAATTCATCATTGATGTAACTTCATTTCCCAGTTCATTTTCAAGTATTTGTTGTGCCTGATTAACACCTGCATCAAACCCAATTTGTGCACAAGCCATTATTCTTGGGTTTATTTCCAATACTTTTGCTACATTATCCCTAGGATCATGAATTAAATCCACACCAACGGCTCCTCTTAAGTTCATAAGTTTAGCTAACTTGATACAAGTTTCTTTAACATCTTCACGATAAATTGTAGTGTTAAATGTTCCAGTACCCCCTTCTAATGGAAACCATCGATGACTTGCATAAATAAAACAACTTTTAACCTCTCCGTTGTTATCTATAAATAAATTGCATGACAAATTCAGATCATCTTGTGGAATTAACTCCTGAACAACATAATCTTCTAATGAAATGTCAAGACCCATAATATATTCTTGTAATTCAACCTCATCTTTAATATATATAAATCCACTCGCTCCACACTCTCGTCTTGGCTTTATAATAATAGGAAATACTAAATCAGAATTTAATATATCCTCAAAATTCTTAATGTTTATAGCAGTTCTTGGACATGGGATACTATTGCTCATACATTCCATCATTACTGATAGTTTATCTTGTGATTTATCAAATACTTCTTTATCATTTGAGGCCACTTTTGTATAATTGCTAAATTCAGCTTTATTAGTAGAAAGTATCTTAGCAGAAAAATCTACTAATGGTAGGACCATATCATACCTTCTAGTCTTTAATAATTCTCTAACACATGAGACAGTTTCATCATAACGTTCAGGATTACATACTCCTATTATCTTATAATCAGGCAAGCGAGATGCATATGCAACATCAAGTTTAGAATCACACAGTACTGAAACAATACATCCCTGTTTTTTAAACTCCCTAATAAATGGTAAAGATTGTCTGGCATATCCTTCAAGTATCAAAACTCGTTTTCCTTTAAAACTCATATCTATGCCCCCCCTTACTCACTTCTCAATGGATATACCGCCTTACTAAGAAGATATGTATATTTGTTCTTTCCTGTTATTCTTGCTACTACGTAGCCACATACTACCATCCAGCGTGGAAAATGCAGAACATGCTTAGCCCTGCCTTCCTTACGCTCATGTTCTATGACTTTTGCCGTCTCAAGCCTATGTTCATCCTTAATAACCCTTATCATTCCATCAGGTTCAGTAGAGACCCAATTAACCATTACTTGAACAGCCTTTTTAATATTGAGCACCTCATACTCTGAACCCTTACCTACGATATATGCCCAATCAGGATATTTCAGATAGTATCGCTTTTGAATATCACGCTTAACTTCTTCTGTGTATACAGGTGAGAAGCGATAAATATTGAACTTTCCTCCTTGTTTTTTCAGTATCTCCTCTGCTTCAGCTTTTGTTTTGCCGTAAATGGATATCGGGTGTACTTCTGTCTCACCTGACACAACACCCTTGGTAAATCCGAAGACGTCTACCGTACTGATGAAGAGAATGTTGGTATCTTTTGTAACTTCAAAAACATTCTGTGCATTAATCACATTTGCTTGACGATAAGCAGCTTCAGACAAATCAATCACGTCTTTTGTGTGGGCTAATGCCGCAAGATGAATAATATGTGTGATGTTGTTATCAGCAAATATATTTTCCAATACTTCCCTATCTGCCAAGTCGATAACGTACTGCTTATAATTCTTGATTTCTTCCCCTAGTTCAGTTTTTCGCCTAGCCAAGCCAATCACGCTATAACCCTTTTCGAGAAGCCCTTTGACCAGATGTCTACCAATCATGCCACTTGCACCAGTGACAAGAACAGTTGTGTTTTCTATATCCACCAATATCATCATCCTTTAACAGTGGCTTCTTCTGCCACAAAACTTTTTAGCTCTTCCAATATTTTGTTTGTTGCCTTGCTTTCACCGTGACTAAAACTGTACAGAATACAAAGCACTGTCCACCAAATCATCTTAATGTCAAAGCCACAAGAGATGTGACTTACATAAAATCTATCCAATTCCAATCTGGTAGGTAGAACAAGTTCTTCATACTCTATTTCATCCTCTATGGTGTCACCGTATATGTAATCGTAAAGAGCAGACGGACCTGACAAGCCAGGGATTACAGTACTTACTACTGAATACCTTCCAGCCCTAACTACCGATACTTGGTCCTTTGAAGCCGGCCTCGGTCCGATAATTGCCATGTCTCCTACCAAACAGTTGAGTAACTGAGGTAATTCATCTATCTTGCTAGCACGTAAAAAAGCACCGAATGGGAATACTCTATTTGTATCAGCCTTAAAGCTATGTTCACCTGCATCTCGGTCAACCCTCATCGATCGGAACTTGAACATTCTGAACTCTCGGTTGTCCTTACCAATTCTCTTCGCCATATAAAACACGGGACCAGGGTCTGATACTTTGATTCCCACCACAGCGATAAGCCATAACGGTGATGTCACAATAATTCCCAAGAGTGAGGCGATAATGCAGAAGGCTCTTTTAAAGAATTTATAGAACATCATACAACTCTCCTAAATACACTTTCAAAAGCTTCTGCATAAACCATCCCAGCTTGTCCACCTCTATAAGCTGCTAACCCTTTTAATGCTTCATTACTTCTTGGATGAGGGTAATCTCTCATTACACCACGGTACTGAGATAGAGCTTCTATCTTATTGTCTACCGCTTTTTCACCTACTTCAATAAATGTATTTGGATTAAATTGATTCATTGCTTTATTTAATGCCCATTCAGTTGCTGAAGGAACTTCCATGAAAAGTAGTTCTTTAAGAGGTGTTAATTCTGGCCTTCTTTGAAATAACCTCACAGCAGCTTGACATGCAAGTGAGGTATGCAAATGATCGTTATTTAAATCTGCTGGATGGTGGGTAAATACTACTTCAGCCTTGGTTTCTATTATTACTTTTTCAATGAATTGTACTAAATTTAAATGCGGTACAGTGTTAAATTCAATATTTGGGAAGTCTCCCGTAATTACTTTATCAACGCCTAATATATTTGATGAACAATCAAGATCCAAAGCTAGTTCATCTGCACTAGGACGATTGTTTCTTGCATTAACATTACCGGAAAGAATACATACATTTACTGAATGCCCTTCTTGCGCAAGCTTGTACATCGTAGCTCCTGCACCTAAAACTTCATCATCTGGATGTGCTACAACAATTAAATAATTCATTTCTAATACCCACCTAACTAAAATATTATAATGTGTCCAATTAAATGTAACAAACAATTTTACTGACTGAAAATTAAGGACGCATTCTGCGTCCTTAGTAAGTAAATTCTTAAACTACAATATGTTCATGTACTATTTAAGGATTGCTAATTCCACTTTTATGCATTAATTTATGCTGTTTCAACTCTAAATACTAAATTGTCTTCATTTTTATTAAGAGTTGGCTTTTCATATTCTGTTTTTGATTTATTATTATTGTTTGGAGTCCTTTTGTATGTTGGAACTAAGTTTTCTATCAATTTCAATTCAGTTTCAGTTTCCAGATTCAGAGCTGCTTTATGAAGATTACTTATAGCATCAAGCAGATGGACTTCATTGACATACGTTGGCTTTTCAATAAATATTTTATCAATTTCTGTCTTGGTTTGTCCGCTTTTTTCTGTTATCAACAGCTCTTCATACAGTTTTTCTCCAGGTCTTAAACCTGTATATGTAACTTTTATGTCTTTGTCAGGAACCAGTCCTGCTAATCTTATTAAATTATATGCTAAGTCTTTTATCTTTACAGGTTCACCCATATCCAGTACAAATATTTCCCCGCCGGTGGCTATTTTAGCTGCCCTAAGTACAAGCTGTACTGCTTCAGGTATTGTCATGAAATATCTTGTTATTTCTTCATGAGTTACGGTTACTGGGCCACCTGTACGGATCTGGTCCATAAACAATGGTATTACTGAGCCATTGCTTCCTAATACATTACCGAATCTTACTGCTACAAAATCAGTCTTGCTGCGTTGATTGAAGACCTGAATTATCATTTCACAGATTCTTTTTGTAGCCCCCATAACATTAGTTGGATTGACTGCCTTGTCAGTAGAAATGAGAACAAATTTGTCTGTTTTATATTTATCTGCCATGCAGGCTGTGTTGTATGTACCCATTATGTTATTTTTTATTGCTTCTTCAGGGTTATGTTCCATCAATGGCACATGTTTGTGTGCTGCTGCATGGAATACTATATCAATATTTCTTGTTGAAAATATTTGTTCCAGTTTGTTTTTATCTCTTACAGAAGCTATTTGAACTTCCATGTTCAGGTCATTGCCATAGTTACGGACTAGTTCCTGCTGAATGCTGTATGCATTGTTCTCATAGATATCAAGTACTATCAGGTTTTTTGGTGAATAAGAAGCTATCTGCCTGCAAAGCTCTGAACCTATGGAACCGCCGCCGCCTGTGACAAGTACAACTTTATTTTCTATGTATTCTTTTGTCATTTGACAATCCAGGACAATAGGCTCTCTGCCCAGGAGATCTTCAACTTGTACATCTCTTAATTTACTTAATAAATCCTTTTGACCTCTATTATCTATTAAGCTGTATATTTCCGGTAAGATTTTTAGTTTGCACTGTGTTTCTGCACAGAGGTTTAAAATTCTTTTCTTGTTTTCTTTATCTATGGATGGTATAGATATGATTATTTTTTCAATGTCATATTTCTTGGCCATTTCTTTTATAGTGTTAGTATTTCCAACTACAGGGGCAAAATAAATTCTTCTTCCTATCTTTGAAATATCATCATCAACTATGCATTTAACATTATAGTGGTTATGGTTATTAGCTTTGATTTCACCAAGCATGATATATGTTGCTTGTCCAGCTCCAACTATCATTACATTGGTTTCTTTGTCGCCTTCACTTACGCTTTTATTTTTACCAATTATCAGTATGGACCTGAATACCACTCTTGCAGTTATAGAGAGCATTGATGATAAAGTTGTTGCAAATGGATATACATAATAATATATTTTTATATCAAGAAATCTAGTGACAGAATAAAAAAGAGCATTAGCCAAAAGAGAAGCACAAATACAGTGGTATAAATCAACTATGCCAGTATACCTCCACATATTCCTGTATGTCTTCAAGGCAATAAATGTTCCAATATAAATAATTGTGTAAATTAGGATTGTATTACGAATGATTTCAATTTTGATTGGATTTATGCCTGAGATGGCATAAGGTGTTACATAAGAAAGCATAGCTATGCAAGTATCTATTAGCAGAGGAATGTATCTGCGATACTTGTTAAGAAGTGAATACGCACTTAAATAAATAGTCATTTTTCAATACCCCTATTGTTATTTGACATTATTTCTTTATAGTTATATTATTAAATTTTTATAATACCCCCAAATTTTATTGCCTATGTGCGAACCATGTAAAGCTGTTGAAATTTTAGAGTATCACAACAGATGTTAACCAAATTACTATTCATTATTAATAATAATTTGTTAGCAGTGCAATTTAATTGTCATAAACTATCATGTCATAATTTGGCATAAAAATAGCCACTAAAAAAATAAATAAATAATTGTTTTAGCAGCTGAACTATCGTAGCATTAATTTGTTGTGCCTTAGACTTCTTAGCTTTGCGTCCTAATCTTTCAATTAGTTTGCCTTTTTCAAATTATTTAAATTTCCAAAATATTATGTAAATCTGTAAATTATTGCATATTATGTCAATAGTTTTATTATAGCACATGAAATGTTAAAATCAAGTACTTGAGATAAATACTTTATTCACAAACGTTAAATAAAAAAGTATTTACTTTTTTAAACGTATTTAATGTATTGTTTTTCTTTATGTAATTTCTTATGGCAAGATAGTTCAGAGGATGTTCATTTAATGCTTTGTTCTTTAGTAAGTTCGAAATTTTTGTTTCAAGAAACCGGTTAAGATTGTCGTATTTTGTCGATTACTTATGAAAAAGTGTTGCGTTCAATGAAAATGCCCCGGGGTTTAATGTCACCAGGGCATTTGGAGTTAAGTTAAATTAATGCTTTGAAGCATAGTTCCATGAGTCTCTGCACATTTCATTTATATTATACTGTGCCTTGAAACCTAATTCTTCTTCAGCCTTATTGGTATCAGCATACACTGTTGCCACATCGCCGGCTCTTCTTGTCGTGATCTTATAACTTATTTTGATGTTGTTAGCTTTTTCAAAGGCGCTCACCACTTGCAGAACGCTATAGCCATTTCCTGTTCCCAGGTTATATGTAAATAAACCGCTATTATTCTTGACTTTGTTTATTGACTTCACATGTCCATCAGCGAGATCTTCAACATGTATGTAATCCCTGACTCCGGTTCCGTCAACAGTGTCATAATCATTTCCAAACACATTTAGATGAGTCAGTTCCCCTTTAGCTACTTTGCATATGTATGGCATAAGATTATTTGGAATTCCGTTGGGATTTTCTCCTATGAGCCTGCTCTTGTGTGCACCTATAGGATTGAAATATCTGAGAAGCACCACTGCAAACTCATTGTCAGAAGCATACAAATCCCTTAGCATTTCCTCAATGACAAGTTTAGTCCTGCCATAAGGATTAGTAACCCCTAATGGAGAGTTTTCAGTAAGCGGCATTTCTTGTGTTGTACCATAAACAGTTGCAGATGAGCTGAATATGATTTTCTTGCAGTTGTATTTCTGCATTATCATTAGCAAATTGATTGTGCCTGTAATATTGTTGTTGAAATACTTAAGCGGCTGCGCAACAGATTCCCCCACAGCCTTAAGCCCTGCAAAATGAATTACACAGTCTATTTTGTTTTCTTTGAAAATTTGTTCTAACCCATTTATATCCAATAAATCAATTTGATAGAACTTAGGCCTTATGCCTGTTATGGCTTCAATACTGTCAATTACTTCCGCTCTGGAATTGTACAGATTGTCCAATATTATTATATCTTCGTTTTGATCTAATAACTTTACTGCTGTATGTGAACCGATATAGCCGGTCCCGCCTGTGATTAGGATCATAGTTAATCCCCTCTAAATTATATTTATGAAACTTAAGTTAATAAGAATTATGATGATTTAATTATAAATAACCTTGTTTATTTTATGCTTCTTTAACCCAATATTCCTTTATCAGTGCTGTCATAACACCTATCATTCCGCCGATTACTGCACCAATTATGGTATTTAATGAATTGCTAGGGCTTGTTTTTTGTGTTGGCGCTACAGGAGGAGAAGGTAAATACACACTTGTTTCTACAACACCTATTACACTTGATTCTAACTTTTTAGCTCGTCCTGTTTCATAATATTTATTCAAGGCTTGCTTTTCCACACCAAGCTCACTTATATATTGATTATTCATCATAATCGAATTTTCAATAATATTTATTGACTGTTTGTTTTCAACAATATCATTTTCAATTTTTATATAATTTGGATTCACTGTATTAACAGGAACAACATAATCACTTTTATCAGTCAATTGAGTCTGTATTTCTATACTTGCTTCACCTTTTGTTATTATTTGAGGTGTCTCAGCTAATAATTCTTCATTTGTACTTAATATATCTCTAGTACTCTTTAATTTGTTCTCCAAGCTTTTTATATTCATACTAAAATTATTTATGAAATAATTGATAGCTCTTTCTTTAGTCATTACATCTATAAATTCTATATAATTAGCAAATAATGTCTGTGCCAACTTTAATGACTCTTCTGGATTATCTGCAGAAACAGTTACTTCAAAACTGTTTTGAATAGTATTTGTCTTTGTATCAACATTTCCTATAGCAATTCTTTTCCTTAACTTTTCTAATGATATTTCAACTGTATCATATTCCATATCTTTTATAGTATTTATTAAAACATCATTGCTAGTAATCAACTTTATATACTGATCATTAGTAGTAATAGGCAATGTATAATCACCATATCTTGTAGAATAAACTTCAGGCATACTTATAACTATATTTAGTTTTGTATCATAAACAGGTGATATCACAAACTTGCTAAATAACCCCGCTAATATTGCGAAAACTAAAGTAAAACTTATTATCATCTTTTTTCTTTTCCATAAAGCTAAAATAAGTTCTTTTAGGTCAATTTCATTTCTATAATATTGTACATTATTTTGATTTTCGTTCATTATTTGCTCCTTATTGTAAATATTTAATTCCTTTGAAATTACATTATAACAGAAAGTTGTACAATGAACAATTTAAAAATGATTAAATCATCCACTATCAAATAAATTTAATATTAGCTAATTATTTTGCCAGACAACTCTATTGACATAATCAGTATATGACAATATGATTCTAAGCACCTTGTCAGAAACATTAGGCATACTATAGTCTGCTACTCTTCTTAAGGTATCACCTTGTTGAGATTCTAATATCTCTAATCCTTGTAATATTCTTTCTTTTGTAAGGCCGACCATCATTACAGAAGCTTCTTCCATCGCTTCTGGCCTTTCATGTGCTTGTCTTATATTAAGTGCTTTAAATCCAAGAATTGATGATTCTTCATTTATAGTCCCACTGTCACTAATTACAGCTTTTGCATTTGTTTGCAATTTTACAAAATCATTATATCCTAGTGGTTTCATAAGTGATATCAACGGATTAAATATAATTTTTTTAGAATCTATCATTTTTCTTGTCCTAGGGTGAGTACTAACTATAATTGGTAATCTGTATTCATCTGTAATGGCATTTAAACTATCCACTAAATCTAAAAAATTAGTATCAGAATTTATATTTTCTTCACGATGAGCTGACACAACAAAATATTTTCCGACCTCTAGTTTTAATCTCTCCAAAATATCTGATTTTTCAATATCTTCTTTTCTTGAATTGATTACTTCGAACATTGGACTTCCGGTTTTAATTATTCTGTCTGCAGGTATTCCTTCTCTAAGCAAATATTCTCTTGCGATGTCACTATATGTTAGATTAATATCTGCTGTATGATCAACTATTTTTCTATTAGTCTCTTCTGGTACTCTTTGATCAAAGCACCTGTTGCCTGCTTCCATATGGAATATTGGAATATGTCTTCTTTTGGCTGCAATAGATGTAAGGCAGCTATTTGTATCTCCAAGAACTAAGAAAGCATCTGGTTTTACTTTTTCTATTACTGGATCTATTTTTATGAGGATATTACCTATAGTTTCAACTGCATTACCAATTGCTGCATTAAGAAAATAATCTGGTTTTTTCAATTTAAAATCTTTAAAGAACACCTCATTTAATTCATAATCATAATTTTGTCCTGTGTGTACTAAAACATGTTCTATAGCTTTTGACTCTTCCAATTTGTTAATAACAGCAGATAATCTAATAATTTCCGGCCTGGTACCTACGACTGTCATTACTTTTAATTTCTTCATATCATACCTCCAAGAAATATGTGTCCGGTTCTTCCGGATTAAATGGTTCATTCGCCCACATGAATATTACCAGATCAGTAACTCCAGTATTTATGACATTGTGTGTGTATCCAACTGGGATATCTACCACTTCCATTTTATCTCCACTCACATAGTAATCAATAATCTCTTCTGTACCAATCTTTCTAAAACGAATTAATCCTTTTCCGCTTAACACAAGAAACTTTTCATTTTTGGTATGATGCCAGTGATTCCCTTTTATAATACCAGGCTTTACAATATTAATAGAGAACTGACCTCTATCCATTGTACGAATTATTTCTGTAAAAGATCCTCTATTATCAACATTCATTTTTAATGGATAACTAAATTGATCTATTGGTAAATAGCTTGTATAGGTACTATATAATTTTTTTTCGAATTTATTGGCCATATTTGGTACATTTAATGTCTTTCTGCTATCTTTAAATGATTTGATTAATTCTGCAATTTCACCAAGCGTAATTGTATGTGTATTTGAAACCTCACAGAAATTTCCGTTCCTATTTTCTTTACCTTTTAGTGCATTAATCAATTCTACAATCACATCATCAATATATACTAAATTCATGCTAGCATCTGGATCGTTTACTTTAATAGGCAGATCATTAGCAATATTATGGCAGAATGTTGCTACAACACTGTTATAATTAGGTCTGCACCATTTTCCAAACACATTAGTGAATCTATAGACTAATACCTTTGCTCCTGTTTCTTTACTATATGAAATCATTAAATCCTCTCCAGCTTTTTTGCTTCGTCCATAAGGATTGTTTAGGGCTGCTTGAGTTGATGATGACATCATAACCGTTGCTTTATTATTATGTTTTTTTAACAAATCAAGTAATATAGAAGTAAATCCGAAATTCCCTTCCATAAACTCCTCTTGATTTTGAGGTCGATTAACACCTGCTAAATGAAACACGAATTCACATTTTTGACAATAAGTGTCTAACAAAGATATCTCCATATCTCTACTATATTCAAAAATATCATTATAGCCACGATTCTTAAGTTCAGTAATAAGGTTTTTGCCAATAAAACCGTTAGCTCCTGTAACTAGAATCTTCATGCTCGATTTTTCCATAATTCCAGCTCATCTCTTATATACTTCAAATTTAATAATTTTTCCTTCGTCTGTTCTAAAGTCAGACGTTGTGTATTATTTGAATTGAATTCAGTCAACTTATTATATTCTTGCATACCTTCAAAAAAGTATTTATCATAATTCAAATCACGTTTGTCTGCAGGAACACGATAAAAGTTTCCCATATCAATTGCATGAACACTTTCTTCTTTAGTAAGCAAAGTCTCATACATTTTTTCACCATGACGTATTCCAATTACTTTTATTTCATTATCTGCATTAAACAACTCTTTAACAGCTTGAGCTAATACTTCAATGGTTGTAGCAGGAGCTTTTTGTACCATAATATCTCCACTTTGAGCATTTTCATAAGCAAATAAGACTAGTTCAACCGCTTCTTCTAAGCTCATGATAAATCTTGTCATTGATGGTTCAGTCACTGTTAATGGGAGTCCAGCTTTAATCTGTTCGATAAACAGTGGGACAACAGACCCTCTTGAGCACAATACATTTCCGTAACGAGTACCGCAAATCAATGTCTTGTTAGAATCTACAGTTCTTGATTTTGCAACAAATACTTTTTCCATCATGGCTTTAGACGTTCCCATTGCGTTAACAGGATATGCTGCTTTATCTGTTGAAAGACAAATTACTTTTTTGACACCTGCTTCAATACATGCAGTGAGGACATTTTCAGTTCCTATTACATTTGTTTTTACAGCTTCCATCGGGAAAAATTCACATGATGGCACTTGCTTCAAAGCTGCGGCCTGAAAAACGTAATCTACACCATACATTGCATTTTTTATACTGGATAAATCACGAACATCTCCGATGTAGAATTTAATCTTATCGTTGTTGTAAATATGGCGCATGTCATCTTGTTTCTTTTCATCACGAGAAAATATACGTATCTCTTTAATATCTGTACTTAAAAATCTATTAAGTACAGCATTTCCAAAAGACCCTGTACCTCCTGTAATTAATAAAGTTTTATTTTTAAACATACTTATTCCTCCAATTTATCTAAGACGATTAATAATTACTTTGTTAATTTCATTATAGAATTGCATAGTTTCTGCAAATAACCATAAGCTATATTCTGTGTTAAAAGCTAATTCTTTATGTTCTTTGAAAAATATTTGCAATCATGTTTCCTACTATATCACAAAGCCTTTAATTCCGCAAATCTATTGAACATAACAATATTTTATAAGCATTATGCAG
Organism: Sedimentibacter saalensis; assembly: GCF_007830175.1. Taxonomy (GTDB): domain Bacteria; phylum Bacillota; class Clostridia; order Tissierellales; family Sedimentibacteraceae; genus Sedimentibacter; species Sedimentibacter saalensis. Next base: position 67,640 of record NZ_VLKH01000006.1, on the reverse strand, counting down.
GTTCTATGTAAAAGATATTGTTTAGCATCTTAGTTTATCATTTCATATTTAAGTATAGTATCTTCATAAATATCACACAAAGCAACTTTCCCTATTACTTTATTTAATTCGGCTGGAGAAATTCCAGTGCCAGGTCTTTTAAATGTGAGCATATCTTTAGTTATAACTGTACCTTTCTTAATACATGTTGCAGCGATTAATGACCTTCTCGCATTTTCCCTTGCACTAAGTTCTGATTCCAAGTATTTTAATTCATAACTACCTCTTATTTTATCTATAAATTCGATTCCTTCTATAGCTTTTTTTACATCATTCGTATCCATTGCATGATAATGATCATTCCCTGGTAGTGTCTTGTCAAGAGTAAAATGTTTTTCTACCACTATGGCTCCTAGATTGTATGCTGTCTTAATAATATCAGCATATTCATCCGGCTTCGTGTGGTCCGAATATCCTGTAATTAAATCTTTATATTTATTCTTTAAGTTGTTTAGGCTTATAATTTTATTTAAGTTTGCATGTTCATATTGTGTAGGGTACTCTAACACGCAGTGCAGCAGTACTAATTTCTGGTTATTGTATTTTCTTATCAATTCTATTGTTCTGATAATCTCGTCTTCATCGGAAGCACCAACCGACAATAAAATGGGTTTGTCCTTCTTTGCTATATGTTCAACTAATATTAAATTATTTAAATCAGATGAAGAAATTTTATAAATATTCATTAAATCATTCAGATAATTAGCAGACTCTATATCAAAAGGAGTTGAAAGAAACTCAACACCTAAATTTTCACAATATTCAGACAGTTCTTTATATTCATTATACGATAAACTGTCATATTTTTTGAAAAGCTCATACTGAGATGATGTTGATTCTTCATTTGTATCCCAATATGAAGGAGATTCCTTGGCTGCCAATGTATCAGCTTTATAGCTTTGAAATTTCACTGCATGCACTCCTGCAAATTTTGCTTCTTTCACCATTAATTTAGCAGCATCCATTACAGAAATATTCATTTTTTTCGCAATATCATAATAATTAACTCCAATTTCAGCTATTAATACAAATTTTCCCTCACTAGCTCTATTAACAATTGTATTTATCATATTTTTCTTAATCCTCCTTTAATATAATTCTAATAACATTATTAATGCCCTTTTTCAAATCGTGTTTTAACATTAGTTCTCGCATCTCGTTTCTAACTTGCTCTGTTCCTACAAGCCATTCAAATGTAGATTCCAACGTCTTTAATGAGATGTCCTTTCCCAATCCTAAGTTAAGAAAACCGTTCTGCATTTGTGCAAATGTATGGAGTTGCTCTCTTTCATTTTGTGCTAAAACAATTGAAGGGACACCTAAAGTAGCTAATTCATAAACGGTTCTACCCTGCGATGTGAAAGCAAGGTCTGCGATTTTCATATATTCACTAATCCTTTTCACGTCAGACAAAACATATATATTTTTTTCTTCAATAGTTTTTAAATCATTTGCATTAACGTCATATCCGCTGCCTGTTATGAAATTAAATGTCACATTCGGATATAGCTTATGCATTTTTAAAGCAAACTCATATATTTTCAGTGTTAAATTTGAAGGATCGGTACCGCCAAAAATAACCAGAACATTTTTAACAATTCTTGAAAATGGTTTAGGTTTATTGGTTAAAAATTCATCTCTTAAGCATACATATTTCTCACCAAAGAAATAGTTATCTGGCGAAGTATCATCATTATATAAGGCATTTATTACTGCATCTGCATATTCTGCCCCGTTTCCCAAATCTTCTATAGTAATAACCCTTTTTGTCAGCTCTTTCAATTTTAAAACGTATGATTTTTCCGTATTTAAGCAATCATTTACTACTACATCGGCTCTCCAATTTTTTAAAAACGAATAAAAGTCATCATCACTTTTTATCAAAACATATGGCATAAAACTGTCCTGAATTTTTTTAACACCTTCTGTATATTGTTCTTTAGTAACGAACATAACTTCATGTCCTGTCAAGTTGTATGCTAAAGTTAAGCAATGGTAGATATGTCCCATGCCAAGCTCTTTATATCCATCTGCTCTAAATACAATTCTTTTTTTCTTCAAAGAATGCTCACAAACAATCCAATCGTTGGCACTGTCAATGTCTGTTGATTCTTCCTTAGGTACTTCAAAAATTGATGGGTTTTTTCCAAGTCGACTTTCCAAAGTTACACATTTTCTACTAGAGATAAAAAATGAACCTGTCTCAAGATATGTTGGAGGCAATAATTGTCTATTAACACGTTTTTCATAATTGGGAACATAACTTTTTCCTTCTTTTGACCAAGTTAAATGCGGATCATTAACTGCACTAATATAAGAATCCTTATCGTCGTTAATGAAACTTTCAATCGCGCGATTTAAAGTATCCGGTTTTAATAATGGCGAAGTTGGCTGCAATGTAATTACCACATCATAAATCATTTTATTTTGCTCTTCCATTTTAATAACTGCATCATATATAACAGGATCAAGTGTTGTTAAATCATCAGCTAATCTTGCATCTCTTACTATATAGTCAATATCATATAACTTTGCTATACTGATTATTTCCTCATCGTCAGTTGTAACAACAATGTCTGTAATTGATTTACATGACAACGCATTTTCTATAGAATAAGATATGAGAGGTTTTCTGTTCATCAATCGGACATTCTTGCGTGGAATTCCTTTAGAACCTCCGCGTGCCGGAATTACCGCTAATATTTTAGCATTATTGTAGTTCATAATGATTCTCCTTTACTATATGCTTAAAATTTAATCAAATTTATTAAATATACTAAAATTCAATAAAGCACTAATATCTTTATTTAAAACACAGATGAATCCAGCTAAAGTGACAATGCACATTAAAATCCTAAATCCTAAGCTAATTTTTATTGTTATGCTGACAGCAGCAATAATAGTTAATGTAGCTGTAAATAAAATTATCTTGAACCAATCAAACCTGATTTTACTGCTACTTCTTGCTAATATCATTATTACAACATAAACAATTAGTTTTGTGCCTAAGCTTGTAAGTGCTGCTCCGTACATGCTGTATCTAGGAATAAATATTAGATTCGATACCATATTTAAGCAAGCCCCTGAAAATGTTACAACACCAATATATTTTGCATATTTAACATGATACATTACAATATTCAAAAAAGCGAGATATAAATTTGAGTAGCTATAGGCCAGTACAAATATCGGGATAAGTTCCAGTGCTTCATGATAAGACTCGTCCACCATAATATTAAGTATTTCTGGAGTTAATAGAATTATTCCAATGCCTAAGAGGCTGAATAATCCAGTCAATATATTTATTGATTGATTGATTCTAATATTCTGTCCATCCTTTATTTTTCCATATAACCATGGCACATAAGCTTGATTAATCGCTGCAGAAAATACATTCGTAATCATTCCTAATTGGTTTGCTACATTGTATATGCCTACTTCAACCAATGAATAAAACCTTGCTAAAATAATCCTGTCAAATACAGTATTGACCCAGTTTGAAAGTGTATGGGGAATTAATGGTATTGAATACTTAAGAGCTGTTATTAGATGTGTTTTATTGATAATTGTTTCTGTTTCTACTTTAAGACTTCTAATAGATATAATAAAAAATATAATTCCTGTAATACACATCGCTAAGATAACGCCTAATGATTGCAGTTTAAAAACAACTACAAATATTATGCTTAGTGTCGTCTGCATTAAGAAATTTGTTATTAAATTGGCTGAATATCTGTTAGCATTCTCTTTCATTAGCAATATTCGTTGATACATCGAATATATGGGGACTGTTAATATATAAACAATTCCAATAATAATATGTGGGTAGTAAGGAACACCTTCAGCAAATGGTACTACAAGGTATCGACCAAAAATTAATAGCAACACTGCTAATAGCATGCTTACTAAAATAGTAAAATATACCACAGTACCTATAAACTTTTTCCTATTTTCATTATCATCTTTATATTCTATATAATACCTTCCGGCAGCCGCATCCATTCCTAATGTCGCCAAAACACCATAGAATGAACAAACACCAGTAACAATGTTCAATGTGCCATACTCACTTGGAATAAGCTGGGATGTGTATAGAGGAAGCAAAAAGAATGATATACCTTTCTGAATAATTATTGCCGAAGCATATAAAATCATATTTTTCAGCTGATTATTTAATTTCAAAATTCATTTACCCCGATTTTTTATTTTAGTACTTTGTAACAAACTTTACACCGATTTGTGTCATTAATTTTTTTATTACTTTTCTAGCCCAATACGGAATATGGTTTCTTATGTAAGTCCTTACTATATGATTCCATTCTTCAGAAGCTTTTAAAACAGCACGATTCCCTGGATCAATAACAATACCTTGGTTACGGTAATATTTTAATGTTCCAGGTATCCATTTACCTTTAAGGACGCCATTATATATAATAAATACATTTGAATTATCTACATAGCATCCTTCCATATGCTTTTTTGATAATACATATGTTTTTTTCAACTGATTTATCTCAAATTCCCAGGCACTATAATTGCCATTTCCTAGCAAATTAATCAGAAAATCTTTATTCCATAATGCCGGTTGTAAATTTATTCCATATTCTTCATTTTCATTAATTTCGTATGCATTAATTGATTTGTCTATTCTTCCGCGAGGTGGTGGATTTCTATTTAATCGATAATATCTGTATTTATTTAATAATATTTTTGCAACTATTTTATTAAAATCATGGTTGCTGACTTCTTTACCAATAAAATAATCTTCAAGAAGCAGAAGAACATATTTAGCACTTATTTTTGATAATGCAATTCTTGTTCTGTTGCTCCATGATATTTCATCTCCGGTTTTAATTACTATAACATTGTTAAAATCTACATCTTTATTATTAGTTACCAAATATAATTTATATGGACAGTCTGGCCAGTACATATTAAAAAACTTAAAAAAGTATTCCCACAAATCTGAATATCCATCAAAAGATAATATTACTATTGCAAAATCATCAAGTGAAAACTCACTACTATTTAAGTTCATTCAACTACCTCCTATCATCCTTTTCATGCAGCGTATCTATCTGAATTAGAAATTGTTCAATATCTATCATAGAATCAGAAAGCAAACGAATCTTCTCCTCATCATAATTCCACCACTCTATCTGCAACAGCCGATCAATCTGTTCTTGAGAAAATCTAAATTTTATGTGCTTTGCAGGAACCCCTCCGACAATTTCATATGGGGCAACATCTTTTATTACAAGTGCACCAGCTGCAATAATCGCTCCATCTCCTATTTTGACTCCCTGCATTATTTTTGCATCTGATCCAATCCAAACATCATTTCCGATGATAAAGGCTTTATTATTACTAATAAATTTGTACTCATCAAATTTATTCTCGTTTACATATTTAATGCCTGCTTGATTTCTTACAGAATAAAAAGCGGGATGTGTAGATACAAAATCAGAAGAAGGATGCATTCCTCCGATAAAGTGTACCCTATCGCCAACTGAACAATACTTTCCTATTGCAGCTTCACCAATAGTGCAATTTTCACCACAATATGAAGCATAACCCCATGTACAATTCCTTAGATTTGTCATTTTCCCGATTTTATTAGCACCTTGAAATTTAACATTACTATTGATATTAGACCCAATGCTCAATTTAACATTGTTTTTTTTGGAATTGAACAATATATATTTTATTGTATCAAAAATTATGCCTACACCCATTTTATTTAATATCCTCCCCAAGTTCAGAAAGCACTTCATCCAGACTTAATTTTGGCAGATTATCTAAAGCACCACCTTGAGTTGTATTATATATTTGAATGCCATTTCTATCACAATAATCATGTATATTTCTAAAAACTGAAAACATTGTGGCATAACTCTTCAACATAATTTCATTGTCATTCATTTGATGAACTTTTCTAATTCTTTCTTTTTCCTGTTCATTATACCCATAAACATGGATAAACTTTTCATTGTCCTGATCTTTAGTGCTCTTTACATAATTTTCTAAAATACCAGTCATATCACAACCTAACAAATATATTTTGCTAAATCCCATATATATTGCACAATAAATTGCGGCATGTACTACAGTCTGTACCTGAGGCATATATTTATCCATTCTAATTTTTCTTTTAAATCCATCATAACTTCTATATCTACTTTCGATATAAATATTTGTCTTATTGCCAATATGATTATTTTCAATAAATTGTTTTGATGTATAAGGAAGTATCAATGTCAAATTTTCATAAGAACTTAGATTTTTAATGCGTTGCAATGTATCATTTTCACTAGGCTCATTTTCTCGCAATGAAAAGAATAATGGGTCGACCATAAGATGAAAATTAGGTTGTACTATGTTGAAAATTTCAGACCTATACAACTGATTTACAGTGAATACATAATGATTTTTCAAAAATTCTAAATTTTGCTCTTCTTTTAGTGATGGTCCATTTCCTAATATGAAACAAGCTTCACCCTTGTATTTATTATTAAATATTTTGTTATGATACATAGTATCGCGATAATTCTTATCTTTCACCATTTTCACTTGAAATACAACATCCCATAAAATGTTCTCTATAATATCCAAATTACGATATATCATGTCTCTTCTACTCATCAAACACACTCCCTTGAAAATTTAATTTCAACAGCAAATCAGATAATACAAAGAACACCATAATTTCAATTGACAGTGCACTTATCATCTGTAAAATGATTAATAGTGTGAAATAACCGCATAGCAATATACTTTCTTTAAAAGATTGTTTATATAAAACCAGAAACTTTTTTAATGTAGAGATCATGATAATAATTACTATTACAACACCAATTATACCATTCGTCATAAGCTGTTCAAAGATAGTATTGTGCGTACTTATATTGTATCCGGAATATTCTGCTAACTTTTCAGTGTAATTATTTCCAAAACCAAAAAACACATTCAGTATCGGTGCATTGGCAATTGATTTAATGCTTGCTTTCCATTGCTCAAATCTTATAATGACATTTCCCTTATCTTTAATCACCATCAATTTCTTTAAGTTTGCGGATAACGAGTTTTGTATAAATTCAAAAACATTAACTTCTGCAACAGAAATAATAATCATTATAATAACAGCTATCACTAAAAATAAATAAATCTTTTCAGTCACTTGCAAAGCTGTTTTGTATTTATTGATGTTCATACATAAGTATATAAATAAACTGAAAATAACTGCAATTAATGCAGTCCTTGAATAAGTTAAAATCAAACATATAAATGTAATTATTACAGCGACTGAATATGTCTTTTTTCTATATGTAATTTGTCCTGTCAGATACATTCCTATAAAGAATACAAAAGTCATATGCAAGGCAACAAAATTAGCATTGTATTGAACAGCTGTACATATTATTGTGCTTATAAATATATTCATCTGATATATTGAATCTTTAGGAAGTGGATATAGATAATCACCTATTGCCATTTGGTATAAACCTATAATCGGTCCGCCTAAAAATCCAAGCCAAAATATTATCTTTAAAAATTTTATTAATTTTTCCTTGGTATTACACATCAATATAATTCCTAAACAAATAGCAGGATACTGCAGGAAATTTTGCAAAGCTGTTAATTCCAAAAATGTTCTGTTTATAATACTTGAAATAAGACTTATCAGGTACAAAAATATAAACAAAACCATGCTCCTGCTCACAAGTATTTCCCTATTTAATATAACAATTTCAATAACTAATATTAATAAAGGTAATGCTGTTAATAAATAAGGGCGAAGAAAAAATACTGTGCTTGATACACAAAACATTAACAAGAAATATATAAACAGTGCAATCCATGCAATGTATTCTACTTTAAAACTCTTTTTACGTCCAATCATTTTTAACTCCATATTTATCTTTAAATACACATATTATTTACATATTAACTACTAGAGCACATTTTTAATATTTAGAAGAAATTCCTCAACCTTTCTTGACTGCATATTTGCGGACTTATTTTTAAGAATAAAATTTTTAGCCCTTTCACCAAAATCAACATTCCATTCAATAGTGTTATTTAATACCTCTTGCATTTTTCTGTTTATGGTGTCGATGCTATTGTTATCAATTAAAATCAAGTATTCCTCATACTCTTTAGGAATTCCTGGTAACCTTGTTGTTAAAAACGGTGTGCCAGAAATCATGTACTCAAATGTTTTGGAAGGGAAAGAATATTTCGTAAATTCATCAGTAGGATTTCTAACACTAATTAGTAACTTACAGGATTTTTCATATTCAAATACAACTTTTCTGTCTCTAAATCCAAAATATTTAATCCGCTTATCTTCCTTCTCTTGTTGTATAACATAACTTCTTAAGTCTCCATCTCCAAAAATCCAAAGCTCAACTGTTTTATCCTGTATCAATTTGAATGCATCTATTATATTTTCAATGCCGAAATTTTTCTGCAATGTACCAGCATACATAAATGCATGTTTTTTTTCACATGGTTCCATATTCAAATCATCCGCTGAACAGACGCCTTCCAATAGTAAAGAAGGTTTCCCTTCAGTTGGCAGTCTCTCTTTCATAGAGTCAGTAAAAAGTATATATCCGTCAATTTTCTGCAAAGCCTTATCGATTATCTTTTTATCCAAATTCTTCAAAATTTTTTTAAAAGGTTTCTCAGCTAGTGCAAGGTCCATATACTCAGGTAAATCAGGGCATATAAGAATACATTTTAATTTTTTATTAATAATTTTTGCAAAATTCAAGGCTAATAAGTACGGTGTATGAACTAAATATCCTATTGCAAAATTTGTGTCTCGATTTTGATTAAAATATTTAAAAATTGAAAAACACATGGTTATTGTTTTTGTTATTAATGATATAATAGGAATATTAACATAAAAAACATATTTATCATTAGCTCCTTCACGATGAGCCCATTCTTTACCTTTTGATACAAACCCACATTTTTCAGGATAATCACAAATTATATTTACATGTACATCACTTGTTCCCTTTTCTAAACCATCGATAATACTTTGTTGAAAAATGGAACCCGAAACTGCACCAGGTCCATTTAATTTTCTCTCATATCCTGACTTTGTTCTCCAAGCTAAACCGCTAATCCATAATAATTTCATAATATTAATAATTCTCCTGTATCAATTAATTTCACCTTTTTTATTTAAATTGAAATTAATACAGATTCCCATTCCAAGTATAATCCAGAACAAAGGCGCTACTGATACAACCTGATCATTAAAGAATCCTGCTACCAAATAGCCGAAAATACTTATAAAGCATGCTACTCCGACATACTTTTCCAAGGAATCATAATGTATCTTATTATAAATTTTTAGGCTTGTAATCAAATATATACTCCACGCTGCTAATAATGAAAGTAAAGAAATCACACCGGTATTCAAACCTATCTGCAAATACATATTATGTGGTTTATCAACAACCATATTTGCATCCCAACCTGTATTTAATTTACCTACAAAATCGTCCTGAGGGAATGCAATTGGAAAATTATCAGCTCCAACACCTTTTATAAAATTATCTTTTAACAAAGGAATAGTTCTGCTCCAAATATAAACTCTATCTGACAATAATCCATCATAATCATCCCAACTCTCTATCCTTTCAGCAACAACTGGAGTAGTAATTCTCCCTCCTGTACCCAATATTTTAATATTATTTTCACCAATATAAAAATTAATTTTATATAATGAACCGCCAATAGTTACAGTTACTCCCGGATAATCCTCAGGCATAAAAATTTTATATCTACTATAGTTTGGATCTTTAAATGTTATTTCATTTCCTTTTGTCACTATTTCCAATTCATTAAACTCTTTATCCAAAAAATAAAGCTTTTCTTGCTCAACTTTAAAATTTAATGTCTCTTTATTTGTTTTTACAGAAAAAGTGTTTTTGCCCAATTCAATACTTTCAAATTTCAAAGCATTTTCATTATACTCTTTCATATTTTCAATTTGTTCAATTAAATTAAATGTCTTAATCCTGCTAAGTAACTCCCCATCAGAAATAAAATTAAAACCTACAAATATAACAGCCGAAGCAGCCAGAAGACTGACTGAAATTTTCCAATACCTCTTGATAGCCTTTCTGAACAGCCATAATCCAAGTATAGAAGATATAGCAACTCCTATATAACCAGCTCTTGAATTGCATCCAATCCATATAAATATCATCAGAACAGATGCTAAAACTGCGCAAATTCTTTGTTTCATGGACTTAGCTCCTAAAAGAGCAGCAATCGACATAGGAAGCATCAATGTAGCAAAACTACCTACGTAATTTGTATTGAACAATGTTCCATATATTGTTTTAGGACCAAATGAGAATGATAAATTTTCAACAAGCAGATTGCCTGGCATTATCAAGCTTTTCCCTATATCAGTCTGGTAGATATCAAATCCAAAATACTGCCCTATGCCGATGAATCCTTCAACTAACATCAGAAATAGAAATGCCCTAACAAATAAAGATAAATCACTTTCATTATTTATAAAATTAATTGTTAGGAATGTAATGAAAACATAACTCATAAGAACAAACATACCTTGATACATATCTACAAACCCCCATAGAGCTGTAGTAGTATCTACTGCAAATAATGTTGAAATTAGTACAAATATTGCATAAATGCCTAGTGGTATATAGTATTGTTTTACATTTTTAAATGGTAGTTTGTTTTGTTTATAAAGTACTATATAAAAAACACACGTAATCGCAGTCAGTACAATAAGCCACCTTGATTTCCAATAGCTGAAGAAATCTAAATACTGTTGCTGTCCTGTCCAAAATAGAGATTGAGTTGTGCCTTGTAAATCGAGATATTTAGCATATGTTATAAGTGGAACAAATCCTGCAATAATTAGCAACGGTGCAAAGTAAAGTATAGATAATCTCTTGTTTTCATAATTTATTGATAAAGGTTGTTTAGTTTTTTTTTCAATTTTATCTTTCAATTTAATTCCCCCAAGACCTAATTTTTATATTTTTGTATTTTATATAACTTTTTACAATGTACCAAAACAAATAATAGGCTGATGTAAAAAAGTTCAATCCAACATATCTATAAGTTTTATATGTCATTTTAACAGATTTTATCTTGTTGCTTGATTTTGATTTACTCGATATTCTATAAATTAACAATGGCTCATTAATTCCGTATGCCTTTGTCCCATTTTTTAGTATTCTTAGCCATAAACCAAAATCTTCATGTGTATCGTCTCTTTCCATTTTGTACTTTTCAAGGTGAAATTTCTTTATCATAACAGATGAACATGAAATAACATTCTGCTTAAGCAGTTGATTATATGATATTTCAGTTGGTACTTCAAAGATTCCTGAATATGGCTGACCGGTTTCATTTATAAATGACGATCCTGTAAATAAAAAACTCACATTTTTCTCCAGTGCAAGTAAAATTTGCTCTTCAAGTTTTGTTTCTTTCCATAAATCATCGCTATCTAAAAAAGCTATCCATTCACCGACTGCTATTTCTATTCCCTTATTTCTTGAATAGGAAACTCCTTGATTTTTTTTATTAATATATATTTTTAGACGAGAATCTCTTAATGAAAAATTTTTTATTATTTCAACTGTCTTGTCTTTAGATCCGTCATCAATAATAATTAATTCATAATTCTTATATGATTGCATCAAAACAGAATTTATAGACTCAGCAATATATTTTTCACAGTTATATGCTGGCATAATGATACTTACTAATGGCAGTGGTGTATCTGTATTGCCCATCTTGTCACACTCCAAAGATTTTTTATTATTCAACTTAATAGACATTGCATTTTATTTATTAAAATATTTGACTAGTATCGTCATCTTGGGTTATTGCTACCGGTAGGACTTCTCCATCTACTATGCCTTCTGTGCTTTCTGCCATAAATAATATCTTAACTGTCATTAACATTAGTTTAATATCCATAAACATTGAATATTCACCTATATACATTAAATCCAACTTTAACTTATCGTAGGGTGTAGTATTGTATCTACCCATGATTTGGGCATATCCCGTCAAGCCTGCTTTTACCTTTGTCCTAAATTCAAATTCTGGCATTATTCCTATATATTTTTCTGCAATTTCAGGACGCTCTGGTCTAGGCCCCACTATAGACATATCACCTATCAATATATTGAATATTTGAGGTAGTTCATCAAGTCTGATCTTCCTAATAATTTTGCCAATTGGTGTAATTCTATCATCATTCTGACTGGCTAAACGTGCTTCCCCATCTTTTTCAGCATTAACAATCATACTTCTAAACTTATATATTTCAAATACATTATTATTTATCGTTAGTCTTTTTTGTTTAAATATTACAGGCCCACCATCATAGAGTTTTATAAATATCGCAGTAATAATCATTATTGGGAATAAAGCAATTATAAAAATTATAGAAATAATTATATCCATTGCTCTTTTTAAAATCTTTTGTGAATAAGATAACCCATGATTCTTACATATCAAAAGAGGTGTATCAAAAATATGTAGCTTGTCCGAACTTTGAATTATTATATCCGATAATTTAGGCGTCATATAAATTTCAATTGACTTTTTATAACAATATTTAACAATTTTATTTCGCAAAGATGATTCTACATCACAGATCATAACTGCTTCATATTGATCTATTTTTTTCTTAATAGATATAAATCCCTCTTCTGTATTAATCATTGAACAAATATTATATTTGTTTTTATGTCCTTCCATTTTTGACATAAGATCTATAGCAGATTTATTACTATATATCATCAACATATTAATTGGCGGACATACGGTAAAGTATAATTTATTGCTGATAATAGCCCATATAAACACTGCAAAAACTTCGACTGCTGTCATAACGCCCAGCATTAATGGGTTAACAAGTTTTTTAGCAATTAAGCTTATTTGCATATATGTCAATAAATTTGCAAAAATAAGGGATAAAGATTGTGAATATATTACTTCAGATGTTTTTAACAACCCGATTCTAAAGCCTTCATAAATTTTAGCAAATAAAAAATATATTATAATATAAACTACAGTTAATAACAGTGAACCCTTTTCATAGAAAGGATCTATAACAACCTTTCTATATACTTCGTTCCAGGTTATCCAAAATATATATGCTAACAGAATTATTAATATAGTTGTCATAAAAATCATTATAATATTTGAATAATTTCTTATTTTTTTCATACAAGCAAACTCCTAAAATATAAAAAATACTTAACTTTCATATTTAATTTAAAATGCGCTTTTATATTATATCACGGGATACTTCAAAAGCAAACAAAAATATAACTCTAAGTGGAACGGTCTTAGAATAAATTCGTTTAATATTCCAGATTACTCACTTTATATCAGATTTTAATTTATGGATATTGGCTAATATGCATATTTCGTACATGTATATTAAATACGAATGTATGTATTTTCACATATTCGTTTGTTCAACAAGCGGCGGGCACGAGACAAACACAAGGCTCTACCATACAGTTTAGTGAATCAGGCATTACGAAACTCCTCCATTTGTAACAACATTAAGTAGCATATAAATTTTTTCGACATTTTCCGTCACACTTTACGTGCAGAGGAATATGATATGAATGAGCTTGGCTCAAATTTATATATAAAGGTGTTTTTATCAATGGGTAGACCAAATAATGGTAATGTAGCTGGTAATACTTGCAGAAGAAAATGCAACAATGGTAATGTAGGCGGCGAAACTGGATTAAGAAGATGCGATTGCGAATGTGTTTATGAATGCTTGTTTGAATTGTTGGCTGAAGCTGTAGAAGACCATCATGACTGCTGGCATCCTTGCCACGAAAGACCAGGATCAGTAAGGCCTGACGGCGGAACCAGAAACAGATGCGAATGTGTTTATGAATGCTTGCTTGCATTGTTAAGAGAAGCATTAGATTAATTAAATGTATGTTTTGAGACACCTTTGGGTGTCTCTTTTTGGTTGGAATATAAATGCGGGAGGACAGTAGTCCTCCCCTACAGATTGGTAAAGCAAGATGTTTAGGTTTTTTGAATATTAATGCGGGAGGACAGTAGTTCACCACAAAATAATGATTCATCAATTAAACCGGGTATCTGAATTCGCTACAAATGCTATGTTATCAATGTGTAGGGGCGTATCTTGTATACGCCCGTTGCTATTGTATCAATGAATGTTTATGCGGGAGGACAGTAGTCCTCCCCTACGGATTGGTGAGCAAGGTGTTTTGGTTTTGGGAATATGAATGCGGGAGGACACGAGGTCCTCCCCTACAGATTGGTGAGCATGGTGTTTGGTTTTTTGGGAATATGAATGCGGGAGGACAGTAGTCCTCCCCTACAGATTCTGTTTTTGCAGGAATTGTTCAAGGTCTTCTGCAAATAAGGGCTTGCTGTAGTAGAATCCCTGTATATAGTCACAGTCTGCAGATTTTAATAACTCAACCTGAGAGATTGTTTCCACTCCTTCGGCCACAAGCTTCATGCCAAACAAGTGAGTTGCATTTATCATGCATTTTATTATTGCAAAGTTTTTCTCATTTGAAATTTTGTCAATGAGTTTTTTTTCTATCTTTAAATAATCAAATATTTCGCCGTATTCCATAAGGTATTTTGCCGAGTTGAAACCAGATCCGTAATCATCTAGTGACATCTTGATTCCCATTTTTTTCAGCTTTCTAAATTGTTCAAGTGCGTTTTTTTCATCAAGTATGATTATTCTTTCAGTAAGTTCAAATTCCAGATTATTAGGATTTACACCGTATTCATCTAAACATTCCCTCACATATTCAACAAATGTATCATCAGATAGTTCCTTTGCGGAAAGATTTATTGATACAGGCATGATAATGCCCTTTTCATCCCATCTTTTCATCTGCATGGCTGTATTTTTTATAACCCATCTTGTTATTTGATTTATAAAACCAGCTTCCTCAGCCCTTCTTATTAGTTCTGAAATTGACATACTTTTCTTGTCCTTGTCTTTCCACCTTAAAAGCGCTTCAACTCCAATAACTGAATTGTTTTTCAAATCTATTTTCGGCTGGTATGCTAATGTGAACATGTCATTTTGAAGTGAGTGGTACAATGAAACAAGTCCGCTGTAATACTTTTCCTGTTCTATTTCTATTATATCATCATAAATGACAACTTCGCTGTGGCATCTCAAACATTGCTCAATAGCCTTGTCAAGCTTTACAATCAGCCTGTCACCATCTGTTTCATGTTTGGGATAATTTATTACAGCTCCCTTCACCACTATTGATATGGGAAAGTTATCTATGTATACTGGTTTTTTCGTTGTAGCAATGAAATCCTTGGCTGATTTAGCCGCCTCCCATGCATCCCATTCAGGAAGTATGACAGTTATTTTTTTGCTTGTTGCTGCATAGATTGTGCCGTCTTCAAAATACTTTTCGGCTTTGTCCAACAATTCAACAAAAGATTTCTGACTTGTTTCTACGTCAACGTAACGTTTGATCATATCAATATTCTGAAATTCAAACATGATTACTGATATGTCCTGATATTTGCAGCTTGATACCATAGTCCACAAATCAAGCTTGAACTTGTTGAAGTTGTAATATCCGGTCCTCAAGTCTTCATAAGCTTTTCTTTTTTCGAGTTCTTCTGTTTTTTTAATCAGCTCAATGAGCGATCCCACAAATACAACTATGACAATGAATATACCAATCCTGAACAACCACATGGCAGGTGGCTGCATAATATTGTTTGCAGAATTAATAGGCAAATAAGGCCCTACTGCCAGACCTGCAACAACAGCTGTGATGATTCCTCCCTTGATTCCGAAAACCAAGACAGAAAAAAATAACGGTATATATAAAAGGTGAAGGGATGAATTGCTTCCTCCCGTCATAAATGCTATCAAAGTTGTTAAGAAAATGGAAAATATAATAAAAACGATGCTCAGCGGATAATTGTATGTGTCCTTGCCCAAGTCAGCAACCAAAACTTGCAGTTTTTTATTCATAATTTCTCCTAAATTTATCGCGTTTTATATTATTCGGGTATGCCATGGAAAAAACAGGGTGAAAAAATTAATTAAATCATTGTTGAATGAAACTGTATATACACAGACTACTGATGTTTTCATACAGCAATACAAATATTTTATATTATTACAGCATTTTTAGCAAGAGTATAATAATAAAACGAAAATTTAATTATACAAACATAAAGAATATTAGCGGCAGGTCTTATTTATCATTAAACTTTGATTTTTATTGCAAAGTTTATATTTTAATAATACAATATAGTCACCACTTAAGATGATTCTGCCGGAAATTTGAAACAAGAATAAAAAAAGTGGATTAAATATGAAAAGAGGTGTATTTAATGAATCCAATGAGAAGAAAAGACCGTGAAATGGACAAGGACTTTGCATATGCTGTAATTGACAAATCACAGTTCGGAACTTTGGCCACAATAAATGAAGATGGAAGTCCATACTGTATTCCTGTTTCTCCTGTAAGAAGAGATGATAAAATTTACTTTCATTCTGCAAAACTTGGAACTAAAATTGAAAATATAAAGAGAAATCCAAAAGTATGTATGTCATTTGTAGGAGACGTGCATGTTCCTGTTGAACTAAATGAAAACACAGATGCTAATCAGGAAATCAAGAAAACTCTGGAGACAAGATTCACCACTGAGTTTGAATCTGCAGTTGTGTTTGGAAATGTGAGCATAGTTGAAGATAAAAACGAGAAAATTATGGGACTTAGGCTCATAAGTGAAAAATACACTCCTGGTGACATGGAGTTTTTTGATGCAGCAATTGATGTAAGTTACAATGTTACATATCTTTTGAGAATTGATATTGAACATGTTACAGGTAAAAGGAAAAAATATGATAAAAGCGGCACTGAAATGAAATGGGGCCGAATGGAATAACTTTAAGTACAGACAACAGACAGTATTTGTTAAAGCCACTGAAATGTCAATTTATGTCATCCTTAACGATAGTGAAGCATCTCATCTTTGTCAAAACATGAGTTTCTTCAGCTACGCCTCAGAATGACAGACTTCGAATATTTACATAAATCAAACGGGACAGTTCTCTGTCCCGTTTGATTTGTTTTTTATTCTATAACTGCATTTTCTGAATTTTTACGGACGCTCTCCACACCATTCATGCAGCTGTCTACTGCCTTATACCCTTCTGATGTTGCTATGATTTCACCATTTTTGGCTTTGAGACGGAATCTGAACTCGCCTGATTTGTCAGCATATACTTCAAACTTAGGATTTTTCATTACCTCGTATCCTTCCACCAACTGGTTTTCCAGGTTTGCAATCGGTGCATTTTTCTTCACGCTTTCGATTCCTTTTAAACAAGATGGCTTTGCTGAATAAACTTCTGAACTTGCTATAACTTGTCCGTTTGTTGCCTTCAAATCAAATTTAAAACCTGAATTTACTTCTTTGACTACAAATTTACCCATAATTGCTCCTTTCATACAACATATTTTTCTATAGTATAACAATTTCGACAATTTATGTCAACATATTCGTTCCTATATTGCAAACAACAAGTCCAGATTTGAAGACAGTAACCCCTTTTATTATTGTGCATATAATTTATTAAAACAGTGTTTAAAGTATTATCAGCTGGGTATATTATTGATACAACAAATTGTACTTACTTACAATAATCTGAAAAGTAATTCCAACAGATCGCTGCATAAAGTTGAAGAATAAGAGCTTTAATGAAAGCTCAATTTGCAGTCATAGTATCAGAAAATGAAAACAGATGTAAGATAAGTTAATTTGATCTTGATGGTGACGAATGAGGTGATTCCAACAGGATTCGAATTAGAAAACCCAAATAGATAGCACCCGATTTTCGAATTGAAAAGAAAATTGGGTGCTATCTATATTTTTGGATTTTAATTTGAATAATCTCTGTATTGTGATATACTTAATGAGATTAAATTTGAAGAGGTATGTTATGGAACTGAAAAATTTTAACAATTCAAATAAGAACAAATTGGTATACATTTTGACAATACTGCTTTCGGTAGCATTTATATTAGCTGGATACAACATGAACAAGATTAGCTTTGCCAGTCAGCAATACGATAAATCCTACAAGGCTGAAATTATTTCTGTTGATGATGTATCAGAAGAAACCATTGACAGCGGCTATGAAACATTTTCAAGCAAGACAATAAGTTTTACTGCAAGAATAACAAACGGTGACCAAAAAGGAACCGTTACAAATGCACGACAATATATGGACGACATGGTAGCTGTTGATGCCAAAGTGGTAGAACAAGGGGATAAAATTCTCATGTCTTCCCTTATTGCAAGGGACGGTGACGGCAAAGAATGGACATTTGTTGAATATGACAGAAGCGGTGTGCTCTTGATGCTTTTAATAAGCTTCTTCCTTTTGATAATATTGTTTGGCCGCAAAAAAGGACTTAACACCATAATTTCACTGGTATTCACATGTTTATCAATATTTATGGTGTTTGTTCCGTCTATTCTTAAAGGTAACAACATTTATTTGTCATCAATAATCGTGAGCATTTTCATAATATTCATGAGCTTGTTGCTAATAAACGGAGCAGACAAAAAAACATTGTGCGCCATTGTTGGAAATCTTGGGGGACTTATGATTGCAGGGATTCTTGCATACCTCATAAGCAAGATTTTAAATCTCACCGGAATAACAGACGACGACACCATGTTTTTACTCATGCTTGAAACAGAAAAGCCAATTGACCTCATTGCGGTGTTGTGGAGCAGCATAGTCATCGGTTCCCTTGGAGCAGTAATGGACGTTTCCATGTCAATTGCTTCTGCACTAAATGAGCTTTCAGAAAATATGGTTGAAAAAAGTTTTAAAACAATGCTTAAGTCAGGGTTTAACATAGGGCAGGATGCCATAGGCACAATGACAAACACATTGATATTGGCGTACATCGGAAGCTCTCTGGCTGTAGTGCTCCTGCTTGTTGCAAACTACAACGACACACTTTTGCTGTTCAACCTGGAAATGATTGTGTTTGAAATAATACAGGCAATCATAGGCAGCATGGGAATTCTGTTTGCAATACCAATAACATCTGTTTTTGCAGCATATGTGTATAATTTAAAGAAATAATTGTGATTTAAGGTTCACTGCAAAATATCGATTCATCAATAAAACGGAACCTAATTCACTGCTAAATGCTATATTATCTATCTGTAGGGGCGTATCTTGTATACGCCCGCTGTTATTATGTCAATGAATTTTGTATAATACGGGAGGACACGAGGTCCTCCCCTACAACCTGGGAATTAATGTGTAAAGTGAAAAATAGATATCCCATCTGGGTTTTGGTTCACTGCAAAATATCGATTCATCAATAAAACGGAACCTAATTCACCGCAAAATGTTATATTATCTATCTGTAGGGGCGTATCTTGTATACGCCCGCTCTTATTATGTCAATGAATTTTGTATAATACGGGAGGACAGTAGTCCTCCCCTACGATCTGAATCTTCATGTGTAGAGTGAAAAGAGGTACACGTACAATCTGGGTTTTCAGGTTCACTTCAAAATATCGATTCATCTTTAAACGGAACCTAGTTCACTGCAAAATGTTATATTATCTATCTGTAGGGGCGTATCTTGTATACGCCCGTTGTTATTATGTCAATGAATTTTGTATAATACGGGAGGACAGTAGTCCTCCCCTACGATCTGAATCTTCACGTGTAGAGTGAAAAATAGATATACCATCTGGGTTTTGGTTCACTGCAAAATATCGATTCATCTTTAAACGGAATCTGAATTCACTGCAAAATATTATATTATCTATCTGTAGGGGCGTATCTTGTATACGCCCGCTCTTATTATGTCAATGAATTTCGTATAATACGGGAGGACAGTAGTCCTCCCCTACGATCTGGATTTCAGGTGTGTGGTGTGAATAAGAGTCCTCCCCTACCATCTGGGTTTCAGGTTGAGCAAAATGCTAATGTTTTTACCGGAATTTCTGGTATTTTTTTGTTTGGAAAAATTATTAAAATAATGTATTGAACTTATTAAAAAGTTGTGTTATATTAGTCAGGTATTTATTTAAAGAACACGTGTACACACATCGAGAACAATTTGCGGAGGTAACTATGGAAAAAGTAGGATTAGGAATTTTAGGAATGGGCACGGTAGCATCAGGACTTATTAATATAATTGGTATTAACAATTCTAAAATAACCGGAAGTTTAAATAAAGAATTAGTTATAAACAAAGTACTGGTAAAAAGCCTTGACAAAAAACGCGACGTTAATTTGCCGCAGGAAGTATACACAACAGATGCATATGATGTAATTAACCACAAGGATACTCAAATCATTGTGGAGCTCATTGGCGGAATAAGTCCTGCTTACGAGTACATAAAGGCAGCTCTTAACAATAAGAAACATGTTGTAACTGCTAACAAGGCGCTTATTGCCACACATGGTGAAGAGCTTGAAGAGCTTGCTTATAAAAACGGAGTATCCCTCATGTATGAAGCAAGCGTTGCAGGCGGTATCCCAATTATAAACACAATGACTGACAATCTTTGTGCAAATGAAATTACCGACATAACAGGCATCATCAACGGAACCACAAACTACATACTCACACAGATGGCTGAAAACAACCTTGAATACGAACAAGCAGTAAAAGATGCACAAGCTCTTGGATTTGCAGAGGCAGACCCTTCTTCGGACGTTGAAGGTGATGACGCTGCATACAAGCTTTCCATCTTGTCTACCATTGCATTTGGACAAAGAATAAACGTAAGAGATATTCCAAAGGAAGGAATAACAAAAATATCAAAGGAAGACATAAGTTATGCTAAGGAACTTGGCTACAACATAAAACTTCTGGCTTCTGCCTCAAGGAAAGGTGATGAAATAGAGCTGAGAGTTCATCCTGCCTTTGTTCCCGCAAGCCATCCTCTTTCGACTGTAAAAAATGAGTACAATGCAGTATTCCTGAAAGGAAATGCTGTTGGAGGACTCATGCTTTACGGCAAGGGAGCAGGCTCGCTGCCAACAGGAAGCGCTGTTCTGGGAGATGTTATGCACATTGTGAAAACCGGCGGCAAGGCTAAAATTGATTTGAAGAAAGAAAATAAATATTTAATTGCCAACAAAGCTCACAAGCAATACTACATCCGTTTTGAGGTAATAGACAAACCGGGAGTTCTTGCAAACATTGCAAGCATATTCGGAAAAAATGACATAAGCCTGGCATCCGTAGTTCAAAGACAAAAAAACGGAGATGAAACTGCCCCACTGGTATTCATAACTCATGAAGTAGACAGAAAAAACATCGACGCTGCCCTTGAAGAAATAAAAGACTACAAAAATGTTACTCAGATTGCCAGCATCATAGTGGTTGAAAATTTCAAATAAAAAAATGCCCTCAACATAGTTGAGGGCTTATATTATTGACAAACTACGGCGCTGTCATCCTGAACGATAGTGAAGGATCTCATCTTTATTTAAAACATGAGATTCTTCGGCTGAGCCTCAGAAGACAGCGTCTGTATACTATGTCATCAAATTTAATCCAGGCAATTGTTGATGGTATTATATGATTATTTTACGGTTCTAGTATTCTCGTAACAACAACTGTATATACAGTATCTATATAATCTATATACCTTTCATCTTGTCTTGTTGCTACTATTTCTATATAGTAATCAATACCCGGTGTATCCAGCGGAATATTTGCTGCTATGCCGTTTATTGCAGACGATGTTGTCACTGAAATTCCTGATGGAGTAACAACTCTGATTGTAATGTCTGTTCCTTCTGCAGCAATTGCTGTAATGGTTATTGCTGATGATGTTGTGGTAATTCCACTGATTGCAGATGGAGTTGTAATGTCGATTGACCTTGTTGATATTTCATCTGTAATTGATAAGCTTGCCAAAATTGCAGCTGAAGTAGTAACTTCTGTATCTCCACCGGAATTGCCTCCGCCGGAATTACTACCCCCAGTATTGCCGCCCCCTGTGCCTGGTACTTCAACAACCATGTCCAAAGCTCTGTCAATAGTTACTAAAGCTTCTGCTCTTGAAATAAATCTAAGAGGTCTGAAAGTGTAATCCTCATATCCTATCATGTACTTTTCTTGTGCAGCCGCTCCTACTCCCCCAATTGCCCATGATGCAATTTCATTGTAATCTACAAATTTCTTTGCACCCAAAGCATTTTCATTCAATGCTTTTATTCTGGCAATAATAAGTGCGGCTTCCTGCCTTGTAATCTTATTGACTGGTCGTATGGTATTATCCTCATATCCAATTATATAACCAGCCTCTGCAGCTTTTTGTACCTCCTGGTAATACCAATCGCTTGATTTTACATCTCTGAAGCCAATTTCAGCTTTTTCAGTAAAATCAAATGCATTGTTTACCATTGTCATGAACTCTGCTCTTGTTATTTGGGCATCTGGTTTGAATGAACCGTCCTCATATCCCTTAAGCAAATCGTCTTTGAACCATTGAGCTATTGTGTCTTCAGCCCAATGACCGGAATAATCTGCTCCAAAAGCAAAGATTTGCATCATCAATGTCAGCACCATTACAACAGCCAACATCAATGATATTTTTCTTTTAATCATTCTTATCCTCCTTTTAATGCAATTTATATAAACAATTTAAAATTGAATATATCAAAAACAAAAAACTTTGCATGAGCAAAGTTAAGATATGTACATAGTACAGCAACTGGCTGCCATATTGTTTTTAGCAATTTAGGCCCTTTAGCTTTGCGTCATTTTCTTTTGAAAATTTTGCATGTTAAGTTAGTTTGGTTCATGAAGTATTACCTTCATATTATATGTTTTCGCAGTCTGATATTGAAAAAGAAGGGTGATTAGTAAAATAGTCGTAAATTTAACAAATAAAAAGGAAGTATAAATTAGACATTTGACGGAATCTGAAATGCTGTTGTGCTATATGTAAGGGAGGACTACGGTCCTCGCGTAAATACATAATTATTGAATTAACAACTGCGGGCGGATACAAGATCCGCCCCTACGAACTAGTAATTCTGACATTTAGCGTTGCTTTGATATCACGAAATGTAGGGGAGGACCTCGTGTCCTCCCGAAGATAACAAAATTATTGATATAACAACAACGGGCGGACACAAGATCCGCCCCTACGAACTAGTAAATTTGACATTTAGCATTGCTTTGATATCACGAAATGTAGGGGAGGACCTCGTGTCCTCCCGAAGATAACAAAATTATTGATATAACAACAACGGGCGAGCACAAGATCCGCCCCTACAGATTGATTAATATTAGTATTTTGCGGTGAACATGTACCTCAGTTTGTAGGGGAGGACCTCGTGTCCTCCTGTAAATACATAATTATTGAATTAATAACAGCGGGCGGATACAAGATCCACCCGTAATGTTTAAAAATAAATTATTTCTTTTTAAAACTGCTTATTGCGCTGCAGAAAATTTCTGCCAATATTTCATTTCCCAACTCATTGAAATGAAGTCCGTCTGTGTAGTAATCTCCCGGTTTCAATTCTGTAGCCTTTTCAAATTCCTCATAAAAATCAATATACTTGATGTTGAATGTTTTACAAAACTTAAATATCCACTGGCGGTATTCATAAAGTTCTTTTGCTACCATTTCAAAATCCGTGAATTCGCTCCAGTCCTGTCTTACATTTTTTAAATCTATCTTTGTTGGAATTCCAATTATGGGGTCTATGTATTTTGCAATGGACTGATGAGCCATGGACATGATGTTTGCCTTAACTACACCCAAATCAGCGCCTGCAATAAAATCATTCACACCGCCCATAATGAGGACTGCTTCAGGCCTTTTCATATAAACAGATTCATGATAGCGGCTGAGCATTCCTCCGCTTGTGTCTCCATTTATTCCTTCATTGATTATTTCAATATTCAGCCTATCCTGAGCAATTTTGGTCCATATTTTTGATCTTCTTACTCCAAATCCATATGTGAGGCTGTCGCCCAAACAAACTATTTTCATATCTTTTCCTTTCACCGCTGTCAATATTTTCTTGTTTTTAAACAATATCACATCATTCAAGCGGTGTAAAGGCCTTATTATAAGTTTCCTTCAAATGCATTTTCTATGACCGCCATATAATCTTTCTTGCTCATTGGACGTGGATTGCTTTCAGTTGAAATATTTTTCACTGACATTTCAGCAAGCATTTCAAAGTCACTTTGATTTACGCTGAGGCTTGAAAACAAAGGAAGCTTAACATCAACGGCAAGTTTTTTTACTGCATTTACTGCCTTTTTTGCTCCATCTTCTATAGTAGCATACTCAATGCCCATTGCTTTGGCAATTCTTGCATATCGTTCCAAGCAAAAGCTCATGTTGTAATCCATAACGTATGGCAGAAATATTGCATTGCATACGCCGTGAGGCAAATCGTATACTCCTCCCAATGATTCAGCCACACAGTGAACAGAAGCCACGTCAGAATGGCTGAAAGCTATGCCTGCAAGCATGCTGCCTAAAAGCATGGCACTTCTTGCTTCTAAATTGCTGCCTTCATTGACTGCAGTTAAAAGATTGTTGTAAATCAGTTCCACAGCATACAATGCCACAGCATCGCTTATGGGTTCCGCACATGTTGCAGTGTATGCTTCTATGGCATGTGTAAGTGCATCCATGCCTGTTGAAGCTGTTATATGAGAAGGAAGTGACAAAGTCAGTTCAGGATCGCATATGGCAACCTTAGCTGCGGTGTACTGGCTTTTTACAGTCATTTTGTAATTGTTTGCTGTATCAGTTATTACAGAAGAAAATGTAAGCTCACTACCTGTTCCGGATGTTGTTGGAATTGTTATTAAAAGAGGAAGGGGCTCTGTTGCAGCAGTCTTGCCTTCGTACTTCTTTATTTTGTCAGCATTGTGTGCAAGAAGAACACCGACTGATTTTGCACAGTCAATAGGGCTTCCGCCACCCACAGCTATAATTGAATCAGAACTAAATTCTCTTGCAATTCTTGCTCCTTCTTCTGCATTGACGTCCTTTGGATTTGCTTCCACTCCGTCATAAACTATGTATTTTATCCCATCCTTGTCCAAAATTGAAGTAACTTTATCTAAAATACCTGCATTTCTAACACCCTTGTCGGTAACTATGATGGGTCTTTTTCCTCCGAAGGTTTTCATTTCGTCGCTTAATGATTTAAGACATCCCGGTCCGTACACAATTTTTGTAGGTAATGTGAAGCTAAATGGTGAAGTAAAATTGTTCATATTATTCCCTCCAAGATTT
Organism: Sedimentibacter saalensis; assembly: GCF_007830175.1. Taxonomy (GTDB): domain Bacteria; phylum Bacillota; class Clostridia; order Tissierellales; family Sedimentibacteraceae; genus Sedimentibacter; species Sedimentibacter saalensis. The sequence continues at coordinate 42,245 of NZ_VLKH01000006.1, read as the reverse complement.
TTATATAATAATATATCTTTTTGTTTATTAATTCAACTATAAACGTAATCTGTTCTTAATATTTCTTTTATTCCTTGAACTCATTCGTCTCTTTTTATAAAGCATATGCTGTCATTTTCAAAAGATGCATCCTGAAAAACTTCCAAAAGGAGATTTCCGTATTCACCCAGATTATTAATGATTTCATGTTCATTTATTAAATATATTGTAGTCGATGTGCTTGTTGTGCTCAGCAAATCCCAGAGCGCATCCAGATTTTCGCCGTAATAGTCCGGAAAATTCATTTGTTTTTTTATATATTTGTGGGCAGCAGTTTTGTCAATCATCTCTTTCCCGTCTAAAATTATTTCTTTCATAAACCCTCCTAATAAATCTGTATGAATGTTTCATAGTGGTCATCCGTGTAATAAATCAAGCCGTCGTTTGAATACACTATTCTTTCTTCGCCTCTGTATCCTCCGCTGTAATTCACATCGCATTCAAACCATTTTCGTCCATCCTTTTTAGGAAGTTTTCCCTCACGGTTTCTGAAATAATCTCCACCTATACTCATTTCATCCGTTACTTCCCAGAGGTTTCCTCTATCGCTATCCCACCCTAATTCAACTGCTTCTTTTTTCGTGATGAAATTTACCGGCAGCTTGTTGTATGTATATATGTATTCTGCCACTTCATAGGGCTCCGTGTACCGGCCGTTTTCTTCAAGCAAATTGCTTTCGTTTGAAGGTGTATTTTCTTCTAAACTCACACATCCGATCATAGACATAGTGAGTAGAAGAATTATTATAAATAATTTTAAGAATTTATTTTTCAAATTGTCCTCCTATATCAAAATTATCAAGCATAGGGGCGGGTCTTATGCCCGACCGCTGTTGTTAGTTCGATAATTATGTATTTACGGGAGGACACGAGGTCCTCCCCTACAAACTGGATTTCAATTTCTTTCATAAATTTAATTTTTTCAATGCGTAGGGGCGGGTCTTATGCCCGACCGCTGTTGTTAGTTCGATAATTATGTATTTACGGGAGGACACGAGGTCCTCCCCTACGAACTGGATTTCAAGTTCATACATAAATTTAATATTTTCAAAGCGTAGGGGCGGGTCTTGTGCCCGCCCGTTGTTGTAGTTCAATAATCATTTTATTTACGGGAGGACAGTAGTCTTCCCCTACGAACTGGAATTCAGATTCCACACAAATGTCTAATTTTTCAATGCGTAGGGGCGGGTCTTGTACACGTCCGCTGTTGTTAGTTCGATAATTATGTATTTACGGGAGGACACGAGATCCTCCCCTACGAACTGGGATTCAGATTCCACACAAATGTCTAACTTGTCAATGCGTAGGGGCGGGTCTTGTGCCCGCCCGTTGTTGATAATTAATAATTTTCTTAAATTTTTTCTCTTAATGCAAAAATTGATTTTTCCAGTGCTTCTGCTGTCTTCACTTCTACGAGAGCCCTTATGTCTTTTTGTTCTGCAAAATTCATGAGCTCCATAATGTCAAGTTCACCTTCAAAGAGAACCTGGTGGTCCTTTTTATGTAAACAATCATGTATATGCATGTGGGCAATACTTTTTTCATTTTCCATCAAATACTTCCTGTCGGTAAATGAGCTTACAGCATCGTGCCCTGTGTCCCATGTAAGTTTTATGTTCGGGTAAGTGATTGATTCATCCAATGTTTTTTGAATGAATACTTTGCCAAAGTTGCTGCTGTTTTCTATTGATAAAATCACATTTTTTTCTTCAGCCTTTTGTGAAAGAGTCTTGATTGATTTAATGAAATTGTTTGTGAACTCTTCAGAGTATTGGTCATATATGTAGACCTTCCTATCAGGGAGAGTCATTTTAGCTCCTTCAATTATGTGCATGTTTAAAAGTTTGATTCCTGCTCGTTCAGCCCAGTCAATGGTATCTGAAAAAAGCTTCACATAGCCTTCTCTAACACTTTCGTAAAATGTTCCTATGTCAGCATCATCAGGCATGTGCATAGTAAATTCAATACCCTTGTCCTGAGTTATTTTTTTTAATTTTGAAGGATTAATATTTTCTATAAAATTGTACGGAAGATTCATGTTAAGTTCAATAAAGTCAAGCTTGAGCTTAAGACACAATTCAACCAGTTCATTTATGGATGTGTATTCAACCAATGCAGGCATTCCCAGTTTCATGTTATGCTCCTAAAATAAATATAGTATTTCGTTTATTATTATAAAATCTACAAGAGTATACTGCCTCCTAAGAAGCTATCACCCTGAGAGAAACTGCGGAATCTCATTTTGTTGAAAATATGAGATTCTTCAGCTGCGCCTCAGAATGACAGGAAAGACTTTCCGTGACGTCCATTTGCATTGGACTACTCCATGTTTACTTTGTATGATTCTTAAGAATTTCCAATTCTTCTTCCGTCAGGTGGCGGTATTCTCCAACCTTTAATTTATCATCAAGCTTTATTGGCCCCATGGACACCCTTTTCAAATAAGTTACTTCATTGTTTATGGCAATGAACATTCTCTTGACCTGGTGGAACTTGCCTTCTCTTATTGTAACATAGCATTTGGAAGGGTAACCAGATTCAATTACTTCAAGCTTTGCTGGAAGCGTCGTGTAATTTTCTTCAGTTAAAAGTATTCCCTTATCAAATGTTTTAATATCTTCTTCAGTTACTTCTTCAGCTGCTTCCACATAATATGTTTTATCCACGTGCTTTTTCGGTGACAACAAATCATGAGCAAGCTGTCCGTCATTAGTTATTAAAAGAAGGCCTTCCGTGTCCTTGTCTAACCTGCCAACAGGAAACGGCTCGTAAAAACTGTCCTCATCATACAGCAAATCTATTACCGTCTTGTCGTAATTGTCTTCTGTGGCTGAAACAACTCCCTGAGGCTTGTTCATCATAAGGTATATGTGCTGGACATATTTCATTGTTTCACCATTGTATTTTACCACATCAATATCAGTGTCTATTATTTTGGAACTGTCCTTAACAACCACATCATTTATTTTTATGAGGCCATTCTTAGCAAATTGTTTTATTTCTTTTCTTGATCCAACTCCTATGTTGGAAAGCATTTTGTCTATTCGAAGTTTCATGAGTACCTCTTCTTATTTTCTTTGATTAATTATAACATGTGATGAATATGTGTCAACATAATCTGGGGATGCAACCTGGAATTTGACATAAATTGTAATTTGGGTACATACCTTTTGTTTATCAAAATGAACTGAAAGATACTTCCCCGGATTTGACCCGGAATTGACTGAATTGAGTGACGTCCGGAGACCGTTCCCACAACACAGCAAACATTGACAAAGGCTTGTTTACTTGCTATGATTCAATAAGGCAAAATTTTAAAGAGAGGTTAATTTATGATTCAAACAATTTTAAAAGGATTTACGGTTGGATTTGCATATGTTGCTCCTATTGGAATGCAAAATATGTATGTTATCAACACAGCTATGACTCAGTCAAAGATGCGGCTTTACATGGTGGCACTGATAACGATTTTCTTTGATATTTCACTGGCACTGGCTTGTTTTTTCGGAATGGGTGCTCTTATAGAGTCGGCACCTGTTGTGAAGCTGATTTTCCTGGGTTTCGGCTCCCTTGCTGTCATATGGATTGGAATCGGGCTCATACGCTCTACGCCTAAGCTCAACAATTCCATTGATACAAAGAAGACTATGCTTCAGGTTGCTCTTTCATGTTTTCTTGTTACATGGGCAAACCCTCAGGCTATAATTGACGGAACTTTGTTGTTCGGTGGATTCCGGGCTTCACTTTCTGCTGAAATGTCCAAATTTTTCATAATAGGTTCTTCACTGGCATCCTTTGTATGGTTTATGTCTCTTGGAACAATAGTAAGTGTGTTCAAGAAAGCCTTCAATGAAAAATCCCTTAAGATGATTAACATTGCTTGCGGAATAGTCATCATTTATTACGGCATAAAACTAGGAATTAAGTTTTTCGAAACCATATAGCTGTAATAATCCTTTGCAAACTAAATGGCGGGTACATACCCGCCATTTATAATTTTGTTATCTGCAGGAGTACAGTAGTCCTCCTCCGTTATTTGAATAGATGGCACATGTCCACCACTATTATTTTTCGTAAGCTATATTTGCTCCAATTTCCTGAAGCTTTTCTATTATGTTGGCATATCCTCTTTTAATATGGTAAACCTCTGTTATTTCAGTTTCTCCATCTGCTATAAGTCCTGCTATTATAAGTGCTGCACCTGCTCTTAAATCAGTTGCCTTTACTTTGGCACCGCTTAACTTGCTGTTTCCCTTCAGTACTGCGCTGCTTCCTTCTATTTTAACATTCACTCCCATGCGGGCCAGTTCATTGGCATGCATGAATCTGTTTTCAAATATGGTTTCATGAATTATGCTTGTTCCTTCGGCTATGGACAACAGCGACATGAACTGAGCCTGCATATCAGTTGGAAATCCCGGATATGGAAGAGTTTTTATGTCCACTGGTTTTACTATGCCGTCAGATGTCACTCTTATTTTATCGTCAATTTCCTCAACTTTTGCTCCTGCTTCTCTGAGCTTTGCTATGACCGGCTGCAAGTGGCTTGAAACAACATTTTCTATTGTAACATCCCCTCCTGTAGCTGCTGCTGCAACCATGTATGTTCCTGCTTCTATTCTGTCAGGTATTACAGTGTGTTCTGTTTTATGGAGTTTTTTCACTCCCTTGATTCTTATTGTCTTTGTTCCTGCTCCGATAATATTGCCGCCCATGCTGTTTATGAAATTTGCAAGATCCACAATTTCAGGTTCTTCAGCTGCATTTTCAAGAACAGTCTCCCCTTCAGCAAGAGCTGCGGCCATTATTATGTTTTCAGTTGCTCCTACGCTTGGAAAATCAAGATATATATCCGTTCCAATCAGTTTTTCAGAAACAGCGTTCACATATCCGTTTTCTGATTTTATGTCTGCACCGAGGAATTTAAATCCCTTTAAGTGCAAATCTATTGGTCTTGAACCGATTGCACAGCCTCCTGGCATATAAACCTTTGCGCTTTTACATCTTGTGAGAAGAGGTCCCATCACTAAAAACGATGCTCTCATTTTGCTAATGAGCTCATAAGGAGCTTCACAAGTTGCTATTGTTTCAGCTTTTATTTTCAATGACCCTTTTCCGATTTTTTCAATTTTCACTCCCAAAGCTTCAAGCAGCTTGCACATTACGCGCACATCCTGAAGATTTGGTATATCATGTATAATACATTCTTCGTCTGACAAAAGTGTTGCTGCCAGAATTGGAAGGATTGAATTTTTTGATCCGTCGACTCTTATGTTTCCTTTAAGTCCAAGGCTTTTCTTTACTGTAATTTTTTCCATGTTTCTCCTCAAATAACAAATATATGTTATGTAAATCATCGTTTTTCGTTTATTTTTTTAAGCTTTATTAAAGACTCGAATATAATAACACTTTTTATATAACATTTCAATTACAAATTTGACTTAAAGTAAATTTATTTCTGAAAAATTTCCAAAAAATAAAAAAGAAAAAGCGTATGATTAAAATAAAGGGGGACGTTATATTTAAAATTAAGACGCTTCTTCTTTTTTATAGTTCTATTATTAGCTCAATAGATTTTTTTATTCATGAAATATAAAATATTTTAATGGAATTTTTCAAGCCTTATTTCAGCCTTGAACAAATCTCCGTCAATGCTTATGTCAAGAATTCCATTTTGTATTTCCATGAGACTCTTTGCAATAGCAAGACCAAGTCCGCTTCCTTCAGAGCTTCTTGACTCATCACCTCTTTTAAACCTGAGCATGAGCTCATCAGCAGGAATGTTGAGCTCAAATGCAGAAACATTCTTAAAACATATGAACACTTCTTTTTCTGTCTGGCTTAAATCAATATACACCCTTGATTCCTTAAGTGCATATTTGAAAATATTTGAAAGCAGGTTTTCCATTACCCTGCTGAGTAATCTTCCGTCAGCCTTTGCAAACAGCCTTTCATCAGTCGATGTAACTTTGAATGTCAATTTTGAATCCATTATTTTTTCATCAAGTTCACCTAATATCTGTGAAACAAGGGCATTAACGTTAACTCTTTCAAAATGAGCTTCAATGCTTCCGCTTGTAGCCTTTGCAGCTTCAAACAAGTCTTCCGTCAATGTTTTAAGCCTGCTTGATTTTCTGTCGAGAACATCGAGATACTTAGGAGCATTTGGAGACTGAAGCCCTTCTCTTTTCAGCAAATCAACATATGAAATTATTGAAGTAAGAGGTGTTTTTATGTCATGAGACACATTTGTAATGAGCTCGCTCTTCAGCCTTTCGCTTTTAACTTCATTTTGAACTGCTATGTTAAACCCGCTTGTTATTGTGTTTATATCCTCTGAAAGTTGTTTAAATTCCCCGCTTCCGTCAACCTGTATTTTAAATTCATAATCACCTTGTTTTGCAGTCCTCAATCCTTTGAGTATTGCTTCAAATGTCCTGACTTTTCTTGATACATAATAAACAGCTGCAAATCCCACAACAATCAACAATACCAGATTGTCTGAAAAATACGCCGATACAGCCATGAGCGATATGAGTGCTGCAATGGATTTGAACATCAGAGGTCCGCCTGCTGCAATTTTTACTGCCGCCGCTGATAACCTTGTTATAATCATATAAGCAAGAGATTTTTTCACCAATGTTCTGTTTTTGTAATGTCTTGCAATGGATAAAAAGAAAATTAAAAATAATGAGAACAGTGCTGCTGCTGAAGAAAGCATGGCCAGTTTCATTAATTTTTCACTTGTGTACCTGATGTTAAAAACATTATAAAATCCCAGGTTAATGATTGCAATGATTCCAGCTATTACAAGAAGGCTTAAATCCGGAAATAACCTATCAAATTTTGCCATATGGATTGCTTCATCCTCGGCGACTTTCCCTGTTTCAGCCAAAAGATATGCAAGACATGTGATGAGAACTATGAGACACATTGTAATTATAAAAATGTTCACTATCAATGTGTGTCTGTCTTTAAGCCATTTATCAACTCTGAGGCTAAGCCCTTCATCTGTTATTGCTGCATATATTACCATTCTGTTAGTTCCATCCTCAATTGATTCATATGTATCCACAAGTGAGGATGAATAGCTGCTGTATCCGTTGTTAGGTTCAACCTTCATTCCTCTGCCATCTATTAGTACATATGCATTTTGAAGTGAGTAATGGTTCCTGCTGTCATTTCCGGTATTTGTACACTCATAGTAACCGTCAGTTGCATAGTAAATCAGTCCTTCAGGATTGTTCAGGTCTTCTATTATGTTCTGGTAGTTCACAAGGTCTGACTTTTTAATTGATTCTTTTATATCTTGTATTTCCTTATCTTTTTCAATCCAGAAAAGCTCCTCAGAATCAGCATTGTCTTCATATCCCTTTTCTGCAAGATAGTTGTTGTACAAATTTGTCAGCTGCCAGCTGTCATCTATATCAATATATTTTACAGTCTTTCCATCACGGATATATTTTTCGCTTTTGTAAACCCTTATGAGATGCTCAAGACGGTTTGCTGCATAACGAAGCTCATTGCTCAGCGTGTTGCTTTTCATGTAGCTTTTTACCGTAATGCTTTCATAATCCTGTACGTTGAGGGTTATGTCAAGTGCAGAGGAAACCCCTATTAAAAGACATATAATCAATAATATAAAGGCTGCAATTTTTGTAATTTTTTTTCGTTTATATGTCTTCCACTTTGTAACCAACACCCCACACCACCTTCAGGTATCTTGGATTTTTAGGATCTATCTCCACTTTTTCTCTTATTCTTCTTATATGAACAGCCACAGTGTTTTCCGGGTTGAATGAAGGCTCATTCCACACACTTTCATAAATATCATCAATTGAAAACACTCGCCCTTTGTTTTTTGTCAGGAACAAAAGTATTTTATATTCAACAGGAGTGAGCTTAACTTGCTCTCCATCAACAGTTACTTCTTTTCTTTCATCATCTATCAACAAATTTCCTGTCTTGTAATAATCCTTTTTATCTTTTTCGGTTGCTCCCCCAAGAGTCGTGTAACGTCTTAGCTGAGACTTGACTCTTGCAGTAAGTTCTAAAGGATTAAAAGGCTTTGTTATATAATCGTCAGCTCCCATGTTGAGGCCAAGCACAATGTCGCTTTCTTCCGATTTTGCAGTAACCATTATGACAGGAATATTTTTTATTTCCCTAATTTTTGTTGTTGCTTTGATACCGTCCATTCCGGGCATCATTATGTCCATTATAACAAGGTGCACATCATTCTTTTCAACAGTATCAATTGCTTCCAGTCCTGAGTAGCATTTTAAAATGTTGTATCCCTCGTTTTTTAAATATACTTCAATTGCTTCCACTATTTCTATATCATCATCGCAAACCAAAATGTTCATTTCAAAGTCCTCCTATGATAATTACCACTATTATAGCATGTTATTTAAAAAAACTACAACAATAAAATAAATGCGGGCGGACACGAGGTCCGCCCCTACGTATCGAGTATCGAAATGTTATGCTTGTTTAGAA
>NZ_VLKH01000006.1:0-33157 GCF_007830175.1 Sedimentibacter saalensis | reverse complement strand
GAGTATCGAAATGTTAAGCTTGTTTAGAATTTTATTTCTCCATATGTAGGGGAGGATCTTGTATCCTCCCGCAGATTTTTATGAATCGCTGTTGTCATAGTAGTATTTATCCAATGACCATTTCAATGGATTGTTGTCTATGTAACTCCAAATCAAATCATAAGTATCCTTATTTCTAATTACATTGTCGTAATAGGACCTTTGCCACAACCTTTTGTTGAACGGTTCATACAATCCTTCTTTGACGCCTTTAATATAAATATTTGCTGTCTTAGATTTAAATTCCTGTATGAATTCAATTATCCCTGATTCATCAACCACATCATTGCATTGATTTTCAATAACAAGAATCATGTGAATATGATTTGGCATGAATACGTACTTGTCCAAAATAATATTTTGCCTTTTTTCAGCCATTTCCATTAAAAGTGAATCAGCTTTTTCAGCATATTCGTTTAAAATCATCTTTCCTTCTTCTATATGTCCTAATATTGGTTTATGTTCGCTTGAACATATAGTTATGAAGTAAAACCCATTATGAGAATAATTATAGTCAGTCAGCCTTATTTTTTTTCGTATAGGCTTTTCACTCATTTTATACCTCCTAGGTTTATGCGGGCGGACAGTGGGCCGCCCATACATAATTGATAATCAATATGTATGCTATTTCAAGATGTAGGTAAGGGTTACTATCCTCCCGATAAATTTCATTAATTTTTATTTAAATTATATCGTTAATAAAAAAACTTTTCAATGGCAGTTATATCTGACAACAATATTAATATCGTTTGTTGGCTGCGGGCGGACACGAGGTCCGCCCCTACGTGTCGATATTTTTGGTTATTTTGCGGCTTCTACCTTTATTGCTCTTATTTGTGCAGGGTAGCTCTCCATGATTGTTCCGTCGTACGTGATTTTTACAGTACTTCCCACTTTAAAAGAGGACAAATCTTCAAACACTGCACCGTCTTTTACAACAGATACTGTAATTTTATCGCTTGATTTAAGTTCATCTTCACCTTCTAAAGGTTCAACCAGAAGTGTTGTTTTTTTGTTTTCAAGCACAACTGCATTGAATGTTTTAACCTTGTCGCCATAATCAATGCCTGTTTCATTTTTTACAACTCCGTTTATTATTGCAAGCACAACAGCTGCACCTAAAATTAACGCTATTATCCATAAAATTGATTTTTTGCTCATATAAGCCTCCTTAATTGTTTAATTTTTTAGACGATTATTTTTATAAAAAGTTCAATTTCAAAAAAAGGCAGGCTCATGGCCTGCACTGATATTTAAAATTGGTGTTATTTGTAGTTCTGAAGTCCGTTTCTTACTGCATTTATTACTTCTTGTTCAAGATCAATCCTGTAGTTTCTTGAGACTGTTTTTTCCGGTTTTGAGTTGTCGTAATCCTGACCGTTCCACAACACTGCAATTTTAATCCTGTCATATCTGTTTATAATATTGAACATGTCCTGATGCCACAGGCTTTTGTTCCCTCCGGCTGATGCACAGCTGAATTCTGTAATCATCATAGGATGTTTGAACCTTTTTGCATAATCATAATAAAAATGATCATAGGCCTGGGAAAAACTTCTCCATGTTTCACCCTTGTAGTAATTTCCTGTGTTGTAGGCTGTAAGCCCTACCACATCAACGTATTCATTTCCCGGGTAATAGCAGAGATAATCATTGTATGAAAAGTCCGGGAATGACTTCTCGTTTGGATTCCATACAAAAATTAAATTGTCAACTCCCTGTTCCTTAAACAAATCATATATGTATCTCCAGCTGGCAATGAACAAATCTGTGTCCTTTCCAACCTTGTGAGATGAATACAATACCCATTCTCCGTTCATTTCATTGTTCAATCTGAAAAGAACAGGAAAATCATATTCATTGAAGCTTTGGGCAAGATGTATTAAGTAATCATCATATTTGCCATCAAGAATTTCCAGCGTTATGTCTTCTTCTTTTCCATTGATGATGTCAGTTGTGTAAAGGGTATATTCCACAACCTTACCAAGTTCCTTCGCCTTGTTCATATAATCTTTTTTGTAAGGTAGTGAAAAAGAGTTATACAAAAGGACAACAGGGAAGTTGTAGTCCAGACTTTGCTCTATTTGTGCAAGCCTGTATGAATAAAGAGGAAATGTTGGCTCAAATATGCCAAAATCAACCTTTTCATTGTTCAATAAATATTCATCATAAAATTTCTTTGTCTGTTCATCAAAATTCTTTTCAACAGGCTCAAAAACCTTGTCTTCCTTCATTGTGCCAGACTTTTTGGTAAGTTTGAAATCAGGCATTATGTAATCAATGTATAAAGGCTGGGATGACTTCATAAATACTGTTATAACTTCTTTTGAACTCCTGGCAAAAGTTATATTGGCATAGAAGTTTCTGTCATTTTCAACATTAGAAAGTTTTTTCCTTTCATAGAGAACAATGTGTCCCCACTCACCGTTAAAATTGTGGTTGTATTCACCAGTTATTTTAAAATCAGGATTTCCTAATATGCCCCTGTTTCCATAATTCAAATAAATGCTGCTTGAATTAAGAGTATTTGTAAAATTGTCATACAAAACTTCTACAACCAGTCCTTCAGATTCAAACCTGCTCTTCACAGTTCCAATGTCTTCGTTCAGTTTAAGGCTGTTAAGAAGTGTCATTTCATATCCGTAGGGATGATTTGAATATTTGTTGTAAGCTGAAGAATATGTGGTTAAATTTGTGCTCGCAGTTTGCTCATCTGCGTATGCTGTGTTAATTGAAAGTGTAAAAATCATTAGTATTATTAATGCAAGTAATTTTTTCTGTCTCATATGTACCTCTATTCATTATTTTTATCATCCGGCTTTTTTCAACCGTTCCATATAAATTACCTGTAACAGTTCAATTTTATCAAACAGAGAGGTCAGTGTCAATTGCATTTGTTTTAAATGATTAAGCTTATGTAAGTATTTATAAATTATGTTGTTTGAAAAAGATTGTTATGCTATAATCTTGTTTATGATTCAAGGAGGATATATGGTTACCACAGACACTTTTAAAAGAGGCTTTTATAAAGGCATCACGACTTTTTTTGAACTTTCCAAAATTCTTGTCCCTGTGTACATCGGCGTACAGCTGTTGTCTATTTCCGGAATTTTAAACATCATTGCCGATTTCTGCACTCCAATCATGTCTGTTTTCGGACTTCCGGGTGAAGCATCACTTGTGTTGATTCTAGGATATTTTTCCGGAGGATATGCTGCACTTGGAGCAATGGCAGTTATTAAGCTCACAGGAGTACAGATAACAACTCTGGCAATAATGGTTTCAATTGCGCACAGCCTCATAACAGAAGGGGCCGTAATTAGAAAACTTGGAGTAAGCACAATGGCAAGCATAACATTGAGGCTTTTGTTTTCATTTGTTATGGGTTTTTTATATAATTTTATATTCGGGTGATATTATGGCTATAATTTTAAATTTACTCTCAAGCTTGATTTCTTTTTTATGGAGCATAGCAAGAATTCTCATTCCTATAATGATTGTAATAGAAATTTTCAAGGATACAAAACTCATTGACAAAATTTCAAATGCGTTCAAACCTGTTTCAAATTTCTTCACCTTAAGCGAACAATCAGGAATTTCCATGCTGTTTGGAATAATTTTCGGACTCACCATTGGAGCAGGAGCTATAATTCAAAGCACAAAGGATTATGACATTGACAAAAGAAGCATATTCCTCATATGCATGTTTTTATCTCTATGCCACGCCATATTTGAAGATTCAATAATATTTGCAGCAGCCGGAGCAAATCCTGTTGCACTGTTAATAGCCAGGTTCCTGTCTGCAACTATGATAACTTTTATTTTTTCAAGGATAATAAAAAAAGAAACAACCTCAGACAATACAAATAAGCAATAAAAGGGGCTATTGCATTGGTGATTATATCGTGTCATTCTGAGGGCTTTAGCCCGAAGAATCTCATCATTTGAAGGATGAGATCCTTCGCTGACGCTCAGGATGACATTATGCTCAATGCACGCCCCTTTTTAAATTAATTTTTTTTAGTTTGAAGACAAATCTTTTACTTCTGTTTCTTCGCTGCTGTATACGGCAAACTTGTTATATCCGTATTCTGTGAACTGATTCAGCTGTTTTCCAAGCTTCTTTGCCTTTTCATAAACTGCAACAGTATAACCCTGAGCTCTCAAATCATCTGCTTTTTTAAGAACATCTATGTATTTGTCCCCTGATTCATAAAGAAGAACAAGTTTTTCAAGGTTTGGAACCTTGAACTTTTCATCCATCAGCTGGTTTACAAGTCTTTCAAATCCTATTGAGAAGCCAATGGCAGGTATCTTTTCTCCTATGAAATTTCCTACCATCTCATCATATCTTCCTCCTCCGGCAATGGAGTACCCGAGATTTTTGTAGGCAATTTCAAATATGGAACCTGTGTAATATCCCATTCCCCTTATGAGAGTAAAGTCAAATTCGACATCATATTTCCCATCTGCAAATTCTCTTGACTGGTTTAATATTTCCTCAACGTCTTTTACAACTTCTTCAGAAACTCCGTATTCCACAAGGCAACTAGTTCCTTTATCATTGATGCTTTCAAGAGCTTTTACTAAATTAGCAGAAGCGCCCAAAGAGTAATCTTTCTCATTCAGTTCTTTTTCAACTCCTGATAAGCCAACCTTGTCTAGTTTATCAACTATTATGCATACTCCGTCAAATTCTTCTTCAGTAAATCCGCATTTTAATATGACTGCCTTCAACACTCTCCTGTCGTTGAACCTTACAACAAAGTCCGTTACATTGAGGGCATTCAGTGCCTTTGCTGTTGTGGCAATAAGTTCCAGTTCAGCTGATTTTGTTCCGTCACCTATGATGTCTATGTCACACTGCTTGAAGCTTCTGTATCTTCCCTTTTGTGCCCTTTCAGCCCTGAACACATTTCCTACCTGCATTGCCTTGAACACTGAAGGAAGATTTGCTCTGTTGTTGCAGTAAAAACGGCTCAATGGAACTGTAAGGTCATATCTTAAGCCTAAATCAGCCAAATCTTCTTCTGTGAAGCCTTCTTTTGCAAAGTCCAGCTTTTCACCTCTTTTTAAAATCTTGAATATTAATTTTAAATTTTCTCCGCCCTTGCTGCCTATTAGATTTTCTATATTTTCAACAACAGGTGTTTCAATAAGCTCAAATCCGCTTTGCTTGTATGTATTTACTATTACGCCTTCAACGTAATCTCTTATTTCTTTTTCCTGCGGCGTAATGTCTCTCATGCCTTTAGCAGGGTTTAAATTTACTTTCATATAAACCTCCGTTTTCCGTTAACAATTATTTTCTATGTTATCAAATATATCTGGTATTTACAATGTTTTTTTATCATTTAGATTTTAAAAGATGAGATCCATCGCTGCCGCTCAGGATGACAGTGAATGTACATTCCTGACATCCAACTATATGCAGCATTTAAAGATGCGTCTCTAAAAACTGTATGTTTATTTCTTCCGGAACAAGACTCCCTCCTGTTGCCCATGCTATGTGAGAAGCATTTTTCATTTTGTTTTCCAGTTTGTGTTTTATTATGTACTCCTTGCCTTCGTCCGATTTCTCGAATTTTACAGCTCCTTCAAATGCTGCACAGGCAGATGGTTCAATGTCAATTTTCTCTGAATCGTGAAGAAGCCTCATGTTGTCATACAGCTTATAATCATCAATGGTAAAAATTCCCCCAAGAACATGATCCATCATTTTTCCAACCAGCTTTGAAGGTCTTCCCACTGCAAGACCGTCTGCATGGGTTTTTCCGTCAATTCCTATGTCCTGTACACATACGTCATTGTGAAGTCCAGTGGCCATTCCTGCAAGCATGCATGGTGAATGTGTGGGCTCCACAAAAAAACAGTGAACATTGTCCCCATATACTGACTTAAGTCCGTATGTTATTCCTCCCGGTGCTCCTCCTACTCCGCATGGCAGATAAACAAACAATGGATGATCATCATCTACCTTTACATTGAGTTCATCCAGCTGTTTTTTAAGTCTTCTTGCAGCAACGCTGTATCCCAAGAACAAATTCATTGAATTTTCATCATCAACAAAGTAGCTCATAGGGTCTTTATCTGACATTCTACGTCCTTCTTCAACTGCCTTTGAAAAGTCGCTGTCATATTCCACAACCTCTGCTCCCTTTGACCTCAGCAAATCCTTTTTCCACTGTTTTGCATCAGCTGACATATGTACTGCTACCTTAAATCCAAGGGCTGCTGATGTTATACCAATGCTAAGTCCTAAATTTCCTGTGGAGCCTACCTGAATTTTGTACTGGTTAAAAAAGTCCCTGTACTTTTTTTCTGCAAGAATAGCATAATCATCATTTTCAGAAATCATGTTGTTATCCAGTGCAAGAGTTTCTGCATATTTAAGTACTTCATAAATTCCTCCCCTTGCCTTTACACTGCCAGCAATAGCAAGATGGCTGTCCATTTTCAAAAGCAGATTTCCCGATATTTTTGATGAATAAAACGAATTAAGCTGTTCCTTCATATTTGGAATTTCTTTTAATGGCGACTCAATAATGCCATGGGATGATTTTGTTTCCGGGAATAGTATTTCTATGAGGGGTGCAAATTTTTTCAGGCGCCTTTCGGCATCATCTATTGCTGACAAATCCATATTTATTATTTTTGATGCTTCCTGGTATGGCGCTAGATTTGGATTAAGCCACAAAACTTCCTTAATTTCTGAAACCTGTTTTAATACTTGGTTGTTTTTTATGAGTTCATTTTTGCTTAACATGGAATCCTCCTGAATTTTATCCACCCGGCGAATCTCAATTCGCCGGGCAGACATTTTTCTATGGCACTTTTGGTTAATTATAGCATATTTCAGTAAATTGTTATATTAAAATTTCTTCAGTTGTAGTTATAATTTCAGCTGATTTTATTTCTGCCAGGTCGCCTTTTGTTGTATTGAACACATTTTGTGTTATGATTGATTGCATAACTGTCCTTACTTCTGCTTCTGTCAAACCTTCCTTAGGTTCATCAAGAGACAGGGACGTATTTGTTCCCTGAGCAGTAACAAAAGTCATCACTAATCTTTTTGCCATCCTATCACCCCTTTCATTATTTGCTGTTTTTCCTTATTTATCCTTAAATTTCATTTGATAGCTGATATTCTTCATATCTCACTATTTTTGAAAGCGTGTACGACTGAAGATCTGACATTGAAACTGCAAGATTGTAAAGATTTTCGTTTGTCACTGCCGGCTTAACATTGGCAAATGTCTTGTTTTTCATGATGTCTTTATTTTCCTCGTCAAGTCCTGCGTTAAACACAAGTTTTAGTTTTGAGTCTGCTTGATTAGCTATTACTGCCATCCTATCACCTCCTGATACTATATAGCATATCAGAGGCAATTTTGTTGATTAAATCCTGACAACATGATAATATAAGCTAAAGATGTTAAATCAAGAGGTACTTATGGATAAGTCATTCCTGCGGGAAATAGCTCAGATAATTAAAGACATGGAATGCGATTATATATGCGGTGTTAAATATGTAATTTTTTTTATGTCAAAATTAATTTACAATTGCAAGCAAGAGGGATTTGAAATTTTAAACTTCAATTATGAAGATTACAAGTCAACCCTATTTTTTTCAAGACATGAGGCGAAAATATTTACAGACTATAATTTCCTGGACCTAAACAATAAAAAAGCTGAACAAAATCTGTACAATCTTTTAAAATCAAATCGAAGATTCCTTGAAACAAATGACTTCAACCCGGGTAATCTTTATGAGCAACTGCTTACTTCAAAGGAAAAAAAATCACTGGGACAGGTTTACACACCTTTGGAAATAATAATACAAATGCTGGAAAAGTCTTTGAGTTTTATAAAAATTGACAAGCACAGCAGATTCCTTGATCCTTCCTGCGGAGGCGGATATTTTCTCACTGAGATGTTCAGACAAATAAAATCACTGAATATTGACGGTGTTGATGACAGATATATTCTGGAAAATATGATCTACGGCATAGATATTGATGATTTTGCCATATTCCTTGCTAAGACAGGTATGCTCTTTGAAAGCGGTCTAAATGATGTGGAATTTAAAATTTTTAACATTGATTATCTCACAGATTCATTTGATATGGGTAAGTTTGACATAATAGCCGGAAATCCGCCGTATGTTGGTCATAAAAACTCAACTGCAGCATACAAAAAAACTCTTTATGAGAAATACCCCGATGTGTTTTATGACAAATCCGACATTTCATATTGCTTCTTTAAAAAAAGCGCTGATATTCTAAAGGAAGACGGAATCATGACTTTCATCACTTCCAGGTACTTTATGGAAGCAATGTATGCTGACAAGCTGAGAAAATTTTTAAAACAAAATTTTCAAATACTTTCACTGGCTGATTACAGCGGAAACACAGTTTTTAAGGACGCCATGATAAGTCCTGCAGTAATCATTTTGTCAAATAATACCGGGAACAAAAAAGCCATTTCATACGTCAAATATAATGGCGATAAAAATGCCCATGATATCTTTAATTTTAATCAGGACAAGCTGAAAAGCTCAGGCTGGATTATTTTAAGGGATGAGGAATTAAATCTATTTGAAAGAATTGAAGAAATATCCAACACATACATCAAGGATGTATGCACTATAAAGCAGGGAATTATAACAGGTTTAGACAAAGCTTTTATAGTTGATGAAGAAACAATCGAAAAATACAATATTGAGAGTTATTTGCTTAAAAAATGGATTAAAAACAGCAACATAAGGGATTCTGTAATAAAATATAATAATCTGTACCTAATATATTCCAACAATATTAAAGATGAAGAACATTGTCCAAATGCAATAAAATACTTATCTTCTTACAGGGAAAAGCTTGAAAACAGGCGGGAATGTCAAAGGGGTTACAGAAGATGGTTTGACCTCCAGTGGGAAAGAATAGAATCTGACTTTGAGAATCCAAAGATTATTTTCCCGTACAAAGCCAAAGGTAATTATTTTTATTATGATAAAAATGCATTTTTTTGCAGTGCAGATGTTTATTTTGCAAATGGATTCCAAGAGGCGCTTAATCCTGATTACCTTGTTTCTTACCTTAATTCAAGCATTTTTGAATTTTATTTCAAATGTCAGGCAAAAAAGGTCGGAAATGCAGTTTATGAATATTATCCAAACAAATTGAATAATGTAAAAATTTATCTTCCTCAGGAAAACATTCAACAAAATATATCTGATTTAGGAAAAATTAGTATTGAAATATTCCTAAAAAAGGTGTTTAATATAAGCGAAGAGGAGGTAAATAATATTATAAACAAATATGTACAAAAAAGGTGATGACGTATATTGAGAAGATTAAACAAGCTATTATTATTACTTATTATTTTTACTGTATTCTCAGTTCAACCCGCCTTTGCCAAGACAGTGTATTATGATACCTATAAACACTGGGCAGAAAGCGAAATTGATTTTGCTTCCAACACCTTAAAAGTTTTTAAAGGCTACGGAGACTTTACCTTTAAGCCGGAAAACAACATAACCCGGGCCGAATTTATTACTATACTGGCGAGAACAGCTTACAGGCAAAATCAAATGAACGAAGTTTACACCAGCGACATGAACTACAGCGATATGTCCAGCAAACACTGGTCTCATACATTTGTAATATCAATGTATGAACACCTGAAGGGAAACGGAAGTTTTTCTTTCAAAGATATTTTTCCAGGTACTAATTTTAATCCAGACAAAGCAATAACAAGAGAAGAATCGGCAGCCCTGATTGCAGCTTTTTGCAAGGAATCTATTTATGACAATACACTTGTATTTAAAGATGTATCTAAGAGCAACAAATTTTACAATGAAATTAAAAGGCTCAACAATGCAGGAATAGTTGTTGGATATGAAGACAATACATTCCGCGGAAACACAAACATTACAAGAGCAGAAGCAGCGGCTCTTATAAAAAGAGTTTATCTGGACATCAAAACAAGCGATTCTAGCAAGTACCTGACCAAACTGGAATTTATGCCTATTAAAGGCGAAGACATGTATTCTTATTTTGGCACTTATAACTTAAATACTACAAACACAAATGACAAAAAATTCATAAAAGCTAAAGACACATTGGAATATGTATCATTTGGCGGATACATTTTTCCGGAAGATTCACACCTTTATGATTTGAATGCGGTGGAAACTATGGCGACACTTCGTTCAGCCGGTTACTACAATGTGACAGGAACCAATTTTTACATGATTACATTCGGAAGTTACAATGAATCCGAAAAAACTCAGTTTGCCAATGAAATTTTAATGAACATCATTGCAAGGAATGACTTCAAGGACTCGGAGCTTATGCAGGTTTTTGCAGCAGTTAGTAAGTACGATGTAAAAGAATCCTTGTACATGGGAGCATTGGAAAAATGGGACAGCATTACCACAAGCAATAATGCCAAAGCTAATATTTTATTTTACAGATATGCTTACTACATTAAAAACAACAACAAAGCAATGCTTCAAACCCTGGTTTATGACGACTTAAAAAAAGCAAATGACATTCCTTCTCTTTTGGACATTAACTGGGGACTTACAGCAGGAGCTGCGTCATTAGATTTCAGGAACTACAGCTTTGGAAAGTACAGTTTTTCACTTTACAAAGACACAACATATTACAGATATTCATTGAATCCGGTTGCACCTGTCACTTACAATTCAAAAATTGTTGAACTGGTAAACCTGCTGCTTATTGAAAAAAGTGTGAAGCCTTCAACAGCTAATCTTGCTGATTATCAGAGTATATTCAGCAAATATTCGCTGAACAGGCTATATGTTCTGAACTTCATAGGTGAAAAAGAAAGAGCTTTTGTAGAAGGAATAAATGATTATGAAATAATCAAGACATTCGACCTTTACAAAACAACTAAATCTACAACGGACGACACGTACACAGGAATATTAAAAAAAGTAAAAGAATAACAAAAAAGGGCAGAATTAACTGCCCTTTTGTTATGCTCACATGCGGGCGGACACAAGGTCCGCCCCTACGCATCGATATATGAAAACTAACAATATATCCGGATTCCGGTATGTAGGGGAGGACTACTGTCCTCCCGCAATAAAAATTTCATTGAATCAACAACACGTGCAGACACAATATCCACGCATACGCAACCATGAATTGATATCTTACCATGAATTTGAAATCACGGGTCGTAGGGGAGGACTACTGTCCTCCCGCAATAAGATGTTTTTGAATCAACAACATATGCGGACACAAGGTCCGCCCCTACGGTTCTGAAAATTCAGTACTTTGATGGTGAATGCGCTCTTTTATTTTGTGTATAATCTCACTATTTCCTTTAACATTTCAACTACCTTTTCCATTGACTGAACAGGTATGTATTCGTATCTTCCGTGGTAATTGTGGCCTCCTGTGCAAAGGTTAGGACACGGAAGTCCCATGTATGAAAGTCTTGCACCGTCTGTGCCTCCTCTTATTGGCACTATTTCAGGTTCTATTCCAATGTTTAAGAGCGCCTGTTTTGCAGTTTCTATAATGTGCATGTGTGGTAGAATTTTTTCCTTCATGTTGTAGTATGAATCCTTAAGCTCCACAATAACTGTTCCTTCGCCGTACTTGCTGTTTAAAAAATCAGCAGTCTTTAAAAATCTATCTTTTTTAGCTTCAAATTTTTCATTGCTGTGATCCCTGATTATGTAGTTAAGATGTGTTTTTTCCACATCCCCGCTCATGTCGTTTAAATGGCTGAAGCCCTCATAATTTTCTGTACTGTCCGGTCTTTCATGGATAGGAAGCATATTTTGAAATTCCATTCCTATCAATATTGAATTTTTCATTTTGTTTTTTGCAGATCCGGGATGGATGTTTACTCCGTTAATTGTTACCTTAGCGCTGGCTGCATTGAAATTTTCGTATTCAATTTCCCCAAGCTCTCCCCCGTCAACTGTGTATGCGAAATCTGCTCCGAATCCTTTTACATCGAACATGTCTGCTCCGCTTCCAACTTCCTCGTCAGGTGTAAAGGCAATTTTTATAGTACCGTGCTCAACATCAGGATTATTCACAAAATATTCTGCCATGGACAATATTTCAGCAATTCCTGCCTTGTTGTCTGCTCCCAGAAGTGTTGTGCCGTCTGTAACTATAAGATCATTTCCCACATAATTTAATAAATGCTCAAACATTTCAGTCTTCATTGTTATGTCTTTTTCTGAATTGAGAACAATGTCACTGCCATCATAATTTTCTATAATACGTGCTTTAATGTCATTGCCGGGCATGTCAGGAGATGTGTCCATATGTGCGATAAATCCAATAACAGGTGTGTTTTTGTCTGTGTTTTTTTCAAGCGTGCCGTAAACATAGCAGTGTTCATCCATGAACGCATCTTTTATTCCCAGAGATTTCATTTCCTCCACCAGGTACTGTCCAAGTATTTTTTGTTTATCGCTGCTTGGAATTATTTCAACGTCCGGAACTGATTGAGTGTCGAATTTTACATAATTTAAAAATCTTTCGTGTACTTTCATTTTATATCCCTTCCATTCCTTCTATGAAAATTTCAGTTGCTGTAATTATTATAGCACCCCCAAAGTTCCTTAGCAATTATTGATTGGTAAATATTCTATTTTTGCATATATCTGTAATTCATATCCTGATTTAGTAATATCATTATTTCATGACATTCTTAGTTAATTCGTCAATGCCAAACTAAATTTACAATTGAAGTTGCAGTCATTTTATTATATAATAAAATGACTATATATAAGGAGGAACAATATGGATTTTCTTAAAGAATCATATAAAGTAAAAAGTGACACAATTATAAAAAATCTTCAAAAAAGAGGCATGGAAGGTTACTATGTTGACACAAGAGAAGAAGCTATAGAAAAAGCAATGTCAATGATAAATCAAGATGATGTGGTTTCATGGGGAGGTTCATACACCGTTGATGAACTTGGAATCAAAAAGCTGCTTGAAGAAAAGCAAATTGCTGTAATAGACAGGGACAAGGCAAAATCACCTGAAGAAAGAGTGCGACTCATGAAACAGGCCCTCACTGCAGATGTGTTTTTAACAAGCACAAATGCCATTACAATGAACGGAGAACTCTTAAACATTGACGGCAACGGAAACAGACTGGCTGCTTTCTGCTACGGTCCTGACAGCGTGATTGTCATTGCAGGAATGAACAAAGTTGCAACAGACATAGATACAGCAATGAAAAGAGCAAGAACTGAAGCAACTATTCCAAACACCTTCAGAACAAATTCAAACACACCGTGCCGCATTACAGGAAAATGTTCAGAATGCACAATGCCTGACACACTTTGCGGACAAATTCTTGTTACTAGGTACTGCAGACCAAACAACAAAATAAAGGTTATTTTGGTTGGAGAAAATTTAGGATTCTAATTTTCAATAACGATGAGTTGGGGCAGGTTTGTGCCTTATTGCGTTTTTGATTTAATATATCTTCGGGAGGATACGAGATCCTCCCCTACGACCCGTGATTTCAAATTCATGGCAAAATGGTAGTTTATCGATTTTTACTGGTGGGTATTGTGCACGCTTGTGTTGTTGATTTAATATAACACTGGATTTTAAATTCATGGCAAAATGGTAATTTATCGATTTGTACTGGTGGTATTATGCCCGCTTGTGTTGTTGATTTAATATAACTTCGGGAGGATACGAGATCCTCCCCTACGACCCGTGATCTCAAATTCATGGCAAAATGGTAATTTATCGATTTGTACTGGTGGTATTATGCCCGCTTGTGTTGTTGATTTAATATAACACTGGATTTTAAATTCATGGCAATATGGTAATTTATCGATGCGTAGGGGCGAGTCTTGTGCCCGCCCGTTTTGTTGAATTAATATAACACGGGAGGACAGTACCTCCCCTACGTGCTGGATTTTAAATTCATGGCAAAATATACTGCAATTGTTATAAAGGAGAAAAAATGAAAATAATCCATACATCTGACTGGCATCTTGGAATAAGTCTTCACAATGCCTCATTAATTGATGAACAAAGATATTTCATCGATTACCTCATTAATGTTGTAAAAGATCAAAAAGTAGATGCGGTTATAATTGCAGGCGATGTTTTTGACCACTCTGTTTCCAGTGCTGAAGCTATAACATTGTACAATTATGCTGTAACAAGACTGTGCAATGAACTAGGAGTACCGGTAATAATTGCAGCCGGAAACCACGACGGAGCAGCACGCCTTGCTTCGTGCAACGAATTGTTGAAAAAAGCAGGGCTTTATATATATGGGAAACTTACAGCTGAAATTAATACTGTTGAAATTGGAAACTCAAGCATTTATCCCATTCCCTACTTCAATGTTGATGAAGTAAAAGCATTGTATCCTGAAGAAAAAATATCAAGCTATGCAGATGCCATGGAAGTAGTGCTCAAAAATATAAAACAAAACTTCAAGGAAGGTAACAGCAACATCCTCATGTGCCACTGCTTTGTAAGCGGCTCTGTGTTGTCAGAAAGTGACAGAACAGCCATGGTGGGAGGATCGTCTGTTGTTCCTTCCGGGATATTTGACGGATTTGATTATGTTGCAATGGGACACCTTCACAAGGCCCAGGACAGGGGCTATAACATAAGATACAGCGGCTCCCCCATCAAGTATTCATTCAGTGAAGCCGGTCATTTAAAGACCATTACAATGCTTGAAATTGAAAATGGCATAAAATATGAAGAGCTTGAAATAGTACCTCTCAGAGAAACAAGAATCATAAGGGGAACTTTTGATGAAGTTCTTGAGTTTGCTAACCATGATATGAAAAGAGACGATTTTATCAAAATCGAAATCACTGACATGTACGCAGGCATGGAAGCAGTTGAGCTTTTCAGAACATACTATGCAAATCTATTGAACATCACAGGAAAAATGAATGAAACAGAAGAAAATCAGCTCACTGTTGAAGAACTTTACACCCTTTCTCCCAAGCACATACTGGAGAAATTCTACAAAGAAACAACAGGATGCGAAGTGACAGAAGAGCAATTAAAATTGTTCGAGAAAGCCATGGAGTCAGTAAACAGCCAGGAGGTTTTGCAATGATACCTTTGAAATTGTCATTTCAGGCCTTCGGCCCATATGTTAAAAAACAGGAAATAGATTTCGATAAATTTGAAAATTCAGGCGTATTTCTCATTCACGGCATAACCGGCTCAGGGAAAACAACCATACTTGATGCAATGACTTATGCTCTTTACGGAAAATCAAGCGGCGGACAACGCGGAGACATTACAGCAATGCGCTGTCAGCTTTGCAAGGAGGAAATCCCCACAGAAGTTGAATTCATTTTCAAAGTTAATGAAAAAACATACAAATTTACAAGAAGTTTAAATATAAGGACTAAAAGAAACGGCACAAAGGAATATGCCTTAACACAAAACGCCATGTTTCTTGACAAAAGCGGAGTATTTGTTCCTTTTTTTGAAAATCCTAAAATAAGAGATATTGAACAAAAATCATGTGAGATAATAGGCCTTAATCATGAGCAGTTTATACAGGTCATAATGCTTCCTCAAGGCAAGTTTGAGAAGCTCCTTGTTGCAAAGTCTGAAGAAAAAGAAGAAATACTTGTTACATTGTTCAATGCAGAAAAATGGCAGGAAGCAGCAGATTGGATCTGCAATGAAGCCAGAAACATTAGCCGTGATGTGACTGTGAAAAGAGAAAACATCAATATGATTCTGAAGTCTGAAAATGCCGGAACAATTGAAGATTTGGACAATCATATATCTGAACTAAATAAAAACATAGAACTTACTTCAGATGAGAAAAAAGAAGCTGCACAACTCCTTGCGGCAGAAAAAACAAAGCTTGAAATAAACACAGACCTATTCAATTTGTTTGAGGAAAAAACACGGACTGAAAATGAGCTTAAAACTATCAGAGAACAGGAAAACAAAATCAGCATTTTATCAACAAAGCTTGATAAAGGAAGGAAATCCCAAAGCATTGAGCAAAAGTACTCAAATGCAATGAATCTGTATAGCCAGTTTAATGAAGTAAGACAAAGATTGGAGACAGAAAAGAAAACCAACGCTGATTGCATACTTGCAAAGGAAAATTTACAAAAATCACTCGATGAGCTTAAGAAAAGAGAAAGCGAAATTGAGAAGCTGAAGGAAAATAAAATCATTGCTGAAGGACTCATACAGGTATACAGACAGATTTCAAGTGCCAGAATAATATCTGAAAATGAAAGCAAGAAATATGAACTGCTTAAAGCTGAAGATACTTTGAATCAGGAACAACTTGTTCTTACAAAGGACAAGCTGAAGAAATATTCCGACAAAAAGGATTTTATTTTCAATAATTACACCATGAAACTTCCTGAGCTCAGGGAAAGGGCAGAAAAATTCATACTTCTTGATAAAAAGACACTGGAGCTTAACATTACAGGACTTGAAATAAAGAAAGCAGAAAATGCAATAAATATGCTTAATAAGGACCTGGAAAAGAACAAAAAAACCGTTACAACTAAAATTAAAATATATGAAGAGACATACAGCAGGTACATTGAACAAACAGCATACATCATAAGTGAAAAACTTGAAGACGGCAAACCCTGCCCTGTTTGCGGAAGCATCCATCATCCTCAAAAACCATCAAAATCAACTGAAGATGTAGATTCTAAGCTTATTAAAGACATGCGAACTTCATTGGATAAATTAAGCGAGGAGGCAGCTGAACTAAACAACATTATTGCTCGTCAGGAAGCTAATAAATTTTCAAAGTCAGAAAAATACCAAAGTCTTGAAAATGAAATTGCAGAAATAGGTAAAAGCCTGGATGGTTTTATAAAGGAAGACACCCTGTCTGAGTTAAAAACTGCAGAAACAGAATCAGGAAAATTAAATGATTTGTTAGCTGCAATTACTGCTATATCCTCTGAAATTGCTAAACTTGAAACCAAAATTTCTGAGCTTGGTAATCAGTTGTCTTCTCAAGGCAAGTTAAAAGAAGAAACATATGCAAATTACAATTCCTTAAGCATACGAAAAATTGACGGCATAGATGATGAAAATGCCCTGATGAACAAAATAAACAATTTAAAAAATGAAATAACAAGATATACTGATGAGCTTTCAGCACTGACAGACAAAAGCCTTCTTGCCGACAAAAAACTGAGTTCATCAAATGCATCTCTCTTGTTTCTTAAGGAAGATCTCGAAATAAGAACAAAGGATTACAACAAAGCAAAAGAAGAGTATCTGGATTTGCTGAAACAAAACGGCTTTGCTGACACACAGGAATTTAAATTTTTCCTTACTGATCAAGATACATTGGATGAATGGGACAAAAAAATCCAGGATTACATCATCGAAAAAAAATCAGTTGCCAAAAATCTTGAAAGGCTTGAGAAACTTACATCGAATAAATCAAAGCCTCAAATAGAAAATATGAAAAATATTGTCAGTGAGCTGGAAGCTAAAATTACACAGCTTGAAAAACAATCTGCACTTCTGAATGAACGAAAAAACAGACTTGAAACTTTAGTCAAGCGTGTTTGCGAAGAACAAAGACTCCTTAAGGAACTCATACGCAAATATGATTCCTACTACAGCTTTGGAACTACTCTTCGCGGCGACAAAGGCATAAGCCTCAGGCGTTACGTCCTGGGAGTTATGCTCACCAGCGTTACGGTTGAAGCAAACCGACTTTTGAAAAATGTCCACGGCGGTCGATACCAGCTTTGCAGAACTCTTGAAGGAAGCGGACGCACAAGAAAAGCAGGGCTTGAGCTGGAAGTTTTTGACGGTTACTCCGGAGAAAAAAGAGGGGTTGCTGGTTTGTCTGGAGGAGAGAAGTTCCTTGTTTCTCTTGCTTTGTCTCTGGGACTTTCTTCAGTTGTACAAGCACAATCAGGCGGAATAAAAATAGACACCATGTTTATTGATGAAGGGTTTGGAAGCCTGGATTCATCATCAATAGCAGATGCCATGAACATATTGGGATCTGTAAAGGGATCTAAGAGACTTGTGGGAATCATATCTCACGTGCAGCTTCTAAAGGAAACAATAGAATCTTCAATCACAGTTCAAAAAGACAGAAACGGCTCCACGTTGGTAATTAATAATTAAGAGCTATGTAGGGGAGGACCTTGTGTCCTCCCGCGGGCGGGCACAAGACCCGCCCCTACAATCAGCAGAATAAACAATAATTAAGACGTGTCTATTGACACGTCTTTTCACATTTTATTCTTAATTGCTTTTCTCAGGTTCTGGATATGTTTCTCCGAATGTGTCAACTGTTACTTGTTTAAGCTTAACTTCCTGAGCAGGTCTGTCCATGCGGTCAGTCTTTGTTTGTGCAATTTTGTTTACTACATCCATTCCTTCAATCACTTTTCCAAATGCAGCATATTGACCGTCAAGATGAGGAGATTTTTTGTGCATTATGAAAAATTGTGAACCTGCTGAATTTGGGTTCATGGCTCTTGCCATTGAAAGAACTCCTGCATCATGCTTAAGATCATTTTTAAAGCCGTTGCCTGTAAATTCACCCTTTATTGTATATCCAGGTCCTCCCATTCCGTTTCCGTTAGGGCATCCTCCTTGAATCATGAATCCTTCTATAACTCTGTGAAATATTTTTCCGTCATAAAAACTTTTGTTGATCAATGAAATAAAATTGTTAACAGTGACTGGAGCTATTTCAGGATGCAATTCAGCTTTTATCACATCGCCGTTTTCAAATTCAAATGTAACTATTGGTAATTTCATATTTCCTCCATAATTGATATTATTTATTATACTTTACACTATCATCAAAAAAAATTCAATAAAAAACCCATATACTAGAAATATTTTTAAGTTTAGATGGTTGTAACAACTATAGCCAATAAGAATATATTGAAGTATAGCAACAGTAAAATATGAGGAGGTAATATAAACATGAAATGCTCAAACAATAAAAATTCCGTTGCAGGCATTGGCGATATTGCAGATAGATGCTGTACAGGTCAGTCAGGCTGTGACTGGGATGGTACATTGAGAAATGTGGTAACTGAACCAATATATGTACAAAAAGTTTACGATGCTGTGCTGTTTAATCTGCAAGGATTAAAAACAGCTCCGGATACAGTTTTCGAACCAAACTTAGGATGCGGAACAAATATAATCAGAATTGCTGATATCAGATGCAGAAAATTCTTCAATCCTGACAACATCAATGACGACTGCAATTTGAAAATCAATCCAAACACTCAATTATCAGGCGGACAGTTTGTTAAGAAAGAAGACGGCTGCGACTATAAAGTAATAGGACCAGACGGAACATTAAGCGAAAAATTAGTATTCGCTGACACTCAATTCTGTGATGAAGAAGAACTGGGAACTCCTGTATTCGGAACTCAGAACATTGAAATAACAGGCTGTGTTGAAGTAGAAATTGATTTAGTGGTTTCTCCTTGCAATTCAACTAACGAAAGCATAATAACACTCACAGCAGTTGTTGAAATAGCACCAAAATGTAATCCTTTAGTATTGACTAACTTCTTTGAAATTTGCGTACCTTCAGTACAAGACACGGCATTTCTGCCAAGATTTACTGAATTCTGCAACCTGTCATGCATAGTAAGACTTGCAACTAACAGCATTCAAAGAGACTTTACTCTTGACCCAAGAACTGGTGAATTGTCAATCAACTTGATTATTTCTCTTTGCGTTTCCTGCGAAAAGAAAATAGTTGTTCCTGTTCAGTTATGTGTACTTTCAACAGGATTTGTACAATTATCACCAGAGCAGGCTGCTCTTTGCCCGACATTCCCGAGATTGTTCCCACGACAAATCGATGAGAACTCTGTAGGCGGAGCCGGCGGTGGCTGCAGGCCAAGATCAACTTCACTTGATGATTAACAATAAAAATTAAACCTGCTTCGCAGGTCAGTCTTGATAGACTCTGACGCTGTCATCCTGAACGATAGTGAAGAATCTCATCTTTTAAAAACATGAGATTCTTCGGGCTACGCCCTCAGAATGACAACGTCAAATGTTACTTTGTCATCAACTTGAACTTGCCTAGGCAGGTTTTTATTTTTTATTTTCCCTCATTTTTTCTTTTTCTATGTCGCATATTCCTTTTTCTATAAGTCTCATGTCCACTGCTTCCTCTATGATGGTCTTAATTAAAACCACAACAGGAACTCCCAGAATCATTCCGGGAATGCCGAACAAATTTCCTCCCAAAGTAACTGATGTGATAATCCAGAAAGGGCTTACACCCACGTTGTTTCCCACTATTTTAGGATCAAGAATGTTTGCGTCAAGCTGCTGTATAACTATTATTATAATAAGAGCATAGACAGCCTTTGGGGGATCCACGAAAAATGAAACAATTACAACGGGAACCGATCCTATTATGGGTCCAAAATAAGGAATGATGTTAAATACCCCTATAATTGTTCCCATGAGCGGAGCATATGGCACTTTGAATATGTAAAACACTACTACGCATATAACTCCAACAATTGCCGAATCAAGCAATTTGCCGTTCAAAAAGCTTTTAAAAATTTTATTTCCACGGCTGAAAGCTTCAAGAGTCTTTCGTGCTTTGTGATGATTAAAATAGGCATATATGAATCTTCTTCCTCTTGCAAGAATGTCTTCTTTTTCAGAAAGCATGTATATATTTATGATGAAGCTTGTTACAACAGTAAATGCACTCGAACCTATGTTTGTTACCAGCCTCATAAGCATGTTTGACACTCTGAGAAGCAAATCATTCATGAGTTCCTTCACTGATTCGCTTGCCTCAAGGATATAATCAGTAACGTATACAACATATGGGTGATTGATTCTGTCTTTCAGATCTGTAACTATCTGAACAACATCCACATTCCCATCCATTATAAAATTTACTATGTTGTTAATATTTTCAACTATCTGGGGTACAACCTTGTATACGAGAGTACTTATGAGACCTATTAAAATTATGCAGGCAAGAAAAATTCCCTGTGCCCTTCTTACCTTGAGCTTCTTCATGAAAAATTCAACAACTGAATCAAGAAGATACGCAATTATAAGGGCATATATAATTGGTTTGAATGAATCTATAATCCAGCTGAAAGCGCCTGGATTAAAAACAATCAGCAAAATTGTCAGAGCCATAAACATTATGGGCAGCGATAATTTTACTATGCTTTTATATTTTTCGATGGTACTATCTCCTTTTACATTATTTTGGCCTGGCCTCTGTAAACAACGCCCTGTCTTCCGTTGACAGTAAGAAGTTCTCCATCTTTTATGACTTTTGTACAGTCTTCTGCTCCTACTATTACTTCAATTCCAAGATTAAGTCCTGCAATGAATGCATGTGATGTAAGGCCGCCTTCTTCAACTATTATTGCCGAAGCTCTTGACATATATTCAATCACATCTTTATCAGTTGCAGTCATGACGATAATATCTCCGTCTTCAAACTTATCTCTTAGTTCTGAAGCATTCTTAGCTACTCTTGCCTTTGCAATAATAGTTTCTTTTCCAACTCCAACTCTCTTGTAAAGAATTTCACTTACTATATGAACTTTTAAAAGGTTTGTGCTTCCTGAAACTCCAACAGGTACCCCTGCAGTTATAATTGTCAGGTCTCCGTTTTCAATGTAGCCCATTTCCAGTGCTCTATCAACAGACTTTTCAACTATTTCATCAGTGGAATTAAGCTTTTCGATTTTAATAGGGTATACTCCCCAGTAAAGAGACATCCTTCTCATTACCTGCTCAGATTGAGTGGCTGCTATAATTGGAGCCTTTGGTCTGTACCTGGATACTGCTGCTGCTGTGTAGCCTGACGATGTTGCTGAAATTATTGCAGAAGCCTTTAGATCCAGACATGTCTTGCATGTTGCATAGCTTATGGAATCAGTTATGCTGTTTTGGAATGCTATGTTTTTGTTTTTCAATATTTCATCATAATCCAGCGAGTTTTCTATCATTGTTGCTATTCTTGACATTGTCTTCACTGCTTCTGTAGGATAGCTTCCTGATGCAGTTTCTCCTGACAGCATTATGGCATCTGACCCTTCAAATATTGCTGTTGCCACGTCTGATACCTCAGCTCTTGTAGGACGAGGATTACGCATCATTGAATCCAGCATTTGTGTTGCAGTAATAACCGGTTTACCTGCATCATTGCACTTTTTGATTAGAGTTTTCTGAACCAGAGGAACTTCCTCTGCTGGTATTTCAACTCCCAAGTCTCCCCTTGCAACCATTATGCCGTCTGAAACTTCTATTATTTCATCAATGTTCTCCACACCTTGCCTGTTTTCAATTTTAGAAATAATCATTATGTGGTCTGCAAGGCTGTCTTCCAGAATTCTTCTTATGGCAATTACATCATCTGCCTTTCTGATAAATGATGCTGCTATGTAATCAATTCCATTTTCGATACCAAACTGTATGTCGTCTATGTCTCTTTCAGTAAGAGCAGGCAAATTTATCTGAACGTTTGGAACATTAATTCCTTTTTTGTTTTTTACGATTCCTCCGTTTTTTACAATGCATTTTAAGTCAGTATCGTTTAATGACTCAACAATTTCCAGGCTTATGAGGCCGTCATCTATAAGCACTGTATCTCCTGGTTTTACATCTTGGGCAAACTTATCGTATGTGACGCTTGCAATGTTTTTATTTCCTAAAATATCCCTTGTGGTAAGGATGAATTCCTGATCCTTTACAAGCTCAGCAACGCCGTTTTCAAAATCTTTTGTTCTTATTTCAGGTCCCTTTGTGTCCAGCATTATTGCAGTACAGGTCCCAAGATCTTCACGCACTTTTTTTATTACATCTATTTTTGCCTTGTGTTCTTCATGGGTTCCGTGAGAAAAATTGAGTCTTGCCACATTCAATCCATTTAAAACAAGTTCTTTAAAGGACTTTTCATCCTGAGAGGATGGTCCTATGGTGCATACAATTTTTGTTTTTCTTAATTTCTGCATATTATCACTCCTTTTTATTCTAATTGTTATTAAATAAATCCTATATTATATGGAAAGTATTTTTGTCAGCTCGTATGACTTTTCATCAAATTTCTTTTCCATTGAAAGAGCTTCTTCAATATCCATATGGAATATTTCATTTCCCTTTATTCCAAGCACCCTGTTAGAAACAGAACTTGTAAGAAGCTCCACAGCCATGGCACCCATCTGGCTTCCCATGAGCCTGTCAAATGCTGAAGGTGTGCCTCCTCTTTGAGTGTATCCGAGAACAGAATATCTTGTACCCACACCTGTCTTTTTTTCTATTAATTCACTAATGTCCTTTGCATCTCCGGCACCTTCTGCCAGTATTATTATGCTGTGCTTCTTTCCTCTTGCCCTGCCCTGCATTATTTTATCGCACACTTCATCAATATTATAATCAACTTCAGGAATTATAACCATTTCTGCTCCGCCGGCCAAACCTGCATACAAAGCTATGTCTCCGCAGTTTCTGCCCATAACCTGAATTACATTTGTTCTTCCGTGAGATGAGGAAGTGTCTCTGATTTTTTCAACTGATTCTAGCACTGTAGTAAGAGCTGTGAAAAAACCAAGAGTATACTGAGTATATGCCAGGTCATTATCTATTGTACCAGGTATACCAATTGTTGGTACTCCAGCTTTTGCAAGCTCCATGGCACCCTTGAACGTACCGTCTCCTCCTATTGTTACAATGCCGTCAAGGCCTAAATATTTCACATTTTTAAGAGCCCTCTCAAAGCCTTCCTTTTCTTGAAAATCTTTGCTTCTTGCACTTCCAAGAACCGTTCCTCCTCTATGAATAATGTCAGCAACCGATGAAAGGCTCATCTCCATAGAATCACCTTCAACCAGGCCTCTGAACCCGTTTTTAATACCCACAACATTTATGTTATTGAAAATTCCGTATCTTACTACTGCCCTGATGGCAGCATTCATTCCAGGCGCATCTCCTCCGCTGGTAAGTACTCCGATTTTTTTCATAAAAGCCTCCTGTTATTTAAAATTAAGAATTAAGAATTAAGAATTATTTCCAAAATATAATTCAGTTTGATGACAAAGTTATTTCAATTTTGTAGGGGAGGACTACTGTCCTCCCGCGCAGGCGGGCACAAGACGAGGCCACTGAAAAACTATATATTTATTCACTGTCATTCTGAGGCGTAGCCGAAGAATCTCATGTTTTCAACAAAGATGAGATCCTTCACTGTCGTTCAGGATGACAGGAAAGACTTTTTCAGTGACGTCCACAAGACCCTCCCCTACAATGGGTAATTTATTTTAAAACTACATTAGTTTCTCCCAGCAATGTTTTCAGATCATTTATTAAATTCTTGTTGCTTGCATCTATCCAGTAATTCTTTGGGAGAACCATATTTGCTTTTTCCAGTTCACTGTAGATTATAACACAATCATTGCCATTGTATTTACTAATATTTGTAAATAATTCATTTTTTATTTTCATGTAGTGATTCTTATCTTTAACTTTGATGTATAATTTATTTTCCTTATGTTTAGAAACATTTGTTGTACTTTTTTTAAGCTCAGAAATTTTGTTGCATATTAGTTTTGGTGCATCATCTTCCGCTGCATTTATTGTTCCTTCAATGAGGACTATGCTGTCTTCGTACAACACATCCTTGCAGCTTTCATAAACCTTGGGAAATACAATTCCTTCAAAGGTTCCGTATAAATCCTCCAGTGTTACAAAAGCCATCATATTGTTGTTCTTTGTTATTTTATTTTGTTTTTTGATTATTATTCCGCCCATTACAACGCGGCTTCCGTCTTTTATAATTTTGTTTTCTTCCTCTTGATCCTTTATATCTGCAATTTCGCTGGAATTTGTGGTAGCTTTTTTGTCAAGCTCCTCCTCATATTCAGAAAGAGGATGGCCGCTTAAATAAACTCCCACCATTTCCTTTTCCATGGCTAAGAGCATTTTTTCATTATATTCCTGAAGATTTGGCATTTCATCATTTAGTGACATGTCTATTTCTGAGGATGAATTGTCATCAAACATTGAAAACTGACCTTCAATATTTCTTTTTTTCTGATTTACAATTGAATCAATTGTTTTTTCATAGACGGCCATGAGCTGTGACCTGTAAACTCCGAGAAAATCAAACGCGCCGCACTTTATGAGAGATTCTATCTGCCTTTTATTGAGTACGCTCTGGTCAACCTTTGTGCAGAAATCAGCAAAGCTTGTAAACTTGCCCTTAGTTTCTCTGGCCTTTACAATATCGGCTATTACATTTGTTCCGACATTTTTTACAGCAGCCAGTCCGAAACGGATTTTTCCATTTTGGACAGTAAATTTGTCAAGGCTTTCATTGACATCCGGCGGCAGTATTTCTATTCCTAACCTCTTGCATTCCCTGATGTACAGTGAAACAGTGCCTGAACTTCCCATGATGCTTGAAATCAAAGCTGCCATGAATTCCACAGGATAATAGTGCTTCAGCCATGCTGTTTCATATGCAAGAGCTGCATATGCAACCGAATGGGCTTTTGGGAAAGCATACTTTGCAAATTCAACCATAAGGTCGTAAATGTCGTTGGCAGATTTTTCATCCACACCGTTGTTTACTGCTCCTAATATTGCAGGCTCATTGTTTTCAGCTTTCTTGCCATATATGAAGTTTTGGCGTTCTTCAAGCATGACGCTCATTTTTTTCTTACCCATTGCACGCCTTAAAAGATCTGAGCGCCCCATAGTAAATCCGCCGATGTCCCTTACTATCTGCATGACCTGTTCCTGGTAAACCATACAGCCATATGTTACGTTAAGTATTGGCTCAAGCTTTGGGTGAAGATACTTTACACTGTCCGGATTAAGCTTGTTTTTTATATATACGGGAATCTGTCCCATAGGTCCCGGCCTGTACAAGGCGTTGGCAGCTGCTATATTTTCAAACTCCGTTGGCTTAAGCTCGCTTAAAAAAGCCCTCATGCCCGAACTTTCAAACTGGAATATCCCCAGAGTGTCCGCATTTGAAAACAACTTGTAAACATTTTTGTCATCATAGCTGCAGTTAGCAAAATCAATCTTCAAGTTATGATTTTCCTCAATTAAATCTATGGCATCTCTTATGACAGTAAGTGTCCTGAGTCCTAAAAAATCCATCTTAAGTAAACCCAGTTCCTCAAGTTCTATCATGTTAAACTGAGTTGTTATTATATCCTTGTTTCTTGACAGAGGAACATATTCTGTAACATCTTCTCTTGATATGAGAACTCCTGCTGCATGAGTTGAAGCATGCCTTGGTAATCCTTCCACCTTAAGAGCAACATTTAAAAGCTTATTAACCTTCGTATCCCCATCGTACAGGTCCTTTAATTCTTTGTTTACCTCCAGAGCCTTAGAAATGGTCATTCCAAGGTCCATTGGTATCTTCTTGGCTATGAAGTCAACCTCTCCGTAAGATAGGTTCAGGGCTCTTCCAACGTCTCTGATGGCTCCTCTTGCAGCCATTGTACCGAATGTAATTATCTGGGCCACCCTGCTGCTGCCATACTTGTTCTTAACATATTCTATAACTTCTTCTCGCCTTTCATAGCAAAAGTCAACGTCAATATCCGGCATACTTATTCTATCAGGATTCAAGAATCTTTCAAATATAAGGCTGTATTTAAGAGGGTCGATGTTTGTTATTTTCATGGAATACGCAACCAGGCTCCCTGCTGCAGAACCTCTGCCTGGTCCTACCATTATTTTGTTGTCCTTGGCATACTTAATGAAATCCCACACTATGAGAAAGTAATCAACGTATCCCATCTGTTCTATGATTCCTATTTCATAATCAAGACGCTTTTGAATGTCATCTGTCACAATTTTGTATCTTTCCTGCAGGCCTTTCTGACATATTTCTCTGAAATATTCTGACTTCTCATAACCTGCGGGAATCTTGAACTCCGGCAGGTGTACCGTTTCAAAATCAAGCTCCACATTGCATCTTCTGGCTATATCGTGTGTATTTTTTAAAATATCATCAGGAAAAATCTGTGCCATTTCCTCATATGATTTAAGATAAAATTCATCTGACGGAAATTTCATGCGGTCTTCATCCATTACTGATTTCTGCATTTGAATACAGAGAAGAACATCGTGAAAGTATGCATCTTCTTTGTTTATATAGTGCACGTCATTTGTGGCAACAAGTTTGATTCCTGTTTCATTGGCTATTTTTAGAAGGTTCTTGTTTACAGCCTGCTGCTCCTGCATGCCGTGGTCCTGCATTTCAAGATAAAAATTATTTTCTCCGAATATATCTTTATACAAAAGAGCTGCTTTCACAGCATCTTCGTAATTATTTTCAAGCAATTTTGTCTGAACTTCTCCCGCCAAACATGCGCTTAGAGCAATAACGCCCTGGCTGTGACGCCTTAAAGTTTCATGGTCGATTCTCGGCTTGTAATAGTATCCGTCCACAAAGCCTTCAGAACAAAGCTTTATGATGTTTTTATAACCCGTATAATTTTCAGCGAGCAAAACAAGATGGTACTGATTTTTATCCTTTTGAGGATCCTTGTCAGTCATCTTTCTTGGTGACACATATGATTCAAAACCAAGTATGGGCTTTATGCCTGCTTTTTTTGCCTGTTTGAAAAACTCCACAACACCGTACATGGATCCGTGATCTGTAATGGCCAATGAATCCATGCCAAGCTCTGCTGCTCTCTTAACAAGCTCTTCAATTCTGCATGCGCCGTCCAACAGGCTGAATTCAGTGTGGACGTGCAAATGTGTAAATTTGTTTTCTGACATATACTCTCCTTCGCATTGCTTTGTAGAAAGACAATGACAGTTATATACCGTAAATGAATATACCCACTATTCCGGCTGCAATCATGACCTTAATAGGATCCATCTTGAACTTTCGAAGAACAACAACTCCTGCTGCAACCATGGCAATTGAAATGAAATTAATATCACTTAGATTCATTGTTGTTAATGTAACTCCTTCAGTTTTAAATACTGCAAGAAGAAGTATTGACAAACCGGCAGATGCAATCAAAGATACAACTGCAGGTCTTAATCCCTTTAAAATACCTTGAATGGTGGATAAGTTTTTATATTTAAAATAAAAATAAGCCAGCGTAATTACTATTATGCAGGATGGTGTAACACATCCAACAGTGGCAATGATTGCTCCTGGCAATCCTGCTACCTTTGTACCAACAAATGTTGATGCATTAAGAGCTATGGGTCCTGGAGTCATTTGAGAAATTGTAAGAAGGTCTGCAAATTCTCCTAACGTTAGCCATTTGTGAATTTCAAGCACCTGATGTTCAATAAGCGGCAGTGCTGCGTATCCTCCACCGATGCTGAACAATCCTATTTGAAAAAAGCTCCAGAATATTTGTAAATATATCATTGCTGATCACCGCCCTTCTTTAGCATCTGATAATAAAATGCACCAAAAGCTCCGCTTAAGATTATTATTAGTGCAGCATTTATGTCAAGTACAACAGCAGCGAAAAATGTTACTGCCATAATCATTATTGACACCTTATTCTTGCTCTTTACAATATCCTTTGCCATTTTAATTATAACATCTATAATTACGGCTGCAACACCGGCTCTCATGCCCAAAAGCAATGCATTAACCACTTTGTTTTCCTTAAATGCCGCATAAAACTGAGCCACAACAGTTATTATTATTAAAGGTGGCAGCACTGTTCCAAGTATTGATACAAATGAACCAAGAACCCCTGCGAGCCTGTAGCCAACCATTATTGATGTATTGACTGCAATAGGCCCTGGTGCCGACTGCGAAATTGCAACCAGGTTTAGCATTTCCTCTTCTTCGATCCAATTCAACTCTTCAACAAACTTCTTCCTCATTAACGGCACAATGACGTATCCTCCGCCTATTGTGAACGCACTTAATGAAAAAGTGGAAGAAAATAGCTTCCAATAAAATTTCATGTCTTTTTTCATATCTGTCCATTCCTTATGTATTTTTTACATCAGAGGTGAAAGAATTTTTAGAACTGTTCTCCCAATCCTTCTGATTTTTGAAATCTTTTTAAGTTCTTCTATTGTTACTTTCTTGCTGAGATCATAAGCATTCAATGTGCTTTGCTTCACCTGATCTATACACTTTGTGCCGTACATCCAAACACCGCATTCAAAATGAAGGTAAAGACTTCTGTAATCAAGATTTATTGTCCCGACCACTGCATATTCATCATCAACCACAAAAGTTTTTCCGTGGTTGAACCCCGGTGTGTATTCGTAGATTGAAACTCCTGCTTCAATAAGTTCTTCGTAATTGGACTGAGTTACTGCAAAGGCATACCACTTATCCGGTATGTGAGGCGTAAGAATTCTAACGTCAACTCCCCTTTTTGCAGCCATTGAAAGAGCCACCATCATTTTATTGTCTGCTATAAGATACGGAGTTTCTATATATACATACTTTTTTGCCTGGTTGATTAAATTCATGTACACTGCTTCGCTTACATTCTCATCATCAAGTGGGCTGTCGTCAAAAGGCTGAACAAAGCCTTGGCACTGTGAACCCGTAGGAAGAATTTCAGGTTTAAACCTGCTGAAATCTTCTGTTGTTTTAGCAAGAAAATTCCACATGGACAAAAACATGGCCGTCAGGCTCATGACTGCTTCGCCCTTTAATTTGATGGCACAGTCTCTCCAATGTCCGTACTTCTCACGTTCATTGATATATTCATCTGCCAGGTTCGCTCCTCCCGTAAAGGCTGACTTTCCGTCTATGACAGCAATCTTTCTGTGGTCACGGTTATTGAGGCTGAATGTTAAAACCGGAAGGAAAGGATTGAATACACAGCATTTGATGTTCATTGACTGAAGTTTTTGATTATAATCCGACGGCAGCGTGAACACACAACCAACATCATCGTAAATAACCCTCACATCAACGCCTTTTTTTGCTTTTTCTGCAAGTATGTCCAAAATCGAATTCCACATTATTCCTTCTTCTATTATGAAAAATTCAAGAAAAATGTATTTTTCAGCCTTCTTTAATTCTTCAAGAAGATGTTCGTAAAACAATTCTCCAGACGGATAAAATTCCGTTTCAGTGTCATTGTAAACAGGACACAGCGAGTAATTATCTATATATTTTGCCTGATTGTAGGCGCTTATGCTTTCTTTTTTCAAAAGCTCAAGTGTTTCTGAATCCTGTCTCAGAGAACTTCTCAGCTGATTTGTTATGCTCTGCATGTTGTTTTTCTTGCGCAAAGACAAGCCTCGCCCCCCAACCATGAGATAAAATATTCCTCCGAATATTGGAAAAAGCATGATTGGTATAATCCAGGCAATTTTGTATGCAGGGTCGCTTCTTCTGTTTAATATATAAATAACAACAAGTACACTGACAATCATAAAAACAGCATCAAATAAAACGAAGTAACTGCTGAACTTCCATATAATTAATGCAAATGTGAGCAATTGAAGTAGAATTGCCAATGTTACCAACGTAACCCTATTAAACAACAATCGTATTACTCTGTTCATAATGACATCCTTTAAAATTAATTTAACCTTTTCATTAGAATAAGTCAGCAAATTCAAGTAAATTGTATCAAAAATTAAATGTTTTGTAAACAGGAGGGCAGAAATTTGCTATAACAACGTCATGACCTACCAACCATTTTTTCTCCCTACGGTCAAAAAATGGGGTTAGGGCATAAAAAAGTTGCTCCGCAACTCCGCTAGGGGGACCTATGTCCCCCTTCGGCGCAAAAAATACTAACGTATTTTTTGCTGAGCACCCCCCTTGACGGCAAGGGCGTCCCGCCCTTTGCAATCCCCGTTTTTTATATACTAGAAATAGAACTTTCCTCGTATATAAAAAAAAGGACCACCTCGTCGGTGATCCTTAGTGTTTATTTTTAAGAAATTACATCCTGTAAAATGTGATCTTTTTCTTTTTCGCCATGTGTCTTTACAAACCATGCGTATCCTATACAGCAGATAGCTGCAAGAATGAATGATGCTGTATAGCTTTTTGGATCCATTCCAAGTCTTTCGTCAAGTTTAAGACCGATAGGAGCATGGAAAATGAAGCTCAATGTTACAAAGAAGTAGAACATTCCAGGAATTAATGCAACCAGGAAGTTTTTGCCGTTGATGTACAGGTAAACAGATATTGTTGCCAAAGCAAATGTAGCTACAAACTGGTTAGTGAATGAGAAGTATCTCCACAAAATATTAAATCCAGTTGGTGATGATTTAGCATAGTAAAGAACAAATACTGCAGGCACGAACAAGCATGCTGTAGTTATTATTCTGTTTCTTGCTACTTTCTGATTAATATTGAACTGTTCAGAAACCATAAGTCTTAATGATCTGAATGCTGTATCTCCAGAAGTTATTGGAAGTACTATAACTCCTATAACTGCTATCATACCGCCTATTGGTCCCAAGAAACCTCTTGATACAAGACCTACCATCAATGTAGGAGCTGTAGCCAAATCTGTTCCTCTTCCGAATATAACCATGGCACCTGCTGCCCAGCACATAGCTATGAATCCTTCAACAATCATCATGTTAAAGAATGTAGCTTTACCTTCTTTTTCTGATTTAACTGTTCTTGAAATCAAAGTAGCCTGAGTTGCATGGAATCCTGACATTATACCGCATGCTACTGTAATGAAGAATGTTGGTATGAAAGGAAGTCCTGTTGCATGCTGTGCAAATGGGTTTGAAGCAAATGATAAGTTAGTAAGGTTAGCTCCGCCATCCATAAGAACTCCTACGAAAATACCTACTGCTGAAAGAATAAGGAATCCACCGAATATTGGGTAAACTCTTCCGATTATAGCATCAATTGGGAACAATGTAGCTATCAGGTAGTAAACAAATATACATCCGTATACTATCCATACTGTTGGGTTTGCAACAGCTGCTTCTTGTCTTAAAACTTGAGTTACTATTAAGTCTCCAGGAGTGTAAACGAATACAACACCTACCAGGAACATCAATACCCATAAGAAGAAGTTGTAAGCTTTTATAACCTTGTTTCCTAAATACTTTTTAATAAGTTTAGGCATCTGAGCTCCACCGTTACGCATAGAGATCATACCTGAGAAGTAGTCATGCATTGATCCTGCAAGTACACAACCAACTGGGATTGTAATAAATGCTATAGGTCCAAACAGAATACCTTGTATTGCCCCGAATATCGGGCCAGTACCTGCGATGTTAAGTAATTCAATTAGTGCATTTTTCCATTTTTTCATTACGACGAAGTCTACTCCGTCTGCTTTTGATATTGCTGGTGTTTCTCTGTCATCAGGTCCAAATACATTTTCACAGTATTTACCGTAAACAAAACCGCCAGCAACTAAAATAATAATTCCGATTAAAAACGTTGCCATATTAATTGTCCTCCCTAATTAATAAAATATTTTTTAATGTTTTCCGGAAGTATACTTCCTGTAAAGATAAAAGAAACAAACTTTTCATATTAGCATTTCATGGTAACGTCATAAAAAAATTAATATATAATATAATAATTGTGCTTATGAAACGTTTTACTTCTT
Organism: Sedimentibacter saalensis; assembly: GCF_007830175.1. Taxonomy (GTDB): domain Bacteria; phylum Bacillota; class Clostridia; order Tissierellales; family Sedimentibacteraceae; genus Sedimentibacter; species Sedimentibacter saalensis. The sequence continues at coordinate 561 of NZ_VLKH01000006.1, read as the reverse complement.
TTAAGCTTTAACTTTTCAAACATACTGAATTGTAACATCATTGATAAATATAGTCAATAATTTTTTGAGTATGGAATTCTTTGAAAATGAACCCCAAAAGTAATCATTAAACGCGGTTGATATTCCATTTCGTTACTTTTTTCGACAAATTTCATGCATTGTGAAAATTATTCATTCTAATGCTACACAATATTAAATTTTTTTCTTATTTAATATTATTCACTTTTTTCATACGCAAAAATAAAAAAAATCCTGCATTTTGAACAGACACTTGTCAAGTAGACAGGTAATTTAATTAAAATGTTATGCACATATGGATGTATGGTTTCGATATTCTAAAGGAGCCATGCATCCTAGTCTTTTTTGAAATCTTTTTTCATTGTAAAACTCAATATACTTAACTATTTTCTCCTTTAATTCTTCAAGTGTTTTGAACTTTTTCCCATAAAACATCTCAGTTTTTAATATGCCAAAAAATCCTTCCATAGGTCCATTATCTATGCATTTTCCAACTCTAGACATACTTTGAATCATTCCAGCTTCTTCAATCTTTCTTTTGAA
>NZ_VLKH01000005.1 GCF_007830175.1 Sedimentibacter saalensis | reverse complement strand
TGCTCTGACTGAATTTTTTGAATTTCTGCAATTGTAAATCCTGCTTCTTTCATCATTCTTTCATAGTCAAATGCAATTGAACCGCTTTCAAACTGAGAAAAATCAAGTCCTGCTGAATTTTTCATTATTTCCGGTCTTCTGGCCATGACTGCAGCGTAGCTCATATCTTTATTCATTTTCTGCACCTCCAAATAAGATGTTTCTTACTTGTTCGCTCACTACCAAAAGTTCAGGAACAAACTTGCCAAAATCATGTTTGTAATATGGATTAGCTTCCAACAATGTTCCGCGCTCTTCGCGCTTTGTTCTTGTTAAAACTGTTACTTCATCTCCAATATTTGCATCTGACTGCAAATATCCTTTAACCCATAATTCCAGTGGTACCTGTTTTGTGTCATCTGGAACCTGAGGAGCTCTTTGTGATGGTTCTAATACATTTCTGTGGATTAAAACCCATTCGCCTTTTTTTATCATTTAAAACACTTCCTTTTTATATATTACGGTAATTGACTATTCCGCCATTTTTCAGCGGGAGGACAGTAACCCTACAATGGGGTTAGGGCTTTTATAATTTTTAACTGCCATGCAAATACATGGCAGTCATTATCATTTTAAGCTTCTTTCTTTTGTTTTGATGCTTTACTTAAATTGTCGTTTTGTCCAATGCCAGCCAGTATAGAAATAAACATTACTGCAAGCATTGCGTATGAATAAAATACGTATGGCATAACTTGTGTTGCCACTAATGGGGCGCTGCTGTCAGCTGCAAAACCCAATGTGTAAATCATGGCTGGTGTCCAAGGCAGTGCATAACACAATGTGTTTGACTGTGCATCCAGAAGGTTTGCAACTCTGTATGGGCTTATTCCATGCTTGTCTCCCAAAGGTTTTGCAAATGAAGCTCCAACTGCCAGAATTGCCGGTGCATTCAATCCCATAAGTGCTGAAAGGATTATTACCATTCCTGAAATTGTAAGCTCTGCTCCAATTCTTGTGTTTGCAACTTTTCCCAGGGCATTTAAGAGCTTTACATCTCCCTGTCCTTGTCTCATTATGGAAATTGAACCAAAGAGAAGAAGTGCAAGTATACAAACCTGAATCATGCTGTTTAAACCTGCATAAATAACTCCACCTACTGTACGGTCAAGTCCGGCACCTGAAACTGTCAGCAGAGCAGGTCTTACTGCATCAACTACATCTATTTGAACTATGTCAAACAATCCAGCGGCAACTCCTGTTGCTGCAGCAAACACTGAACCTATAGTTGTAGCAATTATTATATCTCCAGTTTTTACAGCAATGTATATTGTTGCTATAACAGGAATTAACATGAGCAATGTTTTAGGATCATAGCTGTAAGCTTCAGCTGCAGCTCCGGCTGCCCCACTTCCTGAACCGAATATAAAAATACATATGATTGTTATTAATCCTGCTGCCATGGCATATTTAAGTCTTGATCTAACAACTCCAGGTACATCAACGCCTTGTGAAGTTGCAGAACAAATTGTTGTGTCTGAAACAGGAGCCAGGTTGTCACCAAATGCTCCTCCTGAAATTATAACTCCTGCCATCATTGCAGGATTAGCACCAAGAGCAACACCTGCCGGATAAAGAACGCCCATGCCTGCTGCTATTGTGCCAAAGCCAGTACCTGATGCAGTTGCAAAAACAGCTGATGCGATAAATGAAACAACTATGAACATTGTGCTGCTTACCCCCATGCCTGCTGCAACACCGGCAATACCTGATGCAAGACCAGATGTTCTCAATATTCTTGAAAATACACCTGCAAACAGCCAGCACACTACAGGGATTATTGCTTCCTTGCTTGCCATACCATCAATTACAGCATTAGCAAAATCACTTTTGTTTTTTGCAAAGAAAAAACCGACGATAATAGCCATAAATGCAGGCACCCACAAAGCGCCGTCTGAAATTGATCCAAAATGAAATGTTGTTGTGATTATTAATGCCAAAAATACCAGGAATGGAATAAATGACATCCATTCACCGCCGTAAAACTCAAGTTTCTTTCTTTGTGATTCCATTTGATTACCTCCAATAATATATAGTTCACTTATATATAAGCAATATGCATGCCAACATTTTATATGAATTAAAACCGGCAACAAGGCCAAAAGGCATAAAAAATACCAGGAAATTTTTTTCAACGGGAAATTTTTTTCCTAGCACTTTTTTTCCTATTATTTGATATATTCCTTAAGGTCCAACTCAATTATTTTGTTGAAAAGCTGTCTTCTGCTTATTTCCATAATATTTGCAGCATGTGTTATGTTGTTTTGGCATTCTTTCAACACCTGAATAATGTAACGCTTTTCAAAATTTTGTTTTGCTTCCTTGTAAGGTGTAATATTTTCTTTTTCATTTTCATTGACATTGATTTTCTCGGTTTTGAACATTTCTGCCTTAAGTACACCTCCATTTGACAAAACCACAAGCCTTTCAATAATATTCTTAAGCTCCCTTATGTTGCCGGGATATTTGTAGTCTAAAAGATATGCTTTTGTATCTTCGTCAATGGTCTTTATTCCCTTTCCCATTTCCATGTTGAACCTGTTGATGAAAAAATAAATCAAATCTTCAATGTCTTCCCTTCGTTCTCTGAGGGGAGGAACCTTTATTTCTATGGTGTTTATCCTGTAGTACAAGTCTTCCCTGAACCTGCCTGAAAGAACAGATTTGCCAAGATCTTTGTTTGTTGCTGAAACCAGCCTGAAATCAACATCAATTAATTTGTTTGATCCTATTCTCTCAATCTTCTTTGTTTCCAATACTCTTAACAGCTTCACCTGTGTGTTTTCTTCCATGTCTCCGATTTCATCGAGGAAAATTGTTCCGCCGTTTGCTTCTTCAAGATGCCCTATTCTTCTTGAGGCTGCACCTGTGAAGGCTCCCTTTTCATGTCCGAACAGCTCAGATTCAATTAATCCTGCAGAAAAATACTGACAGTTTATTGGTATGAACGGCATTTGAGCACGTGGGCTTTTTTCATGAATCAAATGGGCAATTATTTCCTTACCTACTCCTGATTCTCCTGTAATCAGTACGTTTGAGTTGCTTGCAGCCACAAGTTCAACCATTTCAAAAACCTTCTGCATTTTCTTGTTTTTGCTGGTACAAAGATGTCTGCCCTTTTCATTGTTTTTGTTGATTTTATTGATGTTTTGCAGAGAAAATATTTTATAAACTTTTTCTATTTCAAGTATCAGCTCTTCCGGGTTATGACTTTTGATAAAATAACCAAAGGCTCCCATTTTCATTGTCTGTACTGCTGTCTCAATGCTGCCGTAGCCGGTTACCATTATAACTTCAACATTTTTGTCATATAAGTCCTTTACTTCCCTTAAAAAGCTCACTCCGTCTTTACCGGGCATCATAATGTCTGTAATAATAAGAGGGTAAAATTCCTTATCCATTACATTTAATGCTTCTTCGGCAGAACATGCGGCTTCTATATTGTATCCTTTTCTTTTAAGAAGCATCTTATATGTTTCTCTGTAATCTGCATCATCATCAACTATTAATATTTTAAATAATCCTGTCATCATTGTTCCTTTCTGCTGGTATTGTTATGGTAAACTTTGTTCCTTCTCCAAGTTTGCTGGATACATGAATTTTGCCGCCCATTTTTTCCACTTCCGAATAAACAATAAACAACCCAAGGCCTGTTCCCTTTCCAAGTTCCTTCGTTGTAAAAAAAGGATTGAATATGTTGTTCATGTTTTTTTCGTCAATTCCGCATCCTGTATCTTCGCACACAATGATGATATTGCCTTCTTCTACATTGGCGTTTATTTTAATTTCTCCCCCATGCTCCATTGCTTCTACTGCGTTTGAAATAAGGTTAAGCAAAATGTGTTCCATGCTTTCTGTGCTCAATTTCAGCTTTTCATCAATACTGCATTCTAGAGAAACTCTTATATTTTCTTTTTTGATTATATCATTGTGCATCTCTATTATTTTTTGAATTATTTCCTTCAGATTTACAAAATCTTTTTTGTTTCCCGTAAGTCTTGAAAAACTAAGTATGTTGTCTATTATCGAACTTGCCCTGTTCACGCTTGAATCTATGAAATCCAGAGACTTGTTTGTTGTTTCTTCCTGATTTTCATTTAAACGAAGCAAGTAACTCTGTGTCCTGATAATCCCCAGCGGATTTCTGATTTCGTGAGCCATGCCTGCTGCAAGCTGCCCCACTGCAATCATTTTGTTTGTCTGAAGCATTTGGTTTCTGTTTATTTTATCTATTGTTATATTTTTTATTGAAATGAGTACAGTGTCTTCTGCTCCTTTTAGCAGCTGACAAGTTATTTCATAAACATCCTTGCCAGCCATTACTTCTTTTTTGATTGTTTTCTGCAATTTGAGAGTTTCATCAGCCATGCAGCCTGTGCAGCCGTTGCAGAAATTTTTCAAATAATTTTCACAGTTTTCTCCTGCAATTTTTTCTCTTGTAGTTCCAGAAAAATCAGCAAAACTTTTATTGCAGTTTATAATATTTTTGTTTTTGTCAACTACAATCATGTATTCAGTCATGCCGTCAAAAATTATCCTAAGCTCATTGCGGCTGCTTTCAAGTTCAATGGTTCTACGTCTCACCTGTTTTTTTAGAGAATAGTTGTTTAAAATTATCACTGTGAAACCAATTAAAGCTATTATAACGGAAATAATTATATTTTCAATCATTTCTGCGTCAGTCTTCTTTGCAATGAGAGGCGTTGATATTCCAAACCACTTTTGCTGAATTTTTTCAAGTTGTCCTTTTTTGTTCATCTGCAAAATAGCCTTGTTGAGTATGGAAACAAGCTCAGGCTTATTTTTTGATACAGCAAGAACAACCTCTTCTTCATAGAGAACCTGATTGATATAATTAGGATTTGTATTTTGACCCCTCTCCACAAGAAGATATGTTATAATTGGCTCATCGCCAATTACTGCATCAACTTTACCTGATAAAAACATTTCAAGTCCTTCTTCAACATTTTGAGTGTACACAAGATTTGCAGCAGGATAATTTTCAATTAAGTATGCATTGGCATAATCACCTTTTTCTGTTGCAATTACCATGTTGTTAATTTGTTCTAATTCAAAGCTTTTGTTGTTTTTTGTAAGAAGAACTGTCCTTAAATTGTAAATGGGGTCTGTAAACAAATAATATCTGCTTCTTTCCTCATTAACAAACATATCACATATGTGAGTATTTCCATTTTTCAGTGATTCCAATGCATGATTCCACTCCATGGGAACAGTCTGAATGTCAACTCCAAGTTCAAGAGACAGCTGATTGATGTAGTCCACCACAACACCTTTGTACTGATCATCAATTTCGTCTACAAAACGCAGTGGCGGAGCATTGTCGTTTGCTGCATAAATAATGGAGTCCTGCTCTTTGAGCCACTGAATTTCAGAGCTTGTCAAGTTTTTCCTTACATCTCTTTCATAAGCAAATATTATAATTACAACTACTAAAATCATTACTGCAAGTATGCTTAATATTTCTTTTCTTCTGTACATTTAATCCTCATTTTGATTTATTGAAATACTTTTCCGATATTGTCGCAGATTACCAAATCAGCCCTTTTATCCAGTGAAGTTGAAGACTTGTTTATAAGCACAAGCTTTTTCCCCTTAAAATAATTAATGAGACCTGCTGCAGGATACACAACAAGTGAAGTTCCCCCAACTATGAGCACATCGGCTTTTTCTATGTATTCCACAGATTTTTCTAAAATTTCACTATCAAGGCTTTCCTCATACAACACTACATCGGGTTTTATAGTTCCTCCGCACTGGCACTTTGGAACACCCTTTGAATTTACTATGCTGTACACGTCATAAAACTTACCGCACTTCATACAGTAATTGCGCCTGACTGAACCGTGAAGCTCCAGAACATTTTTGCTGCCGGCTTCCTGATGAAGTCCATCAATATTTTGTGTTATAACACATTTTAGCTTTCCTCTTTTTTCAAGTTCAGCAAGCTTTATGTGAGCTTGATTTGGCAAAGCGTCTAAAAATATCATTTTATTTTTGTAAAAATCATAAAATTCAGATGTGTTTCTCACAAAAAAACTGTGAGAAATGATTGTTTCAGGCGGATATTTGTATGTTGTGCTGTACAGCCCGTCAACACTTCTAAAATCCGGTATGCCGCTTTCAGTTGACACACCTGCTCCACCGAAAAATACTATGTTGTCGCTTTCTTCAATTATATTTTGTAAGTCCTGATTCATTGATTTTCCTCCCATTCATTAATAAGCATGAGAATTTTTTCCCTGCATTTATTTCCTCCGCAGGAACCTCCGCCTGAGCCGGTAATTTTGTTTACTTCATCAACTGTAAGGGCACCTTCCTTTATGGCTTTCTTGATTGAAGACCTTGAAATTCCCTTGCAGATACATACCTTTGTCATTTTGTCCATTATTTCGGATTTTTTGTTATCATCCATAATTCTCTCCATTGTCATTTCTAATAATATAATAATCCATGGTGTATCTTTCAGAAAAACCGCAGGACTTGTAAAGATTAAGTGCATTTTTGTTATTTGTGAGAACCTGCAAAAAAATACTTTCAGCATTGTTTTTCAAGAGTTCTTCAATTGCCATTGAAAGTATTTGACGTCCGTAACCAAGGCCCCTGTATTCAGGCAATACACCCAATCCATAAATTCCTCCTTGTTTGTTGTTGATTTCAATCCTTACCTTGCCAATTGCTTCATGTTCTTTTTCTGCCATATATGTAATGTTTTTATAGCTTCCGCCCTCTGTTTCAATGTTATCTTCTTCTGAGAACTCCATATTGAAATACATTGAATTTTGTCTTGCAATTTCTGATGCATCATCTTTTGTGATTTTTCTTAACTTAAGAGTTTTAGATTGTAATTTTTGAAAACTTTCAATGTTTAAAATCATGTCATATTCAGAATGAGCATACCCGTCACATACACTTTTTATGAATTCAATTCCGGAAGTTGATTGATGGTCACTTATAAGCAGCATGGAAACGGATTTTCTTTTCTGCCATTCATCACGAACCAGTGAAAAAAGTCTTTTGAAAACACCCATTCTTCTATACTGGGGATGAACCATTCCGTTCACTTCGATTTCGTCCCCTCCGAAATCACAGATTCCTAAGTACCCTATAAGCTCATCATTGTTAAAATACATAAATTCATTTATGTTAACTAAATTTGTTTCTGGTGACTTCAAGTTACTTAATTTATAATCAAGTTCAAGTTTAAGTGATGTTTTATCATGTTCATGGCATATATTTTCTAAGTACTTTATTTTCTCGTAATCATTTCGGTCTATGATACTTTTAAGCTTAATGCTTGGATTTATTATATTCATCATTTCCCCCTACATTTCAATTTACTCTATTGTACTCGATTTTTTTGAAGTTCTCAATATTATTTATTAAATTAATGGCGAACAAAAAAGAGAGGCAAGCCTCCCTTAATATACGTTTATTATTTTTTCTCCTGTTATTTCCTTGTTCAGATATTCTTCATGTTTTTTTGGTATTGTAACAACATTGCTGTTTCCATCGCTTATAAATTTTTCTCTTGAACCTGCTTCGAATTGTTTGAAGTAATCATACATTCCGCAGTTGTCCACCTTTATTTCGCTTGCAGTAACCCTGTACAGGCTCTTGAAGTTGTTCATGGTGTCAAAAGGCGAATATGCAGGCCTCCAGCCCACGTCAAGAACTGCAATGTTTTTATATTCCCTGCCTTCGTAACTTCCTTCAAGCATGTAGTCTAAATATTCATCTTTTGGGTTGCTTCCGTGAGGGAGAGCCAATGTTTCAATATTATAGTCAGGCACGTATGAGTTTATTATGTTGTTCACGCTTCCTATTTCAGCCTGAATATCATCACTTCCCAGCATTTCGAGCTTTTCGTGGCTGTATGTGTGATTTCCGATGTCATAACCATTATCAACAAGAAAGTTCATTTTATCATTTACGTATTCTTTTTGTCCGAAAGGGTTTGTGCCAAGGAAGAAACTTGCCGTAACATCAAAATCGCTGTACTTGTTTTTAAACTCTTCAAGTATACCCACAGCACAGTCAGGGTCTATGACAAGCTGCCCATTTTCTTCAATGTAGTTAAAATTGTTCTGCCTTCCGTCATCAAAAGTCAGAATTATAGGTGTGTATCCAGCCTTAGTTTTTATTTCACCTTTGGCATAGTCATTAAGGCTTATCATTTGATACTTGTTCTGATACATGTATTCCAGATCTTTTCGGAAATTTTCCGGAGTTCTCTGCCAGTCTGATTCAGTATCCCCTATTCCGTGATACATTAAAATCATTATTTCACCAAGTTCATTTGGATTTAATGATAAATCTATTTGTGATACAGGATCAATAATTACTTCATCCTCATTGTTTTTATTATCATTATTACTTACCGTTTCTTCTGGAAGTGTGATGTCTTCATTTTCAACAGGTGCTTCCTGCTCCGTAGCGCTGCCTGATGATGGAACTTCCCCCTGAATGTTGCTGCAAGATGTAAGCAACACAAATGATAATACTGTCAATAACAAATACGCTTTTTTCATTTCATACCCCTTTTTTTTATATATATCAATTTTATATCATAACAACAATAATGTCCACATGAAGAATTTTCATATTTTATATTGTTATTAATTTATATTTTGGTATAATAAATAATATATATTATCCAGGAGGACTAAATTGGGAAACGGCAACAAAATTGCACAGGATAAATTAAAATTGTTATATATGCTCAATTACATCAACATCCCTCTTACTAATATTGAGCTTACAAATTACATATTAGATCATAACATCATGGATTATTTTACCCTTCAGCAGCTTTTAGGTGACTTGTGTGATGCAAAGTTTGTAGTACTAAACTCTAAAAATGGCAATGAGTATTATTCCATATCAGAAGCAGGCATTGCTGCACTTGAAATGTTCGCAGATAAGCTTCCCGATTATTTCACAAAGGAAGTAGAAACAAACTTTTCATTTTTAAAAAAGCAGATTAAAAGACAGAGGGAACTGCTTGGACACTATTACAAAAGAAAAGAAGACGAGTATATTGTGACTCTTCAGGTCATGGAAAATGAATCCATCATTTTCAGCTTAAGCATAAATGTTCCAACAGAAGATTTAGCAAAAAACATATGCAAAAAATGGGATTCAAATCCTGAAGAAATATTCGGCAGCATCATAAATACACTGACTTCAGACCTTAAATAATCTTTATGCAGTCCGGAATAAAATTTAGTTCTATTGTTTCGTTTATTGTAAGACTTTGCTTGTCAACGGATACAATCTGGTTCTTTTTGGAATTTGACACATATATGTTATTTTTACCGACGGCAATACTTTCAGGATAACCGCCCAGAAAGATTTTCTTTATTATTTTTCTTTTAAAGACATCAATAACATAAAGGCTCTTATCAACTATGTTAATTGTATAAATCATATTTTTGTCAATTAAAAAATCAGATGCAAGTCCTTCTAGTTCTATTACATCATTAACAGCTGCCTTTTGCAAATCCATAAAGTTTATTTTTGTGTGAACATTTCCGTTTACAAAGTATGTCATCACTACTAGGCAGTCATTTGACAAAACCAGGTGCATAGGCTTTCCATCTGTGGTGAAATAGCGTTTGTTTTCACTTATCAGGCTGTATTCTATAACCAAATTTTCTTCATAGCAGGTTGTATACAGCATTTTACTGTCTTCAGCTACAATTACATCGTGTGTCTTTATTCCTGCAGGTATGGATTCTGTCAAAGTGAATGTTGACAAATCAATTACAGAAATATTGTCGGAATCAAAATTTGAAACATACATGGTATCATTGTAAATGAACATGTGGCGTGGATCTCTTCCTACCGTTGTTTCTAGAAAATCACCATCATTATAGCCATATTTGTAAATTTTATTGTTGAATGAATCGGCCAGATACACACAATTTTCATAGGTAATGATGCTGTGTATAGAAGCCTTCTCAAGACCGCTTAAATCAACCGCCTTTTTACATATGTAATCATCGCCAAATAGTTCCAGTAAGAAAAGCATCAATCGTCCATTGCTCATGCCCGTTGCAGCCACCTTTTCATCACATATCATAGCAATCACCTCCATGTAGTATATGACAAAGAGCAAAATAAGTTAATATGAATTTTTATTTTTTGTTTTGTTTGAATATTTTTGGGTATCTATATACTAAATAGATTACTTAAAGGAGATTATCATGTTGAATGAAAAAGTATCAAGTTTGATTAACGAACAAATTAATAAAGAATTTTACTCGGCATATTTATATCTGGATATGTCAAATTACTATAATGAAGCAGGGCTTAACGGCTTTGGAAACTGGTTTAAAGTTCAGGCACAGGAAGAAAGAGACCACGCACTTTTATTCCTTCAATACCTGCAAAACAACGGCGAAAAAGTGACACTCACAGAAATCAAGGCTCCAGACATCACTTTTTCAAGTTTCATGTCACCGCTTCAGGAATCTTTGAAACATGAGCAGTTTGTTACAGCTTCCATAAACAATATCTACAGTGAAGCTTCCAATATAAAGGACTATCGTACAACACAATTCTTAGACTGGTTCATTAAGGAACAAGGCGAAGAAGAAAAAAATGCAGAAGATTTGATTTTAAAATACAATGTTTTCGGATCAGATGCAAAAGGTCTTTACATGCTGAACCAGGAGCTGGCTGCAAGAGTTTATGCTCCGCCTTCACTTGTTTTATAAATTATTAAACAGCAGAAAATTCTGCTGTTTTTTTATTTAAAAAACGCCGATATTTAAAATATCTGGCGTCTTTCATCAAGTATTCTTTTTGCATCTTCATAACCTTGACGGATCATCCACTTTATTCTTTCCGAACTTGCTTCTAATGTACTGCTTAAATATTCATCAGGTGCTATGTCTATTATTTCAACATTTTCAAAACTGCTGTAATCATACTTTTCAGGTCTCAGGCGTACTGCAATTATTATATCACAGCCCTTATCAGCCGCCATTTCCACAGGTAATTTTAAAAACATGCTTCCATCAAGATAATACTTATCTCCTATGGGCCTTGGTGTAAATACCGGCAGATAACAGCTGGCAAAAACAAATTCGTGAAGCATACCCTCCGGTATATCTTCCTTAAAAAGCTTCAATGGTTTTCTGTCAGTGAGGCAGTATGTTGCAAGTCCGTATTCAATCACTGAATCACGAATATCTTTTTCTCTCACCACATCCTTGTAAAATTCAATGATGGGCTCAGGATCCACACCTGAGCTTTTCAAATAGCTATTTTCAAATTTGTCGATGTTTCTTGTTATTTTATCAAATATATCTTGAGAATTTTTGCTTTTCTTTTTTTTATTGTCCGAATATGAAAAATCAAATTTGCTCCACAGTTCAGTGCTGTTATCATAATCGCCCAATACGTAGGACACTCCGTTAAGAGCTCCGATTGATGTGCCGACCACGCATTGGTAATGGATGTCTAGTTCCTTTAAAGCTTTCAAGACACCTATCTGGTAAGCACCCTTTGCTCCCCCGCCCTCTAAAGCAATTCCTACTTTTTTTTTGCTGTTCATTTATTTCTCCTATTATCTATTTATACATTTGGTACACATACCCTGGTTCCAGAAATAAGGAAGTTTGACGGCCTTAAATTTGGATTGGCAGTAAGTAATGCAGATGGCGAAATGTTGTGTGCAATTGCCACCGTTGCCAGGCTTTCTCCAGGTTTTATAATATATTCTCTTGAGTTTTCTGTGTCACATTCCTGAAAGTTTTCAGGAGGTATGCAAAGTTCTGTTCCGGGAACTATTATGTTCGGATTAAATTCGCGGTTAGCTTCCACCAGTTCATTAAGGCTTAAATTGTAAGATATAAGAATGTCGCTTAATCTTGTTCCTTCCTGAATTACTACAACTGTTCCAAAAGGACAGCCTGCGGGCACATTAGGAATGCATATCTCCTGGCCAACCTTTAAGTCATATGGATTTGCTTCCGGGTTAGCTTCAAGGAGTATATTCAAAGGCAGTCTATACCTTAGGGCAATGTTGTAAAAGCTGTCTCCTTCAACAATTGTATAATATGCTCCGTTAATGCATGATGGTCTTTCAGGAACCCTTGGAACACATAGAGACATTCCTTCAGTCAAGGTGCGAAGTCTCAGTGTAGGATTAAGTTCCAGAAGTCCAACTAAATTTGTTCCGAATCTTGCCGCAATGGAATTTAAAGTATCACCGGGCTGAACCACATAGGGCATGGTAAATTTGTTGGGGCATAAATTTTGATCTTGTCTATAAATCATTATATAATCACCTCATAATATAATTTGTTAATTTATAATATTCATGAGGCTATGAATGTTTCTTAATAGTTAACTAGAAAATTTATCCCTTTCTCTTACAGCAAGCTTGTCGCAGCGTTCATTGTAATGATGCCCGTTGTGTCCAAGGACGTGAATGAACGTAACATTATGAATGCTTGCAGCTTTCAAAAGCCTTTGCCATAGCTCTAAATTTAAAACCGGCTTACCGTCAGACTTTTTCCAGTTTTTTTTCTGCCAGGATACAAGCCACCCTTTATTAAATGCATCTGTCACATATTTGGAATCCGTAGTTACAGTTACTTCACAGGGCTGTTTTAATGCTTCAAGGCCTATGATTACGCCCATGAGCTCCATCCTGTTGTTTGTTGTGTTTTCTTCTCCCCCACTCAGTTCAGCTTCCTTGCCGTTGTATTCAAGTATGACACCGTATCCTCCCGGACCGGGATTTCCGCTGCAGGCTCCGTCTGAATATATGTTGACTTTTTTCATTATTTCTCCGCCTTTTACTACTATCTAATGCTATTGTATGTTATTTGTTTTTTGTTCTGTCTTCTGTCTTATGAGCATTACTCTCAATATTCCGTAGTGTTCTTCCAGCTCTTTAAGTTTTGCTTCATTTATTTCCCCAACAACATCTATTATGTTGCAGGCATAATCGCCTCTGCTCTTGTTGACCATTCCTATTATGTTTACGTTGTGGCTTGCCAGGGCTGTAGTCATTTGTCCTATCATATTTGGAATATTTTTGTTCAATACCACAATTCTGTCAGTTCCGGGATATCTGTCCATTGAGCAATCAGGAAAATTAACTGAATTTGTGATGTTTCCTCTTTCCAGATACTCAGTAAGCTGAGTTACAGCCATTTCTGCGCAGTTTTCTTCTGCTTCAAAAGTTGAACCGCCAAGATGAGGTATGCACACAACATTTTTAGCAGCCAAAAGTTTTTCTGTAGGAAGGTCTGATACGTGATATCCTACCTTGCCGCTTTCTAATGCTTCTATGAGGTCATCGTCATTAATAATGCCTGACCTTGCAAGGTTGAGTATCTTCACACCGTCCTTCATTAATTTTATATTTTCTTTGTTTATATAATTTTTAGTTTCATCACTGTAAGGAACATGAAGAGTGATGTAGTCACTTCTTCTGTAAAGCTCGTTTATATCGCTTGTGTACTGAACATCCCATGACAAAGCCAGAGCATTTTTTACAGATATGTACGGATCGAATCCTATAACTTCCATTCCAAGCTTCACACCCATGTTTGCAACAAGGTGTCCCACATTTCCCAGACCTATTACCCCAAGAGTTTTTCCCTTTAGTTCAGGCCCAACAAATTTAGATTTGCCTCTCTCCACTGATTCCACGACATTTTTTTCTATGTTTCTCGTCCAGTCTATGCTGTCGATTATTTTTCTTGAACTCATCAAAAGTCCCAGGAATGTAAGTTCACAAACTGCATTTGAATTTGCTCCGGGAGAATTGAATACGACGATTCCTTCTTCAGCGCATCTTTCTATTGGTATGTTGTTAACTCCTGCTCCGGATCTTGCTATGGCCTTCAGTTGTTTTGAAAACTTCATGTCATGAATGTCCATGCTTCTCATTACTATTCCGTCTGCTTCGCTTGTTTCTTGTTCTATCAATGTATATTTCTCTTCGGAAAACAAATTTAAAGTTTCCTTAGGAATTTTACAAAACAGTGCTACTTTATTCATTTTCATCCTCCTTATTTTACATTATTAAAGCTTAGTATACAACCGATATATTTTAAAATCAAGAAAAATGTTATAATTAACAATATAATTTCAATAAAATACAATAAAAGCCAGATGCATATGCATCTGGCCTTTCCATAAGTACTCTATCTGCAGCAACCTCTATCGAAGAAATTATTGCCGCACAGCAGGAAGTAAATAATACCAATTATGATTATCCACTCTAGCCAGTCGTTTCCGCCTATTCCGCCTATACGGTCGCAGCAGTCAAAGTTTGTTGCTCTTATTTCATCTGACATATATTTCACCTCTTCTAATATTATAAACAAGCTGGCATGCCATTTCTTGTTTTAACTCAATATATGTCATCAAATCAATTGTGTGCAGAATTTAAAGAATTTCTATTGTGGAAATTGCCGTTTCAATAAGCTGCTCTATGTCCAATTTGCTTTCAGAATTTTTAATAGATTCAAGTTTTGGATTTATGAGAGGATGCTTAGGAGCAAACACTGAACAACAATCATCGTATGGAAGAATTGATGTTTCAAATGTGTTTATTTCTCTTGCCCTTTCCATTATTTCAGTTTTGTCCATACCAATCAGCGGTTTTAGAATGGGCATATTTATTGCTTCCTCTATTACAGCCATGGATTTCATTGTCTGGCTTGCAACCTGTCCGAGACTTTCTCCTGTTATGAGCATATCCATGTTGTTATTTGATGCAATTCTTTCAGCTATGCGCATCATGAATCTTCTGGCAAGAATTGTTGTTTCTTCTTCTCTGCAGAATTCTTTGATGGCTTTGTGCACCTCAAGGATGTTTATGCTGTAAAGTTTTATATTGCCGCAGTATTCTTCAAGAATTTCTTTCAGATGCTTTACTTTTTCATTGGCCCTTTCAGATGTGAAAGGATATGTGTGAAAATAAAGAGCATTTATTTCAACGCCTCTTTTTGCAATCATGTGACCCGCTACTGGAGAGTCAATTCCTCCTGATAAAAGAAGAAGAGCACGGCCGCTTGAACCAATGGGAAGTCCACCGGCTGTTTTTATTTTCTCAGATGATATGAAGCAGTGCTTTTTGATATCAATGTTAATTTCTACTTCAGGATTGTGCACGTCCACAGTTACATCAGGAAACTGCTCAAGTATTCTCCCTCCCACAGCTGCGCTGAAGTCCATGGAACCTATGGGAAATTTCTTGTCCCCTCTTTTTGTGTTAATTTTAAATGTCTTGAAATCTCTTGTATCCTTTAAATATTTAAAAAGCTCAATTGCCTTTAATGTCATTGTTTCAGGGTCTGTTTCTGTTTTTATGGATGGACTTATTGCAACAATACCAAATATTTTCCTTGTTTTTTCTAATATGCTGTCCATGTCTTCTTCATGGGATGTTTCAATAAACATTTTTCCCAGTTCTTTGTAGACAACAATGTCCTTGAATTCCTTCAAGGCAAATTTAACTTGTTCTATGAGTTTGTGTTCAAAGGAGCCTCTGTTTTTTCCCTTTAGAAATATTTCTCCAAAGCTCACTGCAACTATATTGTACATGTTTTTTCCTTTCCTATAACTTCATGATTTTTCGTATTTCTTCAACTGACTGTTTAATGCTTTCGACCACATATTCAACTTCATCTTCGTTGTTGAAATGTCCAAGGCTTATTCGTATGGTTCCATCCACATAATCCTGATCAAGTTGTATAGCTTCAAGAATCCTGTTGGACTTGCTTCTTGAAGAGCAGGCAGAACCTGTTGAAACATAAACACCTTTCATTTCCAGAAAATGCACCAGCACTTCTCCTCTTACATTCTTGAATGATACGTTTAAAATATGAGGAGCCCCGTCATCTGAAAGAGTGCTGTTTATTTTCATGTCCTTGATTTCTTCTGTGAGCCTTTTTGCATACAAGTTTTTTAGGTTCCTGAGTTTTGTTGTTTCTTCCTCAAAATTTTCATAAACAAGCTGGCATGCTTTCCCAAACCCTACAATTCCAGGTGTATTTTCAGTTCCCGGCCTTATGTTTTTTTCCTGACCTCCGCCGAAAATAATCGGGTTTATTTTAACTCCGGATCTTATAAACAGCCCTCCGACACCTTTTGGCCCGTGTATTTTGTGGCTGCTGAAAGAAATGGTGTCAGCAGGAATTTTGTTCGTGTCAATTTTTATTTTACCATAGGATTGTACTGCATCAACATGTATTTTTGTATTTTTGTTCTTATTTTTTGTAATTTTGCATATTTCACTTAAATTCTGCACTATTCCCAGCTCATTGTTTACGTGCATTATTGACACAAGCAATGTGTTTTCGTCAATTAAATCTTCAAGCTGCTCAAGATTCACCCTTCCAAAGTTGTCTGTCTCCAGGTATCTTATTTCCACATTGTCCTTAAAATGCTTTAAAACATTGTAGACTGACGGATGCTCAATACTGGTGGTAACAACGTTATTCTTTCCTTCAATACCGTATAAATGACCCAGCAAAGCAATATTGTTGCTTTCTGTACCGCCTCCGGTAAAAAATATTTCATCTGTCTTTGCATTTATTATTTTTGCAACATATTTTCTTGCTTCTTCAATTCTTTTTTCTGTTTTAAGACCCATTCTATGTATTGATGAAGGATTTCCGTAACAATTAATATTTACATCTGTAACTTCATCCATTACTTCCTGTCTTACTCTTGTTGTTGCGCTGTTGTCTAAATAAACTTCCATATTAACCTCTTATCGAATTATTTTAATTTATTTTTCATATGATTGAGAAATTTGTAAAAAAAGCTTGCATAATATTTCTTTCTTTGCTATAATAATTTTGGTTATCCCCCCCGATAACCAAAATATATTCCCAATACCCCTTTTATGCATATTAATGCTTCACAACAATGGCCACGAGGCCATTTTTGTGTTTTATGACATAACCCAATTGTTGCGACCGTAGGGAAGCAAGAATTGATGGTAGGTCAAACGCAATGAGTTCCCAAATTATGCGACCGTTAGGGAGCTGATAATTTGGTGAACGAAACTGCGATTGACCACTCTTAATCCTATTTTTTCATTTCTTCCAGATACAATCTTGATACTTTTCTTACAACATCATTTCCTGCTGAATTGTACAGCTTTTCATCTATTTTCCTTATTGGAAGCACATCGTTTGAAGTTCCTGTAATAAATGCTGCATCAAAACTATTAAGTTCGTCAAAATGAACAGTTCTTTTTTCCACTTCCACGTTGTTCATCATGCACACTTCAATTACCTTGCTTCTTGTTACTCCAAGAAGAACAGCCTCATCAGGAGAAGTTATTATTTTATTTTTTTTGACAAAAAATATGTTTGATTTGCTTCCTTCGCTTACAGTGTTGTCATCATTTACAAGAATTGCTTCAAATGATCCGGTTTCATCAATTACTTTCTGTACTTCTTCCTTGAAGTTTTTTTCAAAAGCCTTAACGTTTGGATTTTTCCTGTGCATCTTTACAGTGACAGTGTCCACACCTTCCTGAAATTGTTTTTTTGAAGGATAGTGGCTTTCAATAAAATAAAAGAGCAATACATCCTCATGAGTAAAATAATATGAAACCCTTATATTGCAGTTTAAGAGATTGTTGGCACTTATGAGCATTTCTGCAGAGCGCATGTAATATTCATAGTCCAAGACGCCTTTTAATCCGCTTAAGCGTATGCTTTCATTCATGCGGTCGAAATGTTCTCTCAAAAATACAGGGCGTCCTTCCACGACTCTTATAACTTCGTAAATTTTTGCGCTGTCTTTTTTTAAAAGCTCTTCCATTTCTTCCTTTGAAACCAATTTGTTGTTTGCAACATTTTTATGTGATACGATGTTTATCATATGTTTTCTTCCTTCCAGAATAAATTTATATCTTCCTGTGCATGGTCAAAGCTCATTGTCTTTTTATAATGCCTCCAGTGGTCAGGAAATAACTTTAAATATGTTGATTGACAAAGTCTTGAATCTATAAGCATGACAACACCTTTGTCATTTTCTGTCCTAATTACGCGGCCTGCTGATTGAAGTATTTTGTTAAATCCGGGATATTTGTATGCAAAATCATATCCTGAATGGAATTTTTCATCAAAAAATGATTTGATTAAATTTCTTTCAAAGGAAATTTGCGGTATTCCTGTACCTATTATAACCGCGCCGATTAATTTTTCAAGGGGCAAATCAATTCCTTCTGAAAAAACTCCACCCACAACAGTGAAAAGAACCACATCTGTCCTTGTTTTGAATTTTTCAACTATTTCTGATTGTTCATCCTCATTTATTCCCTGAGTTTGTACAATGATGTTTTCAATTCCAAACATATCCTCATATGTTTCAACCACTTTTTCCATGAAGCTGTATGAAGGAAAAAACACCATGTAGTTTCCTTTTTTACCGTTTATTGCTGCGTTTATAAATGAGCATGACTGTTTAATATTAGCATCTCTAACAGCATACTTCATGGAAATGCCGCTTGTTATTAACAATTTCAAATTTTCTTCCCTGAAAGGTGATTTGATTTTTAATATGTAATCATCTTCTTCTCCCCCTAGCATGTACCTGAAATATTTAAGAGGTGTGAGTGTGGCTGAAAAGAAAATACAAGACCAGGCATTTTTTTCAATTTCCTTCAAGATGTCTGACGGATTTATGAGAAATAATTTGATGATTGTTTCCTTCTTGTTAAAATCAGCATAGTAACAAAAATTGCTGTCTGCAATTTCAGATATTTTAATAAAAAAATTGCTTTTGAAATATAAGTCTACTAACTCTTCCGGAATGTTTTCATTGTTTCTGTCATTTATATATTTTTCAGCTTCCGCTGTGAATTTTCTAAGTCCATTGATGAGTTCTGACGGCTCGTCTTCAAGTTCAGAAGTTTCTTCGTTTAATGATTTTTTAATTTCTATGAATTTCTTGTTTATGTTTGTAAGCAGCTTGGCTATTTTTTTATCTATTTCTTTCATTATTTTGCATGTCTCATAAAATTCTTCCTTTACAAGACATGGAGAATACATGCTGCGAGTTCTGTCTTCTAAGTTGTGGGCTTCATCTATGAGAAGTATGTCGTTAGAATTTTTAAAGACATCATCTCTTTGAAGAGCAACCCTTGGATCAAAATAATAATTGTAGTCACATATAACTGCATCTGACATGTAACTTAAATCAAGGCTTAGCTCAAAAGGGCAAAGCTGGTGTTCCCTGGCTGTTTGTTCAATGTATTCCCTTGAATAAAGGCATTCTTCCTTAAGTGCTTTTTTAAGAGGCACATTCAGCCTGTCGAAATATCCTTTAGCATATGGGCAAAATTCAGGATCACATTTTGTTTCTTCCATGAAGCATACTTTTTCCTTAGCTGTTATTATTGTTGTTCTAAGCTTCAGCCCTTTGTTTACCATCATTTTGATGGTGTTGAATGCAATTGATTTTGTTGAGGACTTTGCTGTAAGATAAAATATTTTGGAATTTTGTTTTGTGTTCATGGACTTTATTGCAGGAAAAAGGCATGACACAGTCTTGCCCACGCCTGTGGGAGCCTGTACGAACAGTTTTTTTCCTTCTTTTATTGTCCTGAACACAGCAACAGAAAAATTCCTTTGTCCCTGCCTGTAGCCGGAAAAAGGAAAATCAAGTTCTTCAATTGACTGTTCTCTTTCTTTTTTGAGCCTTATGATTGTCTGTGCCCAATCTAAATACATTTCAAGAAGTTCATAGAAAAAACACTTAAGTTCCAATGCGCTGTATTTTTTAGCAAATACTTTGGTTTTACCGCTGTCAAGATTAAAGTATCTAAGCTGGACTGTCAACTCTTCCTTACCGGTTTCAATGCTGTACATGTAGGCATAGCATTTGGCCTGGGCAGAGTGAGCAGCATTGTAATTCTCATCTATATGTTCAAGATCCGTGTATGTGGACTTTATTTCATCAATTGTTGTCTGACTTTCTTCTGTTATTACCCCATCTGCTCTGCCTTCAACAATGAACAAAATATCTCCAAGAGTAAATTCATTTTTGAGGTAATATTCTTTACTATAGTTTTCACCCATGTTTGACTGCAGCAGCTTGTGTGCCTTCATGCCTTCTAATGCTCTGTCGGGACTCAGGTTTTTAACATTTATGTCGCCGCTTTTATATACAAATTCAACCAGCTCCCTGACCGAAAGTTTAATGTTATCCATAATTATCTCCTGCAGATGCAAAAAAATAAACACCTTCGTGTCTATTATATCAAATGTTAACTAGATTTAAAACGCTTATTTTATATATTGTATGCAAGTAACTCTGTTTCCTTCAACGGAAAATTTATCAGAAAGTCCTTCTACAAGCATAAGCCCTCTTCCTGATTCTGAAAAGTCGTATTCTCCCAGTTCTTTATGAATATAGTTAACACCTTTTCCTTCGTCAGCAACCTCAATGATAATACATCTGTTGTTTATTAAAACTCTAACGCTCACAAGTTTGCTCACATCCTGACTGTTACCGTGCATGACGCCGTTAATGAGCAGCTCATAAAGAATTATCTTCGTGTTAAAAAATATGTTTTCATTTATTACGTCCCTTATATTAAGCAAGATGTCTTCAACTATATTCTTAACACCGCTTAAATCGCTATGGACTTTTTTTTCAAGTATATAATCCATCATTACTCCTCCCGTTGATAATAATATACCCTGTTTTTGGCTGCTTAATCACCCAGAGCGATTATTGCGGAAGATGATTTTTTTATTCTTCTTTTATTCCAAGCACATTTTCAAACAAGTTCCATATTTCTTCAACCCCTGCCTTTGAAGTGGCTGAGAAAGGATATACTAATCCATTTTCTTTAATTTCCAGTGTTTTTTTAATTACTGCTATACTTTTTATCTGCTGAGATCTTGAAAGTTTATCTGCTTTAGATGCAATAACATATCCAGTGTAGCCGCATTCTTTTATCCAGTTGTACATCTGAATATCGTTTTGGCTCGGTTCATGTCTGATGTCAACTAAAAGAAAAACTTCTCTCAATTGGTTTCTGTTGTGCAGATATGTGTCAATCATTGCGCCCCACTTGCTTTTTTCTGTCTTTGATACCTTTGCATATCCGTAGCCAGGCAAATCCACGAAGTTTAGCATGTCGTTTATGTTGTAAAAATTGATTGTTTGAGTTTTTCCAGGCTGAGAACTGGTCCTGGCCAGACTTCTCCTGTTTAAAAGCGCATTTATCATTGATGATTTTCCGACATTTGATTTTCCTGCAAATGCAATTTCCGGTACAACCGTTGCCGGATATTGTTCCTTCTTTACAGCTGTCATTATTATTTCAGCTTTTCTGATTATCATATTTTCCTCTTTCCTAATGAAATTAAGAATTAAGAGTTAAGAATTAAGAATTATATGTTGGATTTGTGCCAGGCACAAATCCTTCAATTCATTCTTCACTCTTCATTCTTCACTATTCATTTTATCTAAGTGCTTCCTTAACAACATCTTCAATTCTGTCCGCGTACACAATTTCCATTGAGCGCAGAATTTTATTGTCAATTTTTGAAACATCAGCCTTGTTTTTAGAGCATAGAACAATTTTCTTTATACCTGCCCTTTTTGCAGCCAGAAGCTTATCCTTGAGTCCTCCAATTGGGAGAACTCTTCCTGTTATTGTAATTTCTCCTGTCATGGCCACATCTTTTCTTACAGGCTTCTTTGTAAGAGCCGAAATTATAGCAGTCGCCATGGTTATTCCTGCTGAAGGACCGTCCTTTGGAATGGCTCCTTCAGGAACATGGACATGTATGTCAGTTTCTTTGAACATTGTATAATCTATGTTGAATTTTTCTGCATTCGCCTTGATATAGCTCAGCGCAGCCATGGCAGATTCCTTCATTACATCGCCCAGTTGACCTGTAAGCTGAAGTTTTCCGTCTCCCTTCATGGTGTTGACTTCAATAAACAAAGTCTCTCCGCCGGACTGAGTCCATGCAAGCCCTGTTACAACACCCACCTGGTCTTCCTCATATGCCAGATCATAGTCATACTTTGGTATTCCAAGATAATTTTTAAGGTTCAAATTGTTAATAGCAACTGTCTTTTTCTTTTTCTCTGCAATTTGTACTGCAGATTTTCTCACAAGTTTTCCTATATTTCTTTCCAGATTTCTAACTCCGGATTCCCTTGTGTATCTTTCAATAATTTCATTTATTGCATTTTCAGAAATTTTCACTTGTTTTTCCTTGAGCCCGTGTTCTGAAACCTGCTTTTTAACAAGATATTTCAAAGCAATATTTCTTTTTTCAATATCAGTATAACCGGATATTTCAATTACTTCCATTCTGTCCAAAAGAGGCTCGGGAATTGTAGAAGTGGAGTTTGCCGTTGTTATGAACATGACATTTTCCAGACTGAATGGTGCTTCAATATAATGATCCGTGAATGTGCCGTGCTGTTCAGGATCCAGTGCTTCAAGAAGCGCCGAAGCAGGATCTCCTTTAAAGTCACTTGAAAGCTTGTCAATTTCATCCAGCAAAAATACAGGGTTGTTCACTTTGGCTTTTGCTATGGATGAAATTATTCTTCCCGGAATTGCACCAATATATGTCCTTCTGTGACCTCTTATTTCAGCTTCATCCCTTACACCACCAAGAGATATTCTCACATATTTTCTGTTCATAGCCCTTGCAATAGATTTTGCAATGGAAGTTTTACCAACTCCCGGAGGTCCCACAAAGCATAGTATGGGGCCCTTCATGTTTTTGTTAATAAGTTTGACAGCAAGGTATTCAAGAATTCTTTCTTTCACTTCTTCAAGTCCGTAATGGTCTTCAGAAAGAATTGCCCTTGCTTTTTTTAAATCCGTGTTGTCCTTGGTTTTCTTGTCCCATGGCAGGTCTATGAGCCAGTCCACATATGTCCTGATAACTCCGGCGTCAGGAGATGAAGAAGAAATTTTCAAGAGCTTGCTGACTTCTTTTTCAGCTTTTTCCTTAACTTCCTTAGGCATATGTGCTTCTTCTATTTTCTTTAGGTATTCATCAACTTCAAACTCAGCAGATTCATCTTCACCAAGTTCTTTTTGAATTGCCCTTAACTGTTCTTTTAAATAATAATCCCTTTGAAATTCGCTTACTTGTTTTTTTACAACTTCGCTTATTTCGCTTTCTATCTGAAGAACTTTTATTTCCTTTGCAAGAATTGAATTTATTTTTTCAAGTCTTTTGTAAGGGTCAAATATTTCCAGAAGGCTTTGCTTTTGTTCAGTCTTCAAATAAATATATGATGAAACCACATCTGCAAGCTTGTCAGGATTGTTTATTTCCTTGAGTGTTATTGCTGCATCCGGTGAAATTTTCGGATACACTGATGAATATTCTTCAAAATTGTCCATGGTAAGCCTTACCATGGCTTCCATTCTGTCGTCAAGAGGAAGTTCAAAGTTGTAGATATATTCATCTAGCACAACTTCAAAATAAGGTTCCTCCTGTATTATGGAAACAATTTTAGCTCTTCGTATTCCTTCCACCAGCACTCTTATGTTGTCACCGGGCATTTTTATCATTTGTTTTATTTTACAGATAACTCCGACTTCGTAAAAATCATCTTCCTTAGGGGAATCTATGTCAGCTTCTTTTTGAACTGTAAGAAAAATGTCAGAATCTTCGAGCATGGCTTCTTCCAATGCATTGATTGACTTTTCCCTTCCTATGTCAAAATGAATCACTGTGTCCGGAAAAATACCAATTCCCCTGATGGGTATCAGAGGCAGGTTTCTGTTTTCTGTACTGTAATTATCAATCATATTTTTCTCCTTATTAAAAACTGCCTGCGAAGGCAGGCAGTTTTATGAAGCATTTTCTTTATTATCAGACAGAGGCTTTTTGGTTAAAACTAATTTAGGCTCGCTTTTATTTATGATAGTGTCTTTTGTGATGACACATTTCTTAATATCATTTCTTGACGGTATTTCATACATGACATCAGTCATTGTACTTTCAAGTATACCACGAAGACCTCTTGCACCTGTATTAATTTCCAAAGCTTTGCTGGCAATTTCCTCTAATGCTTCTTTTTCAATTTCCAATTCAACATTGTCCATCTTGAACAATTCCTTGTATTGTTTCACAAGGGCGTTTTTTGGTTCTGTCAAAATTGAAACCAAAGCTTTTTTATCCAATTTATCCAAGGCAACAACAACCGGCAGCCTTCCAATAAATTCCGGTATGAGACCGAACTTCAACAAGTCCTGTGACTGTACCTGCTTTAAAAGCTTATCTGTATCAACAGTGTTTCCTGAAATATCTGCACCAAAACCAATACTCTTCTTGCCAACTCTCTTCTGGACGATTTTTTCAATTCCGTCAAAAGCTCCGCCCAGTATAAACAATATGTTTGTTGTGTCGATCTGAATAAATTCCTGGTGCGGATGCTTTCTTCCTCCCTGAGGAGGCACATTTGCAACAGTTCCCTCAAGAATTTTAAGCAAAGCCTGCTGTACGCCTTCTCCGCTTACGTCTCTTGTTATTGAAGGGTTTTCAGATCGCCTTGAAATTTTATCAATTTCATCAATATAAATTATGCCTTTTTCTGCTCTCTCCACATCGAAATCTGAAGCCTGCAGAAGTTTAAGCAATATGTTTTCTACATCTTCCCCAACATACCCTGCTTCCGTCAATGAAGTGGCATCTGCAATGGCAAACGGCACATTCAAAAGTCTTGCAAGAGTTTGAGCCAGATATGTCTTTCCGCTTCCGGTTGGTCCCAGTAAAAGGATGTTGCTTTTCTGAATGTCGATTCCTTCATCTTTACCTTTAAAGTTTATTCTTTTGTAATGATTGTAAACAGCCACTGCCAATGCTTTTTTTGCCTGGTCCTGCTGAATAACATATTCGTCAAGTTTATCTTTAATTTCCTTTGGTTTAGGAAGTTCGGTGAAGTCATATTCTTCGAATAAATCCACGTCTTCATCAACTATGTTGTGGCACAGTTCAATGCATTCATCACAAATATAAACATCTGGACCTGCTATGAGCCTTCTGACCTGCTCCTGCGACTTCCCGCAAAACGAGCACTTGATTTGTTTTTCATTGACTTTGCTCATTAAAACACTCCTTATTTTCTTTTGGCTATAATATCGTCTATTATGCCATAGGCTTTTGCATCCTCCGCTGTCATGAAGTTATCTCTGTCAGTGTCATTTTCAACCTTTTCAATAGGCTGAGAAGTTCTTTCACTTATAATGTTGTTCAAAGTGTCTCTTATTTTGATAATTCTGTCTGCATGAATTTTAATATCAGATGCCTGACCCTGCATTCCGCCTAGCGGCTGATGGATCATTATTTCTGAATTCGGAAGTGCAAATCTTTTTCCCTTGGCTCCTGACAAAAGGAGGAATGCTCCCATGCTTGCTGCCATGCCGATGCAAATTGTTGATACATCCGGCTTAATATACTGCATTGTGTCATAAATTGCCATTCCTGCTGTAATAGATCCTCCAGGTGAGTTAATATATAATTGTATGTCCTTGTCTGGATCTTCTGATTCTAAAAATAACAGCTGTGCTACAATCACGCTTGCTGTTGCATCATTTACCTCATCGCTCAATATGATTATTCTGTCCTTTAAAAGTCTTGAATATATATCATAAGATCTTTCGCCTCTTCCAGTTTGTTCAACTACATATGGAACTAATGCCATTTTATTTCCTCCTATATTATATTTCCTGTTACTATTATTGTACTTATTTATCTTAATATAAGCTTAATTTTAATTAATTATTTTTCTTCCTGAACATCTTCTGTTGTTTCAACTGCTTTAGGTTCAACAAATACAGCATTTTCTACAAGCATATCGATAATCTTTCTTTTTTGTAGAGTTTCTTCAATATAGCCTTTGCTTGATTCAAGAATGCTCGTTTTGAAAGCTTCAAGTCTGTCTGCTTCAACCTGGTAAGATTCTGCAACTTTGTTTACTTCCTCAGCAAGTTCTTCTTCAGTAACCTTTATATCTTCCTTTTTAATTAGAGCTTCAAGAACAAGCTCAGCCTTAACATTAAATTCAGCCTGATTTCTTGCTCCTTCCTTGTACTGGTTAACAAAGTTAGTTATTATGTCATCATATTCCTTGCCTGTAAATCCCTGCTGACGGAACTGCTGCTCATAGTTTCTTCCTAAGTAGTCAATTTCACGTTGGATCAATACTTCAGGAATTTCAACCTTAGCTTCATTTACTATTTTTGTGATTACATTGTTGTCATTGGCAATTTTTGCCTGGTCTAAAGCTTTCTTTTCAAGATTTGCTCTTGTGTCAGCCTTTAGTTCTTCCAAAGTGTCAAATTCGCTGATATCTTTTGCAAATTCATCATCTACTACCGGAAGTTCCTTTGATTTGATTTCATGAATTTTTACTTTAAATACAGCCGCTTTACCCTTTAATTCTTCTGAATGATATTCTTCAGGGAATGTTACATTAACTTCAACTTCTTCATCCTTGTTCTTGCCTATAAGCTGTTCTTCAAATCCAGGAATGAATGTGTTTGAGCCTATTTCAAGGGCCTGGTTTTCAGCTGTGCCACCTTCAAATTGTTCGTCTCCAACAAATCCTGCATAATCTATAGTGAGGAAGTCTCCGTTTTGAACTGCTCTGTCAGTTACTTCAACTATTCTTGCATTTTTTTCCTGTACTGCTGTAATTTCTTTTTCAACATCTTCATCTGTAACTTTTATTTCAGTTCTTTCAACTTCTATTCCCTTGTACTCTGGAAGTTCAACTTCAGGCATTACTTCAACATCAGCTGTAATGACAATTTCCTGTCCTTCTTCGAATTTTTCAACATTAACTTTTGGGCTGTCAATTACATCAAGCTTGTGTTCAGCAACTGCTTTAGGGTATTCTTCCTGAATTGCAATATCCATTGCTTCATCATAAAAAATGCTCTTGCCATATTTTTTTTCAATAATATGTCTTGGAGCTTTACCCTTTCTGAAACCTTGAACATTAATATTATTTTTTGCTTTTAAATATGCTTTATTCACAGCACTTTCAAATTCTTCAGGTGAAACAGTAAATTCCAGTGTTACCACATTTTTTTCTTTTTTAAGTAATTTTGAACTCATTTTATCCTCCTGGATTCTTAATTATTTTATGTTAAACAGTCAATATTGTTTCATTTTAATGAATTTCATAATTAACCATTATATTATACCACAATTCTTTTTAAAAGCAATAAATTATTACTGTTTTTTGAATATTTTAGTATTTTTTATAGTCTATTATTGAAGTTGCGGAGCAACTTTTTTATATTCATAAACTGAACATTTCATAACGAGATTCTGTCCGCTTAAAAATATCTGTGTCTTGTTTTTTACAAAGACCATTCCTGCCTTCTTCATGACTCTTCCTGATGAAATGTTCCTTATGTCGTGAAGCGCTCGTATTGTTTCAAATCCAACTTCATCTGTGAGAAAATCAAGCACTTTTATCAGTACTTCCGTGGCAATGCCTTGATTCCATCTTTTCTGAGCAACTGTATATCCAATTTCGCAATATTTTTTTCTTTCCCTTATGTTTGAAACGGAAACAGATCCTATGACTTCATCAGTTTCTTTATCTGTTATTGCCCAGTGGTAATAATTTTTTTTCTTGTACCACTCAACCCACTCGGTAACATATTCTTTTGTTACTTCTTGACTTGTATGTACACTCCATGCGTTATACTTAGCAGAGTCCTTGTCGCTTGCCCAGTTTGTGAAAACATCATGAACATCGCTAAGATAAAATTTTCTCAAAATAAACCTGTCTGTTTCTAAATTCAAAGTGCCTGTATGATTTAAGACGCTGTTAATACTGTCAGAATTAAGCTGCATTGGTAATCTCCCCATTAGCCAAAAATTAATACAGCATATGCTGTTTAAACTATGTTCATTATACATTTTAAAATCTAAAATGCCTAGCTTTATTTAGTCGAAATTTTATAATTGTGCTTTTGTCAATATAATTGTATAATAATGATACAAATATTACTTCGTCGCAACATAAAACACATTGGAGGAAGAATGGATAATTACATTAAATGCAACATAGAAGATAATTACAGCAATGCTGTGAGAAACAATACAGAAAAAAAAGATAAAAAATTCATACCTACCATAGAGTCTGTACTTAAAAAGAAACCTATTGAAATGCCTAAGGAAATTTATGATGCCAGCGGCATAAACATTTTTGGAAAAAGAATAAAATCTCTGATTTTTACAACAGATTTAGCAATAGTAAAAAATCACAATGCTGACGGGGTTATTGCAGTATATCCCTTCACACCTCAAATAGCCATTAACCAGGCAATAATTGAGCTTTCTTCGGCTCCTGTATTTGTAGGTGTGGGAGGAGGCATAACAACAGGGCAAAGGTCCATAGACATTGCCATCAACGCAGAACTCACAGGAGCTTACGGAGTTGTAATGAACGCTCCAACATCAAATGCTCTTATTTCTGAAATGAAAAAAAGACTGGACATTCCAATAATCATTACAATTGTTTCAGAAAAGGAAGATTTTGAGTCAAGAATTGAGGCAGGGGCTTCAATATTCAACGTTTCAGGCGGAGCAAACACAGCAAAAATCGTAAGGCTCATCCGTGAAAGACATCCTAATTTTCCTATAATTGCAACCGGCGGACCTAAATCCGAGCATATTTCTGCAACCATTGCCGCAGGTGCCAACACCATAACATTCACTCCTCCCACAACAGGAGAGCTTTTTTCGGAAATTATGGACAATTACAGAGAAAAACTATTTTAAAAATAAAAAGCCTGCTTATGCAAGTCAGATTAAAAGACAACGTACTTTATGTTGTCAAGTCTGTACTTCTAAGCAGGTTTTATTTATGTATTCCGTTTTCCGTTTATTCCATGTTTTTCAGAACTTCTCTGTTTTGTTCTATTATGTTGTTTATTTCTCCTATTTTTTCCTGAAGCTTGGACAATATTTCATCGCTGTAGCTATATGCACCAAATTTCATTTCATTTGCTTTTCTTTCTGCTTCCTGAATAATCTGATTTGCATGTTTTTGAGCCTGTTTTGTTATTTCATTGTCTTCTATGAGATATCTTTGCTGGTCCTGAACCTTTTCAATAAGCTCGTCCGCTTCTGACTGAGCTTCGTTTAAAATTCTCTGGCGCTCCTTAGCAACCCATGAAGCTCTGTTTATTTCATCAGGCAGCTTCAGTCTGATTTCATTGATAACCTCTAAAATTTCATCCTTGTCTATCATCACCTTGTTTGATAAGGGAAACTTAGAAGCTTCTTCAATTATATCTTCTATTCGTTCCAATAAATTTAATATGTCCATTTTTACCTCCCCATTATTTTTCTTA
Source organism: Sedimentibacter saalensis (assembly GCF_007830175.1). Taxonomy (GTDB): domain Bacteria; phylum Bacillota; class Clostridia; order Tissierellales; family Sedimentibacteraceae; genus Sedimentibacter; species Sedimentibacter saalensis. Next base: position 204,236 of record NZ_VLKH01000005.1, on the reverse strand, counting down.
GTGCCTCTGCTACATTTTCCGGCACTAATTCTTTGAATTTATCATCATATCTTGCAATTTCTTTAACACCGCTGGAGCTTACAAATGAATATTCTGGCGAAGACACCATGAATACCGTTTCTAAGTTTTCATTTAAAAACTTGTTATAAGCAGACATGCTGAGTTCATATTCGTAATCGGATACCGCTCTTAGTCCTCTGATAACAATTTTAATATTATTTTTTCTGCAATAATTCGCTACCATTTCGCTGGAACTATCCACAGTCACATTTTTTAAACCGCTTACTGCACCTTTTACAAATTCAACTCTTTCTTCACAGGTGAACATATATTTTTTAGCAACATTGTTGAAAACTGTAACAACAACATCATCAAACTTTTCAGAGCACCTTTTTATGAGATCAAGATGGCCGCATGTAATAGGATCAAAGCTGCCTGCATACAAAACTTTCATTTATTCCTCCGAGCATTCTATAATGCTGATTCTTGTTCTTCCATAGATTTTTTCTTTATATTTTATCACATTAGTATCAATACAATCAATTACTATTTCTGACTTGTCTGTTTCAATCACAAGCATTCCCCCGGGTTTTAAAATATTATGTTCAAAAACTTTCTTTGCTATGTTTGCTCCGCAGTTCAAGTCGTAAGGGGGATCTGCAAAAATGTAGTCAAATTTTTCATCTTTTGCTGCAAAGTTTTCAATTGCCTTTTCATAATCGCTTTGCACAACTTTCGCCCTGTCTTTAAAATTACAGAGTTCCAGATTCTTTCTCACAAACATAAGACTTTTATTGGACAAATCCACAAACGTGCAGCTTTTTGCACCTCTTGCGAGAAATTCTATACCAACATTTCCGGAACCTGCAAACAAGTCAAGAACATTTGAATCCTCGTCTATGTAACCTAGTATGTTAAATATTGCTTCCTTAATTTTATCGCTTGTAGGCCTTACGCTCATTCCTTCAGGCGCATAAAGTTTTTTTCCCTTGTTTGTACCGGAAATAATTCTCATATGTATCCTCTTTTAGCTGTTTATAGAAACTTAATTAAATATGATGCTTTCATCTTTGAACAAATTTATTATTTCTTTTTTTAAATTTTCAAAACTTTTTCCATTAAGTCCCGGGTTTTCAGCAAGAATATTTTTTGAAAGGTCCTGAACTTCTCTTACAACTTCCACATCATTAATTATATTTTGTATTTCATATTTTGACAAGCCGTGTTGCCTTGTTCCAAAAAAATCTCCCGGTCCCCTGATTTTTAAATCCTCTTCGGCTACTAAAAATCCGTTGTCTGTTTTTTTTAATATATTCATTCTGTCTGCTGATTTTTTTGACTTGTTTTCATTTACCAAAATGCAGTAAGACTGATATTTTCCTCTTCCTACCCTTCCTCTTAGCTGATGAAGCTGAGCAAGTCCGAATCTTTCAGCGTTTAAAACAAGCATTACAACGGCATTTGGCACATTTACACCAACTTCTATTACTGTGGTTGATACCAGCACATTTATTTTACCCTCATAAAACTCATTTATTATTTTTTCCTTGTCTTTGCTGTTCATTTTTCCATGCAAAAGACCTAATTTGAGATCAGAAAAATGAGAATCTTTTAGAGTATTAAAAATTTCAACGGCTGAATCAAGCTCCATTGTTTCTGATTCTTCCACCAGTGGTGCAACTATGTATGATTGTCTTCCTTCAGCAACCTGAGCTCTTATGAAGTCATATGCTTTTTGTTTGTCGCTTTGCTTTAAGACCGTAGTAATAACCTTTTGTCTTCCAGGAGGCATTTCATCTATAATTGAAATGTCAAGGTCACCGTAAATCATGAGAGCCAGTGTCCTAGGTATTGGTGTTGCTGTCATTACAAGTATGTCAGGGTTGTTTCCCTTGTTTGATATCATCGCCCTTTGCCTTACTCCAAAGCGATGCTGTTCATCTGTTACCACCAGTCCTATGTTTTTAAACTCAACGCCTTTTTCAATGAGGGCATGTGTTCCTACTATAATTTGTATTTCGCCATTTTTAAGGTCTTCAAGAATTTTTTTCTTTTCTTTGGCTTTTGTGGAACCTGATAAAAAAGCAACATTGATGTTTAAATCTGCCATCTTAAGGTATTCCATTATTGTGTCATAATGCTGAAGAGCAAGAATTTCTGTGGGAGCCATCATGGAAGATTGATATCCTGACCCCACAGCAGAAAGAATGGCGTAAATGGCAACCACTGTTTTTCCAGAACCCACATCACCTTGAACAAGCCTGTTCATTGGTTTTTGCTTTTTCAAATCTTCTTTGATTTCATCTATAACTTTTTTCTGCGCAGCAGTAAGCTCATAAGGAATTTTTTCCATGAGCTTGTCTGAAATTTCCGTATTATTTATAACATTGCCTGAAAAACTGCTTCTTAGGCTGCTTTTTATTGACAAGAGGCCAAGCTGCATTATAAGAAGCTTTTCAAAAGCCATTGACCTTTTGGCCTGGTTATACTTCCTTCCGTTTTCAGGAAAATGAAGATTTTTTATTGCACTCTTTCTATGTATAAGATTGTGCTGTTCCCTTATTTCATCGGGAACAACATCTTCAATTTTGTCATAATATAATTCCAGTGCAAGTCTTGTTAGTTTTGTGAGCTCATTGTTTGTAAGGCCGTATGTGAGGCCGTACACAGGGGTTATTTTACCTGCTTTCCAGTCTTTTTCACAAAATTCTATTTCAGGACTTATGAGTTCAAGTTTACCGAAAGACTGTTTAATCACCCCAAACACATAGTACCACTTATCAAGAACAAGCCTATCCATCAGAAAATCCTGGTTGAAAAATGTCAGTGCTGCAAATCCTGTGTCATCCTTTACAACAGCCTTTATAATGTTCATATTTTTTCTGACTCTTGTATTTTTAGGCTGCTCAAAAAGCTGGACCTTTAAAAGGCACTTTTTGCCGTCTTCAACATCTATTATGTTTTTCACAGATCTTCTGTCTTCATATTTCAAAGGAAAATAATCAAGCAAATCCTTGATTGTGTATATGCCCAGTCTATGAAGTTTTTCAGCTCTGGCCAGACCCACTCCCTTTAAAAACTGAATATCCACATCCAGCATACGCACCCCTCATCAATTAAGAATTAAGAATTAAGAATTAAGAATTATTGATTGAATTTGTGCAGAGCACAAATTCTTCATTTAATTCTTCACTCTTCACTCTTCATTCTTAATTTATAGTTTTAATTAGTCAATCTTTTTCAGTCAGAAAGTAGATTATTCGACTGAAATGATATAATAGTAAAGAGGCTGGCCTCCGTATATTATTTCAACGTCACATTCCTCAGCAATTTCTTCAATTCTTTCCTTCATTCCTTCAGCTGTCTTTTTGTCTACGCTGTCGCCATAAAACAATGTAACCAGGAAACTGTCCTCGTCAACCATTTCCTTGATGAGTTCTATTGCTTCATCTTCAGGACTATTTCCGTGTGAAACTATGTCTCCGTCAGAAAGTGCAATTATTTCATCTATTTTAATTTCCATATCGTTGAACACAGTGTCTCTTACAGCATATGTTACCTGCCCTGTCTTAACTTCCTTCACTGCTTCAGTCATGGCCTTTACATTTTCTTCAACATCATTTTCTTCCTTAAATGCAAGCAATGCTGTGATTCCCTGAGGAATGCTCTTGCTTGGAATAACATGAATGTCTTTTTTAGAAATTTCCTTCGCCTGAGTTGCAGCAAGTATTATGTTTCCGTTGTTTGGGAATATTATTATATGGTCGGCATTTATGTTTTCAGCAGCCTCAAGTATGTCTTCAGTGCTTGGGTTCATAGTCTGTCCCCCTGACAAGAAAACATCCACGTTCAGGTCGGTGAATACTTTTTTAATTCCTTCACCCATGCCTATGGAAACAAAGCCATATTTTTTCTTTTCCTGACTTTTCTTTGAATTTTTAACTCTTTCCCTGAACTGTTCCTTCATGTTATCTATTTTTATTTTGGAAAGTTCTCCATATTTAACTGCAATTGCAAGAATCTGACCCGGATTGTTTGTATGTATGTGAGTTTTTATAAGATTTTCATTTCCAACACATACAATGGAATCACCCTTATCATAGATTTTACTTAAAAAATCATCAGATGTTCCCTTTGGATTTTTTATAAAAAATTCAGTACAGTATGCAAATATGATTTCATCTTCACTGGTGAACTCTTCCAGTTCAACTGCAGTTTCAACTATTTGCATTTCTGATTTTTCCTGTTTTATTTCAACTCCTCTGAGTGCTGAAAGAGCTCCTTCAAGCAAAAATACAAGACCTTTTCCTCCTGCATCCACTACATCCGCCTGCTTTAAAACCTTGAGCATTTCAGGTGTGCGCCTTAAAGTGTCCTTTGCTTGTTCAATTAACATTTCCAAAAAAGCATCAGCATCATCATAATCTGCGTACACTTCCATGGCTTTTTCTGCTGTTTCCCTTGCCACTGTTAAAATAGTTCCTTCAACAGGCCTCATTACAGCCTTGTATGCAGTGTCAGAAGCTGACTTGAACGCTTCAGCTATTACTTTGCAGTCAATTTTTACTGCTCCTGCAAGTCCTTTTGACATGCCTCTGAACAACTGTGATAATATTACTCCTGAGTTCCCTCTTGCTCCCATCAAAGAGCCGTTGGCTGCTGCTTCAGCAATATGGACTATTGTGCTTTCAGACAATGAGCTTATTTCCTTCATTGCAGACTGAACAGTAAGGTTCATATTTGTGCCTGTGTCTCCGTCAGGAACAGGAAATACGTTCAGGGAGTCCACGATTGCCTTGTTGTTTTCAAGGTTTGCGGCAGCACCTAAAAGCATCTTTTTAAAAGTAATATTATCAATATATTTTATATTCATTTTAGCCTCCTAATTATTTTTGTACTCTGACGCCCTGCACAAAAATATTCACATTATTTACAAAAACACCTGAAAAATTCTCCACGCTGTACTTTATCCTGGAAATAATATTGTCTGCCACCACAGAAATTTTAACTCCGTATTGCAGCACTATATATAAATCTATGTTTATTTTATCTTCTGCGGCAGTAACTTTTATTCCCTTAGTAAGCTGTTCTCTTTTTAAAAGCTCAAAGATTCCTTCAGTTGCATTTTTGGAAGCCATACCTACAACGCCGTAACATTCCATAGCAGCTAGACCGGCAAGAGTAGCAAATACTTGATCATCTATTATTATATTTCCATTTTCATTTGACATATTAACTGACATATTACCCTCCTATATTTTAATTTCTTAAATATTATTTAATTATCTAGCTTATTATAACCTTTTTATTACAATTTTACAAACAAAATATGGACGAAAACGCTTAGTCCGGGCGATTATAATAAAAATAAGCATTTTTATTATACTAATTTAAATTTAATATTGCAATATTTATATTTTAATGGTAGAATTATAAAGTTAAAATTGTTAAACAGATTCTGTTTAAGCAAATAGATAGATAGTAAATGTTTAGATAAATGGGAGGTGTATAGCATGGCTAAGTTTTGTGAAGTATGCGGAAAAGGATCTATATCAGGAAACAGTATAACACATTCTGATAGAAAAATAAGAAGAACATGGAAACCAAACGTAAGAAGAATTAATGTTGTGGAAAACGGAGTTTCTTCTAAAAAGTTTGTTTGTACAAGATGCATGAGATCTGGAAAAGTACAACGTGCTATATAAGGCAATAATAAATAGTGGCTTACGCCATTATTTTTATTTTTTGCACAATAAAATATTACATTAAATCAAAGGAGCTTGAACAGGGTGCTGCCCAATATAATAAGTAGCATTCCAAGTATAAAAAGCCAAATTTTAACCGGCAGAATCTGTACAACAATAATAGCTCCTATTACAGCAATCATAAGTCCAAGAATTTCAGTAAATTTAAATTTATTATTAGATGGACAGCATTTATTTTTGCGTTTGAAATAATTCATAAGTACCTCCGGGTATGATTGGCATGAAATTTAATTCTCAATGCCTTTGTACATTGTATTCAAAGCAATAAAAAAAGATACGCATAAAATTCATTTTTGCGTATCTTTTTAATTGTCAATTTAATTATAGGTAATTTTTATATGCAACTAGAATTCTGCATTTTTAGGAGTTCTAGGAAACGGTATAACGTCTCTTATGTTGCCCATGCCTGTCAGGTACATAATTAGTCTTTCAAATCCAAGGCCGTATCCTGCATGCTTAACTCCGCCGTACTTTCTAAGCTCTAAATACCACCACATGTCTTCCTTTGGCACTCCCATTTCTTCCATTCTTTTTTCCAGCATGTCAAGGCGTTCTTCTCTTTGGGATCCACCAATAAGTTCTCCAATGCCCGGAACAAGAAGGTCCATGGCAGCAACAGTCTTGTCATCTTCATTCATGCGCATATAAAATGCTTTTATTTCCTTTGGATAATTTATTACAAAGACCGGTTTCTTAAATATTACTTCCGATAAATATCTTTCATGTTCTGTCTGTATGTCTGTTCCCCACTGAACGGAATAATCAAAATTGTCATTGTTTTTCATGAGAATTTCAATGGCATCAGTGTAGTCGATTCTTCCGAATTCTGAACTTACAACATTGTCAAGCTTGTCAAGAAGTCCTTTTTCTACAAAACTGTTGAAAAACTCCATTTCTTCCTTAGCATTTTCCAATACATAATTCACAACATACTTAACCATGTCTTCAGCAAGCTGCATGTTGTCACTCAGATCTGCAAAAGCTATTTCAGGCTCAATCATCCAGAACTCTGCAGCATGTCTTGTTGTATTTGAATTTTCTGCTCTGAATGTAGGTCCGAATGTGTACACATTCTTAAATGCCAGTGCAAATATTTCAGCTTCAAGCTGTCCGCTTACTGTAAGGTTTGCAGATTTCCCAAAAAAGTCCTTTGTATAATCTGTTTTACCGTCAACCTTTTCAACGTTGTCAAGGTCAAGAGCAGTAACTCTGAACATTTCTCCTGCTCCCTCAGCATCACTTGCTGTTATGATTGGCGGATGAGCGTACACAAATCCCCTCTCGTTAAAAAACTTATGTATTGCAAAAGCTGCAAGGCTTCTAACCCTGAAAACTGCAGAAAATGTGTTTGTTCTGGGTCTTAAGTGAGCAATGGTTCTCAAGTATTCAAGAGAATGTCTCTTTTTCTGAAGAGGATAGCTTGGGTCTGATTCGCCTTCCATTGTTATTTCTGTAGCCTTTATTTCAAATGGCTGCTTTGCTTCAGGAGTCATAACAAGTATGCCCTTTACTGAAATTGCGCTGCCTGTTGAATACTTCTTAACCTCTTCGAAATTTTCCAGGTGGCTTTCAAAAACAACCTGCACATTTTTCATATATGTACCGTCATTTAATTCTATAAATCCAAAATTTTTGGAATCTCTTATGGTCCTGATCCATCCTTCAATTTCTATTTCTTTTTCATTGTAATTTTCATAAGATTTGAATAAATCTCTAAAGTCTATTGCCTTCATGAATCCTCCTAGGTTTATATATTAATCCCTTGAAATAAACAGCAGTGCTGTTCCTCTTTCAAGTATTATTCTTCCTTTGTCTGAAATTATTTCATTGCTTACACAAAGTGTAGATCCTCGTTTAACGACCACCCTGTCCAAAGGATACTTGAATCCTTCAAGTGTTAGTCCGTTTATTTCTTCAGTAAGCGGTATAAGAGACACAAAAGTTTCTCTTTTATTTTCTAGCAGCATATTACAATTGTCTGAAATTATTTGTATTTTGTTGTTGTTGTCAATTATGATGATGTTTATACCAAATTTATAGTATTTTTCAAGCAGCATCATGTTAGCAAGAGAATGGTCAAGTCTTGGTCCGCCTGTGGCTCCAACCAACACAATATCCCTGAAGCCTTTTTTTACAGCTATTTCAATTGACAGTTCCATGTCTGTAAAATCTTTTTCTGCAGGGTACTTCATGATTTCAGAACTTTTTTTGTATTTTTCAAGAACATCCCCATGAACGGAATCGAAATCTCCAAGGATCAAATCCGGAACGACCTGAAGCTTTTCAGCCTTTTCAAGTCCTCCGTCAGCGCATATGACATAATCAATGCTCATATTTTCAAAAGAGGTTTTGTCAACGTCATCGCCGTTTGCAATAATAAGAGCAACCATTATTTTGACTCCATTATTTTTTTAAACTTCCTTGTTTCTTCAGCCACATCTTTAGCCTTGTAAATTGCCGAGCCAGCCACTATTACATTAACTCCCCAGCTCAAAACTTCCTCTAAGTTGTTAAGGGTAACACCGCCGTCAATTTCTATATCCACTTGAAGATTTAATTCCTCAATCATTGACTTAAGTTCAAAAACCTTGTATTTCACGTTTTCTATGAGGCTCTGTCCGCCGAATCCAGGGTTGACGCTCATTATTAAAACCATGTCAACATCTCTTATAATGTCTTTCAGAGTGCTTACAGGAGTTGCAGGATTTATTGAAACACCTGCTTTTAATCCGTAAGATTTTATTTTTTGTATTGTTCTGTGAAGATGAACACAAGATTCCTGGTGGACAGTTATTATGTCTGCTCCTGCATTATAAAAATCTTCAATGAAATTGTCCGGATTTTCAATCATGAGATGGACATCAAATGTCAGTTCCGTTGTTTTCCTCAGAGACTTCACAACGTCCGGACCTATTGTTATGTTAGGGACAAAATGTCCGTCCATTACATCTATATGAATATATTCTGCTCCACCTGCTTCAACAAGCTTTATTTCTTCTCCAAGCTTTGAAAAATCAGCAGACAATATGGATGGTGATAGCTTATTCATGGTACCTCCTAGTAAATTTTTTTAGCCTTTTGTATTTCTTCTAAAAGTCTTCTGTAGTTGGAAAAACGAGTTTCACTTATTTTTCCTTCACTGACGGAGTCCTTTATTACACAATTTGGTTCTTTGTTGTGAAGACAATCAGCAAATCTGCAGCCTTCATCAAATTTCTTTATTTCAGGATAATATTCCTTGAGTTCATATTCGCCTATTCCTGACAATTCAAATGAACTGAAGCCGGGAGTGTCAACAACATATCCTCCAAAGCTAAGTTTGTAAATTTCCGCATGGCGGGTGGTGTGTCTTCCTCTTTTCAGCTTATCGCTTATTTCACCTGTCTTAAGATGAAAATCAGGCTGGACGGCGTTCATGATCGAGGATTTTCCTACACCTGACGGTCCTGAAAAAACACTTAATTTATCCTTCAATATTTCTTTTAATTTTTCAATGGATTTTTCATCCTTCTTGCTTGTGAAAATCACCTTGTAGCCTGTGTTTATAAAAATTTGTTCAAGTTCTGTCTTTTTTTCATCATCTGCCAGATCACACTTGTTGAAACAGATAACCGGCTTAAGGTTGTTTATTTCAGCTGCAATCAAAAGTTTGTCAAGAAGAAGAAAGCTTGGTTCTGGATTTGTGACTGCGAAAAATATCAACAGCTGCTCTGCATTTGCAATGGGCGGTCTTTTTATTTCATTGAATCTTTCCTCAATTTCCTCAATATAACCGTTATTTTCATCTTCTTCTGTTATTCTTATCTTGACCCTGTCACCAACCAGGGGTTTTATATTTTTAATCCTGAACAGTCCTCTGGCTCTGCATTCGATTAATTTTTCTCCTGTATCAACGCAGTAGTTTCCCCCCACGCCTCTTATAATGATACCATCAATCATAACAGCTCCTATTCAAAATTTATTTCTTTTGTTACATACGGCTCATTATCCATAAAAATTTCAAACACCTGTATTCCTGAACCTTTTAGGTTTACAATTATACTCTGTTCTGAAGTTTTAACCTCCTGTGAATAAACAACTTCACGTCCGCCGTCTGTAACTCTCTGAATAACTACAGTTACTTTATCCTTGTCTTTTGGAAGAGCAATAGTCAAAGGATATATTCCTTCATATGTCGGTTCTTCTGTTCCAGGTTCCTGTGTGCCAGGTTCTGTTCCAGGTTGTTCTGTGCCGGGTTCTTCAGCTTTTCCTGAGCTTACGGTCATCCATATTGATGTTCCCTGTTCAACTTCCTGTCCGGCAGTAACACTTTGTCTCATGACCTGGCCTGCTGGTACTTCATCGCTTGGCTCTTCAGTGACTTCTCCAACTGCAAGATTGTTCTGTACTATGAGAAGTTTTGCAGTTTCAAGTCCAAGCCCTGCAAGATTTGGCATCTTCACATAAACAACCTTAGGTCCCAGGCTCACAACATAGTCAACTTTATCCTTTGCCTCAGCTGGATTGTTTGCTGTAGGATATTGTTCAATAATCTGACCTGCAGCATATTTGTCTGAATTTTCTTCAGTGACTCTTCCTTCAGACAGTCCTGCATCAGCAAGTATTATTCCTGCTTCGATTGCATATCTTCCCACAAGGTTAGGAACAGTTATTTCCTTTATACCCATGCTCACAACAACTTCAAGAGGATAATCTTCCTTTAGCTTTGCGCCTTCATCCACACTTTGTTCAATTACTTCACCTTCCTTGAACTCCGTTGAAAATTGTCTGTCAGATACCTTAAACTCCAGGCCTAAGCCTTCTACAATTTGTTTAGCTTCATCTTCATTTCTTCCGATTAAATTTGGAACGGTTATTTCAGGCACATATAAAAATGCCCTGAATGCAATTACTCCTCCTATTAAAGCAACAACCAAGGCGCTTAAAATTGCAGCCACTGTAATTTTTGTATTTTTGCTTTTTTGTGCTTTATCTTCCATGTCTGTCTTTTTTTCCTTATGTTTATCCTCATTGCCCGTCGAATCAGTTTCTCCGAAAAAGCTTCTGAATGCATTGTCCGATTCTTGGTCTATTATGTCGATGTCAATTACTTTGTTTTCCTTAATATCACCTATGACAGGCAAAACCATTGTAGGTGAATCAATTATTTCTTCATCTGTTTTAACGGATGATGAAATTCCGTTCAATGAATCAAGTTTTCTTATTAATTCATCAGTATTTTGAAATCTGAAGCTCTGGTGCTTTTCCAGGCACTTCATTATTATGTCTTCAAATCCCTTTGATATTTGCAGATTTTTAACTTTCTTTGATGGAGGCACCGGTTTTTCCTGTATTTGTTTCATTGCAACAGAAATATGATTGTCTGCATCGAAAGGTACAACACCTGTTATCATTTCATACATTACAATACCCAGTGAATAAATGTCGGATTTGTCATCAACATATCCGCCACGGGCCTGCTCAGGAGAAAAATAATGAACTGAACCAATGACATTTGAAGTGTTGTTTATTGTGGAGCTTGTGGCAGCTCTTGCAATTCCGAAATCAGTTACCTTTGCAATTCCTTCTTCGGTTATGAGAATGTTGTGGGGCTTTATGTCCCGGTGAACTATGTTGTTTGAATGAGCATGCTTTAATGCTTCAGCAACCTGACGTGAAATTTTCAAACTTTCAGTTTCTGAAAGTCTTCCTTTTTTGTTGATGTATTTCTTAAGGGTTTCTCCCTTTACATATTCCATAACAATATAATAAATATCTCCCTCGATTCCCGTATCATAAATGTTTACAATATTAGGATGAGCCAGACTTGCTGCTGAAAGTGATTCCTGTTTAAACTTTGCAACAAAATCAGGGTCTGATATGAGTTCGTCCCTAAGTATTTTAATGGCTACAAAGCGATTTAAGACATTACATCTTGCCTTATAAACATTAGACATTCCTCCGCCGCCTATTTTTTCTATAATTTCATATCTATTTCCTAATATTCTACCTATCATAAGCTTCACCTCTAGTGATATTGTCAACAATAATTATGGTAATATTATCAGTTCCTCCATTATCATTGGCCATTTTTATCAGTTTCTGCACGCTTGAAGAACAGCCGTATTCCATTATGGTTTCAAGAATCTTTTCGTCTGACAAATGAGTTGTCAGACCGTCGGTGCACAATAAAATCACATCATTTTCAAAAATTTCTATTTCAAATATATCTGCCTGTACAGTTTCTTCGCTGCCTACAGCTCTTGTAATAACATTCCTCTTGGGATGATGCTTTGCTTCTCCCTTTGTTATTTTACCATCCTTCAAAAGTTCGTTCACATATGTGTGATCGTCTGTGAGCTGAGTAATTTCATTGCCTCTTATTACATATGCCCTGCTGTCTCCAACATTTCCTATGTATGCAATATTCATTTCAATATCTATAACAGCCATGGTAACAGTAGTTCCCATTCCGTTGCACTCATCTTTCACAAGGGCTTCTTTTCTTATTTTAGTATTTGCTTCTTCAACGCTTTTCATTATAAATGACGGCGGAAGAAAATTTTCTTTTTCACAGTCCTGTTTGAAGCATTCTCTTATGGTGTCAATGGCTATTGAGCTTGCTACTTCCCCGGCCTTGTGTCCGCCCATGCCGTCAGCAACAGCATAAAGGTTATACCTGTTTGTTTCTTCAACTATTAAATTGTCTTCATTGTTTTCCCGCTTTAATCCCTTGTTTGTTTCATAGTACACCTTCATAAGGCACCTCATATTTTTAAAAAATTATTTCTGAGCTGACCGCATGCAGCATTGATGTCGCTTCCGAGTTCTCTTCTAACTGTGGCATTTATTCCGTTTTCTGTCAGCAATTTTTTAAATTTTTCTATATTTAGATTTTCAGAAGGCTTTATGTCGGCCTCCTTCACATAGTTACATGGTATTAAATTAACATTTGCAAGCTTGTTTTTCAAAAGATGAGAAAGCATCACTGCATCTTCTGGAGAATCATTGAAGCCTTTAATCATTATATATTCAAATGTAAGTCTTCTTCCTGTGGAATTAATGTAGTGGTCGCAGGCTTTCATAAGCTCGGGAAGTTTGTACTTCTTTGCTGTTGGAAGTATTTCCTCTCTTTTTTCCTGAGAAGGAGCATGTAGTGATATGGCTAATGTGATTGGTATATCTTCATCCGCAAGCTTATAAATGTTTGGTACTATACCACATGTTGAAAGAGTAATTTTTCTCATGGATATATTTTGACCTCTTTCATCATTTATAAGTTTTAAAAATCGTATTACATTGTCATAATTGTCCAGAGGTTCTCCGGAACCCATTATTACAACATTTGATATTTTTTCCCCTGTATCTTCCTGAATAAGATATATTTGTCTGAGCATTTCGGCTGCAGTAAGATTTCTTAAAAACCCGTTTTTTGTGGATGCACAAAAATGACAGCCCATTTTGCATCCCACCTGGGATGAAATGCATGCGGTGTTTCCAAACTTGTATTTCAAATACACGCTTTCAACCACATTGCCGTCCTCAAACATAATAACATATTTTTTTGTTTCATCCAGCTTGGACTCAAGCTTCAATTCTATTGTTGATTTTGTAAATTCATATTTTTTTGCAAGCTCTTCTTTCGTCTTCTTGCTTACATTTGACATTTTGTCGAAAGAGTCAACAGTCTTTTCATGTATCCAGTCAAAAATCTGTTTGGCTTTAAATTTCGGCTCACCAAGTTCTGTCATTGCCTTTTCCAGTTCTTCAAAGCTTAACTCATCTATTTTTATCATATATTTACCTTCTTGTTTAATCTCGTACAGTTGCCCAAATTATATCATAACCTTTTAATTTTCGCAATAAAAAAGCCATCCATACCATGAACGTGTGGATATATTTCTATGTATCCTTTTTTTGCATCAGGAAAGTCATTTATTTTGTCTGAAAAATCTTCAAGTGCAAAACCTTTGTTATGCTTTAAAAATTCCATAACAATGTCGAGATTTTCTTCCTTGTTTGTTGTGCATGTGGAATACACCATCATTCCACCCCTTTTCAGGTATTTAGCAGCATTTTCAAGTATTTTTAACTGTATGTTTAAAATTTCTTTTATTTCAGCTTCTGTCCTGTTGTACTTGATTTCAGGTTTTCGTCTTATTATTCCAAGTCCTGAACAAGGCACATCGGCAATTATAAAATCAGCCTTTTCAATCAATGTCTCATCAGTAACAGTGGCATCATATGCCTCAGCTTTTATATTGTTTAATCCAAGCCTTTGTTTTTCTTTTTCAATGAGTGAAAGTTTTCCCGGATAAATGTCCCTGCTTAAGATTTTACCAGTGTTGTTCATGATTTCTGAAGCGTTTAAAGACTTTCCTCCAGGAGCTGCACACATGTCTATAACAAGGCTGTCTTCAGCCGGATTTAATATTTGTCCGGCCAGCATGGAGCTTTCGCTTTGTATGGAAAAAAGACCTTTTTTGTATTCTTCGGTCTTGTCTGTTTCAATAGGATTTAAAATTCGTATTCCCTTATGAGCATATTTGCATCTTTCTGCAATTATTCCTTTTTCATTGAAAATTTTCAAAAGTTCATCTCTTGAAATTTTCATGTTGTTCACTCTTATTTCAAGTGGAGCTTCAGCATTGTTTGCTGACAAAACTTCCTCGATTTTATTTTTTCCAAACTGCAGCTGCCACCTTTTTATCAGTTCAGCGGGGTACGAATATTTTACGCTTAAATATTCTTCCCGTGGTAAATGTTCCATTTTTTCAAGCAGTTCTTTTTTTTGTCTTAATATGTTTCTTAATACACCATTTACAAATTTTGATGCCCTTATGTTTCCCTTGTCCTTAATGTACTGCACTGATTCGCTCACAACCATGTTTTCATAAGAGTTGTCGAGGAAAAACATCTGATACACAGCAAGGCGAAGCACAACAAGAACATCTGTCTCCATTTTTTTTGTCTTGGTGTTTGACATTTGATTTATTATCCAGTCGATAAACATCAAATGTTCTACAACACCAAGCACAGATTTCCTGTAAAGAGCCTGATGCCTTAAATCTATATTTCTTATGTCATTGCTTATTACAATGTTTGAATAGGATTTATCCTTGAATATTTTTTTTAATGTTTCTACAACCTTTATTCTATAGCTGTCCATATGTACCTCGGTAGCTTATTAAAATTTATCATTTGAGAATCACATTTTCCGGAAATTTGTTTCCCCTTAAATATGCTTCAACATCCACCTTATTTTTACCCGGCATCTGAATTTCCTTTATTATAAGTGTTCCAGTCTTGCATGATACGTAAATTCCATCCTTTTGAACCTTCTCAACATATCCGGGCTCATGTCGAGTTTCTTCATCATTGAAATCAGAGCCATACACTTTAACAAATTTGTCATCAAGACTGAAAAATGCAGTTGGCCACGGAGAAAGTCCCCTGATTAAATTATGTATATTTTCCGCGCTGTCATTCCAATTGATTCTTTGAGTTTCTTTGTTAAGCATTGGAGCATATGTTGAAAGAGCATCATCTTGTTTTGTTCTTGTTATTGAATTGTCTTGTATTTTATTAAGAGTTTTTATAAGAAGCTGTGCTCCCTTTTCCATGAGAATGTCGTGAAGCTGTCCTACGTTCATATATCTGTCAACTTCAATTTCATCCTTAAGCAGCATGTCTCCTGTGTCAAGTCCAACATCCATCATCATTGTTGTGACACCTGCGTGTTTATGGCCGTTTATGAGTGCCCAGTTTAATGGAGCTGCGCCTCTTAATTCAGGAAGAATTGATGCATGGACATTGATGCAGCCAAATTTAGGCATGTCAAGAATTTCCTTGCTTAATAACTGTCCATAGGCAACAACAACAATGATGTCTGCATCACAAGACCTTAAAACCTCTATATTTTCACTTTTTTTGATTTTATCCGGCTGAAAAACATTTAACCCTAACTGTTCTGCTTTTTCCTTGACAGCGGATTTTTTTAATTTTTTTCCTCTTCCTGACGGTTTGTCTGGCTGTGTCACAACAAGTTTTATTTCATGACCGCTTTCGTGAAGCTTCGTCAGTGTCGGAACTGCAAAATCAGGTGTTCCCATAAATATAACTTTCATACTATCACCTATTTTTCTGTTCTGTCAATGAATAACACACCATCAAGGTGATCAATTTCATGACATATTGCTCTTGCTAAAAGTCCTTCAGCTTCAACTGTTACTTCATTGCCATCTTCATCTGTGTATACTGCAGTAACATTCATAGGTCTTTTTACCATTCCTTTTGTTTCCGGTACACTGAGACACCCTTCCTGATCGGTTTGCTCTCCTGAAGATTTTATGATCTTTGGATTTATCATTTTGTAAATGTTACCGTCATCAACGTCTATGGTCACCACTCTTTTCAAAATCCCTACCTGTGGAGCAGCAAGTCCCACACCGTCATTTTCATACATTGTATCAAGCATGTCATTAAGAAGCATCTTTATTTTATTGTCAATGACACTTACTTCTCTGCTTCTTTTTCTTAATATTTCGTCTCCGTTAAATCTTAAATTTCTTAAAGCCATATTTCCTCCTATACTGTATCAGTGTTGATGTTGATGCTTATTTTTATATTTTCAATGTCTTTGTCCAAGTAAACAGTTCGCATGATGTCTTTTACATACTGCAGACTGCGTCTTGAAACCTTCAGGAACAAGTTTATCCTGTACTCATCATTTACTTTGTAAATAGAATGTGGTATTGGTCTGTACAACAATACCATCCTTTCCTTTACCATGTCTTTAACTTTTATTTGCAGCTCATTATATTTTTCATTGGCAGTATCAACTGCAAGTTTTTCATTTTTTGAAATTACACATATATTTATTATATTTATAAACGGAGGAAAAGCAAATTCTTTTCTTAAGCGCAATTCTTCCTTCATAAACATTTCATAATCGTTGTTTTTTGCAGCATTGATTATATAATTTTCCGGCTCATATGTCTGAATGAACACCTTTCCCTTTTTGTTTCCTCTGCCGGCCCTTCCGCTGACCTGAGTTATGAGCTGAAATGTTTTTTCGCTTGAATTGTAAAAGGGAAGGTTTAAAAGAGCATCTGCCGACAAAACTCCAACTGTTGTAACTTCCGGAAAATCGAATCCCTTTGCAAGCATTTGGGTTCCAATCAGTATATCAATTTTTCCATCCTTGAAATCATTGTATATGTTTTCGTAGCTAGACTTTCCTGACATGGAATCCACGTCCATCCTGGCTGTATTGGCTTTTGGAAACAACTTTTTCACAAGGTTTTCAACCTGCTGAGTTCCGGCGCTGAACTGCTCTATTTTATCGCTGCCGCACTTGGGACATGTATATGTCATTATTCTTGTCCTGCCGCAGTAATGGCATTTAAGAACATTTCCCTTAATATGGTATGTCATGGAAACATCGCAATGGTCACATTTTGCCACGTATCCGCATTTTTTACAGGAAACAAATCCCGAGTATCCTCTTTTGTTCAGGAATAAAATAACCTGTTCCTTTTTTCCTAAGGATAACCTTATGCTTTCATAAAGTTTTTCACTTATAATAGTGTTGTTTCCTTTGTCAAGTTCCTTTGACATGTCAATTATTTCAACATCAGGCATTTCACTGTTCTTGGCTCTTTGATTAAGCTCAAGAAGTTCAACTTGATTTTTTAGTACCATTGAATATGTGTTTAGAGAAGGAGTAGCAGAGCCAAGCACTACTTTAGCGTTTAAAATAACAGACATCCTTATGGCAACTTCTATTGTATCATATTTTGGAGTTGTGCTTGACACATAGCTGTCTTCATGTTCCTCATCTATTATTATAACCCCTAAATCTTTAACGGGAGCAAATATTGCAGATCTTGCACCTATTATAACATCAACTTCCTTGTTGTATACCTTGTTCCACTGAATAAATTTTTCTTTTTTACCAAGTTTGCTGTGAAAAACCGCAATCTTATTGCCGAATCTTTTTTTAAATCGTTTGATTGTCTGTACTGTGAGAGAAATTTCAGGTACAAGCACAATTGATTGTTTGTTTTGTTTTCTGTAATGCTCTATGACATTCATGTACACTTCGGTTTTTCCGCTTCCTGTTACTCCATGGAGAAGAAAAACATTATTTTTGGAATTCAATATGTCTTCACATGCATATGTTTGTTCTTCGTTAAGCATGAGAGCTTCTTCCTTTTTTGTTTCTTCTTCCTCTTCGTACAAAACAAGGTCTTGAGTTAAAATTTCTTTTTTAAGGAGGTTGTTTATTACTGCCTGAGATACATCCAAGTCATTGACTATTTTTTTGATATTGACTTTTTTGTTTTGTTTCAGATAATTTATTATTTTAATCTGGCTGGGTGTTTTGTTTATGTCATATTCATCTATTGTTTTATATTCCCTGAGGCTTAACAGCTTTTCATAGGATCTTTTCCCACTTTGCTGCTCACTGCTTGTCATGTCTATTATGTTTTTATCCTTCAGGCTGTCAAGAAGTGCGTAAATGTCTTTTCCTGCATAGATTTTTTTCAGTTTTTCAAGTTCAATAGATCCATTTTTAATTATTTCAAAGAGAGACTGTTCTTTTTCGCTCAATGATATTTCAGCGAACAATTCTTCTTTTGCACTGATTAAAATGCTGTGCTCGTACTTAATCATGGAAGGTATCATGAGTTTTACGGCATCGGAATACTTGCACACATATCTTTCTCTTATCCATGATATGAGCTTTATCATCTCTAAAGACACCACCGGCATATCATCTATTACATCAATAATGCTTTTGATTTTATTGTCCGGAATGTCCCATGATGATGACACTGAAACTATTAGACCGTCAATAATATGCCTGTTTCTTCCGAAATTGACAGTAACTCTTTTTCCTGCCTGGACTTTTTCTTCAAGTTCAGCCGGAACACCGTAGGTGTATAGCTGGTCCGTGCTTTTTGAATTGTTGTTTAAAATTAGCTGCACACAAATATTATACATGTTACCCCCGATATCAGACATACAGAAAAAAATCAGTCAACAGACTGATTATATTTATTGTTCATCTTCCTCTTGCATATCTAATTCTTCATTTGAATCTTCAGATTCTGAATTTTCTAAGTCTAAAGCTTCCTTTTCTTCCTGTTCTTTTTTGAACTGGTCATAATTGTAAATTGCATCAAACTGATGGTCATAGAACTCTTCTATGGCAATTCCCACAGGTTTATTTGTAGGAGTTTTAATGAGTATGTCAGAACCGTCAATTATCTGCCTTGCTCTTTTTGAAATAATTGTTACAAGTGAATAGCTGCTGTCAACCATGTCATTTAGTTTATCTATGGAAATTTTTTTCATATTATACCTCTCTTATTTTGTTTATTATTGCTTTCTTTCTTACAGCGCGGTTTTTTTCCGCAAATATGATGTGTTTTATTTTATCAACTGCAGTCTCAACCTCATCGTTTACAACCACATAGTCATATTCGAAAGCATAGTTTAGCTCATCGTAAGCGCACTGCATTCTTTTCATTATAACTTCCTTTGAGTCAGTTCCTCTGTTTTCTATTCTCTTGTTGAGTTCTGACAAAGAAGGCGGCAGGATGAAAATGAAGACGCCCTTTGGATAGTTTTTCTTCACCTGCAATGCTCCTTGAATATCTATTTCAAGAATTATATCATTTCCTTCCTCAAGCTGTCTGAATACTTCGCTCTTGGGAGTTCCGTAATAATTCCCGTACACTTTAGCATATTCGAGAAATTCATCATTATTTATTCTTTTTATAAAATCTTCTTCATTTATAAAAAAATAGCTTATTCCTTCTTCTTCACCTTCTCTTGGTTTTCTAGTAGTAGCCGACACCGAGACTTTTAAATCCTTGAACTCTTCCTTAAGCCTTGAGCAGATAGTTCCCTTTCCTGCACCTGAAGGTCCTGATATCACCACTAATAATCCGTCGTCCATTGTACACCTCTGTTACTTTATATTGTGGTTGTTGTTATCAAACCTCTGAGCCATTGTGTCAGGCTGAATAGCTGACAAAATAACATATTCGCAGTCTGTTATTATTACAGCCCTTGTTTTTCTTCCATATGTTGCATCAATTAGTTTTCCTTTTTCCCTTGTTTCCTGTATAACACGCTTTATAGGTGCTGACTCGGGACTAACAATTGCAATAATTCTATTTGACAATGCTATATTACCAAATCCTATGTTAATAGTATTATTTGACATATTATCTCCTATTCTATGTTTTGTATTTGTTCTCTGACTTTTTCCAGAAGGTTTTTTATTTCAATAACCATTTGAATAATATCCAGGTTCCCGATCTTAGAACCTATTGTGTTTATTTCCCTGTTTGCTTCCTGAATAATAAAATCAAGCTTTCTTCCTACAGACCCACCTGTTCTAAGAGCTGCATCAAGCTGAGACATGTGGGATTTAAATCTTACTATTTCTTCGTTTATATCGCTTTTATCCGCATATATGACTATTTCGTTGTATAATCTGTTTTCATCCAATTCATAGGTGCTTCCCAGAAGTTCCTTTATTCTTGCTTCAAACTTTGTTTTGTAATCCTGTACAATTGTTCCCGAATTCTTGGCTATTTCATCCATGAGCTCAAGAATTTTTGCCATGCTTGACCTAATATCGCTCTCCAGCTGTTCACCTTCAATAAGCCTCATTGCAATAAGATTCTTAACCGCATTGTTCATGGCAGCTTCAACACATATGCGAAGCTCTTCTTCGTCTTGAGTGTCTTCCTTAGCCACGAGTACATCCTGGAATTTTATTATTGTATCAAGGGATGCACTGCTTGTAATATTCAGTTCATTTCTGATTTCATCAATGGCGTCTTTATACTGTTTTGCCAGGCACATATTCGGAACTATGACAGTATCTGATTCACTTATGTAGTCAATATTGATATATACGTCTATTCTACCCCTTTGCACTCCATTTTTCAAGATTTTTCTGATGTTATCTTCAAAAAAGCGCAAATGTCTTGGTGTTTTAATGTTTATATCGCAATATCTGTTGTTGATTGTCTTTATTTCTGCAGTAATGCTTCTTTTGCCGTCATTGTGTTCGCCTTTGCCGTAACCGGTCATACTTATTATATTAGCCATTTTAATCTCCAATATTTTTATTTATAAGTGCATATTCATTATAAAAGCCGCAGAGCGACTTTCTTATTTATTCTTATTATAACATCAAAATGCAAATAGTAAACAAAAAATAAATAATTTCCATGACATAATAAGCTTTTTGCTGTACAATACTATTATTAATTAAGAATTAAGAGTTAAGAATTAAGAATTAAATTCAACATTTAAAAATTCAACTAACCATAATTATTAATTATTCATTCTTAATTATTAATTGATAGGAGGATAATATGTCTTTAGACGGTATTTTTTTACATAGTATAAATGATGAACTTAACAATAAATTAATAGGTGCAAGGGTTGATAAAATTTACCAGCCTGATAAAAATGAAATTGTAATTTCTATAAGAAACGGCGGAGAAAACTATAAGCTGCTTTTAACTGCCGCAAGCAGCAGTCCTCGTATTCACCTCACTGACGTTACAAGAAAAAATCCAGAGCAGCCTCCCATGTTTTGCATGCTTCTTAGAAAACATCTGACGGGTGCTCACATAACAGAAATAAATCAGCTCAATATGGACAGGATACTTGAAATTTCTTTTGAGTGCAAGGATGAGCTTGACACAACTGTGCATAAATCATTGATTATTGAAATAATGGGAAAACACAGCAACATAATATTCATAAATAAAAACTCAAGGATTATAATTGACTCCATTAAAAGAGTGGCAGAAAATGTAAGCAGCGTAAGACAGGTTTATCCAGGCCTTGTTTACGTCACTCCCCCTGCTGACAAAAGAAATCCGCTTGAAACAAGCAGAGAAAAGTTTTATGAAGCAGTTAGACTCTCTTTTAAAGGTATGTATGTCTATGATTTTTTGTATAAAAATTTCATAGGAATGAGTCCTTTCATAAGCAAGGAAATTTGCTTTTTGGCAGAAATAAATGAAAGCACTTATATGGGAGAAATCACTGAGCTTCAAACAGAAAAATTATGGTTTGCATTTAACAGCATAATCCAAAAAACTATAAGCGGCCATTATTCTTTTAATGTATATTTAGATGAAAAAAAAGGATTGTTTGACTTTTACTGCCTTGATGTGGAGTATCTTAAATCCATGGACAAAAAAAACTACCCTTCGCCAGGCAGCATGCTTGATGATTATTATTTCGAACAGGATAACAAGAATAAAATTAATCAGAAAGTTTCAAGTCTTTTAAAAAGTATAAATACAAAAATAGACAGAGACAAAAAAAAGGTTGAAAAGCAAAGAAACGAGCTGTTAAATGCTGAAGACCGTGACAAATACAGGATTTACGGAGAGCTTATAATAGCAAACCTTCACGTTACACCTGAAAATCACAAGCTTAAAGTTGTAAATTACTACGACCCTGAAATGAAGGAAATCACAATTCCCCTGGATCCAAAGCTTAATCTTAACCAAAACAGCCAGAAATTTTTCAAACGGTACAACAAGCTTAAAAATGCCGAAGAAGAGCTTCAAAAATTTATTGAAACTGCGCTGTCAGAAATCAATTACCTTGAAAACATATTGTATTCAATTGAAACATGCGAAACAACAGAGGATTTAGATGACATATACACCGAACTTATTGATGAAGGATTCATGAAGAAAAAGGGAAAAATAAAAAAATCCAAGGAATACAAAAAAGAATTTGCAACATATGTTTCGTCAAAAGGACATGAAATAATTGTAGGAAAAAACAACATTCAAAACGACATGCTCACATTTAAAATAGCCAAAAAGGAAGATTATTGGTTCCATGCCAAAGACATGCCCGGTTCACACGTAATAATAAGAACAAACGGTGATGAACTTGAAGATGATGAATATGTGGAAGCTGCAAAAGTTGCTGCATTTTACAGCAAAGGAAAAAATTCCGGTTTTGTAGAAGTTGACTACACAAAAAAGTCAAACGTCAAAAAACCTGCCGGTGCAAAACCGGGCTTTGTAATATATGACACAAACTACTCCATGCTTGTGGAGCCTGATATTTCAGCGATAAATTTAAAACAATAAAAAAGTTGCTCCGCAACTCCGCTAGGGGGACCTATGTCCCCCTTCGGCGCCAAAAATACTAACGTATTTTGGCTGAGCACCCCCCTTGACGGCAAGGGCGTCCCGCCCTTTGCAATCCCCGTTTTTTATATACTAGGAAAGAGAACTTTCCTAGTATATAAAAAACTGCCAAGGATTTATATTTTCCTTGGCAGTTTACTCTTTCAATAAAAATATTCTTTTACAGCAACATACATTATTGCTTCTATAACAACATAAATAATCCAGGCTCCCAGTAAAAACAGTCTGTTTACATACAATCCTGCCCACAATAACAATATCATGAGAATCTGAAGCACTTTGTTGTTTTTTTCTTCGTGTTCCTGAGGAAACTTATATTTTTTTGTAAGTGCAAACAAAATTTGCGTTACTACAATTGCAGCAAGTGAATATACGGCATAGTCTACATCGTCAAAAAAAATGAAAAAGTTTAAGGTTCCTATTAGCAGGACGTTCACCCACATTCTGACTATATAAAAATATTTGTACATATTCTCTCCATGATTATATCATTAAAATTATTCGTTAATGAGCACCTGGCTTGTTCCGTCTGTTTCTTCCAAATGAACACTAATTCTTTCACTTCTTGATGTGGGCACATTTTTACCGATGAAATCTGCACGTATGGGAAGCTCTCTGTGTCCTCTATCTATTAACACTGCAAGCTCAACATTCTTTGGTCTTCCCCTGTCAACTATGGCATCAAGGGCAGCCCTTACGGTTCTTCCTGTATAAAGAACGTCATCCACAAGGACCACAGTCTTGTCTTTTATGTCAAAATCAAAACTTTTTACAGACATGGGAGCCATATCGTCCTTTTCCAGATCATCTCTGTAATATGTTATGTCCAGAGGAAAAACAGGAACCTTTGAGCCTTCAATTTCTTCTATTTTTTTTGCAAATCTTAATGACAAAGGCCATCCCCTGGTTTTAATTCCAACAAGCACAACATTGTCAACGCCCTTATTTTTTTCTATAATTTCATGGGCAATTCTAAAAACGGCTCTTTCTATTGCTTTTTCATCCATTATCAAAGCTTTTGCTTTCATTGAATTTTCCTCTCTGATACTAATCTATTATTTTTAAAACTCTTTGGAAATATTCAGGAAGTTCTGAATCAAACTCCATGTATTCTCCGGTTGTGGGATGTATGAAGCCCACTGTCTTTGAATGCAGAAGCTGGCCTTCCAGACCGAACTTATTTAATTTGCTTCCGTATACATCGTCCCCTACTACTGCATGGCCAATGTACTTCATGTGCACCCTTATTTGATGAGTTCTTCCGGTTTCAAGTTTCAGCTTTAAAAGGGTGTACTTGCCGTATCTTTTCACAACCTGGTAGTTTGTGACGGCATTTTTGCTGTTTTTCGTTGTGACCGCTCTTTTTTTTCTGTCCTTCTCGCTTCTTCCAAGAGGAGCATCAACTTTCCCAACATCATCCTTTACATTTCCTTCTACCAGCGCATAATAAATTCTGTTGATTGAATGTTCTTTTAAACAAGCAGCAAGAAAATTGTGGGACTTGTCATTCTTCGCCACAAGCATGAGGCCTGAAGTGTTCTTGTCAAGGCGGTGCACTATGCCCGGGCGCATGACTCCGTTTATGGAAGAAAGATCTTTAAGATGATACATAAGACCGTTGACCAATGTTCCTCCATAGTGCCCTGCAGCAGGATGAACAACCATTCCTTGGGGCTTGTTTATTACTGCAAGGTCGTTGTCTTCATAAACTATATTTATATCAATGTTTTCTGCCTTCACGTCAAGAAGCTCAGGTTCCGGAATTATTATTTTAATAACATCATTTATTTTAATCTTGTAGTTTGACTTAATGAGTTTTTCGTTAACTGTTACCCTGCCATCAGCAATTAGTTTCTGCACTGAATTTCTTGACATGTCTTCAAGTGACATAGAAATATATACATCTATTCTTTCACCATTTTTGTCCGCCACAATCACTGTTTCATTTTCATCTTCTTCGGACAATTCATCAAAATCATCAATGAAAAATTTGCTGTCATCCATTAATATCACTCTTTTCAAATTTGTTAAAAAGAATCAATATAATCATTAAAATAGTTCCGCACACAACAAAGCTGTCAGCAATGTTGAATATTGGAAAATTGTAAAAACTTCCGAATCTCACATCTATAAAATCAACCACGTGTCCAAGCCTCAGCCTGTCGATGAAATTTCCTATTGCTCCTCCGGCAATCATGGAAATTGAAAGCCTTGACACAGGTGTCAAATTCTTTGCCATAAAAAACATGTAACCTAAAATAATCAGCATCACAACAGTTGCTATAATAAAAAACCACAGCTGGTTTTGCAGTATGCTGAAAGCTGCTCCTTTGTTTTCCGCGTATGTAAATCTTAGAAAATTTCCTATTAATTTGATGGATTCTCCGTCTTTAAGCTGATTTACAGCCCAAAGCTTTGTAAGCTGATCTGAAACTATGGAAAACAAAAATATAATTCCTGCTAAAATATTCATATGTACCTCTTCTTAAACATAATGCTTAACTTCTATTTTATATTTGCCGCTTTTGGTGACACCGGACAGTCTGGAAATTTTAAAGCGGCCAAACTTGCTTATGGAAATCATATCACCGTCTTTTACTTCCTGAGAGATTTTGTCTTCTTCTCTGAAGTTGACCTTTACCGCTCCTCCTCTTACCATGTTTGCTGCCTCTTCCCTGGATTTATTGGCAACGTGCTTCACAATGCTGTCAAGGCGCATGGATGAGCTTGTGATGTTTAAAATCACATGTTCCTGTTCTTTAAACAACGTGTTTTCAAGTTTTACTTTTTCTGTTTCTATTTTATTGTGCCCGATTAAATCCATGTTATAAATAATGTAGTCGGCAATGT
Organism: Sedimentibacter saalensis; assembly: GCF_007830175.1. Lineage (GTDB taxonomy): Bacteria > Bacillota > Clostridia > Tissierellales > Sedimentibacteraceae > Sedimentibacter > Sedimentibacter saalensis. Next base: position 178,426 of record NZ_VLKH01000005.1, on the reverse strand, counting down.
CACTATTAACAACAACATCAGCAAAATCCTCATAAACAAAAATATCGCCTGTTTTGTTTCTGTCTATACCCAGTGACATTATGGAACCCAGATAATCTTTGTGATTTAATTTCTTGAACTTTGACTTGTTCCTGATGCGAATGGTTGTTATGTAATCATCCTCATTTATTTCCTCAAGATAATCAGGGTATAAAATGAAAACTTTCCTCTCACAGAGTTCAGATGAGGGGAAAAGTTCAAATTTAACGTCAAAATTTCTTATAATCGGACTGCAAAGCTCTGCAACATAAGGATTTGTAAATTCCGTAACAACAGGAACATAATTTTTGCTCACCTGCAAAGCTTTGTCAGCTATTTTTTTCACAGTGTTTTTTGTTTCATCATCTTTTATAAAATCATAATATTTTTCAAAATCTTTCATCTCGCACCTTATAAGGCATAAACCAAATTCTGCAACAAATTTATTAATAAAAATGCCAGTATAGGAGAAAAATCAATCATTCCCATGCCTAATCCAAGTTTATCTAAAATTGCTCTGCAAGGAGCCATTATGGGCTCTGTCATTTGATAGATAAAGTTGGAAACCTTTGAGTATTGTAGGGTTGGGAAAAATGAAAGCAGTACTCTGACTAGTATTAAAGAATCTATAATTCTCAATAGTATGCCAAGAGCCAATTTAATAGTGTACATAAGCGCTCCTTAATTATTTGTAATTAAAATTCCTTTCAAATCTGTCGCTAAGTCTTCCGTCAATTTGAACATTGTTAGGAGCTATAACGAAAATTCCGTTTGATATTTTTTGAATGCTTGCTTCAAGTGCATATACAGCACCTTTGATGAATTCAAATACTTGTTTCTGATTTTCCAGTTCCATTCCTTCGATGTTCAAGACTACAACTTTTCTGTTTTTCAGTTCGTCAACAGCCTTAGTGCAATCTTCGTACTTTTGAGGCTCACAAATGAAGACTTTCATGTCAGTGTTAGAATGAACCTTAATTACATTGTTTTTCTTTGTATAAGTTTCCATTCTGTCATTTTTGCTGCTCTCGAATTTACCTTCAGCAACAATTTCCTCCTCTTCATAATCATCTTCCAAATCATTGATGCCGATAAAATCCTTTACTTTGTCCATTACTCCCATTTACTTATCCTCCTTGTATATTCGTTTGCCAAATACAGCCGTACCAATTCTGACTATATTTGATCCTTCTTCTATTGCTATTTCAAAATCATTTGTCATGCCCATGGAAAGATACTTCATTTGGGTGTTCTTGAGGTTCATAGAAGAAATCTTATCAAATATATCCTTCATCTTCTTGAAAACCCACCTTACATCTTCGGGATTCTCGCAGTAAGGTGCCACCGTCATGAGTCCCATAACCTTTATATTTTCAAATTGCTCCATGGAGCTGACAAAATCGTATACTGAGATTTCATTTATTCCAAACTTGCTTTCTTCTTCACCTATGTTAAGCTCAATAAGTATGTTTGAAATTATGTTGTGCTGGGAAGCTCTTTTGTTGATTTCAGCAGCCAGTTCAATACTCTCGACTGAATGAATGAGCTCTACCTTGTCAATTATGTACTTAACTTTGTTTTTTTGCAGATGTCCTATCATGTGCCATTTCACCTGAAGGTCCTGAAGTTCATCATACTTGTTCATGATTTCCTGAACTCTGTTTTCCCCGAGGTTTTCAAGCCCCCCCATAACAGCTTCCCTTGCTCTTGAACCGTCAACAGTCTTAGATACCGCTATTATTGTTATGTCTTCAGGACTTCTCCCGCATCTTAAGGCTGCTTCATTTTTTCTTTTTAATATTTCGTCAATATTTTCCTTTATGCTCACTTTATCCTCCTATTCTGCAATCTGACCTTCATAAACCTTGTCAGGTTCAAGTATCACCTTGTCGAAAGTCTTAATTGTGGAGTAACTTTTATCATTTATGTTTATTATTCTTCTCTCATTTTCCCCTGAATATTCTCCGCTAGAAACTATTGTGACGTCACCGTTTTGACCAAGTATTTCAACCGGGAAAAATTTAATTATGTTGCTGGCATCTTCCACGTAAACTCCGTCCAGACCATCCTTCTTTGTTATGGCAGCTGAACTAATTTTAAGCCCATCATGTATATCGGTTATAATTTGCAGATTTACATACCGCTTATCATATATTTTATAAAAATAATCGTCAAAATACAAAATAAGCACTGAACTTTCGCTTCCGTAATTAATTTTTTTAATATAACCCCATAATTCATGGTCAGAACCATCTGAAAGAACCCTTATCTTTACGTACTTGTTTTCTTCAAACATTTTTGCTTTTTCGTTATCAACGGTAACTGCTATGTAGTACTCGAAATTTCTAATTATTTTATAAATCTTTTCATCCCTTGCAACAGTTTCGCTCTGTTTTTTGTCTGAAATAGTATACTCCTGTTCTTTTGTACCGCTTGGAGTGATGTTTAAAACATCCTGAAATTTATACACGTCTTCCAAACCGTCTATTTTGTATGTGATTATTCCGGCCATGCCGGAATAGTAAGGAACCTTGTTTGTGGATACGCTGCTCATAAGGCTTTTTTTCATGTCTTCAAGCTGCTTTACATCATATTGTTCATATTCTCCGCCGGAATAAGTTTCTATGCTGTTATTATCTACTTGTCCAACAATATTATACATTGCATCCAGATCATTGTTTAAGATACTTGCTTGAATTTCTGTTTCATATGAAGAAAGAGCTTCAATTGACAATGCTTTTTCAGATGAAGCACTGTTATCTTTGCTTTTTTTCAAGTCAATGGCAGTTTGTACTTCTTCGATTTGCTTATTTATCTGGGCAGAGTTTGTGTCCGTGTTAAGATCTGCCACAAGCTGTCCTTCTTTTATTTTTGTTCCGTCATCAAAATAATATGTGACACTGCCATCAAGTGATGCAGTATACACTTCTTCATCTTTTACCACTATTCCGGAAGATTCGATTACGTCTTCCAGATTGCCGTCTTCCGCAACCATTATGTCAACTGAACCGTTAATATTTTTAAATATATATATAACCAGGCAAACTGTTGCGAAAGAAAAGAAGAAATTTTTCAACCCAAAGTTTTTTCTTGCCATTTTCAAGCCCCAAATTTTTTATGTACTGATCATAACAATCAGCCTGACTTTTAATTACTGATTTTATTGTTGCTGCATTTATGTGCTGCATCATAAAAAAGCCTTTATATGCCATAAATACATTATAGCACGAATTTCATTGTTTTTGCAAGTTATATATGCATGTTTAACAATTAATATTACAATATTTATTGACAAATTTCAATATATATGACATTTTTATATATTTTGCTACAAAATTAAATATATAAAAAAAAGTTGCTCCGCAACTCCGCTAGGGGGACCTATGTCCCCCGACCGCGCAAAAAATACTAACGTATTTTTTGCTGAACACCCCCCTTGACGGCAAGGGCGTCCCGCCCTTTGCAATCCCCGTTTTATATACTAAAGTATATAAAAAAATGGGGTTTCCCCCATTTAAATTATTAAAAATATTATACTTCCGGAACCGTCATTCACAATCTTTTCAATTGTCTTTTTAAGTTTCTTCCTTGCATTCTCAGGCATTGCAGTAAGTTTTGATTCAAGCTGCTCATCCACAAGGCTGTACAGTGTCTTCCCGAATATTTCAGCATCCCATATGCACTGTGGATTGTCTTTCATTTGTTCCATTAAATGATTCATAAGGTCTTCACTTTGTGCTTTGCTTCCTATGACAGGCGAAACCTCAGTATTTATGCCTGCGTTGAAAATATGAAGCGAAGGTGCCTGAGCTTTTATTTTGATTCCATACCTGCTGCCTTCCTTGAAAACTTCCGGCTTGTCGATTATCATGTCTGCAATGCCCGGAGACACGTATCCATAACCCTTTGTTTTGGCGTCATTAATTGCAGCTTCAACCCTGCTGTAGGAATCTTTTGATTTTGATAAATCGCCTATGAGCTTCAAAATCTGATGCTCTCCAGTAATTTCTTCACCGGACAGTTCACTTATAACTTTGTAGTAATATGAATTGTCAAGATCGATTTTCAAGTTTATGCATCCTGTTCCAAGCTCTATGTCTTTTACAAAATAATCTTCAACATAGTCATTTTCTGCAGAAAAAATGTTGTCTGCATTGAAGTCGCTCAATTTGTAGTAGTCGCTGAAATCTTCCTTCAATGTATTGATTAAATCTCGTTTTAAAGAATAATCATATGTAAGTCCGTCAAACCACCTTGGAAGATCAACATTGATTTCTTTTATAGGGAATTCATACAAAACATTTTCAAGTACATTGTCAATGTCTTCTGTTTTAAGGTTCATGCAGTCTAAAACCATTACTGGAGCATCATATTTTTCCTTGAGCTGGACAGAAAGAGCCTGAGTGTTTTCATTCAAAGGATGCATAGAATTTAAAATAATTACAAATGGTTTGTTTATTTCTTTAAGCTCTTTCACAACTCTTTCTTCCGCCATGATGTAGTTGTCTCTTGAAATGTCGGTAATGCTTCCATCTGTTGTTACCAATACGCCTATTGTTGAGTGATCCTTTATTACTTTTCTAGTTCCAATTTCTGCTGCTTCGGCAAAAGGAATCGGGTCCTCGTTCCAAGGAGTGCTTACCAATCTTGGAACTTCACCTTCCATGTTTCCTATTGCACCGGGTATCATATATCCTACGCAGTCTATGAGTCTTAAACTTGCATGAATGTTGTCCTTGAAAGTAACTTTTACAGCATTTCCAGGAACAAATTTTGGTTCAGTTGTTGTAACAGTCTTGCCTGTACCGCTTTGAGGCATTTCATCCTTTGCTCTTTCTCTGATATATTCATCTTCTATATTCGGCAGCATTACATTCTCAGAAAATTTTCTGATAAATGTAGACTTTCCGGTTCTTACCGGTCCCACTATTCCCAAATATATTTCGCCCTTGGTTCTTTTAGCTATATCCTCATATATATCTAAATTCGTAATAATAATCCCTCCTCCGTTATGCACTTTCGTATACAATTAATTTATATGCCCCCCATAATCTGTTTATTCCAAAAAATGTACAAATTATTTTATAAAAAATTTAGTAAAATTAAGAATTAAGAGTTAAGAGTTAAGAATTAAGAATTAAGAATTAAAAGAAAGGATTTGCCCTTTGGGGCAAATCCTCACAATAATTTTTCATTCTTCATTCTTAATTCTTAATTGATTAAAGCTTTTCTTCTTTTTTGTCTCTGAGCATTAGCTTGTTGACCGTTTCCTTGACGTCTGCATTGTTTTGGAGCAAGTCATACATTGCATTTACAATGGGCATTTCAACATTAAGTTTTTTTGAAAGCTCATATGCAGCATAAGTTGTTGAAATTCCTTCAACCACCATGCCCACCTTTTTTGCAGCTTCTTCCTTTGAATAACCCTGTCCGATTAGGTATCCTGCATTCCAGTTTCTTGAAAACTTGCTCATGCACGTTACCATCAAATCGCCTATTCCGGACAATCCAAAGAATGTTTCAACATCAGCTCCCATTGCAATTCCAAGTCTGGCTATCTCCACAATTCCCCTGTTCATGAGAGCAGCTTTTGCATTGTCTCCGTATCCTATTCCGTCAGAAATTCCGGCTCCCAAAGCAATGATATTTTTAAGCGCTCCTCCAAGTTCTGCCCCTACCACATCATCATTTGTATAAACCCTGAAATAAGATGACATGAACATATCCTGAATTTCAGATGCGGCTTTTTTATCTTCACAGGCAACTGTAATTGCTGTAGGCATTTTAGCCACAACTTCCTTTGCTATGGATGGACCTGTAAGATCTGCAAAAATGCAGTCTTCCGTTTCTTCCCTGACTATGTCTGAAACAAGGCACATAGTTCCCATTTCTATTCCTTTTGAAGCATTAATTATAATTTTATTTTTTTTGTATTCGCTGTTAATTTGTTTAAGAACGCTTCTTATTTTTTGTGTTGGCGTAACAATTAAAATATATTCAGCGTCTTTTAATGATTCGTTTATTTGGGATGTAAACACTATGTTGTCCGGAATTATTACACCCGGAAGATATTTCTTGTTTTCTCTTTCTGTTGTTAATTCCCTGCATTGTTCTTCATCACGAAGCCATACAGTAACCATGTGTCCGTTTTCAGAAAGAAGTTTGGCAAGGGCTGTTCCCCAGCTTCCTCCCCCAAGCAGAGTTATTCTTTTCTTCAAGTCATCATCTCCTACAATTTGTTTTCTTTGCCATTTAAAATTCTTTTTATGTTTTCCTTATGTCTGTAAATAGCCATGGTTCCTATAAACAAGCAAAAAATGAACAATGACATATCAAACGGTCTTACAAAAATACCCGCTGCCAGAGGCGCCATTGCCATTCCGATTATAGATCCTAGTGACACAGTCCTTGTAGCTATTATAACCACAAGCCCCAAAACAAAACATATCATGGTTACAAAAGGACTGGCGATTATCATTACGCCTATAGTTGTGGCAACTCCTTTTCCTCCCTTGAAATTCAAAAATACCGGCCAGTTGTGTCCTATTATTACCATGGCTCCAGCCAGGTACATTCCGGTAACTCCTAAAGTTTTTCCAATCAATACTGCTATTACACCTTTTAAAACGTCACCAATAAAAACCATTGCTCCGATTTTCTTACCGAAAGCTCTTATTGCATTTGTGGCTCCAGCATTGCCGCTTCCGTAGTCACGGACGTCCTTTTTTGTAAAAATCTTGCCAAGAATGTAAGCAAATGAAATGTTTCCCAATAAATAAGATATGATTGCTATAAAAAAGTAATTCATAAAACACCTCTCGCTATAAAAATTCTGCAGCAAAAGATAAACTTTTGCTGCTCTATATTAATTTAGTTGCCCTTTTCGCCTCTGCTTCTGAATTCAATTATTATTGGTGTTCCCTTATATTCAAAAGAGTCTCTTATTTTGTTTTCAATATATCTTTGATATGAGAAATGCACTATTTCACTGTCATTAACGAATATCAAAAACTTTGGTGGATTAACTGCAACCTGTGTTCCATAAAATATTTTCAGCCTTTTTCCTCGAACCATTCTAGGCTGATTCATTAGAACTGCTTCTGTTATGATGTCATTTAAGACGCCTGTTGAAACTCTTAAGTTTCTGAAGCTGTAAACTTCATCCACCGCATCTAAAATTTTGTTGACTCTCTGACCGGTGAGGGCTGAAACTGTCATTATAGGTGCATACGTTGCATATGCAAGACTTTTTCTTATTTCATCCTGGAATTCATTGAAAGTGCTGTTGTCCTTCTCGATTAAATCCCATTTGTTCACAACAATTATCATTCCCTTGTTGTTGTCGTGAGAATAGCCTGCAATTCTTATGTCCTGGTCTGTAACTCCCTTGTCTGCATCTATTACAAGAATGCAAATATCTGCTCTTTCAACAGCTGCAAATGCCCTCAAGACACTGTATTTTTCCACAGTCTCGCTCACTTTGCTTTTTTTTCTTATTCCTGCTGTATCTATTATTGTATATTTTTGTTCGTTTCTTTCAAACTTTGTGTCTATGGCATCCCTGGTTGTTCCGGGAATGTCGCTTACTATTACTCTGTCTTCACCTATGATTCTGTTGATTATGGATGACTTTCCTGCATTAGGTTTACCGATTACAGCAATTTTAATGCTGTCATCATCATCAGCTGTGTCCATTGTGTCATCAAACTTTTCAATTATGATGTCAAGAAGGTCCCCGATGCCCAATGCTTCAGAAGAAGATATGCTTACAGGCTCTCCAAGCCCAAGATTATAAAATTCATAGATGTTGTTGTTGTTTACAAACTTATCCATTTTGTTAACAACCAGTATGATTTCTTTTTTTGCCTTTCTCAGCATCTGTGCAACTTCCGCATCCGCAGCAGTGACACCTTCTTTTCCGTCAACCATAAACAAAACCACATCAGCCATGTCAATGGCTATTTCAGCCTGAAGTCTCATCTGAGCAAAAATTGTGTCTGTTGTGTTTGGCTCTATACCGCCTGTGTCAATTAAAGTGAAGTGATTGTCCAGCCATTCGCATTCAGCGTAAATTCTGTCCCTTGTCACTCCCGGTGTATCTTCTGTAATTGATATTCTTTTGCCGGCCATTCTATTGAAAAGCGTAGACTTTCCTACATTAGGTCTGCCCACTATTGTTACTATTGGTCTTGCCATTTTTTCCTCCGTTATTTTGTTATCAGATTAAGTAACGTTTCACCATCCACGTCACATACCTGAACTTCCGTATTTAATTCTCTCTTTAAATCTTCCACCGTCATGTCGTCAAGCATTACATTGTTGTCATTTATCATGTTTATAGGCAATATTATGTTTTTGTAATTTTTACCCTTAAGCTGTTCTAGTATGTCTTTTCCGGTAGTCAGTCCGGAAACCGTGATTTTTTCTCCGAAAAATTTGTTGATTATTTTTACAGTGTTTATTTTAACCGGAATTTTACTCATTATTTTTTCTGAAAGTTCAATCATCAAATCATAAGCAGCAGCTCCGGTCACAAATGTTATTTCATCATATTTTGGCTTATGATTTTCATAATCATCCAAATTGTCTATAATCTGCTGTTTAAAAAGCCTGCACATTCCTATTCCATTTTCAAGCTGATCAAATTCCTCATACTCATCGTAAGATGGAAAATCAATCTTGCTTTGAATGTAAAATTCATCGGCAATGAATATGAAGCGGGTTTTAAGCTTTTTATAAAGTTCATGTTGAAGCTTTGTAACCTGCTCTACAACTTTCATTGCGCTTTCTTCGTCAAAAGGTTTCAAATCTGCAAGTTTTTCCCTGTAATTTGTAAGACCCACAGGAACAACTGCTACGCTTCTTAGACCCGGATGAAGAGAAGACAAATCTCTTATTGTTTTTTCAAGCTGCGTTCCATCATTCACATCTCTTACCAGAACTATCTGGCAGTCAACGGTTATGCCTGCATCGATTAACTTTTTAAGATAAACAAGTATATCAATGTCCTTGTTGTTTCCCATCATGTATTTTCTCAGTTCAGAATCCGTTGTGTGTACAGAAACTTTAATAGGACTTATTTTGTACTTTACAATTCTATTAATTTCATCGTCAGAAAGATTTGTAAGCGTTATAAAGTTGCCATAAAGAAACGACAGTCTCGTATCATCATCCTTCAAGTAAAGAGACTTTCTCATTCCCTTAGGCATCTGGTCAATAAAACAGAATATGCACTTGTTTGAACATACCTTTATGTTGTCCATGAGGGGGTTTTCAAACACTATGCCGATGTCTTCGTCATAGTCTTTTTCAATTTCCAATTCCCAGATTTCTCCGTCCTTTTTCTTTACTTCAAGCACTATCTCGTCATCAGAAATTTGATATTTATAATCTATGTAATCTTTTACACTGCAATTGTTAACAGACACAAGCTCATCGCCCGGCTCAAGTTCCATTTCTTCAGCTATGCTGTTTTTCAATACCTTTACAATTATATTTTTCATTTCGTTGTCCTTTATCTATACTTCACGCACATTATAACATAACTGTTTCGTCCACTGCAATGTAATTTTATAATACCATTTTGAATTTATTGCACAAACAGGACGGTTCTAAAGAACCGTCCTGTTTGTCTATGTCTTAGTGTTATTTTATTAATCCTGTTGAGGAGCTTCTACTGGACATACGCTAGCGCATGCTCCGCAATCAATACAAGTAGCAGCATCTATAACATATTTGTCATCACCTGCAGAAATAGCGCCAACTGGGCATTCTGCCTCGCATGCGCCGCAGCTTATGCATGCATCTGTAATTTTGTAAGCCATTGAACTCACCTCCCTATTATTGTCATTCAACATTTTAACATTATTTGTCCACATTTTAAAGTACTTTTTTATCAAATAGCATAAATATTTTATTTAGTCCTTATTTTTATGTAATAAATTGATAATTTTTAAATAAAGCAAAAAAAGCTGGACGAACAGTAATAAAATGCGAAAAAAAACTCCTTATGGAAATAAGGAGTCTTTCATAATAATTAATCTTCTAATTCTCTTAACTCTGCCATGTTAATATCTTCGTGTTTTTGTTTCAAGACACCTTCTTCAACAACCTTGAGGTCTTCACCGCTTATTTCTTCTATTTCAACGGTTCCGTCCGTTTTTGTAACATTTACTCTCGCTGTCTTGAACAACGGATTAATATCAAGAACAATTCCTGTCTTCTTTGTTCCTGCTATGGAAACTCTGTCCCCAACATCTGGAAGAAGCTTGATATTTTCTTCGTAAACCTGGTGCTCATAATTAAGACAGCACATGAGGCGTGAACAAATTCCGGATATCTTTGATGGATTCAATGATAACTTTTGTTCCTTTGCCATTTTTATTGAAACAGGATAAAATTCCCCTAAGAATGATGAACAACACATTGGCCTTCCGCAAGGTCCGAGTCCTCCTATCATTTTAGCTTCATCTCTAACACCTATCTGACGGAGTTCAATTCTTGTTCTGAAAATTGATGCCAGGTCTTTAACAAGTTCCCTGAAATCAATACGGCCGTCTGCCGTGAAATAAAAAATGACTTTGTTGTTGTCAAATGTGTATTCTATGTCAACAAGCTTCATTTCAAGCTGGTGCTCTTCGATTTTTTTCAAGCACAAATCAAAAGCCTGCTGCTCTTTTTCCTTGTTTTCCTGATTACATTTTATATCTTCTTCTGTTGCAAGTCTTAAAACTTTTTTGAGAGGCTGGACTATGTCTTCTTCCTTCACCATTTTAGGTCCTACAACCACCTGCCCGAATTCAATTCCTCTGATTGTTTCCACTATTACAAAATCACCGTCATTGATCCATTTTTTATCCGGATCAAAATAGTAGATCTTACCAGCCTTCTTGAATCTGACACCAACTACCTTTATCATTTAAAGACCTCCTGAATCTTTAAAAGCATATTATCTATAGCAAGTTTATAGTTAACATTGCTCTTTATATTGTCACTTGCTGCCTGAAGATATTCGATTATATCTGAACTTTCTTTCATTGTTTCGCTTTGTGAGACAGCCAAGTTTGTAAAATCCTTGTTTATAATGAGATTAGTCATGTTATTTTTTGCAAAAATAACATCGCGAATCCACATCATTATTATTTCAATAATTGTATCTATATCATCTTTATTATCTTCAAAGTAATTTTCTACTTCATATATTATTTCTGAATCTGTCTTGATTATTTTGTCAAACAGATTTATTATTTCTTTTCTTTTTTCCAGCACGTCATCTTTTCCATTGATTATGTTAACTGCTTTATTAAGGATTCCTCCTGAATAATTTGCAGCTAAATCTGCCATGACATCTGTTTGATCATACTTGTCAATCAAGTACGTCTTAATTGTTTTTTTGCTGATGTTTCTGAATTTAATTGTCTGACACCTTGAAACTATTGTTGGAAGAAGCAAATTGACATTTGTTGTCAAAAGTATCATTACCGCATCTCCCGGTGGTTCTTCCAGAGTTTTTAAAAATGTGTTGGCTGCCTGAGTTGTCATTTTGTAGGCATCCTTGATAATGTAAATTTTTTTGTCTGATTCGTAGGGTTTTTTATAAACCGACTCTACAAGTTCATCAATATCTTCTCTTTTAATTGTAATTTCATCCTGATTCACTATGTGTAAATCAGGATGATTCAATGAATTCATTTTAATACAGTCCTGGCAGCTGTTGCATGGTTCTTCATGAAAATCGCTGCAAAACAAAGACTGGGCAAATATTAAAGCAAGCTCATACTTACCCATGCCTTTTGGCCCTTCAAATATATAGCAGTGGGATATTTGTTTTGATCTTATTGATTTAATTAATGATGTCTTTATTTCTTCCTGTCCTGCTACCTGGCTGTAAAGCATTTTGACACCTCTTTCTAAATCTTTTCAAATCTCTCTATAGGGGTTACAAACACTACAGCCCCGCCTACAGTTACCTCTATTGTCTGAGGTAAATATCCTCCCACTGTGCTGAATGAACTTGGAGGAATAGCTGCCGTAATCTTCTTTTTAACTTTGCATATTTTCTTGATGATTTCGATTTCTTCATCAACCTTTCCATCTTCCACCACTGAAATTATTGTAGTGTTGCCGGAGCTTAAAAATCCTCCGGTGGATGACATCTTCGTAGAAGAAAACCCACTTTCTCTCAAAGCTGCTATCAATTTGTTTGCATCATCATTTTGCACTATGGCAGTTATTAATTTCATTTTGTTCCTCCTATAATGAATTTATAATGTCTTTAATTTCATTAAAAATTTCATCAATTGTTCTTTCGGCATTTATTGTTCTGATTTCAGGACAAAACTCTGCCAGATTCTTATATCCTTCATAGACTTTCTGGTGAAAGGAAATGTTTTCATTTTCAAGTCTGTCTCCTCCGTCAATGGAGAGCTTTCTTTTTAAACCTTTTTCTGGGTTTACGTCTAAAAGCAAAACCATGTCAGGCTTAAGAGCATTTGTTCCGAAATCATTGATTTTTTCTATTTCTTCAATTCCCAGTTTTCTTCCGAGGCCTTGATATACAAGTGAAGAATAAACAAATCTTTCACTTATTACAACTTTACCTTCCTGAAGCCACGGAATTATTTTTTCATGAACAAGCTGTGCTCTAGCCGCAGCATAGAGCAAAGCTTCTGTTCTGTAATCCATTTCAGTATTATTTCTGTCCAGGATAAGTTCCCTGATCTTTTCACTTATGTCAGTTCCCCCAGGTTCTCTTGTAAATTCAATTTGTTTTCCTTGTTCACGAAAATGCTGGCCTATTTTTTGAGCCATAGTGCTTTTTCCTGAACCATCCGGACCTTCTAATACTATAAATTTTCCAATCATTTTACAACTCTCAACTGATTATTTTTATCAACGCCGTTTACGTTAATTCCGTTTTCAAGCATAACCTTAACATACTCAATTGTTTCAGGCACTATTATTTCACCCGGGCAAACCAGAGGTATTCCCGGTGGATACGGAATAATGAATTCAGCTGCTGTTTTTCCTATTGAATCATCCATATCTACCAGCATGTTTTCTGAATAAAATGCCTTACGCATTTTTCTTTCATGCTGAAGCTGAGGAAATGCTTCTATTTGTACAATTTCTCTTTTTTCGTTACTTTGGCTTCTGTCAAGGTAAATTTCCTTTACAGCATCAAATAATCTATCAATATCTTCTGGTTCATCGGTAGCTGTGATATAACCTACAGTGTACATTAAATCAGCAAATTCCATTTGAATTTTATATTCATATCTTAAAATTTCCTGCAGCTCGGTTCCTGTTATTCCAAGCTCGCTCATGCTGATTACTGCACGTGTTGCATCAAAGTCAAAGCATCCTTCACCAATAAGGAAGTCATCTTCTAATACATTTATACCCATGTTTCTAAGTTCCAAAGTTCTTCTCTTGAAAACTTCAATATTTCTTTTCAGTCTTTCTTCTCCGTTTTCATTCATCCAATGTACTGCATTTTCTATAGATGCCATCAAAATGTATGAAGGCGAAGTTGTCTGAAGCATTCTAAGCATAGTTTCAACATTGTTCAAGTCAACTCTGTCTGACAATATATGCATAATAGAACCTTGAGTCATGCATGGCAATGTTTTGTGAGTGCTTTGTGTAACTATGTCAGCACCTGAACTTTCAGCTGATGGAGGCAGCAAATCCTTGCAAAAATGCAGGTGTGAGCCGTGGGCTTCATCTATCATGAGTATTTTACCATACTTGTGAACTATTTCAGCTGCTTTCTTAACATCAAAGCAAATTCCGTAGAATGTAGGATAAGTCAATACAACCATTTTTATATCAGGGTTGTCAATGAGCATCTGCTCCAGCTTTTCAAGGCTGATACTGAAATTCAAACCATGTTTTTTATTGAATTCAGGATATAAATAAAATAATTTTAAATCTCCTAATATACAAGCGTTATAAACAGACTTGTGACAATCTCTTTGCACAAGAATTTTATCTCCAGGGTTAGTACATGCCATTATTGCCGATATGATTCCACAGGATGTCCCGTTTACAACCATATAAGATTTTTTAGAGCCATATGATTCTGCAATGTATTCCATGGCATCTTTTAAAAATCCTGTCGGGTAATGTAAATTGTCTGTACCTAATGTTTCTGTAATGTCATAAAAATTTAGATTGTTTCCTATTTCATCTAAAATACCATTTTTACCTTTATGACCAGGCATGTGAAAATTTGTATCTACTTCACTTCGATACTGCTTTATCCCCGAAATAATGTTCAGTTTTTTCATTGTTAATCTCCCGTTAAAATTACTTTTTTGAATAAAATAATTTATACTCACATAAGTTATATTATGCCTTGTATATTGGGATTAGTGCTCATCTCCTCTTTTTATAATTTAACTGCTATGCAGTTTACTTGGTGTTGCTGCTTCGTTTCTTTGAAATTCTCTTAGTAGTATGCACAGTTTCAACGGTTAAAACAACCATAATTGAAAAAACCATTATTGCAATAGAAAAAAGAACAATGTATTCTATCCACATGATTTGTACCTTCCGCATATTAATAATATACACAGCCAAAAGGCTAATGATAATCTATTATATAACAGCAGCATTTCGTTGTCCAACAAAAATTTTAAGAATTAAAATTTGATGTTCTTCTATACAAGCAAATTAACGACAAGTATAGCGACAAATCCAGGTATGCCAAGCAGTCCTATAATCAATGACGTCAGTTCGTTCACTCCGATGTAAACGCCTGTAAACTGCCCGAAATAATTAAATACAATCAAAAACAATGCACCCAGTAAAGAATTTAATATCAATTTGCCTAAAAACTTCAGTGGTTTTACAAATAGCCAGGATATCATGAATATTAACATAATTCCAGCCGAATATGCCATTACTATTCCTATATCAGCACCCACAAAGACTCCTCCTCATTGACTTTCCGGTATTCCGGTTAGTTAATCTTATGAAGTTGTCCTCGTTTTTATTCCATTATGACAATAACATACATTACATTAATGAGAGGCTGTTGTCAATAATAAATTTATCATTTATCATTTATCATTTAAATTAACTATTTAATTTTTTTCATTTTTTTGATTATTCAGCTTTTCATTTAAATCAGTCTCATCTGTTTGTTTGATCGGTTCATTTAAATCCATATCTTCTGTTTTTATATGATTTTCACCTTCAATAACATCAATAATTATTTCATCTTGATTATTTTTTGAAGAATTAATAAAATTCCTCAATCTTTCAGGCATTACCACATACTTGTTCACCAAGAGTGCTATTATAATGCCAACAGAAGTGTCAAGCACTCTGTTTACAGTATAAAGAACATATCCTCCGTCACGGTTTTTTGAAATTAAAATACTCAAGTATACAACACAACTTATTACGACAGCTTGCTTTTGGTCAATCATAACGCAAATTTCAATAAGAAGTATTATTCCCAAAGGAATTATAAAAATCATCATTTCTTCACTGACAACAAAGACTTCACTTACAACAAACAGCACAAATATTCCAACAAGTCCTCCAACAATTGTGCCAAGAACTCTCGAAACACCTTTTTCCAAGGAATCCACAATTGTATTCTGCATGCATATTACAGCAGCTACACAGGCATAAATTGAATTCTCCCTGCTTATTAAATCAAACAGCAAAAGACATAAAAAAACCGATAAAGTTGTTTTAATATTTCGCATTCCAATTTTGGGTAAAATCATATATCCTCCAATTCTTTTTCGAAATACTACATATTTTCTATTACTTAAGCATGGTTTACAGCTTTCTTGATTTGTATTATAATATAAAAAGATAAATTATTAAATAAATTTTTTAAGGAGAAAAAATGGATAGAACAGTCGGAACAGTTGTAAGGGGATTGAGAGCTCCAATAATATCAAGCGGTGATGATATAGTTCAAATTACTGTTGATTCGGTTCTTAGGGCATCTTCGGCAGAAGGTTTTTCTTTGAGAGACAGAGACATTGTAGCTGTAACAGAAGCTGTGGTTGCCAGAGCTCAGGGCAACTATGCAAGCATTGAACACATTGCACATGATGTAAGGCAAAAGTTTGAAGAAGATACTGTAGGATTAATTTTTCCAATACTTAGCAGGAACAGATTTGCTATTTGCTTAAAAGGAATTGCAAAATCATTTAAAAAAATATACCTTATGTTCAGTTATCCTTCTGATGAGGTGGGCAATGCTCTGGTTGACATTGATATGTTGGATGAAAAGGGCATTAATCCATGGGCAGATGTTCTGACAGAAGAACAGTTCAGAAAAAACTTTGAAAATACACGCCACGTTTTTACTGGCATTGATTATATTGAATATTATTCAGAACTGATACGTGAAAGCGGTGCAGAAGTTGAAGTAATATTTTCCAACAATCCCGCAAGCATTCTTAAATATACGGACAGCGTCATAACATGTGACATTCACACAAGAAACAGGAGCAAGAGATTGTTAAGGGCTGCAGGAGCTAAGAAAGTGTATGGTCTTGACGACATTCTCACTTCATCCGTTAACGGAAGCGGCTATAACGAAAGCTACGGACTTTTAGGATCAAACAAGGCCAAGGAAGATACAGTGAAACTTTTTCCGAGAAACTGCAGGGAACTTGTTATTGACATACAAGACAAACTTTTTGAAATGTCAGGCAAAAAAATCGAAGTTATGGTTTATGGGGACGGAGCATTTAAGGACCCTGTGGGAAAAATATGGGAACTTGCTGACCCTGTAGTATCACCGGGGTATACTGATGGATTAATAGGAACACCAAACGAACTGAAGCTTAAATATCTGGCAGACAATCAATTTTCACACCTTAAAGGCGAAGAGCTTAGAAACGAAATATCAAAATACATTGAAAATAAAAAAAGTGATCTTAAAGACAGCATGGAATCTCAGGGAACAACTCCAAGAAGACTCACAGACCTCATAGGTTCATTGTGCGACCTGACTTCAGGAAGCGGAGACAAAGGAACACCCATCATATACATACAGGGATATTTTGACAGCTACTCAAAATAACAACGGCTATAACATTAATACGCAGTATTATTCATTTCTTAATTAAAAATATCCCCCGTTGTGGGGGATATTTTATTTAAAGCTGTATTGCCCTATTAAATCCTGTTTGCAAATCCACAAATCAGATGAAAGGTCAACATAATATGTGTGAGGATTTGTAAACCTCTTTACTTCATTCCACAAATTGTCAACTTCCTTTTTACAGTAATCTCTTATTTCATTTAAACTCGGGCTTTCATAAACACATTCGCCCCCTATGAAGACAGGTACCTGTAGATTTTTGGCATAAAACCTTGTAACTTTTTTCTTTTTCCAAACATGAATTTCATCAAATATGGTGTATGGTTTTGTATCGTCAATGACTTCATTATGCAGAGCAACAACATCTGCAATTGGATTGTCAGCTTTTTTGTCATACAATCTCCATACTTTTTTATAGCCGGGGTTGGTAATTTTTTCTTCATTTTCAGATATTTTAATTTTTGGTATGATTTCACCGTTTTTTTCAATGGCTGCAAGCTTGTATACACAGCCGAAAACAGGCTCTGACTTCGCTGTTATAAGTCTTTCACCAACTCCAAAAGAATCAATTTTTGCTCCCTGGTCTAAAAGATCCGTTATGATGAACTCATCAAGGCTGTTTGAAGCTACAATGGCGCAGTCGTGAAGATTTGCTTCATTTAACATCTTCCTGCACTTTTTGCTTAAATATGCTATGTCTCCTGAGTCAATTCGTACTCCCTTAAGCCTCTTTCCCATCGGTTCAAGGATTTCCTTAGAAATTCTTATGGCATTAGGAATTCCGCTTTTTATTACATTGTATGTATCTATTAAAAGTGTGCAGCTGTCAGGGTAGTTCTCTGCATACACTTTAAAGGCTTCATATTCACTTTCGTACATCTGAACCCACGAATGAGCCATTGTGCCTAAGGCAGGAACGCCAAATGCTTCATCAGCCAACGTTGTGGCAGTTCCCACAACTCCTCCTATGTAGGCAGCTCTTGCTCCATAAATGGCACCGTCGTAGCCCTGGCTTCTTCTTGCTCCAAACTCCATGATTGGTCTACCTTTGGCAGCCCTCACAACACGGTTTGCCTTTGTGGCTATGAGACTTTGATGGTTAATGGTCAAAAGAAGCATTGTTTCAATGAGCTGAGCATCGATGGACTTTGCTCTTACTGTTATGAGAGGTTCGTTTGGAAAAACAGGAGTACCTTCAGGAATAGCGTAAATATCTCCTGAAAATTTGAAGTTTTTCAGATACTGTAAAAATTCTTCCTTGAACATATTTTTGCTTCTTAAATATTCTATGTCGTGATCGTTAAATTTCAATTCTTTTATGTACTGAATAACCTGTTCTAATCCCGCAACAATGGAAAAACCTGCTCCGTCTGGGTTTTTTCTGAAGAACATGTCAAAATATACGATGTCTTCTTTCATACCGTTAGCAAAATATCCGTTTGCCATGGTGAGCTCGTAAAAATCCATCAGCATGGGTAATTTTCTGTCGCCAAAATTATTATAATACATATTATTCTCCTTAGTTTATTTTATCTGCTATTTCTATGCCGCTTGTGTGCATGTTGTAAAGAGCAAATAAATTCATTAGGTGTCCATCATGTGAACCGCCGTCATATGTTTCAACACAATCTTTGGGCACTACTATTCTTTTACATTTGTTCATTTCGTTGAAATATGCCTTAAGGCTTAAGGCAAACTGAAGCACGCATATGTCTGTTACACAGCCCGTTATAATATAATTATCAACTTCATCTATATTTTTCTCAAGCCACTGCTGAAATTCATCGGTATAAAAACCATTGGTGCTGTTTTTTTCAATATATAATGTATCCGGTCCTTCTGAAAATTCAGTTTTCAGTTCCGGTATAAGCTCTGCTTCATGGCTTCCCTTTATGCAGTGCAGCGGAAAACTTCCGAATTCCTTTGAATTTTCTTCATGACTGTCCATGAAAAAAACCTTTTTAAAGCCTTTGGTTTTTTCATTTAATCCAGTAATATTTTTTACAATTCCTGCTACTCTTGGCGAAGACAAAGGTCCTGAATAAACAAAACCATTGACCATGTCAATGACAATCAATACAGTTTTGTCTTTTTCAAATTCTGAAAGTTCAATAGTTTTTCCTTTTAAATCGTTTTCTATATTTTTCAAAGCTTCCATAATTCATTCCTTCGGTTAATTATAATTTACTACATTATAATTTCAATTTCTTCATTTGTCAAAAAATAATTGCAAGTAAAAGAGTTGCTACGCAACTCCCGCTATGGGGACCTATGTCCCCCTTCGGCGTTAAAACGCATACGCGTTTTAGACTCCGCACCCCCCTTGACGGCAAGGGCGTCCCGCCCTTTGCAATCCTCGTTTTTTATAGAATAGGAAAATACTTTCCTATTCTATAAAAAAACTGTGTCCATTAAGACACAGTTTTTTTACTATTTCATTTCAATTGTTTTCTTAGGACATTTTGTAGCACATACACCGCAGCCAATGCACTTTTCCGGGTCAACCTTGTGTGTCTTTTTCAGTTCGCCTTCGATTGCACTTACAGGACAATTCTTTGCGCATATTGTACATCCTATACAGCCTTCTTCAATTATATTAGCTTTCTTTCTGGAAAGCAAATCTCCTTGAATTGCCTTTGTAGGGCACTTTTCAACGCAAACCATGCAGTGTGTACACTTATCATAATCAACTTTTGCCAGGTTGTCTGTTACGTGAATTGCATCAAATGCACAGTTTTTTTCACAGATTTTACATCCGATGCAGCCTACTGAGCAAACATCCTTTACTGCTTTACCGAAATCCTTGTTGTGACATCCAACTATTACATTGTTTTTGTAAGGTACAAATTCAATAACAGCCTTTGGACATTCTTCAATACATTTTCCGCAAGAAGTACATTTATCTTTATCTATTACTGCCAGCCCGTCAACTATTTCAATAGCATCAAAAGCACATACTACTTTACAGTTTCCAAATCCCAGACAGCCTTTGTCGCATGATTTGTTTCCGCCCATAACTGCTGCTGCTGCCTTGCAGTCAGGAACTCCGTTATACTCATATTTTTGTTTTGCTACTGTATCGCAGCCCTGGCACATTACATGTGCAACTTTCTTTTCTGATTCATCTGCAGTTACTCCCATGATGGAAGCAATTTTTTCATGAGCCTGCTTGTTTGCAACAGGACATCCGTTAACAGGAGCTTTTCCGGCTGCAATGGCATTTGCCAATGCATCACATCCTGCAAATCCACATCCGCCGCAGTTTGCTCCAGGTAATGCATTTCTTACTTCTATTACTTTTTGATCAACTTCAACTGCAAATAGCTTTGCTGCAACTGCCAACAAGACACCGCATACAACACCTATTCCGCCAGTTACCGCTGCTGCACTAACTATAACCATTTTTTTACCCTCCTATAATTGCAATCCGGAGAAACCTAGGAATGCAATAGACATAAGACCCGCTGCAACCAAAGAAATAGCTGAACCCTTCAATGATTCCGGCAAATCTGCATTATCAACTTTATCTCTCACTCCTGCAAACAACACAATTGCAATGAAAAATCCCAATGAAGTTCCAACAGAGTTTACCATAGCTTCTATGAAGTTATATTCTTTTGTAATGTTTATGATGGCAACACCTAGAACTGCACAGTTTGTAGTAATCAGCGGCAAATAAATACCAAGTGCCTGATACAGACCAGGAGCTGATTTCTTCAGGAACATTTCAACAAACTGAACCAATGCTGCAATAATCAATATAAACATAATTGTCTGCAGATACTGTAATCCCAATGTATCCAAAATTGCTTTCTGAACAATGTAAGTTATAACGGAAGCCAATGTAATAACGAATATTACGGCAACACCCATACCTGCTGCTGTATCTATTTTTTTAGAAACTCCAAGGAAAGGACATGCTCCTAAAAACTGCGAAAATATTATGTTGTTAACAATCGCAGATGTTATAAATAAACTAATCAAATTCATCTATCGTACCCCCTATGCTTTCTTTCTTCTTGAAAGGTAATTTACAAGACCTATCAGTAATCCAAGTATAATGAAAGCTCCCGGTGGTTGAATTGCAATCATCATCGGCTCATAAGATGCCGGAAGGACATTTATTCCAAAAAGTGTTCCATTACCTAAAAATTCTCTTACTGAACTTAATAAGATCATTGCAACCAGGTAGCCTGCTCCCATTCCAAGACCGTCAATAATAGAATCAACTACACCGTTTTTAAATGCAAATGCTTCTGCTCTGGCAAGAATTAAACAGTTTACAACTATCAAAGGTATAAATACACCCAGTGCCTGATATAATGCAAAAGTATATGCATGCATCAATAAGTCAACTATAGTTGTAAATGCTGCTATTATTATAACGAATGCAGGTATACGTACCTCATCGGGTATAAATTTTCTTAAAAGAGAAATAACTATGTTTGATCCTGTCAAAACAGCTATAACTGCGATTCCCATTCCTATTCCGTTTAAAAGAGAAGTTGTAACAGCAAGTGTTGCACACATACCAACCTGTTGAACTAAAATAGGATTCTCTTTGGTAATACCATTCTTAAATATATCTAATTTGTTCATGTCTTCCTCCTATTTTAAATATTGATCATAGATGCTTATTGCGTTGTTAACTGCGCTCAGGAATGATTTAGAAGACTTAGTAGCTCCTGTTATAGCATCAAAATCAGTAATTTCTGCAGTTGCATCCTTGCCGGCAAACTGTGATGTGAATGATGGCTCTGTAGTTCTTGAACCAAGACCTGAAGTCTCAGAATGTGAAACTACATTTACGCCTGTAATTTTGCCTTCTGGAGAAATACCCACAAACAATTCCATATCTCCGCCATAACCAGCAACTGTACTGAATGTTCTTACAACATAACCAAGTTCATTGTTAGAAGCATCTACAGCTGTTTGAAGATTTACGAATTTTCCGTTTTCTGATTTTATAGTTTCAACTAAAGCTGCATCTGCATAGTCATTGAACATTACTGAACCAGGCATTACTGATTCCAAAACTTCAGGGCTTGTGGCAGCCATGGCTTCGTTTTTAGCAATTAAATCCTTTGTAGAATCATTCAAAAATGCAAGCACACCTGCTGATATTGCAGCAATTAAAAATAAAATACCGCCTAAACGTACATAACTATTTTTCATTCTTTACACCTCCTGCTACTCCAAAAACTTTCGGTGTAACATACTTATCTATCATAGGAGTTAAAATGTTCATAAGAAGTATAGAATAGCTTACTCCTTCAGGATATCCGCCAACTTTTCTGATAAGCATTGTCAGCACACCTGCTCCCACAGCAAAAATAACTTTACCCTTGTCAGTAACTGGGCTTGTTGAATAGTCAGTTGCCATAAAAAATGCTCCAAGCATGAGTCCGCCGCCTAATATATGATATAAAAGCATGCCTCCTCCGTCAACAACTAGTGCTATTACAGCTACTGTGCCAATATACACTACAGGAATAATCCACTTTATGGTTCCTCTGTATATTAAATAAATACCACCTATTAAAAGAAGTATTGCTGAAGTTTCTCCGATAACTCCAGGTATATTACCAAGCAGCATGTCCATAACTGATGGAAGTGTGCCTGTTGCTGTACCTTTTAATATTGCTAATGGTGTTGCAGAAGCAACAACATCCGTAACCGGATTTATAAATCCTGATGTCATATGTGTTGACCATGATGCCATTAAAAATGCTCTTCCAGCTAATGCCGGGTTCAAAAAGTTAAAACCAAGTCCACCAAAAACCTGCTTTACTACTGCTATTGCAAATGCAGCACCAACCACAGCAACCCACCATGGTGCTGATGCCGGCAAGTTAAAAGCCAACAATATACCTGTTACAACAGCACTCAAATCTGTAACTGTTATAGCTCTGCCCATGGCTCTTTCGCACAAATACTCTGTTACTACAGCTGCTACAACAGAAGCCACCAATAATACAATTGAATTAAATCCAAAATAAAATATACTTGCTGCCAATGCCGGTGTTAATCCAATAATAACGTCCAGCATTAATTTTTGAGTTGTTTCATCGGATCTAATATGAGGTGACGATGAACCAATCAATTTATTTTCCATCTGTATTTCCTCCTATTTTGCCTTTTTGCGTCTTGTTAATATTTCTTTTTTAGCGATGCTGATTGTCTCTTTTAAAGGTCTCTTTGCAGGACATACATAAGAACAACCGCCGCATTCGATGCAATCTGCTCCATGCAGTTCATCAGCTTCGTCGAATTTTTTCAACATTGAAAATCTGCTGATCTTGTATGGCTGCAGATAAACAGGGCATGCTTCAACGCATCTGCCGCACAAAATACAATTTGAAGGCTCAGGAATCTGTGCATCCTTTTTGTTGAATACCAATATACCTGATGTCCCCTTAACAACCGGAACTTCATCTGTAAATTGCGCAATACCCATCATAGGTCCGCCATTTAATATTTTTCCAGGTTCTTCAGAGTAACCGCCGCACTGTTCAATAACATCTTTAAATAATGTACCTATTCTTACGTAAATATTCTTAGGATTTTTTACAGCGCTTCCTGATACAGTAACAACTCTTTGTACTGCAGGCATGCCTGTCAAAAATACATTTCCAATTGTAGCAACTGTTCCAACATTTTCTACAACACAGCCAACTTCCATAGGAAGTCCGCCTGAAGGAACTATTCTTCCCGTAATTGCATTGATAATTCTCTTTTCATCCCCTTGAGGATATTTTACTTCCATAGGGCATACTTCAATGCCGTCTTCGCCTTGGGCTAATTTTTGCAATGTTTCAATTGCATCCGGTTTATTTTTTTCAATAGCAATATAGCATTTCTCAACACTAAGAGCCTTTTTTATGGCTTTTATGCCAAGCATTACAAGTTCAGGCTTTTCAAGCATAATTCTGTGGTCTGCTGTGAGATAAGGTTCACATTCAGCTCCGTTTACCAACAGCACGTCTATAACCTTGTCCTTTGGAGGAGCAAGTTTAACATGAGTAGGGAATGCTGCTCCGCCCATACCTGCCATACCAGCTTCTTTGATGATTGATAAAATTTCATCTTTTGAAAGACTTTCTAAACTGCCTTTTGGCTGAACAGATTCATGAACTTCAAACTTTCCATCAGATTCTATAATTATACAATTAACTTTCGAACCTCCGGGAACTTGATGCTGTTCAATTTTTTTAACTGTTCCAGATACGCTTGAATGAACCGGTACTGAAACAAAGGCTTTTGATTCGCCTATTTTTTGACCAACTTTAACTGTATCGCCTACAGCTACCAATGGATCGCACGGTGCTCCTATGTGCTGTGATAATGGGATAACAACAATTTTAGGATCAACTGCATCTTCAATCGGCACATTTTGCGTAAATGTCTTGTTTTGAGGGGGATGTACTCCACCTTTAAAAGTAAACAACTTTGTGCTCATATTTACCACCTCTTGTTTTAATTGTTTATATAAAAGAATTATATAAAAGAATATTTAGTAATCAAACATAACGATTATAACAGATTATATTTAACTTTTAAACATCTTTTTTTGTTATTCTTAAAAATTCTATCATCATTTTTGTTAATTTGCAAGCAATGGATGTAAATTCCATGAATTTGCTTGTTAATTTATAGATAATTCTCTAATGTTTTCATTGATGTAATCCTTGATCCAAAGGAGGACAGAGCTGTCTAAAATATCTCCTCCATCCAGTATATTCTTTATTTCTTCAGTGCTAAGAGAAAACATTCCGCAGTCTGTGTAATGAGTGTAAATTAATTCACAATCATGCAAAGAATTAATTATTGTCATAATAGTTTCACCCATGTTTCCCATGGGGGCACGGTCAATATTATTTCTTTCAAAGAAACATTTCAGCACGGTTCCTGCTCCTAATTGTGAATCAATGGTCAATTTTCCGTTGCATCTTTCACATGATTCTTTGAGCATGGGAAGACCCAGACCGACCTTTCTGGTTGTACGTGTAGTAAAAAAAGGGTCTGTGACTTTTTTAAGCATTTCTTCGCTCATTCCTATACCATTGTCCTTGATTATAATATTCAGGCAGTTTTTTTTCACGCTGTCTTCAACTTCTATTTCAATAAGCGTTGATTTGGCTTTAACGCTGTTCATTACAATATCCAATATATGCATTGAAATTTCTTTCATAATTCCTCCGTTAACATAAAAAGTCGCATCTGCGACTTTATATGTTCATGTAATCGTAAATATTTTCAATGTCATCAAGCTCAAAAAAATTCTTTGCTTCAGATATGTCCACAAGCTGATGAGCATCAGAATTTCTTAAGATTCTTAATCCTTCAACATACTTTTCATCAATTGCTGTTTTATCATAAATCTCCACAAGATCAATGCATAAATTTTTTGGAATAAATCCAAGAACTCCTAATATGCTGTTTGATTTTTTATTTATGTGGGCAGGCACCATGATGCCGTTATGAGAAACAGCCATGCTGTGCACTTCCCCAATTGACAATGATACAGCATTTAACAAAAGCTTTCCAAGACTCCCTGTTTTTTCGTCCAACTCATTATAAATGTTCTGTTCTCCGAAAATAATTGGATTGTTCACCATGTCGGGTAACGAAGAATAAATAATATCACCGAATTGAAGAGCATCAATAAGATTTCTGAAATAACAAAGAACGTGGACTTCTTCCTTTGTTGTTACTTCAATTCCCGGCACCACCTTTATGCCTGCTCTTTCTCCAAGCATGACTACCGGAGGTAAATTTCTTGCAGTGTTGTGGTCTGTTACTGATATGATATTAAGTCCTTTTATATATGACATGTTTACAATATTGTTTGGTGTCATATCGCTGCTGCCGCAGGGCGACAAATCAGAATGAATGTGAAGGTCGTAATAAAATTTCATTTTATTCCCATTTTAAAAAGATTACATGCAACACTGTAGGCGCTTTCCTTTGTTTTAAAAATAGGTATGTCAAGCTCCCTGGCCTTTTCAAGCGTTTCTTCCTCCACTTCCATATTTTCCACTACAATTATGCATGACAAATCCAAAAGATCGGCAACAGCAACAATGTTTATGTGAGTTTGTATGGTAATCCAGGCATAATTTTGTTTTGCCTTTGCCATTACTATGCTTAATAAATCCCCTACATAAACACCTTCAACATTCATGTCCTTGTCTGTACTGAACAAAGGTTGCAAATTTAAACTTTGAGCAAATTCCATTGTCTTCATAGTTCTACCTCTTTTCGTTAGCTCTTAATACAACGCAGTCATACAATTTTGACTGGTTGTTATAAACATCCTCAGCATGAGCGCTGCAGGTGGGCGCTCCGCAGGAACCACAGTCAAGTCCGGGAAGCAAATCTGTTATTTCCTTTATTTTTTCACTTCTTTCAATTGCTTCTTTCATGTTGAAATTGTTTGGATTGTTTTCTTCCATGAGCCTGTACTTTAGCACTCCCGATTCATACAGTTCTTCAAATCTGTCAAGATCAGGATTTATGCATTCGTAATCGGCACAGCTTATTATATTTTTAATGTTGCTGCTTGCAACAAAAGGATTTACAACGTTGAATGTTCCGCCGACACACCCCTGTACACAGGCTAAAGCTTCCACATAATCAACATCGTTTAATCTTCCGTTTTCTATTTCATCCAGTATTTGAATTATATTTTCCATTCCATTCACGGCAATGTAATTGTTAAGACCTGCCGATTCCGATTGACCTCCGGACACAGCCCATTTAATTCCGCTTGTAGAAGGATATGAACACGTCTTGTTATCCTGAGAGAGAACTTCTCTGTACAAATCACCATAAATAGTGTTCAATGGAATTACCCAGTCAACAGAAGGCTTGTAATTTCCTATGGGGTCTGTTACAGCTAAAAGTTTTGCAGGACATGGTGATATATAAAAAACTCCTATTTCATCATCCTTGAGGTTATATAGTTTCTTTGCCCTTTCCCTTGCCATCATTGCTCCTATTTCCATAGGTTCCTTAAGTAGTATTAAATTGTCCATAAGAGATGGGTATCTGTTTTTAATTAGCCTGACTGCTGCCGGACAGTTTGCAGAAATCAAAGGTCTTATCATTTTTTCCTTGCCGATTTTTTTTGCTATGGCTTTTGCAACTATTTCTGCTGCCCAGCTTGCATCGTATACATAATCGAAACCAAGTTTCAATATGGCATTTTGAACTCTGCATATGTCTATTTTTTTTGGAAACTGACCATACAGCGGAGTACCCGGAATTGCAATTTTGTATTTATAAGAAGAATAATGCATTTCTTCATACCATTCTATAGGTTCAGGAGTATATGCACTGTATGGACATATTTTTATGCATTCCCCGCAATGTATGCATTTAGTGCTGTTTATGAATGCCTTGCCGTCGATGAGCCTTATAGCCTGGGTAGGACACCTTTTCATACAATTGGTGCAACCCTTGCATTTTTCCTTATCGAACATAATAGAAAAATTCATTTTAGCCTCCTATAGGAATATAGTTATTACAATTTCTGTGCCATTGCTGCCTGAGGTTATTTTAAAATCATCAGAATATTTTTTCATGTTAGGCAAACCCATGCCGGCTCCAAAACCTAGTTCCCTTACGGATTCCGGAGCAGTTGAAAATCCTTCCGTCATTGCCATTTCAATATCATTTATTCCGGGTCCCACGTCATTTGAAGTGATCACTATTCTATCATGGTATAGGTCGCAGTGAAGCTGTCCCCCAAGTGAATGGATTACAATATTTATTTCTGCCTCATATGATATTATAGCAATTCTTCTTACAATATGCGCATTAATTCCCATTGATTTTAAATTGCCCTTTATAGCACTGGAAGCTTTACCTGCATTTATGAAATCATTTGCAGCAATGTTGAAACTGTACCTTTTTAAAAAGTTTTCAGTCATTACCTTCAATTCCCTTCATTCCATTTATAACCAAGAGACCGCAGGTTTTAAACATGGTATAGTCTGTCGCCAAAATTGTCAATTTATTCTCTACAGCCAAATCTACTATTTCTTTACACGGTTTCTTACCCCTTACAAATATAACAGTGGTAATATCCATCATCTCAGCAGTCCTTATAACCTGTTGGTTGTTAAGACCTGTAATAAGAATTGATTCACTTGTTGCAAACGCCAAAACATCACTCATTAAGTCACTGGCAAATCCATAGTTGATATCTGTATTTTCATCGCTGAAGTCTGTAATGATTTCTGCATTTAAAATTGACGCCATCTCATTAATTCTCATAAAAACCCCCATATTAAAAATATATATTTTTAAGAATCGAAGCTTTTCCTCCCACACGAACGTCCATTATGTGGTTATTTTCTGAAACCTGCACAAATATTAAACTTTTTTGTTTCATTGATTCCCCTTGGATTACTTCCATGATTCCATGAGTAATTTTTTTCATAAACAAAAGGCTTCCCAGAGCTCCGTTTGATGTACCAGTTGCACATTCTTCGTTTATGCCCACAGCAGGAGCAAAATTTCTTGCAAAAAACTGATTTCTTTCCATTGAATAAACGTGGTAACCCACAACACCTTTTTCAATGGAAAAGTCTTCAATTAAGTTTAAATCTGCTTGAATATTGTTCAGAACGTCCCTTGATTTAACAGGTATTATAATGTCCTTAAGCCCCGTAGAAACTATCGCAGATTTAATGTCATGTCCTTCAAGCCCAATCTGTCTTTCTTCAATATTCAAAGATTTTGCTATTTTTGTCACATCTACGCCTTCGAGCTCTTCATAAATTTTAGGCTGCGATTGTTGCATCAAGACGTACTGAGGAATACTGTCCTTAAAATTCACTTCAATTTCAAGCATTCCAGCCTTTGTTCTCTGATAAACCTTTTTTGTTTCATTTAATCCATTAATAATACCCTCATGTCCCAGATAAAAAAAAGCTGCAATTGTGGCATGTCCGCATAACTCAACCTCACACAAAGGAGTGAAGAAGCTCACATCAAAGTGCGTCTCATCAATTTGTTTTATAAATGCCGTTTCAGACAGACCTATTTCTCCTGCTATTTTTCGCTTTTCACTGTCCGGGATTTCATGCTCTAGAATTATGACTCCTGCTCCGTTTCCACCTGAATTTTCATAGGTAAAGGAATTTAAAACAGCTCCATACATGGTGCACCTCACAATAATTATTATTATAATTATAATCTAAAAAATAACATATTACAAGAAAATTTAAACTTATCAACTTTAATGGCATTTTCATCAAAAATATATTCCATAAAATGCCATGAATATTTTTTAAAATTCCTCTTTACAAATTATAAAACATCCGCTATAATAATAAAGCAATGCGGTCGTGGCGGAACGGCAGACGCACTAGCTTGAGGGGCTAGCGAATGTATATTCGTGGGGGTTCAAATCCCCCCGACCGCACCATAATGAAAAATAAAAACAAGAGAAATTTCTCTTGTTTTTTTATTTTACTGCAAAACCACATAATTTGAGCTCACAAATCCGTTTTGACCGTTGTACTCAATGTTGTACCAATCTCCTGACCTGCCGAGTATTCTTAATGTCGCACCGTTAGGTGCCATTCCTGTAACAGGAGAATTCAATGACGGGCCGCTTCTTATGTTCAAATAACCGCTGGTAAGATTAACTCTTCCGGTTTGACCGGATGCTGCACCTGCCGAGGAAGTAAAGTATTGGTTAATTGCATCTGCAATTGCTTTTGCTATTGGATCGATGTTGTTTGTAATCCAGTTGGCATCCTCCACGTTGTCATGAAATGCAACTTCAATTAGAACAGATGGTGCGCTTGTTCTTGAAACTTCTCCTAGACTTGTGGTGGGTGTAATTCTCACCCGTTCGGGATTTGGATATATTTCCTTGAACTGCTGGCTTATGAGTTCTGCCATCCTTAAGCCGTTTGCACTTGAAGGATAATAAAATATTACCGTTCCTCTTTGATTTCCTGCCTGGCCTGCACCAGAAGCATTTGAATGTATTGCCACATGAAAATCATAGTTTCCTGCATTTGACTCTCTTATGGATGATCCTGCAGTCATATCAGGCCTGTTTCTGCTGTAATCTATGCCGTATTGCTGAAGATAAGGAATCATGGCATCTGCAATCAAATTCATCCAATATTCTTCGTTTCCGGTTGTTATATATGGATTGAATTCCTGTGTAGATGGACTTAAATATATTCTAGGCATAATACCCCTCCATTTCTTTGTATATTTCATTTTATGCTGATTTTTCCATACTGTTAAAGCTTTAGTTATGTAATTTATTAATTAATCATCATATAATGTATGGGGGGAGTTGTATGATTCGAAAAACAATCAATTATATTAAGGAAAATATTGTAGCTTTAATATTCATATTTTGCTTTCTTGTGGCAATGGTGTCTATTGCTATGGTAAGATGACAAAAAAAGGGCAAGCCGTGGATAACCACGGCTTGAGGCAAAAAATTTAAGAGGCATTTATAAATTCTCATTTACAAATGTAATTATATTATAACCGATATTTCAATTAATTCAAATATTTTTTTATATTTTTTGAATAATTTGATTATATTCTTCCTTTAATATGGACATAAGGTGTAAGTCATAATATTTATTGTCTTTTTTTGCTGCATTTCTCATTATTCCTTCATATTTAAAACCAAGATCAAGGTAAAGACAAGAGGCCTTGTTGCCAGGGTAATGGTCAAGTGTCACTCTCTCCATGTTAAGAGAATTGAAGCAGTAATCAAGAAGCATCATCATAACTTCCCTTCCGAAACCCTTTTTAAGGTAATTTCTTTCTCCTATGTAAATTCTTGTGATGTCCATGGAATTTGAAGAATATGAAATATTGGACAAATATACTCTCCCAATTGCATTGCCTGTAACATTATGAACAATAGTATACTGCTCTTTTGAAGGATCACTTTCTCTTGTGATGAATTCGCGCACAACATCCTCATAGGAACGTTCTGCATTTATAGTCAGAAATTCCTTGATGTAATCCTGTTCTTCCCAGCGAGAAAAATTTGTGCAGTCTTCAAAGGTACTTTTTCTCAATTCAATGTTTTTAGAAATCATTTTTGGCTCCTAATATTTCATATTTCTGTAGTTTAATCGTATGCTTTTTTCCAGCATGTTCCTGTTTTCTTCAATTATACCTTTAAGAGCCATCACAATCAATAAAAAATAAATATAGTTTTTGTAAGTGTAAATTATGGAAAGAAAACATACAATAAAAAATGTGTTTGTCATAATCATGTATCTGCACAGTGTCTTCATGTCCAGAAACAATTCAAAAAAACACTTGCATACATTTCCGCCGTCCAGAGGTACAATTGGGATCATGTTAATGCATGCCAGAAATAAGTTAATATTTGCAAAATCGCTGTAGTTAGTATTGCGAAATCCTAAATATAGGCATGCATTGCACACTGGTCCTGACAGGAATAAAATCAACTTTTTTAAAAAACTTGACCTTTCCAAATCTGCATTAAAAGTGAATCCGAACAGCGTTATTTTCACCTTGTCAAATTTTATGTTAAGCAAGACTGCACAAAACAAATGGGCTGCCTCATGAGCTGTCAATGCAATAATAATAAACATTTCCCCTTAGGGCTAGTCAACGATGTTAAATAGCTTAGCAGGGTTCACTGATTCTCCGTCCTCCCACACTTCAAGATGAAGCATCATGCTTTCTTCATTTAAAGCAGCTATTACGTCTCCTGCAGCAACATGTTCTCCTTCAGTTACAAATGCTTCCTTTATTTGTCCGTATATAATTGTCTTACCCTTGCTTTCAACAACAACGTAATCTGACAGCTTTTCGTTGTTCC
This sequence comes from Sedimentibacter saalensis, assembly GCF_007830175.1. GTDB lineage: Bacteria > Bacillota > Clostridia > Tissierellales > Sedimentibacteraceae > Sedimentibacter > Sedimentibacter saalensis. The sequence continues at coordinate 146,480 of NZ_VLKH01000005.1, read as the reverse complement.
CCAGCTGAACAACCGTTCCGCTTGATATGGACTTAACAGATTGAGTGTTGGATATTATGTCCAATCCATGATTGTAATAATTAGCCTCTGTGCCTTTGTTAATACCGTAATTTTTATAAATTTTACCGTTTACAGGAGCTGCAAAGTCAGAAGCTTTGCCGTTAATAAAAGGCAGACGGTTTTTTATGCCGAGAGCTGCTTCCCCTATGGTGCTTTTAACTTCCTTCAAATTTAAGCTTTGTGTTATTTTTTGGTCAGCTGCATTAATAAACTTTCTGGATGCTTCTGAATCAATGTTTTTTGTAATTATGACTGCGGCCACCAAAACAATACTGAAAATTACCTGAAGCGCCAATTTTTTATTTATGTTTTCTTTCCTTTTAATGTTGATTCTTTTTCTTGTTATTTTATTCATTTCACCCACCCCTTCACTACATATTATTAAAATGTTACAAGCTTTATTACAAAATAAAAAACTTTTGCATGAGCAAAAGTTATTTTATTTTTGACACTATATTTTTTGCAGCTCTTTGAAATGAGTTATCTTCTGAACCAAAAAGAAAGTAGCTGTCCATATCAAGGAATTTTGTGTTTTCTTCTATTACTATGGGGGTTATCATTGTCATTTTTTGTATGTCTTTTATTTTCATCATTGTTCCGCGCACTGCATTTTTTTTGTTGAATTTGTTGATTACAGCTGTAAATTCTTTTAGTCCTGACATTTCTGCAATAATCTTGTCATTATTAATTTCTCTGACGCAAGAAAAGTCGTTGTTGTTTATGTCCACTGCCATATCAGCAATGTCAAAATCAATGAAGCTTGAAGAAAATTTTCCTATGTCTACAATTACATAATCATAAGATGTTTTTGCTGCATTTATAATCTTTGATAATTTTTCCTTTTTAATATGGTCCAACTTCCCATGAATTCTTGGATACGGAGCAAGATTTAAATTTTCAACAACTTCTATAACAGACTGCTCCAGTGAACATGTGTCGTCAAGCACATCCTTTATGTCATAGATAATATCTTCGTTTACCTTTAAATATTCGGACATTTTTTTCTTGCCCCCTGACAAATCTGCAAGAAGAACCTTTTTTTTGTCTTGAGACAATTCAATTCCCATTTTTATACTCAATACAGTGCTTCCAATTTCGCTTTTCTGCGAACCGACTAATACAACTCTGCCCATTCTGTCACCCCTTCTAAAATAATGAAGAATGAAGAATTAAGAATTAAGAATTATTGTAAGGATTTGCCCTCAAGGCAAATCCATCATTTAATTCTTCACTCTTCACTCTTAATTCTTAATTTAATTATTTAATTTCCTGTAAGACCGTTAATCTTAAGGTATTCACCAATCACTTCTCTTACTATGGGAGTAGGATAACGTCCCGATCCTCCTTCAAACAAAACGCAGGCAACTGCTATCTGCGGGTCGTCGTAGGGTGCAAAGGCAACATACCATGCAAAATCAGCATAAGGTTCGCCAGTGTCAGGATTTGTTCCTTCCTTCTGAGCAGTTCCTGTCTTGCTTCCAACCTGAACAGGGAAATTTTTGTAAGGCTTTGCACTGTCATTTTCGGAAACCATTCTCATTCCTTCCTTCAACACATCCAGGTGGCTGTAGTCAGAAAGTTCTATTCTTTCAGATTCTCTTAAAGGAACATAATCTGAATTTTTTCCATCGTAAGTTTTTATTTCCTTGATGAGGCTTACATTTCTCCTGTAGCCTCCGTTTGCAATTGTGGCCACATAATTAGCCATCTGCAATGTTGTATAAGAATTGTTGCCCTGGCCAATGCTTATGTTTAAGTTGTCTCCGACATTCCATACAGCCTGATTGATATATGAATACTTGAGAATGTCAACCAAAGGAACATTGTAGTCATTTGTTTTATCAGGGTTAAGCTTAAGTTTTATCAATCCGTCGTATACTTCGCCCCTTGTCATGGGCTCATCCCTGTCAATCCAACTCACTATTTCTTCAACTATTTCATTTTTCATACCGGCATCAATTGAATATCCGTCTTGCAGATACTTTTCAATGTTTGCCTCGAGGAAAATTCTTAAATAAACTCTTATATTGAGTTTCTTACCTTCAATGCTGGGAGCTCCACCCGAAGCTTCCTGAGGTATGTCGATTTCAATTCCTGTTTTATCATCAAGTCCAAGCTTATCAGCCATTTCTATAATGTCTTCCGCATCTACCTTAACTGTATGTTTCTGTCCGGTTGCCAGATTTTCTCCAAGGACAGTTGTGTAAAAATAAAAGTTACATGAATTCATGATTGCTTCATACATTGTCTGAGAACCGTGTGCTCCTCCAAACATGTTATAAATCCAGCAGCTGAAATGCCTGTCGCCCACTTCCATTGTTCCTGCGCAGTACACAGTCTTGTTGGGATCCACACCTTTTTCCAGTGCTGCAAGAGAAGTTACCATTTTAAATGTAGAACCGGGTTGAATTGCAGTGAGCATGGCAATGTTGTAAAGAGGTCTTGGAGCCAGTGGATTCTTTGAATCATTCATGAGACTGTTCCAGTCTTCACTTGAAATTCCTGTAGAAAACATGTTAAGGTCGTAGGACGGATAATTGGCCAAAGCCAAAACTTCTCCTGTCTTCACATCAAGAACTACCAATGCACCTGATTGGGCATTTTTATACTTATCTTTAAATACAAAGTTACCCCATTCACTTTCAAAAACCCCTCCAACCTGAATTTGTTCAAGTCCCTTCTTAAGTGATTCTTCTGCACTTCTTTGCAATCTTGAATCGATTGTAAGGTACAAATCATCACCGGGAACAGGAGCCTGGCTGGACACTGATCTTATAGTTTTTCCCACATTATTTACTTCAACTGTCTTCTTACCCTTTTCTCCTCTTAAATAATCTTCAAACTTTTCTTCAAGGCCTGTTTTTCCTATTATATCGTCAGTACTGTAGCCTTTGTTAACCACATAGTCCTGAACTTCATAATCCTGTGCGATTTTACCCAGATATCCAAGCACATGGGCTGCAGTATCATACCCAGGATAATATCTTAAAGGTTCTATTTCAACATTAATACCATTGAGTTCATGTGATCTTTCAGAAATCATAGCCACAGTCTTCTCCGAAATGCTGTAGCATACATCAACTGGATGGTAAGAAAGATAGCTTGTTTTGTTGTAACGCTCCCTTATGACCAGAATGTTTCGCATTTCATAATCATTGATATCACTGCTTATTTTAAGGGATTCGCGAAGCATTGAAAAGACTTCCTCAGCAGAATAATTTTTAACATCATCTGTGTTGTGTTCAATCTTCACATTTTTATTGATCCAGTTTCTTTTGTCCCTGAAAGGCGTATATTCCCATTCAGCAATGGAAATGTACGGATTTTCATATTTTAACAATTCCACCTGAGCGTAGTATTTCACCGCTTCATCTGTGATTAAATTGTAGAGAACATCATAGTTTTTAAATGCAGTTTCCTTGATAAAGTCATAAGCTGTTGTTGAAAGATCAAGATGCTGTTGATTAAGATATTTGTTCTTCAATTCTTCGTCAGTGAATTCAAATGATACAAACCCTTCATTTTCAACTGCCTGAACGGGCAAATCAGTGTATATTTCCTTAAGCCTTTCGATAAGAATTGCCCCCGGTATAACTTTTTCGTTTCCTGCCTGATACACAGCCTGAAGAAGGTTGTCTATGGAGTACTTCATGGTCATGAGCACAAAGTCATCCTTTGCAGTTGTATCCATTGTTATTTCTTCATGGTTTAAATTAAGGTTTCTTTTTATATACTTGAATTCCTCATCCTGTACAAATGAATAATCCACAAGATTAATGTTTGCTGCAAGGTTTCTCTGTTTGAGAAATTCATAGGAAAGACGTCTGATTTTGGAATTAGAAAACAATGTGTTTAAATACTTGCTGTTTTTAAGTAACAGTTCCTTTACAACTTCATCAGCAGTAAGATTTTCATTCATACCCTGTTCAGTCTTCCACACCTTTAAAGGATCTGCAATTTGCGTTTGATTTTGTTCTGGTGTTCCCTGATTCTTAAGGGGTTCCTGTGCTTGAGGCGGTTTTACATTTTCTATAGTACCCGATTCAGGATTTAAAACTGTTTCATCGAAAACAAAATTACCGTCAACAAGCTTAACAGGAGCCTCGATGTCCTTTAACACAGCATTTAAGACAGCTGACTTTGGACTGAAATCTTCACCATAAATATTGATGCTGAAATTAAGCCAGTCCTTCAGATTTTCTGAAACTGATTTTATTGCCCTTTCTTCAGCCGTTGTATATGTAACAGCTTGAAAACTTTCATCTTCAAAATCCTGATTTTCAGAATTAGATGAAACAATTTGCATTCTTTCAAGGTTTTCGTCAATATACTCAAAGGTGTCCAGTTCAATAGGAAACTCATCTATTGGCTTTTCGCCGTTTTTATCAAGAATTGAAGACAATATTTGAGCAACTTCAATGAAGTTTTTGCTATCTATCTCATCAGTGTACATTTGCACCGTAAAGCTCGATACATTGTCAGCCAGTACACTTCCGTTTCTGTCATATATCTTGCCTCGCGGCGCTTTAACCGGAATATCCTTGATTTTTTTTATATCAGCAGTCTTTCTGTATTCCTCACCTTCAACAACAGTCAAAACAGCCATTCTGAATCCAAGGAGACAAAGCATCAACACAATTATCATGTATAAAATATTGAATCTGTTTTTAAAAAACTTCTGTAAATTCAATTTGCACCTCTACTTTCCTTACTTCATATTCAGTTTGTTGAATATGAAGACTGTCAATTTCAATACAAAAATTACAAGCACCGTGTTAAGCGCAGCTTCAACAAAGATGCTTTTAAAAATAAAGGCTGCATTTCCCACGCTGTATTTTAAAAAATACAAAACAAGGTACAAAAGCAAGTGCATTGCAATGGTTGAAACTGCTGTTACAGCACAATATGCAGTATAATTTTCTCTCATCATGCTGTCGCTGTAGTTTCCTATGACGGCTCCTATTAAAAAATATACCAGTGTGTATACTCCAAAAACATCATAAAGCATTGCATCGTACAAAACTCCTGTTATGATGCCTAATATTCCTCCTGTAATCCCGTCAGTCATCATTGCAAATATTACAACCAATATCAATGAAACATTTGGAATTGTACCAAAAATATTAAAAAAGCCGAAAAAGGATGTTTGGAAAATAAAACTTACAGCAACCATAGCAGCCATTATGCCGAATTTTTTCATTTTAATTACCTTTCATCTTGCATTTTCATTATCTGTTTACTTTGAGAACATAAACTCTGCTCAGTTTTGTAAATTCCACAGCAGGTTCCACTACTATCCTCTGAGTGGATGCATCTGTTGTTGGAACAACCTCTGTAACATTCCCAATATAAATATCAGGAACATACACTTCCCCTATTCCTGAAGTTACAAGAAATTCATCCTTGTTTGCTACAGCCTTGCTGTTGAAAAAATACCCCGTTACGGTGCCGTCAATGCTGCCTTGAACAATACCGCTTTCATCGCTGTCAATGTCCCTGAAACTTATTTTGCAGCTTTCGTCCAGTACAGTGATTACTTTTGACCAATTGGAAGATGTTTCTGCAACTATTCCCACCAGACCTATCTGCACCACACCCTTATCTGTTTCAACAGCACTTATGACAATGTCATTTACCTTAAGCCCATCATCGGTACCCTTGTCAATAGTAAATCTGCTGAACCAGTTTGAATCATCCAAAGCGATTACTTGTCCAACTGTATAGTCATAAGAAAGATTTTTCTTCATTTCATATTCTGTTTTTAAAGCATCAGACTTGTTAACTATGTTTTCAAGCAGTCTGACCTGCTCCTTTAATTCATGGACAGTGTCCGTGAGCATTATGTTTTCTTCACGCATTCTTACAATTTCCTGAACAGAATAAAAAGAACTGGTCAATGTCTGTCCTGTGTTGAACGTGAGTTTTTGCAATCCTGACACAACACTTCCCAGAAATCCTAAATTCACGTCATCAACCCTTCCTATGGAAGACAGACCAATCATAATAATCAATACAAATATTGTAATTAAAAACAATATCCTTCTGATATATTTCCTAATAAAATTCATTTCTCACCGCTACATTTCCTCACAAATTTTGCCTGCCCCCAGAGCAACAGACTGAAGAGGGTTTTCCGCTATATAAACCTTTAGTCCAGTTTCTTTTTCTATATAAATGTCAAGCCCTTTGAGAAGTGCTCCTCCCCCGGTCAAATAAATGCCGTTTGCATAAATGTCTGATGAAAGTTCAGGAGGTGTTCTCTCCAGCACTCTTTTAATGGCATTAACAATGCTGTTTACTGTTTCTATAATGGCTTCTCTCACTTCATCACTTGTTACGGTTATGTGAAGGGGAAGTCCTGAAACAATGTCTCTTCCTCTTATATCCATGTCCTGGGTATAATTATCTGTACTTTCATCTGTATTTTCTTCATTGTCTTTAGATTTGTTTCTAGCCCTGTGTTTTTTGTCATAATAATCCTTGCTTGCATTTCCAAGAACCATCTTGATTTTTTCTGATGTAACAAGGCCTATGTCCATTTTGTATTTCAATTTGATGTATTCCTTTATGTTCACATCCATGTCATCTCCGGCAATTCTTAATGAGTCGCTTTCAACTATTCCTCCAAGGGAAATTATGGCAATTTCTGTTGTACCGCCGCCTATGTCAATTATCATGTTTCCAACAGCCTGTTCAACAGGAAGCCCTGCTCCTATGGCAGCAGCCATTGGTTCTTCCACAAGCTTAACCTTTCTTGCACCTGAATCATATGCCACATCTTCTACTGCTTTTCTTTCAATCGAAGTAACTCCCACCGGCAAGCAAATAACAATGTTTGCTTTAATGAATCTTCTTTTGTTCAAAGCCTTGTTTATAAAATATTTTATCATTGCACTTGTAATTTCAAAATCAGCTATAACGCCATTTTGAAGAGGTCTTACTGCATTTATTGTCTTTGGAGTTCTGTCAAGCATTGCCTTGGCATTTTCCCCCACAGCGCACACCTCGTTGGAGCCAGTGTTTATAGCAACAACTGATGGTTCATTTACTGTTATTCCCTTGTTGCTCACATACACCAAAGTGTTTGAAGTTCCTAAATCTATTCCTATTTTTTGAGTAAAAAAATCGAAAAATCCCATATTTGTTTCCTTTCGCTATTTTAAATTAAACCTTCTTCTTTGAAGCTGTAAAAAACTCCATCACCTATGATAATGTGGTCTAAGACCTTTATTCCCAATATTTTCCCACATTCATCCAGTCTGTTTGTAAGCACTATATCCTCATGGCTTGGTTCTGTTTCTCCACTTGGATGATTGTGCACAAGAATTATTGAAGAGCATGAATTTGCTACAGCTTCATAAAACACCTCTCTAGGGTGTACAATGGAACTGTTCAGACTTCCAACTGAAATCTGCGACACTTTTTTTATGTTGTTTTTAGTGTCTAGCAATATGATTTTAAAGTATTCTTTTTTGTAATATCTCATTTCCTCCATCATCACAACAGCTGCATCTCCGGGGGAAGATATTTTTATTTTATCAATTTTTAAAGTGCTTATCCTTTTGCTTAATTCCGCCACAGCAAGAAGCTGTGCAGATTTTACATCGTTTATGCCCTTGTAGGACCGCAAAATTTCTTGAGTAGATTCGGCAATGTTTCTTAAGCCTTTTCCTTCTTTCTTTAAAATTTTTTGGGCGAGCATAACTGCATTTTCGTCTTTGTTTCCTGTCCTTATGATAACTGCAATAAGTTCTGAGTCGGACAAATAGTTAGCTCCATATTTCAGCAATTTTTCCTGAGGTCTTTCATCTCTGGGCATTGATTTTATGGTGTAGTTAGTATTGTCCATTTTATCCTCCAATATGCAATTTTGCATTAAAGCAGCTTAAGAGAAAAATGTTTTGTAAGAATAGTATTCAGTTTTGTAAGCGGAAGACCCTTCACATTGTTGTAGCAGCCATCAATCTTTTTAACCATTAGCTCTCCAAAGCCCTGAATTCCATATGCTCCTGCTTTATCTAAATGTTCTCCTGTTTCAAGATAACGTCTGATAAAGTCATCAGTAAGATGGTTAAACTCAACAAATGTTTTTTCATAATCAACAACCTTTGTTCCATTTTCACTGTCTATGATGCATATTCCCGTATAAACGCTGTGAGTTTTTCCGGACAGTGATTTAAGCATTGAAAATGCTTCTTCATAATCCTTTGGTTTTCCCATAATCTTATGAAGAAATACTACTGTGTCAGCTGCAATTATGATTCCTTTTATCTCAAAGTCGCACGAGGCTTTCCATGCCTTTTCAAAAGCAATTTTCATGACTGTTGTTTCCGGAAGATCCAGGTCATTTACCCGTTCATTCGTATCAGGTGAAAAAACAATTATGTTTTCCAGATATTTTGATAGCATCTCAATCCTTCTCGGTGATTTAGAAGCTAGTATTATATTTTTCATCGTTCATCCTTAAAGTTTTCTATAAGCTATTATTGCAATTAACAATCCAATTATTCCTGCAACTGTTAGATTTGCACTAAAACCAAATGTTAGAGTGAATATGTTCAAGTCTAAAGTTGCCGGACCGAATCCAATTCCTTCTCCATAATTCAAAATAGGAAATGTACCGGCTAAGGCTTGACCCAAAATTGTGCCAATGATTACTGACGTTAAAATCAACAAAACCAAGTAAATGGTATTTCCCTTCTTCATGCTATACCTCTCTTCGCAATCTTAATAGTGTCCTGTTTAAATTGTCAGAAACAAAAATTGAAGAATACCCGACAAAACAGCCTGTAAAAATGCTTACAAGAGATAAAACAGGCATGTAATAATACAGGTTGAACGTTCCGAATATTATGGCAGCAACAGTAACCTGTGTTGCGTTGTGGGTCATTGCTCCAAGAACACTCACACCTATGAAACTTAATTTTTTGCAGTATTTAAGTCCCAGGCTCATTGCCACTGTGCTCATAATTCCGCTTGCCAGACTGTAAATAAATGTAACAGGGTTTGTTGCAACCAGCATCAAAAGAATGCATCTGAGTATTACCACAAGCATTGCATCTTTAAAGCCAAAAACAACTATTACTGTCATTGTAACTATGTTAGAAAGTCCCAGCTTTGCACCGGGTGCTATGTATGGCAAAGGAATCATTCCTTCTAAAATGCTCAAGATTAAAGCAGCTGCAGTAAGCAGAGATAAAAAAATGTATCTTTGTAATTTATTCATAATTTTCCTTTTCCTTATTGTGCCATAAAATCAACGTCATTTTCTTCCTCGGACTTATCTTCAATTTGAATCATAAACTGATTTGGAAGACAAACTATTATTTCACCGTCTCTTGAAATCTTGCCTTGTGAAAGACATATTTTATCGGGACAGGAAGCATCGTGTATCCATACTTCTCCGTTTTCAATGTGAACCGTGTTGTAACCTGATTTTTCGTCGCCTACAGTAAATTCCGTTTCATAGTCATCAGACATGACATATTCCCCCACAAGTTCCTCGTGGGAGTAGACGTAGGCAATTTTTTCATCAGCATGTACAGCCTTTCTTCCTCCGGAAAAAAGTATCACCACATTGATTAATACTATTGCTGCAATCAGTGCAATATCGTACCTGTTAATTTTAGTTTTCATTTTACGCCCTTTAATATTTTTTAGATTATTCATTTTATCATCAATTAATAGTTATTTCAAGATTGTATATATATTTTATAAACATTTTTGTATCTGAACAAAAATTTAACTAATGATTAAATTCCAATTTACAGCGAACAATAAAACTGCTAAGATAATAACTAATATAACTCATTTTCCATAATAAAATCTTAAATTGAGGTGATAATTTGTTAATTTTCAAAATAAATCAGAATAAACTTTCAGAAATAGATTATGAAAGCTTTGTCCGAGACGAAGAAAGTATATTTCTTTTTATTCTTAATCCCAATGAGCTTATGGATATAAACGGTCATTTCCATTTCAACTATGAAACAATTAACGACTGCATACACAATGATGACACTCCAAAAGTTGAAATTTACGAGAATTACAGTTTTGGAATTCTTAACATAATAGATGCATCACAAGATACATATTCCTTTGACGAACTTGATTTTTACTTAACAAAAAATTGTCTGCTCCTTGTGACTAAAACAGACTTAAGCATCATTGGTGATGTAATAAAAGATGTGAATTCAAAAGGGTCCATGATTTTAAGCCTGGACAGAATATTGTACACATTGTTTGACAAAATGTCAGCTAAAGACTATCAGATGCTTTCAGACCTTGAAGCGGAAATTCAGGATGTAGAGGTCGATGTAATTGAAGGCAAAACAAAGGACTATATTTCAGATATTGTAAATCTAAAAAAAAAGCTCTTATTTTTAAAGAAACACTATGAGCCGCTTTTAGACATTATAGAAGATATTACAGAAAACAGCAACAATGTTCTAGACGACAAATCTACAACTTACTTTATTATTTTGTTCAACAGGATTGAGCGTCTCAACAGAAAAGTAGGAAATTTAAGGGATTATGTAACTCAGATAAGAGAATCCTACCAGGCTCAGCTGGACCTTAATTTAAACAACACAATGAAACTTTTTACAGTAATAACTGCAATCTTTCTTCCGCTTACGCTAATAGTGGGCTGGTATGGAATGAATTTTTCAACCATGCCGGAACTTCACTGGGAATACGGCTATGCATTTGTAATAGCCCTCAGCATTTCAGTTTTTATTATCTGCATATGGTTTTTCAAGAAAAAGAAGTTAATGTAATCTAGGTAACCGTCTATGTTACAGTGATATCTAATAATAAATTTCATAAAAAAATTGCAATATACATTGCAATTTTTTATTATGCTTCAATTACCATAAAATCTGTAACCAGCCTTGAAAGTTTGTTGTTTGAGTCAAATCCGTAATATGTAGGAAATGTTCCTTCGTTCCATCCGCTTGCAAATATAATTATGTTGCTTCCCTTTTTCTTGTCTATCACTACATTTGCACAGGAACACTCGCTGTTTCTTACAGAATTTCTAATATTGTTTTCATATTCTTCAAGTTCTTCTTCATCCATTACATCAAGAATTTCCATTACAGATTCGTCCATGAAACATCCAAGACCGTTTTCAACTTCATATCCCATGAATTCGTCGTGACCGAAGCCTTTTGAAGATTCTCCGGCAAGCAAGGCCATTTCCCATTTTACAGGATCGTTGTCGCTGAACCTTATTTCTGCAACAACAGTCTGTTTTTTTCTATTTTCTGTTTTCCCAACATATATGAATACAGGATATTCTCCCGGTTTTACATGCACAGAATAGCTTTCGTCATCATACATCAAAATTGGATCAGTTGCAATGATTTTACCTGTTGCAAGCTTTATTTTGCCTGCTTCAATTTTTTCAATATTCATTCTTCCAAATTCGGTATCAATCATGCTGGTATTGCCGTTTGTTATATTAAGCACATCTAAATTTATATACATAAATTGCTCCTTTGATTATTTTTTTCTTTCATCGAGAATTTTTTTCAACTCATCCATAAAAGTATTAATATCTTTAAACTTCCTGTATACAGAAGCAAACCTTACATATGCAACATCGTCCACGCTTTGAAGTTCATTCATGACCAGTTCTCCGATTACCTCAGTTGACACTTCATTTTGAAAATTGTTCATAAGCTGCTTTTCAACCTTGTCTGCTATACCTTCTATTTGCTCTAGACTGACAGAACGCTTGTCACAGGCTCTTATTATTCCGTTTATTATTTTATCACGGTTGTAGCCCTGCCTTGTTCCGTCTCTTTTAATTACCACAATTTGAGTTTCTTCAATTTTTTCGTAGGTTGTAAATCGATGTCCGCATTCAATGCATTCTCTGCGACGCCTTATTTTAAAACCATCATCCGTGGGTCTTGTATCCACCACTTTGCTTTCAGAACAACTACATTTTGGACATTTCATATTAATCTCCTCTAATTGATTTTACTAAATATATAACACAAAGTAAAGAAATTATTAATTTATTTCAATTTGCTCATGAATTTTGCTTCTTCAATTATGAATCTTTCGTGTGTTCCTTCACCGATTTTTTTATCTTCATCATATGCATCAACTTTAAAAAACAGTCTTTTTCTGTCAACTTCTATAAGTTCAGCCTCAGCCCACACTTTCTTGCCAACTGCTGTTGCGCTCAGGTGTTTTACATTGATCATAGTTCCAACTGTTGAATATCCTTCCGGAAGATAATTTCTTACGGTATTCATGGCAGCCCCTTCCATAAGTCCTATCATCATTGGGGTTGCAAATACTTCGGCTGCACCGCTTCCAAAAACCTTCGCTGTGTCATTCATGGTTACTGTTTTTTCTTCCTTGTTTTTTAATCCTGTATTTAAATTGAATTCCATAATTTCTCCTCATTATTATTTATTTTTTAGCGGATTTATGAATGAACATGGAATCATGGCCACACATTTTCCGCATACTTCCGTAAGTTCCAAATCGCTGAACAATTTATCATATTCCAGCAGCAGTTCATAGCACTTGTGTCTGTCAAATCCATTTACAGTAAGAGCCTTTGAAGGACACGCTTCAACGCATTTTTTGCATGTAGAGCTGTATTTATAAAGACATCTTTCTTTCGTAATAACCGCATCAGGTTCAATTACAATGTCTGTAACAATACTTCCAAATCTGCCGCAGCATCCCTTGTCGGTTATGAGCATGTTGTTCAGTCCAAATGTTCCAAGTCCTGCTGCATATGCAATATGGCGCTGTGACCAATAGCTTATGACCTTGTTTGTGTCAAAGCCAGGATCATCAAATCTAGCCATGTTTGCTCCTGCTCCTATTTTATCTAACTTCTCTATTAAATATTCACCAAGACTCTTTAATAGTTTGTTGGTTTCTGAATATGCAACAGCCCATTCTCTGGAAGGAGCATCCCCTTTATAATTTGTTCGCACCAATTTTTCAGTAAATGGGATGAAATAAGATACCACAGTCTTTGCTCCAGGCAGAATGTCTTTGGGAATGAGGTGATTTTCATCAATCATTTCCCTGTACAGATAAAAAAGGGCATTTTCACTGTCTGCAAAACCAACTAATGGTTCCTGCCACTGGGTAAAAGTGTTGTTATTGTTTTTGTATTCTCTTACGAAATCAATAATCATCTGCTTTATTTGATTTTTCATGATTTCCTCCATTGCTAGATTTATTTTTCCATGTACACGCTCATGCTCGGGAATGCAAATGATATTTTTTCTTCATTGAATATGTCTATTATTTTAAAGTTTATATCATTTTTTATTGCCATGAATTCCGTGTAATCAGTTGTTGTAAGGTACTGAACAACAATGTCAAGTGAACTTGCCCCGAACTTGTCAAGCTTTACAAGAGCTGAATCGTTCTTAACCATTGGATTTTGATCAAGCATTTCTTTTATTTTAGAAATTGCTGCCTTCAGGCTTTCAGAACTTGTGCCGTACACGGCTCCCACAGTAAAATTAACTCTTCTGTTTGCCCTGGCGCTGAAATTTATGAGTTCCCTGTCTGCAAACCTTGAATTGGGAACCGTCACCAGCTCCTTGTCAATTGTTCGTATCTTTGTGCTGCGAAGTCCCAGTTCCTCAACAGTTCCTTCAAATGAGTCAACCTTGATCCAATCGCCGACGCTGAAAGATTTATCTGCAAGTATAACAAAACCTCCAAAGAAGTTTTTTATGAGATCCTGTGAAGCCAATGCAAGAGCAGCTCCTCCTATTCCAAGTCCTGCAAGAATGCTCGACAGCTGTTCAAAGTTGAATTCAACTGCTATTGCAGCTACTGCAATAATAATTATTATTGCTTTTATGAGCTTTGCAAGAAGAGGAAAAACAGTCTTTGACATCTGAGTTCTTTCTGTTTTTTCTTCTTTGTTCAAATACTGATTGTTAAGTTCTTCAGCATAAGCAGATATAATTTTTAAAAGTCCCTGGGTTATGGTTATTATAACAAAAGTCCTGTATACCCTGTTCAGGAATATGTTTATGTCTGCATTAAACGGTAGAATAATCAGTGCAAAATAAAGTCCGGTGTATGTAAAGAAGTTTACCAGCGGTTTTTCAATGGAATCAAGGACCAGTACAATGTTTTTTAAATTATATTTTCCTGATAATTTTTTTAAAGCTTTAATGATTATGTTTGCTATGATATTTCTGAACATTAAGACCGCGAACAAAATCATAACTGATTTTGCTACTTGAGCAGCATCTATTTCTCTGATAAAGACCATGATATTCCTTCCTTTATTTTCTTGTTATTAAGATTATATAATAAAATGTGTAAATTTAAAAGAGGTTTTGATAAATCAAAACCTCAAATTTGTTATTGTCTTTTTAATGCTTCAACAGGCGGAAGATTTGAAGCGTTGATTGCAGGGTAAACACCAAACAAAAGTCCTGATGTAAGAGCAACAAACACTGCTATTCTAATGGAATCGAAGCTTACAACTGCTGAAAGCCCATAGCTTGCCACAAGGCTTACCGCCCATGCTCCGATTACTATTCCTGTTATGCAGCCTATGATGCTTACATACACTGCTTCAAGGAGAAACTGAATGAGCAGGTCCTCCTGCTTTGCTCCAAGGGCTCTTCTAACACCGATTTCGCTTGTTCTTTCCGTTACAGCCACAAGCATTATGTTCATTATTCCAATACCACCAACAAGAAGTGATACAGCAGCTATGCCTCCAAGAAGTACAGTCATAACCCTGTTTGCCTGATCGGCTTCTTTTACCAGGTTGTTAAGACTTGTAATTGTAAGAGGTTCTTCGCCTTTTTCAAAAACATTTTTATCTTCACCCGGCACCTCTGGTTCAGGCACAGGCTCTGGAACAGGTTCAACAGGAACTGATATGTCCCCTCCCCCTTCAACAGGAGCTTCTCCCTCTCCTGTTCCTGGTGTTATGTTACTGCCTACACCTACTTTTCTTTTATAAATTCTTCCAAGCTGAACCATGGCCAGTTCAGCCTCTTCAGCGCTTGGTGACTTCGCCCAAATTTCCAGAATATCTTTTGTTTTTGAAATTTTCATGGCAGAAGTGTACGGAATAACTATTTTGTCGTCTATGCCGTCACCTTTTCCTTCTCCCTTTTCAGCAAGCACTCCTACTATACGGTAATTTATTCCATCAATTTTTAAAGTCTGTCCCACAGGGCTTCTTCCGTTTAAAAGATTCTGTGCTACATTGTATCCAAGAACAGCAACAGGGGCTCTTTGCTTAACATGGAGCGATGTGAAGAAATTTCCTGAAACAACTCTGTGATCTTTTATTTCAGGATAATTTTGATTCACACCCACAATGTTCATTTTACTTTCATCTCTTCTCCACCTTATGGGTGTTTCTTCCGTGTAAACAACAGGTGTGGCATAATCAACGCCCGTTACTCTCAGTGGAAGATCTTCAGCTTCATCAGCTTCAAATGTCACATTTTCCGCATTTGATTTAATGACTATTACATTTTCCCCAAGGCTTTCAAACTGAGAAACAATAGATCTTCTTGCACCTTCTCCTATGCCCATGAGACTTATTACAGCTGCAACACCTATCGAAATGCCAAGAACCGTCAAGAAAGTCCTCAGAAGATTTGATGTTATGCCGTCAAATGCCATCACTGCAGAAAATTTCAGCCTTACAAGAATGGAAGAAATTTTTCCTCTTTCCTGCATTTCATCACCCCTCACTAATTAGTTCCCTGATTTTTGCTCGGCAGAAACGAATCGTCCTCAGGAACACTCTCACTTGGCATTAAGTCTTTAGTGCTTCCTGTTACAACCTGCTGCCCCTCTTCAAGCCCGCTTAAAACTTCAACATACATGTCGTTCATAAGGCCTGCTTCAATTTCAACTACTTCAGGCTGACCCTGTGCATTTATAATTTCAACTTTTTGAATTCCATTTTCTTCAAATACAGCTTCAATTGGAACTAAAAGCGTATCAAAAGCTTCTCCTGAATTAACAAAGCAGTTTGTATTCATTCCAGGTCTTAGCCCTTCTCTTCCCATAACTCTTATCTGAACATTGTAAACAGTCTTTCCGTCTCTGTCTGTGTACTGGTTGAGGCTCATAACGCTTCCTTCAAATTTTTCTCCCGGAAGGGCATCAACAGTTACCGTAACAGGAGCATCCTGGCTTATGTACAATACATCAAGGTCGCTTACTGTTGTGTAAATGTACATTTCATCAGTGTTGTACATATCCATGAGCTGCAGTGACCACTGATCGCTTGATTCAGATGCAACTATGGTGTCTCCAACTCTGTAGTTCACATAGGATACCATTCCGTCAGAAGGTGCAGTTACCATCATCTTTGTTGTGAGAAGCGAAACCTTGTCAATTTTTTTGTAAATATTTTCGATGTCATCATTGATATCATTTATTTTTTTATATTCATTCATAATGCTTTCAACATCACTTTGAATCATTTTTGTAACATCAGCTCCGGCAATTCTCACAAGAATCTGTCCCTTTTCCACAAACTCGTTGGAATTTACAGGAACATCTGTTGCTATGATTGTTGTTTTGTCGCTGTCTGAATAAAGTGTTGAATAAACTTTCTTTTCGTTTACATATGAAACAACTGTTCCGTTGTATGAAAGGCCTGTAACAGGTATGCCGTTGTTTTCAGTGTAGATGGCTGTTACCATTCCCGGCTGAACAAGGCCCGGATTGTCTGCTTCTATTTCTCCCATATGCACATATGTCATTGAATTTTCGCCTGGTACAGCATTTGAGTTAAGTTTTTTGATTGTTCCTGTGTAGAAACCATCAAATGCTGTCTGTGTTCCGCCGTTTTCAAGCTTTCTTCTGTACTGAAGAAGAACTTTCTGTCCTACCTTAAGGCTTGAATATTCATATGTATTTACTTTGAAAGATATTTTAAGCTTGCTGTCGTCAACTATAGTGGCAATGTGGGCATCTTCTACCTTGTCTCCTTCTTCCACTGTAAACTCAGAAAGACGACCCTTAATGGGAGCAGTGATAACTATTCCGTCATATGGATTAATCTGTCCGATGTCTGTAATGTCCTGATTTAATTTATCTTCAAGATCATCAATTTTTCCTTCTATTGTTTCATTTATTTCCCTTATTTCATCTTGCTTTTTTTGAATGCTGTCAGTTAAATCCTCTATTATTTCCCCAAGGTTTGCTGCTGACAGACGTATAAGATTATCGCCTTTTTTAATCATCTGGTTAGGCTCTACAAAGACTTCTTCAATTGTGTATGTAACTGACACGCTGGATCCATTTGAATCTGTTATTCCTTCAGGCTTTGGAGCTGTTATGGACCCTCCCCAGTTTCCGTTCAGCTGACCTGTTATGTTCACGCCCTGCTTTATGTCTCCTCTTTCCACTGGCTTTGTAGCATATCTTGGGCCAGTGGACACTTCAGAAGCATCAGGAATGAGCTGCTTTGCTGTAATATACCCTCCCAAAAATACAATAGCTAAAATTAGTGCTATAGAAATAATTTTTTTATACATTTGATTTCCCTCCACTGCTTACATCAGATACTATTTCTCCGTCCACCAGCCTTATTATGCGGCTTCCGTATTCTGCAATTTCTTCCTCATGTGTTACTTGAACAATTGTCATTGATTTTTTTTCATTTAACTCTACAAACAATTCCATAATCATGTCACCGGTCTTTGTATCCAGAGCTCCTGTCGGCTCATCTGCAAGAATTATTGCAGGATTTCCGACTATGGCTCTTGCTATTGCAACACGCTGCTGCTGACCACCTGAAAGCTGACTTGGAAGATGATGCATCCTTTCCTTGAGGCCTACCAATTCAAGAGCATTTTCAGCTAGCTCTTTTCTCATTTTTGTGTTCATGCCTCTGTATATCAAAGGAATTTCCACATTTTTTATGGCATTCATCCTTGGCAGAAGATGAAAGTTTTGAAACACAAACCCTATGAACATATTCCTGATATCTGACATTTTAGAATCGCTCAGTCTATCTACCATTGTTCCCGATAGTTCATAAGTTCCGCTGGTTGAATGATCAAGACACCCAACTAAATTAAGCAGTGTAGATTTTCCGGAACCTGAAGGCCCCATTATAGAAACAAATTCTTTTTCAAGTATTGTAAAAGAAATGTCCTTAAGTGCTTCCACTTGAATTTGTCCTGATTTATAAAGCTTGGAGATATTCTCCATTTTAATGATTTCCATATTTCACCTCTTTTCTCATGTTGGTACTAATATTTAGACGTATACGAATATAAAAAGTTCGCATAATTTTGTAATTTTTAAAAATTTTGGTTGTTATTTTTAAAAAAGATTTCGTAATTTACAAAAACAAAAGACCGGAATACGATCTTTTGCAATCTTGAGATTTACTTTATAACATCTATGAATACGGAATCTATCCAAACCTTGTTTTGTCCCTGGTATTCTATGTATATGTTTAGGGAGTCTGCATCAGTTACATTTATTGGAACTGTCACCTGAGACCACATGTCGTCATACACTTTGACAGATGTGTGAAAATTTGAAGTGAGAACTCCGCCTTTGTAAGCCTCAAGAACTATGAGAGCCTCAACATCCTTTTCTGATTTTGTCTTCGCAGAAATTCCAATTTGTTTTTTAAGCATGTAACTGAACTTCTCATCCGTAAAATCAACAACTGCAAATAAGCTTTTAAGTTTTCCGTCTCCAGTATTTTCTGCAACAAGTGAATTTTTTCCTTCGACGTAAATGTCGCTGTCAATTTTTACTTTTTCTCCTGTATAACCTATTTTTTCAATGAGCTTGTCGTTAAAATACATTTCAGTGGAATCAGCTATGGAAGAAGCTGAATCATCTGTATTGTTTTGTTCGGGAGATTCTGTACCTGGGGTTTTTCCTTGTTCACCGGCAGTGTCACCATTTCCACCGGCTGAAACTTCCTGTGTATTGCTTAATTTTTTTATAATCATGTTTCCCAGAAGCAACACCAACACAACTATTGCTATGGAAAGAACAGCCCTTTTTATTTCCTTGCCAAGAACAATTCCTGACGTCTTGATTTTTTTTCTTGATTTAGGATTATTGTCATTTACATAAATATCGAAGATTGATTTGTCATCCGGTGTCTGTTCTTGTGAGGCATGTTCAAATGCCTCTGTGCTGCTGTCAGAAGGCTTTGTCTCTTCATCCTGTATAATTGCCTTTAAAGCAGTCTTGTTTGGAGCTATAGTTTCAGTGCCGAATATCATGGCAAATATGGGCGAACCCTTAAGTTCTGCAAGAACATCTCTTGGAAAGATGTACTCTCTTGTTAGACATCTTACAATTATTTTTAATATATCCGGCGGTATGGTGTCGGATATGTTGTAATCGACAATTTCTGTTCCGGAAAATATGTAGTGAATCATGTTTCCAAGCCTTTTAAAAGTTTCATTGTCTGCTATGTCATATTCCTGTTCGAAAACAAGATTGCAGTCCACAACCACTTTATCGTTTTCATCCACATACAACCTGTCCAGGTCAAGAATTTTTTGCTGCACCACATCTGTCATGTTGAAAATGTTTTGAGCAAGTTCAATAACTTTTTCAGCCAGATTGAACTGATGCTTGAGAGTCAGGTTTTTCGCCGAATATTCTCTTAATCCGGTGTATTCGGTCTTCAAAGGCTTTGTGTAAATATATATGCGGTCTTCGGTATTATAGCTTTCCAATATGTTGGATGGAATCGCTCTTAATTCTTCTATATTAATAAGATTAATAACCTTCTGGCTAGTTATTACATTGCTGTAAAATATTTCGCCCGAATCATTGTCCTTGCATTCCAAAACTCTTTGGAACACATTTTCAAAAATAGTGCGGACAATCTTATAGTTGTTGTTCATAAGCCTACCTCCGAATATTTCTTAATATTATATTAACAATAATTTCGACAAAAATAAAGACATTTTTGTAATTTTTTGCAATTAAAAAGATGAGGCTCAATCCTCATCCTTTTTTATTTCATATTCTACATCTTCAACAACATTTTTAATGTCTTCTTTTTCTTTGCCTTTATACTCAGCACCGTGTTCATTGTAATATTTTTTGGTTTTCCCCGATGCAATGCTTAAAAGAAACGCAAGCACCACTGCATCATCAATAATTGAAAAACCAAGGACCGGAGCCGGTATTAAATCCGCCGGACTTACTATATATATCAAAGGAATGATAACCCACCATTTTTCCTTTAAAGGTATTGATTTGTCTAAAAGGAATTTTATGATAATATAAAATCTGTTCATCTATGAAACAAACACTACATCCGGCAATTTTTTCTGAAGCTTCATGGAGAAATTGTTGGCTGTGTCTATTGTTTTAGAATTACCTAAAACAATGTGGGTAATATCTTTTTCCACAGCGAAATCCACTATTGCTTTTGCAACATCTTTTGATCTTTTCACTACTAGATTAGCTCCAACATCTTTTGTAATTTCAAACAAATACTCTAATGCATCTCCATCGCTTAAATTGTATAAAAGCTTATCATTTTCATTGACCACATGTATGACATAAAGCTGGCTTCCTTCGTCCCTGGACAACTCAACGCCATGCTCTATGAGATTTTCACATGTCTTTTGCTGCGTTACACATACCAATACATTTTTATGCATCGCTATTCTCCTTAAATGGCGGGAATATGTGGGAATTGAACCCACCCAGGACGCTACTAACGCCCCGCGACTGATTTTGAAGACCAGGAGGCACACCAGCACCTATCTATCCCCATCGGAAATAATGATAACATAATTTCTAAAAAATTTCAAGCTTATTTTATCTTGAAATATTGTAAACGTCCACGTTCTCTCCTGAAATGCCTGTTTCCATTATGTCAGTCAGTGCAGAAACCGTATCTAGAGAAGTGAAAACATTGATTGAAGCCTCAACAGAAGTTCTTCTGATTCTGAAGCCGTCTGTGTTAACATCATTTGCTTTTGTAGGTATGTCAACAACAAATCCAATGCTTCCGCTTCTTATTAAATCTATTATGTTTGGTTTGGTTTCTCTTACCTTCTTGACTGTTTGAGCATGGATTCCGTTATCATTTAGATATTTAGCTGTGTTTTCCGTTGCTACAAAATCAAATCCCATTTTATTCAATTTTAACGCAATAGGCTTAAAGCTTTCTTTATCTCTGTTTCTTATAGTAGCCAATATCATTTTGTCCTTCTCCGGCATCTTTACTCCTGCAGCAATAAATCCTTTGTAAAGGGCTTCTTTGTAGTCTTTTCCTACACCCAGCACCTCTCCCGTTGATTTCATTTCAGGTCCGAGACTCACATCAACGCCGTCTAACTTTTGAGTTGAGAAAACAGGAACTTTCACTGCAACAAGCTCAGATTCCTTGTACAGACCCGTGCCGTATTCCATGTCTTTAAGTTTTTCTCCAAGCATTACCCTTGTGGCAATTTCAATCATAGGAATTTTCGTAACCTTGCTGATGTAAGGAACAGTCCTGCTCGAACGAGGATTTACTTCTATGATGTAAAGATCATTTTCAAACTCAATGAACTGAATGTTAACCATGCCCACGGTCTTAAGTGCCCTTGCAATATTTTTTGTTATGACTGCAAGCTTTTCTTTTATTTCATTGCTTAAATTTATAGGAGGATAAATGGATATGCTGTCTCCTGAGTGAATGCCGGCTCTTTCTAAGTGCTCCATTATTCCCGGAATCAAAATGTCTTCTCCGTCGCATATGGCATCAACTTCAATTTCTCTTCCCACAAGATATTTGTCTATGAGGACAGGATTTTTCGTGCTCATGTCAAAGGCTCCCTGCAGGTAAGTCACAAGATCTTCTTCTGAGTATGTTATTTCCATACCCTGTCCTCCAAGGACATAGGAAGGTCTTACTAGTACAGGATATCCCACGGCTGCTGCTGCTTTTTTGCCGTCTTCTATATTCATTACAGCTTTTCCCTTTGGTCTTTTAATACCCAAGGATTCCAGTATTTCATCAAATTTTTCCCTGTCTTCTGCCATATCTATTTGTTCAGGGTCAGTACCCAGTATGGGTATGTTTTTTTCCTTAAAGAAGTTTGCAAGCTTTATGGCAGTCTGTCCTCCAAACTGCAGCACCACTCCGTCAGGATTTTCTTTTTCTACAATATTTAAAACATCTTCTTCAGTCAATGGCTCGAAGTACAATTTATCTGCTATGTCAAAATCCGTGCTCACGGTTTCAGGATTGTTGTTTACTATTATTGTTTCAATTCCAGATTTTTCAAGTGCAAATATGCTGTGCACCGAACAGTAGTCAAATTCAACGCCCTGTCCTATTCTTATAGGTCCTGAACCTATTACAAGAATTTTTTTCTTGTCTGAAGTTACAACTTCATCATATTCATCATAGGTTGAATAATAATATGGAGATACGGCTTCAAATTCTCCGCCGCATGTGTCAACCATCTTGTAAACTGCCTTTATGTTGTTTTTCATTCTCAGATTGTAAATATCCCCGGGCTCAGCCTTTATAAGATCTGCTATTCCCTTGTCAGAAAATCCCATTTTCTTAAGCTTTTTAAGCCATGTTGCATCCAGCTCATCAAATGATGCATTTCTTAACAGTTCTTCTTCTTCAATTATGTTGTAAATTTTGTGGAGGAAGAATTTGTCCACTCCTGTAAGCTCGGCAATTTTTCCTATTCTGTATCCTCTTCTTATAAGTTCTGAAAGATAAAACAGTCTTTCATCATCCGGAGTCTGTATCCTTGCCTTAAGCTCCACCAGACTCTTTTCTGCGGCTTTTTTGCTGTAAAGGCTGTACTGTTTTATTTCAAGAGAACGAACAGCTTTAAGAAGAGCAGCTTCAAAGCTGTTTCCAATGGCCATAACTTCTCCTGTTGCCATCATTTTTGTTCCAAGACTTCTTTTCGCCTTGAAGAACTTGTCAAAAGGCCACTTTGGAATTTTAAGAACCACATAGTCGAGAGTAGGCTCAAACGCTGCATAAGTTTTTCCGGTTACTGCATTAACAATTTCATCCAGATTGTATCCCAGCGCAATTTTAGTTGCAACCTTTGCTATTGGATATCCTGTAGCCTTTGAAGCAAGCGCCGAAGAACGGCTGACCCTTGGATTGATTTCTATTACGGCATATTCAAAGCTGTTTGGATTAAGTGCAAGCTGTACGTTGCATCCTCCTTCAATTCCTATGGCGTCTATTATTTTTATGGAAGCCGTACGAAGCATTTGGTATTCAACATCTGAAAGAGTTTGTGAAGGAGCCACAACTATGCTGTCTCCTGTGTGAACTCCCACAGGGTCAAAGTTTTCCATGTTGCAGATTGTTATGCATGTTCCGTTTTTGTCGCGCATAACTTCATATTCTATTTCTTTCCATCCCTTGATGCTTTTTTCAATGAGAACCTGTCCGTTCATACTTAGCTGCAGACCTGCAGATAAAATTTCTGTCATTTCATCCTCATTGTTTGCAATTCCTCCTCCTGTTCCCCCGAGAGTGTAGGCAGGCCTTACTATAATAGGATAGCCGATTCTTAAAGCAACTTTTTTGCCAGTTTCAAGATCTGTTACAATTGCAGAGTCAACTATGGGCTCGCCTATCTTGTTCATCATTTCCTTGAAAAGTTCTCTGTCTTCACCGTACTTGATGGACTGAACGCTTGTTCCTATAACTCTTACGTTGTATTTGTCAAGAATTCCCTTGTCGTATAATTCAACCGTAAGGTTAAGGCCTGTTTGTCCTCCCATTCCTGCAATTACGCTGTCAGGTCTTTCCTTTGCAATGATTTTTTCAACATATTCCACTGTAAGCGGTTCTATATAAACCTTGTCGGCAATTTCTGCATCAGTCATAATTGTTGCAGGATTAGAATTTACGAGAACAGTTTCTATTCCTTCTTCTCGTAAGGCTCTGCAGGCCTGGGTTCCTGAATAGTCAAATTCTGCTGCCTGACCGATTATAATAGGTCCAGAGCCTATAACCAGTACTTTTTTTATGCTTTTATCTAAACCCATATTTGTTCTCCTTTATATATTTTTATGAAATCGTCAAAAATTATGTTTGAGTCGTGAGGACCCGGGCATGCTTCCGGATGATATTGAACACCCATGACTGGAAGAGTCTTGTGCCTTACACCCTCCACAGTGTTGTCGTTAATGTTCACATGGGTTATTTCAAGTTCTTCAGGAAGGGAATCTCTTTTAACCATGTAACCGTGGTTTTGAGAAGTTATTGTTACCTTTCCCGTCATGAGATTCTTCACAGGATGATTGCAGCCTCTGTGGCCGAATTTCATTTTTTCTGTTTCGGCTCCCATGGCAAGAGCAATAATCTGAACACCGAGGCATATTCCTGTCACAGGTATAACTCCTATTAGAGATTTCACTGTATCTATGACATCAGGAAGGTCCGTTGGGTCGCCAGGTCCGTTTGAAAGAAATATGCCGTCAAAATTATATTTCATTATTTCTTCTTTTGATGTGTGGGCCGGAAAAATTGTGAGTTTACATCCCTTGTTTACAAAGGAATTTAAAATGTTTGATTTAATTCCGCAGTCTAAAACCCCTATGTGAAGATCTCCATCACCAATTGTTTTTATTTCTTTTGGAGTAACTTTGTCCACTGCATCTGTATTTGAAAAAGAATCAAATCTTTCCTGAATTTCTGCCTCGCTTAATTCTTTTGTAGTTATTATTCCTTTCATTGTGCCGGCATTTCTTAATATTTTTGTAAGCTCTCTTGTGTCAATTCCTTCAATGCCCATTATGTTGTTTTGCTTGAGATATACATCAAGATCAATTTCACATCTGAAATTGTTTGGTACTCTGCAAGCTTCTCTCACTATGAAGCCTTTTACTTTCGGTGATGATGATTGAGAATCTTCAAGATTTGTTCCATAATTTCCTATGAGCGGATATGTCATGGTAACTATTTGACCGTAATAAGACGGATCTGTTAAAATTTCCTGATACCCTGTCATTCCAGTATTAAAAACTACTTCCCCCACTGTCTCGGATATCTTGCCAAAGCATACGCCTTCAAATACAGTCTTGTTTTCCAGTATTAACTTTCCTTTCATATTTCCCTCCAATATATATTTATTAAAAACCTGTATATGCAAAAAAATAGCTGCTTCACAATTTAAAAGTGAAAACAGCTATCCATAAAATCTAAATAATTCGTTATATATATTAAATTTTTTTTCTTACAGATTAATTTGCTCTTTTTGCAGTTCATTTTTGCACCTCTATTTTTTTATTTATAAAAAAATATCATAAGTCGGCGCCTTTGTCAATATGAATTTTTAAAATATTTTAAGAATATTTTTAAATTCTGCAAAAAACAAAAAATACTTCCGAGGCAAACAATTGCCCTAATGTTTGTTTCTGAAATAATATCCCACACCCCATTTTGTGAGAATATATTCATAATTTTTTTCTTTGTTTTCAATTTTTTCTCTAAGTCTTCTCACGTGCACATCAACGGTTCTCAAATCCCCGAAGTATTCATAGCCCCAAATTATTTCAAGAAGTTCTTCTCTTGAAAAAACTTTTCCGGGGTTAGTTGCAAGGAGGAGCAATAGGTCAAATTCCTTTGCAGTAAGGTTTATTTCCTGCCCATGAAGGCTTACTTTCCTTCCCAGCGCATTGATTATAAAATCATCAACGATGATTGTCTGTTCGTTTGGTTTTTGTGTAACTCCTTTTGTTCTTCTTAATATTGCCTTAAGTCTTGCCTTAAGCTCCAAAATATTAAAAGGTTTGGTTACATAATCATCAGCACCGTACTCAAGACTAAGGATTTTGTTCATGTCTTCATTGTTGGCTGTTAATATTAAAAGAGGAGCATTTGTTATTTCTCTGATTTTTTGACAAACTTCAAGTCCATCTACCTCAGGCAGAATCAAATCAAGTATGATTATATCATACTCGGTCAATGCAATTTTTCTTAATGCCTCGTTCCCGTCCAGGGCCGAATCGACTTCATAATTATCTTGTTCCAGACTAAATTTGAGTCCTTTAATCAACAAAAGCTCGTCATCTACAATCAACACCTTCATTTGTTACGCTCCTTAAATTAGTTTGTTACAAAAATTAAACTTTTTATTAATATTACATTGAAACGCAAAAATTGTCAAGAAAAATATTAAATTAAAGTAAAATGTTCATTGTAAATTCTAGAATAAAACCCTGTCATTTCCAACCCTTCTCGTTACCTTTATGATGTCGAAATGCTCCAGAAGGCCTATGGCCACCTTGCGGTTCGAGTTGAGGAGATCTCTGTATTCCGCTGCAGTAATTTTTTGATTTTTTGTAATAAAGTTTACTAATATATTTTTTGCTTCATCATAAATTTCCATTTTTGTTATGCCAAGCTCTCCTATTTTAACCAGCTTCTTTTCATCAATGAGAAGAGAGATGATTTCTTCGGATTTATGTAAGTTCAATCGTTGAATCAGCTCATCCTGTTTTAAAAACTCAAATTTTGCTTCTTCAAGTATTTTTTCCGCAGCCACTGCAGTTTTTTCATATGCTTCGTCGTGCTGAATGCTGAAATATGCTAATGAAACAAATTCACCATCCATTTTAAGCATTCCTTTTTGAACAAAAGACATAATTGCCAAATCAAAGACGTTTTGTTTTATAGCAGGCAGGAATTTGCTTTTAACTTCTGATTTTTTTGCTCCTTTTTGATATTTGTTTTTTTCATGAAAATCAAAAAGGTATTTTTCAATTCCTTCTTCTATTTCTCTTTCAAAACTTTTGTGCCACAGATAAATATCGTTTTTAAGCCTGAATGTGGTAATCTTTTCTTCGTCCTCAAGAACTTCAATACTATTTTTAATTTCATCTTCCCGAAGAGCCGTGAGTTTTGCCAGTTCTGAAATCGAAGGAACATTTTTAGAATTTTCTCTTATTATTTTTTCAATTACATCTGTGCCTGAGCCTTTTTCCTTAACCTTAAGCTCTTCAATGAGCTTGTCGTCAAATCTTTTCTTTTTAAGAGGAACTGGCTCAATGATTTCTCCGCCTCCAATGGTCTCCATGGGAGAATAAAACCTAATTATGAATTTGTCGCCTCTTCTCACGGCAATTTCCTGCTCGAGCCTTAATTGGGCATAACATGATTCCCCCGGTGACAGTTCGTCGCAGTCTAACAGCACAACTCTGCACAGAATCTCGCTTGTTCCTGTATACAGATGAAGCCTTGAGCGATTTTCAACTATTCGTCTTGAACTTTTTAAAAGATTAAGCTTAACGTCAAGCATCATGGTATTTTTCATGGCATTCACAGGAGCGATGACGCATCCTCTGTAAAGGTCTGTCTTTTTTACATTGGAAAGATTTATTGCAGTTCTTTGCCCGGCATATGCTTTTTCAGCATCATGGGAATGAACTTGAATATTTCTTACCTTGCTTATTTTGTTTACGGGATATATTTCAACTTCATCACCCTTTTTTAACGTCCCTGATATGAGGGTACCTGTGATTACAGTTCCAAATCCTGTAATTGAAAACACGCGGTCTATGGGAAGCCTTGGTATGGTGCTTAAGTCTCTTTGCTCAACTTCAGTTTCAGTTGTCTTGCATATTACATTTACAAGATTGTCGATTCCGTAACCTGTCTTGGAAGAAACTTCAACCATAGGAGCATTTTCAAGGAAAGTGTCTTTAAGAGCTTCCTTAATGTCTTCCTTTACAAGTTCAAGCCATTCAGCATCAATTAAGTCATACTTTGTAAGAACTACAATTCCTTTTTTCAACCCAAGCAGGTTTAAAATGTTCAAATGTTCAGTTGTCTGGGGCATTATTCCTTCGTCTGCGGCAATTACTAAAAGTACCAGGTCCATTCCTATTACACCGGCAAGCATGTTCTTTATGAATTTTTCATGTCCGGGCACGTCAATAATGCCTGCCTGATTGCCGTCGGGCAGGTCAAAATATGTGAAGCCCAGATCTATGGTTATTCCTCTTCTTTTTTCCTCTTCCCATCTGTCTGTGTCCCTTCCGGTCAAGGCCTTTATCAGTGTTGTTTTGCCGTGGTCTATGTGTCCTGCCGTTCCTATTATTATGTTCATTGTGCCTCCAGTTAGTTAAAAATGTTTATGAAAGTTTCAAATATTTGATCTGCTTCGCCTTCAAGCACCGTGCGCATGTCTATGATGAACAGATCATTTACAACTCTTCCTATTATGGGTGTTTTTAATTTTCTCAGTTGTTTTTCAAGATGAGATGTTGTCATTGTAAGCGGTTTAAATGAAACAGCAAAGCTTTTTATTCTCTCAAGAGGAAGAGACCCTCCTCCTATTTGAGACTGACATTCTTCTATATTCATCAGGCAGCTTTTTCCAATTTCAGGAATGAGCTTTTCATAAAGCTTTTCGGCTTCTAATTTTATTTCTTGAATGTTTCTGTTTATCAATTTTAATACAGGAACGTTTTTCACTGCATTTTCTTCGTCAATATATTCGTGGAACACGGATTCAAGTGCTATGGCAGTAAACTTGTCTATCCTCAAAGCCCTTGTAAGAGGGTGTTTTTTTATTTTATCAATAAGATGTTTTTTTCCGACTATTATTCCTGCCTGAGGGCCTCCTAAAAGCTTGTCGCCGCTGAAGCATACAATGTCTGCCCCTGCCTGAACAGATTCCTGCACTGTTGGCTCGTGGCCTAATCCATACTTGGCAAGGTCTACTAGAACACCGCTTCCTATGTCTTCTATTACCGGAATGCTGTGTTTATGTGCAAGCTCTGCAATTTCACATACAGGAACAGACTCAGTGAAACCTACAATTTTATAATTGCTTGTGTGAACTTTCAAAAGTGCCGCTGTGTTTTCTGTAATGGCATTTTCATAATCATAAAGATGAGTTTTGTTTGTCGTTCCCACCTCTATGAGTTTTCCGCCGCTTTGCATCATGACATCAGGAACTCTGAAAGAGCCTCCTATTTCCACCAGTTCTCCCCTTGAAACTATAACTTCCTTATCCTTTGCCATGGCAGATAAAATAAGAAGTACTGCAGCTGCATTGTTGTTGACTGCCATAGCTGCTTCTGCTCCGGTTATTTTTGTTATGATTTTTTCAAAATGTGAATATCTTGAGCCCCTTGCGCCTTCCTCCAAATCATATTCCAGGTTTGAATATCCAGTTACAAGATTTTTTATTCTTTCTGCTGTTTCTTCATTTATAACTGCTCTTCCAAGATTTGTGTGAAGAATTGTTCCTGTTCCGTTTATGACTTTTTTCATGTTAAGAGATGTAAGCTTTTCAACATCATTGATTATGTCGTCCGTCAAGAGACTAATTTTATTTTCTATTTCGTTTTCGCTCATGGAGTTGTTTATAAATTCCCTTAGCTGGTCGGTTTTATTCCTTACGGATTCAAGAACGTATTCTCTGCTGCAGCTTTCAAACAATACTTTTATTTCATCAGTTTCCATAAGCATATCGACTTTGGGAATGCTTCTGTAATATTTGTTTTTATCCATAATTCTCCCCGTTATATTTATATCTTCAACAAATTTTAAATCAAGTTGATGAATTTGTCTTTCTTCTCTGTTACATATCCTATTAAGGCAAAGGTTGTGTCAAGATTTTCTTTTAGTTTAAGCATTATTTCATCAGCATATTTTTCAGGTACAGAAAACATGAGTCCTCCTGAAGTCTGAGGATCAAATGACAAGTCTATGTAATCTTCTTCAATGTTGTTTGTTTCAACTTTGTTTGAAAAATGCTTTCTGTTTCTGTAAGATCCTTCAGGTACCAGCCCCATCTGGGCATATTCAAACACATCTCCTATAAACGGAAGACTTTTCACATTTATTTCAAATGTGACATTGCTTGCTTCAGCCATTTCTGCAGCGTGTCCTGCAAGTCCAAATCCTGTAATGTCCGTACAGCAGTTCACTGGATAATTTTCAATTACCATCTTTGCTTTCTTGTTAAGCTGTGCCATTACATGTATAGCTTCTTCTTCATCTTTTTCTGAACACATTCCTGCCTTAAAGGCAGTATTAATAATTCCAGTTCCCAAGGGCTTTGTAACTATGAGAACATCTCCTTTTTTTGCACCGTAGTTTTTCAAAACCTTTGAAGGTTCAATGAAACCTGTAACACACATGCCGTACTTTGGTTCGTCATCTTCAATGGAGTGGCCTCCTGCAATTGTCGCACCTGCTTCTATTACTTTTGATGCTCCTCCCTTTAATATCTCAGCCATGATGTCTGGGCTCAGACAGTTGGGAAATCCAATGATATTAAGAGCTATGGCAGGTTCTCCTCCCATGGCATATATGTCGCTTAGTGAATTTGCTGCTGCAATTTGCCCGAATGTGTACGGATCATCAACAACGGGAGTAAAAAAATCCACCGTCTGAATCATTGCCAAATTTTCATTAATTTTATATACACAGGCATCATCTGATGTTTCTAATCCTACAATTAATTTATCGTTTTTAAATTTTGGCAGCTTGCTCAAAACTTGAGCAAGGGTCTCAGGACCTATTTTGGCTGCTCAGCCGGATGCCTTAGTCATTTGTGTTAATTTTATTTCTTCAACTGACATATAATCACCTCATTTTCACATATTATAAATTGTAATGCCCGATACAATACCGGTTCCTTTGCTAATTATTTATTGTTATGGAATCTTTTATTTTTTCAAATATTTTATCGCCTATACCCTGTACTTCCTTGATTTCTTCAATAGAAGAAAAAAGTTTGCCGTTTCGGTAATCTATGATTCTTTGTGCATAAACCTCTCCGATACCCGGCAGTGACATGAGATTGTCCTTCGTTGCTGTGTTTATATTTATTTTACCTTCACTGCCATCATTATACAAGTTCAGAGGAACAATATTTTCCCCTTCATCAAAAATGTATATCTTTTCACCGTCAACTAATTTTCTGGCCTTATTTATGTTTTTTGTGTATGCGGTGTCTTTCAGGCCTCCTGCTTTATCAATGGCATCAATGACCCTGTCTCCTTTTGTAAATTCATATACGCCGGGATTGTTCACGGCACCGTCAATGTCCACATAAATACATGACAATTCTTCTTCCGCATTATCTAAGACCGTATCATTGTTTGTCATATCGGGAGAAGATGTATACATTATCTCATTTTCCTTGACTGACAGCTTAATCCCCAGAGTTGCCATTACTATTAATGCTATGATTAAAACAACTGCAAGTCCTTTTTTGTAAATGCTGTTGTTCATAAAATCCTCCGAGAAAATTCCATTGTAAGTATTATACATTATTTCAGCAAAAAAAACAAAATTTTTAATTACAAACACATTTTTTTCTGCTATACTATTATTTGATTTGTATTGTAAGGAGTTTTCGCATGATAAAAAAAGTAATTGCAAGTTTTTTCGTTTTTTCGGTTCTTTTGTTAAACTTAAGCTTTGCTTATGCTGATCCGGCCATATTGTGTGATACAGCAGTACTTATAGATGCAAATACAGGAACTATATTGGCAGGTAAAAATGCCGATCAGAAAATGTATCCTGCCAGTACGACAAAGATAATGACTGCCATTCTTGCAATTGAAATGGGAGACTTATCCGACGTAATAACAGTTGATGATGACACTCCATATGAAATCGCTGGAAGTCACATTGCCCTGGAGCCCGGGGAAATAGTGACACTCAAGGATTTGCTTTACGCGCTGATGCTTCCATCAGCCAATGATGCAGCTTCTGCCATTGCAAAGCACTATGGAGGAACCACTGAAAAATTTGTGAATTTAATGAATGAGAAGGCAAAGGAACTTGGAGCCTACAACACTCATTTTGCAAATCCTCACGGACTTCACGATGAAAATCATTACACTACGGCAGCAGACCTTGCATTGATTACAAAGTATGCCATGCAGAATGAAACATTCAGAAAAATTGTAGAAACTACAAAATATGAAATTCAGCCTACAAACAAAAAAACGGAAACACGCTATTTTACAACATTGAACAAGCTGTTGTACAACACAAGTTCCAGCCAGATATTCGTGGACGGAGCATACATCAGCCCTTATTACGAATATGCCACCGGAGCAAAGACAGGCTATACTCCGGAAGCAGGAAACTGCCTTGTGGCAACAGCTTCAAAAAACGGAACGGATTTAATTGCTGTGGCAATGAAAGGCGTATCCCTTGAAATGTACCAGGATGCCCACAATCTGTTCAACTATGGATTTGAAGAATATCAAAATACTATTTTGGTAAGCAAGAACACATTTGTACAAAACATTAAAATTCAAAACGGAGACAGCAAGGAAATATCTGTAATTACAGAAAGTGATTTCACTACACTCTTGAAAAAGAGCGCCTCTGCAGAAGTGAAATCAAATGTAGTAATAAATGAAATTAAACTTCCTCTTGAAGCAAATGATGTAATTGGAAAAATAGAGTATTCAATGGACGGAGAAATTATCGGAAGTGTGAATCTTATAACTCCAATTGAAGTCAAGAGCACTCTAGTTGAAAGTTCAGGAGGAGGAATATTTTACTCCATACTTAAATTTCTGGGAACCTTAGTTGTATTTTCGCTTGTGGCATTGATTTTACTAAAAGTGTACAATGATATAAGAATTAGAATCAACAGAAAAAAAAGACGCAAAAAATATAATAACGGTTAAAAAAATTCAGGATATCTAAAATATCCTGAATTTTTTATTTTATTCAACAACTGCTATTGCATCAATTTCTACGTTAGCATCTCTTGGAAGTCTTGCAACTTCAACGCATACTCTTGCAGGTTTATGGTCTTTGAACATTTCTGCATACATTTCATTAATAAGGCCGAATTGATTCATGTCCTTGATGTATACGGTGCATTTAACAACATCGTTCAATGTTGCTCCTGCAGCTTCAAGAATTGCCTTTACGTTCATAAGAGACAATCTTGTTTCTTCCTTTATGTCGCCGTCTTTATACAGTTCTCCTGTTGCAGGGTTAAAAGCCAGCTGTCCTGAAACATAAATTGTATTACCTGCCTTTTGAGCCTGTGAATAAGGACCTACTGCAGCAGGTGCATTGCTTGTTTGAATGGTTATATTTGACATAACATCCTCCTCCTATTTCCAATTTTTTATTCCATATTGTTCAACATCTATTGAATTGTTGTCAAACCATAAGGATTCAAGGTCATATATTTCTCTTTCATCCTTGTGGAAGATATGAACAATTATGTTGTCCGTTTCTAATAACACCCATCTTCCTGTGTCGAAGCCTTCTGTATAGTAGAAGTCTACACCTTCTTTAGCTCCTTTTTCAATCACTTCTTCAGCTATGGCAACAGTCTGTCTTTCGTTGTTGCCGCTGCATATTATGAAGTAATCAGTTATGGAGCTTGTTTTGGATACATCCAAAACAACGAAATTGTAAGCTTTCTTGTTGTCACATGCTTTCAATATTGTTTCAATATTTTTTTTGTCTAAATTCATTTTTCCTCCTTTAGGAATTTCAATGTTTTTATTGATTCTATGTTAAGATTCTGATTTTTTTGTTCCACATATTCTATTGTTCTTTCCAAAGAATATATCAAAGCATCATTTATGTTAAAATCGGCAAGTTTTCTTAAATCTTCAACGCCATCATATTTTCTGCAAGGTTCTGTCTTGTCTGCAAGAAAAATAATTTTTTCAAGAATTGTCATATTCTCTCTTCCGGTGGTGTGATAAAGAATTGCATTTATAATTTCATCATCATAAACCTGGTATATTGTTTTGGCAAGTTCAGCGCTTTTTGCAGCATGTGTAAGGTTGTCGTCTTTCTCCATGGACTTGCCGCAGTCATGCAAAAGTCCTGCTATTCTTGCCTTTTCCTTGTCTGCTCCGTATAAACCACTTAAGCGCACTGCTTCTTCCATTGTTCCCAGTGAATGGATGTAGCGCTTTTGCCCAATTGATTTTTCAAGAATATCTTTCATTTCATCTAAATTCATCCTAAATCATTCCTCATACAAATTGTTTTTAATGATGTATTGCTCAACAGATTCCGGCAGCAGATACTTGGCTGATTTTCCATCCATTAATCTCTGTCTTATATCAGTTGAAGAAATCTGAAGCATTGGTGCCTGAAATAGCTCAATGTTGCCTTTAAACATCTTGTTAATTTCAGAAATTTTAGCCTTTGCATCCTCCATGCTTATTCCTGGCCTTGAAACTGCTACAAACCTGCATAGTTTAAGAAGCTCTTCCGGCTCCCGCCAGCTTGGAAGCTCAATTACCGCATCTGTCCCCGTTATGAAATAAAATTCGGCATCTGGATATTTTTTTGTTAGCTCCCTCAATGTGTTCAGTGTATAACTTTTACCATCTTTTTTTATTTCAATGTCTGAAACCTTAAATCTATTGTTTGACAAAACAGCTATTTCAGTCATAACATACCTGTCTAATGAATCTGCCACAGTACCCTTCTTGTGAGGAGGATTTCCGGCCGGTATGAAAATTATTTCTTCAAGTCCATAGAAGTTTAGCACTTCATTGGCAACAACCAGATGTCCTGTATGAATGGGGTCAAATGTACCACCCATAATTCCTACTTTTTTTTTCATCTTTTGCTCCTCTTCATTACCCAGTAAGCTGCAGCTGACAATACTACAGATGATAGAGTATAAACGGTGTTTGTGGATTCAATGCTTGTTAAAATTAGTTTTGCAGCAGCAACTCCAAGTATTCCTGAAAATATATGCGGAAAATGCTTTTTTATCTTGGAATTTTTGACAGTGTTGATTCTTTCTAAAAGGTATTCACGTCCTGCATAATAACCGTTCATCCAGCCGGAATATGATATTAACAATATTGATCCGGCCAGATAAAGAATAGGCAAAAATGCTGCTATATAAATTCCATCCACACACATCATCACCGACAATGAAATAAACAAAGGAGTAAGCACAACCTGTGTGTAAGAATCCCCTAATCCTGCAGCAATTCCCATCATTCCCTTTTTAATATATGCTGTGTCTGTATCATTTGCATTTAAAGATGCCTGTTCCTCTATAGAAATTATGTATCCATGTATAGGAGTACCCATATTAGGTTCGGTGTTAAAAAATTCTGTATGTCTGTGAATTGCACGTGATACTTCATTTTTTTCATTATAGAGCTTTTTAAAGATGTTTTTCATGCTGTGTGCAAATGCCAATCCCTGCAGCCTGTCATAGCTGTAGCATGAATGAGAAAAATTCATCCATATGAACCATGCATACGTGAGATCCTTCTTGTTAATATTATTGATTTTATTGCTTCTTTTATTATCAATGCGTAAATTTTTATTTGACAAAGCAAAAAGAAATATTGCTGCAGCCGTTAAAAACCAGTATGAACCAATGTTAAAAATAATTACAGCAAGAAAAAACAATCCGAAACTTAAATAAGCATACTTGTTTTTAAGATTTGTCAATATGCTTATTACAGAATAAGATACTAAAAACATCCCTGCCATGAACAAAAATATTTTGATGTTTTCATGATATTCCACGATCATGTTATCAAACAGCGACATTATCAAAAATGCAGCCCCCACAACAACACTGCTCATGATGTACAACAAAAGCTGAGGATATAAACCGTCATAAAGACTGATGTCTGGATTTTTCCCTTCATCATATGCCTTCTCGTACTTGTTTACAAATATGTGATTGATGTTCAGCCTGTACTTCCATATTAATATTCCCAGATATCCGAAAGGATACGCAAAAGCGGAGGCTTCCACAGGACTGAGACCTAAAAGTATCGCTGCTGAGGCAGCTATTACCGCAGTCAGGCACTGATCTCCCTTAAAGGATCCTCCTGTTGAAACAAAATTCATATAAATAACATTGACAACAGCTCCGGCAGCCATTCCCAAAAAAGGATCTCCAAGTATGAGTCCGGTCACGAAACCCGATACAACCGGCCTGTATACTGTGTAATATCCTATTCCCAATGAAAGTGCCGTACTGCTTGCCCAAAAGTACAAAATGCTTATTAAAAAGAAATTAAATGCAGTCATTTTTCTACCTATTCAACTGACACTGTTTTGTCATTTGGAAGCATTTTTATTTCAACTGCAATATTTTTCTTAGATATACTTTTCAGTATTTCAATTTCCTGGCTGCTTAGGTGAATTGAGTTTAAATACCTTTCGCGGCCTTTGACATTTCCAAGTCCACCAACATTGACACATTTAATATCAACGTCTTGATTTATTAATTCATTTATATTTTCAACACATCTTGAAAGGATTAAAATCCTTGAACCATCATCGCTGCCTTTAAGATAATCTGCTGCACCAGCAACATCGAACAAATTTACTTTTATATTTTCAGGTGCTGCGTGTTTTATCAATTCCCACATGAATTCGTCTTCTGCGTATTCATTGTCAACAATTACAACTTCATTGGCTTTAATAAATGGTATCCAGGAAACAACGACCTGCCCGTGCAGAAGTCTGTCGTCTATTCTGGCCAATACTACATTCTTCATTATTCCTCCATTAGTCTGTAGAGAACTTCTCATTTACAAACACTATGCTCTTTTTTCCGTTTTTGATTATTTTTTCCGCAACTTCTTCCATGGTGTACGAATCCCTGCTTACAGCAATGTCAATAAACAGCGGAAAATTTATTCCAGTTATATGATAGAATTTTCTGTTTTTCATTGTTCTTAAAACTGCATTGTATGGGCTTCCGCCGTACATGTCAGTAAAAACAATCAGATCGTCCTTGGAAAGTTTTTCGACTGTTTCTTCAACCTGACTTAAAAGTTCATCAAAACTTTCCCCCTGATGAAATGATATGCTTTGTGCTCCTTCAATTTTACCTATTATAAGTTCAGAACTCTTCAATAATTCCTTGCCGAAATCTCCGTGTGTTACAAGTAAAATATTTATCATTATTTCATCTCCTTATGTTGGTATAATATTATATCATATATTTTTGAATTTTACACATATTTCCTTGTTTAAATATTTTGCTTTGACCATCCTTCTTTTGTAAGGTAGTTTAGGCTGTTAAATCCAAGCTCCCTCACAAGGTCATACATCTCAGTAAACTTGCAGTCAATTCCCTCTTTTGTGTGGGCATCAGAATTTATTACAACCGGAATTTCCATGTCCTTTATCATTTTTAAAATGAATGTGGACGGGTACTGTTCCTTTGTGTAACCCCTTGCAATTCCTCCGGTATTTATTTCAATTGAACATGATGTGTTTTTTATGACCTTCAGACAGTTTTCAACTGCCTTCACATACCAATCCTCTTTTTCATCAAACAAGGCATTGTCTTTGTTGTTCTTTTTAAATAAATCCAGATGGCCTATTATTGGCGGCTGGTAATTTGTTGCCATTTCAGAAATCATTTTGTAGTATAATTCAACTGCATGCCTTGCATTTCCTCCAAAGCTTTCCTTGATACCCTGGGTAAGCTCTTCCAGGTTATAGTCAACGGTCCACATGATGCCGCTTTCAAAATACCCCAGGTAATGAACAGAACCTATGTAGTAATCAAGCCTTTTTATTAATGACCTTGACAGTTCATCAAAGCCTATTCCCGGAATATAGTCC
This sequence comes from Sedimentibacter saalensis, assembly GCF_007830175.1. Lineage (GTDB taxonomy): Bacteria > Bacillota > Clostridia > Tissierellales > Sedimentibacteraceae > Sedimentibacter > Sedimentibacter saalensis. Next base: position 108,871 of record NZ_VLKH01000005.1, on the reverse strand, counting down.
AGTTCCATTCCCAGTAACACATCAATTTGATTTTTGTATTTTTCTTTTAAAACTGTTATTTCTTCCATATAGTTTTCGACACGTCCACTCTGAATGTTCCAGTCTGAAACAAATGGCGTGGGTCCGTGGGTGGATATTCCTATTGATTGAAACTTTAAGTTTATTGCAGCCAATATCATGTCTTCTGCGCTGTACATACCGTCGCAGTATAAAGTGTGAGTATGTAAATTCGTTAAATTCATAGTGATTCCTCCTGCCAGTTATATTGTAATTGAAGTTATTGAATTAGTAAAGAAACAATTTTTACTTTTAATTCACTAAAATCCTTTTCTTACGTATATTAATAATAAATTACAAAATTTTTTGGAGGATATATATGAGTTATTCAAATTATAGAAATAATACGCCGCATTATAATTCGATGCCTTACAGCAATGACCCCATGAACTATGCACAAGGAATGAACATGAGATCAGTGCCTGGAATGCCCCCTTATGGAAACAGCATGTACATGCAGAATTACTTTCCTTCCATGCCCTTCATGACAGGAAACAATTCTCCTACTATGCCAAGCATGCCGAACATGCCTAGTATGCCGAACATGCCTGGTATGCCTGGTATGCCTGGTATGCCGTCTATGCCAAGTATGCCAAGTATGCCTACTGCTCCTGGACCTGGCATGGCACCATTCATTCCTGAAAGTGAAATGGATAATCTTCCAGATGGAGATATGCCTGCACTTCCAAGGGGCTCTGACATGAGAATGCCTGAATTTAACCAGCCTGGAAATCTTCCGGCAATGCCGCAGATGCCTGGAGATGGAAATATGTATCCAGGAGTTACAATGCCAGGTTCAAATATGCCTATGGAAATGACATGTGAACAGCTTATTGAGCTGACCAGGAACATGGAATGCCTGGAAGAAATGCATGAATTTTTACACAACATGAACGGTGATCATACAACAATGCCGGAAACTCCTGCATCTCCAACAACACCGACAATGCCAACAACACCACGCACTCCAACTACACCGACTATGCCTACAACACCTACTATGCCTTCTACACCGACTGCTCCTGCAGCTCCGGGAACCCACAACAATCACGGTATAAGCCGTTTTTACAGATAAATTCATGTAATATTCAAGCTTCGGCTTGAATATTACATATTTATTATTTATGTAAACGTGTTTTAGGTCATATAAGGTCGCATTTTATCAAAATTTATATATTGCCCGAAAAATAATACTATTTCCCTTCTAATATATAAAAAAATAAAATAATTAAAAAGTGTACATACAGTTTTTTCAAATCTTCAGCATATAATGTATAACTCTGGGGGTGTTTTTTTGATAGAAAATGTATTGCAGCTAATCTTTCCATTGTCAATATTCATCTTTGGTTATATAACCAGTGGGAGTTCATTCCCTCAACCATTAAACAAAGACGAAGAATTCGAGCTCATACAAAAATCGAAAGATGGTGACAAAGAAGCGCGAAACACTCTTATAGAAAGAAATCTAAGGCTGGTTGCCCATGTAATAAAAAAATATAAGACAGTAGGCATAGACCAGGAAGATTTAATATCTATAGGGACAATCGGATTAATAAAAGCAGTTTCAACATTTGACAACAACAAGGGCATACGGCTTGCTACATATGCAGCCAAGTGCATCGACAACGAGGTTTTAATGACAATACGAAGCGACAAAAAATTAAAAAAAGAAATTTCCCTTCAAGGACCTTTGGGAACAGATAAAGAAGGCAACAACATATATCTCATTGATATTATAAAATACGAAGGCGAAGAAATTGTAGGACGCCTCGACAAGGAAGAAAAAATTAAGGCACTGGATGAAATACTGGACAAAACACTTCAAAAAAGAGAAAAGAGTATCATAGAAATGAGGTACGGCATAAGAAACAACGAACACAAAACTCAGAGGGAAATTGCAAAGCTCCTGGGAATTTCAAGATCATATGTGTCAAGAATAGAAAAAAAGGCTCTAAAAAAACTATATGACGCCTTAGTTTCAAATGTTGGAAATTAATACATAAAATAAAAAGCATTCCAAGAATGCTTTTTATTTATGTATTATCTTTGCTCTTTTATGAGTCCTATGCGATATGCATCCAGGAGCATTTCAAGATCTTTAATCTGAGCTATTAATTTTTCTCCGTCATCTGTATCCCGAACCCTTTTTCTTTCAACTTCCTTTTCAAGAACCATGGTGGTTGAATGAATGTCCTTTTCTTCTTCAATTGCCACCTGTGTTGATTCAAAAGGATCATGAGATACAAGCAGCAGTCCATAGGAATTGTATATGAGAGTGTAACCTGCAATGCCTGTGGCTTTTTGATAAGCTCTTGAAAAACCTCCGTCTATTACTAAAAGCTTTCCGTTTGCTCTTATGGGACTTTCACCGCTTTTTAATTTTACAGGCATGTGTCCGTTTATTATGTGAGAAACTTCCGGATTCAGACCAAATTCCTCAAAAATCATCCTGCACATTTTTTCGCTGTCTTCAAGCTTGAAGTAAGGGCTCTTCTTTTCTACATGTGTTTCTTTGTCGTCTATAAAATACCTTTCAAATGTTGTCATCTTATCCTTGCCGAATAAAGGTGAATCTGGCCCTGTCCACAGGTACCATGTTATATCCATTCCGTAGAGCCTTGCTTCAGGATTGTTTATGTGGAAATAGCCTTCTCTCACAAGTATTTCAAGCCTGTCAAAATAAGATTTTCCGCTGTAGTATTTCCCCGAGGATCCAATTTTAACCTTCTTGAAACTTCCATCATCATTGACAGGAATGCAGCCGTGATATAGAAGATTTGAATTAAATTTAAGATACATGCTTCCATTGGAAAACAAAAATCTCACATGTTTCTGCAGCTTTTCACTGTTTAAAAACGATGATTTGAGTTTTTCCATAAGCTCCCTTTCTTCTTGAGTAAGTTCATAGGGTTTGTCAGGATTTATTGTTGGAAAGCACTTGTCGTTTAAACTGTATGTTTTTCCGTTTAGTTCTATTGTTCCTTCGCTGTAATTTATTTTATTAAGCAGGAGTCTATCTTCCATGTTAAAATGAGGGCGCCTTTTGATAATTTCTCCTTCTAGCTTGAACTGTATGATTGATATTGCCTTGTGCATTTTTGCTATAAGCTTAAGGTCGTTGTCCGTATATATTTTGTCACTTTCAACTATGGGCTTAAATGAAGCACATTCATCGCTGTTGTAAAATTCCAGTGCAAATGTTGCAAGAGGAAGCATGTTGATTCCATACCCGTCTTCAATGGTATCCAGGTTGACATATCTTGCGCAGATTCTTAAGACCGTTGCAATGCATGCTACACTGCCTGCAGCAGCTCCCATCCATAATACATCGTGGTTTCCCCACTGAATGTCCACGGAGTGGTACTTTGTTATAGTGTCCATTACAACATCAGCTCCCGGCCCTCTGTCAAATATGTCACCTACAATGTGCAGTCTGTCAATTACAAGTCTTTGAATAAGCTTTGACATGGCAATAATGAATTCATCTGCTCTTCCTATTTTTATAATTGCTTTTATGATTCCGCTGTAGTATTCTTCCTTATCGTATTCTTCAGGTCCCCTGTGCATTAATTCTTCTATTATGTATGCAAATTCCTCGGGAAGTGCTTTTCTTACCTTCATTCTGGAATATTTGAATGCTGCTTTTCTGCTTATTTCAATAAGTCTGTAAATGGTTATTCTGTACCATTCTTCAATGTCTTCTTCCTGCTTATGAATGATTTCCAATTTTTGTTCCGGATAATAAATCAGAGTTGCAAGGCTTTTAATTTCCTTCTCGCTTAATGTATCTCCATAAACTTCGGTTATCTTTCGCTTAATATTCCCGGATCCGTTTTTAATGACGTGATTAAATGACTCGCATTCTCCGTGAATGTCAGACAAAAAATGTTCTGTTCCTTTAGGAAGGTTTAAAATTGCCTGTAAGTTTATTATCTCAGTGCATGCTGATGCAATTGTAGGGAATTGTTTTGATAAAAGGTTAAGATATCTCAGTTCTTCGTCAAATCCCTGTATTACATCATCATTTGAATAAATCATTTTCTCAGCTCCTTTTATAATATATATAATTATAACATATTAAACTCATTTATCCAACACATATTGAAAGTGATTAAAATACAAGGTTAGGGCATATCACAGTCTCAATCACAAATTTATCAGCTCCCTTTGGTCGCATAAATTTGGATTTCGTTGCGTTTGACCTACCGCAGGTTTTTCCTCTCTACGGTCGAAAAACCTGGGTTAGGGCATAAAAAAACTTCGTTTCTAATTAGCGAAACGAAGTTATAAAATCATAGTTCTTCATGTGTTCCGTCACAGTATGGAGGATTTTTTGTGTGCTTACAACCGCACAAATAAGATGTTCCGTCAAGTGTAGCTGTAAATTTTAGTGGAGTGAACGAAGTTCCTTCATGAGAACCGTCGCAAAACGGCTGAGTACCGCTTTTTCCGCATGTGCAGTAGTAGTAGTCTTCCCCTTGCTTAAGCTGCACAGCAACAGGTTGTTTCAATGGTACTTCCGGTTCTTCTGACATTTCAGGTTTTTCCATAACATTGCTCCTTCAGAATTTTAATATTATTATTCACAGCAAGAAGCATTTTATTCTCACAGAATTATTTCAACTTTGATAATATTTTAAAATATATATTTATCATATGTTTTTCATTGGAATAAGAATCTATTTCAAAATATGGTATCCATGTTACACCGCTGTTTTCATCAGCCTTGACAATGAGTTCTTCATGTTCGTCAGCTTCAAAGAGAAATGCAGCATTAAAATGAAGATGAGGAGATACGTATTTTCCGTTTTTAATGTGACCGTATACAGGTATGATGTCAAGCGATACAATACTGTCGCTTAAAGATGAAAAATTTCTAATACCTGTTTCTTCATTTAATTCCTTCATTGCCACACAAAGTAAATCCTCATCGCCGTCAGCATGCCCGCCTGTCCATGACCACGCATTGTAAATGTTGTGATGCACCATGAGCACCTTGTCTCTTTTTTTGTTTACAACAAAAGCAGAGCTGGTCATGTGTGCTACTTTATTGTTTCTTGTAAGCACATCATCAAACTCATCTGCAAATTTAATCATTATTTCCTTATCGCTTACTTCCTGATAACAGCAGGGTTCATAGTTTTTTATAGCTTCTATCCAGTTCATAATCTCCAGCTTTCATAGTATGATATTTATTGTACTACAAAAGAATGATTTTTAAAATAGATGCTTGAAAATTAAAATATATAAAAAAGTTGCTCCGCAACTCCGCTAGGGGGACCTATGTCCCCCTTCGGCGCAAAAAATACTAACGTATTTTTTGCTGAGTACCCCCCTTGACGGCAAGGGCGTCCCGCCCTTTGCAATCCCCGTTTTTTATAAACTAGGAAAGAGAACTTTCCTCGTTTATAAAAATAGCTGATGCACTTTGCATCAGCTTTTTCTCCATTTGTAGTTATTGATTTATTCTTTTGTCAAGCCAGTTTGTTGTATCAAGTATCACTTCATCTCTTACAGGTTCATTGTAGATTTCATGGAACAATAACGGATATATTTTAAGACTTTTGTCCTTGGAAGAAATGTCTCCGAAGAAATCCCTTGAATCCTTTTCGCTTACAAGACCATCGTTGCAGCCATGAAGGAGAAGCACGGGGTCAGCAAATTTTTCTGAATTTTCCTTAACCCATTCCACTCCCTTGAAAACTTCGTAGAATAGTCCTGCAGATATTTGTTTTTCTACATAAGGGTCATTGGCGTAAGCTTCAACCACATTAGGGTCAGAGCAAACTCCTCCGCCCAGTTCATTTGGAAAATATGTATCAACGGGCAAATCTCTGGGCAAATCAGAAGCAAGTCCAATGTTGTTTCTTGTCAGTGCTCCGGACATTACAAATCCGTTTGCTTTGCCTGGATATTTGATGCCGAACATCGAAACTGCAAATCCTCCCATGCTGTGTCCCAGCACAAATAAAGGAATAGATGGATATTCATTCTTTGCCATGTCTGCAAAAAAATTAACATCATCAATAAGTTCGTTAAAATTACTGTAGAAAACTTTCTTTCCTTCTGACCTTCCATGCCCCCTGTGGTCAAAGCGGAAAACTCCATAGCCGCTTTCATTAAGTTTTTTTGTTAGATAGTCATATCTTCCCTGATGTTCACAAAGGCCGTGCACTATGAGCACAATACCTTTAGGCTCTGACGGGATATCCTTTTTTGCAAAAAGTTTTGTGTTATCAAAGGATGGAACAAAAAATTCACTATTCATAATACCTCCCAATACAATTGATATCGTTTTCAATTTCATTGTACTTCAGTTTTTTTCAAAAGTCAATTAATGTAAGAAATATTAGAATGAATAGAAATAAAAATAAGCACCTGGGTGCTTATTTTTGCAAACTTTTAAACTTTCTATCACATGTGACGCAATATAAGTCAGAGTTTATATTTATGACTGCAAAACTTTTCCGTTGTACATGTCTATGTCAAGTTCATTTTCGCTTTTGGCAACAAGAAGTGAACTTGTTGCAGCTGCTGTAACATTAGTTGCTGTACGAGCCATGTCAACTATTGAGCTTATTGGCGTCATAAGAACTATTATTTCAATAGGAAGACCTGCCGCAGCAAACACAGCTGTTGTTGTAATGGTTGATGTTCCTGGAACTCCAACAGTTCCTATGCTTACAACTGTAGTAAGTGCTATGAGAATAACATACTGTGATACTGAATATTCAATTCCAAGAGCATTTATTGCAAATACAGCGAGAAGTGTAGGCCATATTCCTGCGCATCCAGGCATTCCCATGTTTGCTCCAAGAGGTGCAACAAATGATGCAATGCTTTCGGACACTCCTGAATTTTTTAAAGATTTGACTGTAACAGGAATTGTTCCTATGCTGCTTTGAGATGTAAAAGCAACAACCTGAGCAGGCCATATGTGTTTGAAAAATTTAAAAGGATTTAATTTTGCCACAAAAGCTATCATAGCACCGCTTACAATAAATGTTTGAACAAAGCAAAGAGCGTAAGCTATTAACAGCACTGACAACAACGGAAGAAGTTTGTCCGGTCCGTTGTTTGAAACTGCACTGGCAACAAGAGCAAGCACTGCATATGGTGTCAGTTCTATTATATATGATATTACTTTATATATTATTTTTGAACCAGAATCTATAAAATCTTTAAAGGGTTTTGCATCCTTTTCATTTTCAGAAGAAAGTGAAACGAAAGCTATTCCTATGATTACTGAAAATAATATTACTGGAACGATTGCGTTATTTGATGCCTGAGCAATTATATTTTTCGGGAAAAGATCAATTATTACTTGAGTGAATGCCGGAACTTCCTTTGGAACATAATCTGTTGGAAGACTAACCTCTGCTCCCTTTCCTACAAACAACATAAGTGCTGTCACAACTGTAAGTCCTGATGCTATTGCAGTGTTTGCTGTGAGCCATGCAACGCTTTTCATTCCGATTGTCTTAAGTCTTTGAATGTTATCAAGAGCTGATATGCTTGATACTACTCCGAAGAACAACAATGGCAGCACAAAAGCGGATATTAAGCTCACATATATTTTTCCTATGGGCTGTACAAGATCCAGTTTTCCTCTAAACAAAATTCCAAGCCCTATCCCAAGTCCAAGGGCAGTAATTGTTCTAATTCCAAAATAAATTTCCTTCTTTGCCATTAATGCAAGTATTCCTATTAATACCAAGGCAGCAAGAAGCGCCAGATATGATGTTACGTCAATATTTAAATTCATGATTTTCTCCTTTAGATTTATGATGTTGTGATAAATAAATACATTAAATAATTTTTAATTATATCTGCAACAGCAACATATTTTTCCGCCGGCTCCTGAGTTCCTCATCATTTTGTCAAATCTTTTCATTTTTCCTCCATGGTTTTCTGACTATTCTTATATGTTTTGTATGTATTATAATATATTAAACTTTTGCTGTTGTCAACAATAAACATTTGTAAATTTTAACCAAAATTACACACACAAAAAAAGCAAACCTTTTGGATTTGCTTTTATTTTTATGCCTTAAGTAAATTCTTAAAATATTCTACGTGCTGCTTTTCCTCTTCAATAATTTTTTGCATTACTTCTTTGGCAGTATGGTTTGATATTCCCTTATACATCTCATTATATACTGTTACAGTCAGCTCTTCTGTTTTTAATGAGCTTAAAACAGCTGATTCAAAATCTTTGAACGCCTCTTTTGGTTCATCCTTTTTATTAAAAACCTGATTTTCTATTAATGATCTTAAATAATTTGTTACTTCTTCATCATAAAGATATTCCGAACCGGCTTCATCGCCTTTTTTTAATTCATCATAAAGCTGTAAAAACTTTTCTTTGTGGAAAAATTCCTGACTGGCAGCTGCTATTAGAAATTCTTTGGTTTTTCCTGAAGTGTTGTTTGCTCCATTCCTGTAAAAATTGTAGCCCTCTTCTTCCATTAATATTGCAACTTTAAGCATTTCAAGTCCGCTGAATGAGTTGTTTGACATGATGTTACCCCTTTCCCTTTAATGTATATTAAGCATACTACTATTTTAGTTATTTGGCAATATATGTAAAACATTTTATTCTTACAATTTCTCTGTATTCTCTGACATATTAATTTTATAATTTTCCTGCTACAAAAATATTAAGATTCCCAGCAGAATAAATTTTATCATTCATGAATTAACTCATTTATTTTATCATATGTAAATAAATGCCCATTAAATAAAATTCTAAAACAATTTTATATACTAATGTTGAATTATATAATATAATAATTTGAAACGTAAATTATATTTGGAGGCAAAATGGAAAATTACAACAATCTGGTATTAATGCTTAAGGATTCAAAAACCGGTTTTTTCGACAAAACAATGGGTTCATATGAAATTCATAAAAACATGGAATACATAGATAAAATATATGCAATGGAGGAAGGTAGTAAATTATATATCTTCTTAACCCTTACAACTCTTGATATTGAAGAAGACTGGAAATTTTCAGGAATCTTTGATTTGTACAATGAAGAAATTTTTTCAGGTAAAGCAGTTGGTTTTGAAGAATTATCTGAAGACTACAATCCTAAATGGATTATAAAAATTGAATATTCAGAAGATCATAAAAAAACAGAAGAATTACTGAATGAACTGTTAAATATTCATACAGCGGAATTAGAACGAATAATTCCTTTGATAAATCCTGAAGATTATATTCAGGAATAATTAAAAACATTTAAGCCAAACAACAAAACAGGCAAATTAAGTAATTTGCCTGTTTTGTTGTTTTTATTCAGTTTTATTCTTCAACCTTTTTTCTTAAAATGAAGTATGGTTCAACCTCATGGTCCATGTCCATTTTTACTGTCATCTGAGCGTGAGGTGCTGATTCGATTTTATTCCCGTCTTTATCCTGCATGTTTTTGGCAATAACTTCAAAATGTGTTCCCTTTGGCCCGAAGCATTCAAGAGTGTCGCCTTCTGAGAACTTGTTTCTTTGTTCAATTACACAGGTTCCTGTTAGTTTGTCGTAGGATCTAATAATTCCAACAACGTCGTATGTCCTGATGTAGCTGCTTGAAGTGTAAAGCTGACCGTCCTTGTATGGGTTACCGAAGAAAAATCCGTATGAGAAATCTCTGTGTGATGATTTTTCAACTTCTTCCTTCCAGTACTTTGTGTTCCTTTCACTTTCCGGTTTTTCCAGTTCATCAAGTGCATTTCTGTATGAACGAACAGCAATTGCTGTGTAGTATTCGCTTTTGTTTCTTCCTTCGATTTTAAGTGCTGTTATTCCAAGATCCTTGAACTTCTGCAGGTGTTCAACCATACACATATCCTTGGAGTTCATGATGAATGTGCCTTCTTCATCTTCATCAATTGGGTAGTATTCTCCCGGACGCTTTTCTTCAACAAGATTGTACTTCCATCTGCAGGCCTGCGCACAGTCTCCCTTGTTTGAATAACGACCAGTCATGAAGCTTGACAACAAACATCTTCCTGAATATGATATGCACATTGCTCCATGTACAAATGTTTCAAACTCAAGTTCCTTAGGGGAATTTTTAACTATAGCTTCAATTTCAGGAAATGAAAGCTCACGAGCAAGCACAATTCGGCTCACACCTTGTTTGTACCAGAAATTTGCTGAATGAAAATTAGTTGTGTTTGCCTGAGTGCTAAGGTGAATTCTCATGTCAGGTATTGTTTGTTTAACAACTTCTATTACACCAGGGTCTGCAACTATAAGCGCATCTGCTCCTATTGTTTGAAGATATTTGAGATATTCCTCAAGTCCCTGTAAATCATCGTTGTGTGGTGCTATATTTACTGTTATATTTGATTTTCTGCCGTGCTTGTGGCAGTAGTCGATTCCGAATTCTAAATCCTTGCTTGTGAAATTCTTGCCCCCTGCTCTCATTCCCATTGTCTTTCCGGCAAAGTATACTTCGTCTGCTCCGTATTCCACTGCCATTATGAGCTTATCTAAATTTCCTGCAGGTGCTAATAACTTTGGTAACATATTTTCTCCTTTATTTGATTAATGTGACTGCCAGCCCGTCTCCTAGGGGAAGGACCGTTGTAATGTATCTTTCATCATTTGAAATATATTCTAAATAATTTCTCATGTTTCTGACCAGTGTTTTCTTTCTTCTTACTACAAGTTCATCTGTTGCTATCATTCCCTGATAAAGAACGTTGTCGGAAATTATTATTCCTCCTGACTTCATCTTCATGCTGCATTTGTCAAAGAAAGTCCTGTAATAGCTTTTTGCAGCATCTATGAATGCAATGTCGAATGTTCCTTCAATTTTATCCAGATTTTCAACAGCATCTCCAAAATGAACGTCTATGTTTTTTTCAAGATTAAAGCTTTGTATGTTTTTCAAAGCTTCTTCGTAAAATTTTTCGCTTCTTTCCAGAGTAACAACTTTTCCTTCATTTTTCATGACCATACTCATGAATATTGAAGAATAACCTACATTTGTTCCAACTTCAATGATACTTCTGGCATGGAGCTGATTTATCACAAGCCTTAAGTACTGCCCTACTTCCTTGTGAATTATTGGAAGGCCTCTTTCAACACATTGCTGTCTGAAATTTTCTAATTTTTCATCCTCATTTTTAATGAGATTTTGTATATATGCGTCTATATAATCTCTGTTTATATTGTCCATTTTTCATCCTTAATCTAAATACTCGTCTGCAGCTTTAATGTGCTGGTCATAACTTTTTGAAAAGTAATGTGAACCGTCTCCCTTTGCAACGAAAAACAAATAATCAACATCTGCCGGTTCAAGCACCGCCTTTATAGAAGCTTTTCCGGGGGAGTTTATTGCTGTAGGCGGAAGTCCTTCTACAACATATGTGTTGTACGGTGAGTCAATTGCAATGTCATCATAAGTAAGTCGTTCCTTCCACTCATCATGGGCATAGTTTACAGTTGCACAGGACTGAAGTTTCATGTTAATATCAAGCCTGTTTAAAAATACTGCAGCAACTTCGTCCCTTTCTTCATCAAGCAATGCTTCCTTTTCAACAATGCTTGCAAGAATAATGGTTTTTTCAAAGTCTAACTTTGCATTTTCCATTCTTGGTTTTATTTCATCCATGTAAAATCCGTCAAACTGATCAAGAAGAGTTCTTACAACATCCTCTTCACTTGCATTTTTGTAAATGTTGTATGTGTCAGGCATAAGAAATCCCTGCAGATTTGTTATATCCGGGTTTTCTTTTAAAAAATCAAAATCTTCTTTGAAATATTGCCCGTCCGTCATTAAAGCAACGATTTTGTCGTAGTCAAGACCTGTCTGCTCTGCAATTGAAGAGGCCGCTTCTTCCAGGGTGAGTCCTTCAATTATTGTTATGTTTAAAGTGTTTCCTGAAGATCCTCCGTTTATTAAAGTTTCAAGTATATCATCAGCATCCATGCTTTTTGAAAACACAAATGTACCTGCCTTAAGCTTACTGTCTGCTCCGATTTTTTCAGCATGATATTTGAAAACTTTTGTATTTCTTATGAGATTATTCTCAAGCAGTATTTCTGCTATGTCAACTGTTGTGCTTCCAGAAGGAATTTCCACAGATAATTTACTTTCATCGTAAATGTCTACTGCTTTTAAATTTTCCTGCACAAAATTGTTAATAAACATGTAAGCTCCTGATGCTATTATTATAACAAGAAGGACAGCAATTATTTTTTTCATAATACCTCCGTATTGTTGCTGGCTTATTTTGAAATCCATTAAATTATACAACCTTTCAGCATCAATTACAATAAAAATCAATTTTTTTAAAATTTATGAATAAAAATTGGTCTGTTGGTCATTATAATAATGCTTATTACTTCGAAGAGAGGGTTGGTTCTTTTGGACAGATTGAACTTGGGTGACGCTCCCAATACGAAGATAGATAATTTTAGCGTAGCAAGATTAAGAATGGATGGCATTTCAGGTTTATCCAGTGACTTTAATGATAAACCAAATTCAAATTTAAATATTCTTTCAAAAAAAGAGAATACGAGAATGGAAAATAAGAAAATTGTTAATAACAAACCATCCCAATTCGGACCTATTTGGGGTGTTAACTTCCACATTATCAAAAAGTAATAGGCACATAAGCAGTCGGCGAACTTCGCCGGCTGCTTTATTTTATTATGATTCAGCAAAAGTCCTTACGATATTACATCACATTTTATTTAATGAATTAACATTATTCAAAGAATACACATATTATAATACCAAATGCTTTAGGAGGTTATTATGATATCTAAGAACAATGTGAATGATCCAAATTTAAATACAATAAATCCTGTTGTGGAAAGAAATCATCAGTGTCTGACCATCGGAAGAATAGCGCCTGACTTTACGGCCATAACAACTGACGGCATCATAACAATGTCCCAGTACAGAGGAAAATGGGTTCTCTTATTTTCACATCCAGGAGACTTTACTCCTATATGTACTTCTGAATTTATTGCTTTTTCGAATCTGTACTCTGAATTTGTAAAAAGAAATGTACAGCTAATTGGTATTAGCATAGACAGTAACCCTGCCCATCTTGGCTGGTTCTACGATATTCTTCAGTTTACAGGAATAACAATTCCATTTCCGCTGATTGCCGACAGAGATGCAGAAGTTTCAGTTCTTTACGGAATGGTAAATCCAGACAGAATTTATGAACAAAGTGTTAGAGACGTATTCATAATTGATCCCAATCAACGAATAAGAGCAATACTTACATACCCGGCTACAAACGGAAGAAATATGTATGAACTTTTAAGGCTCATTGATGCTCTTCAAATTTCAACAGAATACAGTGTGGGTACCCCTGCTAACTGGATGCCTGGTGATCCAGTTATTGTTCCTGCTCCAAGAACATTTAATGAAGTTATCCAAAGATCAACTAATCCTGATCCTGAATGGAACTGCAGACAATGGTATATGTGCTATACGGATTATCCAGGTGAAGCTGCAGGCTCAACTACTCCCACAGGCGATGGCTCTGCAGGAGATTTAACAGGCGGTGAACCCCAGGGCATCATCAAAGAAGATTAAAAAATGCTCCCTCATGATTTTATCTTGAAGGGAGCATTTTTTATTAATTTATTTAATGCAAAATTTCTTCAAAGTCAAATTGTTCACTTTCAAGCTTTTCAAACAAATTATCATCATCAAACTTATCGTTGTCAACTTCAATTATAATTGGAAGTATCATAGGATTACGTCTGATTTTATCGTAAATAAAGCTGCTGAGGGCATCCTTTATTGCCATTTTAATGTTGTTCCATTCCTTCACATTTGTTTCCTGGCATTTTGAAAGAGCTTTTCGGATAACAAATTTTGAATCTTCAATCAAATCTATGTTTTCACGAACATATATGAAGCCTCTGGATACAATTTCAGGACCTGCAAGAACTTTTCCGGTTCCTTTTTCTGTAGACAGCACAACTATGATGAGTCCGTTTTCGGACAAAAGTTTTCTGTCTCTAAGAACTATGTTTCCAACATCTCCAACACCTAATCCATCAACAAGAATATTTCCTGATGTAACAGTAGAATTTTTTGTTATGGATTTTGATGTTAGTTCAATAACATCTCCATTTTTACCTATTAAAGTATTTTCCTTCGGAATTCCAAGTTCTTCAGCCAGTCTTGCGTGCTGAACCAAGTGTCTGTATTCACCGTGTACAGGTATGAAGAACTTTGGCTTTAAAAGAGAAAGCATAAGCTTTAATTCATCTCTTCTGGCGTGTCCTGACACGTGAACCTGAGTCAATGCGTCATAGTATACTATGGCTCCCTTTTCATAAAGAGTGTTTATTACTCTTGAAACGGTTTTTTCATTTCCCGGTATGGCACTGGCAGAAATAATAACCAGGTCACCCTGCTTTATTTGTATTTTTTTATGATCATTGTTGGCAATTCGTGTAAGAGCCGACATAGGTTCACCCTGGCTGCCTGTTGTTATAATTACCACTTCATTGTCTTTGTATTTTTTAAGGTCATTAACATTTATGAGCGTGTCTTCAGGAATGTCCAGATATCCAAGTTCCTGTGCAACATCGATGTTATTTATCATGCTTCTGCCGGAAACAGCCACCTTTCTTCCATATATTACAGCAGCATTAATAACCTGCTGTACGCGGTGAATGTTTGATGCAAATGTTGCAACCAGTATTCTTGATTCGCAGTTTTTGAAAGATTCTATGAACTTTTCTCCAACAGTTCTTTCTGAAGCTGAAAATCCTTGTCTTTCCACGTTAGTGCTGTCGGACATGGCCAAGAGAACACCTTTTCTTCCAAGCTCTGCAAATGTTCCAAGATCAATAACATCATCGTCTATAGGCGTGAAGTCTATTTTAAAGTCTCCTGTATGCACAACCATTCCAATTGGTGTGTCGATAGCAAAGCCAACGGCATCTGGAATACTGTGGTTTGTTTGGATAAATTTAACCTTGAAGCACCCCAGGTTGATTGTCTGTCCCTTTTCAACAACATTGAGGGAAGCATCTTCAATTTTATGTTCCAGTATTTTATTTTTTACCAAACCAAGTGTAAGCTTTGTTCCATAAATAGGAACATTTATTTTTTTAAGCAAGTAAGGAATGTTGCCTATGTGGTCTTCGTGACCGTGTGTAAGGATTATTCCTTTTATTTTGTCTTTGTTTTTTATTAAATATGTTATATCCGGAATTACTATGTCTATTCCTAGCATTTGGTCATCAGGAAATGACATGCCGCAGTCTATGACTATGATGTTTGTGCCATATTCTATTACAGTCATGTTTTTTCCGATTTCCCCAAGACCTCCAAGGGGTATTACCTTTAATTTATGTTTCTTTTCTGTTGCCATTTTCATTCTCCTTATTTCTGCATTGACCGCAGATTCCGGTGAATTTGACCACGTGATTCAATATTTCAAAATTGTATTGTTTTTCTATTATTTCTTCCAATGAGTTCATCAAGTCTTCTTTGACTTCAATGATCTTTCCGCATTTTTTGCACAATAAATGATGATGCTGATGAATTTCGTTGCTGTTTGGCGACAAAATTTCATATCTGCTGAGTCCGTCATCAAAATTATGCTTGTATACCATACCGATTTCTTCAAAAAGCTGAAGTGTCCTGTAAGTGGTTGCAATTCCCATCTTAGGGTTTTTGTTTTTTACAAGTTCGTAGATTTCTTCTGTACTTAAATGCTTATCTTTGTTTTCGACCAGGATTTCATATATCATGGTTCTCTGTATTGTAGATTTATATCCGTTTTCACACAGCAATTTAACCAAATTATCTGCTTCACTCATAAAAACACCCCCTTTTTTGATTTAAATTAAATCATCAGCTATTCCTTCGTAAACTTCAATAACTTCCTGAATTTCTTCTTCATCTTCTACAGGAATGAATACACCGTTTCCGTCTTCAGTTTCTTCAACATAAAATATCATGCCTTCGTCAGAGTTGATTTCATGAAGAACAGCATACATTGTATCATCAATATGAAACGTAGCTTCCACAACAAGTTTTTCTTTTTTTCCTTCTTCATTTATCAGTTCAATAATATTTTCTTCCATTTTTCTCCTCTTGGCCTATATTTTATTTTTTTGTTCTCTGCATATATCCTGACAGAATTTGAACTGCGGCTAATTTGTCTATTACTTCTTTTCTTTTCTTCCTTTTAACATCGGCGTCTATCAACATTCTTTCGGAAATAGTTGTGGTGAACCTTTCATCTTCGAACTCAACAGGCAAATCAATGTGCTGCTTCATCTTTTCGATGAATGCCAGAACTTTCTCACCTTGAATGCCTACTGTTCCATCAAGCATTTTGGGTAACCCTGACACTATCTTTGTTACCTGATATTCATCTATGATCTTCTTGAGCTCATTAATATCATTCTTAATATTTGTTCTTTTTATTGTAGTGACTCCTTGGGCTGTGATCATCAACAAATCACTCACCGCCACTCCAATAGTTCTGTCTCCCACATCTAGACCCATTAATCTGTCCATAGCAACCTCACACAATTTTGATATAAAAATCCGTACATTCACCGGCGCAGTAGCTGCACAAAACACATTTGCTCATATCAACGACACACTTGCCGTCAACAATCTCAAGGGCATTCTGTCTGCACTTTCTTGCGCATTTTCCGCAACCAATACACCACTCTTCTACAACGAGAGTTCTCTTTTGATTTCTGATTTTATTTTTTATATTAATATTTAACTCATTGTTTTCTAAATAAGCGATATTAGCATCAATTTCTTCAACTGTGCTCATACCTACTGCTATGGAGTCCACAAAACTCAAATCATTTGCAAACTTGAAGGCTTCCCTTGCCTGGTTTATCAAATGTCCTCCTCCATAGATTTTCATTGCCATTATGAATTTGTTGTTTTCTTTTGCCTTTTTTACGGCTTGGAGCATGTCATCAATTGTACCGTCTGAGATTCCAATGCCTTTCATGTTTAAAAGCGGAAAAACAAATTCAATTTCCTTAAACATTATGCTGTCACGTACAGCTTCAACTCTGTGAGTTGATATTCCAAAATGTTTTATTATACCTTGTTGTTTGTACTCCAGAAGTCTCTCCACTGCCTGATAATGGCCCAAAAAATTGTTGCCGTTATCCTGTTCGTGAAGCATGAATACATCGAGATAATCCGTGTTCATTTCTTCTAAAGCCTTATTGACACTATATTCTGCAGATTTTCTGTCATATGCATAGCTTTTTGTTGCTATGTTTAGTTTAACCCTGTCTTTGTCTTTTATGAATTGTTTTATAATATTATAGTTGTCATAAAGCTCGGCTGTGTCAAAAAAATTTATTCCTTTGTCATAAGCGTAGTTCAGTAATTTCACTTTGTTTTCTTCGGTATTGTTGTTTTGTAAATCGCTTAATGACAGTGTTCCGTAACATAATTTCGATACATTTTCTTTATCAAATAAATTTATATATTTCATTGTTTCTCCAATATTGCATATGCAATATAAAAGAGACGGCAAGGGCGTCCCGCCCTTTGCAATCCCCGTTTTTATAATATAGGAAAAAGAACTTTCCTATATTATAAAATAGAGCAGTATATACACATATACTGCTTTCCACATAGAATTTTAAAGGTCTATTACTTGTAAATAAACATTTAATATTTCTTCTAACAGTTCGTCTCTCTCTATTTTACGTATTAAACTTCTTGCATTGTTATGATTTGTTATATAAGTAGGATCACCTGACAATATATAACCAATGAGCTGGTTGTTGGGATTATAACCTTTTTCTTTCAGTGACTGATACACCTGTGCTATAATCTCTCTGGCTTCATTTAATGACTCCATATTGTAATCAAATTTTGCTGTATTGTTTACATTGCTATCCATAATAACCACCTCTTTACATAACCTTTGTATATTGTACTACATTTTTGTAATAAAATCAAACATTATTAAAACAATTAATAATTAATAGTTAAGAATTAAGAATTATTGTTGGAAATGTGCCGCGGCACATTTCCTTCATTCAATTCTTCACTCTTCATTCTTCATTCTTAATTTTTTAAAAGTTCCTTTACTGCTTCGATTGCTTCGTCAATTTTTTCAGGATTTTTTCCACCTGCCTGGGCAAAGTCTGGTCTTCCGCCTCCGCCGCCTCCTGCAACTAAAGCAGCAGCCTTTACAATGTTTCCTGCCTGAATTCCCTTAGCGTTTAAATCTTTTGTAACAGAAGATACGAACAGCACCTTGTCTCCTAAGTCCGATGACAGAATAATTGCACAGCTTTCATTTTTATCTTTTATTTTGTCTGCAATTTCCCTTAGAGAATTTGCATCCTTGTCTTTAAGTTTAAGGGCAAAAAGTTTTATGCCGTTTATTTCTTCATACTGGTCAAGGATCTGATCCATGCTTTTTTTAAGTATTTCATTGTTCAGCTTTTGGATTTCTTTTTCTTTGTCCTTAGATTCCTTTTTAAGAGCATTCACTTTTGAAGGCAGCTCTTCCTTGCTTGTTTTCATGGCAGCACATACTTCATCTGTTATTTTAACAAGATCATTTAAGTATTCTATTGCTGTTCTTCCAGTAATTGCTTCTATTCTTCTGATTCCTGAAGCAATTCCTCCTTCAGAAATTATTTTAAACATACCTATTTTTGAAGTTTCATCAATGTGAGTTCCACCGCAAAGTTCCTTGCTGAAATCTCCAACGCTGACAACTCTGACAACTTCCTCGTATTTTTCGTCAAACAAAGCTGTAGCTCCTGAATTTCTTGCTTCTTCTATGTTAAGAACATCAGTGTTGACTTTGTAATCTTCAAGTATTGCTTCATTAACACGTCTTTCAATTTCACGAAGTGTTTCATGGTCCACTGCTTCAAAATGTGTGTAGTCAAATCTGAGTCTGTCCTTTGAAACGTATGAACCTGCCTGATTTACATGGTCCCCAAGCATTTCCTTCAATACTTTGTGCAGAATATGTGTACATGTGTGATTCTTTGCAGTGTTTTTCCTCTGGTCAGTATTTACATCTGCAGAAATTTTATCCCCAACAGAAATACTTCCCTTTAAAACTGTTGTTTCATGAAGGAAAATACTCTTTTTAAACTTCTTTGTATCTGTAACTGAAGCTTCCATTCCTTCTGCAAATAATTTTCCCGAGTCTCCGGTCTGTCCGCCGCTTTCTCCATAAAACGGAGTTTTGTCAAGAACAACAATACCGCTTTGACCTTCGCTTATTGTGTTTACCTGTTCCTGATCAACAACAATTGCTACTACTTCTGCAGTATCACATAACTTTTCATATCCTGTAAAAATTGTTTTTTCAGTATCTATATTGAATTCTTCATCTTTCCATCCGGAGCTGCCAGTCTTGCTTCTTGCTTCTCTGGCCATTTGTCTGTGCTCTTCCATTATTGATTTAAACTGGTTCTTGTCGAATTCAAATCCATTTTCTACAAGTATTTCTTCTGTAAGTTCTGACGGAAAACCGTAAGTATCATAAAGCTTGAACGCAACACTTCCGTCAAAAACCTTTTTGTCAGTTCCTTTCATTGCTTCAAGTTCTTTCATGAGAAGCTCAAGCCCCTGGTCTATGGTTGTTTTGAACTTTTCTTCTTCAAGCTGAACAACCTTAAGAATGTAGCTTTCCTTTTCAGCCAGCTGAGGGTATGCTTCCTTCCAGTTGTCAATTACAACCTTCACTGTCTTTGTGAGGAACTCAGAATGTATCCCAAGAGATTTTCCCTGACGAATAGCTCTTCTTATGAGTCTTCTTAAGACATATCCTCTTCCTTCATTTGAAGGTATAACTCCGTCTCCTATCATGAATGTTGCTGCTCTTGAGTGGTCGCAGATTATTTTCATTGATGTGTCTTTTTTCTTGTCGACACCATATGTAACTTTAGATATTTCTTCTACTTTATATATAATTGAAATTAATGGCTCAACGTCGTAAACTGTTGGTTTTCCCTGAAGAACCGATGCTACTCTTTCAAGTCCCATCCCTGTGTCTATGTTTGGATTTGGAAGCGGATGGTACACTCCTTGTTCATCCTTGTCGAACTGAGTGAACACCAGATTCCATATTTCTATGTATCGGTTGCAGTCACATCCTGGTTTGCAGTCTGGTGAACCGCATCCTCTGTCAGCTCCCGTGTCGTAATATATTTCAGAACATGGTCCGCTTGGTCCCACTTCAAGTTCCCAGAAGTTGTCGTCTTTTCCAAGTCTCACTATTCTTTCCTTAGGAATTCCTACGCTGTTATGCCAGATTTCAGCTGCTTCGTCGTCATCTTCATACACTGTTACCCAAAGTCTGTTTGCATCTATTTTTAAAACGTCAGTAAGAAGTTCCCAGGCCCATGCAATTGCTTCATTTTTGAAATAATCACCGAATGAAAAGTTTCCAAGCATTTCAAAAAAAGTCAAATGTCTTGCAGTGAGACCAACATTGTCTATGTCGCCTGTTCTTACGCACTTCTGACATGTTGCCATTCTTTTTGAGGGCGGTGTTTCAGCTCCCGTGAAGTATTTCTTCAAAGGTGCCATACCGGCTCCTATTAAAAGCAGACTCTTATCATTTTTTGGAATCAATGAAAAGCTTTGCTCAGTTAAATGTCCTTTACTTTTAAAAAAATTTAAATACTCTTTTCTTATATTGTTTATGGAAAATCTATCTAATGTATCCATGGTTCCTCCATTTCTCATAGGTACTCTTTATTAAGAAATTATAATGTATTCTTTCCCCTATTGTCAACTATATTTCAAATTTCTCCAATTTAGAAACAAAATCCAATGGGTTACCATATCATAATAATTAAAAGCGGAGCCGCGCTCCGCTTTAATTAATATTTTTAGTGGCAGTGGATGTCTTCGTCATCTTCAGGCTTGTAATCCTCCAAACCCTTTATAACCTTGCCTGTTTTTTGTGAATAATCAAAAAGTGCTGATTTAACTGCCTGCTCAGCTAAAACTGAACAGTGAACCTTTACAGGCGGAAGTCCGCCCAATGCTTCTATAACTGCTTTATTTGAAAGTTCAACTGCTTCGTCAATGCTCTTTCCTTTTATGAGTTCTGTTGCCATGCTTGAAGAAGCTATGGCAGAGCCGCATCCAAAAGTTTCAAACTTTACATCTTCAATTATATCATTGTTTATTTTCAAATAAATTTTCATTATATCTCCGCATTTTGGGTTTCCAACCTGGCCTACTCCGTCTGCGTTTTCCATTGAACCTACATTCCTTGGGTTTCTGAAGTGGTCCATCACTGTTTCTGTATACATAATATCCTCCGATTTTAAATATATGTTAATATTTTATATTATAGACTGTTTCCTTTTTTTAAGTCTTCGTCGTTTTTAATAGGTGACATCATCCTTAATTTTGAAATTATATTTTTCATTGTTTCAACTGTATAATCTATGTCTTCTTCAGTAATTTCTTCACTGATGGAGAAACGAATTGATCCGTGTGCTGTACCATGGTCAAGTCCAGTTGCTAAAAGTACGTGTGAAGGATCAAGTGAGCCTGAAGTACATGCAGAACCGCTTGAAGCAGAAATTCCTTCCATATCCAGAAGCAAGAGTATTGATTCTCCTTCAACATACTTGTATGAGAAGTTTACATTGTTTGGAAGTCTCATTGTAGGATGTCCGTTAAGAACAACATCAGGAATATTTGTTTTTATTCCCTCAATGAGTCTGTCTCTGAGCTCAGTGAGTCTCGCAATGTGCTTGTCAAAATCTCTTTCAGCTATTTCAACAGCCTTGCCAAATCCAGCTATATTTTGAACTCCTTCTGTTCCAGCTCTTCTTCCTCTTTCCTGTCCGCCGCCGTGAATGAAGTTGTCTATTTTAACTCCTTTGCGGATGAACATTCCTCCAACGCCTTTAGGACCGCCGATTTTATGAGCTGACATTGACAAAAGATCTATGTGCTGCTTTTTAACATCGATTTTCACGCTGCCAAGAGCCTGGACTGCATCAGTGTGAAATATGATTCCATGCTCCTGAGCAATCTCTCCAATTTGTTCAATAGGCTGAATTGTTCCTATTTCATTGTTTGCATACATTATTGATATAAGTATTGTTTCTGGTCTTATGGCTTCTTTTAATTTTTCAAGGTCAATCATTCCATATTTGTCAACATCGAGATATGTTGTTTCGAATCCGAACTTTTCAAGATATTCACATGTGTGTAAAATTGCATGATGCTCTATTTTTGTAGTAATTATATGATTTCCTTTGTTCTTGTTTGCAAATGCCACTCCTTTAACAGCCCAGTTGTCTGATTCGGAGCCCCCTGCAGTAAAATATATTTCCTTTTCATCTGCATTTAAGAAGTCTGCAACCTGTTTTCTTGCATTTTCTATGGCTTCTTTAGACTTTCTTCCAAGTTCATACAAAGAACTTGAAGGATTGCCGTAATATTCATCGAAATATTGACGCATTTCTTCTACTACTTCTTTTTTAACTCTTGTTGTTGCAGCATTGTCAAGATAAAGTTTCTTGCTCATTTTATTCCTCCGTTAATATTGTTTTTCGTTCCTCATACATATCAGCTAAAGTTATATTATCTATAACATCGTTTATACTGTTTTCTATTTTTTCAAATATAACTCTTGTGGCACAAATTGATTCTCTTGAACACACTTCCTTGTTTATGCATTCGGAAGTTGTGATTTCGCCTTCCAGTGTTCTAAGTACCATTCCCACGGTTATTTCATCCGGTCGTTTTGCAAGCATGTATCCTCCCTGAGGACCCCTGACCGTATCTATAAAGCCACCTTTTTTTAATTTAGCAAAAAGCTGCTCCAGATAACTTTCTGATATATCATATTTATCTGATATTTTTTTAAGAGAAACAGGTCCCAAACCGTAGTTCAGCGCAAGTTCAAATATTGCTTTAAGTCCATATCTGCCCTTTGTTGATAAAATCATTTCTGCTCTCCTTTCATCAATTCCTACCTTTTTAGTAGGGTATGGCTTATTATAATATACCCTACTAATTTTGTCAACATTATTTAAAATTTTTTTATGTAGTTAAAAAAACCGCAACATTAAATAATATTGCGATTAAATCTTCTTAGTCAACAAGTTTCAATACAGTTTTGTTCCTGCCTGCTTCCTTTGCATTGTACAGCTCTTTATCAGCTGCTTCCATGATTTTTGAAGCACTTCCCAATGTGGCTGCCTTACCTGTAACTCCTCCAATGCTAATGGTTACAGCATTTGTTTGTCCATTTGAAGTGTAGTAAAGATTAAGCTTTCCAACTTCATTTCTTATATAGTTTCCCAGTTCCAACGATTGTTCATAGTCTATGGACTTTGCAAAGTATACAAATTCTTCGCCACCATACCTGCCAAATGTATCCTTTCTTTTATTTTGAATATTTCTAATACAATCTGCCACTTTCTTCAAACAATAATCACCTTTAGAATGTCCCCAGCAATCATTGTATTTTTTAAAATGGTCAATATCTATCATGAACAATACCAGGCTGTCATCATTTGTCAAAGCTTCCTCCACAGTGTTGTTCAAACAGAAGTTTATGCTCCTTCTGTTTGGAATGCCTGTAAGTTCATCTTCATAAGCTCTTTTTTCAAGTATTTTATTTGCCTCTCTTATTCTTTGCAGTTCCTTTGTTTTAGCAGATATTTCCTCCTGAAGCCTCGTTTTTAACTTCTCGTATTTTTCATTTGCCTTAATGTATTTCAATTCTACATTTAACAGCTCAATTTTGTTTCCCAAATTTGAAGCTGTTATTTCTTCATTAATATTATAGAATTTTTTGTAATATTCAAGAGATGATTTATAATCTTCTTCACATTCGTAACATTCAGAAATATACTTATAAACTTGGCACATCTTTTTTTTCGCATTTATTTGTTCCGCATAGGACATGGCCTTTTCAATATAAACAAAAGCTTTTCTGTCATTTTTATTAAACATTAGCTCTGCAATATTCATAAGAACATCTATGGTAAAATATTTGTTGTTAACTTCCTCTAACCTGTTAAGTGCCCTGAAATAGTATTCTTCTGCCTTCATGAAATCTTTGACTGAAAAGCTTATTTTTCCCAGCCTGTTTTCAATGCCGCCCATTGTTAACATGTCATTTTTTTCAACTAAAATATCATAGCTTTTTAAATAGTAATCCAGGGATTCATCATACTTACCTTCATTGAAAAAAATCTCACCTATGTTTCCAAGTATGGATGCTTCGTTCATCTGATATTTGTTGTCCTGGCATATTTTAAGAGAATCAAAAAAATAATCCAATGCCTTTTCGTTGCTGGAAGATTCCCGGTATATTTCGCCAATGTTGTTCATTACACAGCTTTGCATAAATTTATCACTTTGTTTAAATGCAACATCAGAAACTTCCAAAAAATATCTCAGTGCTTCTTCATACATTGAGCTATAAAAGTAAGCAATGCCAGCAAGATTCAATGATTTCATCTTTCCGTCTGCATTATTTGTATCCTCAAAAATTTCCAATGCTCTAAGAGAACAATCAAGCATTTGACTTATTTCAGATTTTGCCCTGCAGGCAAAAGCCATTGCTACAAGGCTGTAGCCTTCTTCAGTTTTTAAGCTGAATTTCCTTGACTTATTGTACGCTTCCAAGCTCATTTCATAGGATTTATATGGTTTTATGGCAGCAATCTTCTTTGATTTCTCCAGAATTTCATATATTTCTTTACTAACAGTTTCCTTCATGTCAATATCCTGTCATAATATTTTATATAATTTCTAATTTCTGTTTTAATTTAAAAAAACACCAATTTTCAACATAATTATACCACTACTTACCTTTTGATTCCAGTAAAAAATATTATATTTTACTAACATTTACATAATTTCACAAAATAAAACGAAAACCGCTTGCGGTTTTCGTTATTGTCTGTTTTTTATGGAAGAAGTTTGTAAACATAACTACCATTTTTATTGACAGCGCTGTACACATTGTCTACGGAATATTTTCCGCTGCATTCATTGAGAACTGTATTTAATGCTTCTTTTCCAAAAGCTTTGATGCATAAATCGCACTCGCTTTTGATGCTGAAAGGTGTCTGCATCAACCTGATATTTCTTACTCCGTAGCCCAGCAGCTTGTTGTATGCGGCTACAGCATAATTCCCGTGTTTAAAGGTTATTATATAAAGTTCCATAGAAATCCTCCTTTATTATTCCCAGTACTATTTTATTAAAAATAACACATAAGGTTACAAGGAGAAATTTCAATATCAGTTAATTTGAATTTCCTTTGCTTCTTCAGGCTTAAAATCATTTTTCAAATCATAAATATTGTGAGAAGTATAATCTCTAAGCTGTCTGTCACCAAGAGAATAACATCTCATGAATCTTTTTGAGTCAACTGTTGTCCAATGCTCAGCATCCCAAGTGAGGTATCCGTCTTCATCTGTTTTCTTTTCGTACAAAATTAAATCTACCTGTCTGTTCTTTTCTTTCATCAAGTCTATGAGGTCCTTAGTTGTCACTTCCAACTCAACTTTGTTTATTAAATCATATGCTTTCATTTTTTCTCTCCTGCAATTAATTTAGATATCCGTGTTCGTCTTCGTTGTCGTAAATACTCAGTTCGTCTTTTAGGTATTCCAAGTTTGATTCGTAGTCCTCTTCAGAAATCTGATTGTTGAACAGTAAGTCATCCAGCTTGTTTTTGCTGTCTTCAAAAATGAAGATTTCCTTGCAGGGCCATATGGTGTTGCTTTTGTTCTCATGGTTTGATTTCAGAACCGAAATGACCATTTCATCTTTGTCCAGCTCCAGAATTGTTCCCATGAGAAAAAACTTGTTTATTTTAATGTTGTGCTGTTCAAACAAGTCTCTCACTTTTTTTATGAACAAATAATGGTTTCTTTTTATTTCAAATGACACGTTGTCATTTAAAACCTCATCCTGCAGATCTTGATTGTAAAAATCCACAGAAACATCATATTTGTCATTTGTGTCGTATTCTTCAAATTTTATTTTGTTTTCTAATATTTCATCTATATCCGTATCTGTAATACAGGAATTAAATAATTTGTAATTCATAGAAGTCCCTCCGTTACTGTTTCAGGTATTCTAAAAACTTTTTGATTCTGCTTTCATACCCTGATTCCTTAGGCTGATAAAAAGTCGAGTTTCTCATTGTATCAGGCAGATAATTCTGCTTTACATAAAACTTTTCATAATCGTGAGGGTATTTGTAGCTTACTCCTCTTCCAAGCTTTTCTGCTCCGCTGTAATGTTTGTCTTTCAAGTGAAGAGGAACATCAACGGCATTTTTCTCCACAGCATCCATGGCTCTGTCAATTGCAATGATTGAGGCGTTGCTTTTAGGAGCACAGGCAATGTATAATACAGCTTGTGCAAGAATAATACGCCCTTCTGGAAAACCTATTATCTCCACAGCCTTAAAGGCATTCACTGCAACTTCAAGAGCCCTTGGGTCTGCATTTCCAACATCTTCGGAAGCACAGATTATAATTCGCCTTGCAATGAACTTTGGATCTTCTCCCGATTTTATCATTTTTGCCAGCCAGAAAACCGCTGCATCAGGGTCAGAGCCCCTCATACTTTTGATAAATGCCGAAATTGTGTCGTAATGACTGTCTCCGTTTTTATCATATTCAAGTTTTTTCTGCTGTATGCATTCTTCTGCAACAGAAATATCTATGATTATTTCTCCGTCTGTCTCCGGAGTTGTTTCGACTCCAAGCTCCAGTGCGCTTAACGCCTTTCTTGCGTCACCGTTTGAATTGTTAACAATATGATTTATTGCTTCTTCAGTAATTTTTACATTTTTTGCTCCATATCCGTTTTCTTTGTCCATTGCAGCTTTTTTTAAAACTTTAATTATGTCATCATCTGTAATTTTCTTGAATTCAAACACAAGTGAACGTGATATCAAAGCAGGATTTACTTCGAAGTAAGGATTTTCGGTTGTAGCGCCAATCAAAATTATAGTTCCGTTTTCAACATAAGGAAGCAAAGCATCCTGCTGAGATTTGTTGAAACGATGAATTTCATCGATAAACAGGATTGTCCTCTTGTTGTACATGGACAACTGGTCAACAGCATAGCTTATTTTATCCTTTATGTCTTTTATACCGCTTGTTACTGCATTGAGGGTGGTGAAATTATTGTTGGTGTTTTCAGCAATAATTTTAGCCAAAGTTGTTTTTCCGGTTCCCGGAGGTCCGTAAAATATAGCAGAGGAAAGCTTGTCAGCCTTTATGGCTCTGTTAAGAATTTTCCCCTCTCCAACTATATGCTCCTGCCCCACAAATGTTTCAAGCGTTGCAGGCCTCATGCGCTGTGCAAGAGGCCCATTTTTTTTGATTGAATTTTCATATTGCATTTCAAATATATTCATCATATTATCTTAATAAAGCTTTCTTCCTATTGTAAGCTTCAAAGTGTTTTTTTTCATTTCCCTTTTATCATATGCCTTTAAAAGAATATATGATACTCCAAGTGATAATACAGAAGCAACTGCTGAAATCATGTCTTTGTTTGGGCTGGTTGATAAAAGCTGCACAGCAGCTATTGTTATCATCATCAATCCAAATGGAATTCCGTAAAGTATGAAAATCTGTTTGAATGCAACCTCATTCTCAGTTGTGATTTCAACATAATCTCCCACTTCATATCCCTCATTGATCTCTGTTTCAACAATTACATTTGCCTGGCTGCATGTACCGCTGCAGCTGGCGCAGCTTGAACCGCATCCACTTGGTCTTCTAACTGAAACTGTTGCTATGTTTCCATTTATTTTTTCTATCTTACCTACCTGATTCATTGAACATTCCTTTCATATAATACAATGTTATTCAGCTGTTACCTCAATCTCAAGTTCCTTCAGCTGTTTGTCTGTTACACCGCTTGGTGAGTCAGTCATGAGGCATGAAGCGCTTTGAGTTTTAGGAAATGCTATTACGTCTCTTATGTTGTCGCTTTCTGTAAGAAGCATCATGAAACGGTCAAGTCCGTAAGCAATTCCTCCGTGAGGGGGTACTCCGTATTTGAATGCTTCAAGAAGATATCCGAATTTGTCCTGTGCTTCTTCATCAGTGAAGCCAAGGGCTCTGAACATTCTGTTCTGCAGTGTTCTGTTTGTTATACGAATACTTCCTCCGCCTATTTCATCTCCATTAATAACAATGTCGTATGCTTTTGCTCTCACAGCGCCAGGATCAGATTCTATTTTGTCAATATCTTCATCAACAGGAGCTGTAAAAGGATGGTGCTTGGCAACATATCTGTCTTCTTCTTCGCTGTATTCAAACAACGGGAATTCAGTTATCCATACAAGTTCAAATTTATTGTTGTCAATTAAATTCTTATCGTGTGCAATTTCAATTCTCAATGCTCCCAAGGCTGTGTTTACAACTGATTCCTTGTCAGCCAATATGAAAACAACATCTTTTTCTTTGATTTCTAATCTTTCAATTAATTTGTTTATTTCTTCTTCTGTCAGGAATTTTGCTATTGGAGATTCAAATGTGTTGTTTTCATATTTGAACCATGCAAGTCCTTTAGCTCCATATGTCTTGACAAACTTTTCAAGCTTGGAAATTCCCTTCTTTGAGAATTCATCAGCTGAACCGTCTATTTTTACACACTTAATTTTACCACCGTTGTCGTAAGTTGATTTAAATGCATTAAACTCAGAATTTGCAAAAATGTCAGTGATGTTTTCAAGTTCAAAACCAAAACGAAGATCAGGCTTGTCGCATCCGTACTTGTCCATGGCCTCCTGATATGACATGCGTCTTATAGGAAGAGTTATATCAACATTTTTAATTTCCTTGAATATTTTTTGTATGAGTTTTTCATTGATGCCAATTACATCTTCTACGTCAACAAATGACATTTCAATATCCACCTGAGTAAATTCCGGCTGCCTATTTGCTCTTAAGTCTTCATCTCTGAAGCATCTTACTATCTGATAGTATCTGTTCATGCCTGACACCATCAAAAGCTGCTTGTAAAGCTGAGGTGACTGTGGAAGTGCATAAAAGTTTCCCGGATTTACCCTGCTTGGCACAAGATAATCTCTTGCTCCTTCTGGAGTAGGCTTTGCCAGAAATGGAGTTTCAACTTCATTGAAGCCGTTGTCATACAAAAAGTCTCTTATTACCTTTGAAGTCTTGCTTCTTGTCAAAAGATTCTTCTGCATGGATGGTTTTCTTAAATCCAAATATCTGTATTTCAAACGCATTTGTTCAGATACGTCGTCGTTGTCTTTTATATAAATCGGAGGAGTTTCAGCTGTGTCCAATATTTTAAGTTCATGAGCATAAACCTCAATTTCTCCTGTTGCCATATCAGGATTTTTAGATTGTCTTTCTAAAACTTCGCCTCTTACAGCAATAACGAATTCACTTCTCAAACTTTCAGCCTTATCAAATGCTTCCTTGTTAACATCAGTGTCGAATACAACCTGAATCAACCCTGTAACATCTCTTACATCGGCAAAAATAAGACCTCCGAGACTTCTTCTTTTTTGAACCCATCCCATGACTACAACTTCTTTGCCAATATGGTCCTTGTTCAGTTGTCCGCACATGTTAGTTCTTCTGAGTGTTCCCATAGTTTCCATAATTATCCTCCAAGCAATTTATCAAAAAAAATAACCCATCCCCTTAGGGACGAGTATAACCCGCGTTGCCACCCTACTTGGACTATAAATAGTCCCTCTCAATTAAGTAACTGCTGTAATAGAGGTGTCTTCACCACAAGTTAATAACAGGCTTCCATCGTCCCTGTCTTGCTGTAATTAATTCTTTATGATTACTCTTCCCCAAGCAATTTGTTTACATTAAAATTAACACATTAAAAATTATTTGTCAACAACAAAAACTTCGTTAATTAAGAATTAAGAATGAAGAATGAAAAATCAATTGTTGGAATTGCGCCGCCGCAATTCCTTCTTATAATTCTTAATTCTTAACTCTTCATTCTTAATTTTTTACAAGTTCGTCGATTGTTCTAAATGTGTAGCCCATTTCTTTCCACTTTGTAAGGAGTTCATCTAAAATTTCGGAATTTGTTTTTGAAGTGCTGTGCAAAAGAACAACTGCTCCCGGATGAATGCGGGGTATTAATTTTTCAAATGCAGTCTCTCTGCTGGGCTGCTTGTCATTTGACCAGTCCTGGTATGCAAGGCTCCAGAATATTGTTTTATATCCCATCTCATTTGCCATCTTAAGATTTTCTTCGTTGAATTTCCCCTGAGGAGGTCTGTAGTACTTGGGCATATCAAGACCGGTTGTTTGTTTATAAATGTCTTCCAGAGAATTAAGTTCCTTTTTGAAAGATTCCACATCTGCAATTTTTGACATGTCTGGATGGCTGTATGTGTGGTTTCCAACAATATGCCCTTCCTCAATCATCCTTTTCACCAATTCAGGTTCCTTATCAATATAATGCCCAACCAGGAAGAATGCAGCTTTAACATCATGTTTCTTCAGCGTGTCAAGAATATCCTGCGTGTATCCATTCTCATAACCGGCATCAAAAGTTAGATAAATGACTTTTTCATCATTATTGCCCGCATAATATGCATTATATTTTTTAAGATAATCCCTTGTTTCATTCCCTATGGGGGTTGTGCCGCTTTCATTGAACTTAAGCCCCCAGTTTGAAATTCCTGCAGATACGGACACAGAAAAATTACTTATTGTTTCATATGCAAAAATAATTATCATCAGCAACATACAGCTTAAAATAATTGCCAGATTCCTTTTTTTAATTCCTATTATCATATTTCCACCCCTTTATTCATTTATATAAACAAATGGACAATTTATGAATATAAAAAAAGGAATTATTTACAAAATTTATCTTTAAAAACAATGCATGTACCTTTGACATACTGCTTGAAATGATTTATAATATTAAGTAAATGTTTTCAGTGCATTTGATTTAAAAAAACGGAGGAACTTATGCTAGAACATCTTATTTCAACACTAGTCCCTAACATTGCACATGTATTGGAGTTAATCGGAGTATTTATAATAGTATTTTCTGCCTTAATAGCATTCGTAAAATATGCTCTGAGATTCTTCAACTTTTCGGATGAAACCGTAAAAATAGAATTTTCTCAGGCTCTTGCAATGGCTTTGGAGTTTAAACTCGGTGCGGAGATTCTTAAAACCCTTGTAATAAGGACTATTGACGAGCTCATAATACTTGCATCAATAGTTGTTTTAAGAGCAGCTCTCACATTGATTATTCATTGGGAAATAGAGTCTGACTCTAAAAGAGCAAATCATTTTAAGGAAATGAAATTTGCTAACAAAATAAAACAAGTA
Organism: Sedimentibacter saalensis; assembly: GCF_007830175.1. Classification (GTDB taxonomy): domain Bacteria; phylum Bacillota; class Clostridia; order Tissierellales; family Sedimentibacteraceae; genus Sedimentibacter; species Sedimentibacter saalensis. The sequence continues at coordinate 77,481 of NZ_VLKH01000005.1, read as the reverse complement.
ATTGAAAAAAATTCTCATGAAGATGAAAATCATGAAAATCATGAAAATTAAGAACAGCCGCTAAGCGGCTGTTCTTTTATTTTATATGTAGTAGCTGCAAACAACTTTTATGCTGTTGCTTTTTTCAACACTTCTTCGATTTTATCAATTGACGGTACGCCTTCAAACAGCTTCTCCCCATCAAGGAAGAACGCAGGTACGTAATAGTAGTCATGGGCACTGGCCATTTGTACATTTTTTGATTCCTCAACAAGCTCAATATTAACATTCGAATATTTCTGATTTTGACTTTTAAGTTCCTCAATCATGCTGTATGCACGTCTGCAGTGAGGACAATTTTCCAGATAAAACATAGTTAACTTCTTCATATACCCTCCAATGAACTATTTAACAAATTTTTCTTCTTTTCCAATATTTCATCAATTCGGCTTATGTATTCCTCCAGGCTCTTGAAATTGCGAAGAGGCTCGTGATGGTTGTTCTCTGTCATGATTTTGCTCGATCCACCGATGCCGCAGGCAAGTATGGTTTCAAGCTCCTCAATTATTATCATGTTGTATATGCTTTCCTTTGCAGGTAGGCAATATCCCACATTTTCAGAATTGCCCTTTATATTTTTTTGTCTGTACATGTAGTATGGTTTGTAGCCGTTTTTTCTGCAGCTTTCTCTTACCTCATCATGCATAAGTCTCATCAAGTTGTAATCTTTTAAAAGCTGTGAACTTTCTCTTGTAAGCTCTGCATTTTTCTTGTAGGCCAGTGAATGAACCGTGATATTTTCAGGTTTCAGGTTCACAATTTTTTCGATGGTATTAAGTGCATCTTCTTCATTTTCACCGGGCAGGCCCAGTATTACGTCCATGTTAATACAGTCAAAACCGATGTTTCTTGCCAATTGGAATTTTTCTAAAATGTCTTGTGTGTTATGATTCCTTCCCATGGAAAGGAGAGTTTTTTCATTCATGGACTGAGGATTGATGCTTATTCTTGTCACATTGTTGTTTTTAAGGCACTGAAGCTTTTCCAATGTTATTGTATCAGGCCTTCCTGCTTCAAATGTTATTTCCCTTATGCTGTTCAAATCATAATGACTTTTAATTGCCGCAAACAATTTATCAATTTGCTCTATATTAAGAACAGAAGGTGTTCCTCCACCTATATAAACAGAATGCAGCTTTAAATTCCTGACTTTTGCCATTTTAATTGTTGCGTGAATTTCCTGTACAAGTACATCAACATAATCATCAATTTTTTTCTGACCGCAATTTATAAATGATGTGAATGAACAATAGCTGCACTTAGTAGGGCAAAATGGAATTCCAATATACAAGTTGTAATTTTCTTTGTTCATTTTTTCATTTATGTATTTTTCTTCTATGTTTAGTATATCCCATAAAAGTTCAATTTTTTCATCAGTTACTTCATATGTGTTTTTGAGTATTCGTGTTATTTCAGAATCGCTTCTTCCGTACTGCCTTGATGCTATGAGTATTTTCACAACTCTTACACCCGTTAATATACCGTAATCAGGAACAATTGAGTAGTGACTTTTCAAAACATTGTGAATAGATTTTGTAACAAGAGTTTTTTTCATCTTCCTGTCATTTTCTTTTTCCAGGATTATTTCATGGCTTTTAAAGCTTTTTTCATTAATCTTTTCTTTTTTTCGGTACAAAACAGCTGTGCTTATATATGCTCCTTCTTGTTCTTCCAAAGTTGAAACAATAGAATATTCACACTGAAAGTCAGGCTCTTCTGCATCCATATTTTTAACATCATATTCAATGTTAAGGTCAAAAACCCTTAGGGCATTTCTTGCTTCATATTCAAAGTTATGACCTGAAAAATAAAATCTAAGCATCACTTCTCCTTAATTGACAAAAGGATTGCTCAGTTTTTCAGATTTTATTGTTGAAGGAGAATTGTGTCCCGGATAGATTATTATATCTTCGTCGTACTTGAATATTTTTTCCTGTATGGAATCAATTATTTCTTCAAAAGATCCTCCAGGAAAATCTGTTCTTCCTATAGAATTGTTAAAAAGAGTATCCCCTGTCATCATTATATTTCCGACTTTGATGCATATGCCGCCTTTTGTGTGTCCGGGAGTGTGAATTATTTCAAGCTTAAGATCTCCCAGCTCAAGCACATCACCGTCTTTCAATTTTACATCAGCATCAATGGATATATCTTTTCCAAACAATACCTTTGAAAAATTTATTTTGCTGTCAGATAAAGCCAGGGCATCAATTTCGTGTATGCAGACTTTTGCGTTGTATTTTTCAATAAGTTCCTTTACGGCGCAAATGTGGTCACCGTGAGCGTGGGTCAAAATTATCATCTTAGGATTTAATCCCAGCTCAATTATTTTCTGGTCAATTTTACTAAAATCAGCCCCCGGGTCTATTATTGCAGCTTCTTTTGTACTGTCGCTTGCCACTATGTAGCAGTTTGAGTAATACGAGCCCACTGTCATTGCTTCAAATATCATAATTTCCTCCTAAAAATTTTTTTTGCTGTCAAGCAAAATTGTGACCGGTCCGTCATTTACAAGCTCTACCTGCATGTCGGCACCAAATTCGCCTGTCTGTGTTTTCAATCCTGATTTTATCATGTTATGGATGAATTTTTCATACATGGGTACTGCTTTTTCAGGACGTGCTGCTTGAATGAAGCTTGGTCTCCTGCCTTTTCTTGCATCTCCTAAAAGTGTAAACTGAGAAACTACAAGAAGACTTCCACAAACGTCCAGGACGCTTTTGTTCATCTTTCCTTCTTCATCTTCAAATATTCTCAAATTTGCAACCTTGTCGCACATGTACTCCAGATCTTTTTCTTCATCGTCTTCTTCTACACCAAGTAAAAGCATTATTCCATGGTCAATTTGACCTATTGTCTTATCATCAACCGTTACTTTGGCGCGTTTGACACGCTGTACAACGCCTCTCACTAAATCACCTGCTTACTGTTTTCTGATTTATAAAAGAAAATCCGCATCACCTTGCGGCAATACAGTATTTTCAATATTATCATTTATTTTTTGTTTCTGTACACTTCAAGTACACCGTCAAGTTTTTTTATTTTTTTCATCAAATCTTCAATTTGTTTTGTTTCATTTATTTCAAAACCAATGTCTACTATGGCAACCCTGTCCTTGGTAATCCTCAGGTTAAGAGAAACAGCGTTCAGCTTAGCCTCAGCATAAAGAGCTGTTAAATCCTGCAGAAGCCTTGGTCTGTCAAGCGCCTTTATTTGCAGCTCGCTTACAAATGTAGCCTTCTTGCCGTAATCCCACTCAACTTCTATGAACCTTTGATCTTCAGAATCTGTAAGGTCGTGAATGTTTGTGCAGTCTGCCCTGTGAACAGACACTCCTCTTCCTCTTGTAATGTAGCCTACTATGGCGTCTCCCGGAACAGGACTGCAGCACTTGGAAAAACGAACCTTCACGTTGTCAATTCCCTTTATTATAACACCTGAAGCATGTTTTTCTATCCTTGAAGGCGTCTTGCTGGTAATGTTTGTATTTTTCTCAAGGTTTTCTATTTTCTCAAGCTCAATTTTATCCTTGTTTTTTTCCATGTACAAAAGTTTAAGCCTGTTTACTATCTGATTTTCTGTAATGCCTCCATTGCCAACAGCTGCATAAAGATTGTTTGCAGTGAACATGCTGTACTTGTCGGCAACAAATTTAAGCCAGTCGTCCTTCAACAAATCAGATACCTGGTAACCTTGTTTCTTTACTTCTCTTTCAACAAGTTCCTTGCCTTTTTCAACATTGAAATCTTTGTCTCTTTCTTTGAAAAATTTTCTGATTTTTGATTTTGCCTGACTTGAAGCTGCTATTTTAAGCCAGTCCCTGCTTGGCCCTGCACTTGATTGAGAAGTTAATATTTCAATTTGATCTCCGGTTTTAAGTTTTGTGTCAATGGGCACAATTCTGCCGTTTACCTTTGCACCAACGCATTTATTTCCTACAGCTGAGTGGACTCTGTAAGCAAAGTCAATTGGTGTTGATCCTGTAGGAATATTTACAACTTCTCCCTTAGGGGTGAACACAAACACTTCATCTGCATAAAGATCAATTTTCAGTGTTTCCATAAATTCTGCCGGATCATTAGTTTCCTGCTGCCACTCAAGCATTTGTCTCAGCCAGTTTAATTTTTCTTCGTAATTTGTCTGCTCATCTATTCCTTCCTTGTATTTCCAGTGAGCAGCTATACCGTATTCAGCCGTTCTGTGCATTTCAAGGGTTCTTATTTGAATTTCAAATGGCTCGCCTGCAGGTCCTATGACTGTTGTGTGCAGTGACTGGTACATGTTGGGCTTCGGCATTGCAATATAATCCTTGAATCTTCCCGGAATTGGCTTCCAAAGTGTGTGCATTGTTCCCAGCGCTCCATAGCAGTCCTTGATGCTGTCAACAATTATTCTAACAGCAATCAAATCATAAATCTGCTCAAAAGCCCTGTTTTTGAAATACATTTTTTTATAAATGCTGTAAAGGCTCTTTGGCCTTCCCTTTATATCTGCTTCTATTCCTGCATCGCTTAACTTTTCCTGCATTACCGATATGATTCGGGATATGTAATCCTTTCTTTGCTCGCTTTTTTGCTGTACCTTTTCAAGCAAATCCTGGTAGCCTTCAGGATCAATATATTTCAAACTCAGATCTTCAAGCTCCCACTTTATGGACGCAATACCAAGTCGGTTGGCAATGGGAGCATATATTTCTATTGTCTCCATTGCTTTTTGATATTGTTTTTCCTTTGGCATGTACTGAAGAGTCCTGATGTTGTGCAGACGGTCGGCCAGTTTTATGATTACGACCCTTATGTCCTTAGACATGGCAATAATCATCTTTCTCAGGGATTCTGCCTGACGCTCTTCCTTGTTTCTGTACTTGACTTTGCTAAGCTTTGTGACGCCATCCACCATATTGGCTATTTCTTCACCGAATTCTCTTTTTATATCATCATAGGTTATTCCCGTGTCCTCAACAACATCATGCAGTAGTCCTGCTGCAATTGTCTGTACGTCAACGTGCAGATCTGCCAGAATGAGCGCAACATTGTATGGGTGAATAAAGTATCTTTCACCTGAAAATCTAGTCTGTGCATTTGAATGTGCCATTTCCGCATAGTTGTATGCCTTGGCAACAACTGAAACATCTGCATTGGGATTGTATGATTCTATTTGATTGATTATATTTTCCAACATTGTGCTCACCTCACTTTTAATTAAGAATTAACTCCTTACTCTTAACTCTTAATTCTTAATTTTTATTTGTTTTATTAGTTGTATTTTACCAACGATTCAACTTTATAATCAGAAAGTTTTTCTCTTCCGTTCAAATCTTCTAGCTCTATTAAAAATCCAAGGCCTACAACATCTCCGCCCAGCTTTTCCACAAGCTTGGCAGCTGCAAACATTGTACCTCCCGTTGCAAGAAGGTCATCAATAATGAGAACCTTTTGTCCAGGCTTTATAGCATCTTTGTGTATTTCAAGAGAATCCATTCCATATTCCAGTGAGTATTCATATTTTATTGTTTCTCCGGGAAGTTTCCCAGGTTTTCTCACAGGTACAAATCCTGTGTTCATTACATAGGCAAGGGGTGTTGCCAAGATGAAACCTCTTGATTCAGGTCCCACTATAATGTCAACCTGAGTATCCTTGAACCTTTCAGCCATTTGATTTATGCATTCGTTAAGTGCCCCAGCATCCTTTAACAATGTGGTAATATCTTTAAAGCTTATTCCATCTACAGGAAAACCGTCTATCACTCTGATCTTTTCTTTTAAATCCATAACTCCTCCAAATTGAGATGATTATTTTTTTATGTACAACATGTCATTTTTTAAAGCATATTGTATATTATTAGTCTTTTTAAGTATGCATATTATTTCATCTGCTGTTATCTTAGCATTATATAAATGATTAAACCTTTCTACCAGCACAAAAATATCGGTCTTGATAATTTTCGACTTTGTTTTGTTGAGTATGGAGTTAAGCATTCTGACTTTTTCGTCATCTATTTTGTAATCGAGTTCTTCTCTTTCCTCAACATTTAAGAGCACCAGCTGCATGCTTTTTTTGCCGTTGAATTCATTGAGGCTCAAAGTCACTGCATAGGAAGGTGGTCTTGTAAGCACCTTTTCCAATATGTTTATTTTTCCGAACCCTATTACAGGTATGTCCATGCCTTCGTCAGAAAGAACAAAACTTAAGTGGTTTCCATATCTGCCTACCTTCTTGATGTTTTTCATCGCGACATTTTCTAAAATCAATACAGGCTTTGGATTTCCGGCGCCGAATGGTTCGAATTTATTTATTTCTTCATACAGGCTGAAATTCACGTCAGAAATTTTAAGCATAGCATCAGACTCGATTTCCCTGTAATCAAAATGACTTAAACTAATGTTTCCAATATAGCTGTTCAGTGCATTTGCAAAACTGCTTATGTTTTTTTCCAAAATAGTCAATCCTGCTGCAAGCTTATGCCCTCCATATTTCTCCAGGTACAAGTCGTTTTTTTTGAATGCTTCGAAAATGTCCAGGTATTCAAGGCTTCTTGCAGAGCCCTTGCCTATTCCATCCTTAATTGAAATCACAACGCTTGGTCTTTCGTATTTTTCAGTGAGCTTTGACGCTACAATTCCAAGAACTCCCTCATGCCAGTTCTCTCCATAAACAACTATTGCGTTCTTTTTGTATAGAAAATTAGTTTCAATTTTTTTAACGGCCTCATCAAATATTTCCTGCTCAGTTTGTTTTCTTAGTACATTTAAGCTTTCCAGTTCAAAAGCAAGTTTTTCAGCTTCGTCTTCATCATTTGTGAGCATGAGTTCAATTGCTTTTTTAGCAGAGTCCATTCTGCCGGCTGCATTTATTCTTGGAGCTATAATAAATCCAATGTGATAGGATTCAATTTCCTTTACATTTATCCCGGAAACTTCAATGAGTTTTTTGAGTCCGATTATTCTGGTGTCATTTATTTTCTTAAGTCCGTTCTTTGCTATAATCCTGTTGTCTCCAATAAGATCCACTATGTCTGCAATTGTTCCGAGACATGCAAGTTCAAGAAGCACCTCTTCTATATCTTCTATTTTCAAATATGTGTTCAAATGCTTCAAAAATTTAAAAGACAGTCCTGACGCGCACAACTGCTTGTTTTTCGACGGACAATCTTTTTGTTTTGGGTTTATTACGGCATATGCATCTGGAATTTCTTCCTTACATTGATGATGATCCAAAATGATTACATCCTTGCTGAAGTTTGTAATTTCTTTTATTTTTTCTACTTCAGCAATTCCGCAGTCAACAGTTATCAATAAATCAGCTTTTATATCTCCGGTTTTCAGGCAGTTCACAAAATCCGTACTTAGTCCATAGCCTTCACTTTCTCTTTCCGGAACGTAATAGTCTACTTTTGCTCCGGCTTTTGACAAAAGAATAAAAAACTGGCTTATGGATGTAATACCGTCCACATCGTAATCGCCGTATATTAAAATTCTTTCGCCATTGTCAATTGCTTGTAGAATCCTTTGGCAGCCTTTCACCAGATCCTTGTAATGTGAAGCATCTTCAAAATATTTGAAATCCGGATTAAGAAATTGTTCTATTTCCTCGTGTGTTCGTATATTTCTGCTTAAAAGTATCTTTGAAGAAATATCTGATAAATTAAAGTTGTTTTTTATTTCATCTATTTCAGATTGTTCAAATTCATTAACTTTAAGCTTCACTTTTTTCATCATTTGAATTTGGATCAGCGCCTTCATTAATATTTATATTGGATTTTGTTTTCATCTCATCAATTTCTTTTGTAAGAAGTGCAATGTGGTCATCTTTGAGTTTCAGTTTTTCCTCGAATTCAGTGGCCTTTGCAATGAGTGCGGCATTGTTGTCCTTAAGGGACTGTATTTCTGTTTCCATTGTTTTTGCATTGTTTTCAAATTGAAGTTTCTCATTTTCAAACGTCTTGAGTTTATTCTTCATTTCCTTGCCTTCAGATCTTTTCTTGAACTGTCTTGATGTTCCTAAAATCAGAACAATAACAGCGCCTATTATTATACACGCCATCATGACTAATGCAAGAGGCATTTCATAACGAGCAAGGAATAAATCAACAGGAACCGGCGTTCCGTTTTGAATGGAAAATATTGCAACAAAAATTGCAATTACCAATATTAAAATAAAACCAATTTGCATAGTAACACTCCTCTCAGGTAAACTTTATTTGTTATAATCACCTACATTATACTATACATCAATATATATTTACCACTATTTTTTGCTTTTAAACCAATATTTCTGCAATTTACTGGGCTAATCTGGCCTTTATATAAATTGAACATTCAATTCTTTTTTTCTCAAGCTCGCATCCCACGCTGTAAGGAACTTTAAAATCCTTGTTAAAATTATATGCATTTGCATGACAGCCACCGCTGCAGTAATATTTTGCCCAGCAGTCCTTACACACAGGCTTTTCATTTACAGACACGTTTTTGAACATGTCTATTACTTCATCTTTCACAATTCCTTCATCAACATTACCTACGATGAACTCTTCCTGTCCTACAAACTGATGGCATGGATACAAGTCTCCATCGGGAGTAACAGCCACATATTCAGTTCCTGCTCCGCAGCCAATGCTTCTTTTGTAAATGCATGGACCGCCGTCAAGTTCGATGTTGAAGTGGAAAAACTGGAACTTCTTGTCCTTGCTGCCGTATGAATCAAGATACAGCTTTGCAAGCTTTTCATATTCAGCCTTAAGAATATCAAGATGTTCTTCTTTCAGTGCATATTTTTCTTCAGGTTTTGCAACAACAGGCTCAACAGAAATTTTATCAAACCCTAAGTCCCTCATGTGCTTTACGTCTTCTGAAAAGTCAAGGTTGTAAGCAGTGTATGTTCCTCTGGCAAAATAATCCTTGTCCATTCTCTTTGCTACAAACTTTTTAAAGTTTTCAGTGATTACATCGTAGCTTCCCTTTTGATTCACGGTCTTTCTCATGTGGTCGTTTGTTTCTTTTCTTCCGTCAATGCTTAACACCACATTGTCCATGTTTTCATTGAGGTAATCTATTTTTTCATCATCTAAAAGCACACCGTTTGTTGTTGCTGTAAAACGGAAATTCTTGTTGTGCTGTTTTTCAATACTTCTGGCATAGTCAACAAGTTTTTTTATTGTTTCAAAATTCATGAGTGGCTCGCCTCCGAAGAAATCAACTTCAAGGTTCACTCTCTTGCCTGAACTTTTAACAAGAAAATCAAATGCTTTCTTGCCTGTTTCAAAACTCAGGTAGCTTCTTTCACCGTTGTAGCTTCCCTGAGAAGCAAAACAATACTCGCATCTTAAGTTGCAGTCATGTGTCATGTTAAGGCACATCGCCTTTATGGCAGGCTTTATTTTATTGACTGCATTTGCGTCATCAGTGTAAAGCATTTTGTTTTCTATTAAATAATTGATTTCAGAAACAGCTTCATCAGTTGTTTCTGCTCCGTATTTATTCTTTATGTCATTTACTTTATCTTCATTTTTGAAATTTTCATCTGTCAGCAAATCATATATTACTTCGTCAACAACATGAACCAGTCCGCTGCTTGTGTCCAGGGCAAAATGCATGTCGTCCATTTTAAATATGTGTATCATTGTTTCCTCCGTTTTTCCTTTAACATAAAAAGTTGCTCCGTCACTACGCTACGAGTTTATATGATAGGAAAAAAGTCCTATCATATAAAAAGTAGTGGCTAAGCCACTACCATTATTTGTTCTCGCACTTTTGATTTCCTACTGTACAAGAAGTTTTACATGCAGATTGACATGAAGTCTGGCATTCTCCGCATCCTTTTACGTTCATATTATCTGTTAATTTTGTGTTGTTTAATGTTTTTATATGTACCATATTGAACCTCCTTTTTAGCTTTATAAATTATAGCATTTTTGGAGAATATTTAAAAGCATTTTTTTATAAATTTTAGAACAATATTATCATTTACTTTTGAACTGCCCTATGTTTCATATTTACTCCGAGAACTCCCCCAAGGATAGCAACAGGAAGATAGATCAAGTTTTGTACAATGCTTATTTCCTGTGTCATCTTAAACATTACCTTCAAAAGAAGAACAAATGCAAAATAAACAATCCATATTTCTATTCCGCAAAAAAGTCCCTTCTCCCTTGTACTTCTTGAAAACAAAAGAGAAACAATAAATATGCAAACAGGTATTGCCACTATGTACGCAAATTCAGCTGAAGGGGAAGAAGAGAAAAAATACATGTACAATGTCAGGACTAAAAAAACCGCCAGCAGCATTATAAGCAAGTACAGAGAATATTTAATCAGTTTACCAATATTCATAACAACCTCCGATACAAGTTCTTGTTTAATAATATTCATGTACACTAAAAAAAGAACATACAAAAATATCTTGACAAAAATTTGCACTTTTGGTAAAGTTAATTTTACTAAGAGGGAGTAGTTTTAAATTTTCAGTCAACATCATGGATAGAAATATTCTGGCTGAAAATCTGCACTGCAACATAGGTAACCAGACTTTTAGTATATCTTTCGTAAAAAAAGATATGCTAGAAGTCTTTTTTTATGTAAAGATTGGCATACTATAAAATATCATAACAAGGAGTAAATTATGTATTATCAAAAAAAAGTAAAAGACGTATGTTCACAATTGAATTCTTCCGAGCAGAACGGACTCACTCAGGAAGAAGCAAAAAAAAGGCTTGAGCAAGACGGGCCGAACACTTTGGTTGAAAAAAAATCAAAAACAAAACTTCAAATGTTCTTATCTCAGCTTCAGGACACAATGATTTATATTTTATTTGCTGCAGCTGCAATATCAATAATGCTTGATGAAGTTACAGATGCCATAATCATATTGATTGTTGTTCTTTTGAATGCAATTATAGGAATGGTTCAGGAATCAAAAGCTGAAGCAGCTCTTGAAGCTTTGAAAAATCTTTCAAGTCCGTCGGCAATGGTTAAGCGAGGCGGCAAAATCGTAGAGATTCCTGCAAGTGAACTTGTAAAAGGTGACATTGTTGTTCTTGAAGCAGGAAGAATAATACCTGCAGACTTAAGGCTCACCCAGACTGTAAACTTAAAAATTGAAGAATCGGCACTGACCGGAGAATCAGTTCCTGTTGACAAAAGTGCAGAATATGTTGCAGAAGGCGATACAGGAATAGGTGACCAGATAAACATGGCATTTTCTTCTACAAGCGTTTCATACGGAAGAGGTGAAGGAATTGTAGTCTACACAGGAATGGATACGGAAATCGGTAAAATTGCCACCATGATAAGTGAAGCAACAGAAGAACTCACTCCTCTTCAAAAAAGGCTCAATGACCTTGGAAAAGTTTTAGGAATTGTTGCAATAGTAATTGTTGCTGCAATGTTTGGAATAGCCGTTTTGCAAGGAAGAGACATGGTCGAGATGCTCATTACTGCCATTTCACTTGCTGTAGCAGCAATACCTGAAGGACTTACAGCCGTGGTGACAATTGTCCTGGCACTTGGAGTAACAAGAATGGTCAGAGTAAACACAATTGTGAGAAAGCTTCCTGCAGTTGAAACACTAGGAGCAGTAAGCATAGTGTGTTCAGACAAAACAGGAACGCTAACTCAAAACAAAATGACTGTTCTAAAAGTATATTTTGATGGTATTTCCAAAGATGTAAAAGAACTCTCTTATGATGACAACAAGGTGTTCAACAACGGCTTCATACTTTGTAACGACGCTTCTACGGCAAATAACAGCCGTATAGGAGATCCTACAGAGCTTGCACTTCTGGATATGGGAAGTTTGATGAATGTAACAAGGGAAGGTCTTGAAGGGCAAATGCCGCGTATAAACGAATTGTCATTTGATTCCGCAAGAAAGCTTATGACTACAGTCCACAAGGATAATAATAACAATGTGATGAGCTATACAAAAGGAGCAATGGACATTCTCCTTAAAAGGTGCAGCAGGATTCTTATAAATGGTGAAACAATAAAGATTACTGAAAACCACATAAATGAAATTACAACGGCCGCCGGTGAAATGGCAAAACAGGCACTGAGGGTCCTTGCTCTTGGAATCAAGGAAAATGATGATTCTGCCAGCGAAGAAGATCTTACATTTGTAGGTCTTGTAGGTATGATTGACCCTCCTCGTCCGGAAGCAAAAAATTCTGTTCTTGAATTTAAAAATGCAGGCATCAAAACAATTATGATAACCGGAGACCACAAGGATACAGCTCTTGCAATTGCAAAGGAGCTTGGAATTGCAGATTCTGAGTCTCAATGCATCACAGGAAACGAATTAAATGAAATGTCCCAGGAAGAACTCAATAAAATTGTTAACAACCTTAGAGTTTTTGCACGTGTTTCTCCTGAGCACAAAGTTATGATTGTTAAAGCATTTAAATCTCACGGAAGCATAGTATCAATGACAGGTGACGGAGTAAACGACGCACCTTCTCTTAAAGCCGCTGACATTGGAGTCGCAATGGGAATAACGGGAACAGACGTTGCAAAGGGTGCAGCCGACATGGTTCTAACAGATGACAATTTCTCAACAATTGAAAAAGCTGTAGCAGAAGGAAGGGGAATTTATCAGAACATTAAAAAGACTGTTCTTTTTCTTCTTTCATCAAACTTTGGAGAAGTAATTTCCATGTTCACTGCAATTGCAGCAGGTCTTGCTTCACCGCTTCAGTCAATACACATACTGTGGATCAACCTTATTACGGATTCGCTTCCGGGTCTTGCTCTTGGTGTTGACCCTAAAGACAGCGACATAATGGATGCAAAGCCACGTGATCCTAAGGAAAGCCTCTTTGCCAACGGTGGTCTAATATTTACCGTTTACAACGGATTCATGATTGCAGCATTGACTCTTGGAGCATTCATTTGGTCACCTGTTCAACACTTGACTGCTGCAGGCCAAAGTGTAACTCTTGAAGGAATTAAGCTAATGCTTCAGGATCCAGATATTTTAATGCATGCTCAGACATATGCATTTACAACTTTAGGAGTTTCTCAGCTTTTCCATGCTATTGGTATGAGAAACTACAACAAATCGCTGTTTAAAATGAACCATCTTGAAAACAAATCAATGCTCTTAGCATTTGCTGTTGGACTTCTCCTTCAAATAGCTGTTACTGAAATTCCATTCCTGACAGTTGTGTTTGAAACAGTGAGACTTTCTCTTAAAGAATGGTTCAACCTCATTTTAATAGCAATGATCCCGCTTCTTTCACACGAAATTGTAGTTGGTTTTAAAAAAATAATAAGAAATAAATAAAGACATAACAAAAGCCGCTTTTAGCGGCTTTTAAATTATTATTCTTCTTCTTTAGGTTCTTCTGTTTCTTCAACAGCATCTTTTATTTCAACTTTTTCTTTGCCTTTTTTAGCTACGCTTCCTATAGCCCATTTGGAAAATTCAATTCTTTGTTTTGCATGTGCCATTTCAAGTGTGATTATTTCATCATTTACTTTAACAACTTTGCCGTGGATTCCACCGATAGTGATAACTTCGTCTCCTATTGTCAAATTGTCTCTCATAGACTTTATTTCTTTATCTTTCTTTTTCTGTGGTCTGATCATCATGAAATACATTACTGCAAATAAAATGACCATCATTAAAATTCCGCTGTATTCTTGTGGCATATTTCCTCCTAGGTTTATTAATATCCATAATTGTCATAAAATTCTTTTTTGAAGTTCATGAAATTATCTTCCTTTATACTAATTCTAATACTTTTCATCAAATTAATCAAGAAAAATAAATTGTGAATTGAGGCAAGCCTTGCTCCAAGAATTTCATTTTCATTGAACAAGTGCCTTATATATGCTCTTGAATAATTTCTGCATGTGTAGCAGTTGCAGTTTTCATCTATTGGACCAAAATCTCTTTTGTACTTGGCGTTTTTAATTGTTAGCTGTCCCCTGCTTGTGAAAAACGCTCCATGTCTTGCCATTCTTGTTGGAAGAACACAGTCTGCCATGTCTATACCTCTTTCAACTGCTTCAAAAAGGTAATCAGGACTTCCAACTCCCATTAGATATCTTGGTTTGTCCTTGGGAAGCAAATCAACGGTGTAATCCATTACCTCACACATTAATTCCCTTGGTTCACCGACGCTTAATCCGCCAATAGCATATCCGGGGAAATCAATGTCTGTTATTTGCTTTGCGCTTTCTCTTCTCAAATCCTCGTACATACCACCCTGCACTATTCCAAAAAGTGCCTGATTTTCTGTGTTTTCATGGAACTCCTTGCATCTTTTGGCCCATCTTGTTGTTCTTTTTATAGACTGCTCCACATATTCCCGTGATGCAGGATATGGTATGCACTCGTCGAATGCCATCATGATGTCAGAGCCAAGGTAATTTTGAATTTCCATTGATTTTTCAGGACTTAAAAAATGTTTTGATCCATCCACATGAGAACGGAACTCAACCCCTTCTTCCTTTATTTTTCTTAAATTTCCAAGGCTGAATACCTGAAATCCGCCGCTGTCAGTAAGTATTGGCCTATCCCAGTTCATAAATTTATGAAGTCCTCCGGCTTCCTTTATAAGCTCATGTCCCGGTCTGAGGTACAGATGGTATGTGTTCCCCAGAATTATTTGAGCCTCCAGCTCCTTCATTTCTTCAGGAGTCATGGCCTTAACAGTTGCTTTTGTTCCTACAGGCATGAATATAGGTGTTTCAATATCACCGTGGTTTGTATGGATTTTACCAAGCCTTGCCTTGCATTCCTTTGATTCTTTTATAAGTTCAAAACTAAACATAATTCACCCACTTTTTTATTTTATAAGCATTGCATCTCCAAAGCTGAAAAACCTGTATTTTTCTTGTACTGCTTCATTGTATGCATTCATGATATTTTCTTTTCCTGCCAGTGCGCTTACAAGCATCACAAGCGTTGATTCAGGGAGATGGAAATTTGTAATCAGACAATCCACCACTTTGTACTCGTATCCCGGGAATATGAATATGTCAGTCCACCCGCTTTGTGCTCTCACAAGTCCATTTTCATCACCAATGGTTTCAAGAGTCCTGGTGCTTGTTGTTCCCACTGAAAAAACTTTAAAGCCACCGATTTTTGCAGAATTTATTTTGTCTGCTTCTGTCTGTGTAAGCTCGTAATATTCAGAATGCATTTTATGTTCTGAAATAAATTCTGCCTTTACGGGTCTGAAAGTTCCAAGCCCCACATGAAGAGTGAGCCTTGCAATTTTAATTCCCTTCTCTTCGACTTTCTTTAACAGTTCATCGTTGAAGTGAAGTCCTGCAGTTGGTGCAGCAGCAGAACCGGGATTCTTGGCATAAATTGTCTGGTATCTGTTTTTGTCCTCAAGCTTTTCATGTATGTAAGGAGGAAGAGGCATTTCTCCAAGCTGGTCGAGTATCTCTTCAAAAATTCCTTCATATTGGAATTTAATGATTCTGTTTCCGTCTTCTTGAACTTCCGTTATTATTCCTGTCAAAAGATTTTCCTTAAAAACAATTTCTGTTCCCTCTTTTGCCTTCTTTCCCGGCTTCACCAGGGTTTCCCAGCACTTGTCGTCTATTCTTTTTAAAAGAAGAAGTTCTATTACCGCTCCGGTGTCCTTTCTTGTGCCATAAAGTCTTGCAGGAAGAACCTTCGTTTCATTGATTACCAGGCAGTCGCCCGCATTTAAATAATCAATTACATCGTAAAAATGTTTGTGCTCCACTGCTCCTGTTTTTTTATCAAGAACCAGAAGTCTTGAATGGTCCCTTTCCTTAATGGGAGTTTGAGCTATGAGTTCTTCAGGAAGGTGGTAATAAAAATCGCTTGTTTTAAAATTTTTCTCATTTTCTATCATTTAATTGTTACTCCAGTATAATAATGTTTTAATATCTCATCATATGTAAAGCCTTCCGCAGCCATTTCCTTTGCTCCGTACTGGCTCATTCCTATGCCGTGACCCCATCCTCTTCCGTCAAAGCTGTACTGTGTTGAATTAGTATCAACTATTTTTACTCCTTCAGAGCTTATGAAGGCAAGCTTTTGTTTGTCTATTTTTTTGTTGCCTGTGCTTGTTACAGCATATTTCCCAAGCACACTTCCTGAAGAAAGAGCTTTTGTGCCGGAAGATTCTTCTTTCTTTTCTGTAATGTTATCCAATATCCCTCTGGATGGAATCACCCCTAGATTGTCCCCAGTACCTTGTATGGAATCTTTGTCAGCA
Source organism: Sedimentibacter saalensis (assembly GCF_007830175.1). Taxonomy (GTDB): domain Bacteria; phylum Bacillota; class Clostridia; order Tissierellales; family Sedimentibacteraceae; genus Sedimentibacter; species Sedimentibacter saalensis. Next base: position 61,244 of record NZ_VLKH01000005.1, on the reverse strand, counting down.
AAATAAAATACACTTCCGTTTTCAATTTTAAACCATGAGCTCATGAGTCCCAAAAGCAACCTTGCATTTTCCTTCTTGTATGAAATTTCTCCATTATCAGTTAAAAATATACATTCCATTACCCTGTTATTTTCAGAAACTTCTTTAATTTGTATGCCATACAGATCCGTTACACTGTTGCCGTCAGCATTTAATTTTTTTATTATTTCATCCTTTGTGTAAGTTTTTACCCACTGATTGTATGGTGAGCCTGATTTGTCTGAATATTCATCTTTAACCCCTCTTGCATATGGAAGAGATGCTGTCCACACATTTTCTGAATTTTCTGTGCTTCCGCCGCTGGTTGAATGATAAAACGCCTGAATGAGCTTATTATCATAATATATCATCTCACCTTTTGTTTCATCAACAGCCTTGTTTGTTGATGGTTTTTCATAAGAATATCCCCAGTAAACCTGGCTGTTTTGATTGTCCTCAAGGTCATAGCCATATGATGAGTTAGGTCTTATGCTGTAAACTGCATAAGTTCTTGCTGCAACAGCCTGAGCCTTCAGTGACTCCATTCCCCATGAAGCTGCTATTTCATTGGGAACAACTCCATACAAGTAATCTTCAAGCTGAACAAAATTTATTGATATGAGCTTAGTTCCCTCGATTATATTAAATCCCATTGTTCCTCTGTATGGTCTTCCGTCAATTTTAATCAAGTTTATATTTTCATTACCTTTAATTGAAGAAAATCTTATGTCAAGTTCTTTTTCATACATGAATACTATGTTGCTGTAATTGTCGAATACAACAATGTTCTCAAGGTCTGAATAAACAACATCGCTTGTTATGCCATTACCTGAAAGTTTGCCCAGGAATGAGCCTGCTGAACTTTTGTCTTTGAAGTTTCCTGCATAAACATAATAATCTCTTCCGTTGTAATATGGATAAAAGTCGCCGTTCATAGTATTTTCAAAGTCATCAGCTGCATCCATAGCTTCATCATATGATTTGTATGTACCGTCCAACCTTGCGTGAAAAGCGCCGTATTTAGCAGCACCTGATTCTGCTGAAGTAAGGAAGTTATAGTTTCCATCATAGTAAGAATCTATCAATATGCTTAAATTGTCACCAAGTGTAAAAATTTCTTCATCTTCCTCGTACACTGTAATATCATCGTAGCCTGCAAGATTTGCCTGCTGGTTGTAAAGCCTTGGTGACCTTATTCTCACCCTAACTGAATAATCTTCTTGTGCATAGCATGTAAAAACAATCAAAAATATCATCATTAATGTTGCAGCAGTAATTTTTTTTAACAGTTTCATAATCTACCCCTCGAAATCAATTGTCATCTGTCCAATATTTTTTTTAACTTTATTTACGTGCCTATATCCCATTTCCGTAACAACTCTTCCTCTGGGTGTACGGTTCAAGTACCCAATCTGAAGGAGGTAAGGTTCATAAACATCCTCAATTGTAACTTTTTCTTCACCTATGGAAGCTGCAAGAGTGTCAAGACCAACTGGCCCGCCTCTGTAATATTCAATTATTGTATTGAGTATTCTCCTGTCAAGCTTGTCCAGACCCATTTCATCTATTTCAAGCATTTTAAGGGCGCTGTCAGCAGTCTTTAAATCTATTTTGCCGTTGCATTTAACAATTGCATAATCTCTCACACGTTTTAAAAGCCTGTTGGCTATACGTGGAGTTCCTCTTGAACGCCTTGCAATTTCTTCTGCTCCGCTATCATTTATTTCAACATTTATTATTCCTGCTGAACGAAGAACTATTTCCTTAAGGTCATCAGCATTGTAAAAATCCAGAGTACACATTACGCCGAAGCGGTCACGAAGAGGAGAAGCCAGCATTCCTGAGCGTGTTGTTGCTCCTATTAATGTAAACTTTGGAAGGTCAAGGCGTATGGACCTGGCAGAAGGACCCTTTCCAATTATTATATCCAGAGCATAATCTTCCAGTGCAGGATACATTATTTCTTCAACAGTCTTGTTGAGTCTGTGAATTTCATCGATGAACAGCACGTCATTTTCATTTAAATTTGTAAGTATTGCAGCCAGATCTCCCGGTCTTTCTATGGCAGGACCTGACGTGACTCTTATGTTAACACCCATCTCATTGGATATTATATTGGCCAGCGTTGTTTTTCCAAGTCCCGGAGGTCCAGAAAGCAACACGTGGTCAAGAGGCTGATTCCTCATTTTTGCCGATTCAATAAAAATACCCAGAACTTCCTTAACTTTATTTTGTCCTATGTACTGTACAAGCCTCTGGGGTCTTAAGCTTAATTCCAGGTCCTCATCCCCGATGTTTAATGTGCTTGCAACTATTTCATTATCTCTTTCAAACATCATAATACCTGCCTAGTAATATTTTTCAATGCTTCCTTGATTATGTCGTTTTCACTCTTGCCTTCAATATCCATGGAATCAAGAGCATTTTTTGCGTCATTAGAATTAAAGCCCAAAGAAATAAGCGCATCTAAAATATCAGATGTATCTCTGCCTGTGACAGTTTCACTTTCTCCAACAGTCAGGCTATCCAGTGTTCCAACTTTGTCCTTTAGTTCAAGGATAATTTTGCTTGCAGTCTTCTTGCCGATGCCCGGAACCTTTGACATTCTGTTTGCATCTTCTTTTAAAATTATTTCCTTTATGGTGTTGGTTTCATAGGTTGAAAGAACCGCAAGCCCGGCCTTAGGACCAATTCCGTTCACTGTTATGAGCTTCTTGAACAAATCCATTTCATCCTGAGTCAAAAATCCGAAAAGAGCCACTATGTCTTCTCTTACGTGCATGTATGTGAGTATCATGGCATGATCTTTTTCCTTAAGTTTATTTAGGGTGGAAAAAGATGTGCTTATGTAATATCCCATGTTGTTGTTATCAATGATTATGTAATCCAGACCTTTTTTAGCAATTTCTCCTTTGATGTAGCTTATCATAATATCCTCCGAAGCGAGCCGTAAACCTGTATCAGTTTGTAAGTAGTTAATATTTTATCCTGAAATTTTCTGCAAATTTAAGGGAATGGGCATGGCAAATTGCCGCTGCCAGACCGTCGGCAGCATCGTCAGGCTTTGGAACCTGTTCAAGCTTTAAAATCAGTCTTACCATTTCCTGTACCTGTTTTTTTTGAGCCCTTCCATATCCGACAGTGCCTTGTTTTATCTGAAGCGGTGTGTATTCATAAAGAGGTATATTTTTGTTAGCTGCAGCCAAGAGGTGAACTCCTCTTGATTGTGCTATTGCCATGGCTGTCTTTGTATTTTTGTTGTAAAACAATTCCTCTACTGCAACGGCCTCAGGCTTGTACATTTCAAAAAGCTCCGTATACCTGTCATAGATTATTTTAAGTCTTTTAGGATATTCATCGAAGCTTGATGTTATAACAGCACCGTATTCAATTATTTCAAACTTATTTCCAGCATAATTTACTATACCGTAGCCTGAAATGGCAAGGCCCGGGTCTATTCCAAATATAATCATATGAATACCTCATTGTTTATTCATAAAGCAATTATATTGTTCATTTTCAGTATGCTATTGTTTTTCATTATAGCATACATTTGTTCTGTTGTTAAGAACTTTTTACCCTTTCAAATCAGCATTTAAGTAAATCTTTTTGATTAAAATTATGTTTTGCATTGTTGCAAAGTATGTTATAATTTAAAAAAACACAAACGGAGATAGATATGTTCAAGAAGGATAACAAACTTAAAAGGTTTGATTTTATATTGTTTTTTACAACAATTGCATTGTGTATTTACGGATTTATAATAATTAACAGCGCCACCATGAGCAAAGCTTCGGGAAGCGAACCATACCTTAAAACACAAATAGTTGCTTTTGCCCTTGGTTTGGGTGTGATGTTTTTTCTCGTAATGATTGATTTTGATATTTACGGAAGCTTTTACCTTCCAATTTACGGAGTGTCGGTAATACTTCTTCTATACGTACTCATTAATCCTGTAAGCGCCTCTGAATGGGGTGATGTTAGGAGCTGGATCGCAATAGGTCCTGTGGTTTTCCAGCCATCTGAACTTGCAAAGTTTGGAGTTATTATATCTGTTGCAAAGTTTATCGACATTAACAAGGACAACATCAACGAACCTGTTGTGCTTATTAAGGTGCTCGTGTTTGCTTTCTTTCCTGTTGCACTGATTCTTATGCAGCCTGACCTTGGAACTGCTTTAGTTTTCATATTTTTCATAGCAGTAATGATTTTTGTATCAGGAATAGACAGAAAATATATTATTGCAGTCATAATCCTTGCACTTATAATGCTTGTAATAGGGCTGATCTCATTTTATTTCATAATGAAGGACTACACTCCCAACGAAGATTACAGAATAGACAGAATAGTTACGTTCTTTTATCCTGAGCTTGACCCGGAAGACACAGGTTACCAGGTAATTCAGTCAAAGACAGCCATTGGATCCGGCATGATTTACGGAAGAGGTCTTTACAAAGGCGTTCAAAATCAGCTTGGTTACCTTCCGACAAAGGAAACAGACTTCATATTTGCAGTAATAGGCGAAGAGCTGGGACTGGTAGGAGGCCTTGGGCTTTTGCTCCTTTATGCGCTTTTATTGTACCGACTTATAAGAATTGCACGACATGCTGCAAACTTATTTGGTTCCCTCATAGTAACCGGAATAACAGCAATGCTTTTGTTTCACATCTTTGAAAACATAGGAATGACCATGGGTCTCATGCCAGTAACCGGAATCCCCCTTCCATTCATAAGCTCCGGAGGAACGTTCATGCTGGTGAACATGGTAAGTATTGGTCTGGCTCTGGGAGTTGGAATGAAACGCGGCAAAATAGACATGAACGACTTTTAATCATTAAAAGTGTAGGGGCGGATCTTGTGTCCGCCCGTGTTATTAATTCTTAACTTATTCAAAACAGCTTCCTCCGATAAATTCCCTTAAAATTGATGTGTTTGGAATTGCACTTTCATCATCAATTGATTTGAAATAGCTGAAAAATTTCAACAGTCTCTGCCTTTCAGGATAAAATATACTGTCTTTTTTTATTTCCTTAACAAGAGGCTCTGCATATTTTTTCAGGACGCTGAGCTCATAAACAAGAGCAGAGTTAAATATGGCATCTGCATTTTCCTGGTGAGGAAAAATATACTTTTCTGTTCCTTTAACAACATTATCCCAAAGTTCCATGGTCTTGTAGACATTGTTGCCTCTGTGAGTGTTGTCTCTTACAATTCGCCTTACAAGTCTCAAGTCGGAAGTTGAAATTCGGTTGTGATTATCAATATTAAGCTGCGTAAGCGCACTTATGTATATTCTGAACTTATTTTTTTGAGGAATGTTTTTTGTAAGCTTGTCATTTAGACCATGAATTCCTTCAATTATGATGATGTGGTCATTTGTAAGCTTAACAACATCTTTTGTGTATTCCCTTTTTCCTGATTTGAAGTTAAATGTAGGTATTTGAACTTCTTCGCATGCCATAAGGCTTAAGAGCTGTTCATTGAAAAGCTCAAGATCCAGGGCATCAATTGTTTCAAAATCAAATTCTCCGTTTTCATCTTTGGGAGTATGTTCCCTGTCAACAAAATAATCGTCTAAAGAAAGAGCATAAGTTTTTTTGCCATTCACTCTTAGCTGAATAGAAAGCCTCTGTGCAAATGTGGTTTTCCCTGAGGATGACGGACCTGCTATTAAAACTATTTTTATGTTTGTATCATTTGAAATTTCATCAGCAATGTAGGCTATTTTTTTCTCATGGAGCGCTTCATTGACTCTTATCATGTCGTCAATTGTATTGTTTATGATTTTTTTGTTCAAAGAACCCACATATCCAACATCCATTATCTTCCCCCAATCTTCAGCTTCTTTAAAAACTTTGGAAAGTTTCTCCTGTACAATATATTCAGGAATTTCAAAGTTGCTTTCCTTTGTAGGATAATTTAAAATAATGCCCGGTGAAAAAAGTCTCAAATCAAATTCTTTAACAAATTCTGTGTTTGGAGCAATGTATCCGTAAAATGTATCATAATATCCGTCAAGTTCGCAAACTCTTATGTCTTTCTTGCCCCATTGCGTAAGAAGCTCAATTTTATCCTGAAGATTTTGTTTTTTAAAAATCTCCATTGCTTTTTCAACTTTCATGAGTCTTGTATTTATGGGCCTTTTTTGATCTATGATTTCCTGCATTCTCGTTCTGATTTCTTCAAGCAGTTTGTTGTCTACCAGATGTTTATTCTTAAGTTCTGTATAAAGACCCTTGCTTAGGGAATTGACAATGCATACGTCTATTTGGTCAAAAATGTCCTTACATGCTTTTATGTAAATCATAGTTAACGTCCTGACGTAAATTCTGTTGCCATCTTTATCGCTTATGTCGATGAACTCAATTTTGTCGTTTTCTTTAAATTTTGCCCCCTGAAGATCCTGTAGCTTGTTGTTTACTTTTATTCCAAGATACTTTGTGTAATCATCCTTATGGATTCTTTTAAGAAGATCAAAAAGTGATTCATCCTCACCTATTTCCACTGTTTGATTTTTTTCTCCTGCAAGTATAATTTTCATGAATCCTCCTTATTGCTTCAAAGTTTTCCTTTCGTCCACATCTGAAATTATTTCCATTTTGTTCAGATATTCAAGCTCACCTTCATATCCATCCAGAACAAGCTTGTAGGCATGAAGCAGCTGATGTTTTTCATCGTCTTTCCTTCCGTATTTTTTGTCTCCTACTATAGGGTGACCTATGGAAGACAAATGTGCTCTTATCTGATGTGCTCTTCCGGTTTCAATTTCTATTTCAAGCCATGTGAAATTTCCTTCTGTTTTTAAAGGATGAGCATTTGTAATTACCAATTTGGCATTTTCTTCTTGTTCTTTTACTATTCTTACCATGTTTCTTGATTCATCCTTTATGAGGTAATCCTTTAGCTCAATATCCTGTTTTATAATACCGTGAACCTTGGCCTTGTAGTATTTTTTGATTGCTCTTTCCCTTATTGCCTTGTTAGTCTGTTTTAAAGCATCATAATTTTTAGCTGCAATCACAAGTCCTGATGTATTCTTGTCAAGCCTGTTGCACACTGCCGGTTTGAATGTAAAGCTTATGTTTTCTTCCTTTGCATCAAGGTACATTTTAATTTCATCAACCAGATTGACATCACTTGTTTCATCAGGCTGAGAGCTTAATCCTATGGGTTTATTTACAACAAGAATATTATCGTCCTCATATACCGGAACGAAATGTATGTCCGTTTCAATCAAACTTTTTTTCTCCCTGAATTTGTCAATTGTTTCATCGGATAAATAAAGCTGGACAAGGTCATCTTTTTTAAGTACCTCCTCAGGCTCTGCCTTCAAATTGTTTAATTTAATGTTTTTTTTCCTTAGCATTTTATATATAAATGACTGGTTTGCCTTATTGAGATACTTTTTCAGAAATCTGTCAAGTCTTTGTCCTTCTTCATTTTTAGTTATTAATATTTCTTTCATATTTTCTCCAATTGGTTATTTTTTTAAGTATCTATATATTATACCAATAACATCTACTATAGCAAGCAATTTTAAATTATTCATCAGTTCTATTTCTTCTTCCAGACATGAAATTTTTAACCCAGAAATAATTACATGTTTTTGGTTATTGTAAATCAGCCATTTTTGTGTTAAAATGTTAGTTACTTGATAATAAACAAGGAGTGGATGATGAAAACAATAATAAATGCAATAAGAGACTTTATATATAATATTACCGACTACGGTTTAATAATAGTAGTAATTGTTGTAATGGTATTAATATTAGGATGGAGATTTGATATTTTATTTAACAGAGGAATCGAAAAAGACAAACTTTCTGATTTGCCTCAGATTATTGCAGAAGAAGAATATAACAATTCAAAAAACCCGCAAACACCGGATGATCCTGATGATGCTGAAAACCCTGAAAAACCAGAAGGTGAAACACCTGACACCCCTGCCCCAAGCGGACTTATTGCAACAGTTGAAATTCCTGAAGGCTCTTTTCCTTCAAGCATTGCTAAAATACTTCAAAGTTCAAATCTTATTAGCGACACAAACGAATTTTTAAACAGATCCGTAGAACTTGGACTTGATACAAAACTAAGAAGCGGTACATATGAAATTGAAGTTGGTACAAGCCTGGACGATATAATTAAAATAATTGCAAACGCATATTAAAATAAAAGAAAGGAGCCATTGGGCTCCTTAATATTTTTGATTTACATAATAGTCTATTACAGATTTCTTCCTTTCAGATAAAAATACATTTTCTTTTTTCAGAACATCTAAAAGCCACAGGGATTTTGAATGCAGCACTGCATATTCATAATCCTTCAGAACTATTTCATAGAGCTTTCCTTCCAGAGCTGATGACTCCATCTTTATAAAATATGATTCCACATTTTCATAATGAAGGTATCTTAACAGTCTGAAAGATGTTTTATCCTTTTCATTGTAGTAATAATCTGCTTCTTCCAGATACTTGCTGTAAAAACTGATGTGCTTTCCCTTATCCTTTATTTCCTGAGCTATCATTCTGTGGTACTTAGCAAGCATGTTGTAGTACTGGTAATTGTACATTCCCTTTTCAAAGCTGTCTATTCGCTGAAAAGGCTTTATGTTCTTTTCAAGCATATATTTGTAGTTTAACTCCAGATATTCCTTTTTGCTTATATCACCATTCATGTGCTGAATGATAAGCATATCTCTGTGCTCAAAGAATTCATCAAATATTGTCTTGTTTGGTTTAAAATAATTCATAAACTCACTCTTTCTAATTGTCTACATGTATTCTAACAGATGCTGAAACTTTTAGCAAGAGCAATTAAAAGCAAGAATAATCCATAAATGAGAAATAAAAACCACCGGCAAGCCGGTGGATATTTTCTATGCTATTACTTTATCTCTCAATGTTTCTGGAATATCATCCATTTCATGATTCACGCTCATGATAAAATTAACATTAAACTTTTCTGATAAAAAATTAAGTCTTTCTACAACTGCTTCTAAATTTTCCATTCCGGACTGAGCAATCTTATATAATCCATCTATGTAAACCTGTTCTATATCATAATCTGTCGCAATTAAACCACATACGAAGCCTTGAAACTGATCGGCATTTGTTAATCCAAACTCTTTCGTATTTATGTATCTTATTCTGTAATCCAAATCAAATATGTGCCTGTTGTTAGCTTCCAGGAAAACCATCTTTCCCTGTATACTATCCATAGTCTTGTTTGCCATTTCAATCATTCTCATCGTTTTTCCACTTCCGCTGTGACCGCAAACCAATTGAACCATAATAATCACACTCCTATTTTTATTTGTTTGAATAAAGTTAATTACAATTATATTGTACCACAAATTGAAAATGTTTACACTACTTATTTTTACAATTTATACTTTTTTTGCAGTTGAAATTTTCCTTGGTACCGGTTTTCTTTTTCCATTTTGTCCAAAATTTCATCTTTGATTTTCCACCAGCTCATTCCCCAGTTTACAAACAGCGAATCTTCCTTTGGTGCCCTTCCAACCAGTCTTTGAACCGCAACATTGCTGTCTAAGTGTTCAAGAAAAACGATGACTCTTTCTACATATTCGTCTTTAGTAATTACCTTTAATTCTCCATTTTTATACATTCTTCCCATTTCTGTATTTTCCATTATATAAAGAGAATGAACTTTCACCTGGTCTATGCCCAGTACCGACAATATTTTTGCTGATTCTACAACATCCGTCATATCATCACCGGGGAGATTTAATATGACATGAGCACATATTTCAAAACCGAATTTTTTTATTCTTACTGCAGCGTCAATAAATTCCGCCAGCGTGTGTCCTCTGTTTATAGCAATAAGCGTGTGGTAATTTACAGTCTGAAGTCCAAGCTCTATGGAAATGTTTATTCCGCTTTCCTTCATAAGTTCATAAAGGAATTCAAGGTACGGATCAGGAACGCAGTCAGGCCTTGTGGAAACTGATATTTCAACTATGTCTTCCATGATAGCTTCACGTATGTAATTTTTGAATTTTTCAAACTCCAGGTATGTGTTTGTGTAGTTTTGAAAATATGCAATAAATTTCTTTGCTTTATATTTTTTCTTAATATATTCCATGTTCGTCCTGAGCTGAGCTTTGACACTCATGGAGTTGTCCAGCATTTCAAAGCCAGTTCCTACTTCTGCACAAAAAGTGCATCCTCCGTATCCTAATGTGCCGTCCCGGTTTGGACATGTGCAGGGAATATTAACAGGAAGTTTGTATACTTTTTCCTTGTATTTTTCTTTTAGATAATTTGAATATTCATTATATCTGGTCATTTTTTTCCTTTGTTTAAATTTAAATTTTGGATATTAATCATATTATAAATAATATAACCTTTTTAATCAATTGTTGTTTAATATTTTTATTAATTGCCATGAAATAAACCAAATTTTTTTATTATTTTTGCAAATAATAAGTGAACAAATAAATTTTAGGAGGTATTTAAATGCACATAAAAGAAGGCATAATTCCAACAGTGCTTGGAACAGTAGTAACTGCAACCGGAATAGCTTTGAAAAATAGTAATAACAACCTGCCTGAATCCTATACTAATGGTATTATAGGTTTCGGTTTAGCCCACATTACATTGGGTTCTGTAGAAATGATAAGTCAGAACATGCAGGGTAAAAACGTCATGGACAAAATGACAAAAGCAGTAGGAATTGGACGCTTTTCCTAAAGAATAAAAAACATGCCCGTCGGCATGTTTTTTTATTTATGCAAAAATGACGTAAAGAAGCGAATACAAGCCAGCTACTCCAATTATAATATAGATTATTCTTCCTATTTTGTTATTCCAGCCTCCAAATAAATTTTCAACTATATCAATTTTTGCTATTCCGTACAGACCCCAGTTCAACGCTCCTATAATAATAAGAATTGATGCTATTGCAGCTATTATTTTCATAATTCCTCCTTGTTTTTAATACAATGTTATTACATTATATTTTGAGCATGGAAGAAATATGTACAATCTCTGATATTTTTGTTAATTTGTTATTTTATTTCAAATACTTCCGAAAGAACATAGTAAACTCCCGAATTGTTGTTGTCATATTTTGATATTAATTTTGAAGCATTTTTGCATTCCTCTGTTCCATTTTTCATGGCAATTCCCAGTCCTGCATTTAAAATGAGCTCAATGTCGTTATTGTCGTCACCAATGGCTAAAATTTCATCATTCCTGATGTTGATGTCATTTACATATTTCTGAAGTGCCTTCCACTTGCAGCCTTCATTGTGCAGAAATTCAAGAAGAGCCCTCTGGCTTATGTTGCGGTTGCATATGGTATTGTACTCGCCTTTGTTTAACTCCATCATTTCAAGACTGAAATCAGAAAGCTTGCTGTATTCATCAAAATAGCATACAGCAAGAATATTTTTCAGGCTATCAGTTTCAAATTTTTTAAGCCTTGCTCTGGGATAGTCTTTTTTTATGTAGCCCAGATATGCTTCTTCATAGTTTTCACGTTCATAAATAAGATCGTAGCCATTTTTATATTCATCCACGTGCACAACAGGATTAAGACCCCTTTTAATTCCTGCATCATATATTTTTTTAAACGCTGCAGCATCCAGATAGTTTTTACGAAGAAGCTCATCGTTGTGAGAACGTCTTATAATTGCCCCGTTGTTGGCAAGTATAACAGGAGAAATATTTTTAAGCTTATCAGTGAGACCTTTTGCCATATAATAATTTCTGCCTGTTGCAATTGTTATAATCACTCCGCTTTTGTGCAGTTCATTCAAAATGCGGATGTTTTTTTCACTTATTTGTTTTTCGTCATCTAAAAGAGTTCCATCCAGATCCAGTACCACCATTTTGTATTTCATAAATATCATCTCCATCTTAATTATACAATTAAAACAGAAATTTGTATATAGACGACATTGTTATTTGTGTTTCAATGAAGTGCAAACAGACATTATACTACAAAAAAAGGACTGGATTCTGTATAACAGATTCCAATCCTTTTTGCTTATTATTTTATTAATTCAGCATGTGTGAAGTCCCATTTGTTTGTCAATGTGAGTTCTACACCTTCAACCTTAGATGAGTCAACTATTGTTGTAAATGTATAGTAGTAAATTGGTGCTACAACCATGTTGTTCATCAATGAATCTTCAGCTGCCTTCAAAGCTGCATCTCTGTCTTTACCTGAAGTTACAAGAGATTTAGAAATTGCATCTTCAAATTCTTTTTGTTCAGGGTTCAGAGTTTTATCATGTGGTGCTCCGTTAGGTTCTTCAGCATATCTCCACTGAGGATCGTTGTTTCCTGAAGCAACTGTGAACAAATCAAGCATAGTCATTGGGTCGCCGTAGTCTCCTAACCAGCCGCCTCTAGCCATCATGTACTCGCCTGCTCTTCTAGTTTCCTGGAATACTGCCCAGTCTTGATTAAGAAGTTCTACGTCTACGCCAAGATTTTGTTTCCACATTCCTTGCAATGCTTCAGCAATTTTCTTGTTGTTTTCGTTTGTGTTGTACAAGAATGTAATCTTTGGAAGTCCTTTTCCATCTGGATATCCAGCTTCAGCCAACAATGCTTTAGCTTCTTCCACATTTGCTTTTGTTGGGTCAATGCCGTATTCAGGTGCTGGCATTCCGTTTGCATCAAGTGGTCTGATGTCAGATCCGTCTGAGAAAATCATACCTGATGGTATAAATCCAGTTGCAGGAGTCTGTCCGCCTTTAGTAACCTGCTCAACAAATTGTTTTCTGTCGATTGCAAGTGAGAATGCTTTTCTGATTTTAGGATCTTTGAACACTTCATTGTCAACGTTGAAGTTAACATAGTAAGTTCCAATATGTGGATAGATTACAAAGTTTGGATCTTCTTTTTGAAGTCTTGGAATCTGTTCAATAGTGATGCTGTCAAGAACCTGGATTTCTCCGTTTTCATAACCGTTAAGAGCTGTTGTTCCTTCAACGATCATAAGACCTTTGATACCTGCAAGTTTAACATTTGCTGCATCCCAGTAGTTTTCGTTCTTAACCATTGTCAGGTGAGAACCTGTCTGGTATTCAGTCATTTTGAAAGCTCCGTTAGAAATGCAAGTTGCAGGATTCTTTTCCCAACCTTCGCCGTTAGCTTCAACTATGTCTTGTCTTACTGGCATGTAAGTATAGAATGAAGTCAAGCTTAAGAAATAAGCAACAGGGAATTTCAGGTTAACTTCCAATGTCTTGTCATCAAGTGCTTTAACGCCTATTTGATCGATAGTTCCAGTTCCATTGAAGTATTCAGCTCCACCTACTAAGTAAGTAGTTACAAGGAATGAATAGTCAGATGCAACTTTAGGATCACATGCTCTTTTCCAAGCATATTCGAAGTCTTTAGCTGTTACAGGCTGTCCGTCAGACCATTTCAAACCATCTCTTAAATGGAATGTATAAGTTTTTCCATCATTAGTTATATCCCAAGATTCAGCTGCAGCAGCTTGTATTCCTTCAGAAGTTTCTTTAGTCAGACCTTCGAACATATTTTGAATAATGTGTCCGCCGTCAGCTGCGCTGTTTAATGTTGGGTCCCAAGTTTCAGGGTCAACTGCGATGTTCCATACAAGATAATCTTCTTCTCCAGCTGGTGTTTCTGCAACTGGTGTTTCTCCTGCCGGTTTCTCTTCAGCTGGTGCCGGTTCTTGTTTAGCACAGCCTACTGATATAGAGAATACCATTGCAAGTACGAGCAATAATGATAATACTCTTTTTAACATAAAATCCCTCCAAAAAAATTATGTATTTGCAGGTAATCGTTACCTGCATTTTATATTATCACCCTTTTTCGGCAATATGTCAAGAGTTACTCTTTTCACATTACCGAAAGGGCTAAATATCAATTATTTATCCAGAAGATGGCAAGCAACGAAATGTTCGCCGCCAATATCTCTGAGAATCGGGTCTTCTTCTTTACATCTTTCTGTTGCATACTTGCATCTTGTTCTGAACTTGCATCCTGAAGGAGGATTTACAGGGCTTGGAACATCCCCTTCAAGCACAATTCTCCTAGAAGCTTCTGCTATGTCAGGATCAGGTATAGGAATTGATGACAACAACGCCTGAGTATAAGGATGAACAGGGTTCCTGTACAATTCTTTGCTTGATGCAACTTCAACCAGACTTCCAAGGTACATAACGCCTACTCTGTCAGAAATGTGTTTAACCATTGACAAATCATGTGCAATGAACAAATAAGTGAGACCTCTTTGCTCCTGCAAATCTTCAAGCATGTTTACAACCTGTGCCTGAATGGAAACGTCAAGAGCTGATATAGGCTCATCACATATAATGAATTCAGGGTCAACAGCCAGGGATCTTGCTATTCCTATACGCTGTCTTTGTCCACCTGAAAACTCATGAGGATAACGGGCAGCATGGTCCTTGTTAAGTCCTACAGTGTCCAGAAGTTCAAATATTTTTTCTTGTCTTTCATGTCCGTGAGCCAGGTTGTGAATGTCCATAGGCTCTCCGATAATGTCAGCAACAGTCATTCTGGCATTCAAAGAAGCATACGGGTCCTGGAAAATCATCTGCATTTTCTTTCTGTAAGGCATGAGCTGTTCTCTGTTCATGCCTGCAATGTCAACGCCGTTGTAAAGAATTTGTCCTGCTGTTGGCTCATAAAGCCTCAATACAGTCCTTCCTGTTGTTGACTTTCCGCAGCCTGATTCTCCAACCAGTCCCAATGTTTCTCCTTTTTTGATGTAGAATGAAACATCGTCAACTGCTTTTGTTATTTCATAGTGTTTCTTTATAATCCCTTTATTTTTGAAAAAATGTTTTTTCAGGTTCTTTACTTCAACCAAAATTTCATTTTTGTTATTTTCCAACTTTTACTCCCCCCTTCAATAGTTCATATTTTTCATTTATTGGTGCATCAGGGTGAAGTAACCAGCACATAGATTCGTGCTTTCCATCTTCTGACTTGAAATACGGTGGCTGTTGTGTATTGCAAATGCGCATTGCATATTCGCACCTTGCATAGAACGGACATCCTGTAGGAGGATTTAATAAATCCGGAGGAGTTCCTGGTATTGGTATCAACCTTTGTTTTTCGTCAGAAGCAACTTTTGGTATTGATTTTAACAATCCCATTGTATACGGATGTCTAGGTTCGTAGTAAATGTCTCTGATGGAGCCTTTTTCCATTATAAGACCTCCGTACATAACCACTACTCTTGAACATACATCAGCAACAACTCCCAAATCGTGAGTGATCAGCATTGTGGAAGTGTCAAGTTTTGCATTCAGACTCTTCATAAGATCAAGTATCTGAGCTTGAATTGTTACGTCAAGCGCAGTTGTAGGCTCGTCTGCAATCAAAAGCTGAGGCTGACATGACAATGCAATTGCTATCATGGCTCTTTGTCTCATACCGCCTGAAAATTCATGAGGGAAATTGTGAATTCTCTTTTCAGGGTCAGGTATATTAACTAGTTTCAGCATTTCCAACGCTCTTTCATGAGCTTCTTTTCTTGATAACTTCTGGTGTTTTATAATTGCTTCAGCAATTTGATCACCAATGGTGTAAACCGGGTTTAATGATGTCATAGGGTCCTGGAATATCATTGCTATTTCATTTCCTCTTATAGCCATCATGTCTTTGTTTGTTTTGTTAACTAAATCTTCACCGTTAAACAGAATTTCTCCGCCTACGATTTTTCCTGGATAAAGAAGCAGCTTCATTATTGAAAGAGATGTAACGCTCTTTCCGCTTCCTGATTCGCCAACTATTCCTATTGATTCACCTTTTTCAACATCAAAGCTTATGCCTCGTATTGCTTTTACTTCGCCTAAGTGAGTGAAAAAAGATGTTCTTAAATCTTTAACTTCTAATAATTTATCTGACATTTTTTACACCTCACTTTACTTTCTTTGTTTTGGGTCAAGAGCATCTCTCAGACCATCGCTGAACAAATTAAATGCCAATATAGTTATAGATATTGCAAGTGCCGGTAAGAACAACTGATAAGGGTATGTCATGTATGTCAGCAATGCATCGTTACAAAGTGAACCCCAAGAAGCCTGAGGAGCTGAAACTCCCAAACCAACAAAGCTAAGGAAAGCTTCTGTAAATATTGCACTTGGTATTTGCATTGTAGCTGAAACCATTATAGGTCCCATCATGTTAGGAACTAGATGCCTTAACATTATTCTTTTTGTTGAAGCCCCTAAAGACTGTGCTGCAAGCACAAATTCCTGTTCCTTAAGACCAAGAACCTGTCCTCTTACCAATCTTGCCATAGAAAGCCAGTAAGTTATACTCAGTGCTATGATAATCGGCATCATACCATTTCCCATAACTACCATGAGCAATATAACATATAAAAGTGTTGGAATTGCACTGATAACATCGACTACACGCATCATTATGTTGTCAGCCCTGCCTCCAACATATCCTGCAATACCGCCGTATAAAACTCCTATAATAAGGTTTACAAATGCTGCAACGAAACCTACTATTAATGAAATACGACCTCCGTGGAGAATTCTTATGAACATGTCTCTTCCAAGGTTGTCCGTTCCTAAAATATAAGTTTTGTTATGAACTCTGTCAACAGGGTTTAATATTTGATCTCCTGCTTTGATCTCAACCTTCTTTGCATTGTCCAAATTGAACTTTGCTTCCGTAAGATCTATGGAAGAATCCTTTTTTGCTTTCTTTTCCAAATTCATGTATTCAACTTTTGCATTGAAGTATGGGCTGTAATCAACTATTACTTCCTTTCCGTTGAAATCATAAATATATCGTTTATTTGTTGTATCGTCTTTTATCAGAGGATGCTTTTTTAGCAATGTTCCGTCTGATGTAACATCAATGAGGTAATACTCACCGTTCATATAAAAATAGCTGCCGTCAACTTCATAAATGTCCATCATTATTCCGATGTTTGCAAAATCCAGTATTTGACTTTCAAATGTTATGGGATAAAACATAGGAACAAATACGCAGGCCAGTATGACAATTACAATTGCCACCAATGAAACCATTGCAACTTTGTTTTCTTTAAGTCTTCTTTTTACATCCTGCCAAAAAGTAAGACTTTGTCTCGAAACCTTCTCCGCATCTTTTTCATGCTTCTCCAGGGGTGTCCACATGTCAGGAGACATTTTAACATTTTCCATTTATTATATTCCTCCTAATCATATTTTATACGCGGATCAATAAACACATAAAGTACGTCCACTATCAATGTGGCTATTACTATAAATATTCCAAAGAATACAGTAATACCCATAATCAATGTATAGTCTCTGTTAGTTATGCTTGTTGTAAACAATGATCCTATTCCTGCAATACCAAATACTTTCTCTACAACAAATGAACCAGTTATAAGGCTGGCAATCATAGGTCCAAGGTAAGTAACTACCGGTATCAATGCATTTCTAAGTGCATGCTTTATAATAACAACGCCTTCAGACAAACCC
Source organism: Sedimentibacter saalensis (assembly GCF_007830175.1). Lineage (GTDB taxonomy): Bacteria > Bacillota > Clostridia > Tissierellales > Sedimentibacteraceae > Sedimentibacter > Sedimentibacter saalensis. The sequence continues at coordinate 43,762 of NZ_VLKH01000005.1, read as the reverse complement.
TTTGCTCTTGCTGTTCTAATATAATCCTGCTGCAATACATCAAGAACTGATGTTCTTGTAAGTCTGGTTACGTATGCAAGCGAAAACATACCAATGCACAGTACAGGACCTATATAATGTTTCCATGTGCCGGCTCCGAAAGAAGGAACCCACCCTAATTTTCTGTTAAACACATAAAGGAACAATGTTGCAAAAACGAAACTTGGAACTGTCGCTCCCAGCGTTGAAACAATCATCATTACTCTGTCCGGAATCTTATTCTGCTTAAGTGCAGATATTATCCCAGAACCAATACCCGCAACTATTATGAAAAGCGAAGACCATCCACCTATTTTCAATGAATACGGGAACCCATCGGCAATAATCCTGTTTGTTGTAAGTCCTATCTTTTGGAAGGAAACACCAAAATCACCATGAGTATAATTTTTTAAATAAGTTAAATATTGTTCAATTAAAGGCTTGTCTAAACCATATTTAGCCTTAACCGCTGCTTCAACCTCTGGCTGCAAAGCCTTTCCCATGGACATAGGATCCCCAGGGATGCTGTTCATCAGAATAAAGGTCAAAGTCATGATAAACCATATAGTAATTATTGCTGAAATAATTCTTTTTACTATATATTTTGCCACTTTATTTTCTCCTCTCTTAACAAAATGTTTAAATAATTATATCATAAATATTTTACAATTACAACAGATTTATTTATATGCCAGTTTTGTTTAAATATGTAAGAAATCGTTTTTCCTGACTGGGATAACGCTTTTATTTTCAGTTATTCACTGCATATTTTGGTTTTTAAAAGCAAAATCCAATTGTTTATTTATACATTTTATGTGTGTTTTACTAAAAAAAACAAGCTTGTTTATTACATTCATAAAGCATTTTTTGTAATCAATGTAAAAACATGGCTTGCTTTTTTTTACAAATTTTTCTCAATCAAATACATAATATTATTAATTGTCGAAAAATTTGAGCAAATGGTATTTGCAATTTTATTTTACTTTTTCTAATATCTTGCACAGTAATTTGTAAATATTTCCAGTTGATTTTATGCTTACATGCTCGTTTGGAGAGTGAGCATCACATGCGTCAGGGCCCATGGAAATGGCATCAAGACCTGGTATTTTGCCAATGAGAAGTCCGCATTCAAGTCCTGCATGTATTGCACTTACAACAGGTTCTTTTCCAAACATTTCTTCATATGTTTCTACACATATATCTCTTATTTTCGATTGTTTTGCATATTCCCATCCAGGGTACATGGCACCTGTTTCGCATTCCACAGACAGCGCTTCTCCAAGCTGCTTCATTGCAGGGATAAATCCATGTGTGAGCAGTGTTTCCACTGAACTTCTTGCATGGCAGTGAAGATACACGTAATCTTCTTTTGTAGTAACCACCCCAAGATTGTTGGAGCTTATTACAAGATCTATTGCAGTACTTCTTGACAAAACGCCTGTTGGAATAAGATTTATGGCTGAAACTATTTTATTAAAGATATTTTTTTCAAGAGGATATGATTCTATACCCATGTCTTCCAATACTAATTCAACTGATGGATCAGTAAAGGCATATTCGTTCTTAAGAATTTTATTCCACAATTCTATTATATTTTTTACCTGATCAATATATTCTATATTTATGATTGCATATGATTCTCTTGGTATGACATTTGTTTTTGATCCGCCTTCTATGCTTACAAGTTCCACATAATCAAACAAATCACGAAGTACTCTTGCCAATACTTTGTTGGCATTACCTCTTTCCTTATCAGCGTCAACCCCTGAATGTCCACCTAAAAGACCCTTTACCATTAGTTTGTAAGCCTTGTTTTTTACATTGTGATGCGATACAGGTATTTTAAACACAACTTCGCATCCACCAGCACAGCCTGCAGTGAAAACTCCTTCCTCTTCACTGTCAAGATTTAATAGATACTTGCTTTTAAACAATGTGCCATCAACATTATGGGCACCTGTCATACCTTTTTCTTCATCGGTTGTTATGAGCACTTCCAGTGCAGGATGTTTTAATTCTTCTGATTCAAGAACAGCAAGACACATGGCTACAGCAATTCCGTTGTCAGCTCCCAGTGTTGTTTCTGTGGCGTAAATGTGATCGTCAATAATTCTAAGTTTCAACGGATCCTTTTCAAAATCATGGATAACGTTTTCATTTTTTTCACAAACCATGTCCATATGACCCTGAAGCATTACTGCCGGTGAATTTTCATAACCTTTTGTTGCTGGCTTTTTTATTATAATGTTCAGATTTTTGTCCTGAATTACTTCCCACCCCTTACCTTTAGCCAAGTTAAAAAGATAGTCGGATACTTGTTTTTCATTTCCTGAACCCCTGGGAATCATTGATATTTCTTCAAAATAATAAAACACTCTTTCAGGTTCAAGACCTTCTAAAACTCTTTCCATAAATACCTCCAATTTTTTTTATTTCATTGAATTATTAAAGTTGGAAATATTGGAACTCCAATATTTCCTTCCTCTAATTCTTAATTCTTAACTCTTAATTATTTTCTTTATTCCACTTTTCCCACTCTGTTGAACGGGAAGAATCTGAACAATACTTTTCCTATTATCTTGCTTTCATCAATATATGGATTTTCCCAGTACCTTGCATCATAGGAAATAGGTCTGTTATCACCCAGGAAGAAGTAAGAATTTTCCGGCACTTTGAAAGTTTTAGCTTCACCTTCCCATTTAACTGCATATGGCTCATCAATTTTCTCATTGTTTACATAGACTTCGCTGTTTGAAGTTACTTCAACTGTGTCTCCCGGAAGGCCTATAAGTCTTTTAACAAGTCTCTTGTTGTCAAGTTCTTCTGATTTGAAAACAAGAATATCTCCCCGTACAGCATCTTTAACATCAAACAGTTCATTAACATAAAGCCTGTCACCGGGTATTATGGTATCTTCCATAGAACCGGTGGGCACTGTAACCAATATGAATATGAATTTATTCAGAAATAACACAATAACCAGAGCAATTGCAATCGGCACAACCCACTCTTTAATAAAATACTTCATTTTTATTTTTACCTTTCTTAATACTATATTACTGCTGCAAATTGAAATTAATTTTATATTTTTCCGACTAAATATTTTCGATTTATGCGAAGAAATATGTACTGAAGCTTACTTTAATGCAATAATTCCGTAAATTCAAGCCGAAAGAATATCTTTTCATTCAACGTTTTTACTGAAGTATGTCATTAAAAATTCTTAAAAAGTTACCGCCTATTACAAGTTTAGCATCTTCTGTTGACATTCCTCTTTTCAACAGCTCTTCTGTAAGCAGAACAGCATCCTTGTGAGAATTGAGGCTGTCACTGTTGTGAGGTTCAAATTTGAACTTCAGTTCGCTGTCATAATAGCTGTTGCACAGGTCAAATCCATAACCCACGTGTCTTGGTCCAACAAGGTCAACCATGTATTCTATGTGGTCAGCAAGCTTTTTAATAGGATCTTCGCCTTCCTTTACTCCTGCAATATTTTTATATGCATTAATCCCTATTACACCGTTTCTTTCAGCAATAACTTTAATTTGTTCATCTGTCAGATTGCGCATTCTCCCGTGAATACTTCTTGCACATGAATGAGAAGCTATAAAGGGCTTGTTTGTAAATTTAACAACATCCCAAAATCCTTCATCATTTAAGTGGCTCACGTCAATCAGCATGTTCATTTCTTCCATTTTACGAACAACCTCAACGCCAAACTTTGTGAGTCCTCCCTTTTGTCCTTCTTCCACAGGGTTGAAGCTGCAGCCGTCAGCAACAAAATTTCTTCTGCTCCACACAAGGCCTGCCGCCCTCAATCCAAGTTCATAAAAAACTCTTAACAATCCAATATCTTTTCCAATTGGTTCTAATCCTTCGAATGATAACATAATTCCTATTTTGTTTTCTTTGATTGCTCTTTGAAGGTCATTTTTGTTCTTGATTAAAAATACTTCATCCTTGCATGATTCAACATCTTCCATAATTGCACTTATTTGTCCCAGAGCAGTCTTGAGTCCTAACTCTGGTAAAAACATATCATCTATGTACAAAGATGAAACAATTACATTAAATCCGCCCTTTTTAAAATTATCAAGGTATCTATTTTTAATTACTTCTTTTTCTCCGGCTAAATATCTGTTGTATATTTCCCCCGCCAGGTCCAGGTGGGTATCAACAACTACATTGTTTTCATGCAAATTCAACGCTGTTTTATAAAAATCCATTTCCCTCTCCTTTTACCAGTATTAATTCCATTATAAATAGTTTAAAAATATTTTACAAGCTAATTTTCATAACAGTCAAAACTCTATGGGTTCTGACTCATTGTAAGATGCTTCAAAGTCAGCCTTCCGGCTTCCGTTATAAGCGTGCCGCTTCTTCCTTTGTAGATTTCAGCCATGGAAAACTTTTCAAGATTTATGAGAATAGTCCTTATTTCCTGCTCGCTTATGAATACTCCTTTTTTCTTTGCCGTTTCTGATATGCTTCTTCTTCCAAGCCTCTTGTTGCTTAAATATCCCTTTTCCAGCTCATCCAGAACAAAAATGTACTTTCTTATGTTGTTTCCTGCTGTCTCTAAAAACTCAACCATTATATCCTGCAAGGGCCCTTCATCTTCGTTTCTGAAATAGTCGTGCATATCAAAGGGAAGGTCCTTTAAATCTATGGTGTCCAATTCAAGATTCACAAGATATTCAATGCAGTTTCTAAGCTCTCTTACATTTCCGCTCCAGTCATATTCTATAAGCATTTCTTTTGCAGCATCAGTAAAGGAGAAATTGCTTTTAAACCGTTTAATTATGTATTCGGCAAGAAACAATATGTCTTCTTTACGATCCCTAAGAGGCGGAATTTTAAGAGGCAAAACATTTAATCTGTAAAACAAATCCTGCCTGAAATCACCTTTAGACACAAGTTTTTTTATATCCTTGTTTGTGGCTGCAATTATTCTTATGTCAACATCAATGAGTCTGTCTCCGCCAATCCTTACAATTTGCCTTTCCTGCAGCGCCCTTAATAGCTTCACTTGAAGATTCATTGGCATTTCAGTTATTTCGTCAAGAAACAATGTTCCCTTGTGAGCAAGCTCAAACAGTCCGGGCTTTCCTCCTTTTCTTGCTCCTGTAAAAGCGCCTTCCTCATATCCGAACAATTCGCTTTCAAGAAGATTTTCAGGAAATGCTCCGCAGTTAACCGCAACAAACTGATACTTTTTTCTTTTTGAATTGTTGTGGATGGCCTGAGAAAAAAGTTCTTTGCCTGTTCCTGTTTCTCCTGTAACAAGTATTGATGAATCTGATTTAGACATTCTTTTTGCAATACTTTTGCATTCATTGATCAAATTGCTTTTTCCTATGATATCGTCAAAATTGTACTTGGCATTGTGACCGTGGCCTATGAGCTGACGTCTTAATATGTGTTCCTGTTTTTCCATATCCACATATTTTCTTATGATTGCAACAGCTCCGTAAAGCTTTCCTGAATGCCTGATTGGGTTTACCGTGGCAACAACATCATATCCGTTTATTTTCACCAGCTTTTCTTCTTCAGACTTCATGGTTTTAAGCACATGTTCAAATGGGATTTGTTCAAATAATTTTATTCCGTCCTCGTTTATAACCTGTTCGTCCTCAAGTCCGATTATTTTCTTGGCATTTTCATTGTACAAAAATACATTTCCGTCAAATCCGATTCCTATTACACCTGCATCAATGAACTGAAGGAGTATTTCTAGCTGGCTTTCTCTGCTGTTTGTCAGTCCAAGAATTTTTAAAAGTCCCACATTTGATGGCTCTATTTCCTCATATGTTCTTATGATGTCCTGCTTGTCAAGCAAAGGAAACAAATCAAACCTGTCTCCCAAATCAAGTATGGAGTTTATATCAAGAAGACTGTTGCCTATGTTGACAATATTTTTCACGTCTTTAGGAACAAATGCAGTCTGCCCAAGAATTATTGCAGTCTTGTCATGCATATTGTTCCTGTCGATGTTCCAGTAGGACTGAAGCTTAATATGCCTTACTCCTAACTGATACAACACAGTTATTATCTGTTCAGCCATTTCAGGACTTTCATCAATAAGAACAACCTCGGTGCCCGGCTCAATATTTCTAATAAGGTCCATTCCGGATTTAGAAATTGTTCTTGCTGCAAAAATAAGCCCGGCTTCCTTGCTTATGTTGTTTTTTATTTTTTCGAACATGTCAAAAGAAGGCACGAGTACAACATCTGCCTCTATGGTATTTTTCATGTCCAAATCGTCAATGCATATTTTATTAACAATTATGTTGTCTTGAAACAAGCTGATTATTTGTTCGTAATAGGAGTTAACGGATTCCACGCTGTAACTTACTATTGCCAATGTCTTCTTCATAAATTCTCCATATTCAACTGAAAAAAATTAGGCATAGGCCTAATTTTATCAATTTTTAATTATCATTATTTCTTTAGAAGCCTTATTTAAAACTTCATTGCCATTTTCTGTAACAGCAACTATGTTTTCAATGCGCATACCAAATTTTCCTGCCATATAAATGCCGGGCTCAATACTGAACACCATGCCTTTTTCAAGTTGTCTTTCATTGCTCTTCTTTATGTCCGGAGCTTCATGAACGGAATATCCTATACCATGTCCAAGCCTTGTGAAGAAATAATCTCCATAGCCTGAATTTTGTATTATTTCTCTTGCAGCTCTGTCAACATCAGGAATGTATGCTCCATTGACAGCAGCCTTTTCACCTGCTTCCTGAGATGCTCTGACTATTTCGTAAACTTGTCTTTCTTCTTCTGTAATGTCTCCCACAAACACGGTCCTTGACATGTCTGCGCACATGTCTTTGTACTTGCAGCCCCAATCAAGAACAATAACGTCTTTTTCCTGAATAACTCTCTGGTCGCTGTTGTAGTGAGGATATGAGGAGTTAGGTCCAGAGCACACCATTGTGAATCCTTCCTCAGCACCCTTTTCCTTGAAAATTTCATTCATTTTTCTTGCAATGTCAGCTTCCTTGATGCCGGGCTTTATGAATTTCAAAAGCTCTATGTAAGATTCATCCGTTATTCTTGCTGCAGTTCTTAAGTTTTCCAGTTCTTCCTCATCTTTAATCATTCTCATTTCTTCAAGAAGAGGCTTTCCGTTTACAAACTTAACGTCAACTGCTTCCATTATCTGAAGAATAAGGAACGCTCTTTCAGTTGAGTTCACTCCGATGGTTTTTCCAATGAGGTTATTTTCCTCAAATGCTTTTTTTACAGTGTCTGTAAACAAATCTCCATCAAACCACCCGTATACTTTTATATCGGGACCTAGTACAGCTTGAACTTCGTCAACTGTTAGCAAGTTGCATATGTAAAAATATGTTCCGTCGTTTTTGATTACCAATGCCTGAAACCTTTCACACAAATGTGTGTTGTGCCCCATTATAAATTCCATTTCTTCTGAAGGAGCAATAAGTATGGCATCCATATTTTTTTTATTGAGTATTTCCACAAGTTTATCCAGGTATTTTTTTCTCATCATGCATCCCCTTTTTATTTTTCCATAATAATATTATAGTATTACATTGCTTAAAAAGCAACAAGGTACGCTATCTTATTAAATTTTTTGTTAAACTACAGATGGTTCCAGAAGAAGTTTGCCTGTTTTGAAGCGGTTCAAATTAAGCATGCTCACGTCGATAGTAGGTTTTTCTCCAAGTATCATTTCAGACATTACAATTCCGGTTATTGGCCCAAACATGAATCCGTGTCCGCTAAACCCTACAGCAATGTAAAACCCTTCAACTTCCTCTGACTTGTCATAAATAGGCTGCTTGTCAGGAGTCATGTTGTAAAGTCCTGCCCACTGCCTGATAACTCTTAGTTTTGAAATAGGAGGAAGAACCATGTCAATTGTCTTGGCCATTTCTTCTATGAAATGCCAGCTGGATGTTATTCTCAAATCTCTTGGCTCATTGGCGTCTCCTCTTCCCATTATGAATGAACCTTCCGGAGACTGCTGAACATATAAATTAAGACCGAATGCCATTACCATTGGTCCCTGCATGGGCTCCACAGGTTCTGTAACCAGTATCTGATGCCTTTCAGAATAAACAGGAATATCAAGATTGACCATGTTGCAGAGATTCTTTGAATAGGCATTTGCTGCATTGACAACTATGTTTGTCCCTATGAATCCCTTGTTTGTTTCAACTCCTGTAACTCTTCCTTTTTCAACCCTTATACCCGTTGCTTCAGTAAATGTGTTGAATTCAACACCAAGTCTTTTGGCTGCTTTGTAAAAGGCATCTGTAGTGTGGAATGGGTTTAGGAAGCCGTCTTTTTCGCAAAACGCAGCTCCTTTTAAAATACTTGTGTTAAGATAGGGAACAATTTCTCTTGCTTCCTCCAGTGAAAGCATTTTTGAAGGAATGCCGCATGCATGCTGTACTTCAATATTTTTTTTGAACTGCTCTATTTCTTTGTCAGTATCTGCTATAAGAAGGTATCCGCTTTGCTTGAAATCAACATCTCTGTCGTATTCAAGTATTTCATTGGCATGCTCGTAAAACTCTATGCTTTGTTTTGCGATTTTGCAGTTCATTTCTGTTCCCCACTGCATTCTCACCCCTGCACCGCACCTGCCTGTGGAGCCGCTGCATATATAGTTCTTTTCAATAACAACTATGTTTTTGACTCCTTTTTTTGCCAGATTGTAAGCAGTTGAGCAGCCTGATATTCCTCCGCCTATAATTACAACATCAGCAATGTTTTTCATCTTCTTCCCTCCTCTGCAATGAGTCCTAGTTTGACTCCCACAACAGGAGGTCTGTTTGTCTGAAATTTAACGTCTTTAATATTTTGTCCTGTGGCATTGGCAATTTCCCTCATGACAAGCTGACCGCATGTCTTTCCCTGACACGGTCCCATGCCTATGCGCGTTATTCTTTTTATTTCATCAAATGTAACGTAGCCTTCACTTATGAGTTCTCTTACTTCCTTAAGGGTTACATCCGAGCATCTGCAGATAATTGTATTATCATCCATTACTTTGCCTCCGTCCTGATATTTCTTATTTTATACATTATGCTTCTGTCTGCTTCGATTGTTACAACGGGAGTCCTGTCAAAAGATTTTGGATTTTGAACCTGTAAAACCTTGACGTCGGCTATGATTTTGCCTTCTCTGTCAAGTCCCTTAACAGTTTCTCCTGCTGAAGGAAGAGGCAAAAATTCATAAGGAAGTTTCACCTGTACTGTAGTGTCAGATTTTGAACCATCTACAACCATTATGGCAAGACCCGGACATTTGCTCAGGCATATGGCGCATCCTGTGCAATTATCTTCATTTAAAACAGGAATGTTGTTTATGTCTTCGCCTATAGTTATTGCACTGAACCTGCATGCTGTTTCACAGGGATTGCATGGTATTTCCTTGTAGCATTCAACTACGGCCACAGGGCCTTTATTTATTCTTTCAATGGGAGGAAATTTCTCCCTTATCATTTCTTCGCTTGGAATTCCGGTTTTCTCAAACATATTGTTCTCCTTTTATTACTATTTGTTCTATACCTGACAAAATATGCTTTCCAACAGGTCCTGAGCGCAGACTTTCTAGCTGCTTAATATAGTCATTTTTTCTCTCTTCAAAATCATCTGTCATATGGCCTATTTTTGCTGCAGCACAAAGCCCTGCAAGATATCCTTCAACCATTGCTGCACTTGCTTCTTCAACGCCGGTTGTGTCTCCTGCTGCAAACACATTTTCTATTGTTGTTTCATAGTTTTCATTTCTTAAAGGAACCATTCCGCTTAACTGAGGAACATACTTCATCTGGCATCCCCTCATGGACAGCAGTTCATTAAGTGGTGTTAATCCAACAGAAATACACATTACATCAACATCAAATTCTATTTCAGTTCCTTCAATTTGATTAAATTTATCATCAACCCGGCACACGATTGCCTTTTCCAGAAATTTTTTGCCTATTGCACTCTTAACAGTGTGTGATGTTAATATGGGAACTCCCATTCTTCTGATTTTTGATGCATGAACAAGATATCCTCCTATTCTCGGCGCAGCATCAAGTATTGCAGCTACTTCAACTCCGGCCTGCATGAGCTGGTAGCTCACAATAAGACCTATGTTTCCCGCTCCCACCATGAGAACTTTGTTGCCTGGCTTAACACCGTACACATTCATGAGAGTCTGCACTGCACCGGCTCCGTAAATTCCTGGAAGGTCGTTGTTTGGAAATGCAAGAGCCTTTTCAAAAGCACCGGTTGCAACAACAACTGCATCTGGTTTAATTTTAAAATAATTGTCTTCTTTGTGCAACGCTGTTACAACACCGTCTTCAAACATCCCCACAATTGTGGTGTCTGTCATAATTTCCACATTTTCCTTGTACTTGTTCAGTTCATTTAGCAAAATTCCGGTTATGTCAATTCCTCTTGTTGAAGCATATTGTTTTTCCGAGCCGAAAAACATATGAGTTTGCTTAACCAGCTGCCCTCCGAGATTTTTGTTTCTTTCAGCCACAAGAACATTGGCTCCGCATGATGCTGCACTGATTGCAGCACACAGACCTGCCGGTCCTCCGCCTATTATCAATAATTCAGCTTGTTTCATATTATCACACCCTTGCCTTCCTGAGTTTCTACAACCATTCCTTCCTCAAGATCTGTCACGCATGTTTTTACATTTGCTTTTCCGTTGACAGTCATAAAACATGAGGAGCAGTTTCCTATGGCACAGTAAAAGCCTCTTGGTCTGTGCAAAAACAAACTTCTTCCAAGAACTCTAACACCTGCTGCGTGAAGTGCTGCAGCTATTGTCTCTCCTTCAAATCCTTCAACTTCCTCGCCGTTGAATGTAAACTTCAATTTCTTTCCCTTTTGAAATTGGAGAATAGGATGCTGTTCAATTCTCATATTTATATCTCCCACATATTATTTTATAATTCCTGTAATACTGCAAGCAATTTGCGTGCCATTATGGAAAATATTTTCTTAATGTAATTTTCAATGAATTATTATGTGAAGTTTAATAAGAATTTGTCCAAATACTGACACTACGTCAAATATCTGACACATAGATATGATTATAACTCTATGCGTGCTGATTACTGGGTGTATGCTATTTGTTTAATTGAAAATTTCCAGATTATATTACGTTTGTTAATTTCTTATACGACATATAAGTGCAAATGACTTGCAAATTCTCTATTTTGTGTTATAATACCTTTTTACAAGGTATAATATTTAATACAATATTTACATATTGTATAGGAGGAAGTTATGAAAATAATTATCGTCGGCAGCGGTAAAGTAGGCTACACTTTAGCACAACAACTATCCACAGAAGATCATGATATAACGCTTGTGGACAGCGATGCAGACGTTCTCTCACACGCTGATGACACTCTTGATGTCATGTGTATAAAGGGAAACGGAGCAAGTGTCGAAATTTTAAAAGAAGCAAATGTTGCAGAAGCTGATTTGTTAATTGCAGTTACTGACGGCGATGAACTAAATATGGTATGCTGTGTCATAGGAAAAAAGCTGGGTGCTAAGCACACTGTTGCCCGCATCAGAAACACAGATTACTCCAATGAATATAAAATGCTTAAGCAAGAACTGGAACTTGATATGGTAATAAATCCTGAAATGGATGCAGCCGATGAAATAGCACGAATGCTGCAGTTTACTCTGGCAACAAACGTCGAGACTTTCGCCAACAATATGCTGGAAATGGTAGAATTCCGCGTTTTAGAATCAGATAGGCTAATAGACACAAGACTGATGGATTTAACAAAGAAATTGCCTGCAAAGGTTCTTTTTTGTGCTGTAAAAAGAAACGGTGAAATAATAATACCAAAAGGAACTTTTGTTTTCAATACTGACGATTTGGTTTATGTAATGGGCGAAAGGTCTGACATATCAAACTTCTTCAAATACATGGGAAGAAGTTCTCACAAGGCAAAAAACGTAACAATAATAGGCGGAAGCAGAATTGCCATATATCTCACTTGGATTTTAAATGAAATCGGCATGAATGTAAAAATTATAGAGCTTGATAAAAACCGCTGTATTTTATTGAACGAAATATTGTCAAACACATTGATTATATGCGGAGACGGAACTGATCAGGAAGTTCTTGACAACGAAAACATCCAGACAGCCGATGCTTTTGTTGCTTTAACAGACAGGGACGAGGAAAATTTAATAAGCTCACTGTACGCTCATCAATGCGGCGTAAACAAGGTTGTTTTAAAAATTAACCGTCAGAATTATTTCCCAATTGTAAAAAAACTTGGTCTTGACAGCATTGTCAGCCCAAAATTCACTACGGCAAACAACATTTTAAGATATGTGCGTGCCTTGGACAACTCTCAGGGCAGTGCAGTTGAAAAACTTTACAAAATACTTGACGATGAAGCTGAGGTTGCAGAATTTACAGCAAGCAGTTCTGCAAATCTTTTAAATATAAAGCTGAAGGATTTAAAACTTAAAAAAGACGTCCTCATATCAGCCATTGTGCGAAATAAAAAAATTATTATTCCATATGGAAATGATTATATCAAAGAAGGAGATAAGGTTATAGTCGTAACTAAGACAGGCTTTATTTCAGACCTTAGCGAGATACTCGAAGACTAGTCGGAGGCAATAAATGAATATAAAAGTTGTACTTAAAATATTAGGTACAGTATTGTTCTGGGAATCATTACTTATGTTTCCTTCACTTATAATTTCAATAATTGATAACACATATGAAATAAAAGCATTCATATTCTCAATTGTATTAATAGGAGTTATCGGTTTAATATTAAAAAATACAAACACAAACGATTCTCAACTGAGAAAACGTGAGGGTTATGCTTCTGTTGCAATTTGTTGGCTTGCAATGTCCTTACTTGGAGCACTTCCTTTTTATTTAAGCGGAGCAATACCAAGCTATGTTGATGCGGTGTTTGAAACTGCATCCGGATTTACAACAACAGGATCAAGCATTGTGACTGACATTGAAAGTTTCCCCAGAGGTTTACTTTTCTGGAGAAGCTTCACTCACTGGATCGGAGGAATGGGTGTTCTTGTTTTTACTATGGCTTTAGTTCCTTCAATGGGAGCACGTTCTGTTTTTTTAGCCAGAGCTGAAAGTCCTGGGCCGTCATTTGGAAAACTGGTTCCAAAGATTTCTGAAACAGCAAAGATTCTTTACGTCATTTATGGAGCCATGACATTGATTCTAATAGTGTTTTTAATAATTGCAGGTATGCCTGTATTTGACTCTTTGATTCATGCTTTTGGTACTGCAGGCACAGGCGGATTTTCATCAAAGGCACTGAGCGTGGGTTATTATAACAATCCTTGGATAGAATGGATAATTGCAGTATTCATGTTCTTGTTCGGAGCAAACTTCGCTCTTTACTTTCTTATAATAAAAGGTGAGTGGAAAAATGCCCTCAAGAATGAAGAGTTCAGATTTTACGGAATAACAGTACTTGCTGCAGCCATATTGATTTGCATCAACATATTGCCTCTTTACAACTATTCCGTTATAGAAGCATTGAGACATTCTGCATTTCAGGTTTCTACAGTTGTTACAACCACAGGATATGCTACTGCAGATTTCAATCTCTGGCCTATGTTTTCAAAGTCAATTCTCCTGATGCTCATGTTCTTCGGCGCATGTGCAGGTTCAACAGGAGGAGGTGTGAAATTCATCAGAATTCTTGTGCTCATTAAATCTGTTGCTTATGAAATTAGGCATACTGTCCATCCAAATTCAGTCCAGACAGTTAAAATTGACGGCAAATCTCTGGACAATGACAATTTGAAAAGCATAATGATATTTTTTTTCTCGTATGTTGCAGTCATGATTTCAGCAATAATCATTGTTTCTCTGGACAATTTTGATTTCACTACAACTTTTTCTGCAGTGCTAGCAACAATAAGCAACATCGGTCCAGGTCTTGAAGTAGTAGGGCCTATGGGAAATTTTTCGGAGTTTTCTGATCTTAGTAAAATTACAATGACAGCGTGTATGATAATTGGAAGACTTGAAGTTCTGCCTGTTATCACACTGTTCTCTCCGTCAATATGGAAAAAGCACTGATGATAAAAAATTAACTTCATTGACAAATAATTTCTTTGATGTTAGACTCATTATAATTGAATACAGTTTTATGTTCTGCCATATCGGCAGCTAAGAGGGAAGCAGGTTAAAATCCTGCGCGGTCCCGCCGCTGTACGCATTTAGTTGTTTTCATAGCCACTGTTAAGGGAAGGAGAAAGCAATGCCATGTGCAAGCCAGAAGACCTGCATAAAATATTCACTCCAACGGAAGATTGGACAAGTGATAAATAGCAGTAAATTCGGACTGTGGTAATTTATTACCATAGTTTTTTTATGTAACAGGCATATGAAATATTAAAAATATTGTTAGCTGTATCATGGTTTCAGGTTATTAACAATTATTAATTTATGCCGAAGTATATCATGTAGAAAGCATTAATTTACAGCAACATTTTATAGGAGGAATAATATGAATGTAATAAAAAGAGACGGAAGGCTTATAGAATTTGACAAGAGCAAAATTACCGATGCAATTCTAAAAGCAATGAATCACACTATGGCAGGACAGGATATATATCTTGCAAAGGAAATCGCACAGGATATTGCAGACAACACCACCGAAACAACTTCCGTTGAACAAATACAGGATTTGGTTGAAAAAAAACTCATGTCCAGCAAAAGGCAAGACGCTGCAAAAGAATATATAATTTACAGAAACAAAAGAAATATTGCAAGAGGCAGAAGACAATATGACATTTACATGGACATTGTAAACACTGTTCCAAACGACATAACAAGAGAAAATGCAAACATGAATGCAGACACTCCTGCCGGAATGATGATGAAGTTTGCCAGCGAATCTTCAAAACCATTTGTCGACGACTGTCTTCTTTCAGAAAAGTCAAAATATTTTGTAGACAATAACTACATACATGTTCATGACAAGGATTATTATCCAACAAAATCTCTCACATGTCTGCAGCACCCACTTGATTACATTCTTCAAAATGGTTTCAGGGCTGGACATGGCTCAAGCAGACCGGCAAAGAGAATAGAAACTGCTTCCATAATAGGCTGCATTTCCATGGAACAAATACAAAATGAAATGCACGGCGGACAATCTATTCCTGCATTTGACTTTTACCTTGCTCCATATGTAAGACTCACGTACAAGGAAGAGGTTAAAAAAATCGAAGAGCTTCTGGATACGGACTTAAAGGAACTTTATGATGCTGAAATAGAAGATTATATAGAAACTCCCCTTTCAAATCTCACAGGGAATCAAAGATACAAACAACAGGCAATAAATGCATGTGTGAAGCGTATTCATCAGTCCATGGAAGCTTTCATACACAACATGAACACAATTCATTCACGTGGGGGCAACCAGGTTGTGTTCAGTTCCATCAATTACGGAACAGACACAAGTGCAGAAGGAAGATGCATTATAAGAGAAGTGTTGAAGTCCACGTACCAGGGCGTTGGAAATGGAGAAACACCAATATTCCCAATTCACATATGGAAAAAGAAAACAGGTGTAAATTATCTCCCCTCCGACAGAAATTACGATTTATACAAATATGCATGCAAGGTTACAGCAAAAAGATTTTTCCCTAACTTTTTAAATCTTGATGCTTCATTCAACATACATGAAGGCTGGGACATAAATGATCCAAGAAGATTTGAAAAAGAAGTTGCTACAATGGGCTGCAGAACAAGAGTTTTTGAAAACAGACATGGAGAAAAAACTTCCATTGGAAGAGGTAATCTGTCATTCACAACAATAAACCTGGTGAAGCTTGCTCTTGAATGCCACGAAATTGAAGATACAAGTGAAAAGAAAAAAGAATTTTTCAAATCTCTTCAAAAATGTATAGATGCTGCTGCAGACCAGCTTTATGACAGGTATGTATTCCAGTGTACTGCTGTTAAAAAGCAGTTTCCAATGCTAATGTCCGGCATGTGGGTTGGAAGCAATAATCTTAAATCCGATGAGAGCATTGAAAGTGTTCTGAAGCACGGTACGTTGGGAATTGGTTTCATAGGACTTGCTGAGGCATTGATTTCATTAACAGGACATCATCACGGCGAAGACGAAAAATCTCAGGAGCTGGGAATTGAAATTATCAGGTTCATGAACTCCAAAATCAAGGAAAAATCAGATTATTACGACCTTAATTACAGTCTTCTTGCAACTCCTGCAGAAGGTTTAAGCGGAAGATTCATAAAAAAGGACAGAAAACAGTTTGGTTCAATACCATCAATAACAGACAAGGAATATTATACAAACAGTTCACACGTTCCTGTATGGTACAAGTGTTCAATTGAGCACAAAGCAAGAATTGAAGCTCCTTACCATGAATATGAAAAGGGCGGCCACATATTTTATGTGGAACTTGACGGAGATGCAACCCACAATCCTGCATCAGTAATGCAGACAGTTGATTTGATGGACAAGTACAACATAGGCTACGGCTCCGTAAATCATACAAGAAACCGATGCATGGACTGCGGGTATGAAGATGCCTCAGAAAATCTTACAGAGTGTCCTGAGTGCAAAGGAACAAGCATAGACACCATACAGCGTATAACAGGATACCTGGTTGGAGGTACCGACAGCTGGAATGCAGCTAAAAAGGCAGAACTGAAAGACAGGGTGAAACACAGTTGCTAGAAAATTCAATTTATGTTGCCGGCATTACAGAAAACACAATAGTGGACGGTGAAGGATTCAGAACAAGTCTTTATGTAAGCGGCTGCGACATTAGGTGTCCTGACTGCCACAACAAAAATTACTGGGACATACAATCAGGCCAGGAAATGAGCATAGATGAAGTCTATAATAAAATAACGCCTTATTTTACAGACATAACATTTATAGGCGGAGAACCAATGCTTCAGGCAACAGCTCTTTCTATGCTTGCCGAAAAAATCAAATCCTGCACTAATAAAAATATATGGATTTATTCCGGCCACACATACGAAGAAATAATTTGTAATGAAATGTATATGAACCTTCTGAAATTTTGTGATGTATTAGTAGATGGTCCCTTTGACATAAATTATTTTCAAAACAACTTAAGGTTTAAGGGTTCCTCAAATCAAAGAATTATAGATTTAAAAAAATCTTTTGAAGCGAACAACATTATATTGTGGCAGGATAGTTTCGATTTGTTCTAAAAAATACGCCCTTTGGCGTATTTTTTATTTTCTAATGAAAATTAGTTTCCATGGACTGAGATTTATTTTCATAGGCTATTAAGACACAGCCCAGTTCAGATTCAATCTTTTTTAATTTTTCTTCTTGTTCTGATGATAAATTTGCTAATTTCTGGTTCATATTTCAACCTCCTTTTTTATAGTATTATAAATTTTTATAATTTCATACTTTGTAAAGGAGCATTGTTAATCAATTTTTTTATTTTTAAGAAATTGTGTTTCTAGGTATTAGGAAAAGGCAGTTGTTAACTTTGTCATCATATATGTCAGCATCTATTTTGAAAATGTCATTTAAAAGACATGTGTTCACCACATCTTCAGGACGACCCATACAACAAACCCTCCCATTGTTCATAACAAGAATTTTATCGGAATATCTGGCTGCCTGGTTTAAATCATGAAGAACCATAATTACAGTAAGCCCCAGAGACTGGTTTAATTCCTTCACAAGCTCAAGAACTTCAAGTTGGTAGGATATATCAAGAAATGTTGTAGGTTCGTCAAGAATTAAAATTTTTGACTTCTGGGCCAATGTCATGGCTATCCACGCCCTTTGCCTCTCTCCTCCTGAAAGTGAAACAGCATATCTTTTTCTGAGATCCTTCATTCCGGTTTTTTCCAATGCCCAGTCCACAATTTCCTTGTCTTCCCTGCAGAGTTTTTTTCCGAATTTCAGATGAGGATATCTTCCGTAAGAAACAAGCTCTTCTACTGAAACATCACTGGATACATTTTTAACCTGAGGGAGAACCGCAAGCTTTTGTGCTATTGTCCTTGTGTTCATTTCATCTATGTCCATGCCGCCGATATAAATGTTACCGCATGTTGGTTTAAGACATCTGCTTGCAGCCTTTATCAATGTGGTTTTCCCCGAGCCGTTTGGTCCAATAATGGTTAAAATTTCGCCTTTATTTACCATAAAGCTTATATTTTTAAGGACTTCCTTTTCACCATAACTTACATTAAGCTTATCAACTTCTAAATTCATATTAATATTCTGCCTTTCTTCTCAGCAAATACAAAAAAAATGGTGCTCCAAGTGCAGACATGATGATTCCCACGGGTATCTCAACAGGAGCAAACATTGTTCTTGCCAGCGTGTCACATATGACAACCACAAAGGAACCGGTAAAAATTGTTGCCGGCATCAGGTATCTGTAATCAGATCCTATGAAAAGTCTGGTCATGTGAGGAACTATGAGTCCCACGAACCCAAGCAGTCCCACAACACTGACCGCTGCACCTGCTAAGAGAGAAGATATTATTATAAAAAAGAAACGTGTTCTTTCAACATTAATCCCAAGTCCTGTTGCAACCTCGTCTCCAAGCATCAATATGTTGAGCTTGTTTTGTATTAATAAAACCATTATTACTCCTGCAAAAGCATAAGGTAGGATTGTAAAAACATCATTCCAGTTTGTGGCTGAAAGGCCTCCAACCATGAACCCTATTATGCCTGACACCTTATCAGGATAAAAAGTCATTATTGCGTTGTTTCCTGCTCCAAGAAGAGAAGAAACCGCAACTCCTGCAAGTATGATCCTGTTAGGGCCCGATCCATCTTTCCATGCCAGAAAATAAATAAACATGGTAGCAAGTAAAGCTCCTGCAAATGCACCCAGTGGTGCAAGAAAATAAAACTCCGGAAAAAGTATGAGTACAACCAATGTCATGAGCCCTGCCCCTGATGACACTCCTATGATATTTGGAGAAGCCAGGGGATTTCTCATAACACCCTGCAAAATCGAACCGGAGAGCGCTAGACATGTTCCTGTCAGAGATGCTGCTATTGTTCTTGGCAGTCTGACATTCCATATTATTTGAGAGTTTACTGTATCTTGTCTAAATAATAGTGAACTCAATATTTCGCCTGATTGTATTTTAACAGCTCCGTTTCCAATGCTTATTAAAAAACCTGCTGCAGAAAGAAAGATGAAAATCAACAATATAGATTTCTTCTTAATTTTTTCAATCTTCATGTTTTTGCTGTCCATAGCTCTCCTCATGTTGTCTTCTATTTGCTAAATACTTCCGGGTATAAAATTTTTGCCAGATTTTCATAAGCTTCATCATAATTGTTGTTTGGCTTGTACATGTATAAATTCTTTGGCAGTATGTGGTAATTACCTTCCTTAACAGCTGTAAGAGATGCCCATGCAGGATTGTCCTCAGCATCACTTTTTAATCTTTCTTTGACTTTTTCAATGTCTGTTCCCATGGTCAACACAAATATGAAATCCGGATCTTCCTCCAGGATTTTCTCCATGCTGAATGTTTTTGAATCGGATGTTTCCATTTCCGTATCAGAAATATTCACTGTGTTCAAGTCCTTGAGCATTTCACCAACCATTGAGTTTGAATCCCTCACCGACAAGCTTTTTGCAGAAGCAAACAATATAAGAACGCTGTAATTTTTATCTGCAGGGGCTTTTGCAATTATTTCATCAATGTTGTTTTTAACTTCTTCTGCCTGAGTTTCATAGAGGTCTTCTCTGTCTGTTACGGCTGTAAAAAGCTTCACTGTTTCATAATAATCATTTTTATAGTCGTTATCCAGTGCAATTACAGGAATATTGTTTTGCTTTAATGTTGAAACCATTTCTTTTTGTACCTTGTAAGCTGTAGTCATAATAACAAGGTCCGGTTTAAGTGAAATTATTTTTTCAAGGCTGGGGTCGCTGGCAGTTCCTACGGATTCAGCAGACTTTGCATTTTCCACAGGCTTTTCTTCTGACTCCTCCACTCTTCCTATAACTGTTCCTCCGCAGCTGTCCCATATGTCAAGATATGAATTGTACAGGCACACAACTCTTTGAGGTTTCTTTTCAATTGTTACTCTTTCCCCGGTTGCATCTGTAAATGTTACATCATTCTGCCCCACTGTAACATCGTACTTTAAAACAATTTCTTCTGAATCCTTTTTTGTTTCTTCATTTTTAACTTCTGTGTTTTGCGCTGAAGCATTATTTGATTCTGGCACAGCCACCTTTTCATTTTTGCTGCATCCAGCCATAGCTAAAACTAATGCTGCGGACAAGATTAATGATAATAATTTTGTTTTTTTCATTTTTTCCTCCATTTACAATAGCGGGGGCTGCAGCGGGTTTTCACCGCTTTCCTAACACCTGTAATCACTATTGTTTTATAATTTATAACCTCTTCTTGTGATAATTTTATTGTTTTTTATGTATGTGGAACTGTTTCCAACAATTACAATGCTTAACATGTCAATATCGTCATAATCAATTGTGCCCAGAGTGCATACAACTGACTTTTGGTTTTCTCTTTCGGCATTTTTTACAATTCCTACAGGAGTTGAAATATGCTTGTATTTTTTTATTATTTCAAAGGCATTCTTAAGGTAATCAGGGCGGCCGTTGCTTCTTGGATTGTAGATACACATTACAAAATCACCCTGTGCAGCCAGCTCAACTCTTTTATAAATTAAATCAAGTGGAGTTAAAAGGTCGCTTAAACTTATGTGGCAGTAATCATGCATAAGGGGAGCTCCCAGAACTGCTGCTGCAGCAGTTGAAGCTGTCACGCCGCTTATTATTTTAACATCTTCATGTTCAGCAAGCTCAAGCACTAGTCCCGCCATGCCGTAGACGCCTGCATCACCGGAACTTATGACTGCAACCGTCTTTCCTGTCTTTGCTATTTCAACGGCTTTTTTTACCCTTTCAATTTCCTGCTTCATTCCGTTTGATACTACTTCCTTGTCCTTGATGATGTCTTTTATTAAATCAATATATGTTTTGTATCCCACTACTACATCTGAATTTTCAATTGCATACATTGCTTCGTATGTCATTGTTCTGGTGCTTCCAGGTCCTATTCCCACAGCGTATATCATTTAAATCTCCCATTTTTTGTTAATCAATATTGTTGTAAAATATGAAACATCTTCTTTTTTCAAATCTTTGATGCTCTTATAAACCCTTTCGCCTTCCTTTGATGAATTGCTCACAGCTAATGAACAGTGTTCAAGCTTTTCATTTAAAATCAAGTCAATTACTGCATCAAAATTTCTGTAGACTTTCATGAGAACAATCGAGCTTTCATTTTTGATGTAGCATTTAAGCTTTTCTGTATCCATTGTGGCAGGCAGCACTATTAAAGGGTCATCTCCCTCAACCAGAGGAAAATTATTTTTGGATGCAATGTCCAGAAATGAAGTTATACCTGGTATTGTTGTTATATTTATTTTTTGTTTAAGAATTCTCAGTAAGTAAATGTATGTGCTGTAAACCATGGGGTCTCCTATTGTTACAAAACCTACGTTTTTTCCTTCAATTACATCCTGTTCAATTTCATCGGCAGTTGTCTGCCATGATTTTTGTAAATTTTCCGAGTTATAATTCATTGGAAAGTGCCTGCTTTTTACAACAGTGCCGCTGTTTATTAAGCCTTTTATTATTTCATGGGCTATACTTGCTGATTCATCCTTTTTTGCAGCAGGCACATATAAAACATCAAGAATATTAAGGATGTCAGCAGCTTTTTTTGTAACAGCATCCATGCTGCCAACTCCCACACCAATGCCG
The DNA here is from genome assembly GCF_007830175.1 of Sedimentibacter saalensis. Lineage (GTDB taxonomy): Bacteria > Bacillota > Clostridia > Tissierellales > Sedimentibacteraceae > Sedimentibacter > Sedimentibacter saalensis. The sequence goes on along the minus strand of NZ_VLKH01000005.1, from coordinate 21,920 downwards.
TAAAACATTCCTTTTTCCATTAATTTTCCTCCACATTGTACAAGAGGGCGTTTATTATGGCTGCAGCAACATTGCTGCCTCCTTTTCTTCCCTTTGCAACTATGTAGGGAATATTAGCACTCATTATGAGTTCCTTTGCTTCAACCACATTCACAAATCCCACAGGAACACCAATAACCAGTTCAGGATTTATTTTTCCTTCTGATATGAGCTCATAAAGCTTTATGAGTGCAGTAGGTGCATTGCCTATGGCAAATATGAGTGGTCCTTGTATTTTTGAAGCCCTCTCCATTGATACTGTTGCCCTTGTTTCTCCGCGCTCGCTTGCTTCCTTTGCAACATCTTCATCTGCCATGAAGCATTTTATGTCAACTCCATACTTAGCTGCTGCCTTTTTATTTATTCCAGAATAGGCCATGTTTGTGTCTGTTATTATTGTTGCTCCACTTTTTAATGCAGCTTTTGCATTTTTAACGACATTATCTGAAAAAATTAAGTTGTCCACATAATCAAAATCAGCAGTTGTATGTATGACACGTTTTATTATGGGTTCTTTTTCGCTTTCAAGCTTAAAATCACCAAGTTCATTCTGAATTATTTCAAAACTTCGCTTTTCAATATTTTGAGGTTCTACAAATTTTATGTTGTTCATCATAGCTCCAATCAGTAATTAAAATCTACATTGTATTCATCCATGCAGGCAGCCACAGTGACAGAATTTTTTATTGTTTTATTTATAATCAATTTATTGCAGTTACTTCCCATGGAAGCCGACCTTTCACAAACGCTGTCAACTCCTGTAATTTTTTTTACAAAGTTTGATTCAGTATAGCTGCCTTCCAGTGTGTTGAGCTGGTCTTTTGAATATGTGTAAAACGGAACATTTAAAAATTCCGCCGCTTTAACTATTCCGTCTTCATGTTTTTTAATGTCAATGGAATTTATTGACTTAATCCCAAGGCATGAAATGTTATTTTCCTTGAGAACTTCTTTTATTGATTTAAGTATTGTATGAAAATCTGTTCCTTTTCTGCACCCTACACCCACAGAAACTATCCTTGGTACTAAGTTCAATGTGTTTGTGTATGGTTTTTTGTTTTCATCAAGGCTTATACAAATTCCCGTTTCGTAATTTTGTTTATTGTATGGGTCAATTTCTTCAGGAACAACTCCAATTACAGGAAAATCACTTGTAAGTCCTGCTGTCTTGTTTTCAAGGATTTCGGCTGCAAATAATTTTGCAGTTTTCATGTTTAAAATACTCAAATTTTTGTCGTGGGCCCATTCATCCACAGCAATTTTTCCGTTTATGTCAGTAGCAGTTGTTATAATTGCTTGTCCTCCTGTAATTGCAGCAATTTTTTTAGAAAGTCTGTTAGCTCCCCCCATGTGACCGCTGAGCAGAGAAATTACATTTTTACCTTTTTCATCTGTGCATATTACAGCCGGGTCTTTGATTTTACTTTTTACAAAAGGAGCAATGGCTCTTACAGCTATTCCTGCAGCACATACAAACAAAACAGCATCCCTTGTTTCAAACGACTGTCTTACAGACTTATGCAGGTTGCCGATAGAATTCAACTCTTCCTTTATCATGGAATACTTTTCAGGTACAAACACATCTATTTCATCCAATGTTAATCCATGCTTTATTTTATCGCACAACAAGACACCATTCCTGGAAAATGCGTAAACATCTATTTTCATTTAATTCCCACTATTTTATAAATTTTTTCCATATCCAGAGATTTTCTCACACAATCTGCTAAAATGTCATACTGCATTTCCTTGTATGTCTTCATATCAAGTTGTTTTTTGTTTGTCAATCCTATTCCTTTTCTTTCAGCAAGAATTTGAACAATTGTATCTGCAACGTCCATGCTGTCAAATATGCCGTGGATGTAGCTTCCTGCAACATTGTTGAAAATGCAGCCGTCCTGCTTGCCCCCTGCTGTTAAAAGAGATTTTCCTTCCCTGACAATTGTATCTCCCATGTGTATTTCATATCCGGTAACTTCAATGCCTGACAGGGGGCTGAAAATTCCTTCTGCTTCATTTATAATTCCTGTAGTCTGCACTGTTGTTTTTTCACTGTAAAATGTTGTATCCATTTTTAAAAGTCCAATTCCCCGGATGCTGCCTCCCCCTTCAACATTATCAGGGTCATTGATTGTTTCACCAAGCATCTGATAACCGCCGCACACACCAAACACAGGATTTCCTTCACCGGCAAAACGGATTATTCTTGCTTCAAGGCCTGACTGCCTGAGCCATTTCAAATCATCAATGGTGTTTTTTGTGCCGGGTATAATTATCATGTCCGGATTTCCCAGCTCTCTTGTACTTGACACATATCTTAATGACACTGCTTCATTCATGGAAAACACATTAAAATCAGTGAAATTTGAAAGCCGTGGAAGTTTTATTACAGCTATGTCAATTAACTTTTGTTCAAATGTATTTGTAAGGCGCTCTGAAAGGCTGTCCTCATCGTCGATGTCAACCTTTATGTACGGAACAACTCCAAGCACTTCTACTTTTGTTATGTCTTCAAGCATTTTTAGTCCCGGAGTCAACAAGTCCACATCACCTCTGAACTTGTTTATTACAAATCCTTTGACTCTTTCTTTTTCTTCATCATCAAACAAGAGCATTGTTCCGGAAAGTGATGCAAATACTCCGCCTCTGTCAATGTCTCCCACTATAATTACAGGAGAGTCGGCAATTTTGGCCATGCCCATGTTCACAATGTCCTGCTGTTTGAGATTTATTTCAGCAGGGCTCCCTGCACCTTCTATGACTATGATGTCATATTCCTCTGACAATGAATTGAATGCCTTTGTTATGTGAGGAATCATGTCTTCCTTGTATGTGTAGTACTCCCCTGCTGTCATATCCCTGAAAACTCTGCCATTTAACACAACCTGCGAGCCCTTGTCTCCCGTTGGTTTAAGTAGAATTGGATTCATTCTCACATCAGGTTCTATGCCGCAAGCTTCTGCCTGCATTACCTGAGCTCTTCCCATTTCAAATCCGTCACGGGTTATGTATGAGTTAAGAGCCATGTTCTGAGACTTAAAAGGTGCAGTCTTGAAACCATCCTGTTTGAATATTCTGCAAAGGGCAGCTGTTATGAGGCTTTTGCCTGCATTAGAAGTTGTACCCTGAACCATTATTACTTTAGCCATATTATCATTCCTTCCCTCTTGTTTTTTCAAAACAAATTACATCCACATTCCCTTTTTCATGTCTTCCTGAAAGGGAGCTTGTTTGGTGATCTGACACAACTATTATTCTTGTGTCACACGCATTATTGTATATTTCCCTCATAAAATCACTGTCTATTTTTTCTATGAAACTGATTTTTCCTGAGAGATCCTTTCTGTGAGAAGCTTCATCCGTGCCGTTAATGTGCGCAATAACAACATCGTGATCTTTTAATTCTCTAAGAACAGCTGATGATTTTTCCTTTAAATCAGTATTTATATCTGCTGTTGAGTTTTTTAAAGCTGCTACATCTATTTTCATTGCTTTTGCAATGCCTTTTACTATTTCAGCACTGCAGACACACGAACATGACTTTTGGTAGAGTTCATGAAATGAGGGTATCTCTGAATATTCTGACGGTCCCCATGGATAAAACATATAGCTGTGGCCGTTTATAAAAAATTTGTTATGTAAAACAAATTCTTTTAAGATTTCAATATGTTCAAAACTTTTTAAAATTTCTGCCATACTACTTCCCACATTCTCATGAGGCGGTATATTTTTCATCAACATGATTTCCCGGTTCTTTTTAAGAACAATCAAATTACGGTAGCCGCTGATGTGATGAAACTTTATTTCTCCGGTTGTTTTCACATTAAGAGATGCATTTTTCATTTGCTCTTCAGTGAGATTTATCCCATTGAAAGATTCCAATTTTTCGTCCTTGATGCTTATGAGGTTGCATCTTAAAACCACTTCATCATGTTCCACATGTATGTTTGAAGCCAGCGCTTCAAGAAATGCCCTGTTTTTGGGAATGTAACGTTCATCCACTCCAAGTATGGCAAGTATGCAGTTTAAGCTGTCCGGCTGCATGTTGGATGGATAAAATGTTCGCTGGCTGTGATGACCTTGTTCTATAATTTTATCTATAAACGGAGTACAGGCAAATTCAAGCGGAGTTTTGTTTCCAAGTTCATGAATTTTATCTTCGCTGAGCCCGTCAATTATCACCAGTATTGTTTTCATTGCATACCTGTTATTTCTTTTAATTTTTGAATTAATAATTTGTTTTCATATTCACTTTTAACTGCTATCCTGTAGTAATTTTCACTTAAGTTTCTGTAGTTTGAGCAGTCTCTTATGAGTATTCCCTTTTTAAGCAATTTTTGTTTTAACTGCAAAATATCTGTTTTTAAAAAAACATAATTTGCATGGCTTTCATATGTCTTAATGTTTATTTTTTGAAGCTCATATACAATATATTCCCTTTGTATTTTCACATAGTCCACGGACTTCTTAACATATTCTTTTTCTTTTAAAGCAGCTATTCCTGCAGCTTGAGCAATGGTTGAAACGTTCCACGGCGGACCTGAGGATTTCAGTCCCCGGATTAACTGTTTATTTGAACACATGCAATATCCAAGACGTATCCCCGGAATTGCATATATCTTTGTAAAAGCCTTTAAAACAATCAGGTTGTCATATTCCTGAAGTTTATTAACAATGCTGTACTTTTCCTTATTTTCAACAAAATCAAGAAAACATTCATCAACAACAAGTACTGCATTATTTTTTTTGCAGTGATCTGCTATTTTAACAACAGTGCTGCTGTCTGTGATTTGTCCTGTTGGATTGTTTGGATTGCACAAAAACACAATATCCGTATTGTCTATGCTTTTTAATACATCATGGTTTATTTTAAAATTGTTTTTTTCACATAAGTTATATACATCCACATCAGTTCCGGATAATTTCAGAGAATTTTCATATTCACTGAATGTAGGAGCAGTTACAAGTCCTTTTCCGGGTTTTAAATAAAAAGCTATTCTAAAAATTGCCTCTGCAGCTCCGTTTGAAACAAAAATCCACTCTGAGGGCACATGCTCGCTTGCTGCTATAGCCTCTGTTAGTTCCCGTGAATTTATATCCGGATACCTGTTTGCATTTTTGATTGAGTTCATTGCAGCAATTTCAACTGATTCAGGTATTCCCAGGGGATTTATGTTAGATGAAAAATCAATTATGCTGTCTTCATGAATTCCTGATATTCTTGAAGCCGTGTATATGTCTGCTCCGTGAGATTCCATACTTCCTCCATATTAAAAACTCAAGATTAAAAACTTTACCGTTATCCCAATACCCAGGCACAATAAAGACGTTGCATACATGAGCTTGTTTGCTTTTTTTATGTCGTCGTTCACAACTGGTCTTTTGTCATCACCAATGGTAGGCTTTGTAACAAGAGTTCCTCCGTAATAATTAGGACCCCCAAGCATAATGTTCAATGCTCCTGCACATACGGATTCTGTATGGGCCGAATTTGGGCTCTTGTGATTGTACCTGTCTCTTTTGTATATTCTGTAGGCTGACACATAATCCATATTCAATATGTAGGAAGCAGTAATCATTAAATAAGATGCAATTCTTGATGGCAGAAAATTTGCTGCATCATCAAGAAGAGCAGAGAACCTTCCCATGTTTATGTACTTTTCATTCTTGTATCCAACCATTGAATCAAGGGTGTTTATCCCTTTGTACAAAAATCCCAATGGTGCTCCTCCAATAAGAATAAACAACATTGGAGCTATTACACCGTCAGATGTGTTTTCTGCAACGGTTTCTACTGCAGCCTTGGCAATTTGATTGCTGTTTAGATTTTCCACATCCCTGCCCACTATGTATGACAAATATTTCCTGGCAGAGCTTAAGTCATTTTGTTCAAGGTATTTATGAACAATCATGCTTTCATCCTTAAGACTCTTTGTTGCCAGAATAAATGCACACATTACTGTTTCAATTGCCCCTGCAAGCAAAAGGCTGATTTTTGATGATAGCCACAATATAACAAGAGGCACAGCATACGAAGTCAAAACCACAACAAACCATAGAATAATTCCTGCACGCCTTTCATCCTGAGCACTTTTGCATTTTTTTCTTAAAACCCTTTCAACATTTTCTATCATCTTCCCTATGAGCCTGATGGGATGAGGGAAACCCTGTGGATCTCCTACTAACAAGTCCAGTGTGTAACCTAAAATCAACGGTATCATTTTATGTGCCCCTTTTGGTAACTTATTGCCGTTTCCATGAAATTTCTTGCAAAATCAATATTTCCAAGAAAGTGCAGATGAGGATATCCCATGAATTTTGTGTCGTCAGCAACTATGCACTTCCATGTTTTTTCCGATTCAGGCTTTGTTGCAGTAAATGCATCCCCAAGATTAGTGCTTGTGCTGTAATGAAATTCATGTCCATTTATTTTGTCGCCTTTTTTGCACATAAGATTGTCCTTGTCTGCAGTTAAAGTAACGTAGCCAAAATTGTTCAGCCTGTTTGTCATGTAGCTTTGACCTTCACAAACTCCGGCAAGTTCATATTCATTGCCGTCTTCCTTAAAACTGTCAAGAAGGTACATGTAGCCTCCGCACTCTGCAAATGTTGGAATGCCAGAACTTATTTTTTCTTTTATGTCTTCAAGCATTGACTTGTTATTTGAAAGATCATCCATGTAAAGTTCAGGATAACCACCTCCAAAAATCAGACCGCTTAAATTGTCCGGAAGCTTTTTATCAGACATTGGACTGAAATATATTAAATTTGCTCCCATTTTTTCCAGAACTTCAAGACTGTCCCTATAATAAAAGCAAAATGATTTGTCATATGCAATGCCAATATTAACTTCGTCCTTTCTTTCTATAACAGGGTCTTCATATTCAATAACAGGAGCAGTTTGTGCAAGTTCATTTAATCCTTTAATGTCAATTGTTCTTGAAGCATTTTCTCCGAGAGTGTTTACTATGGACTGTAAATTTCCTATTTCCTGAGCAGTGACAAGTCCAAGGTGCCTGCTTTCAAGTTTGCAGTCATCAAGACGGTTCATATAGCCATAAACCTTCACTTGTATGTTTGTTTCAATAATATTTTTGTAATACCTGTACATCCCTTCGGAAATGTTGTTGAGGATGACGCCCTTGATGTTGCTTTCTTCCCTGAAGTTTTTAAACCCTTCAATTACTGCACAAACAGATATCGCCATTCCTTCACAGTTTAAAACCAACACAACAGGACAACCGAGCAGTCTTGCAATTTCATATGAACTTCCATTAGTTCCTATTCCTGTACCGTCGTAATATCCCATTACACCTTCTACAACCGATATGTCCATGCTGAGGCTGTTCTTTCCAACTACATATTTGACGTTGTTTTCTCCAAGTATAAATGTGTCAATGTTTCTTGAAGGAATTTTTATAACCTCGCTGTGAAACATGGGGTCTATGTAGTCAGGGCCGCACTTGTAGGCTGCAACATTTTTGCCTTCAAGCAAAAATGCCTTAAGTAGAGCCGTTGTGACTGTAGTTTTTCCGCTGCCGCTTCCTGCTGCAGCTATCATTATTCTCGGTGCCTTGATTGTTTTAATTTAAACCACTTCCCTTACCGCTTATAATATAAATGGGGTTTTGTCCCATCATCATGTTGTATGATCCTATTTTTTTTGATTTTGAAATCCATGCGTTTGTTATTTCAACATGTTCAAATTTGAACTTTTCCATGCACCTTATGGCTTCATTGACACTTTCCAGGGCTATGGCATTTATAACAACATTTGCAGTTTTATTCTTTTTCAAAACTTCACAGATTATTTTTTCAAGATTTCCTCCGCTTCCCCCTATGAACACACAGTCAGGGCTTGGAAGATTTTCAAGACAGTCGGGAGCCAGTCCCTTTACTATGTCTATGTTGTATGCTTTGAATTTTTCTTTGTTCTTTTTAATTAAACTTATGGCTTCTTCATTTTTTTCAATGGCATAAAGCTGACCACAGCTGAGCTTAAGAGCAGTTTCAATTGAAACGGAGCCTGTTCCTGCGCCAATATCATAGACTGTTGAACTGTTTTTTATGTTAAGCTTTCCTATGGATATAGTTCTTACTTCGCTTTTGGTCATGGGAATATTTCCTGTTATAAACTCATCATCCCCTATGCTTCGCATTCCAATATTTATATCAAGAGCTTCACGGTTTTCTACCAGCATTGCACTAAGGCTGTCAAAATTCATCAGGGATAAATTGAATGCTGTATCCGTAATGATTTTTTCGTTTGGGTATGATAAATTTTCACCTACAGTGACATTTACATGACCCAATCCTTTAGTGCAAAGAACTTTGCATATTTCCCTAGGACCAAATTCTCCACCGGTTAAAAAGAATGTTTTTTTGCTGAACATTACAGCAGATGCAATGTTAATGTCTCTTCCGTGAGCGCTTTGATGCTTAACATCATCCCATGAAATATTTAATTTAGAACACAAATACTGCATGGAACTGATTGAAGGAATATTTTCAACTGTTACTTCATGGTCTTTCAGAAGGTTTTCAGTTATTTTTTTTGACAAACTGTAAAATCCTGAATCTCCAGACACAAGCAAACTGAAAACTCTGCACTTTGAATGTTTTATATAATCTATAATATCCTGAGTGCATATGCTTTCAAACATTTCTTTATGTAAAAACTCAAAGCTTTCAAGCATTCTCCTGGCGCCTATAAGGCAGTCTGCTTCTTCAATTGCTCCCTTTGCTGCAGAATGAATGTAATTGTTGCTGCCAATACCTAATCCAACAATATTTAATTTTTTCATGTTAGCCTGCCTGTTCCATGATCGTTTTTTTAAAAAAGTTCATTATTTCATCCAGTGTTAATCCGTCTTCATATTGCTTCCTTATTACAAGACATTTTGCTCCCGTGTTCACACATGACTGAACCTTTTCGTCAAATCCTCCGGAATCTGAGCTTTCCTTTGTTACAAGGAACTTTGAATTTGTGCTTTTTATCATTGCAGCATTAAGTTCAGTGCTGAATGGTCCCTGCATGCATATTATATTTTTGTTCTCATATCCAAGCTCAATGCATCTTTTAAGTGAACTTTCCATAGGAAGAATCCTTACATAAATTCTTTCACTGTAATTTTCAACTGCCGTGAACTTATCAAGATCCTTGCTGCCGGTAGCAAGCAAAATGTTTCCTTCTTTATTTTTAAGATAATCAATGCATTCCGAGAAAGACTGAAAATAAATGCAGTCTTTGTTTTCCATTGAATTTCTTATTACTCTCACATATCTTGTTCCGCTAACAAGTGTTGCCTTCACAATGTTGTGAGATACAAGCCGTGCAAATGGATGAGTTGCATCCACCACACAGTCATATTTTTTCTCAAGAAAAAGATTTATCATTTCTTTTTCATCAATGCGCTTTTGATATACAGAAATATTGCTGATATTTTTCAAAAACTGCTGCCCGTACTCAGTTGCAATGAATAAATCTGCCTTTATGTTGTTTTCAGACAAAAATTCTGCAAGTTTTCTTCCTTCTGTGGTTCCTCCGAAAATACAGATATTCATTATTTATTTTCTGCCTTTCTGAATTCATGTGTAAAAGAAGGATTGTACAATTCACTTCTCTTGTAGTCATTTCCCAGGAAGTTTCCAACAAGAATAAGGGCTGTCTTCGTTATGTTGTTTGTTTTCATAATTTCAGGAAGAGTTGCAACGGTGGCATGAAATATTTTTTCATCAGGCCATGTTGCTTTGTAAACAACTGCAACCGGCGTACTGGGTTCATATCCTCCCATAATCAGTTCTTCTGAAAGCTTTTCAGATAGTCCTGAACTCAGGAACAAAACCATGGTTGATTTATGAGAAGACAGTGACCTTATTTTTTCTGTTTCCGGCACCGGAGTCCTCCCCTCCATACGGGTAATAATAACGGTCTGACTTACTTCCGGAAGAGTGTATTCAGCATTTAAAGAAGCTGCTGCTCCAAAAAATGAGCTTACCCCTGGAACAACTTCAAATTCAATATGAAGCTCTTTTAAAATGTCAATTTGTTCACGTATTGCCCCGTAAATGCTTGGATCTCCTGTGTGGAGCCTCACAGTGTCTTTATTTTCTTTTTCAGCTTTCTTTATAACATCAATAACTTCTTCAAGAGTCATGTTTGCGCTGTTATAAATCAGGCAATTATCCCTTGTGTATTTCAAAAGTTCAGGATTTACCAAAGAGCCTGCATATATTACCACATCTGCTCTCTGCAATAAATTGTGCCCCTTTAATGTAATTAAATCTGCGGCTCCCGGGCCTGCTCCAACAAAATGTACCATGATTTCTCCTTAGTTTAATATGCCTTTGTCATTTGAATAAATTATGAGTTTCGTTTTAATGGTGTTGTTTACACGCTTATTTATGTAATATTCAGCCTTTTCACTAATTTTCTTCAATACAGGCTTTTCTACATTTTCTCTTTCAAGTATTGATAAAGCATGTTCTGTTGTGGCGCTTAATAAAATTTCATTTACTGCATGGCTTCCTGCACCGTACAATGCTGCATAACAAGCAATGACTTCCATCCTGAAATCACCGTTATGGGAATGGGTGTTAAGCATTCCTCCGGCTACCTTAACCATCTTGCCTATGTGCCCTACAATGAGAACTTCCTTGAAACCAAGCTCCACAGAAAAGTCCAGAACCTCACCTAAGTAATTGCTGAACTTAAGGCTGTTTTCTCCTCGTATTCCCAAAGCGCTGTCTATAAATTTCTCAGCGTAATTTCCGGGAAAAGCAAGAAGTCTTGTATAGCCCTTTTCTCTTATTACTTTCATCTCTATTTTTAAGCTGTCAACAAGAGCCTTCTTGCTCATGGGTTCAACTATTCCTGTTGTTCCAAGTATGGATATGCCTCCAATTATTCCAAGCTGAGGATTGAATGTTTTCAAGGCTTTTTCTTCACCTTCCGGAACATATACAGTTACGCTCATTCCTCCCCTGTACTTGTACTCATTTGAAATTCTCTTAAGATTTTCAGTTATCATTTTTCTAGGAACAGAATTTATGGCTGCCTCGCCAACCTGGCAGTCAAGACCCTTTTGAGTAACTCTTCCCACTCCCTGTCCCCCATATATATTTATTTTTCCTGTGTCATCAAGGCTCACTTTGGCATAAATTTCAATGCCGTCAGTTATATCCGGATCATCGCCGCTGTCTTTTGTGACGCTGCAGCTCACCCCATGAACATCAAAACATGGATTTTTTATGTCCATGAAAATCGTTTCTCCTGAGGGCAATCTCACTTGCACATTGTCAACTGTCTTACCTGTGAGAAGCATAATTGCCGCAGCAGATGAAGCAGCAGCTGCACACGTTCCGGTTGTATAGCCGCACCTTAATTTTTTACCGTCTTTTATAATATAATCCCTCATAATATCACCCTGAGACTATATTTTTTGTAAAAATTATTCCAAAATAAAAAATCTTCCAATTTCTTGGAAGACATGTATGTACAGTAAATATACTTTAACATTTAAGATAATCCTCCCGAAAATCTTCAAATCAAAATTTGGCAGGTCTCCTGACTATCGGTTCATCTAAAGCTCACCTTCCCGTTTATCACAGTGGTTTTGAGCCTTATCACCTTTCACAGTAGCGGGGGCTGTAACAGATTTTACTGTTTTCCCTTTTAAAACTATAGTTACCAAACTTTAATATTTAGTTGAGCTCATTATATATTAAAAAATACATAATGTCAAATGAGATTATAGTAATAATAAATTTTCAGCCTTCATAAGCTTAAGTAAGAAAATGTTTTGGAGGATATATGGAAGAATTATTTAAAAAAGTAAATATAGTATTTTCAATTGCTTTGATAATCACAGCCTTGCTGATATTATTTTCAAATATAGGAATTACCAGCGAAACAATCAATGGAACAGGTGAAAAGCTCTCAAAAATAAAAATTCTCATAGATCCAGGGCATGGGGGCATCGATCAGGGTGCAAGCGGAAGCCTACATATAGGAGAAGCACCAATTAATCTTGAGATATCAAAAAAGCTCATGACATTTCTTGAAGGAAGCGGTTTTGAAGTTGAAATGACAAGATATGATGATACGGGTCTTTATTCATCAGCATCAGATACAATCAGAGACAAGAAAAACGAAGACTTGAAAAACAGAGTGAGCACAATAAACAAATCAAATGCTGATATAGTTGTATCCATACATTTAAATGCATTTCCACAACAACAATATTATGGTTCTCATGTTTTTTACCAAAAAAATAATGAGTATGGAAAGGCAGCAGCCTTCATTTTACAGGACAGTATGAAAACAATCCTTGATCCGGAAAACCAGCGCGTACCACAAATTAAACAAGATATAAAAATAATGGATGATACAAAAAACACTGTTTTATTAATTGAATGTGGATTTTTATCCAATCCAGCTGAAGAGCAAAAACTTGTATCTGATGAATACCAGGAAAAAACAGCCTGGGCAATATATACAGGACTTATGAAATATTTCAACGAAATTTAACAGTCATTTACAGAACACATTTTTTCATTTTGTCGAAAAGATGTGTTTTTTTTGTATAATATTGATAAAATTATGAAAATTTCTTAATTAAATTGTTGAAAATATGCGAAATGTGTATTATACTGAAAGCGTGTAGTATAACATTTGGAGGAATAATATGAATTTTGATGAAGTGGAGTATTTTTTAGCCAATATTAAATCTGTCATGTCGTGTAAAATTATTTCTGATGCAAACAACAATATAAGCGAAATACATGTGCTGTCTGACAGTAGCAGACATTCAAAGCAAATATCACGTGATATCAGAACAGCTTTGTTGTCTCATTTTAATTTAGATGTGGATTATAAAATTATAAGTGTTGCACAAATCAATAAAAACATTTCAATAAACACTGATTTCAGGCTGTTGTATGACGGTTACACAAATGAAACTTCTTCTGACAGAATAAAAATAAACACAAAGCTTTCCTGGGATGAAAAGGAATATACAGGACAAGCTGAAGGAATTAAAACAGAAAAAAACACACTCATGGTTGCTGCTTTATCTACACTGGATTCTATAAAAAAAGCCATAGACCTTGACTGCTTCATTGTAGAAGACATACAGACTGCCAAAGTTGCAGGCAAAGACGTAATGGTAGCAGCAATAACTCAAATAGACCACGGGAAGGAAAATGTTCTCATCGGTTCCTCCATAGTTACAACAAACAAAATTGACTCTACAATAAAAGCAACATTAAATGCTATAAACAGAAAAATCTGTTTATATATAAAAGAATGATCGGGCTGACTAAAATATTTCAAAACTAGCGTAGCGGATCCTTCCTGTTCTAATAGCGAACCGAGCAGAGACTAACTGTCGGAGGATTCCCATGAAAAAATTAATGCCTATAATAGCTTCTTTAGTATCTTTGGTATTGGCTGCAGGCGCAAGCATCAGCTGGCTATAAAAATTAATTGATCATTTGTCAGCCCTTCATTATATAGAAATATAGAGGTTAAAAAATGGTAGATGGTGTAAGTACAATGAATAATAATCTAGAAAAACAAAAAATTAATATAAAATTATATGTATACATAACATTGTTAGCATCCATTGCTGTAATGTTATTGATTAATTTTTTTGAAATGTATACAATTGAAGATTATACTTTGCTTACGGTTTTCTGCGTATTATCAGCCGTAGCAGAGACATTTCTAATACCGTTGCCTAAAATAGGTGCCATATCAGTCAGCACAGCATTGGCATTTACTGCAATAATCTTGACAAACCCCCTGATTGCTGCCGTTGTAATGGCAGCTGGTGTAGCGTTCAGATGTCCCTACGTTGACGGCAAAGGAAGAGTTCATATATTTAATAATCCACCTTATAAAACAATCTTTAATATAAGCCAATATTTTATTAATACAGGCATAGCTGGATTAGCATATGTTGTTGTAGACAATCTCCTTAATGTAAGATTTGTATTTTACAATCCGGTAGCAGGCATTGCAGCATTAATTGTTTATATTTTGTTAAACACTTTTTGCATGTCAGTGTTAATGGCTATATTATTAAAAGAAAAATTTTCAAACATATGGAAAAGTAGTTTTTATGGAATGCTAATTAACATATTGCTTGTAAGTCTTTTAGGCATAATACTTGCTTTTGCATTTTATAGCTACGGAACAGGCGGAATGCTTTTGTTCTTCATTCCACTTTTATTTGCAAGATACACATTCAAATTGTACATAGACATGCGCAAAAATTATTTTGACACCATGAATGTCCTTGTACGAGCCATAGAAGCAAGCGACCCGTATACCAGCGGTCATTCCATGAGAGTTGGTGCTTATTCCGAAGCAATTGCAAAACAACTTGGTCTTCCGCAAGGCAAAATTGATTTAATAAAGAGTGCCGCCCTGTTACATGACATAGGCAAAATAGGAATTGACAAGAAGATTCTTAACAAGGATGGAAAGCTTGAAAAAGAAGAATTTGACACTATCAAATCTCATCCTGAAATAGGAGCAACAATAATTTCAGATTTAAGCTATCTTTCAAACATTACAGAAATAATAAGACATCACCACGAAAGGAATGACGGAAGAGGCTATCCTGACGGTTTGGACCATGATAAAATTCCGTTGGAAACTTCAATTCTTACAATTGCAGATTCCTTTGACGCCATGACAACCAACAGACCATACAGACATTCACTAAGCCTTGAAACAGCACTCAATGAAATAAAAATAAATGCTGGAACACAGTTTAATCCAGACATAGTGGATGATGCAATAATTGCTTTAAAGGCAACATATTTTAGCTTATCTGAATAAAGGTGTATTATGATTTCAGAAATAATATTGATATCCATTTTATCAATTTTAATTGCAATACTAATTTTAATAGCAACAAAAAAAAGTCCTGATATCACTAATCGAAATTTCGAGATAAAGGGCTACAAATTATTAATATTGACAGCAGTAATAGAAATTACTGCTCAATTTTTGTTTAAAAGGTTTCCCAGCAGCAGCTTGTTAAGGTATCTTTCACTTAGCTGGCTGATTTATTTTGCTATTTTTTATGTAGCTGCAATAAACATAAAAAAGTCTTACATGATGCTTTTCTTTATTGGAACATTGCTTAATTTCATAGCAATTGCTTCAAATGGTTTTAAGATGCCCGTCTTTGTTTCTGATGTTCTAGGAGATGTTGAAGCTAAAAGACTGTATCTTCAGACAGGACAGGATTTAATACATTCTCTTCTTACAGACAAAACAAAATTCAAATTTCTTTGCGACATCATAACCATTCCTTCTCCCTATCCTTTTTCCAAGACCATTAGTGTTGGCGATGTTTTTTTGCTGGCAGGCGTATTTGCATTTTGGCAGGACCTGCTTGAAGGAAAAAAGTCACGTAAAATCGTAAAATAATTACATAAACATGAGTCTTCCCACAACCAGCGCAGCAAATATGGAAGCGCCGTGGGCCATAAGCCCCACCTTGACTGTGTGTCTTGTGTTTGTTATGCCAACAGCACCAAAGTACACTGCAGTTGTATAAAAAATAGTTTCAGATGAACCCATCAGTATAGAGGCACTCCTTCCAATAAAAGAATCCGCTCCATAATTGTCCAGTATAGATTGAAAAACCCCCAATGACCCTCCTCCTGATAATGGTTTAATAACAGCCAGGGACAGAAGTTCCGGAGGAAATCCCAAAATATCCGTTACAGGCCTTAACATACTCACAATAAATTCTTCCGCCCCGGAATGAATAAACAAATTTATTGCAAATATAACTGCCAGTATGTAAGGAAATACTTTAAATGCTGATTTTGCTCCATCCATCGCCCCTTCAATAAATGCAGAATATATGTCTACATCCGCAATAATTCCATAAAAAAGAATTCCGCCCACAACAAAGGGCATGATTAAATCAGAAAAATTCATTTCACATTTTCCTTTCATAATATTTAGCAAGCATAACAGCTACAATTGTAGAAAATGTTGTTGCAGCAATAGTAGGAAGCATAATATCCGCAGGAACTGAGGCTCCTGAATCTGCTCTTAATTTTATGATGCTTAATGGAATAAGCTGTATTGAAGACATGTTAATAATCAAAAACATACACATTGCATTGTTTGCTGTTTTTTTATCACTGTTAATTTTTTGCATTTCCTGCATTGCCTTTATACCAAAGGCTGTGGCAGAATTACCAATACCAAGCATATTTGCAGCAATAGTCATAACTATTGCATTAACAGCATTCGTGTCATTTTGGACTTCCTTGAATAAAAACCTGACTGCAGGCCTTAAAAATTTAGATATTTTATTTAGAATTCCTGATTTTTCCACAATACGCATCATACCTGTCCAGAACGCCATAACAGGAACCAGGCTTATTATAAGATCAACTGCCTTTTGCAGGTCAAACAAAAGCACATCTGTAAGCACCTCTGGCCTGCCATTGGCAAAAGAAAAAAATATACCCATGAAAATTAAACCAATCCACAATTTCCTCAAGAAATCAACCCCGCAATAATCATTAATAAATAACATGCCTCAACATAGTTGAGACATTAAAATAGACATCCTTAATTAATTATATTTCACAGGATTTTTATTATGCTGACTAAAATAAAAAGGAGCAATATTGCTGCTTAGTTTTTTATATATTATGCTTGAAGAATCTCCATAAACTGTTCTCCTGTAATTGTTTCCTTTTCAAACAAGTAGTTTGCCAGTTCATGTAATTTTTTTTCATTGTCCTTTAAAATTTTGGCTGCTCTTGCATGAGCTTCCTTGATTATTGACAGAGATTCTCTGTCTACAAGCTGAGCTGTTTCAGGAGAGCAGGAAAGCTGAGAATCTCCTCCAAGGTACTGTCTTCCTCCGGTTTCAAGTGCCATCATGTCAAACTTGTCAGTCATTCCATACTTCGTAACCATGGCTCTTGCAATCTTTGTAGCCTGTTCTATGTCGTTTGAAGCCCCTGTAGTATATTCTCCAAACACAAGTTCCTCAGCAGCACGGCCTCCGCAGTATGTAGCAATTTTATTCATTGCATCTGTCCTGGTTAATAGTGTCTTGTCTCTTGTTTCAACCTGCATTGTGTATCCAAGAGCACCGGATGTTCTTGGAACAATAGTAATTTTGTGAACAGGAGCGCTGTTTGTCTGCTTTGCAGCAAGTATTGCATGACCGATTTCATGATAAGAAACTATTTTTTTCTCCTGCAGGCTCAGAATTGCATTTTTCTTTTGCTCACCTGCTATTACAACTTCAATTGATTCTTCAAGATCTGCATGGGATACTTCTGCTCTTCCCATTCTGACAGCACGCAGTGCTCCCTCGTTGACAATGTTGGCTAGCTGAGCTCCTGAAGCACCTGATGTTGCCCTTGCAATTAAATTGTAATCTATTTTTTCTTCCATTTTATAATTTTGGGCATGGACCTTTAATATTGATATACGCCCCTCCATGTCTGGAAGTTCAACGCGAACCTGCCTGTCAAAACGTCCTGGCCTTAAGAGGGCTGGATCCAATGTTTCAGGTCTGTTTGTAGCTGCTAAAATAAGAACACCTTTGTTATCTTCAAATCCATCCATTTCTGTCAGTAGCTGATTTAATGTTTGTTCACGTTCTTCATTGCTGTTTAAACTGCTGTTTCTTTTCTTTCCCACAGTATCTATTTCATCAATAAAAACAATGCATGGTGCTTTCTTTTTTGCTTTTTCAAACAGCTCTCGAACTCTAGCTGCACCTCGTCCCACATACATTTCAACAAACTCAGAGCCAGAACTTGCAAAGAACGGAACATTGGCTTCACCTGCAACAGCCTTTGCCATAAGTGTCTTACCTGTTCCCGGAGGTCCCACAAGCAGAATTCCCTTAGGACACTTTGCTCCGATTTCAGCATATTTTTCAGGATTGGAAAGGTAATCTACAACTTCTGCAAGAGATTCCTTTGCCTCATCCTGTCCTGCTACTTCAGCAAATGTAGTCTTACTTGCGGTTGTAACATTAATTTTATTTCCTGACTTTTCTTCAGAAGAAGATAACTCAGAGTCATTAGTTTTGTTTTTTTTCATGAATCCGTCAACCAGAATTATGGAAATGGGCAATATATAACAGATGATTAAGCTTACAAGGTAATCTGGTTTTTTACGACCTATTTGTCCAAATTCAACGTTTTGAGATTTCAAAACCTGTAGAAGTTCAGGATCATCGGTGAAGTCAGTCTTGAAATAATTTTCGTTTTCATCAACATCTGTTTTATAAAGAATGTAATCATTCTGTATTTCAACCATGACTACCTGTTGATCGTTAACTTGCTGTAAAAATTGTGAATACTCTGCTTCCACGGCTTTAGTTCCAGTCACGGCAGGAAACAAAAACCAATTAATCAACAACACTATTGATATTGCAATAACATAATAATAAATCACCAGCTTTCCGGGCCGATCTTGTTTTTTTTCATTTTCGTTCATATGTACTCCTTTAACTTATATCAAATTCCTATATTTAGAATATTCTCATATGGTATATTCCGTCATAATTTCATCAATGCTCATGTCTCATTTAATAACACAGATTGTAATTTACATGTAAATAATTGTCAATATTTTTTTGAAAATAATTACATTTTTAAAAGTAACTTTCTATTATTGCAAACGATTTGCATGTTTCGGACAAATAAAAAAAGCGCATTTTTGCGCTCTTTTGATTATATTTATAAAGTTTTATTTTCTTCTTCGTTTATTTTTTCCACCTGAATTTCAAGAACTCTTTTTGCTTCTGCCTTTGTTATGGTGATGTGAAGGTTTTTATAAACCATTTTTCCGCCCACATCCGGAATTTCTTCAAAAAGCATTGTAATCCATCCGTTAACCGTTGTTACATCTACTTCTTCATCAGGCTCGATATTAAACAATTCGAACATGTCATCCACATCGGCATTGCATGAAACCAGATATTTGTCATCTCCGATTTTTTTAAACCATTCTATAACTTCATCATGCTCATCCCAAATTTCTCCCACAAGCTCTTCTATGATGTCTTCCATTGTTACAATTCCTTCAGTTCCGCCATATTCATCAATAACGGCAGCCATGTGCGCTTTCGACCTTTGCAGTTCCTTTAAAAGTTCTGAAATTTTCTTGTTTGGAGTTATATATATAATCTTGGAAACAAGCTTTTTAATGTCTTTTTCTTTTCTGCTGAGAGCCTGATAAAAGTCTTTTTCATGAAGAACTCCCACTATGTTGTCCATGTCTCCCTGGAAAACCGGTAATCTTGAATAACCGCTGACCAAGAATTTTTCCTTGATTTCATCCAGGCTTTCATCTTCCTCAATTCCTACAATTTCTATTCTTGGTGTGTATATGTCTTCTACTACAGTTTCATTGAATTCTATAGCAGAACGAATCAAATCACTTTCATTCTTGTTTATTACTCCTTCGTTTTCAACCTCGTCAATCATTGTTCGAAGTTCATCTTCAGTAATTGAAGGCTGAATCTCAGTTTCAAACAATTTGTAAAACATTTTCTTTAAAGCAGCAATAACCGTATTTATTGGTGAACACAAGAATATAAATATGCTCATTATGGGTGCTGCAAACATTGCAAATTTTTCAGGTGCAAACTGCGCTAAACCTTTTGGAATGAGTTCCCCAAAAATAAGAATTGCAAGAAGTATCAAAGTAGTTGAAATTGCAATTCCATTACTTTCAAAATTTTTAGAAAAAATATACACTGCAAGTGAAGCAGCAGTAATATTGAAAGTATTGTTAAAAATAAGAATAGTTGATATTAGACTGTCGCTTTTTTCATCCAATCTAATTACTAACTCTGCTTTTTTGTTGTTTGAACAAGCCAGGTTTTTCATCCTTATTCTGCTGTAATCATTAAATGCTGCTTCGCATGCAGAAAAAAATGCTGACATTATCAACAAAATTATTAATATTGCGACCTGACTTATACCGTCATCATCCATTATTGTAAATCACTCCTAATTTTTTAATAGTACTTTAATTATAATCTACACTTTGTCAATAGTCAATTGATTTTCTAATTTCAACAAAAGCAAGGAATTTTTAGAAATTTTCCAAAGCATAAAAAAAAACTTTGCAGCAATAATAGTAAAACAAATTTATAAAATTACCATCGTTTTCATAAATTTTAAAACAAAATTAAGAAATACTTAATTGATTAAAAAACAATAAATGTTATACTTCAAAGCGTAAGCAGAAACAACATAAATGTGGAGGTATGAAATTGTTATCATTTATAAATATATTTAACTTTATAATTTTAATATTATTTACAGGTTTTTATTTTTACCAGGCATATTACGTGGTTATTGCACTGTTTAGAAAAAGCAAGGTAATGACTGCCCAAAAAAACAACAAATATGCCGTGGTTATTGCAGCTAGAAATGAAAGTGCCGTAATAGGGCAATTGATTAACAGCATCAAGCAACAAAAATATCCTTCTGAACTGATTGATATTTATGTGGT
Source organism: Sedimentibacter saalensis (assembly GCF_007830175.1). Taxonomy (GTDB): domain Bacteria; phylum Bacillota; class Clostridia; order Tissierellales; family Sedimentibacteraceae; genus Sedimentibacter; species Sedimentibacter saalensis. Next base: position 1,348 of record NZ_VLKH01000005.1, on the reverse strand, counting down.
TGCAGATAACTGCACCGATAACACAGCTGATGTGGCAAGAGATGCAGGAGCGTATGTATTAGAAAGATTCAACAGACAAAATGTGGGCAAAGGATATGCACTTGATTACGCGTTTAAAAGTATAATTGCAAGTGATGAACATTACAACGGATATTTTGTTTTCGATGCAGATAATTTGCTTGATGAAAACTATGTAGCAGAAATGAATAAAGTATTTGACAACGGATATAAAATAGTTACATGTTACAGAAATTCCAAAAATTATGACACAAACTGGATATCAGCAGGTTATTCTCTTTGGTTCTTAAGAGAAGCAAAATATCTTAACAACTCAAGAATGATGCTTAACACAGGCTGTGCTATTTCAGGAACAGGTTTCATGGTAAGTGACGATATAATAAGAAAAAACAACGGCTGGAAGCATCATCTGCTTACTGAAGACATTGAATTTTCAATTGATAACGCCATAGAAGGTGAAAAGATAGGATACTGCGGTACAGCTGTGCTTTACGATGAACAGCCTTATATATTCGAACAGTCATGGAATCAGAGACTTCGCTGGGCAAAAGGCTTTTATCAGGTATTTGCTAAATACGGCAAGACATTGTTTAAGAGTATATTCACTAAAAAAAGCTTCAGCTGCTACGACATGCTCATGACAATTATGCCAGCTTTACTTTTGTCATTGGCCAGCGTATTTATAAATCTCGTTTTCCTTACAGTGGGGCTTATTAACATAGAAACATATCCTGAGATCATAAGCGAAACTTCGGGAGCAATAATAATGTCAGGAGTAAACTCATACCTTGTGTTGTTTGCACTTGGCCTTATTACAACAATAACAGAGTGGAAACAAATTAATTCTACTCCACTAAAGAAAATTAAATATATATTTTCATTCCCGATTTTCATATTTACTTATATACCAATATCTATAGTTGCCCTGTTTAGAAAAATCGAGTGGAAACCAATCACTCACAGCATTGTAAAGTCAATTGAAGAAGTAAGACAATAATAATAAAAATCCTCACAATGATATGATACTTCCAAAGTAGACAGTCTAATTAATTAAAATTAGATTATCTACTTGGAGGTATTTTTTATGGGCAGAAAAACTAAACATAGTAAAGAAATTAAGATTCAAGCATGTAAGAATTATGAAAAAGGTAATGGTAGCTTTGAAAGTATTGCGAAATCAGTCGAAGCTGATGAAGCATCTGTACGTCGTTGGTATCTAAGATATAAAGAACATGGACCTAGTGCATTTGAAACATCAAATAGAAATAGTTCATATAGCAAAGAATTTAAATTGTCAGTAGTTGAAGAATATGTAATAGGTAATATTTCA